>DIZI01000042.1:0-9909 GCA_002427885.1 Paludibacter sp. UBA6032
GGATCTAAACGCCCAGCAGTGACTTATTATAATTAAATATGAAACAAAAAAAGAAAGACTCCATTGTGGAGCAAGTAAAAGCGGCCCGAAAGCAAAGTCGTGAAGAAGAGCTAAAGGCTCACGGAAAAGCCATTAACTATCAGAAAGTAATGGCAAGTAAAAAACAATACAACCGAAAAAAAAATAAGGCAGACGATGAGGTTCTGCCTTTTTTGTTTATATTTGCATACTTTTACATTAATAATTATTCTGTTATTCTTTGTTAGCTTAAAACAAAAATCAGAATCAGCATATCTTCTATATGGAAAATCATGCATCATTATTTGTAAATACTGCTTTAATAATGGTCTGTGCAGCTATGGCCACAGTCTTTCTGACATTACCTTTACCTCCAAATAAAGGGTTAAAGAAATATAAGGTTTCATTACGATTTCTCGCCGGTGCTTACTTGTGCATTTCTATTCTAAAATTATCTTTTATGTCATTTCATGTGGCTACAGTAAATTTAATTTCTATGGATATATTAACAGTATCATCCATCCGTTTAAGTTTGTTTTCAATTGCGTTGATTATTCTTCTCAATCCTCAATATATTACCAGGATTTACTTAGTTAAACAGCTATCACCCGTAATCATACTGAATTTGCTTTATTGGTCCATTGTCACTAAATGGGGAGACCCCCTGATATTAAATTTAGACCGTCTAAAAGAACACGCTCTTGAACCTACCTTATTTATCAGGGAACTGTTCTTAATCTATTTCATTTTCCAACTATGGTATTTAACCAACTTGTTTATCACCCAACTGAAATTATACGAAAATCAGGTTGATAATTATTTCACGGAAAGCTACCACCTTAAAATGCCCTGGGTAAAATTTAGTTATTTAGCTATTTTGTTGTTGGGTATTAGTTCATTAATTTCATTCTTTTTTATATCAGAACTATGGATTTTGATATTTTCAATTTGCTATGTAATTTATTACCTGGTGTTTGCTATATATTATATACAATATCCTAAAACTTTTGTATTTATAGAACCGGTAATTTTTCCTCTTACAGAGATAACGGAAACAAACGGGAAAATCAATAAGAAATTGGTATGGAATGAATTAAAAAAAACAATTATAGAAGAGAAATATTATCTGAAGCCTGGAGTGAATATTCAAGATATGTCTCATTTTCTAAAAATCGGACGTACAACACTCTCTATGTATATTAACAATGAAGAAGGAATAAATTTCAATACCTGGATAAATTCACTTCGAATAGAAGAAGCAAAAAAATTATTTATTGAATATCCCAAACACAACCTGATTGAAATTTCCGAAATGGTAGGTTTCAGTGAATCTTCAAATTTCAGCCGCCATTTTAAAGTTATTACTAAAGTATCACCATCCATTTGGCGTCAAAACCACCAGTCCTGATTAATTACTTGATTAATTTACTCTAAATTTGAAATGTTTGTCAAATCGTACGCTCACTTTGTACGAATTGATAATTAGATTCCTAACTTTTGCATCTAAATTTGTAAATATTTAAGATGAGAATATAAAATAGGTTATTCTTTATCAAAGATAATTTTGATATGAAAAATATTTCAAATCAAATACGAAAGAAAAAAAAATACCAAATTTGACAATGAGATCTGATTGGTATTGACATCTCCGGTAAAGTTACCAAAATGGTCAGAAAACCAGGAATATTATAATAACGATCCGTTTAAAACGAATGTGGGATAGAGACGGTTTCTTTTGCAACTCTCCCCCTCATTGCTAACGAGGAAATTATTTAAATACTTACATTAAAGTTTCAAACATGATAAATCAATGTTCTTATTTTTATAAATAAAAATCAAATCAACATGAAACTACTCCATTCTCAAAAAAAATTAAAAACAAGTATCTTAATCCTGTTTTTCTTTGTCTTTTCTATGAATTGTGCAATGGCTGATCCCTGCACAGGAAATGTTACCATTCCCGATACTAATTTTAAAACGGCATTGTTAGCAATAGATGGAATTGATGCCAATGGCGATGAAGAAATTCAATGTTCTGAAGCCTCGGCTTATACAGACACAATAGATGTAAGCAGCCAGGGTATTGCTTATTTAACAGGCATTGAAGCTTTTACAAATATTACTAGTTTGAACTGTAATAACAATTCATTAACGAGTTTGGATGTTTCATTAAATACAGCGCTTACGTATTTGGATTGTAGCAATAATTCTCTATCGACTTTGGATGTTTCATTAAATACAGCGCTTCAAACTCTTAATTGTAACTACAATTCATTAACAAGCCTGGATGTTGCGACGGCTCTTAATATATTATATTGTAGCAACAATCAATTATCGAGTTTGAATACCTCAGGTGTTGCGGCTCTTACTGAGTTGCATTGCGCATACAATCAACTAGCAAGTTTGGATATTTCCACAAATACGGTTCTTACAGCATTGGGTTGCTCCAATAATCTACTGACGAGTTTAGTCGTTTCTGGCAATACTGATCTTTCTCTGTTGCACTGTCAATACAATTCATTACCGACTTTGGATGTTTCGGCCAATACAGTTCTTACTCAATTGCGTTGTCAGTACAATCAATTAACGAATTTGAATACTACAGGTGTTACGACTCTTAATGAATTGCGTTGCGCAAACAATCAACTGGCAAGTTTGGATATCTCCACTAATACAGCTCTTACCTTATTGGGTTGCGCTAACAATCAACTATCGAGTTTAGATGTTTCTGCCAATACAGCTCTAACTATATTGCATTGTCCGTACAATCTATTGACAAGTTTGGATGTTTCAACTAATAAAGCTATTGCTTCTTTATATTGTTACAACAATTCATTAAGGAGTTTAAATGTGCAAAATACAAATAATTCAATTTTAACTGATTTTAATGCAACCAGCAATCCCGACTTAACTTGTATTCAGGTTGATGATGCGTCTTGGTCAACTGACAACTGGTTAAATATAGATGCAGTAGCAAGTTACAATGAGGTATGTACAGTAAATATTCCCGATGAATATTTTAAAGCGGCATTGGTTGAGAATCTCTCTATTAACTCCAATGCCGATACTGAAATTGAATATGATGAAGCCACTGCTTATACAGGAGGCATTACTGTAATCAGCCAGAACATTTCTGATTTAACAGGTATAGAAGCTTTTCAGAATATTACTAGTTTGAATTGTAGCAACAATTTATTAACTAGTCTGAATGTTTCAAATAATACTGATCTTACTTCTTTGACTTGTAACAATAATTCTCTAATGACTCTGGATGTTTCGGCCAATAGGGCTCTTACAGTTTTGTATTGTAATGATAATCAACTAACGAGTTTGAATGTGAAAAATACAAATAATTCAAATTTAACTAATTTTAATGCAACCAACAATCCCAACTTAACTTGTATTCAAGTGGATAATGCGGCTTGGTCAACTACCAACTGGACAAACAAGGATGCAGGAGCAAGTTACAATGAGGTTTGTGGTTGGTCTACAGTAAATATTCCAGATGCTAATTTTAAAGCGGCATTGGTTGATGACCCATCCATTAACACCAGTGGTGATACTGAAATTCAATATGATGAAGCCATTACTTATACAGGAGGCATTACTGTAAGCAGCATGGGCATTGAGCATTTAACAGGCATTGAAGCTTTTACAAATATTACTAGTTTAGACTGTAGTGACAATTCATTAACGACTTTGGATGTTTCGGCCAATACAGTGCTTGAGTATTTGGAATGTTCTGGCAATTTATTAACGAGTTTGGATGTTTCATCCAATACTGCTCTTACATATTTGAGTTGTCGCAACAATCAATTATCGAGTTTGAATACTTCAGATGTTGCGGCTCTTACTGAGTTGCATTGCGCATACAATCAACTAGCAAGTTTTGATATTTCAACAAATACGGCTCTTACTGCATTGGGTTGCTCCAACAATCTACTGACGAGTTTAGTCGTTTCTGGCAATATATATCTTTCAAAGTTGCATTGTCAAAACAATCAAATAACGAGTTTGGATGTTTCCGCTAATACAGCGCTTATTTCGTTGTATTGTTCCAGCAATTTATTAACGAGTTTGAATGTGAAAAATGGGAATAATACCAGCCTTGATTTTAATGCAACCAGCAATCCCGACTTAACTTGTATTCAGGTTGATAATGCAGCTTATTCAACAGATTACTGGACAGACGCATACGATGGGTTAGAAAGTTTTAGTACTGATTGCGCCTGTATTGTAAATATTCTAGATATTAATTTTAAAAATGCATTGGTTGGAAATACTGACATTAACATCAATGGCGATGGCAAAATTCAATGTTTTGAAGCCTCGGCTTATACAGGCACTATAGATGTAAGTAGCCAAAGTATTTCTGATTTAACAGGCATTGAAGCTTTTACAAACATCACTTCTTTAAACTGTAATAACAATTCATTAGAAGGTTTGGATGTTTCATCCAATAAAGCGCTTGAGGATTTGTATTGTAACACCAATTCATTAACGAGTTTGGATGTTTCTGGTCTTACTTCACTTTATCAGATTTACTGTTATGAGAATTCTCTATCGACTTTGGATGTTTCATCCAATACAGCTCTTCAGACTCTCTATTGTAACAACAATTTATTAACGAGTTTGAATGTTTTTGGTCTTACTTCTCTTTATGAGATATCCTGTTACGAGAATCACCTATCGACTTTGGATGTTTCATCCAATACAGCGATTGAGTATTTAAACTGTAACAACAATTTATTATCGAGTTTAAATGTGAAAAATAGGAATAATAGCAGCATTTATGATTTTAATGCAACCGGCAATCCCAGCTTAAGTTGTATTCAGGTGGATGATGTGGATGATGGGTCAACAGACTCCTGGAGTAAAGATACCGGAGCAAGTTTTAATGAGTTTTGTGGTTGGTCTAAAGTAAATATTCCCGATGCAAACTTTAAATCGGCATTGTTATTAATAGAGGGACTTGATGCCAATAGCGATCGTGATATTCAATATGATGAAGCCACTGCTTATACAGGGGTAATTATTGTAAGCGGCCTAAGCATTGCTAATTTAAAAGGCATTGAAGCTTTTATAAATATTACTAGTTTGGACTGTAGTAATAATTCATTAACGAGTCTGAATGTTTCAAATAATACTGCTCTTATAGCTTTGTATTGTAATAATAATCACCTAAGGAGTTTGAATGTGAAAAATGGAAATAATACAAGTTTAACTAATTTTAATGCAACAAATAATCCTAACTTAAGCTGTATTCAGGTGGATAATGCGGCTTATTCAACTGCCAACTGGGCAAACATAGATGGCTTAGAAAGTTTTAATGAGGTTTGTTCAGTAAACATTCCAGATGATGCTTTTAAAGCGGCATTGGTTGGAAATGGCATTGATATCAATGGCGATAGCGAAATTCAATATGATGAAGCCTCGGCTTATGCTGGAAGCATTAGTGTAAACAGCCAAAGTATTACTGATTTAACAGGCATTGAAGCTTTTACAAATATTACTTATTTGGACTGTAGTTACAATTTATTAACAAGTTTGGATGTTTCGGCCAATACAGCGCTTGAGTTTTTGTCTTGTAAGAACAATCAATTATTGAGTTTGAATACTACAAGTGTTACGGCTCTTACCGAGTTGCATTGCGCATACAATCAACTGGCAAGTTTGGATATTTCCACAAATACGGCTCTTACCACATTGGGTTGCTCCAACAATCTACTGACGAGTTTAGTTGTTTCTGACAATACTGATCTTTCAAAGTTACATTGTCAATACAATCAAATAACGAGTTTGGATGTTTCTGGTCTTACTTCTCTTTATGAGATTTACTGTTACGAGAATCAGCTATCGACTTTGAATGTTTCATCAAATACAGCACTTCAGTATCTTTATTGTTACAACAATTCATTAACAAGTTTAAATGTTTCATCAAATACAGTGCTTGAGTATTTGTATTGTAACAACAATTCATTAACGAGTTTAAATGTGAAAAATGGAAATAATAACAACCTTTCTGATTTTGATGCAACCAGCAATCCCGACTTAACCTGTATTCAGGTGGATGATGCGGCTTGGTCAACTGATTACTGGCCAAACAAGGATGCCGGAGCAAGTTACAGCACCACAGATTGCGGTGCCAATCTTATCTGGACAGGCGCCACCGATACTGACTGGGGAACAGCAAACAACTGGGATAATGGATTTGTTCCTTCGGTTTCTAATAATATTACCATTCCAGATGTTACGAACGGCCCCATCGCAACCAGCATCACTGTTGGAGCGGGCAAGGTGTTAACCATTAACCCCGCAGGTTATCTTACGATTAACGGTACACTTACCAACAATGGTACAGTCGCCATAAAATCAGATGCAACAGGCACTGGTTCCTTAATTGTAGCAAGCGTTTCGGGAAGCGGTACCGCTTCCGCTGAACGCTATATGACAGGAAATATCTGGCATATGGTATCACCCATTACTGTGGGAGATAGTGTAAGTACTTTTATTCAGGCTACAGGCAATGCAATAGCTCTCAGCGGTAGCAATTACGGTATGATGGATTATAATGAAACCACTAATACATGGAACACCTACTACGACGCTACCACTCCTGATACTCTGTCATCAGGGAAAGGCTACAGTGTACGACGTACTTCTGATGGTATTGTCACTTTTACTGGAGAACTTACCAGCGGGACAAAATCAGTACCGCTTAGCATGGGAGGCATGGGATGGAACTGCATTGGTAACCCTTACACTTCGGCAATCAATATGAACAATGCGGCCAATGGAACCTACAATTTTCTAAAAAGCAACAGTAGTGCACTCGATGGTAGTTATGCCTGTATGTATGTTTGGGACGATGCCACTTTATCATACAAAATTCTGGGCAACACAAATTATGGTGGTCGTGATCTTGGACAAAACATCTTTCAGTCAGGCCAGGGATTTTTTGTGAAAGCAGCATCTGATGGGGTTATAGTAGAATTTAATAATAATATGCAAGTATATCAAACAGGTGCAATGTTCAAAGCACCGGCATCAAAAACAAGCTGGCCCGGCATAACTTTAACTGCAACAAGTACTGCAACGTCATCTTCAGCTATTATCACTTTCAATGAAAATATGACTAAAGGGCTTGATCCAACTTACGATGCAGGGATGCTTCGCGGTACGAACGGTTTATCGCTTTATACCCGGTTGCTGGAAGACAATGGTGTTGACTTTGCTGTTCAATGTTTGCCCGAAAATTATTCTAATTTGGTTATTCCGGTAGGAGTTGACTGCAGGGATGGAGGCGAAATTACATTTAGTGCCGAAACAGTTGATTTGCCAACGGATTGCAATGTAATCCTCGAAGACAGATCAACCAAAACTTACACTTCTCTGGCTGATGGTGCAACTTACAAAACTACTGTTTTGGCTGGCTCAACTGCTGTCGGAAGGTTTTACATCCGTACAGGTGACAACTTCACAACCGGAACTTCGGGACTAACTGCAGGGATAAGTAGCCTGAAAGCATACAATGTAAACGGAACAATCATTATCGAAGGTGAAGTAAACGATCAGGCAATAGCCACACTTTACGATTTACAGGGTTTAAAAGTTCTTGTTCATTCCTTGCAAAAAGGGTCATTGAATATCCTCTCGTGTCCCGATTTAATAAATGGCATTTACTTGTTGACTATTCAACAGGATGGAGAAATTGTGACTAGAAAATTGATAATGAAATAAGAAAATTAAATCCGAAAAAAATTAAAGACATGAAAACAACTATAGAAAGTACAGAAAAGAAGGTTTATAGTTCACCTCAAATTGAACGGATTTTATTGGACAACGAAATTTCATTGGCATTGGAATCTCCGGCAAATCCACCGGTATGGTCTGAAAATAAGGAAAATTATACTAACGATCCGTTTAAGACAAATGTTGGATAATTTATTTTTACAATAAATTAAAATGAAATGAGGCTGTTACAATAATTTGTAACAGCCTCTTTATTCTTATCCGACAAACGGCTTAAAGCCGTTAATCAAAAGATTTAATTATGATTACCAGATAGAAACCCGTTTTGCTACAGGAACAAACATAGGATCACCTTCTTTAATTCCAAAAGCATCATACCAGGCCTGAATTTGTGGCAAAGCACCATCTACACGCCATTTGCCCAATGAATGCGGATCGGATTTAGTCCGTTTAAGGATTTCTTCAGGACGAATGTTTCCGGCCCATACATTAGCATAAGAAAGGAAGAAACGTTGTTCCGGTGTAAAGCCATCTTTTACTTCAAGAGGAGCTGCTGCAGTAGCTTTTTTGAATGCCTGATAAGAAACCTGCAAACCACCATGATCAGCAATGTTTTCACCCAATGTAAATTCGCCATTTCCATAAACTCCGGGAGCTACAACAATTGAATCGAAGAATTGAGCCATTACTTTTGCACGGGCATCAAAATTCTTTTTATCGTCAGCCGTCCACCAGTTCTTTAAATTACCATCTTTATCATATTGGCAGCCCTGATCGTCAAATCCATGAGTCATTTCATGACCGATAACAACTCCAATAGCACCATAGTTAAAGGCATCATCAGCGGTCATATCAAAGAATGGATATTGAAGAATTCCTGCAGGGAAACAAATTTCGTTGGTGGAAGGATCATAATAAGCATTGACAGTTTGAGGAGTCATTTGCCACTCCGTTTTGTCCACTTTTTTACCGGCTTTGGCATATTGATATGCATTCTCAAATTTGCTTGCCCGTTGTACATTGGCATAGTAAGAATCTTTGGTTATATCCAGTTTAGAATAATCTCTCCATTTATCCGGATAACCGATTTTTACATAGAATGCTTTCAGTTTTTCTTTCGCTTTTTGCTTGGTAGAATCTCCCATCCAGGTTAAAGCACCAATACGATCAGCTAAAGATTCCTGCAGATTATGAACCAGTTTTAGCATACGTTCCTTTGCTGCTGCAGGAAAATATTTTTTTACGTACATTTGTCCTACTGCTTCACCCAACACACCGTCAACAGTTCCCACGGCACGTTTCCAGCGTGGAGCCTGATCTTTTTTTCCGGAGAATATTTTTCCATAAAATTCAAAGTTTTGTGCATAAATGGAGTCACTTAAATAGGGAGCTGATTCATCAACCAATTTCCATTGTAAATACGCAATTTGGGAGGCAATCGGTTCGGTAGTAAGTATATTTCCCACTTCTACTAATGATTCCTTCTGAGAAACACTGATATCTTTAATATTTTTCAGGCCCAATGAGGTCAGCAAATCATTCCATTGAATGACCGGAACCATTTTTTGCAATTCAGTAACAGTCATTTTGTTGTAATTCGCATGTGGGTCACGCAGTTTTACTTTATCGTATGCCGCTTTTGCCAGTCGGGTTTCGATGGTCATAACAGCTTCCATATTCTTTTGGGCAGCGGCAGGAGTAAAGCCGACCAGTTCGAACATTTTTACAATATGTTCTTTATATTTATCACGGATTTCTTTGGTATGTGCATCATTTTCAATATAATAGTCACGTTGACCGAGACCAATTCCACCCTGATAAGTCTGTACAAGATTCATGGAACTATTCATTGGATCGGCAGCCACATAAACGGCAAAATAAGGATTTAATCCGTTTAATGAAAGTTCAGGAATAAGTTTCAGGATATCGGATACATTTTTGGATCCGGCAATTCGTTTCAAATTCGCTTCAATGGGTTTGTAACCATCAGCATTCAGTTTTGTACTGTCCATGGCCAGGTTATACATGTCCCCTATCTTTTGTTCAACGGTACCTTTTGAATTTGTTTTTGCCGAGATTTCTTCAATCAGCCCACGCAGTTGAGTCCCTGTCTCTTATACACATCTGACGCTGGCGACG
>DIZI01000042.1:9991-16790 GCA_002427885.1 Paludibacter sp. UBA6032
GGTTATACATGTCCCCTATCTTTTGTTCAACGGTACCTTTTGAATTTGTTTTTGCCGAGATTTCTTCAATCAGCCCACGCAGTTGAGTCCGGTTGTTTTCGGCTAGCATATCGAAACTTCCAAAACGTGAGTACTCACCTGTTAAGGGGTGGTTTTTCATCCATCCGCCACAGGCATACTGATAAAAATCGACATGAGGCGATGCTGTTGTATCCAGATTCGCCAGTTTAATACCGGCATCCAAACCGGCTTTTTGTGAATTGCAAGCTGTTGTCATAAGTGCTAAAGCAATGATTGGAAATAAATACTTTTTCATAATGATGAAAATGATTAAATTATATAATTGAGAGTTATAACATTAAATTGTCTTTATGGTTCACGTACTGAATCAATGATATTAAAAAGTTCTGAAAGGGAATCGGCCCTGAGCATAGCAATCCTTGTTTCCTTAAAGTTCGGAATTCCTTTAAAAACCGGAGTAGATGCTAAATGTCTCCGGCTATGAATAATCCCTTTCAGGCGCTGATTGTAAACACTTTCAACAGGCGTTTGATCATGAATATCCAGCCATTTTACGGATGAAATAATATGCTCTTTAAGAATGGCTTTCTGTTCCCCGAAACTAAGAAACGAGGCTGTTTCACCTGTTTCAAAAAAATGTTTCATTTCTGCAAAAATCCAGGGCCGCCCAATCGATGCACGTCCAACCATTACCACATCAACGCCGTATTTATCAAAACATTCTGCTGCTCGTTCGGGTGTAGTTACATCGCCATTACCGATAATTGGAATATGCATTCGCGGATTATTCTTCACATCCCCAATCAAGGTCCAGTCGGCATCGCCTTTGTACATTTGCGAACGCGTACGACCATGAATAGCTAAAGCAGCAATTCCGCAATCCTGCAATTGTTCAGCCAGTTCGACAATTACTTTATTGTCTTCGTCCCAACCCAGGCGTGTTTTGACTGTAACGGGAAGTTTGACCGCCTTTACAACCTGTCTTGTAATTTCAAGCATTTTAGGAATATCCCGTAATAGCCCCGCTCCCGCTCCTTTACCGGCAACTTTTTTTACAGGGCAACCGAAATTCAGATCGATAATTTCAGGATTCGCCTGTTCGGCAATTCGGGCAGCTTCAGCCATTGCATCGGGTTCACGTCCGTAAAGTTGTATGGCAACCGGCCGCTCCTTATCATAAATAGTAAGCTTTTGTTCGGTTCGCTTTACACTTCTAATCAGTGCATCAGCCGAAATAAACTCCGTATAAACCATATCCGCTCCGAAACGTTTACATAACAACCGAAAAGCCGGATCGGTGACATCCTCCATAGGTGCAAGAAACAAAGGTTTATCCGGAAATTCTATTGTTGAAATTTTCATATTTATGCAAAAATAGGATACAAAGTTAGGAATAAATTTGAAAATAGAAATTTTAAATTCTATTAGTTATCTTTGCAAACTGTTTTAATGAACTCCCTATATGAAAAAAATCAGCATAATTCTATCATTTGCTCTATTTACACTGTGTGTCTTTTCACAAACTGTTAAGTATTCTACCGCCTGGTTTGGTCCCAATGCCAATCCGGTTCCGGAGTTTAGCGATGCACGGATTCCTGCAAAAACGACTATCAGTTTAATGGGCGATTATTATTTCGGTTTCGGGGATCAAACAACTAACGGTTATTTCAAAGTTGAAGTTCCTTTATTCCCTGAACGGGTGTCATTGAAAGTCTGGACATCCGTTTTTGAACATTATGAAACTACTACTGCTGTCAGCTTACAACGAATGGCATTGGACGGAAATACTTCGGGGAAAGCCGGAGGCGATTTTTATGTACAAACCCGTATGTTGGTTTTAAAAGAAACAAAAACAGCACCTGCAATTATTTTGAATGCCACGCTAAAAACTGCATCCGGAACTAATTTTTTACAAAGACGCTACTTTGACACACCGGGTTATTACTTCGATGCGGAAATTGGAAAATCTTTTTACACGAAAAGTAAATTTATTACTGAAATCAGGGCTATTGCCAATGTAGGTTTTTTGTGTTGGGAAACTACCAACAGCACCCAGGATGACGCAACCATGTACGGAGGAAAATTGATAATTGGAAATTCAAAATGGAAACTTGAAAATACGCTTTCCGGCTATTGGGGATGGATGCATACCAATGTAAATTTTGGATCCGATTATGGGGATGCCCCAACCGTTTATGCTGCAAAATTCAGTATAATGAGTGGTTATATGGATTATTTTGCTCAATACCAATATGGAATCAAAGATTTTCCTTACCATCAAATCAGGGTTGGAATTAGCTTTCCGATTGAGAAATTAACTCCGAAATATAAGACCCCTAACCCCTAAAGGGGAAAAAGAAAGAACTACCAACACTGAAATGGAACTTGGAATAAGTAAAGCTTGGAAATAGATTAAACAAAAATGAAAATAAATATAGACGAAATTAATTTTAGTTCCCCTTTAGGGGCTAGGGGCTCCATCGAAATCATGGCTCCGGCCGGTTCGTGGGAAAGTCTTTCGGCTGCTATTAAGGCCGGCGCCGATTCGGTATATTTTGGTATTGAAAAATTAAACATGCGGAGTAAATCGAGCAGTAATTTTACAACTGATGATTTACGTAAAATAGTAAGCATTTGCAACGAAAACAATGTAAAAAGTTACCTGACAGTTAATACAATTCTTTACGATGGTGATTTGACCCTAATGCGTGAAATCATTGACGTGGCGAAAGAAGTACAGGTCTCGGCAATAATTGCTTCTGATGTGGCTGCTTTGATGTATGCCAACACGGTAGGAGTAGAGGTTCATTTATCTACCCAATTGAATATTTCAAATGTTGAATCGTTGAAGTTTTACGCGCAATTTGCCGATGTGGTGGTGCTGGCACGGGAATTGAATATGGAGCAGGTTTCTGAAATCTATCAGGCTATTGAAAAAGAGAATATTCGGGGTAAAAATGGACAAGCTATCCGCATCGAAATGTTTTGTCACGGCGCATTGTGTATGGCAGTTTCCGGAAAATGTTATCTGAGTCTGCACGAGAAAAACCTGTCTGCTAACCGTGGAGCCTGTAATCAGATTTGCCGGCGGGAATATATTGTAACGGATAAAGACTCGGAAATTGAACTGGAAATTGATAACCAATATATTATGTCGCCCAAAGATCTGAAAACAATTGGATTTGTGGACGAAATGCTGAAAGCCGGTGTACGGGTATTTAAGATTGAAGGACGCGCCCGTGGTGCCGAATATGTAAAAACGGTGGTCGCTTGTTACCGGGAAGCCATTGAATCGTGCCTCAACGGGACGTTTTCCGACGCGAAAGTTGCTGAATGGGACATTCGCCTTAGTAAGGTCTTTAATCGTGGATTCTGGAATGGCTATTACCTCGGGCAGCGCCTTGGCGAATGGAGCAACAACTATGGTTCGGAAGCGACCCACAAAAAGATTTATGTAGGCAAATGTACTAACTTCTTCAATAAACTGGGCGTTGCCGAATTTTTACTGGAAGCTCAGTATTTATCTGTTGGCGATGAAATTCTTATTACCGGTGAAACAACCGGAGCGTACGAAGACGTGATAGAAGAAATCCGCGTGAAACTGGAACCGGTGAACAAAGTAGAAAAAGGAAAGTATTTCTCTATGAAAACCAATGAACTGATACGGCGGAATGATAAGTTATTCAAAATAGTACCCCAAACTCCTAAAGGAGATTAATGCTTTAAAAACACAATTATTTTTCCAGGAATGTAACAAGATCTTGTTATATTCCTTTTTTTTTCTAAAAAATAAACCGATTTCATTACTTTTACGTCTTACAATTGTAAAGCGATTGAAAAGTATGATAATTGAATTCAACAAAATGCGCCAACTTGAGCGCATTATCGATGAGCATCAACAACAGTTGTTTTCGTTTGCGTTTTTTAGAGTTGGTTCGAATGAAGTGGCACAAGATATTGTGCAGGAAGTTTTTATCAAGTTTTACGAAAATTCACGGCATTTGTCCGCGGCAAATAATGTGAAAGCGTATCTAATAAAAACTGTTTCAAATGCATGTACCGACTATGTTCGCAAAAACGGAAAAATTAAATTTGTGGCTATCGAACATTTTGAAGAAGAGTTAACTGACGAAGAAGAGAAACAATATTTATCGGAGTTTTTACGAATTGATGATATTTTAAGTGATTTACCTGTTGAACAAGCAGAAATATTACGACTAAAATTCGTTGATTCTTTGAACTTTGTAGAAATATCCGAGCTACTTGATATCAATGTTAATACCGTAAAATCGCGTTACAAGTATGCTATTGAAAAGTTGCGAAACTTTAACATTTTAAACGTAAGCAATTATGAATGAGCTGACTCCAAAAATTCGACCTATCGTACCTCAATCGCTTAAAGGTAATGTATTAAGTCAAATCAATAAAAGAAAAAAAAGAATGAAAGATATCAGAAACTATTCTGCAATTGCAGTTGTGATTGCAGTATTCATCTTTGTTCCTATAGTATTAGGAAATATGAAACAAGCAAAAGCAATGGATTTAATTGAAGAGTCCATTTCGCAAACAAATGAAATAAAAACTATGGTTATCACCTACTCCATGCGAAATCCGTTTACTTACAATCCGGATGTGATTGAAATGACAAGCAGGTTGAACGATATGAAGGCTGAAATTATTTTTGAACAACCTGCAATTTGGCGATATGCAAGCAAAAATAAATGGTATGTTTATGATGGAAAATATGCTTACTGGCATTCAAATGCATATAAAGATTGTACTGTAAACACAAAAGTTGACGCAGGTGATTTAGGAAGATTTAATGCTTTATTTCTTAATCCTACTGCGTTTCTCGAAACAGTTCACAAAATTGCAGAAGATAAAAAAGCCAAAATTGATATGCAAAACAAAGGAGATTCCACTACGCTTACTATCAATTATAAAGTTCGAAGCATTGATAAAAATCGTTTTATGATTGGTGATTTATTTGGTTGGTACCATAATAATTTTAAATATTCGTTTACAACAGATTGTCGGCAGATTTATGTGTTCGATAAAGAAACGAAACTTTTAAAAAACTTTTATGTTTCAGTCTTTTACAACCATAAATACATCACCATTCTGAAATCGAAAAAAATTGAATATAACGTTCAGCTTGATAAGTCAGAATTGATTTTTGTTCCAAAAGATCTTCCAAAACGTCTGTTGAATCCTCAAAATTATTTAGTCAATATGTCATCCAAAGAAGCGGTAGAAAAGATTCTGACTAAATTTAAAAACGACAGTACTGCCATCAATTTAGTTCCGGATAGAAAAGAGTATTTCAAAAAAATGCTGGGTATGGAAGTTCTAGAAATTGGTGAGCCTGTGAAAGAAGAAGGCTATGTTGGCGAAATTTTACCGTGTAAATTAAAATTGACGAATGGTGAAGTTATAATAGCAAATATAGCTGTACGAAACGACAATGAGTTTAAAATATGGATTTTGGACAATAAGAATTAAATGTTTGGAAAAAAAAAGAAAAAGCGAATCAATAATGATTCGCTTTTTTAATTTCAACTTTTATTTCGGTCCAAACATTTTATCCGACCTCTTTTGCATTTCTTCGTAACTCATATCTTCAATATGTGTTCCAATCATCCATTTATAACCAAAAGGATCCATTACCTGTCCTACACGGTCGCCATAAAACATATCAGTAACTTGCATTACAATTGTTGCACCCGCATCAATTGCTCTCTGAAATGCTTTGTCTGCATCTTTGACGTATAAACTAAATGACATTGGGTTTCCTCCAAGTGTTTTTGGACTTCTGTTATCCCATTCAATATTTTCTTCAGCCATCATCAATAACGAACCTTCAATATCAATTTCAGCATGACCTATTGATCCATCCGGCATTAATAATCTTCCTTTTTCTTTAGCATCAAATGCTTTTTTATAAAATTCTATTGCTTCACTGCATCCTTTTATGGTAATATATGTACTTAAAGCATGCGCTCCCGGGTAAATGTGTGATGTGCTCATAATTTCAAAATTTTAAATTATTAATTATTGTAGTTATAACTAACAAATATTTTGAGAATTTTGTTTTTGAAATAAAATTGCACTTCATTCTTTTAAATTCAATGAACTATTCTAGCTAAATTTATATTACAATAAATAATTCAACAAATTATTAATTAATATTATCTGTTTATTGTCAGATAATCATCCATATTAATACCTTCAGGCAATGATTTCCTTAATGATTCAGTTGGTTTAAGCCAAATAACGACTGTATCCTGACGTGCTGGTAGTTTTGTTTCGGCCATGCATATTGCAACAGGTAATAATTTTAATTCGGCAGGTAAATTTTCATCCATACTTTTTATTCCACTTGTATTTCCAATCAACAAGGGATAAAAATTATTTTTTGTTAAACTCATATTAATGATTATACTATCTACCCCACTCGTAACTTTTAAGGTATCGGTTACATCAAAATGAGATGAACTTAAATAATTATTATTTGTGCATGAAAATGCTAAACAAGAGTATTTTTGATGATCTTGCTTCCAGTCTGGGTTTTCATTTTTATAAAAAACTCCTTTTTCATTCAACTCAATGCCCAATGGTTTTAACTGACTGGCATTCAAAAATAAAAATTTAGGTTTCGTTGTACAACTTGTAACTATTACTGAGATAACTACAGCTACTAAAAGTTTTGTTTTCATTTTATCAAAATTTAAAAGTTTATTATTTAATTATATAAAACTAAACAAAATTAATTTTATTG
>DIZI01000043.1 GCA_002427885.1 Paludibacter sp. UBA6032
TCAGCATGCTCCGTTTTATCCATTTTGAATTGATATTATGGTGTTTTATTTGATACTGGTAACAATTTTAAACCGTTTTACTGGTGTAGATGTCGAATGAGTGACAAACGAATAAGTAGATCCACTTTGTGTTATATCTATAGTCTTATTTTCGAGTAAATCAATTAAATAAACTGCATTATAACGTTGTTTTAGATTACTATGTGTAAATGTTAGAGTGTATTGTTTATCCTCCCCTGCTTGAAATCCTATCTCCGTTTCGTTAATATCATCAACAGTATTCACTTGATAATTTCCATCTTTCTCCATAGAAAAAAGTTGTGGGGCGAGTGAAGAACCGATTGTTTTAGTCCCATCCCAACCATTATCAAAACCGTGTGTACAAGTAGGTTCGGAGAAAATCCACATTTTATCAGCATAACGAGACCCTTTTACATCAATAATGGTATATACTTTGCCCGCAGATCCAGCTTTATTAGCACTTGGCGCACGTTGTATATCTGTATTTTTAGCCATAGTTGCCGCAGCACTATATGGAATAGTTATTGTTGCTGCTTCATTATCACTGTTAACTATTATCAGAAAAGCTTGCATCGACGGAATCTGACTTGGTAAGCCTCCGGCTCCAGCATTAAACAGAGGTATTGCAGTGTATTGTCCAGGAAGAGTACCATTAGTAGGAGTATTGTTTATCCAGTCGTCATATGATCCAGTATTGTACATAAAAATAGTATTTTCAATTATATCCGAATTAGATGAACCTAAAACAATTTTGTCAATATTTATTGCAGCTGTATATGGATTACCAATCAAGTGTTGTCCCGAATAAGTTGCAGTACTTGTGTATGATAATTTTCCCGAGTTAAAATCGCTATTTTCAAGTTCACCCTGAAAATAAACAGTTCTTGGTGAAACCTGTGTAATTTCATAACCTATAAATGACATAAGAGAGGATGCATTATTCAATTGATACCAGTGCGCCGGATTCTCGTTTTCGAACATCTGACGAACATAAGATCCATCAAAAGTAGGACTGACTAACATTGAACGTAAGGGAATGCCAAAAAACTGCCATTTATAGTTTGTCGATCTGAATGCTTTCGAATACATTTCCACTGTTGCTTGAACCGGTGCTCCTACAACATTATGAAAAAGGAGTGTGCCATTGGGGACTTCACCTGTCGGGCTGGATTTAATTACCAAACCATCAACACCAGCATTATTTGTTATGGTTCCCACTACATTTAATTGTTTCTCCGTGGGTATTGTAAGTATTTTGCCAGAATTAATGGTTAATAAATGGTTTACTGTAAAATCAGCACTTAATGATACTCCAACAGCATTATCAATTATTAAATCATGAACAGTATTGTTCAAAAATATATCACTTTCAATACTTTGACCCGTTACGCCGGAATAAGCAATGGCAGGAGAATATGTAGTTACATCCAATTTACCGGAAGTGGTGGTAATGGTATTCAATAAGTTCAATGTCCCAATTAATTTTACATTATTGGAATTATTTATCGTCAAATCATACACATTGTTGTTTAGAAATGCTCCATTTGGAATGATTTGGCCAGCATTTCCGGCAAACTCTATTGTAGAATTCGCAGATGAAGCATCAATTTTAGCACCGTTAGTCAAATATAAATTTCCTGTTATGGTTAACTTATTACCGTTAGTTATTATTGGATATGCACTACAATTCACTATGTGTTTAACTATTCTGTTCTGATCTAACTGACATGGTCTGATTGAGGTTTTATCGAAAACAAGACTGGCATTTGCTGAGGGGACTACATTAGCTGTCCAGTTACGTGCATCATTCCAATCGGAACTAATAATTCCATTCCATTTATTATTAAGTGAATCATGTTTTGTAAAAATAATTACGGAATCAGTTTCTTGTGCAACTTTATGTAGCCAACTATCACCATAATCTGTTCCGCTACTTTTAGCCCATACATAAAGCTGATAAGTAGTATTATAATCTAATCCTGATAACAAATCTATTGACATTTTTTTTGTACCCTGATAATCAATCCCTCCTATTTCTGTTTGGTTCCAGATTGTTTCAACCGGAGGAATTATTTCAGTGTTACCATCTTCACTCATTATTTTGTAAAAGAAAGATCCACTTGTTCTATCTTTGGTATCACTCCAATACCGCATATCACAACCTGCAATTTTCAAACTATCCACAATGCCTAAATCAGTTTTATCGAACTGAGTGTAAACTTTGGGTTTATTTCCAATCCTATAATAATTGTTTACAGAATCATTAACATTAAGTATGATATAATCCCAATACCAACCTGTCGAAGCTGTTAATGGAGCAATGGTGAATGCCAATAGAAAAAGTGCTAAAATTGTATTTTTCTTCATGATAGATGAAATATAAATGTTTAAATAATCTTTGTATCGAAAGCATGTTTTAAATATCGTATTTACTTCAGTTTTTAAATTTTTCAATACTTCGTTAATTTTATAATGATATTGTTGAAAAGTCTTTAATATGGCATTTTTTTTGTTTATGGTAAATTCTGACAATCAACTAATTTAGTTTCATTTCTCCAAAAAACAAGGTGTTTTTCCCAATAGTATTCATGTTAATTCTACTGATTAAATATTTACTTTCTCCTAAACTGACAGAAAATTTGGGACAAATTGAATTCGTCAGCTTAAAATCAGTAAATAGTTCTTTAAAGGATTCTTTCCCATTACTATCTAAGGATAACATAACTATTTTTGATTCATCTGTAGGTTTCTTTGTGAACCTATTTGTCTTAATCAAATTATACATAAAATTCATTTCATCGTTCTGCCCGTAGCTCAACAAATAACTACCCAAAAAATGATACACATTCACAACATATTGATTTTTAGGTATTCTCTGTACCCAATTGAAGCTACCATCTGAATTACAGGTTAGAACCAAAATATCATCATAAGTATGATAATATCTATATGTAGTCCCTTGTTGACTGTTAAAAATAGTTTCAATTAATAACTTACATTTTTCAGCTACCAAATCGAAACCACCATCATTTCGAAAATGGATATTATTAAATTTATAAGTAAAATCTTCTTCAAATTCTTTTCCGTCAGCTGATTTATTCTCCAAATTTGCAGCATCTTTACTATTTAATCCTTTTGTCAAAAACGCGTTATCAAATGCTTTATCGTTAAAAGAACCCATTAACTGAAGCCGTGGAGTAGAGATAACTGAAAAAGCTCCCACTGCGCTTTCGTTCCCCTGAATGGCATAGAGACCGGCACAAATCAATTCGTTTTTATCGTTTACAGCCAATTGTTGGGCAGTTACAAATTTATTACCCGGCAATTTCACTTCCTGAATTTTAGGTTGCGAGCCATCTTTGGGATAGAACTTTATAAAGAGTTTGCTCCTTTCATAATGCCTGTTTGCATCCCTCTCATTTTCGAAATTTCTTAGCGAAGCATATAAATTTCCATCATTATCAAAAACATACTGTCCTTCAAAAGTGATTCCGCTACCAGCTTGTGCCTTATCTTTAAATTTCCATTCCGAACTCATAGGTTTATTAAAAACTTCAAAGCCATAATATGATCCAATAGAAGAATCAAAGTTATAGTCAAATAAGATTCGATCTTTATATATTGAAAAATTGACATAGATCTTCTTCTCGTCTATACCTTTAATACCGTTATAGTCTATCTCAGAAATTTTATGTGCATCATTTTTCAATTTAAATGTTTCCATATCCACAGTTTCATCGAGAACATAGCATTTTTTCTGTTTTTTATCGATTAATGTTGAAATTACGTGAATACTATTACCAATCAAACTCACTTTTATTACATTACGTTTTACTCTATCAGTTTTTAATTTTAGTTCTACTAGGGTGTTTTTATTGTTTTTCCGGTCGAACTTAACTAGGTATTCCACAGATGTGCTCCACATAAACTGATTATAAGTATCTCCCAGATCGGTATTCCATAAATAATAAATGTAGTTCTCATCACTTTTCAAAATGCCCATATCTTCCATAAACCTGCTCTTTACCGGATGTAGTTCTTCACTCCATTTTACATCAATATTCGAACTTGTAATTTGAGCATTTAAATTTGAAGACAAGGTACAAACGAATACAAATAACAGAAAAAATTTACTTGAAAGAAGATACACAAAATTCAGTGAAACTCTTTTCTGTACAGAATTGTTTTGTTCCATAGTGGTAATTGTAAAATTAATTATAAATAGCGTTTTCTTTAATTCATTTTTTAATAGACTGACTAACACGATAGTGTTTCTTTATTTTCTAAATTTTTGACCCTAATCATTTTGTTTTATAGCATAACCAAATTTTATAGACAAGGTAATTCTAAATACTGCTTGTTTACCGGAACCACTTTCACTTAGCACACTATTATAATATTTATATTCACCGTCACTTCCCAATGGCTTTTGCCACGAAAATGTAATCAATAATGTTGGATCAATAATAAACTTGCCTACACAAAATTCCGCACCGTTACCATACCCATATTCGGATATAAGCAGCTGATTGTAATGCCTGTACCTCACGATAAAACACTGATATAATTCGGTCTTATATTTATAGAAAAGTTTTGGTTCCATTAAAAAACTGTACCCCAATTGTGTGTTTGTAAAATGAGAATTCAGTTCAGCCGCAGCACCCAAAGACAAGAATTTAGAAGTATAGGGCAACAACACTCCAACACCTCCCTCTAAGGTGAATCTATCTGAGAAACGATGTTCTAAAATGATAGGTAAGTCACCTTCAGCTATAGAATATACATCTGTTTTAAGTACATTTGGAATATACGTTAACTCTTTCTCCGATTCATATTTGGTATAAAAATACGAAGTAGAATCGGCTGTTTTCGCTGAAACAACACTAAACGAAGAAATAAGAATTAAGTAGAATACCCCGAATGTTTTTAATTTATGTATCATTGCCACTATAAGATATTTACTATAAACATGAACTTTATTAACCTGCTAACTCCATTACGGGATTTCACTAGCTTGTGATACCTGAATTCTTTCATATATTTTGATATGCAAGGCAAAACCTTGCTTTTAACTCCGACATAGCTGCAAGCTATGCCGAACATTGCACACCAAAATTTACGCTACTGCGAACTGAGCTTTCCTTCCCACACGACGATTCCGATAGCTATCGGAAGAAAGACGCTTTGCCGAACTACGCTACGCCTAACAGAGTCTATATAAACAACGAACTATTTTTAAAATTAAATTCTTCATAATTTAATCACTTTAGGTTTTATAATTTAATTTTGGACTTCAAATGTTGTTCCAATTGTTGTTTCAAACTCACCATCAATTTCAAAACTATTATTGGCATTTATTAATATGCTTGCATTATTAGTTATCGAATTGTCGTTTTTAAACTTAATATCTTCTACTTTATATTGAATATTATTATGAAGATTAATACTTTCAAAAACTAAATGTTCATCTACAAATATTTTATTGGCTAAATCTCCAATATCACCTAATGTTGATGAACTATACATAAAATGATATATGTCCCTTAATTCTTTCATATCGTTAACGCCATCATCATTAGTATCAATAACGGAATAATGTGTATTATCAAAAGGATCAATATATGAACATGAATTAAAAATGTTACCAACTGGGTCATATCCGAATAAAGAGCTTGTTATAACATAATTAAAGAAAGCATGATAAGTGTCATTCTCTAAACGGGTAGATTGTGATGCTTGGTTCCAATCTGATGCGGTAATAATTACAGTTTTATTATTATTTAAATTATTAGCTCCTTTTGATAAGCAACCAGAATAACACGTCATCCAAAAAATCTTTCTTCTTTTATAATTTGGTATAAGATTGATGATACGAATAATTTCAGATTCTCTGATCGAAAGATTCCTATTCTCCAAATATACCCAATAATCATCGCTATCTATTGGAGTTCGACCTCCTTGATTTGTTGTTACCGTTGTAGCTGCATTTCCACTACCATGTCCAACTACCCACCTAATTACTAAATTGTCATTGGTTGTAATAATATTCCCAATATTTGCTAATTGTTCATTAAGAGTATTATAACTATTGTCAAAATTCACGATATTGCTCCAATTATGTAATGCGATATTATATCTTGGGCGATTCGAGTTAAAACTAGTACCATCACCATAAAACACATAGATATTTGAAGGATCATATCCTTCTTTTAATACCAAATCTTCATACGCTAAATAAAGATCGTACCAATACTCTGAATTCAGTTCTGTATTATCCTTAGTTGTTTTACCTGCTGATATCAATATGGCATACTCAGAACAAAACATATTAGAATTTAAAGAATAAAGACATAATGCAATAAATATTAATCGTTTCATAAGTCTAATCCAATTTTAGTTAACTGAATAAATTCTTTAGTGAAATTAGAATATGTATATATACTATCACCCTTAATTGTAAGTCCAATGGGATTTATCACAGGAATTTCATATTCAGATATCAGATCCCTTGATTTCAGGTTATATTTCCTTAATATTCCGTTTGAATTATTGTCGTGTGTATTATATAAATACCATAAATACTCATCATCTGAAAATAATCCTGAAGGTATTCCAACAAGATAACAAAATATTGTAGGTTCACTTTCATTTTTTAAAGTTGATATGCTATTTGAAAAATACAATTTTGTTGTATCAAAGACACAAGAGTAAAAGTTATTATTTGAAAATGATAAAAACTTTGTGGTTTTATTTTTTAAATATTCTTTTGGTGTTTCAATTACTTTTTCATTTGAATCATCATAAATTGCGTTATTTTTTATTGAAAATAATTTGTTTTTGACAAAACAATTATAATTTTCATTTTCTTTCTTTTTTGCTTTTCTTTTACCGTCTTTTGTGAAAATAAATAAAGAATCTTTTGTCTTGATATAGCATAAATCATTTTGGAAATTAATATCGGTAATTTTTGCAGATGGAATATCAAATAGCTTTTGTTTTTTGAATTTTGTGACTTGAGCGCAGGTAATCACATTACTTATAAATAAATTAATCAATATTAGTACAATTATATTATTTCTCATATGTTTTTAATTTTTAATTAATGTTACACTATTATATTTGTTCTTCCCATTTGATAATTTTACAATATAAAGACCTGATTTGATTTGTTTTAAAGCAAGTTTATGTTTTTTTGCTTTTTGTTTCTCTGAAATAATTTTTTTCCCATAAAGGTCAAATACTTCAATTAAACCGTCATCACACCCCAAATCCTCTGTGTTTATTGTAATATAATCGGATGTAGGGTTGGGATAAATGCTAATCTTGTTTCCGAAGATATTCGTTTCTATACCATTACTAATTGGAAATGGATATGTAAATTCTTTCATCAGATTACTGTCAGAATCAATTACCCATAAACTATTGTTTTTATACGTGAGACAAGATATATCAAAACCTCCAAGATACAGACTTCGATTATAAGACGTAATTATTGAATTATTTGCATATATAGAATAAAGCCCGAATCCAAACCTACTGCCGGCCCAAATGGTATCATTTATTACAACCATTTTATCAAACGTAGGAATATCTCCTAAATCAATTGTCAACCTTGTTCTTAAATCTACTTTTAACAATCTATACTTACCACACCAACAATAAGGCCAAATGGAATAAATACAAGAGTCTAAATAACAAATATCACTACTTTGATATGGTGCCTTAAATACTTCAGGTATTTCAATTCTAATAGAATCCAAAATCTTACCGGTATTTTTATCAAGTTTACATAACCAGTCTGTAAGGTCATGCATAATCCATAAATTATCACCATCACTTTCTATGCAAGTTGTATTATAAGTATCCAGGGAATCTAAGCATATCCCTGCAGCATCAACTTTATAAACTTTACCGACTTTTCCAGTTGGAGAATATTCACTTATCCAAAAATAGTTTCCATTAGAAGCTAAATTCAAATCGGTTGTCTTTATTTCATTTGGCAGATTATTTTTTTTTATACACTTTAATGTGTCTGTTTGAGAATATGAAATCAGAGGAACAAAAAAAAGAAATAGGAAATAAATAGTTTTAGTCATCATAATTATTCTATTTAGTCCGTTAATATCATTCTTTTAGTATCAATCACTTTGCCATCTGCAATAAGAGCATATAAATACATACCTGAAATGAATTCAGAGCCTTGTATGGTTATATTACCTTTTCCTCTTTCGGCAACAGAGTAACTTTTTAATTGAACCCCATTCATATCATACACATATATATTTGCAGTGGCAATAGAATTTGGTAAGTAAAAACCAATGGTGGTTGCTGTGTTGAAAGGATTTGGAATATTTTGTTCAAGAACCGGGTAAGTAAGTAAGTCCGTAGGATTTTCAGTTGTTGAAGATAAAGAGCCTACTTTTTTAGGAGTTGATGAACTTGATCCGTTAATTTTAGCTGATAGTTCATCGATTTGTAACTTTTGTTCCTTCAATGCTTCAACTAACACGGGTATAAGTCCTATGTAATTTACATAATAATATCCTAAAGTGTCTTGCGAAACCAACTCAGGATAAACCTCTTTTAGTTCTTGAGCTAAAAACCCAAATTCGGTAATTTCATTCTTATATTTATTTTTTTGTTTCTCGTATTTTTTGATTATATTTCCTTCCTTGTCTTTGATGTCTGGTAAAGCAACTTCATCTTCAATAGCATGTTTCTTGTAAGATTTGCCATTTAGTTGATACAATTTATCGAGTTTATCTGTAAGTGGCTTAATCTCTGTTTTTAGTCGTTCGTCTGAGCTAAGTGCTGAACCGTATGAATAAACCTTTCCCTTTACATCAAGGCATATTTCACTTTGATGAGTAGGGACTTGTCCAACACCAATTGCGCCGGATGGAGTAAAAAACATATAGTAGTTTCCATCTCCATTGTTCGCACTTGGCCACGGTTTCCATATATTTAGGTTTTCACCCCAAACTTCTAAGCCCCATTTGCCTTTGTCGAATCCAAAATATTGACTGGAATTGGGCTGACTTCCTAACCAAATATTAGAATATCCACTATAACCAATGCTTACTGAACCTGAATTTGGAGATGTTCCTACTACTTTTAATTGTGAGAATAAATTACTACTATAAAAGGAAGCGATAATCAGAGTAAAAATAATTTTTTTTGTTCTCATATTTTTTTGTTTTTCGAATACAACGATTTCATTTTTTGTCGAAGTATTCAGGTTAATTAATTTTTTGTCGAAACTCCATTCATTCTGGAGTTTTGGAGAGGGTCTTTCTATTTATCTCTCGCAATTCTGTCCCGACTATTATTCAAAAGAAATTTTTTTTCTTGGATATTTCGTTAACGGTAGCATGATAATGTGCATCTGTCAATTTTGTTTTTTAGAATCTCCACCCATACCACAAGTCATTACTATGATATTCTTAAACGACTTTTAATATCATGGTTTTATTGTCTACACCTTATTTTTTTTCTATTTGCCAGCCAATAACAATATTCAATAAATCAATTGTTCTACCTGCATCTTGATATAAGTTCTTATAAAGCGTTCCGTTAAAACTAACGACTAGCGAATCAAACCTTGTTTAAAAGTTTTAAGTCAGCAGATTGTATTATTCACTGAAATTCTTTTATAAAGCCATATCTTCTATAATAGGAGTTTCATATCTAAATACCGTTGAATAAAACAATTTACTTACTCTCCTCTGGAACTTATATAAATATGATTGCTCCTTTGTCCGTAATTGCTGATAACCATGTCGGACTGATTTATGTCTTAAAGTTGGTTGTACCCGTGCGTGCTCCGCCGAGCACTCCGTTTATCTGTGTATCATCCCCACTATAAATATCTCTATAAACATGACCAATATTGACCTGTTATTACCATTACTAGATTTCACTAACTTGTGATAACTAAATTCCTTAATATATTTGGTTAAGCAAGGCAAAAGCTCACTTTTATCAACAGCCAAGTGGGTCGAACTCAAGATCGTCAATCTACGCCAGAGAGGCTGCATCAAACAACCTACGCCAATCTAAACGCTACGGCGTACTGCCATTCCTTGCTTTTCATATGGATGGATCCATACTAATAAACACTATTTACAATTCAAATACCAATCACTTGAAATCCAATTTAAAACTTTCCTTTCCTTTTTTACGTTGATGAGATTTCCTTTCATTAAAGTATAGCAGGTTTCCATCTTACTATTTAAAGGTATGATTGAAACATAGTCGTACTCATAATTTCTTTCATACACACCATCTGTGTGTGAAATGTCATATAATTCAATATAAGCTATTCTTATTTCATATGAAGACTTAGGTAAAATGACATGTTCACTTTTTAAATTATATAAGGTAGAACCTATTATTGTTTGTATTGGAAATTGATCTTTTCTTTTAATTAATTTAGATATAACTATTCTAATTTCGAAAGACAAAGAATCTTCACTTAACCTAATGCAGCGACTTTTAACCCCAATTTCATTGTTTTGATTGGAACCATCATGTTGAATAATTTTTAATGTATCCTTCAACCATATTTTAAATGATAATTCTTTTTTATTCAAATATAAAGTATCAAGATTTTGAATCGTAGATACTTTAGGATAAATGTTAGTTTCTATCCCATATAGAGTCATAGAAATAGAAATAAAAACAAATACAAATACAATTAAACAATATATTGATTTCATAATTTACTTAAATTTGTTTAGACTTTGTTTACGTTCACCCCTGGGACCTTGTATCTTTTGGTAAAGTGTTCCACCAATAATTAATGTTGCTTTAACTTGAAAAGAAATGGGAGAGAATTTCCAATCATCAATATTTTGAGTTCCATCCCCAAATTTATTTTGATAAGATTTTAATAGGGGTCGTGAATCTTCACTCCAAATATAACCTCTATGCGCATTTCCACCTCTGAAATTTCTTATCAAATCTTTACCATCCCAACCCGTTGCACCATTAGTCAAATCAGCGTAGCCACTTAAACCAGTACTATATCCAACGGCATTAATAGCTGCACCAATGCCATACTTAGCATTTTGTTCTGTTTTTGATTTTCCTACAAATTCGGTATAATTAGACTGAGTAGCACCTTGAGCAAAGGTATTGTCGTAGCATACAACATCCTCAAGAGTTTTTAATCCTTTAGAACCACCATTTGCAAGATAGTTCATTGTTACATTTCCAATAGCATAAGATTCATCCTTTTTACCCGAAGATTCTTTATCAATTACTGCTGCAAAAGCCACAAGTGAACTATTTGTAATTGGTAACTTCTGACTATTTTCTGCTCCTGTAACAATACCATTTTTATCTTGGGTTACACCACTTGCAGTATACGCCAAATTATCCGTATTTTTATCTGCTCCCAACCATTTACCTTTATTAGTATAATAATCACCCATACCATCGGGATCAACCATATTTACCGGATTATTATGGCAATACACGTACGAACTCACATTCGGATATTTTTCCGCCAGCGGATCCACACTTAGCCACACACTCGTTCTTGGGTTATAATATCGTGCACCATAATAATACAGTCCGGTTTCTTCGTCCAGTTCCTTGGCGTTGAACTTATACGGGGTATTCCAAGTGGCGTTGCGTTCTTCTATAAACACTTCACCAAAGGGCACATACTCTATATGTTGTGCCACATTACCGTCCAAGTCGGTAATAAGACTACTGCTTCCTAAATGGTCGGAGTGGTAATAATACTGTAGCTTTTCAGGATTATCGTTGGCAGCAGATGCCTTTTGCTGTGCATTGGCTGCTTTTGTTGAGTAGAAACCTTGTCCGTTTACATAATCATCGTTATCCGTACCATTGTATGGAACCTCAAAAGCTGAATATCTGTCCTTGATATTTTGAATTGAAGTAGTATATTTCCCTTTAAAGTCAATTTTACTTCCATCAACATCTACACCCGCATATTCTATCCGTCGAGGATCAGCTCCATAGCTCGTTAAATCACCCAATTTACTAACAATGCGCTGGCTACCAATATAAATGTGCTTGGTATAGTTTCCACCGGGACTAACTACCAGATAAGGATTTATATAAGCCGTAAAATTAGCTGTACCCGTACGTCCACCACTAAATACGGAGTTTACAAATACTCCTTCGCCATCGCCGCTTGTTTTAACCGTACGTTCCCCTGCAGCATCGTACCAATAATTAGAAACAAATCCATTATCATCAAGTGCTAACAAGCGATTTTCTTCGTCCCAAAGCAATTTGCGTTCGTTGACTTTCGTAATCAGCGTGTCAGCACTTGGTAGTGCCGTATTCACGTAAATCAAGTTACCATTGGCATCGTAAGTATACTCTTGATTCTTCTTAACAAGTACTTTGGTGTCTGTTCCTTCAGTCCGGTAACTATCGTCAGCTAAAGTACTAATTTGTTGCGAATTGTTGCCATAATAATAAGTTAAATCATAGCCTGCTTTTAACGTGCCTGTAAACTGTACATCTTTTTGTTCGATGTACTGTTTTTTGCTCGTTATATTGTGTAGGTTATCATAGCTCATATTCAGCATGTAGCCTGCCGTCTTAGCACTACTTCCTGCGTATGTGCCTGTGGCAGAAGTCAGGCGATATAATCCATCATAATTGTAAGTGTGCGTAATTTGTCCTCCTGCACCCGTTGTAGGAAGCGGAGCGGTGTTGGTTACTTTCAGCACATTACTTACGGCATCGTAAGTGTAAGCATTGTTCATTATCTGTGTGCGGGTAGTTTTACCTGCCCACACCTGTAAATTGCTTAATTGACGGGTACGCGGGTTATAATCGTAAGTTGTTTCCGCCCCGTTGCAATACTTCATATAGTCACGCTGTTCAAACTTGTCGTAGCCAATTTTATTCACATAGTTGTACGAATAAGCTTTATCACCACGTACTCCTGTGAGTAATCCTGCCGTGTTATACGAGTAAGTAATTTTTTCCTCATCGGGGTAAACCATTTCCTGTAAGCGATTCCAACTATCGTATTTCCATTTAGTTAAATAAGTAGCTATAGCTTGATTTGGTATAATCAAAGTTCTGCGCACCTGGGTTATTTCGCCCAATCGCCCATACTGAAACTCTTGCGCTCCTGTTCCATCTTCCTGCAACATCAACCTTCCCACACTGTTAAACGAGGCATTGGCATTTCCGTACGTAAATTTCACGTTGTTTTCGGGATGGTTGGGATAGGTTATTGCCGTTAAACGATTGTAATCATAGGCATAATTGATTGTTTTGCTTTCTGCTAATAAATTAGCGGTTTGTTTGCTCAACAAATTTCCAACTCCATCATACACAAAATTGCTGGTTCCCGAAGCAGGGTGTAATACCTGTGTGCGACGACCTGCCAAATCGTATTTCGATTGCGTTACACCACCTTTGGCATCTACTACATTTAGCAATTGATTAATTGGGTCATAATTAAACGTAGTTGTTATCGTACCATTGGGTCCTGAGTACTGCTCAGTTTTCACTGTTTGTCCCGAACCGTTGGTAAAACTGGATTGTAGACCTCCCTTAGCATCGGTTACAGTAGTTACCGTATTTTTATTTTCCAAATCAATGCTATATTGCATATTGGTACTGGATGTATCGGGTAAAGTTACCTTTGTTTCTCTATCCAGTATATCATACAAGGTTTTTGTCGGAGTGATGGCATCAAATACCTTATTAAATGTAGCTTTTGTTCCTATTTCTTCCGTAACCGGATAATAAGATTCTTTTACACGTCCAAAGGCATCAAATTTAGCACGTCCGCTCACTATCATAACAGTTTTATCTGTCGGGGTCGTTCCATTAGTTGTTGAGGTTATTACACCATCTTTTTTCACCTGTACTGCCCGTCCGAATCCGTCCACAAAGGTTACCGTTTCGAGATAATCATTTGGATTGGCTGGGTCAAAGTGTTGGGTAATAGCATAAGCCGGGTTGACAATACCTGTATCCTTTTTTTCTGCTTGCGGATGATACCCAAAGCTCAAAGTATAAGGAATTCCCTCTGCCAGTTCATTCGGTCCGGTTATCGTGTTCACCCGTCCCATATTGTCCAGAGTAGTAATCAAAGTATATCCATTCTCATCTCTACTTGTTAACGGAATACCATAGCGGTAGTCGTAGTCTTCCAACTCACTACGGTAACCGAATGCATCTTCTACTCGTTCCACGTACATGTTGTAATCACGGTCATAAAGATACTTGTACCACATTCGCTCACCTTTTGAGTTAGCAGGCATGGTTTTTTTGGTTATATTCCCAGCTTTGTCGTAAACAATATCAATCACAGCGGTATTTCCCGAACCATCTAAGGTTTGAGTTACCTTGGTGAGGCGGTTAGCATTATTAGGATCAGCATAAGCAGCTTCCACTTGACGATATAACACACCAGCACCATCCCTTACAGTAACTTTAGTTGGTAAACTAAATATTTGTTTATCTACTTTATTTGTATATTCTACATTTGTCTGGTAGTTAAATGGACCCGAGCCATCACTTCCAAGTCCAGACTTGTCACTATACTTATAGTTATTCAATTCACCATAATTACTTGTACCAACATAATAGTTATAAAAACTTTCATTAGCTATTATACTATCTTTTTGTCCTTCGTAAATCACCGTTTTAGTATATTTAAGTGGCGTATAGACTATGGCTTGGTCGGAACAAATGGCAGTATCTTCTACAAATTTATAGTCGTTGTTTGAGGCAGATACCCTGTAGCTGTAATACTGATTAATAGTTTCTTGATACTTTTTCGCACCGGCATCAGCTACCGTGGTCTTAATCAAATTACCTAGCGCATAGAAGTTTCTCACGTTGAACACTTGCGTAGTGGTGCGATATACATCTGTATCACCAGCTTCGGTATCGATGCTTTTCGTTACTACCTTACCAAACCCAAGGAATTCTCGGTCGTAGCGTTCTTGCCGTCCATTTGAATATTCGAATGCATTTTTCATGTTAACACCATCATCGTGTAAACCATCATCAAGGGTTACCGATTTCATTACCCATTTTCCTCCCGGATGTTCGTAAGTAGCTTTGCTATGTTCGTAATCGAGTATGAAGCTACCTCCTAACGAGTTATACACTGTTTTAAGTTTATTCGTGCGTGCTATTGCCGATCGGGTTACTGTCATTGCTTCATCGCTATTTGATGAAATAATATCAGGGAAGCCATCGCCATCCACATCGCGAATATCATCTACAGGCCGGTTCATAGTTTTACTATACGAAACGCTTGGGTTAATTACAATTTTGAATATGAGTGGAATGTAAATATTGAGAGTATACGCAGCATTTAAACTTTCGCTGGTTGAAGTTGACTGGTTTATTTCTTTTGGTCCTTTCCAGGGTATTTCTTCGGCAAATCTATTTCCTAAATTAAACGAGACAAAAATGTTATTTTCATTATCTTTCCTGACTTTATCCGCTAATCCATCGGAGTTTAAATCCATCATACAGTAATTGGTATGGGCAAAGGTAGTGGCTATTCCATAACCTCCACTAAAACTCCTTTGTCCGTAATCAAAACCTAAACCTGCTCCTGCATTTTGCGAAGTGCTGTAACCCTCTTCAATAGAGTTTAAATCCCAGTCTGTTGCATCTGAAAAACTATAACCATAGTTGAGTTGGACACGTTTGTCAGATAAAATTTTATCAGGCAGTCCATCTCCATTAACATCCAAAAATGTTTCTTGCGATCTATCTTTGTTCCAATTCACCCCTAAATTCACCTGCAATTGTCCCTTTGCATGATCTGAGGCCACAATGGCTCTGCTTGCAGTATTCTGACCCGGGTTCATATTCGAAATTATCGAAGCCGCATGTATAGGATCGCCGCCACCCCCTATGGCTTCACATTCACTTGTGCTTTTCTGACAATCAATACCTTTAAGAACTTCACCATCTCTACCACCTCTTGTGTTTGTTAATTGAATATGATTTGATTCTATAATATCAGGAAAACCATCCCCATTCATATCTGTAAATGCAACTTTGGTGGTGCTATTCCCTATCGCAGAGCTATATGATCCATCAACAAGAGAAGCAAATGAAGCACCGCCAATCCAACCTGTACTTTCACTTTTGGTAATTAAAACAGGTGCATCGGCTTTAGAGCCAGAAATGGTACAAATGGTGGTATCCTCTGTTTTTTCGATCATATTTTTAAATGGGTCGGGTAACATTACGTCCTGCATACCAAGTCTTGCAGCAGTTATGGTATCTCCTTTTAAATTAATATTCTCGTTTTGACCCATCCAGTATCTCTTAGTAGTTACGTCGGGTATCATAGACAGAAAAGTGGTATTCGATAAATTAGCATACATCTTCTTAGCCTCTATTGAATCCTTAGGCAGTGTGAGTAAGGATTCGACTATCGGTTTACTATATCGTCCATCAGCAGCATTATATATAAACTGCCCCCAATGACGCCACATAGGACCAAAACCATCGTAGTTCCGTTTGGTAAATACATTTGCGTTTACTGTTTCTTGTTCTACATAAACACTATCATTTAAAGAATACAGTACAGCTTTAGCCGAAGAAATAGCTGATGCAAGCGTATCATTTGCAATATAATACTCAACCCAATAACTTAATGTCGGTGGTAAATTAAAAGAAATAAGAGAATCATTAATAATTCCGTTTACAACAGAAATTTCTTTAATAGCTTCAAGATAGTCATTAGATCTCTTCAGGCACATACTAATTTTTCCATTTAAAGTAGCTGGAGAAACATCTGGTTTAAATGTGATGAATGGTTTTGTTTTTGGTGTATTTAGTATTCTCGGCTTAAAAGACTCGCCTTCGAATGTTTGATTTACAAACAATGAAGTATATTTAACAACTCCAAAAGTTGTTTTTAATTCCCCATTGACAGTATAATTCAATATCGGTTTCCATTTGACTCTTTCCCAAGCAACATTCGTCCCTATCGAGTCATTGGACACCGAACCAATTTGAAATTCTAAATTTTTCCCATTCAAACTGTTATCCACTTGTATATCTAAATCCTCGTCAATAATTTGTGTACCATGAAAAGACTTCTGATAAACAATCTGGCGCTGATAATTGACGTTTTTCGTACTGTCATTAATCATTAAATCGTTGGAAAGTATAACTTTCAAGGTTACGCTATTAGAAGTAAAAGGCTTTATAAATCTACCAGTAATATGCACAGGCACACCCGTAGTGATGGTGGTGATATTATCTGCACTTTTTACATCTCCTTCAGTAGCTTTAAATACATAAGTTCCTACACTATCGGGGTTAAGTTCGTTTATTCGAGTGGAATCTGTATACGTAATTACCGGGCTCCAAACTACATTATCGAAGGAGCCGTTGCTCTGTTCCATAGAACCACTTTGTACACGAAAATACACCTTTTGTCCTTTTAGAACAGGAACATTATCCACATTGGCATTATATACAGTGACATTGCCTTTGTTTATAAATCCAGACCATTCTTCTATACCTCCTACCTGTATGGCAACTCTTACTCCATCTGCTTTTGCATAAGCATCTTTATCGTAGTCACCCGTAGGGGATAGTAGTTTTACCGTACTTTCCACTTTAATAGTTCCTGCAAAGGGAGCTTCCCAAACCCGAACCATATCCTGCATCGGCGAAGAATTAGCTAAGTTGGCTTGATCTGCTTGTTCTTCGGCAATTGCTTCGGTTGATGTATTTTTAATAAATACTCCCCCTCCCATAATCGGGCTTGGAGTTCCGTAGCTACTTTCCGAAAAATAGGGAACGGCAATGCCAGATTTGTATCCGATATGATTGAAGAAAACTCTCCCATCATTAACGATATCAACTAATCCATCATTGTTAACATCCGAAAAATAAATGGGTGTATTGGAGTAAGTTGTGTTTTTATCAACCCCTCCATTAACTCCAAAATCACCTAGGCCAAGAAAAACTCTGCCACCCAAGGATGTAGAATTCGTATTGGTCAAAGAGAATAATTCAGCTCCTTCAATTTTAATCGGTTCTCCAAATTGAGGTACTGCATCCGAAGTGGTAGTTATATTGGGTCGAAAATACAAAGCACTTTCAACAAAAGGGATTTTGACAATCTTAGACACTTTATCGGGCAGACCATCGCCATTAATATCAATAAGTGTAGACATTCCACTGGTTTTACTATACGAGTATGAGCCTGCTCCACCAATTGAGAATCCTTTTCCTACAATATCGCCCCAGTATAAACCAAAACCGAGATAGAGTGACCCTCCAAATGTATTTGTTTCGCTTCCTCCCAACGCCGATGCTTGGTTATTGAAACCGGGAATTCCTAAGTTAGTTAAAGGATTAATAAATTTTGATTTAATATCGTCATTTTTTAAATCCCAGGTTTCGCTTTCACTTTTAAAAGGCACGTATCCGGTTGTGGATTTCACATCATCATAATAATCAAAAGTGTGGCTGGCAAATTCAGTGCCGGTATTGTCAAGGTGGGTTACTTTATCCAGAATAGTGGTATTGAAAGCTCCCTGTTTATACTTAAAAGCATAACTTCGTAAGATTTCTCCTTCGAAAGCTACCATTACTTTAATAAGTAATCTATTGTTTGATACCAAAAATCCGTAACGAGCATTATTTGTTTGTTTTGTTTTCAATGAGTCAGAGCGACTCAGAAATGTAACCACAGTTTGAGGATCAGTTCCCTTGTTTCCTGCACTGACTTTATCTAGGTAAAGTGCTTTTGCTGTAATATTTCCGCGCACTGGTTCATCAACTGAAAGATAGCTGTATTCAATATAATCTCCATGTAATTCTTGTACTCGTTTCAATTTCCATTCTACAATTACGTCTTTAGTAACTTTATTGATATTTGTAATTGTTCCTTTCAATACAGCACCATCTCCTCCATAAGTGTATATGGTTCCATTCTTATCTGTTACTTCCCAGGAGTAATTACTTGGTGAGTTCCCTTTACGTATAATTTTAGAAAAACTGCCTTCGGAACGTGGGTGAAACTGACGGTTATCAACCCTCACAATTTTCTCACCACGATGTGCTACTGAACTATTGCCATCATTATCCATAGTTGACAACATAGTTCCAGACATATTGTATGTTTCGGTTTCCTTGCCATCGTCATAACGTGGCACACCCCAACGAGTATCCACAACAATGCTTGGCACGTTTAAGTCCCATCCTTCACCAAGCCATCCACTACCACCATCACTATTATATTGAATACCTAAACTTGGACTCATGCCATTACGGGCTGGTGGCATTTCGAAACTGTAATTCAAACCTGCAGATCCACGGTTATTGGCAGTTGGAGGTGCTATCAGTTCTACTTTGGCAGTTGGGTCAGCGGCTTTGATGTTGTTCATCATGGTTGGAGCAAAACCCTGCGTTTCGGGCGATTCAGGGGTTTTAATCACACCGTTTATCATGTCCGTAAAGTGAGTTGTATGCGATATCACTGTATGATTTTTTCGATCTACACTGTCAAGTGGCAACGCAACCCAATGTCGGGTTTGATTATCAAAATAATAAGTACGGATATCGTTTTCGGTGTAACCGTTTGGTATACTGGCGCGATCATATTTCAATGCCACTGTAGCTCCTTGTGTAAAATGTTCACCATGAGGAAGGAATCGAAAGCCTTTATTGCCATCGGTTACGTTAGTCATTCCCATATCCAAAGCAGGTAAATCCATATTACGCAAGGCAGTAACAGATAATTGTCTGGTTCCCAATAATGCTTTTGCATCCACTTTGAGTAGAACATTTTCGGTTTGCAGCATGTTTGCCGTCCCCCTTTCAAATATTTTGGATGTTTTTTGTTTGGTTTCTTCCATGACATATTCTATATCAGGTTGAGTTTGTCGCGAGTAGTTCAATGTTTGAGTTGTCGTTTTTCCATTACTCAAGGTTGCTTTTACTTCCACTTGACAGCGGTCAGCCAAAGTAACAATGGTTTCAAATTCACCATCGCGGATAATTACGGGTTTACCATCGACAATAACAATGGCTTTGTCGCTGTTTTTATCCTGCACAAAACCATGAATATAGGCTTTACCGTTATAGTTGGAATTACCGTTATTTAGAATCAAAGGCGAATTTTGGGCTTTATTTTCAACTTCTATGGAAAGATTACTGATTTTATATCCGTAACCGGCATTTTCTGGTAACCCAAACATAATATTGTTATCACCAGCCTTGAACCAAGCTGGATTTAATTGAACATATTGTTTGCTTGTAGTGCTATTCTTTTTCACTATATAGCCTCCCATAGACAAACGATCGTTCACACTACAAGCCAAATTACTATAATCGTCGACTCCAGTCAACTCATAACTCAACCACACTTGGTCAGTTACTGAAGGTTTTTGATCCAAACTTAAAGTAAAGATATTATCAGCTGGGTTGTCAAGGAGCTTACCATCATAAGCACCAATAATACCTGTTTGTTGAATTGACAGATATTTTTTATGTTTAACTTGTTTTATTACCTGTTGACCCTTAGATGCTATTTGGTTGTTTTTTTGTTGACTTGAAGTCAATTGATTAGTAGCAATTGCTTTAGCTAAAATTTTAGATTTAGAAGGTTTTATATTTTCATTCGTTACACGTTGATGTAAAGCTAGTTTTACTTGCGTGTTTTTTTGTTCATTTTGCTTTAACGATGCAAATACTATCGCAATAAGACATGCCGAAAAAATCAAAGCTATTCCGAATCGTTTTTTGTAAATGTGTATCATATAATATCAAGTTTTATCGATTATCAGTTAAATTAATATCAGCTCATATTACTATTTTTAATCTAATATATTGATCTCATTTTTATATCAATATCAGCATGTTAGATTAAAATAAATTTTTCGAGATAACCTTTTTAGAATACTCTCCTTCATTTGTTATAGCTTTAATGACATACACACCCGTTTCGGGCAATTTGATATCAGTTGTTTGCACATGGTTGCTTGCAGGTAAATCAACTTTATAAATCAGTTTTCCCGATACATCAAACATCAACAGATTTGATGGAGATGGTTGCTCTAACTCTAATTTTACAGTTATTTGCGACAAATCTCTACTGTCTTTGTAATAAACAGATATATGAGATTCGCCATCGGTAGATTTGGGTTCAGACGGTGCCTTTTCCATACAAGTTGGTGTTAATGTCAGGTCGTATGAAATTACATCACCGTTTGAATTCTGAATATTCATGTTATCAGTTGCACTCCATGTAGTAGATGATAATAACCCGTTTGTTTTGAGATTGTAAATACCACTTGCATCGGTTTCTATTCGGCTTACACCGTAAAAATATCGTGTAGCATCGGTACTGATGATATCCCTCAAAATAATCTGTGTACCATTTACATAGTATATAATTTTATTATTGTTTCTTTCAATTCTGATAGAATTTCCGGTACTTACTGTTGCAAATGGGCTCGAGTCTTTTATTCCTTTAACAATGGCATATAAGTTGATTCCGTCTATCACAACACCATAATCGAAAACAATACTGTTTGCATTGCTCGAAATAGTAGAATTAGTCATAAATGCCACTGATGCATGAGTATTACTTCCACTTATTGCCCATTCCATATAAGCATTGGTTTGTACGTTAAAATAGCTTGAAGACATAGCTTGGGTTGTCCAAGTACCGGTTTGCTTATTCGAAAAATTCAACCCGCCTATCTCTGTCAGAGCCAAAGTATAATCACCCTGAGCCAGATTATTTATTTGTAGAGTATCATCGTATAAAACACCGCTATTGGTGATGACGCTGTTTTTAGCAAGTTGATAATTAAACCCCTTCAGCCCGTCTTTTATCAACATATGAATTGAACCGTTTTCCAATGGCGTATTACCCGTACACCCTGGATCCGTTTTACGAATAACGGTTAGCACGTTCGACATTTTGTATCCGAAAGTAAACATGTCTTTTCCATTTCCATCTTTATCCCAAAATATATTATTAAAGATCATTTTGTAACGTCCCTCATCTAATTCGTCCGTTGGATAATACTCCACGCTATCTGAGTCAAAATTGCCCGTACCTGTTCGGTCAATAATCAGGTAACTTTTCCCGTTCCGGTAGTTCTCGAATTCTGATGCACGTTGTGCGATATACGATAATTCGAGCCGATTTCCAGTATCCACGAATCCTCCATGTCGCAAATCGGTCATTACAATATCGTAACTATTGTCTTTGGTTATAAGTATGGAACCGTAATAGGATTTCTTTGTGTCGGCACTGTCAATCACAATTTCATGATCCGGGTTTCTAACTCCATCAATTCGCAAGGAGATAAGATTTCCGTCTTTCTCAATTTCGATTCGTTTACCTGAAGTCACAGATGTAATCTTTGTAGTTGTCTGCACACCCTTTATGACGGTATAAACAGAACCGTTACTGGCAAAATAGTAACCGTAATCGTTGCTGTTAGCAGTTAATGTAGAGTTGTTTGTTCCAAACTTCACAATGATGGGACCACGTCGTGTGCCCACTGTCCATGCTAAGTATCCATCACTGCCATTTAATGGAGTTGTAGTTATAGCGGAAGCATTGGTGAGGGTAGAACTCCCCTGTTTCGTAATTGTGCTTTTAAACTTATAGGTATACATATCAAGTCCTTGCACATTCCAATTTAATACTTTATCCGATTCCTCGGTGGGGAGCTTATTAGTATGCACCAACCATTGTCGCGACATTCGTTTCATCCCTCCAACGCCTTCTTTATTACTTGTAGCGATGGTACTGTCGTTATCGCCGAAAATTACGTAATCACCATCATTTATAAGGTTTGCTTGTTGCCTGCCTACCACGAGTAACCTGTAACGCGATGAGTTATTATATGAGTTATTCGAATCGTACGAATCATATGCATTGTTGTTATTATCGATATTATAAGGTGCTTCTTCGTAAGAAGTAGTTGCGTTTCTTTGGTACATGCCGCTTAAATCGTCACGCCCATAACCGGTAATGCGGTTGTTATAACCCTGATTTTCACTCAAGTCCCAAAGAAGCTGTCCTCCACCTGTGATATATGACATATCCAAACTAAGCCCATATTTTATAGCTAAATATGTCTCTACATTCCTTCGTTCCAGTGGCGTCAATAATCGGTTGTAAACAATAAACTCTGGTGTGTATCCTAAATATTCTTTGTTGTTGAGTAATTTATCATCAAATGTGGATGTATTATTTATATTAGTTTTAAGAAATGTGAATCCTAACGAAATCACGGCTTTTTGCTGTTCGCCCCAGATAGATGTATTAGGTTTATTTGCTTTATAATATGTACCTATACGCAAAAATCTTTCGTGGTATTTACTTACTGAAATTTCGGTTTCGTTGGGTTGATATTGTAGATTTTTGCCTTCTTCGTTTCCATAATTCATTACACTTTTTCCACTCTCAATACTTTGTATCACCTTATTTTTAGTAAATTGTATGCTCTCCGATTTACGACCATTCAGTGCGAACAAAAATTTAGCTGTATTGAAATCGATGCTATCAGGTCCCCAAACAGCTATTATGGTTGCTTGCGACAAGTTACTATTTTTAATTAAGATCTCTTTACTTTTGTATGCAGATGATAAATCAATTGCCGGATTAAAATTGTAAGTCCTAATTTTATTTCTTGCCAAGGTGTATTCAAGTCCTTGACCAGCTCCCAAAGTATCATATCTTAGTAATAATGTGGAATCTTTTGAAAAATCCTGCCACTTATATAGTCCATTGAGGTTACTGCTAACTGGAGCGGTTTTAAACCACAACTTAGCACCATTAATACCACCTGGGGAGGTGTTTTGACCATATAATCCTGTCAGACAGATAAATAATAAAAAGAAGTAAAAAGTCGACCTTTTCATAGGGAAGTATTTTTTATTAAAAAATAAAGGAACTAAAACCTCAGTATTGGAAGTAATAATTACATCACGCTATCTTAAATTGTAAGAATTTTTAAAATCTTTAAAGAGTTAGAAATATGCACTATGAATTCTAACAACTGCAAATATAGTGTTAATATTTTAATATTGATCACATATTTTACGTTACCAACTTAGTCTTTTAATAAATATATCACTTAATATATTAATTATTTGATAGTTAACGAAACGAATAAACTCGCATTATTTATGTATTATTAACATTGTGTTTCTGAAATAAATGAAACGTCGAATACTACTTTATCCTTGTATATCAATTCTTTAATTCAACGGAAACAAGCTTTGTAAGCCTATTTCCATATTTTTACATATCATCTATCTAGGATCATTTCTGCCTCTAACTTCTATATAATAGAGTTTATATAAATTAATTTAACCTGAGACTCTATAAGAAAAATGTAAAATGATTAGCATAATTCAGAGATAATAATTGCCTATATAGTACTGTAATACAAATAAATAACTATAAACCACATTACTGTGTAAACCATCAAGGAAACTACTGAAATTCTATTTTTAGGTTATGATTTCCCAAATGAATTTTAGGAGTTATATAAAATCATGTTTTAAAATCTGACAATGGGAAAGTGACTAAGAATAAATCAAACAGGCTTTTTCACATTGATATAACGACTATTCCAATCTCCTTTCATTTCGGTAGAGTTAAAAATTTTAAGTAAACACATCCTTTTCCAAACACGAAGTGTAGACATGTATTTTATTGCACGAAGTGCTAAAGCAACCAGAACTTCTTTTAGTGGATATAGTTTATCCGCGGTCCCTCTTCAAAAATAGTTTGTCTGTCTTTTGGGGGATTCAAAAAAGCATTGTCTTTAAAAACATGCAAATTGTTTTAGGATATTTATTTCAGTCTCTTAAAACATGAATCCTGAATGTCTTTAAATGTTGGAAAGCAGGAAATAAGTTTTCCTATATCTGTATCTAAAGAAAGTAAGAATTCTTTTCTGGAAAAATTATTCTTACTTTTCAACATTATCAGGCTCAATCACAACGTGTTTTTTTTTGAGCGGATACCGGGGCTCGATGTGTCAGGCGAGATAAAAACGGGTTGTGTCCTCTGTCCCATTTGGAAAACTTTTTATTATTTTTATGCTACTCCAAATGTAAACACGCATAAAAATCATAAGTAGTTTTCGAGGCATTAATCTCGTGTTGCCGATATGACTGAACGCTCATCTTGTGTGGGAAAAGAAATCTTACTATTCTCTGTGAAAATTTAATCCGAGAGTAAACTCGTCGAAATAAATGAAAAAGATTCCTTTGGAAATGCGTTGTAATTTGGCATAAGTAGTGACCAAAATAAACGGAAACAAGGGAGTAAAACTAGGTTGCTAGTTATGCTGGGCGGTACTGAGGTTGATAAAATGATCTGAACGCAATGTAGTGAAGCTTTGACGTCAGTGGAGTACGAACGGTGTCCCCTGAAAATTAATGAGCGAATTCTTTTGTTATTCAAATAAAACAATAAAAATTTAAACTAAAATTCAGGGAATTCTCTATTAATTACTCGTATAATTTTAGTAAAAAACTGGAGCATATATCCGGTTAATAGAGATTAGGTACTTACTAGAACAAGTACAACTATTTGTGATTGCTGCAAAAAACAGTGCAATTGATCTATTTATTTCTTGCAAAAGACAACTTTTGTCGCAAATAAGTTGAATACGGGCAAATTTTAGCTCAGATAAACTGTGTTTCTTCTTCAAATACTATTGTTTCGAAATTAATTTCTGTCTTTGTAAAAGCCAATCGAAGCCAATCATAACCGAATGCTGTCATTGCTATTTCAATGTGTATAATTCAATAAATGAGGGTGTATATTTACAGAAAAATCAAGAATTATAAACATAAAAAGTAATTTGAAATGGAAATAGTAAATATAGAAGCCCGCACATTCGAGGCTATGATGAGCCGATTCGATGCATTAGAAAAAAAGATGAACTCGCTCCATAGCGAACAAGACAAAGGATTGAAAAAATGGCTGGATAATCAAGATGTTTGTCTTATTTTAAATATATCAAAAAGAACTCTACAAACTTACCGGGACAATGGCACATTGCCCTATAGTCAAGTTAACCACAAAATGTATTACAAACCGAATGATATAGAACAGGTAATGTGTAAATTATTAGCAAAATAAACGTTCCACTAAAATCAACGAATATGAACAACGAAATATTGACGAGAGACAGCCAGTGGATTAAGAGCTTTTTCAATTCATCGAAACAGATGCTTGATGACATCGACCTATTGGTTAAGAACAGCAAGCCACACTTGAATGGAGAACGGTTTTTGACCGACAAAGAAGTTTCTGAAAAACTAAAAATCAGTCGTAGGACTTTGCAAGACTACAGAACTCAGGGTAAAATTGCCTATATCCAACTGGGTGGAAAAATACTCTATAAGGAATCAGACATCGAAAAGATGTTAGAAAGTGGGTATCAAAAATCAATTTTGTAATTATCAAACAAATATTGTTAATTACAATCGTTAATTACACAATAATGGCAGAAGCTTTTAAAGCTCCTGCCATTATTGAAACTGAATGTTCAATTACAAGTGCCGTTCCCTTTTTCTTGTTATTTTTCTTTATTCCGTTTGAAGTTCTGATTAAGCTTGATGCCTATGGGCATAGTTTTATCTTCAAAGACAGCATATTTATCGGTAATTCTTTCTGAAAGCAACTTCATATCTTCATTTACCTTTTTGTTGGTAATCTTGGCATAGATTTGCGTGGTGGCTATTGACCGGTGTCCCATCATTCGGCTAACTGTCTCAATTGGGACACCCTGCGACAAGGTGATATGTGTTCCAAAATTATGCCTTGCCATGTGAAAGGTTATATGTTCGATGCCGCACAATACAGCTATTTTCTCTAGGTTTTTACAGATACAATTAAGTGATATCATGTTGAACACTTTATCGCTCTTACGATCGTCTTTGTATTTATCGATAATTTGTTTGGGTATATCCAACAGGCGGATATTACATTCACCTTTCATCTTCTGCCGTTTAATGCTAATCCACAAGCTACCATCCAACTGCGTTGTAATATTTCCCTTCGAAAGATTCCGTATATCCGAATATGCCAAGCCTGTGAAACAGCAGAAAATGAACATATCCCGTGTATGGCAAACCTTCTTGGATGCTATATGAATCTGCATAATTTTATCTATTTCTTCCGATTTCAGATGTCTGCACTGCTTTTCGGGCTGTTCTACTATATAGTTCACAAATGGGTCACGGTTGAGTATTCCTTGATGAATCGCCCTGCGGATCATCTTTTTTAATATTATCAGATGACCTACTATCGTGCTTTGCTTCATCTGCCTGTCAACGCGCAAATAGAAGTCGTAAGCATCAATAAAATTAAGGTTGAGTTTGTCAAGGGCAATATCCTCTATCCCGTATTTCTGACTTATGAAATTGAACAGGTGACGGTATGAACGTAAGTAAGAGGAGTAAGTATCTTCCACTCTATTTACACCAACTCTTAGCTTGAACTCTTGGTTGTGTTCATTAAAGAGCTTTAGCAACATTTCTTGTTTTCGTCCGATACCATACAGCGCATTTTTGACCAGCTCAGCTGTTACATATCCCTGCTTGTCTACCAGTTCTGTGTAAAACTTATTTATCTCTTGGGTAAGATGATCGATGGCTCGGTTTACTAAAATGGATTGGCTGCTTTTACCTATGGCTCTTCCGGTCTTTGTATCCCAAAGAGTGGAATCTATATCTGTTTTGGTACTGAATTGGGCTACTTTTGTATCTATGGTTATTCTACCCATAACAGGACACAAACCATTCTGCTTAACCTTGTCCCGATTCACGTAAAACAAAACAGTAAAAGTGCTACGCCTTTTTTTGTTGAGGCTATCGTTATGAGTGTTGTTATTATTGTTGTCATTTGTGTTGTTATTGTTGTCGACATTCACTTTGATATTCTTGTTGTCATAGTTATTATCATTATTGATTTTAATACT
>DIZI01000026.1:0-16408 GCA_002427885.1 Paludibacter sp. UBA6032
TCGGAAAAAGAACAAAAGCAACTACTTTTCATCGGATTCCTATTGGAAAAGGAACAAAAGCAACTGCTTTTCATCGGAAAGGAGAAATTTTCAAAAAAATAGCTGTCTCTAATTTATTATGTTTTACATTTAAAAATTTTATCAGTATGAAAAAAGACAAAATTGTGAATGATTTTATTAGATTTCCGGTTAGCGAAAAAGTGGTATTTGCCCGGAATGTGGAAGGACAAATGCGGGGAAGTCGATTATTTCCAACTCCGGATGTACCTATGGATGATTTGAAGGCTGCAACCGATTTACTTGAAACGAGAAGCGTGGCTTCCCTCAGCGGAGGGAAGGAAGAAACGGCCTTATTGCATCAGGCCGAAACGGCATGGAATGATCTTATGCGTCTGGTAGCCCTTTATGTGGAACGCATTGCCAACAAGGATGGTGCTGTTATGTTGTCGGCAGGTTTTAACCTGGTCAAACAACCTGCTCCGGCCCAACGTCCGGAATTTAGCGTGGAATTGGGTAAAAAATCAGGTTCCGTGATCCTGAAACGCCAGGCTATAGAAGGAGCACAATCGTATATCTGGCAAATCAGTACGGTGGCTTTTCCGGAAAAAGAGTCGGATTACACGGTGGCGGGAGTTACTGTAAGGGCAAGCCTTGAACTGGAGAATCTGATTCCGCTGACGAAGTATTGGTTCCGCGTGGCAGCTGTAACGCGGGAAGGCACAGGTCCGTTTACGGCACCGGTTATGCAGGTGGTAATTTAAGACCCCCTAAATCCCCGATAGCTATCGGGGCCGGGACCCCTAATGGGGGACTTTAAAAAGGCGTAGAAAAGACTGAATCGCAAAGAGAAAATGAAAGGCATTTTTTCTTTGCGGTTTTTTGCGGATAAGAAGGAATGGAAACTAAACAGGGTCATATTGAAGTTCAATTTTTTATAAGTCCGAAGGACTTTAATTTGATTAACCACGGGTATAACCCGTGGATAAGGATAAGACTCAACAACGAACCCCGTAGGGGTTTAATATATAAATTATTGTTATTGAACCCCTACGGGGTTCATCCCTTGATTTCCCTGTTTCCACGGGTTGCACCCGTGGCTATTTACATTCAATCCTTTCAGGATTCGATTTGTATTATCTCCCTATGAATCCAATTCCACCTCGTTTTCAACGAGGAGAGGGTGATAAATATTTTATAAAAATTTTCTATAGTAGGGTTAATAAAATTAATAAAAGTATTACATTTGTTTCGTGTTTTATTTAGATAATTTTTGAGTGTAAACCTAAAGAAATAAATCCTTCCTTTATGAAACAAAAGAAATTAGTCTTGCTTTTATTTGCCGGTATTGTCTTTGTAACTGTCCGATCACAGGAAGCACCTCATTTTTCGTGGGGAGTGGAATGTGCCAGTAATTCTGTAAATGGTACGTTAAATGAAAAATGGGCCGTTCGTCAGGATGTTAGTTCATACAATGGTGACTACGGCTATAGCAACAGTGGTGTCCTCAATACCTCCATGTCCATGTATTCCATCGGTTTCAAACCTGAATATTCGTTTTACCATGACAGGTTAAGTGTGTTCTCCGGTTTACGTTTGACTCGCATTAACAGCTACATGGATAAATTGAGTTCAGGTTCAGGCGATTTTTTCTATTTGCGTTATAAAACAACTCCAACAAGCTCAGAGTATTGCAGGGTAATGAGTGTCGACGAAAATAATGATTATTTGGGCATTCCTCTTGAACTGCGATATACAGCGTTTCGAATAAACAGGTTTTCTTTTTTCGTGAAAGTAGGAACCGAACTTAGTTTTAAGTTAGCATCCAAAACCGATATTGCATTTACCAGCGAATCGATGAATCCATACAAAGATGAAATTCTCAACAGTGTAGGAGTGAAAGTAAATACGATGTATTCAACTCTTTACGGTTCGATAGGTGTAAAATACAGTCCCAATAACCGTATCAATTTAAATTTGGATTTATTTCTGCCGTCGGCTTTCCTCACAACGAATAACTCCACGCTTATTATTCCTCAAAACTTTAGTGGGTTTCAGTTCTCGGTGCAAATACCAATAACAACTCAAAAGAAATAAATTCAACAACAGAATACATAAACTCAACTATATGAAAATGAAAAAATATAGATTCATCATATTATCAGTACTGATACTTATCGTTAGTAGTTGTCAGTCGGATTATTCGCTCGAGAAGTCGGTATTTATTGAGGATGTTACAAGTCCTGGTTTGCCAATTTACTCCGAATGGGGTTACAATACCTTTGGAGCATACATTGATCGGGAAAAATTTATTTCAGAAAGTTCTCAATTGCCTGCTAAAATCATTGTCAATGCAGATACATTGAATCTGACTTTGAAAGGTGTAATGGGCTATGGTTATCAAGTGTCGATGAAATTTAGTATCAAAGGATTTTCACCTGCCGATTATCCCGATTTGATTATGCTGAACGATACGACTATCAATCTAAAAGATAGTAAATGCATCGTCTCCCTGAATATTGGCGGGGTATCCAATGTTTTGAAAATAATTGAAGGAACTATTCAATTCAAAAGGGTTCAGAACTTGTATGTGGATAAAGAACTCAGCAAAGCTATTTTATCGGGCTATTTCAATTTTAAAACATTTATGCAGGGCGAACCCATTGCCATTTCCAACGGTCGGTTCGACTTAGGTATCGGATACGATAATTTCTATAATTATTGATTCCCGTATTTACTTTCGCTGCCTTCTGCCCTCGTTTGCTCCCGATAACTATCGGGAGAGCGTTCTATTCATCTGATTTTTTTATTCAATTATACGACACTTATTGTTTCCAATTACTTAGTCCGACTAACCCTAAAGAAAATTCTTTACCGCAAAGTGCGCAAAGGAGAATAAAAAATATTCTTTCTCTGCGCACTTTGCGGTTAATGGAATTCCCCTTGTTTAAGCGGTAATGAGACCCGGTTATTTCCGTCTCAGCCTTTCAATATTGCTCTGCATCTTTTTCAATACTTTATGAAACTCCGACATACTGGGTGGTTCTCCAAAAAACAGATCATCCAAGGTATTGTTGTTGTATTTGAGCATCTTTTTGATCAGTTTCTCGGATTGATTAATAAAATCCGTCTCATCATCACAATCGTGGGTCAAAAGCCCGAATTGCAGGGTCAAATTGTCGTCAAATTTTTCCGATTCAAGCAGAATAGCGTTGTAAGTTTCGTCTGTTAAATCGCTTGCTTCTATTGCCATAAGTGTTTCTTTGTTTTTTATTTCGAAAATAATGAATCCGTTATTTTTTAAAACCTGTTTTTTTTGGGGGTTGCAAGATTAAATGTCAAAAATTAAAATACAAATCTACACATTTTATGGAATAATTTATACAATCGGGCCAATATTTTTGAAGAATTTCAGTGATGAAGGGATTATTGGGTAGGTTTGCGAGTCAGAGTCATTGGGATACAGGTGATAAACGGGATTTTACAACACGCTCAAATGAAAGACAGAGCGGAAAGAGAATCGGGATTACAGCCTGTTGTTCAACTCCTTCGGAGTTGTGATGGAGAGTTATTCGGTCATCCCCCGGTATCGCTATGCTCACCGGGGGTTATTTACATTTAGCCCCTATCGGGGCATAAAATAGTTTATCAGCGGACCCTATATTTATTTTGCCCCTATCGGGGCATAAAAAAGGATGCCTTTTGGGGACATCCTTCTGTATATTGAAAAAATAAACGTGTTTATTTAAACGATCCGCCCAGAATATCCAGCAATTCGTTGGTAATGGCTTGCTGGCGTGATTTGTTGTAAAGCAGGGAAAGATCCTGAAGAATATCATCCGCGTTATCGGTGGCAATTTGCATGGCCATGGTACGGGCGGCATGTTCCGAAGCATGGGAATCGAGCAAAGCGGTATAGATTTTCAACCGCAACACCTTTGGAATAAATTCTTCTATCAATGTCTCCCGATCAGGCTCCACAATATAGTCGTAAGTAAATACCCCTTTTACAGGAACCGGAAGTTGTATCGGCAAAAGTGTTTCGGTAGTCAGCACCTGACTGCTTTTACTGACAAAATGATGGTAAATCATGACTACTTTGTCGATATCCTTATTCTTAAATAATTGAAGCAGTTCATCCGCCAGACTTAATGCTTCGGTATAATTGGGTTTATCGGCCAGGGATTCGAAATTGCTTTCAAAATCAAAACCTGATTTTCGGGCTGCTTTCGCGATTTTCTTTCCAACAGGGAAAACCAGTATATGTTCCCGTCCCAATGCCTGATAGGATTCAATCGTATCGGCTAATTGTTTAGCTACATTGGAATTATAACCCCCGCATAAACTTGAATTGGACGAAAAAACCACGATGGCCACACGTTTTACATCACGTTCTTCTGCGTAAACGGAAGTATTATCCTCCCCGCCACCCAGGAAATGGTTAAGCATGTTGTTCAGCCGTTGTTCATAGGGTAAAAAACTTTCTATTGTCTTTTGAGCCTTACGCAGTTTGGCGGAAGATACCATCTTCATAGCCGATGTGATCTTCTGCGTCGACTTTACCGACTGAATACGTGATTTTATTTCCTTTAATGAAGCCATAAATTCAATTTACAATTTATCGATTTACAATTTACAATTTATTCCCTGTTCTATCAGGATTACAATTGAAAAATATAATTTGTAAAAAATACTATATACTAACTGCTGCTGAAAACTGTCTAAAGTTTACTATTAACTATAAACAATGAACTATAAACTACTAACTATTTTACCGAAACGCGTTTGGCAACTTCGGCAGCCACATTCTCGATAATGGCAATGACATCGTCGTTAATAACGCCTTTCTTAAGTACATCCAACACATCAACCTGATGCGAGAGTTCCAGTACCATTAAAAATTCTTTTTCAAAGTCCTGTACTTTCGTAATAGGCACTTTGGACAATAAACCATTTGTACCGCAATACAACACGGCAATTTGTTTTTCAACAGCCATTGGTTCGTGCAGCGCCTGTACCAACAGACGGGCATTTTTTTGTCCTTTATCGATAGTCATGGCCGTTACCGGATCCATATCGCCACCAAATTTGGTAAATGCTTCCAGTTCGCGGTACTGAGCCTGATCCATTTTCAGGGTACCGGCCACTTTCTTCATGGCTTTTATCTGGGCGTTTCCACCTACACGCGAAACCGAAATACCTACATTGATAGCCGGACGGTTACCCTGATTGAACAAGTCGGTGTCAAGGAATATCTGACCATCGGTAATGGAAATAACATTCGTAGGAATATAAGCCGAAACGTCACCGGCTTGTGTCTCGATAATCGGTAAAGCAGTCAGCGAACCGCCACCTTTAACCAATCCTTTCAGGCACTCTGGTAAATCGTTCATTTTCTCCGCCACTTCCTGTTGAGTAATAACACGGGCAGCACGTTCAAGTAAACGTGAATGTAAATAGAAAATATCACCCGGATAGGCTTCACGTCCGGAAGGACGACGAAGAATCAGGGAAACCTCCCGATAAGCAACCGCTTGTTTGGATAAATCGTCGTAAACAACTAAGGCATGACGACCGGTATCCCGGAAATACTCACCGATAGCTGCACCGGCAAAAGGAGCAAAATATTGTAAAGCAGCAGGTTCGGCAGCATTGGCCGCAACCACTACGGTATATTCCATAGCGCCGGATTCTTGTAAAGTATTCACGATAGAAGCTACCGTAGAACCTTTTTGTCCGATGGCCACATAAATACAATAGACAGGATCGCCTGCATCAAAATTGGATCGTTGGTTGATAATGGCATCAATGGCAATACTTGTTTTACCGGTCTGACGGTCCCCGATAATCAACTCACGTTGTCCGCGTCCGATGGGTATCATGGCATCCACCGATTTTAAACCGGTTTGCAAAGGTTGATTAACCGGTTGTCTGAAAATTACTCCGGGAGCTTTTCGTTCCAAAGGCATTTCAAGTGTTTTACCGCTTATCTTTCCTTTTCCATCCAACGGTTCACCCAGCGGATTGATTACACGTCCGAGCATGGATTCACTTACTTCGATGGAAGCTACACGTTTGGTTCGTTTAACCGTATCGCCTTCTTTCACCAGGTTGCTTGGTCCGAGCAAAACCGCACCCACGTTATCCTCTTCGAGGTTCATCACGATGGCTTTAATTCCGTTTTCAAATACCAACAATTCATTGGCTTCTGCATTTCTCAAACCGTAGATACGAACTACACCATCACTCACCTGGAGAACGGTACCTACTTCATCAAACTGAACGCTGGTATCAATTCCTTCGAGTTGCATCCTAAGCATTTCGGAAACTTCGCTTACCTTTATATTATCAGACATCTTATATTAATTAATAATTTATAATTCATAATTCATAATTGACCGTATGATATGCATTTTTAATTATGCATTTTACATTATGAATTATGAATTGAACTACATGCTTCTTTTATTTTGTTCTATATATTCACTTTTAATCCTTCTGAGTTGTCCGGAAAGACTTGCATCCCAACGTTCAAAATCAACTTCGAACATAAAACCTCCCAGGATGGTGGGATCAATTATTTTTTCAAGTTCAACCGTTCCACCCGTTTTTTGTTCAATAAAAGCCATCAGCTTTTTTTCAATTTTCGTTTCAACAGCAGTTGCTGTTGTCAGTTTTCCGGAATGAATATTTTTTAGCTTCCTGTACAAATCCGAGTATTTCAACATAATATCCGGTAAATGTTCTTCACGGTTGTTTTCCAGAAGCATATCGATAAACCGTTCGAAATGCAGACTGGTTTGTCCGCCGGCAGCCATCAAAATAATCTTCTTTTTTTCAGCTTTGGCCAACACGGGATTATTAAGAACCATCCGCAGGTCATTGAATTGAAAGTAGCTTTTTGAAACTGCTTTTGCTTCCGTATAAACACGATCGATAGAACCATCCTTACCGGCATATTCCAATAAGGCAGTAGCATATCGCGCCGCTATAAGTCCATTATTCATGGGGATTTACGATTTTGAAATGTTGATTTCATCCAGCAAACGATTGATCATGTCCATTTGCTCTTCTTTCTTTTCCAGTTTTCCGCGAAGTACCTTTTCGGCAATATCAACGGATAATTCGGCCACCTGACGGCGAATATCGCGAATGGCATCTTCTTTCTCAATCATAATTTGTTTTTTTGCTTCTTCAATCAGTTTATGACCTTCCAGTTGTGCCTTTTCTTTGGCATCATTAATCAATAAATCGCGTGTTTTGGTTGCATCATTCAGGATTTTAACCTGTTCACGACGTGCCTGATCCACAATCGCTTCACCGTCGGCTTTCAGCTTTTCCATTTGCTCGTAAGCTTGTTTGGCAATAAGCAACGACTCATCAATGTAGTTCTTACGGTCTTCCACCATTTTGACAATGACTGGAAATCCGTATTTTGCCAGGATAAAAACCACTGTACCGAAGGACAGTATCATCCAAAACAATAAACCCGATTCTGGTAATAGTAACGACATAATTCTAAAATTTTATAATTTAGTCCCGATAGCTATCGGGATTACAATTTAGCATCTGTTTCAGATGTCAAATTGCATTTCCAACGTAATAAACAAGTTCAGGACAATTATTCTTTGTCCCGAAAACTGTTTCTCTTAAAGAATAAAACCGCAAACTACAATAGCAAACAAGGCAACAGCATCAACAAGAGCAGCAGCGATAATCATATTCATACGAATATCGGAAGAAGCTTCCGGTTGACGGGCTATCCCTTCCATAGCGGATCCACCAATATTTCCGATACCAATACCTGCACCAATGGCTGCAAGTCCTGCACCGATTCCTGCACCTAATTTTGCCAATCCTGCACCTGCAGCAGCCTGTAATAAAATTGTTAGTAACATAATGTTTTGTTTTTTATGACCCCAAAACCCGTAGGGCTTTAAAGGCCAAGTTGATATTTATTTATTTTATATTTTATTTTCTGTTCTCTTTATAATCCGAATGCTCCAAACCTTAAAGTCCTTTCGGAGTAATTAATGATTCGCATCTTCAATTTCTTTTTTATGATGGGGTTCTACCCTTGCCAATCCGATAAACACCGCCGATAACATGGTGAAAATATAAGCCTGGATATAAGCAACCAATATTTCAACAAACCCGATAAAAATACTAAACAAGAATGATAAAACCGTCATGCTGGTATTCATCACCGGTCCCATTTTTACCGTTACAAATATTAAAGCGGTTAACCCGAGTACGATGGAGTGTCCGGCCAGCATATTGGCAAAAAGTCGTATCATCAATGCGAATGGTTTAGTGAAAACTCCAACCATTTCAATAACCGGCATCAACGGAATCGGTGCTTTGAGCCAGAGAGGAACATCGGGCCATAATATTTCACGCCAATATTCTTTCGATCCTGAAATATTGACGATTAAAAAGGTGATTAATGCCAGTACGAAGGTAATGGCTATATTTCCGGTAAGATTGGCTCCTCCCGGAAAGATAGGAATTAATCCCAATGTATTATTAATAAACACAAAGAAAAAGACAGTCAGCAGATAAGGGGCGTACTTTTTATAATCCTTCCCCACGCAGGGTTTAATGACATCATCATTAATATTCATGATAAACATCTCCATAAACCCGACAAATCCTTTTTTGGATTCCATCGGTTTTTTCTTGTATGAACGGGCCACAGCCATCACAATAAGTATGAGCAGGAGGCTGCTGAATAATAATGCGAAAACATTTTTGGTTATGGAAATATCAAATGGTCTCGTTTCGTTGCCCAGACTATCGGCTTCTACAATTTTACCCTTGTATTTCCCTTCGGGGGCAATAAAAAGTCCGTCTTTCGTCTCACCTTCCATGATTTCAGTTGCCATAAAAACATGCCAGCCGGAGAGTTGACTGTATACAATGACCGGCAACGGAATGGAAATTTCATGATCGCCTATTTTGGTAATATGCCATACATAAGAATCGGAAATGTGTTCCAGGATAAATTCCCTTACGTTGAATTCCTTTTTTGTTTCTATTTTTGCAGCCGGTTCATTTGCATAAGTATTCAACCCGCAAACGGAGATAAGCAATACCAGAACAAGCAATATTTTCTTTAATCTTCTCATTTATTCTGTTTAATTTTCTTCTCGGTTATATAGAAAATATAGAGTTCTACTAACAGGTATACAGCATAATAAATTCCAAATACGATCAAAAACAATCCCATATTTTCTTTTACAATAAAATAATAAAGGAGTATAATGGATAAAGCAATGACAAGTTTTGATAATTTCAGCATCATGTAAATATTGACCAACCGCCTTGGATTTTCTTTATTTACTTTTTCGAGTACAAGAATCAACACATATCCCATCACAAAGTAAGAGCCCGGTAAAAAAAAATACCACCCCAAATCCATTACCGGATAAAGTTGCCTCAATACCAGCCATCCGCTCCATCCCAAAACAAGCATGAGAAGTGTAAACAGGGGAAGTATGGTTTTCGTTGATTTTTCTAGCATTATATTATCTCTAAGCAAACCGTAACCAGGTTATTACATATTTCAACAAAACCTCCATCAATATTCAGTTCCTTTTTGCCCTCTTTTCCTTCATAGGCAAGCAACCCGTCCTTCAACGAAGAAATAAGCGGAGCATGATTTTCCCAAACGGTAAATGAACCGATAGTACCCGGTAAAGTAACCGTAGTCACTTCGCCGCTAAAGTAGATTTGTTCGGGAGTTATTATTTCTAATTTCATTTTCGTTGATTCGTTGATTGGTTATTGGTTAATTAGTTATTGGTTATTGGTTATTGGTTATTTTTGTTCAATAATTCATTTTCAAATTTACAAATCAACTAATTCGCTGATTAACTAATTAACCAATAACTAATTACCTGATTAACTAATTACCTAATTTACTTTTTCGATTGTGCAATTAATTTATTTCCCTTGGCAATGGCTTCATCAATGGTTCCAACACTTAAGAAAGCCATTTCCGGCATATTATCGAGTTCACCATCCAAGATCATTTTGAATCCGCGAATGGTTTCTTCAATCGGAACCATCACACCCGGTTGACCGGTAAACTGAGCTGCCATAAAAAATGGCTGCGACAGGAAACGTTGTACCTTGCGGGCACGAGTAACCGTAATACGATCTTCATCGGACAATTCTTCCATTCCTAAAATGGAAATAATATCCTGTAATTCTTTGTTCCGTTGCAAAATCTGTTTTACGCGTTCAGCTGTTTCATAATGTTCTTTTCCTACTACCTGCTCACTAAGAATCCGGGAAGTGGATTCGAGTGGATCAACGGCAGGGAAAATACCTAATTCAGAAATCTTACGACTCAACACGGTAGTCGCATCCAAATGCGAGAATGTCGTAGCCGGTGCAGGGTCGGTTAAATCGTCGGCAGGTACATAAATAGCCTGAACGGAAGTGATGGAACCGTTTTTTGTAGAGGCAATCCGCTCCTGCATGGTTCCCATTTCTGTTGCCAGTGTAGGTTGATACCCTACAGCCGAAGGCATACGTCCGAGTAATGCCGAAACTTCAGATCCTGCCTGAGTAAAACGGAAAATATTATCGATAAAAAATAAAATATCACTACCACCGCCTTCTGTATCACGAAACGATTCGGCAACAGTTAAACCCGACAGGGCAACCGAAGAACGTGCTCCCGGGGGTTCATTCATTTGACCGAAAATCAGGGTAGCCTGCGATTTTTCTACTTCCGAATAATCAATTTTAGATAAATCCCAGTTGCCTTCATCCATTCCTTTTTTAAACTCTTCACCATAACGAATAACGCCTGAATCAATCATATCACGAAGTAAATCGTTCCCTTCACGGGTTCGTTCACCCACACCGGCAAAGACAGAAAATCCGTTATGACCTTTCGCAATATTGTTGATTAGTTCCATAATAAGAACTGTTTTTCCAACACCTGCACCACCAAAAAGTCCGATCTTTCCACCTTTTGAATAGGGTTCCAGCAAATCAATCACTTTGATACCTGTGGAAAGGATACTTTCGCTTACAGTCAAATCCTCAAATTTAGGTGGTTCACGATGAATCGGATAAGACCCTTTTTTATCCAGCGGTTTCATCCCGTCAATCGTTTCGCCAATCACATTCATCAAACGTCCTTTTACCTGATCGCCAACCGGCATCGAAATAGGCGAGCCAAGAGCCGTAGCTTTCAATCCACGTCTAAGCCCATCGGTAGAATCCATAGCCACGGTACGTACAGTATTTTCACCAATATGTTGCTGAATTTCAACAATGAGTTGTTTCCCATCTCCCCGGTCGATGCTGAGTGCCTCATGAATTGGAGGTAACTTATATTCATCTTTTTCTTTCAAATCAAAGAAAACATCCACAACAGGACCAATGATTTGCGAAATGTGTCCAAATAACTTTGGCATAATTTATAGCGTTTTGTATTATTATTTATTTTTTACAAATTCGAGACGCAAAAATACATATATAATTTGCTTTACAAAAAGTAATTTATATTAAATTTGAAAAGACAAGGAAATCTAACCAGTAGAAAGCTTGTAAACAGTCTGTTTTATTAAAAATGGAAGATACTTTCTTCGAGTAAATAAATGGCTGCACCTGCTAAATAACCCAGCAAGGCTAACCAACTGATTTTTTTTACATACCAGAAAAAATCAATTTTCTCCAGTCCCATGGCTGCAACTCCGGCTGCAGATCCAATGATCAGGATACTTCCTCCTGTTCCGGCACAATAAGCTAAAAATTCCCATATAAAATGATTCATAGGATATTGAACCAAACTGTACATCCCTTGTGTGGCAGCTACTAACGGAACGTTATCAATAATTGCCGATGATAATCCGATTGACATAACAATAATACTCAGGTTTCCGATAGTTTCCGACAGCCATTGAGCTGTTCTTGCTAAAATACCGGATGATTCCAAAGCAGCAATGGCCATTAATATTCCCAGGAAAAAAAGAATCGTGGAAATATCGATACGATGCAATGCATGCACCAGTGTCAGGTGTTGTTTTTCATCATGATCGTCTGAACGATGCATTAGCTCAGTTACTATCCATAAAAGTCCCAATCCCAATAACATCCCCATAAATGGGGGAAGAAGGGTGTACGTTTTGAAAACCGGCACCAACACTAAAACGAGAACTCCCAACACAAGAATAATCTTTTGTTGTGTTTTAGTCAGCATACTGTTCTTTGAATTTTCAACTACTGCGACTCTTTCTACCTTACCATGCAACTGGAACGAAACGGCTGCCAAAGGAACTATCAAACAAGCCATGCTCGGTAAGAAAAGTTTAATCATAATGTTAGCGGTAGAAATTTGTCCACCAATCCAAAGCATGGTGGTTGTCACATCGCCAATAGGTGTCCAGGCACCACCGGCATTTGCCGCAATGACCACAATACCAACAAAAAGCAAACGGTCTTTCGGGTCATTTATTAATTTCCGAAGAAGGGCAATCATCACTAAGGTAGTGGTAAGATTGTCGAGAATTGACGAAAGAAAGAAGGTAATAAACCCGATTATCCAAATTAGTGAACGTTTGTTGGTTTGGGTAATGAAGTCGGTTATTATATCGAAACCATCATGAGCATCAATCAACTCGATAATTGTCATTGCACCCAACAAGAAGAAAAGAATGCTGGAAACATCTCCCAAATGTTCAAGTAACTTGAAATTTACAACTGCTTTATCGGGGGCAAAATACATAAATGCCACCCAACTTAACACACCTGTAATCAGTGCTGTTGCCGTTTTATTTATCCTGATATTATTCTCAAATGCAATGGCAGCGTAGCCAATACCAAAAATGGAAAGTAAGATTGTTACCATATTAATTAGCAAAAGACCCCTAACCCCTTAAGGGGGAAAAGATCTGGTTAAACTTGGTGGTTATTTATCGTAATATTTATTCCTCCCTCCACGATAGCTATCGGGATCGGGATCGGGGGTCGTTTAATCCAACTTCAATACTTCCAAAAAGGCTTTCTGCGGCACTTCCACATTTCCTATCTGCTTCATTTTCTTTTTCCCCTTTTTCTGCTTTTCCAGCAACTTTCGTTTACGGGAAATATCTCCGCCATAACATTTCGCAGTTACATCCTTTCGAACAGCTTTTATAGTTTCCCTTGAAATAATTTTTGCTCCAATGGCCGCTTGTACGGCAACATCAAATTGTTGACGCGGGATTAATTCTTTCAGCTTTTCGCACATACGTTTTCCAAGGGGTACGGCATTATCAACGTGAATCAAACACGAAAGGGCATCAACCGGTTCACCGTTAAGTAAAATATCCAGTTTAATTAATTTGGACGGGCGAAAACCATTCATGTGGTAATCGAATGAGGCATAGCCTTTCGAAATACTTTTCAAGCGGTCATAGAAATCAAATACAATCTCGCCGAGTGGCAAATCATAAATCAGTTCCATCCGGTTCCCCGAAATATAGTTTTGTTTTACCAGTTCTCCCCGTTTCCCGAGGCAAAGGGTCATAATTTGCCCGATATAATCGGTGCGGGTAATAATGGAAGCACGAATAAATGGTTCTTCAATGCGGTCGATTGCCATAATATCAGGCAACCCCGAAGGATTATGTACTTCTATTAAATCGCCTTTATTGGTAATTACTCTGTACGAAACATTGGGTACGGTTGTAATAACATTCATATCAAACTCACGGTCGAGTCGTTCCTGAATGATTTCCATATGCAACATACCCAGAAAACCGCAACGGAAACCGAAGCCTAAGGCTACAGATGATTCGGCTTCGAATGTCAGGGAAGCATCATTCAGTTGTAATTTTTCTATGGAAGAACGCAGGTCTTCAAAATCTTCGGTATCAATGGGGTAAAGTCCGGCAAAAACCATGGGTTTTACTTCTTCAAAACCTGCAATAGCTCCGGTACATGGACGTTTTACATGCGTGATCGTATCACCTACTTTTACTTCTTTCGATGTCTTTACTCCGGAAATAATATACCCTACATTGCCGGCACCCAGTGTTTTGGTTGGAAACATCTCCAGTTTCAAGACTCCGATTTCATCTGCAAAATACTCTTTCTGAGTATTTACAAACTTCACAGAGTCACCTTTATTGATCGTACCGTTTATAATTTTAAAATAAGCAATAATACCACGGAAAGAATTAAAAACCGAATCGAAAATCAGGCATTGCAAGGGTGCTTCAGGATCTCCGGTAGGAGAAGGAATACGTGTGACGATTGCTTCCAGAATTTCTTCAATGCCTAAACCTGTTTTACCGCTGGCACGGATAATTTCCTCGTGTTTACATCCCAACAAGTCGACAATCTGATCTTCCACTTCTTCGGGCATAGCATTATCCATGTCCATTTTATTCATTACCGGAATAATTTCCAGGTCATGCTCAATAGCCATATACAGATTGGAAATTGTCTGGGCCTGAATACCTTGTGTAGCATCGACAATCAGCAGGGCGCCTTCACAGGCGGCAATGGATCGTGAAACTTCATACGAGAAATCAACGTGTCCCGGAGTATCTATTAAATTTAAAACATACTCTTCCCCATTCAGCCGGTAACTCATTTGAATGGCGTGGCTCTTAATGGTGATTCCACGTTCACGTTCCAGATCCATGTTATCAAGAACCTGTGCCTGCATTTCTTTCCCGGCAACGGTATTGGTAAATTCAAGAAGGCGGTCGGCTAAAGTACTTTTCCCGTGGTCGATATGGGCTATAATGCAAAAATTGCGGATATTATTCATTCGTAATTTTATTCTTTTTTGTATTCAGTGCAAAAGTACAAAAAAAACATGATAGAATAAAAATGCTATATCGAAAGAAAGCATAAATCGCTAGAATACTTTTCAATATAAGGATTTAGAATTTTAAAAAAAACAGATTATGTTTTCATTCCAATATCCATAAAAAAAAGATTATTTTTGCACGGTAGAATCTTTGCTGAATTTATTCATAATCAAAATGAAAAATATCTTATTTATTCTTTTGTCAGTTTCAATGCTGGCCTGCTCATGCGATGACATGAAAGATGTTCCCTCACCAAATAAATTACCGGCAACTCCGGGTGAAACAGGGCGGCTTTATATTCTCTCCGAAGGGCTTTTCAACATGAATAACAGTACATTAAGTTGTATCGATTTTGCTAAACACACGTTTACTCCCGGTTTTTTCACTTTGATGAATGATCGAGGATTAGGTGACACGGCAAACGATATGAAACGGTATGCTAATTTTTTGTGGATAGTAGTTAACGTATCATCCCAGGTGGAAATAGTGGATGTAAATACCGGTGTTTCTATTCGTCGTATCCCGCTTTTCAATGATAATGGCATAGCCCGCCAACCCCGTTTTATTGCGTTCGAAGGAAATAAAGCATATGTTTGTTCATTCGATGGAACGGTTACCCGCATCGATATTCCGACTATGAAAATTGATGGTGTCACCGCTTGTGGACGGAATCCGGACGGAATTGCAGTGGCAAACGGGAAATTGTACGTTTCAAACTCAGGCGGGCTGGACAGCCCCAACTACGACAACACGGTTTCCGTGATTGATCTGAATTCATTTTCCGAAATAAAAGAAATTACGGTAGGTCTGAATCCATTTAAAATTGAAGCCGATAGTGAGGGTGATTTATATGTGGTTTCGCGTGGGAATAACGGGAGCATTAAGTCAGGCTGGTCACGAATTGACAGTAAAACGGATGAGGTCGTGCAAACATTTGACAGCATTCCGGTGGTCAACTTTACAATTCATAACGATATAGCTTATTTATATAACTTTGACTATATCACCAATAACAATTCAATTAAAACCTTTGACTGCAAATCGGAGCGAATCCTGTCCGATCATTTTATTTCCGACTCCACGACCCTGGAACGACCCTTCGGCATTTACGTTCATCCCTTCAATGGGAATGTTTATCTGACAGATGCACGTTCATATACAGTGCAAGGCAGTTTATTCTGCTTTAACAGCAACGGGAAGCTTGTATATAAAATTGAAAACGTGGGATTAAACCCAAATACGATACTTATTGTTCCCTGATAAACCCGCATCAATGCTTCAAAGTTTTTTTAATTTCTGACAGTCTACTCACAACCATTGAGTTAAAGGTTCAATCTTAATTTTCACTTCGTCACGGGCTTTCTTTTTTTTGTTTTTTTCAGTCCGGGGTTTTGTAGTCTAAAAAAAAGGCGTATATTTGCACCCGCTAAGCGAAAATGGCGTCATAGCTCCCCCGATAGCTATCGGGGTGGTAGAGCAAAAGACTAAACAAGTAGCAAAGTAAATAATGAGGCGTCATAGCTCAGTTGGTAGAGCAAAGGACTGAAAATCCTTGTGTCCCCGGTTCGATTCCTGGTGACGCCACCATA
>DIZI01000026.1:16588-45562 GCA_002427885.1 Paludibacter sp. UBA6032
GTTTATATCATTTACAGCGAAAAACTCGATGCCTTCTATATAGGTCAAACGCTGGATATAGATCAAAGATTAGAAGAGCATAATACGGGCTTCTTTGAGAATACATTCACAAGTAAAACAGATGACTGGCAATTATTTTACACGATAGAATGTCAATCAAGAAATCAAGCAATTCTAATTGAGAGACATATTAAAAAAATGAGAAGTAGAAAATACTACTATTCTCTAAAATCTTTCCCTGAGATTGCTATTAAACTTAGGCAAGTCTATAAACCCGAATAAAATCATTGTGTCCCCGTCCGCGATAGCTATCGGGACGATTCCTGGTGACGCCACCATAAAAGAGTTCCTCAAAAGGGAACTCTTTTTGTTTGATTAAATACAAAACTTATGTTTTACGTTTATATCATTTACAGCGAAAATTTAAGTCCATTTTATATAGATAAACAATTGAATTAATCCTGACATTTCAATCAAACCTAAAATATATACATTTTAGCTTCACGATAAATAAAGGAAAGACTTTTAAAATTTAATCTTAAAAGGACTAATTATCTGACAGATAATTAGTCCTTTTTTACTTCATACAATATTACTACTACAGAACATGATTGCATATTTATTGCAACTGTGTTTTTTATGTTGTCACAGTTTCTTCATATCATTTACACAGAAGCATAATCATTTCGGAACAAAGTTGTAACAGCACTGTCCTACTTTTGCATCATAAAACAGCAAAACAATTAAAAAAAATGAAAATGAAAAAAAAATTATTCAACTATGCATTCTTTCTACTTGGAGTAACAATGACAGTTACATCTTGTACAACTAAAAATGATCCGCAACCGGTTCCAACTTCTAAAGAAGTTATCCTGAAATCGAACATTACAGGCACACGTAGTCTGGTAAAAGATTCAACTTATGTATTGGAAGGCAATGTTTTTGTTTCCGGAACAATAAATATACAAGCCGGAACAATAATCAAAGGTGATAAATTAACAAAAGGGGCATTAATTATTGTACAGGGTGGAAAAATTAATGCCGTTGGTACTCCGACAGAACCAATCGTATTCACTTCACGCATGGAACCAGGATTACGTGCTGCAGGTGACTGGGGCGGTGTAATCTTAGTTGGTAAAGCACCTTGTAACCAATCAGACCCTACTGTTGAAGGTTTAAGCCAACCTCTGCACTTTGGTGGTGGTACCGATGCTGCTGATAATTCAGGTACAATGCAATATTGCCGTATTGAATTCGGTGGAATAGCTTTACAACCTGACAATGAAATCAATGGTATGACTTTTTGTGCCGTTGGTAGCGGAACAACAATCGACCACATTCAGGTTTCTTATGCCGGTGACGACTCATACGAATGGTTCGGCGGAAATGTAAATGCTAAATACATGATTGCCTATTGTGGTTTGGATGATGAATACGATACCGACTTCGGATATTCAGGACACGTACAGTTTGCTTTGGGAGTTCGTAATTCACGTGTTGCCGATGTATCTACTTCAAACGGTTTTGAATCGGATAATAATGCAACAGGAACTTTAGATACTCCTGTAACCTCAGCCGTATTCTCAAATGTTACTTTGATAGGACCCTGGAAAACTCCAACCATGTCAAATGTGAACAGCATGTTCGGTGCAGGAATGCATATTCGTCGCAACAGTTCTCTATCTGCTTTCAACTCAGTTTTTGCAGGTTGGAACAAAGGACTTCTGCTTGATGCAACAACAACTTATGCGAATGCAACTTCGGGAAGTTTAGCCATTCAAAACTGTGCGTTAGTGGCCTCAAAAGTGATTGCAGTTACTGGTGCAAATGGTGTTACCGATCAACAAGCATTAGATTTCTTTAATACAACCGGATTTGGAAATCAAATTATTGCTGACAATGCAACTGCAGGTATTTCCACATCTTTCTATGATGCTTCAAAAACCGGAACGGCTGCTTTACCAACTTCATTCTTACCTGCTTCAGGATCTCCATTATTGGGTGCAGCTAAGTTTACACATACAAAATTACAAAATTCATTCTTTGATAAAACTCCAACATTTATCGGAGCATTCGGAGCTACCGACTGGACAAAAGAAGCATGGGTGAATTTTGATCCGCAAAACACTGTTTATTAATCTGATTTTACTAAAGTTAGAGGGAGGAGAAGTTGCGGTGACGTAACTTCTCTTTTTTTTATAATAATTAATAATTGAAATACATATTAAATTTTTATATTACAGATTCAAAACTACTTATTTTATGGTATTTTTGTAAAATCAAAACGTAAAAACATAACATTATGCGTAAATTCATACTTCCATTTTTATTATTGATAATTTTCCAATTATCATCAACCGCTCAAACCAGTAAAATTGTTCAAAGCGATGGTTTGTTTTTCACCGATGCAACTCAAACAAAACTGTATACCGGAGAATACAAAGAGTTTTTTGAAAATGGAGAACTGAAACTGGAAATGAATCTGAAAGATGGAAAACCGGAAGGAGCCTATATTGTTTATTTTCCAAATGGTAAACCGAATGAAGTCAGAGCTTATCGTAATGGGGAATTCCATGGAGTATGGAGAACTTATAACGAAGCAGGTTTATTGATTTCGGAAGCAGAATACCGAAACAATAAAAAAAATGGCACCTGGCATGTGTGGGATGATTCGGGCATTATGCGCTACGAAATGTACTACGACAATGGCAATAAAACAGGAACCTGGTATATGTGGGATGAAAAAGGGAAATTGTTGTCAGAGAAAAAATATTGAATGGGGATTTCTATTGATCAAAAAGATTGATTGCAAAATTAAAAATCTGTTATTTTGATACTCAATTATTCTATGCATGTAAATATTGTTGATTCTGAAAACAAATATAAAAAAGAGGCTAATCTTTCTGATTTCCCTCTTTTTTTCATAAACAGACTCTAAATAGTATCATAAATAATCGTTCTGTAATGCATCTCACACTATACTGTAAAAAAACTTATGTTACTTTGCATGGCTATTTAAGTTGGATGATCAGCAAACTGTATTCAATCACTTCATTGAGATTCAATCGGATTATTTGATAAACGTGTTGTTCATTCGCCAACCTTAATTCTTTCAAAGTTAAAAGGATCTTTAATATCATTCAAAACTATATTTATGAGCCAATATCGCATTTTAGTTGTTGACGATGAAGAAGACATCTGTGAGATCCTTCACTTTAATCTGGAAGCAGAAGGTTATTTAGTCGATGTCGCCTATTCGGCAGAAGAAGCTTTAGAAAAAGATTTATCTGTCTACAGTTTATTATTGCTCGATGTGATGATGGGTACAATTTCAGGTTTTGAAATGGCTAATAAAGTCCGGAAAAATGACATAACGTCAAACATACCTTTCATTTTTCTTACAGCGAAAACAGATGAAAACAACCGACTTAAAGGTTTAAGAGTTGGTGCGGATGATTATATTTTTAAACCTTTTTCTTTGCGTGAAGTTATTGAGCGTATTAAAGCAGTTATCATCCGTTTAGAAGTTACAAAATACTTCGATTATCAGTTTTTATCCTATGAAAAACTGGAAATGAATTTGATTGACAATAAAGTAATGGTAGACAAAATGGATGTTTTATGCACAAAAAAAGAATTTGAAATACTCAAACTTTTTCTTGAAAACAAAAACCGTATGTTTACCGAAGAAGAACTACAGTTACGCATTTGGATGAACGAAGAACCTGCTGGACTAGATGGAACAATTGATAGAAATATAAACCAACTCCGCAAAAAAATTGGTCGGTACGAAAAAAACATTGTCAATCGGCATGGATATGGCTATAGTTTTGAAGAATTGTAAGATTGAATATAAACCACCGTATTAATATAAATTGATTTGATAATTTATATTCAAGTTCTTTTTTACCCTGCCCCAAATTAATCCCCAATACATTCATTATCTAAAAGAATCATTGAAGTTTTAGATCAAAAACGATTATAACTCAATAAAAAAACACGCGTTAAGCAAAATATGCTTTACGCGTGTTTGATATTAACAAGTTTGATTCAGATCAAACTTGTTCGTTTACTTTCTTACTACAAGTTTTTGAGTCAGTTTAACATTACCTTGTTTGGCTGTTACCATGTAAATACCATTTGTAAGGTTGGAAATATTAAGATTTTCCTTGTCAATTGATAATGCTTGTTTGCTATAAACTTCACGACCTGTAATGTCAACAATTTGAATATTCACAACACTGTTTTGTTCAAATGGCAGGTTAAGATAAACGTCCGATTGAGCAGGGTTTGGATATAGTGAAAGACTATTATTAATTGTTCTTGGTGTAAATACTCCTGTTGCATTCCAGTAAGAATTAGTATTCAGTATTGAGCCGGCAGTAAGATTGAATTTAGGTGCATCCAGATTGAATGGATCTGTAATACCTAATTCAGTATTTGCTGTTATTGTTGCATTTTTAAATGCAGTAGTATTGAACCAGGCTGTTTCGGCAGCTACATCCCATGTTTGACTTGCCGGAATTCCAAAGTTAGTGGTCATACCGGCTAATACACTATTTCTTACTTTTAGGTCATTAGCTACTGCATTTGCCTGGGTAGTAATTCCATCGATATACAATCCAACTGGCCAACCTGCAAAAACAGTGTTATAAACCTGTAATTTACTATTTCTGCGGATATGAGCAGCACGTCCGAAAAGTGTATTAATAGTGGTTGTCGGAGTTACCAAAGGTCCGAAAAGACTTACGTTACTAAAAATTGCAGATGTTACCGGGGTATTTAAAGAACCGTTTGCATCATTATCTGATTCGAAACCATTCGATTGACTTTGATCGGCAACCTGTGGATCACGCAAACCAACTGCGTATTGAATCATTCCTGAAAAACCATTGTCGGTATCGAATTCATCGTCCCAACCACGGTAAGCAATTAAGTGTTTACAGTTTACTGTTCCACCAAACCACTCGTAAGAGTCGTCGCCTGAATAAGAAACCTGTACATAGTCGATAGTTGTTCCTGAACCAACGCCACCAAAGGTCAAACCATTGATTTCGTTATTAGGAGTAAAAGCAATACCTGCAAATTCGATTCGAACATATTGTAAGCTTCCAGAATTATCTGCAGGATCTGCGCCACCGAAAGTTGAACCAACACCACCTTCGATAGTAGCTGTACCACCGATTTGATTAATAGGTGCTTGTCCACAAAGAATCACACCACCCCAGTCACCATAACCACGGCCTCCGGCAGGTTGATTTGAAGTAAACACGATAGGTTCGGTTACGGTACCGTTAGCAATAAGTTTACCACCTTTTTCTACAATAAGGGCAGCTTTGTTCGTTTTGTCACCACGGATTACTGTACCGGCTTCGATTGTCAAAGTTGCACCATTCTTAACATAAACCCAACCATTCAACAAATAAACATTGTTTTTGGTCCATGTTGTGTTAGTCGTAATGTTACTTGCTGGAATAGTAACAGTAGTTGAAGCATAAGCTGTGTTTTGACAACCAAAATTTGACCAACCTAAAGACCAATCCCATGTTCCGAATGCACCACGATAATTAACTTTATCGAAAAACGCATTGTCGATTGTATTTACTGCCATCATTGATGTAGCTAACAGTAAAAGACCACCTAAAAGTAAATTCTTTTTCATTTTTTTTGTTTTTTAAGTTTATAATAAAATTATTGATAAGTATTTTTAAAAATTCATATTCAAACCAAGTTTAATTTGCATACCCGGTTTATATCTTTGTTTAATTTCAATTCTTGATTTTGGCAATTTAGTAATGATATCAGTATATTCATCTAATTGCTGAAAAACGACTTCATCGTCCAATAAATTTTTGATACCCAACTTTAAACTTGCCCACTTGGTTATTCCTTTTTCCAGTGTAAAGTCCAAGGAATGAAAGGGCATTTCGTACACATGAGGGATAGTCGGGTCTCCAACTAAACTAAGTCTTTTACCGGCTTCGTTATACATTAGACTTGCCATTAATTGTGATTTTGTATCGTTATAATAAGCTCCGAAATTTATAATGTAAGGGGATTGACCTTGTAATTCACGGACTCCTGTTCTTTCAGTCGGGGAGTCAACTTTAATTTCCGATTTAATTAATGATGCATTAATCACAAAGGTCAGGTTACTTAGAAATGAGAAAATTCCGGTATTTTCCAATTCATGCAATCTTTTTCGAATATCCAGTTCCACACCATATGATTTGGCTTTTTCTGCATTATCGAAAGTATAATTCCAGCCCGATCCGGTGTAAATAACTCTGGATTCAATCGGATTTTTAAAATCTTTATAGAATGCACCCAATGAAATAATTTCTTCAGTTGTAGGATACCATTCTACACGGGCATCACCATTTGTAATATAGCAGTTTTTTACACTCGGATTACCGTATATGGTGGTATTATCCTCGAAGCTATAGAAAACAAAAGGTGATATTTCCCTGAATTCCGGACGATTAATGGTTTGACCACCCGACATACGGAACAACAATTTATCAGTTATATCAAATGTGGCATTTATCGATGGAAAAAAATTGATCGTATCATTATTTACATTAAGCGGAGTACTGTTTGCACCATCCCTTTTATAACTGTTCATTGTTTGGGCATTTTTTTCAATTCGTAAACCTGCGTAAACATCAAACCATTTTGCTATCGGGAGATTAAAAGCTAAATATCCAGCAAGTAATTTATTTTCAGCAGAATAAGAATCAGCCTTATCGGTTGCATCGGCGACCACAATGCCTGATTTATAATCAATTTTATTTTGAAATAAATCGTTAATGGAGCTAAACATACTTTCTGAAAATGCTGTACTATCGTTGTAACTTTTGGTTGGAATATAGCTTAAATAACTTCTTGGTCCGTGTATATAACCAAAAATCCGGGAAGTAAAATTTCTTTTTTTTATTTCAGCATAAAGTCCTGTTTTTAATTCAGGTTTAAAATCTCCGATATGAAATTTCTCACTGTAATTGACACTACCATTCCATATATTTTCTTCATTATACAAAGACATTCGGCCAAGCGCATCTACTACAACCTGTCCTGAAACATTTAATGCATACATCGAACCTGGGTCACTATCAAAGGGCAGCATACTTTTTACTTTCCGAATATCTGGTTGGTTTTTATTTGCATAAGAATATCCAGCGATCCAATCAAGTTTGATATTATCGTTCTTAAATGAATGTGTACCGGCTAACTGTCCTGAAAAAGTTGTTCTCGATTCGTAGGCAAGTTCATAAGAACGCTCGTTGGCACCAGAATAGTAGTCAGCACCTTCCTTTAGTACGGTTTTACTCATCCCGTAATTATTGAAGATATTCCGGAATTCGACTTTTTGATTGTTGCCAAAAAGAAAAACCCAATTGGATAATGCACTAAACCGAACTTTAGACATATAGCTCTTTTGATTATACCAGTATGAAGTATCAGGATAGGCTAAATAACCTGCTTTATAACTATTTTCAGTTGTATTTGTCGAATTATATCCAACAGAGTTGATAGAGCCGATAGAGAAGTCTCCAACAGTAAATCGTCTGTTCATACTCAGTTGGAAATCAGCATCTGGTGCAGCATTTTTTTTTACAGGAGTCATTATTGTATTAAAGGATTTACTAATACTATTAATCTGATCAATTTTTGTGGCATCAGTTTGATCGAAAAGGTTCTTATATTCTTCAGTCGGTGGTACTGAGGCAGGTACAGAACGGGTGCCATCATCATAACCAAGCCAATCAGTCTTGCCACCAGGATAGGTATAAAAATCTTTACCGGTAGTTCCTTCATGATAACCATAAGAGTATGAAAAAGAAAAACTGTTTTTATCTACCAAACTCTTGGTTTTTATATTAATCATGGCACCTGCAAAATCGGCCGGCAACTCAGGTGCAGGAGATTTGTAAATCAGAATATTATCAATTTGTCCACTTGGTATTACGTCGAATGAAAAAGCACGTACATCACTTTCACTACTTGGAGTGGTTGATCCATTCAACCAAACGGAATTATATCGCTCGGTTAATCCCCGTACGATTACAAACTTACCATCTCTTATGGTTACACCGGGTATCCGACGAATAACTTCTGAAGCATCTTTATCTTGTGATTTTGCTATTTGTTGTGACGAAATGCCACTAACAGTCAAAAGACTCAGTTTATTATTACTCAACATCGAGATTTCAGTATCGGTTCTACGCGTTCCCGTTACAACAACATCTTTCATCATTGTTGATGCAGGCTTTAAATTAATATCAATAGTTAAGTTATTGTCTTTTGAAACTGTTACTTTTTGAACAATTGTTTCGTACGAAATAAACGAAAAGACAATATTATAAGTACCATTTGGGACATTCTTAATGATATAGTCACCATCCATACCCGATACAGTTCCGAGCGTTGTACCTTGCAACACAATATTACATGCAATTATTGTTTCACCGTTTTCAGCATCTTTTACAATCCCTTTTATAGAAGTTTGAGCAAAGGTGTTTATTGCTAAAGCAAAAAGCAAAATTGAAATGAGTCTAATTTTTATCACGTTTTATTAATTGAGAATTCTGTCGGTAAAAGTAATGTTTCAATTTTCAAATGACATGAGTTTCATATTAATATAGTATTAATAATTAGTACGTTATATATTACTCCAATGTTTCTTTTCAATTACAAAACAGAGTAAAACACTGGGATACAATATCTTTAGACATATCAAATATTATATATAAATCAAGATAAGAAAACATAGCCTAGGCATTAAATCAGAAGTAAAATCCTATTTACAGGTATTTATTGATTTGCGAAGTATTCAATAAATTACAAAATATTCATGCTGTTGTATATGATTTGTAACCTACTTGTAATAATAGTATTGTTACTTTGTACCATAATTAAAATCAGCAAGTAATACAAAATACAAAATACGGTTATGAAAAGAATATTGTTTATTACGCTTATTTCTTTGCTAGTTGTTTCGTTTAATGTTTCTGCCGGCGAAACTGTTGCTCCTGCACCAAAAGTGGAAATCCAGTCAACATCCAATGTGTTGCATGGTTTTGTTTGCGATAAACTGACACAGGAAACTCTTGCCGGTGCTGTTATCACAGCCAACGGACAAAAAATTTACTCCGATTTGGATGGAAATTTTGAACTTTCAAATTTATGTGGTGAAAAATGTCAGATTAAAGTGAGTTCTATATCCTATGTAGATCAAACAATTGAAATTGATACCCGTTCCACAAAACAAATTCAGGTAAAACTCCAACAACGCTAAATCAAACCTTTTTTTCAAAGTTAATGCTGATTTTGCATCAAAATTGTCAAATAATTAAATTGATCTAAATTGAAATATTTACGTCCCCTTTTCATGGTGGGATTACTTATTTTTGTTTTTTATGGTTGCAAATCAAATAATCCACCCCTGGATTTAGCTTCCAATACAGCAAGCACCACAACAAATAACAATAATAACACGCCTCCAACAGCTAAAATCGGTTTGATTTTTTCTGCAATTACCAGTACTGCAGGAGGTGCATTTGCTCCAAGGCATGTGGTGGCAATTTGGGTAGAAGACAGTATTGGAAATTTTGTAAAAACGTTAACCATCAATGCTAAAATCCGCAGCTACGATTTGACAAACTGGTACAGCGCATCAAAAAATAATACGGAAGATGCTAGTACCGGTGCAACCCGAAGTACGCATGGTATCATCTATGCCGTTTGGAATGGTACGGACATTCATGGCTCAGTAGTGAAAGATGGCAACTACCGGATTTGCATGGAATTATCGGATAAAGATGACACAGGGAATTTTTCTTACTTTAATTTTACAAAAGCTAATATTTCAGAAACCCTGACACCATCGGATGTGCCCAGTTTTTCGTCCATTTCAATCAAATGGATACCGCTTTAATTATAAAACTACTGTTTAATCAGTCAATTATATAGGAGCAGGAAAATCAAATGATTTTCCTGCTCTTTTTTTTCAAAATTGCATAAAGCTGATTATAATACTATTGTAATGCTGCTATCACAAATCTGTAATATATTTTATATTACTTTGACATGAATTACATATTTACAGTTATGTAATAATTTACAATAATAATATCAAATAATATATGGATATATATCGTATTTTAGTTGTCGATGACGAAGAAGACTTATGTGAAATACTTCAGTTTAATCTCGAAAATGAAGGTTATTCCGTTGATGTGGCCTATTCTGCCGAACAAGCTTTAAAAAAAGACCTGCTGATTTATAATTTATTGTTGCTTGATGTAATGATGGCAGGCATCTCGGGATTTAAGATGGCACGCATCATTCGCGACAATCCCAGAACCGCCAACATCCCGATTATATTTTTAACAGCCAAAATTAGTGAAAACGATCGTTTAACCGGTTTTACCATCGGTGCCGATGATTATATATCCAAACCATTTTCAATTCGCGAAGTTATTGCCCGCATCAATGCCGTAATAAGAAGAGTCGAATCAACAAAAAAGACAAACAAAGCCGAAATTATCAGGTATGAGAAGCTTGAAATGAATTCGGTTAATAAAAAGGTATTACTGGAAAAAAAGGAAGTTGCCCTGACTAAGAAAGAATTTGAATTGCTGAAGCTTTTTCTCGAAAACAGAAACCGCGTCTTTTCGCGTGATGAAATTCTCTCCCGCGTCTGGTTCGACGAAGACAGTGTGCTCAACCGAACGATCGATGTTAACATAACCCGCTTACGAAAGAAAATCGGAATCTACGAGCGGAATATTGTCACCCGACTTGGTTACGGTTATTGCTTTGAAGAATAAACGCATTTACAATTTAGTCATTTACCATTTACGATTGAAACATGCAATTCGCATAATAATCTGTTTCACACTTTATATTCAACCTGTTTTCTCCCAAAGGGTCGGACTTGTATTAAGTGGGGGTGGTGGTCCGGGCATTGCACATATTGGTGTACTGAAAGCCCTGGAAGAAAATAATATTCCGATCGATTACATTACGGGAACTTCAATCGGAGCGTTAATTGGGGGTTTGTATGCTTCGGGCTATTCCCCGGATGAAATGATTACCTTTTTCAAATCATCCGATTTTAAAAAATGGAAAAAGATGGAGATTAAATTCCCGAAAAAGTTTTTCATACCTACACATATTATTCAACCACAAAAAATGCAGAAAGGTCTGGAACAGCTAACCCGGGAAGCTACTGCGCGCTCGGCAGAGAATTTCGATAGTCTTTTTGTGCCTTTCAGATGTGTAGCTTCTGATGTTTACCACAAAGAATCCTTCATTTTTTGTAGTGGCAATTTGGCTACCGCAATCCGGGCATCCATGTCATTTCCTTTTATTTTTGAAGCAACAAAAGTTGACAACCGCCTGCTTTTTGATGGTGGCATTTATAATAATTTTCCGGCTAATATCATGCAGCAATCTTTTCATCCCGATTTTATGATAGGCAGTGTAGTAGCTTATAATCCTCCCCAAGCCGATCCGAATGACATTTTAATGCAACTTCAAAATATGATTATCAACAATACAAATTACTGTATTCCTGACTCATTGGGAATTGTACTGAATTTTGATTTGAAAAATAAGTCCATGTTTGATTTTTCGCGTATTGATAGCCTGGTAAAAATTGGTTATGATGAAACAGAGAAACAGATCGGGATTATCAAAATAAAAGTCCGACGTCGCATTTCAAGCAATGAAATCAATCAAAAGAGAGCTTTATTTCGTAATTTTCCCTCACAAATGCCAACAGCGAATTAACCCCTGCGCCGGCGTGAGATTTAATCTACAATAATAGAAATTTAAAAAGTCGTTTAGACTGGAAACCATAGAACAAGCTGCATTTATGCCTTATCAAACCATAAATGAGTCTATGAACCGGTCTCCGGTTTATGTCGGAAAGCACACTGGTATATAATTATAAAAAAGCCCCGGCAGGCATTTATGTCAATTATAGTTCAGGTCAATGGAGTTACAGTACTAAATGCAGGCATTTTACTCTATAATCCCAAATTTACAGAGTAAAACAAAAGCCTGCTTTTACTTTACATAATTTTCCTTGATAAATACAATCAAATTATTGATTCCATCAGCCAGACTTTTTAGTTTGTCTATAGCCTCTGTTATTTCTTCCGGATTATTTAAATCATTTTTCAACTGAATGGATCTTTTACAATCATGCATTGTCAGTTTCATAATTCCATCTTCCATCACTTTGGCATGATAACATGACATGCTTCTTGAACTTTCAGGAAGTAGAAAGTTCTTTATATTGTATGTTTGAATTTCCATATCGATCGCTTAAAATAAATAATTGATTTATCGGTTTGTAATTGGGGCTTTATTTTTCTCCATGAAAATTATTTCAATGAAATTGTTGAAGTTTCACCCCAAACTATTGGAGATGCAGCTCCGGCGGTATTCCACAAACACTCGCGAACAGTCAGCGTTTTGGTTTCACCATTCAACGAGATAACCTGAAAAGACAGTTTAGATTCATCGCCTTTTTCGTCTGTAGCTTCAATTCCCGAAAATTGTCCTTTCATGGGAGAATCGACCCTGAATACAGGCAGCATGACATCATTATCCGGGCCGGTATAATTTCTGAATTCATTGAAATTTGTATTCCCATGAAAATAAGCTTTAATGTTTTTATGTAATTTCAAGAATGCTGTAAAATGACTTTGTTCGATATCTGTGCCCGATTTCACACTGTTTCCGTCTTTCAACCGTTCCTGCAGTAAATTTTCAAAATTATCTTTCGGGTTTATGTCATGGTTTCCGTTTGGATTTGTAAAATGTTTGGCTTCACATTCAGGTTCATCGTGAGTAAAGATAATTACTGGAGTTGTTGAACGTACATTTTTTAAATCGTTTTCCATCCATTTCCGGTTGACAGAGTCAGGCCACAACGTAATAAATATAAAATGAACACCATTTATATTCCTGGAATAGTTTATTTTATCCGTTTTATAATTATAAGACTCATTAGTCCTGGGTGTCATCGGTTTCATCATTAAATTATAAATCTTTACCATTGAAGTTGGATCTGTTAATGGTACCATCGGTTTAGGATAACCAATAGCGTTTGAAATATCATGATTTCCACATTCAAGTAACACCGTGGGAAATTTACTATTATAGTTTTTAAATTTTAAATTTTTAGATGAATAATCTGATTTAAATTGATCCCAGGATGTTGACGCTGTCTGAATTCCGTTTTGTTGTCTGTTGGCAATATCACCGGTTATAATCAGATAATCGATATATTTTATTGTTTTTCCGGCATTTACACCACCGTCAACAGGAAATGAAACAAATGGAAGTTGATTCATTTGTTTAATCATCTCTTTATTGACTTCTGAACTTTCAACATGATCTTTTCCTCTAAAAGTACGATTCACTCCATAATGTAAATCGGAAGTATAAATAAATTGAGTAATTCCGGCAGTCTGAGCGCTAATCTGAGAATTAAAACTTAAGCTAACCAACAAAACCAACCCCAAAAAACTGAATCGATTGAATAATTTAGTATAATGATTGAATTGAATTTTTAATAATACTGTTTTCATTCTTTGAAATCTTTGAATTTTTATAAAAAACTCCCGCTAAAAAGCGGGAGTCTACTTGACATCTAACGTATAAAAAATTAATGTTGATTTCCTGAACCATTACTTTGATAACAACCCATATCAACTCCCGGCAGAGTTACTTCAGTAGGTTTGAATTTATCATTAGTTACCAGTGTAGCATTCAAAGGAACGATTTTCGAAGCATCGGCAGTTCCTTTTCCAATAGCAGGAGATCCTGATTGAAGTCTGAAATTAAATGAACCTACGGCCGAAACATCAGACAAACGGCTGATTCCGGTCATTGGAAGTTGGAAATTTACAAACATCGGATTTCCAACTTTTACATAAGCAGAACCATCGTAAGGTTGAACAATATTTGGACAAACTCCACCAACAATGGTATAGAGATAGGCCTGCTGATAATTTGGATTTGACAAAAGAGCTGTATATGCAGGAATATCAGTAGATTGAGGTATAGTTACCGTACTTGTTGGCATAACCGGATAAACATTGTTCATCACTCTTAAAGAATCACCATATGTGTAGTTGTATCCATATGACATATTTACAACATCAGCTGCGGGATTGTTATGAATCCGAACACCTGCACGACAGTTTACCATGAGGTTATTAAAAGCTTTACCTTTAGCTCCTTCTTCATAATTGATTGAACCACCACGTCCTGTTGGGTCTTTTTGGCGATAACCACCTGAAATATAGGTATTATTATACATGTTCACATTGGTTTGCGGACCTACACCCCCTTTGTTAGATGCTTTACTCGAATTTGTTGCACCTCCCACAAATAAATTGTAAGCAATATCTCCTACCGAACCACTCTTTACATTTAAACCATCACCACCGGTGAAACCACATTTTTCGAACGTATTACGCATGACATGAATACGCCCTGTCGATACTCGTATGGCATCGTCAATACTTCCATACATCCAACTATCTTCCATAATAAAATCACCCGTTGAATTTTGGAAGAAAATACCAAATGAACCATCACCTGCTTTACCTTTTGTCGGGAAGAAAGTTGCACCAAAATTCGCTCCGGTGTAGTCAACATGTGTCCATTTAAGTTCCAGAAGGGAACAAGAAGGTTCACAGTTGATACCGGTCCAGTATCCAATGAAAGCTGAGTCAGCTGCTGATGAATATCCAACTGCATCTGTTTTTGTAAACGTTTTATCAGGTCCTATAAAATTGGGTTGAGTTTTACTTCCTAAAGAAATTAGAACGCCTTTCACTAAAATTGTTTTCCCTCTGCCTACCTTTACAGTTACTCCTGATTGTAATAATAAAGTATCACCCGCATTCACAGTAACATCGTCACCAATCGTGTAGGTTTTTCCTGACAACATAGTACCTTTTACACTTCCACTTAAAGGACTTGCATCACTTACACTTTGTCCGATTTGAATCGGAGGTGTAGAAACAGTATTCTGATCCGGCGTACAGGATGTTAGCATGCTGCCAACAAACAAAGCCAATGCGCTAAAAGAAATAATTTTTGATTTCATAATTTATTTATTTTTGAGTTGTTAATTTTGAGTTTAATTTTTTATAATGTATACCTGAAACCGAGCAAAAAACTGAGTCCGTATATTTCCTTTTGAACAATAATGCTGTTTGGACTATCCTGTTGGGGCAATTGTAAACTTCCCGGCAGATAATAGTCATTTGATTTCAAAATACGGGTTATAGCCGGCGAATTCAATAAATTACGGGCTTTTCCGAAAATACTCAGATTTATTTTCCGGCTCAGTTTCTTTTGGAATGAAAAATCAAGGGTCGTATTTGGCATACTCCAGTAATCAAGACCATCCCAACCTGAAACCTGTGATATCGATTTTCCCGTATAGACGCCTGATAATTGTAGATCGAGACCAATTTTCTGATTTTTATATAAAATTGATAAGTTAGCGATATGGTCGGCCTGCCCTTGCATAGGTCTGGTAACCCGTACACTATCTGTAGTAAAATCAGATGTTTGGTCTTGAGGGTTGATACGTTGATACGTTTTCTTGTAAGTCGTTATACTCGATTTTGTAAAAGTATAGTTTGCCGAAACACCAAAATTTCCAAAGTATTTGTTGATTACAAATTCAAACCCCAGATTGGTCGCTGTACCAAAATTCTGCGGTTTTAACTGCAAAGCTGATGGTCCATTTTCACGCACTAAGCTATATTCAATCGGGTCTTTAATATTTTTATAAAAAAAACCGGCTAATATCTGTTCGGAAGCACCCGGAAAAAGTTCATACCTGAAATCAATATTTTGTGCCCTGGATCTTCTTAAATACGGATTCCCTTTTTCATCGAAAGTTTCTCCGGAGATATTATAAGGAATTACCTCAAAATAACCCGGTCGGGAAATTGATGAGAAATAACTTAGCCGTAGATTCTGTTTTTTTGTAAGTTCGTATTTTAAATGCATTCCGGGCAGTACATCCATATAAGCCTGACTTCCGGATTTACCGATAAAAGTTTCGGGCATTGGAGTATTGTATGCCAATCTGGTTTGTTCAACCCGTACACCGGCCAGAATATTAAGTTTTTCTAAAACTTTTGTCTTTATTTCTCCATAAAAAGCATCAACATCTTCAGAAACAGTATAATCATTTTGATTGACCGGGCTACCTAAATCGGCATTGTAACCTGAAAAGGCAAATTTGGCATTGTCTATAGTCGTGAACAATTGAGGTGCATTATTCACAAAAACCGGATCGAGCGAATATTCATTGAAATAGTTTTCTCTGTTTTTATGCCTGTACATACCTCCTGCTTTCACTTCAGTATTTTCGAATAAATTATCAGGCTTCCAGCTAATATTTAAATATCCGGCTAAATCCTGATCGGTGTTATGCATCCATTTATGAGTAATTCCCTGTAATATAGGGCTATCAATATTGGTGCTGTTTGATTGTAATTCAACTTCGTCCGGTCTGTAGGCCCATGCTTTTGAATATACCGCAGACCAATCCACAAAAAGCTTGTCATTTATTGAATGCTTTCCCTGAAGTGTAGAATTATAAATTCGTTCCAACTGAGTTTGTGAACGGTCTTTTGTTTCAGTGTTTCCAACTCCGGTACTAAGAGAAGTAACTACCGAATGTCTTGAAATGTATTTATCCAGTTCAAAGTATGCATTGTACAAACTTAATGTGTTGTTTCTGTTCAGTAGAAAATCAATCTTATTATGAATTCCTAATCGGTTTTGCTGAGTGGAATAAGTCCGGTTTTCCTTTGATTCAAAAGCAGGCAAAGTCCCCGGATTGGGTTGTGCTCTTGGAATAGTAACAAAGGCATCGGATCCACTGAAACTGTTTTGATTGCTTAATGAAAGAATTATTCCTAATTTACGATTGAAAAATCGGTCCCCAATGCTGAAACTTCCATTAAAATTCGGGAATGGATGAATAGGATTGAATTTCAGGTTTTCAATTGGAAAATCAGTTGGTTTAACGTGATAGTTTGTCCCGTACATTTCAGCCGGTGATTTTAAATTAACTACGCTTTTATCAAACGTGTAAAATGGTCTTTGTAAAAACAACGAATTATATCCTGCTGACCCGGTAACATTGACCAACAACCTGTCCGGTGCCTCTTTCAATTGCAGATTCATTGCACCACCGATTGCATCACCTTCCATATCAGGTGTCAAAGCTTTTATAACATCCAGATGAGAAATTATTTCAGCAGGAAAAATATCCATTGGAACGTATCGGTTTTTATCATTGGGACTGGGGATTTTAATCCCATTTACAAGTGTGTAATTGTATCTCTTGTCCATTCCCCTGATAATAGCATATTGCCCCTCACCGCTATTCGCGGTCTTTTGAACAGTTACTCCTGAAACTCGTTGTAAAACATTGGCTACAGTAATATCCGGAGATAATTCAATGGATTTGGCGGGAATTACATTCAGCAAATTGTCGGCATTTTTCTCGGAATTTCTTGCAGACTGTGATGTTTCCCGGTCCAACTGTGCAAACACTTCTACCTGATTGAGTGAGATTGCTTCCGGATCGAGTAATACATCGAGAATAATTACATCTTTATTTTGAGTAACCGTAATTTTTTTTTCCTGTGAAACATAACCCAGGTATTTGACAATAAAAGTATGTTGACCGGAATTAATTTTCTTAATACTATATGAACCATCAAGAGTAGCAACATCGTAAAAACCAGCATTGTTTTTATCAATAAAAATGGCGCCTGTTAGTGGTTCATTTGTCTTCGAATCTAATATTTTACCCTTTAATATAGTAGCACTAAGCGAATTAGAAATAATTAAAGCAAATAGAAATATAAAAAGGAATGGGGAAGTAAATCTGTAATACATCGTATTGATTATAGATGAATATATGTGCAACGAATAAACTGTTCAATAACTTCGCAAAATTAGATTGTAATTATTACAAAATGATTTTATATAAGCTACGAATGTGAGATAAATCAATTACAATACAGAATAATTTCTGTTACAAAACTATTAATGTGAAAGCATAAAACGAATAAAACTTACATATTTACATTTAATACCAGGCACATAGCCGGAATTAAATTAAATATTTACTTATTCTGACTTAAGGAAATTGTAGAGCTTGCACCCCAACTTATTAATGAGTAAGCTCCGGATTGATTCCAAAAGCATTCTCGTACGGTTAGCAATTGGTTTCCGGCATCGAGGGATAAAACCTGAAAAGACAATTTTGTTTCATCTGTTTCAGAAAATTCTCCTTTCATAGGAGAATCGACTCTGAAAACTTTAATATCCAGATTTCCATCGGGACCAACAAAAGTGTAAAATTGATTGTAATTGGTATGACCATGAAAATAGGCCTTAATATTCGGATGATTCTTTAAAAAAACAGCCAATTCCTTTTGTAAAGCAAGATTTCCCTTGAAATTTTCTTCCACTTCATTTTCGTAATTCTCATTCATGCTGTGATTACCCAACGGATTGGTAAAATGAGTCGGTTCACCTGCAATTGGATCGTGAGTAAAAATGAGTGCAGGAGTATTAGAATCAATGGTGGACAAATCTTTCTCCATCCATATTTGTGCAGCAGAATCGGGCCACATGGTTATAAACATAAAATGAACTCCATCAATATCTTTCGAAAAATTTGGTTTATCGGAACTGTAATTATAATTCCGGGATGTTTTTTGTGGAATTGGATGCAACATCAAATTATAGATGTTAACCATCACCGAGTTATCGGTAGCCGGATTTAATGTTTTAGAAAAACCAATTGCATTAGCGACATCGTGATTTCCACATGTAAGTAAGAACTCCGCTTCGTTATTTTTTTTATTTTTCAAATGAATCCCTTTTAAATAATCAGTTTCGAATTGATTCCACGAAACATATGCCGACTGAATACTAGACTGTTGCCTATTGGAAATATCACCATTAATTGCGACATAATCTATAAAACCTACTTTTCTCCCTGCATTTATTCCCTTATCCCGCGGAAAAACAGCTTCAGGAAGCAAGTTAATCTGACTGACCATTGCTTCATTGACAACATTAGCGTCGACTACTTTTCCTCTAAATGCCCTTTTTAGACCATAATGTAAGTCGGAAGTAAAAACAATCTGTGAAATATGAACTGTATCTGACAGTTGTGCTATTGGAGATGGGATGAAGACATTTACCGGTGATGATGCCTCCGACTGTTTGCAGGAATAAAAAATTAAACAATTAAACAAGCTGAAAATTAAACTTGTACTAATTATTTTTGTTTTATATTTTATCAACATTGGATTTGTTGTATTGAAGTCACTTAAGCCGGCAGATTGCAAATAATGACGCAAAATTAGTTTCTGTTTGTATCAAATATATTTAGAAGCCATTACGCAGAGATTAAAAAATAAATAAAGCTATTTGTTTTACTTAATCCGATACATAACATCATATTGTCGTAATACATGTTACATTTCTGCAAAAACCGGGATATTTAATGTGTTTTTAAACTGAATTTGAATTTTAAAGCTTATTTTTGTTTTATGACTAAGAAACAATCTAAATAAATATCAATCTTGTATTTCAGCACCAGCATATAATATGACAAAGAAAACCAAGAGTATCAAGACCATAAACCGTGATGTCAGTTGGATGTATTTCAACCGCAGGATACTCGACGAGGCATCCAACCAATCCAACCCTTTGCTTGAAAGGCTTAGTTTTTTAGGTATTTATTCAAATAACCTGGATGAATTTTTTCAGGTACGGGTGGCTACTTTGCGCCGGATTATCGAGATTGAAGAGAATATGCGTCATTTGGATTCCGATTCGAAAAAAGCATTAAAAAAAATACTGAAACTAAACGAGATCTATTCTAAAGATTTTGAATCTATATTTCTGGAATTGAATGAAGCTTTGCAAAAAGAAAATATTTATTGGGTATCTGAGTCCGAATTATCGGAAGATCAGAAACAATTTATCAATACATTCTATATGGAAGAACTGATGAATTCTCTCTTTCCTGTTTTGATAACAAGAATGAAATATGAACCTGAATTGAATGATAAAAGTATCTATCTGGCTGTCAAAATATCAAATTCAGCTGACCAAAAGAAGAACAATAAAAAAGAATATGCTTTAATTGAAATTCCTACCGGCGAGTTTTCCCGTTTTATCGTTTTGCCAAAGAAAGATGAGAAAATTTGCATCATGTTTATTGACGATGTTATCCGTTTTTGTTTGCCCAAAATATTCTCACAGTTCAATCATGATAAGTACGAAGGATATACGATAAAATTCACCCGTGATGCGGAGATGGACTTTGATAATTCGGCCTACCAAAGTGTTTTCGATAAAGTCTCCAAAGGATTGAAAAGCAGAAAGAGCGGACTGCCGGTTCGTTTTGTTTACGACCGTGAAATGCCATCTGATCTTTTACGATTTACCGAGAAACTCCTCAGAATAGATAAAAACGACATCCCCGTCAGTGGATCCAGGTATCACAATCTAAAAGACTTAATGACATTTCCTAAACTCAAGGAGAATTTAAAATTTGACAATCATCCACCGGTTCCTATTCCGGCATTTGATAAATCGATAAGTCTCATTACTTTAATACGGAATAAAGATCAATACCTGCACTATCCTTACCATAGCTTCGACTACTACATACGTCTTTTGCGCGAATCGGCCATTAATCCGGAAGTAAAAGAAATCAAAATAAGTATTTACCGCCTGGCTAAAAACTCCAAAGTGATAAAAGCATTAATTTGTGCCGCTTTGAATGGTAAAAAAGTCACGGCAATTGTAGAGCTTTTAGCTCGTTTTGATGAAAAGTCGAACATAAACTGGGCAAAAAAAATGCAGGATGCCGGCATTAAAGTCATTCTTGGGGTAGAGGGTTTGAAAGTGCATTCAAAACTGACTCATATCAAAGCGCGCAACGGGAACATTGCCTGCATCGGTACCGGAAACTTCCACGAGGGAACAGCCACCGTATATACCGACTTCACCCTGATGACCGCCCATAAAAGTATTGTGGATGACGTGGAAAACGTGTTTGAATTTTTGGAACAGCCTTATTTAAACCCTGCTTTCAAACAGCTAATTGTTTCCCCTCAGTTTATGCGAAAAAAAATCATGAGTTTAATCAGAACAGAAATTGAAAATGCAAAAAAAGGATTGCCTGCCTATATTTATTGCAAAATCAATCATGTAGTTGATGAAAAAATTATTGAAAAGCTTTATGAAGCTTCCACTGCCGGAGTTCAAATTAAACTGTTGGTTCGCGGAAACTGTTCGCTGGTTACAGGTGTACCGAAAATAAGTGAAAACATTCAGGTGATTGGTATTATTGACCGTTATCTGGAGCATTCCAGAGTCATGATTTTTGCCAATGGAGGCGAGGAACGTTACTTCATAGGTTCGGCCGATTGGATGCAGCGAAACCTGGATTACAGGGTGGAAGTGTTTACCCCCGTTTATGACCCTAAATTTCAAAAACAATTAAAAACCGTTATTGAATTCGGGTTGAAAGACAATGTGAAAGGACGCATTGTGGATGGAACGGGTAATAACCGGTTGAATGCGGGTGAAAACGAATCTCCATTCAGGTCGCAGGAAGAAATTTATAGCTTTTACAAAAACAATTACACAAGAAATTTACAGGAAAAGAAACAAGAAAATATTTAAATAATCATTCCCAAACAAGTATCAATTATGAACAGTCTTCAATTTGCAGCCATAGATATCGGATCCAATGCCGTTCGATTATTAATTATGAGTATTGTACCCGGTAATGCTGAAGAATCATTCGACAAAACACTGATGATTCGGGTCCCTTTGCGTTTGGGGCAGGAATCGTTTGTTGATGGGAAAATAAGCGACAGCAAGGCTAAAAACCTTATCCGACTAATGAAAGCATTTAAGCATTTGTTGAAAGTATACGATGTAAGCGATTACAGGGTCTGTGCTACAGCTGCTATGCGAGAAGCTACAAACTCCAAAGAACTCGTAAAACAAATCAAAAAGGAAACCGATTTGAAAGTTGAAATTATCGATGGGCACGAAGAGGCAATGATTATTTACGAAAGCCATTTTTATTACAACTTAAATGAACATCAAAACTATGTTTTCGTGGATGTAGGTGGTGGTAGTACAGAAATAAGTTTGCTGGTAAACGGCGAACTGTCACAATCAAAATCCTACAAGATAGGAACTGTACGCTTACTAAACGACAAAGTAGAGAGTGGAGAATACGATATGTTGCACCGGGATTTACAAGAATTGAAAGAGCAATATCAAATCAGTGATATTATTGCTTCGGGTGGAAATATTATCAAACTGAATGCTCTGGCAAAGACCCGTACCGGACGCAAATTTCCACTTACAGCGCTTGAAGCAATTACCGCAGAATTGAAGCAATACAATGTGGATGAACTGATTGAAAAATACAAACTAAAACCCGACCGGGCCGATGTTATTGTTCCCGCGGCAAACACCTATATTGATGTAGCACAAAGTGTCGGAGCAAAGAATTTTATTGTCCCTAAAATCGGACTTATCGATGGCATTATCCACATGCTCTACGTAAAGTGGAAAGAAAAAAAGGGGAAAAAACCGGATTCTTTGGATTAGTCGTTTTAAATAACTTTCCCAAATTTCTTAACCCCGGGAAAGTTATTGCCGTCTATGTTTCATTCAACAATATATCTTTCGATTTCAATAAAGCTTCTTTTTCCGATGTTGAGATATCAGGATACTTTAAGTCCAGTTTTTTTAATTCAGTGCAAATGATTTTTCCTACAAGATAGTGAGTATACCACTTATTATCAGCAGGAATAACAAACCACGGAGCTGATTTTGTACTGGTATTCGCAATGGCATCTTCGTAAGCCGACTGATAAGCATCCCAATAAGCCCTTTCTTTCAGATCGGCAGTCGAAAATTTCCAGTTCTTTTTCGGATCCTCAATCCGGTCCAGAAAACGTTGCTTTTGCTCCTCCTTCGAAACATGTAAAAAGAATTTCAAAATCGTGACATCATTCTCCACCAGATTCTTCTCAAAACGACATATCTGTTTATAACGTTCATCCCAAAACGATTTATTCACATCTTTTACCGATTCTATGCCGGCATGTTTTTCGTTTAAAATAAACTCCGGATGAACTTTCGTTATCAATACATTTTCGTAGTGTGAACGGTTGAAAATACCAATTTGTCCCTTACCGGGTAACGCGATATAATGTCGCCAAAAATAGTCATGATCTAATTCAGCGGCTGTAGGTGACTTAAAATTACTCACACTCACCCCGGCCGGATTTACTCCCGACATAATATGCTTAATGGTACCATCCTTGCCTGCCGCATCCATTGCCTGAATAACGATTAAAACTGCACGGCGGTTTTCGGCATACAAAACATCCTGTAGTGCCGCTAAATCTTCAATATCATTCCGTGTCAACATTTCACCTTCCACCTTATCCATGCCCTTGTTTTTCACTTCGGCCGGGTAATCGGATAATGAAAATTTCTTTCCATCGGTAACCCTGAAATCATCTATATCAAATAACTCTTTCTTCCCCATAAATATATATTTTATAATAATAAGCCGATTGAACTGCTTTTATCAAAGAGTGCTTAGTACTTATTGTTTTACATCTGTATCATCTACCTTATTATTCCTGTCTACTTTCCTGACAACAGTTTTGGCTGCAACTTTCGGGTTTCTCTTTGCTGTCACTTTTTCAGTCGGAGAAGTCACCTCTCTCGTTTTAGCAATTGTTGTTTTTGTTGTTCTTTTAGGAGCCGTAGTTAAAGACTCTTGCTTCGCGACTGAAACAGCTTTTTCTTTTTTCCTGACTGTGTTTTTTATCACAGGACTGTCCGGAACCTGAGCCGACAGTACATTTTCAATGAACGGAATATCCGCTTTCTCTTTAACAGCAATAATATCGTCAAGTAACTTTTCAGGCTGCTGTTTTAATGAGGCAATAACACCCATTATACCGAAATCATCCTGTTTTGAAACAGACTGTTCCTCCGTTTTAATTTTGTCTGCATCTAAACTTACCACATCATTATTCAGACTGATGACATCATGGCAAACCTGAATAAGCGTTTCCAGTTCATTGTCAAACTTTTCAATCAACGTTTTTTTATTTTTCTCAAAGATTCCGATAATTTCCCCGCTATTCAATTTTCGCTTCTTATAAAACCGTTTTATTCCGGCCATTAGAATTTCATAATCCTGAATTTCGCCCAGTAAATCCTGATAGTCTTTAATCCTTTCGAGTCTGGCATCATCCGCATTTTCGATGGTCAGAAGAATTTCAGCAATATAACGGAACTTCTTAAATTCTATCCTTATTTTATGAATATCGCAGGCATAATCAGTCCTTCTGTCCTGGATTTTTTTAATGAGTTTGGCAAGCGATTCGTTTGCTTTTATATATATTTTCGATTTGACAACCTGCGGTTTTTTTCTGATGGAAGGAAAAACAAGTTCTTTCTTTTTACAAAACCGGATCACTTTATCGCTGGTTTTTGATTCTATTGCTTTCAAATAAGCAAGATAATCAGCTGTTTTGGGGCTTGGTTCCACACTTTCCAACTTTAATATCTGAACCTGAATGTCACGCAACTGTCCGAATAACTTAAATGCTTTTTCTCCGTTTTTTACTTTGGAGGGCTTCACCCTGAAAGCAGCAAGAACCGGGAAGATTCGTCTCAGAGTAACTCTCTTATCATGAATTTCCTGTTCCGATGTTCCTTTTTCAATTTCCTTGTAATTCATCACAAGTGAATTGTATCGCTTATTGATTTTGTCCATAATATATTGATTTAATGTTATTTTGTGTCGATCAGGGAGTTTTGTTCATATCTCATTTTTGGGCTTTCTCTTTAGCAGGATTTACTTTATTGAATTTCATTTTTATGCCCACGCTCTTCAATGTATTCTTTATTCTTTTCTTATGTTTCACATTAAATGATAGGTTATAAAGAAAATTTTGCAACAAATCCGCATCTTTTATCAGTTCGGAATATTTATCGTGTTTAATTTTTTTATTACTATGATAACAGATGGCATTTTTGATAATTTCTATTTCTTCTTCGCTGAAAACCGCCAGTTTTCGCAACAGATTTTCGGCTTCGACAGCTCCCAGCATGGCATGTTCTTTTACATAACCGTGTTTGTAGGTATAAATATCGTGTAAGAGTCCAATGATAGTGCAGAGCTCAATATCCAGTCCACGTCTGATAGCCAATAATGTACAGTTTTGCGCCACACCATACAGATGAACATAGCCTTCGCGCCGGTGTTCAGTGTCCTGTTGATTCTGCAGGATAGCATTCACTTCCTGCCTGATTAATTCTATTCTGTTCTTTTTTTCCATAATACATATAAAACCCTTTTTACTCACTTAATGTTCGGAAATGGAATAAACGGATGAAATAAATGCGGATAACCGAAATCCATCCGACTGCTTAAAGCGGTCAGACGGATACTGTAAAATTAATTTTGTGCAGAAAGTTATGTCGTTGATTCTATTTTGATCCTTTCCGGTTCAGCGGTTGAAATCCTTCAACTTCAGTTTAGTCCTTTTCATTTATCCTGACAAATGCAGCGTGAACCGGAGGAGGGCAGGATGTCGAGGTTCCCCGGCAGGCAACCCAGAGCACTTCGTTCAGGTCGCTGTCTTTCACACGGTCTTCCTTGCTGAAATCAAAGGTTTCGCTTTTCCGTTGCCATGCACTATATTCCCGGTTTATTTCAAAAAGATCCGTCTCTGCCGGAACAGAACGGAAAGGAGGATGATTGGCCCCGGTATTGAAACAGCGCCACATGGGTTCGGCAGCCGCATCGTACTGGCTCATGGGTGGCAGACCAAGGATTAGTTCAATAGTTCTCAGGACGGAAGTAGTGGAATAAGCCGTGTGGTCGACAAAAGATTGTTTCACAAATCCTCCGGCGACATAAGTTGTGCTCCGGTGTGCATCTACATGATCGGGACCATTTTGCGAGTCATCTTCCACAATGAAAACGACAGATTCTTTCCATATAGGACTTTTACTCAGGTATTCGACAAATAATCCAACCGCCAGATCGTTATCGGCTACTTCCGCGAAGGGAGTCGGGCGACCGATTTTCATTCCTTCGGTATGATCGTTGATAAAACGAAGCGTATTCAATTGCGGAACCTGATGAATGGAAAGTAATGAATCAAAATCCTGCTTCCATTGTCTGAAACGGGTAGTGTCCATAACCGTTTGGTCCCAGCTGGTGTAGTAAGGACAAAAATGATTTTTAAGAACCGGCAGGTTCGGTTTGTAATCATCGGCAAACTCACCGTATGTACGGTAGCTTACATTATTTCTCCGGCAAAAATCCCATATAAAACCATCTTTATTGTTGGCTATTTTCCGGTTTCCTTCGGCATCATAATTTCCGCCACGGTTACCGTAATAAGTCGGCCATGTTTTCTCAAGGTAATCATTGGAATAAGCACCTAAACTCCAGTTATGTCCGTCCGCACTCACTTCGGCATCGTTATAGAAATTATCCAGCAAAACAAATTCCGATGCCAGCTTATGTTGGTTTGGCGTATATTTCCGTCCGAAAAGAACCAACGAAGTATCTCCGTTACCCTGTGGCATGTCACCCAGTACCTGATCGTAAGTCCGGTTTTCCTTGACGATATAAAAAACATATTTGATGGGTGATGCTTCGCCTACAGTCATCGGAATGGGATTGCCTTTCATGCCATCCGCTTTGGTTTCCTTTTCCTTGTTGAATGCTGTATTTTGGTACACCTGTTTAGTCCAGTCTGCCAGTTGCTTTTCATCCGGTTCGGGAATTACAGCCAGCGTGCCTTTGAAAAGTCCTCCAATATATTGTTCTTCTTCAGTATCTTCGATGTCTCCTTTCTGGTATTCCACTTTATCTTTTTTCCCGACAGGGTTTGGACCTTTGGGATTAGGCATCGAAGTCAGTCCTTTCCCGTTCGACACCAGAATCCGGTTTCCGGCTACACGTACACAATCGGGATACCAACCTGTAGGGATAAATCCCAGACTTTTACTTTCACCTGGAATGGAAACATCGAAAAGGGCGAGGCAATTATTATCGGCATTGGCTATGTAAAGTGTTTTTCCATCATTTGTCAAAGCAACACCGTTGGTGGTGGATCCGGTTAATGTTGTTGGATAAAGGGCTGCATTCAGGGTTTCGACAACTTTTCTTTTTGGCAGGTTGACGACTGAAACCGAATTATCATCCGAATTGGCAACATACAACCATTTCCCGTTTTTATCCGTTACCATATCGTTCGGATGGTTTCCCACCGCAACCGATCCTTGTTTTTCGAAGGTGATGGTGTTGAAAATATTAATTTTACCGCAGCCCCAACAACTGCAATACAATTCCTTCCGGTCGGGAGACAAAATACAGGTATATCCTTCTCCGTCCAACGGAAGTTGTTTGATGATTTTTTTAGTTGTCGTGTTCAGCATATACAACGAATTATCATCCTTCGTTACTACGTACAGTCTGTTTGCCCTTTCGTCGACCGCTAAACCGGCTACTGAAATCTTCGCCAGGGGCTGCCCCAACCTGATCGTATCCCGGCAAATAAGTTGATCGTTCCTGATTTCGAAATGTAGTATGAAGTTGTCATACCCGCCCGATGCATACAGGTTTTTCTCCGAATCGCCAAACGCCAAACCAAGCCAGGCTTTGCCCACATTGTATGTATCGAGTACTTTCCGTGTTTTAAGACTGATGAGTTGAATGGATTGCGTACTTTCGCCATTGTTTGTCACTGCTGCATATTTCAACCCGGGTGAAACGGCGATGTTCAGGGGAAGATCGCCCAACGGAATCTGTTCCCCGGCAGGGCTCAAACTCCAACCGTTGGGAAGCTTGATGACCGGGTTTTGTATTAGTTGTGACTGCAATACGACCGGACAATACATTACAATCAGAGCCATGAAAATCCATTTCAGATGCACTGCCCTGAAAAAATGTTGAAAACCTGTCTTCATAAGTAAGTATTTATTCGAATGGTTTGTTAGTTGAGAAGATAAAAATAATGTACCTGCAAATAAAGGCATCCGATTGCACTCAACAAAATGGTACCTATCAGGCACTGTTTTGCAATTAGATTATAGTTAAAGAGAGTTTTGGGCTCATATTCAGATTCAGCTGTTCCTGTAATAACCCATTGAGTTAAACAAAATCGGTTTTAAGCAGGCTTTTCAGCATTTTCAACTTTCTGCTTTTTCTCCTTTTTGGTTTTTCCCTTTTTAATTTCAGGTAAATCCTTCGTTATTTTCATGGCAACTTTGGATTGTTCAATGGCCTGTTCCCTGACTTCCTGAATCATTTCCTTTTTTGTTCTGACTTTCTCCTTTAATGTAATCAGTTCCTTTTGCAGTTTAACTAATTTCCGGACTGTCTGATCAAATGTTTTTACAAATTCGGTATCCTGTCCTTTTTCCTTCAGAAGATCAACACTTGATTTCAATATTTCTGCAAATTCAATTGCCTTTTCCGCTTTTTCTTTTTTACTTTTCATATTGCCCCTTTATTGTTAAGAAAATTACAATCATGTTACGTTTATATTACATTAATGTTCAGATAATTAAAATGATTAATCTTTCCGAATGTAAATGCAAACATACAAATAAATTTGTAATTAATGCTGCAATTTTCATTCTTAAAATTAATTTACGAAGCATTTTTTATCCTGATCAAACTTTCAGCGATGGCTGATTGCAGGTTGATTTTCAGAATCAATCGCTTCTTCAGTCAGAACTCGTCCTCTCTTCTTAGGTCCTGATCTTCGATTTCAGGTTCATTCATACTGTCTTGTCCTAAAATATGGC
>DIZI01000010.1:0-212 GCA_002427885.1 Paludibacter sp. UBA6032
CGTTATTTCTGTCACACAACCAAGCTGTGCTGTAGGAACCGGAACAATTACTGTTACTCTTCAAAGTGCAACTGATACTTATAGTTTTGATAATGGTATCAATTTTCAATCCAGCAATATAAAATCAGGATTAATTCCCGGAAATTACAATGTGATTATAAAAAGCATGGGTGGTTGTAATTCAGTAGTTACTCCGGCAACGATTAATTCCC
>DIZI01000010.1:492-63362 GCA_002427885.1 Paludibacter sp. UBA6032
AGCAATTTCCGGCTCAACTTCCGACATAACGATTTCAGGTTTGACTGCAGGAACGTATAACTACAGCGTAATCAATTCATCCGGTTGTGTTTCTGCATTTACAGATGATATTGTCATTGCAGCTCAACCACTGACTCCAACTACTCCTACTATTTCAGTCACTCAACCAACTTGTTCACTACCAACAGGAAGTATAACTATTACAGCTCCAATCGGAAGTGATTTAACTTATAGCATTGGTAGTAATTATCAATCAAGTGTGATTTTTAATGATATTGCAACTGGTACCTATAATGTAACATCAAAAAATTCTAGTGGTTGTATTTCTTCTCCGGAGATTTTAACATTTATTACTCCAAGTTGTAATAACATAGATTTAGTTGTAGTAGAAACAATTAATACTTCAACTGCAACAATTGGACAAACTGTAGTATTTACAATTGTCGCTAAAAATAATGGCCCGGATAATGCCACCGGAACTTCAGTCACTGTAAAATTACCAAGCGGTTTTACTTTTTTTTCAACATCAAACACAATCGGTAATTATGATTCGCAAACTGGTTTGTGGACTATAGGAAACATGATTAATGGTGCCAACGAAACCTTAACAATAACGGCAACAGTTAATGCAACCGGGAGCTATTCCATGACTGCCGTAATTAAATGTGATGAAGTTGAAGCTACTCTTGTTAATAATACTTCGACTGCAGAATTAGTACCTATTGAATTTTTTATTCCTGATGCATTTACTCCAAATGGTGATGGTTTTAATGATTTATTTGAAATCAAACACCCGGTTAGCACTAAAATTGAAATCGAGATATTTAATCGCTGGGGCAATTCGGTTTATAAAAGCATCGACTATCAAAATGATTGGGATGGAAAAGGTACTGGTAATTTTTTAGGAAAAGACTTACCGGATGGAACTTATTATTGTAGCTATAAAGAATTAAATGCTTCCTCCGGTGAAATAGTACTTAAAGGTGTAAAATATATAACATTACGGCGTTAAAAGGAAAATTGTTCCTTATTAATGTAATTTGAAAAGTTTTAAAATATAACAGAACCTGATGACAAAGTGTATTATAACAAACTTGCTGAAAAGGTCTTATCTCTCGAAAATTCGATGGATAATTTTCTTGTGTCTGCTTTTTGTTGTTAATTCACTCAAAGCACAACAAGAACCCATGTTTTCACAGTATATGTTTAATTTGATTCATATTAATCCAGCCTACGCCGGAAATCGTGCTACAAATAATATTACTACCTTGTATCGAAAACAATGGATAGGAATTGAAGGTGCTCCAACAACTGCGTCTTTGTCATGGGATAATCGTGCCGATCAAAGCAATGTTGGATTCGGGGTACAAATTTATAATGATCAATTGGGAATTGAGAATACAACTGGAATTCAGGCATTCTATTCATACCGTATTCCTTTCAAAAAATCTTTTTTATCCTTTGGATTAAGTGGTGGTGTTTTAAATTTCCGAACTACATATTCCGGGTTGTTGACTACTGTAGGTGGTGATCCTGCATTTAAAGAGGATGTCAATGGAGTACTACCGACAGCAGGATTTGGAATTTTATTTGCCACTGACAACTGGTATATGAGTCTTTCGGCTCCGGCTTTGTTGAACACAAAAATAAATGCGAATAATGATCAAAGTATTGTAGGCGCAAATAATCATTACTTTCTGACAGGTGGATACATTTTCAAAATGTCTGAATTTCTTGTTCTTAAACCATCAGTTTTAATGAAAGCCGTAAAAGGAGCACCTCTCGAATATGATTTCAATATGAATGCATGGATTCAGAATATTGTTGGATTAGGTTTCAGTTATCGAACAGGTGATGCATTTGTAGGAATGTTTGAAATTCAGATTACTCCTGAGTTTCGACTAGGATATGCTTACGATTACACCATCTCAAATCTTAAACCTTTCAACAAAGGGACACATGAATTAATGGTTAGATATGAATTTTGTACTAAAAAAAATCAACGCATTTTATCGCCTCGTTACTATTAATGAATAAAAATGGCTATGCTAAAATGAAACATACAATTATTATAAAAGGAGCTTTGGTAATTTGTTTATTAATAAACATTGGGTTATCCTATGCCATGACTAATAGTAATAAAACTGAAGAAATAAAGTATAGCATATTATTAACAAAGGCAGACATTGCCTACCAGAATTCAAAATTTGCTGTTGCAGCTGAGTATTATGAAAATTATTTGAAGTTTTCCCCTAATTCCCAAAAGGAAATTCTTCCGAAATTAGCCGATTGTTATTGGCAAATGAGAGAATACGATAGAGCTTTGACGGTTTACATGCTCATCTATAACAGCGTAAATCATTCTGTAAATCAGAAAGATAAAATTAGGATTGCCGAACTCTATGCACGCAACGGGAAATATAAACAAGCGTCAGAATGGCTAAATGGTGTGGTTGGTTACAGATTGAAGGCAGATGTTTACAATGAATTGGATTCAATAAATAAAATGAAGCAAGATTCGCTCAAATGGAAAATCGGTTTTCTGAATATCAATTCTTCATACCGGGAATTTTCTCCATTTGTTGCATGTAATACTTTGTTTTTCAGTAGCAATAAGCCATTTGTTATTAAAAATAGGGCTTATGGATGGGACGGCGATAATTATGTCCGTTTGTGGAAAATCCCGATTCCTGATGTCGATAGTATTCCATCACTTTATCATTTGGAATTAAAAAGTTCCAATTCAAAAACTTCGGGAAATATGAACAAAAAGCTTTCAGCTATATATGATTGTGGTGATAACAAATCAATGGATAAAACGTATCGTAAATTTATTAAAGAGTCTACAATAAAAGCTGACTTAAACACAATTGGGAAACCCATTGGAGGGCTTGAAAATTTTAAATTTAATACAGGTGAGATTTCTGTAGATAAAAATAATCATATGTATTTTTCAGCAAATTATCCACAAACCGATATAAAAGGGGTTAACCGAATCTGTCTTATGGAAGGACTTTATTCGTCATCCGGTATTTCAAAGATAGTCAAATTGCCTTTTGGGGATGCAAACTCCTATTCAGTAATGCACCCGGCTGTTAATTCCGAAGGAACAATCCTGGTTTGTACCAGTGATAAAAAAGGGGGTAAAGGAAATTTCGACTTATATTTTTCACAACGTAACGATATCAATCAGCCCTGGGATTCACTAAAGGCTCTTGGTGATAATGTTAATACCGTTGGAAATGAAGTTTTCCCGTCTATCACAGCAAATGGTTTCTTGTATTTCAGCAGCGATAATATACCCGGATTAGGAGGGTTGGATATTTTTCGGATTCCTTTGCATGAAGCTATTTCCGGAAATGGAAAAGTCGAACATATAAGTTATCCGATCAATAGTTCCGCTGATGATTTCGGATGGACAGAACAAGATTCTACAGGTTTAAAAGGTTTTTTTACTTCCGATCGGTTGAACTATAATGATAATATCTATCGTTTTACTTTTATTCCGGTCAAACTACCGAAACTTCCAAAAAAATCATATTTTGAAGGTTATGTTATTGAAAAACAATCATTAATCCCAATCGCGGGTGCTACCTTATTTTTATATAATCTCAATAATGATACTGTTTATATTGCCAAAACCGATCAAAATGGTAAGTACTATTTTCCTGTTCTAACAACCAGTAAAGTAATAATTAAAGCAGTGGATAAAAAATACTTAAGTGATTGTTTATCATCAAATATTAAATACGAACCTCAACCAGAGGACACTATCCAAAATTCTCCCCGAAATTTATTACTTGATAAATTTAAGGTTGGGTTTGTCTGGAAGTTAAGTAATATACATTATGACTTTGACAAGTGGAACATTCGCCCGGATGCAATGCCAATTTTAGATAGTCTTATCATGGTTTTAAATGAACAACCAATTACAGTTGAATTAGGATCTCATACCGATTCGCGTGGTTCGACCAAATATAACCAGAAATTGTCGCAGCACCGAGCCGAATCTGCAGTAGCTTACCTTATTCAACATGGAATAAATTCTAAACGAATAACGGCCAAAGGTTATGGTGAATCTCAATTGTTGAATCGTTGTTCGGACGGAGTCCCATGTAGCGAAGAAGAACATCAGGCAAACCGTCGTACGGAAGTGAAAGTGACCGGCTATACTATTCCTCAAAAAATCACTGTAAATATAAATCCTGACAAATATAAAGAAGGAGAGGTTGTCAATATATCTACCTTGCCAAAGAATTATTTTGATGAATGCAGATAAATTATTTGTAATATTTAAATTTGAAAGCTCATTTATTCATTTTATTTATTATCAAATTAATAGTTCTTTTGATAATGATTTTAAGATATTTGATTATATATCTTTCACTTACTCTATTGATTTCATCCTGTAATTCTGCTGCTTGGAATTAAAGATTAATTTCTTTATTGGATTATTTCTTTCCATAGTAAACTGTTTGTGCTAGCATGTAAACTGCTATAAACCAGTTTCAACCGCATTCGGCACTTCAAATTAACTATAATTATAATTTAGGACAAAAATAAATTTAGAAATATTATGCTATTTGTGGGATAGTATTGGTATATTTAAGCTATATTTGCAGAAATATTTCATTAATCATGAGGATAAATTCAAAGATACGGTACGGTCTAAGAACAATGATTGAAATTGCAAGTACAACAGAACTCAATGGTATGTTGCAAAAAGACATTGCAAAGAATCAAAATATTTCACTGAAATACCTTGACCCAATAATATCTGCTTTAAAATTAAAGAATTTAATTGCCAATTCCAAAGGTAAAGGGAGTGGTTATATTTTGACACGTCCGACTGAAGATATTAGCATGTTTGATATTTACACTGCCTTTGAACAAATATCCATTATTGAATGTATAAATAATTGTGGATTTTGCGAAAGATCTGCTCATGAGTGCAAAGCTAAAAATTATTGGAGCGAGTTTAGAAATGAATTTTGTCAAATGTTACAAAAAAGGAGTCTCCAACAAATTATCAATGATAATTATTGATAATGTGATATATGGCTAAACACTGAATTATTCCCGTCTTATTTTAATGTAAAGACCGTTTGCAAAATCTAGACTGTAAATTTATTTTTTGATTTTAGATGAATACTATTTTACTATAACATCTTCTTTCTCACACCTTCCAATTTTATACCCAATTCCCATCAGATAAACTAATGAAACTGATAAAGAGTATACTCATTTTACCACTCGTAAATATGTAAGATTTCAACCGGCTATTATGAATAATAACTCTTTTTGTATGGTTAAATATATTTCTTTTTGTTATTATATGACATAAAAAGGCATATAATTTGTGCTGTTTTCTTATAATTCAAACTGAAATAATGACAAAACATAATAATAAATTGTATTTGTGATTAAATACATTTGAAATTATATTTAGATTACTCCTTTATTTGGTGAAGGATATATTTATAAATGAGGTATGTAATGTAAATATAATTAACAATATCTGTTTAAATAATTTAGAATACTTGATAAATTACAGAAAAACATACTACTAAAGTTATAGCATATATAATTTTGTTTTATATTTGCAGAAATATTTCTTTAATTTTGAGAATCAATACAAAAATACGGTACGGCTTAAGAGCGATGGTTGAGATAGCAAGATCGAATGAACCGAATGGAATTTTGCAAAAAGATATCGCGAAGAATCAACATATTTCTTTGAAATATTTGGATCCTATCATTTTGGATTTAAAACAAAAAGGCCTGATAGTTAATTCAGGAGGAAGAGGCAGTGGATATATAATTACCCGTCCTGCTGAAGAAATTACTATGTTGGATATTTACACTGCTTTTGAACAAATTACGATTATTGAATGCATTAGTAACCCCTGTTATTGTGACCGATCAATGAATAATTGTAAAGGGAGAAGCTACTGGAACGAATTTCGGTCTGAATTTTGTGATATCTTACAAAAAAAGACTCTCGCTCAAATCATCCATGATACTTATTATGAATGTAACCATGTTGATCCTGTTCAAATAAACTGATTTTTCAGGAAGTTCTTTTTTTTTGAATGTTTATACTATAAGAGTTATAGTATAAGTATAATACTAAAAAATAATGCTATTTGAATTTGATCTTTTTTTTTAATTCTTGTATGCTACTAATGTTATAGTATGTATATTAATGAGATTTTGAAAAATGGAATAATAGAAATTATAAAACAATTAAATAAAATAAGATTATGACCACTAAACAATTAAAAATGAGTTTGATCTGCCTGATTTTTGGTATGATGTTCACAACAACTCAAATGAAGGCTCAAGCCTTAAAAATAAATCCCCGTACGTCTACAATGACTATTTTGGGAACTACTAACGTTCACAATTTTGAAACAAAAGTTACGCAAATCAGCGGAGAGTTGATCATAAATAGTGACAAAAAAGTAGAAAAATTATCCGTACAGATTCCGGTAAAGTCAATTAAAAGTGCTGAGAAATTAATGGATACTAAGACTTATGAAGCCTTTAATGCGGAAAAAAATCCAAACATCAGTTTCCAGCTTACTGATGCAACTTCCGTGAAACTTAGTAGTAAAGAAATTGAAGCTACAGTTATCGGAAACCTGACTATGGCTGGAACGACAAAAAAAATCGTCTTTAAAGCTACTGGTGTAAGTACAAAACAGGGATTGTTTGAATTTAAAGGTAGTATTCCTTTAAAGATGACCGATTTTAAAATGAGCCCTCCGACTGCCATGATGGGAATGATGCGGGTAGGTGATGTAATTACACTAAAATATGATATCTATTTAGAAGGTAATCAGCAAATTAGTGCCTTGTTGGATAAATAACAGATCTATTAAAATTGATTTCAAAGCACTTTTGGACGATGCAAACGATCAAGAGGGTGGATAATTACATTTAAATTAATAAAAATAAAAAATCATTATTAACAAAATTATCAGAAAAAAATGAAAAAAACTATTCTTACCGTAGTTGCTGCTGTTTTTATGAGCAGCGTTGCTTTTGCTCAATTACGTGCAACTGACCAGACCGGAGTTAATGTATTTGAGACTCCAAAAACAGACATTGAATTTAAAGGCCCGAGTGTAGGATTTGGCGGATCTTTTTCAATGCCTTATACCATGCTAACAAATAGCAATTCAGTTACTGATCAAAATCCAGCAACAAATACACAGGCTCTTTTCAAAAATGCTCCTAACTTCGGTTTGTCAATGGCTAATTTATACATCAACAGTTATTTGGCCGATGGTGTTACTTTACAGGTTACATTGTATTTAGCATCAAAACATCATAATGAAACATGGGTAAAAGGTGGTTATGTTCAATTCGATAAATTACCATTTTTGAAATTGGATTTATTGGACAATATCATGAAATATACTACTATTAAAATGGGTCAAATGGACGTAAACTACGGTGATGCTCATTTCCGTCGTTCAGATGGTGGTAATGCAATTTACAATCCATTTATGGATAACTATATCATGGATGAGTTTGCAACTGAAATTGGTGCAGAAGCTGATGTAAACTACAATGGAATTATCGGATCTTTATCTGTAACAGATGGTCAGTTAAATCCTAACCTGGCTGTTATTGACACTACAGTGGCTGCTAACAAATATTCTAACGGTATCAAAAACCCGGCATTTATTGCAAAATTGGGTTACGACAAACAATTTAATGATAAATTCCGCGCCCGTTTAACTGGTTCAGTTTATACTACAGCCGGTTCAGGCTCTAATACATTGTTTGGTGGTGACCGTACCGGTTCTAACTATACTGCTATTATGTACAATGCTGCTCCTGGTACTACAACTGCATTTGGTGGTCGTTACAATCCGGGTTTGTCAGATAGATTGACTACTTTTATGGGTAACTTATTTTTGAAATATAACCTGACTGATGGCCTTGCAGTTGAATCATTTACCACTTTAGAGGCTGCAAGTGGTGCTAAAGCATCTGAAGCAACCAATAGAACCGCAAATCAATTTGCTACTGACCTTGTATTACGTTTAGGAAAATCAGAACAATTCTTTGTAGGTGCTCGTTTCAACACGGTTACCGCAGATGTTGCTTCTGTTTACATTCCAGAAGTAGTCGGTGTAACTGCTGTGCCGTTTACATTAAATCCAGCTACGGGTGCTATTGTAGGGAAAAAAGGTATTACTGCGGTACCTGCATCAACAATACCTGGATATTCTATCGGAATTAATCGTTTAGCTATAAGTGCAGGTTGGTACGTTACAAAAAACATTATGGCAAAAGTTGAATATGTAAACCAAACATATACCGGATTCCCTGCTGAAACAATTAATGCTGGTGCAGAATTCCACGGATTAAGTGCTGAAGCCGTTCTTTCGTTTTAATAAATTGTTTTAATAATTATGGCCGGTAAGAACATGTTTCTTACCGGTTTTTTTGTAAATAAATTCTATCTTTGCGTTATGAAAAGACAACTCGGAATTTTGTTGGTTTTGATTGTTTCCCAATTAATTATTGGGCAAACTATTGTTTCTGTAGAACTACAAAAAAACAGTTCTCTTACCATTCATGGATCAACAAACCTTTTGAGGTTTAAACTCATCCAAAGTGGAGACAAGCTGCAACGAAAAGCTCAAAATGCAACGTTGACTGCTGTCCAGAATAAAATAAATCTAAGTCAGAATAAATTTCCTGTTGCCCTTAAAAACTTTGACTCGGATAATATCGTTGCATTGAAAGGATTTCTGAATCTTTTAAAATCAGATGAATATCCTGATATTTTCATTCAGCTAAATTCATTCCAGTTACAGCCTGAACTGCCGGGGAAAAAGCAAGCAATTACTGCCAGTGCAAATATCAATTTTACTATTACCGGTGTAACCAAAACCTATAATATCCCAATCATTGCAACGAATGCCGGAAATCAATATCACATAGATGGTAACTTAAATATTGATATACGTGATTTTGGTCTGGACCCTCCGGTAACCATGATGGGATTAATTAAGGCTAGTGAATGGATAAATGTGGATTTCCATTTAATTTTTAAAATAACTGTTGTTTGATTTTAATCAACTTTTATATCTCACAAATGAAAAGATGAACTCTTGAGCGTGCGACGAAAATTATTTCGTTGGACGCTTTCTTTTTCTGTTATCAGCATCTCATTGTTGTCTGAATATTCTTTAAAAATCAACATTTAAGAATATTTATTTATAGCCAACTGTTTTATATATATAAATAAAACATAAAGTAGTTAACCGGTGGGTAATAAATTTAAAATAATTTCGTTAATTTGTATGGTCTTTTAACTGAACCTATACTGTGGCAAAAAACTACCCGCTCATACTTAGTATTTCCTTACTAACACTGCTTTTCTCATGTAAATCGCGAGAGAAAAAGGAGTTACCAATATATACAGTTACCAAAACAGATTTTGAAGATTTCCTGACAATCGATGGATTGGTTGAGCCGGTTCAATCAACAACTTATGGCTGTCCAAGAAATTCAGATGGCTATATAACGTATATCATCGAGGATGGAGCTTATGTAAAAGATAGCGAAGTGGTTTGCATAATAGATGATAAAGATCTGAAACAGAGATATGATGAATCACTTGTAAACTTAGAAACTGCCGAAGCCGAATTAAATAAAACGAAAGCCAATTTGGATTTACAATATACCTTAATGGAAGCCCAGGTTAAAAACAATGCCGCTGAAACCGATATTGCGAACCTTGACTCGGTTCAAATAAAGTACTTATCTCCTGTACAACGAAAAATCAAAGAGCTTGAACTGGAGATTGTATCAATCGAAAAACATAAATTGGAAAAAAAACTAAAATCGCTTGCCATTATCAATCAATCGGAATTAAAAAAGACCGAATTCCAGATACAAAGGCTAACTAACGATATCAAAAGCTCGAAAGAGCAACTGGATGGATTAGTCGTTAGGTCAACCCGAAGTGGAATGGCATCCAGAGCTATGCATTATAGTGGCAGAAAAGTTCAGATTGGTGATAATGTTTGGAATGGGATGGCTGTTGTAAATATCCCTGATATGACTAAAATGAAAGTAAAGATTATAGCATCTGAAAATGATTGTAAACGAATAGATGAAAACGATGCCGTTGAATACAGCTTCGATGCAATGCCAAAAAACAAAGCCTGGGGAAAAATAGTAAAAAAAGCTCCGGTTGGACAACCTATTAAAGAGAATTCAAAAGTAAAAATATTTGAAATTGAAGCTTCAATTGATACTGCAAAAATACTCCCCGGGCCGGACTTAACAACCAAATGTAAAGTGATATTAAAGCGTATAAAAGATACTATCGTAATACCACAAATTACAATTTTCGAACAGGATTCGATGAAAGTGGTTTATGTAAAGAAATCGGATAAATATGAGATGCGGCAGATAATAACCGGCTCTTCTTCTCAAAACAGAGCTGTTGTTGTTGCCGGGTTACATGAGAAAGAAAAAATATCATTCATAAAACCGGGTTCTGATTTAATTGAGAATAAAACATTATTGTCTAAAAGTATTTTGAAGAAATTTAAAAATTATAAATAGTACCAAAATATTTCAATTCAGTGCGAATATTCATATTATTTCCAACGCTTAAATTCAAACTGAATAGAATAACAACTTAAATTTATATACATGAGAAAGAATTTTTCGGTAAATCTTTATCAACTGGGTTTACTCCTTTTGTTTATGAACTTCTTATGGGCTTGTAACCGTGAACAAGTGAAAGAAGTGCCCGTAGGGAAAGTAATTAAAGGTACTTTCCGTCTTGAAATTTTTGAAGAGGGAGAAATTGAAGCCATTCGGTCAACCAATGTAACGGCTCCTGCCATCTCCTGGCGGTATGGAATTATGAAAATAACTCAAATCGTGAAAGATGGCAAGGAAGTAAAAGCTGGTGATACACTAGCCGTTTTTGATCCATCAGAAATTAGAAAAGCAGTTAGTGAAGCTGAAGCAAGGTTGGGTATGAGCAGAGCCGAACTGGAAAAATTGGGAGCGCAGCAACAATCCGATTTAGAAGAGCTTAAAGCAGATTACGAGATCACACGCATATCGCAGGAAATATCCAAAATTCGGTTTGAATCTGCAGGATATGAAGCCGATATTAAGAAAAAAGAAATTCAGTTAAACCTCGAAAAAGCCAATATTGCACTTGATAGAGCCAAAGAACAAATAGACAATAAAATCAAGATTCAAAAGGAAGAAATAAAACAAAAAAATCTTTCAATCAATCAGGATGTTGCAAGGCTGCAAGAAGCCAATGAGACGCTGAAAAAACTGTTTTTGGTATCACCATCGCCCGGCATTGCCATTATCAATAGAAATTGGAGCAGCGGTAATAAATTACAGATTGGAGACCAATGCTGGCCGGGATACCCATTAATTCTACTACCTGATTTATCCTCGTTGAAAGCCATAGTGAAAATAAACGAGGTAGATATTGCCAAAATTCACAAAGGCTTGAAAGTGGAAATCAAACCCGATGCATTTTCAAACAGTGTTTATGATGGTGAAGTTACTTCAGTAGCCAATTTAGCTGTCAATAAAGATGATAAATCCAAAGTGAAGGTTTTTCCTGTTGAAATACTCTTAAAGAAGACCGATAAAAAATTGCTTCCTGGCTTGACTGTGAGTTGCCGCATCATTCTCGGTACTATAAAAAATGCTCTTTTTATTCCTATCGATGCTTTGCATTCGGAAGGAGCTGTAAATTATGTATTCAAAAAAACGGCAAATGGATACGAAAAAACAATAGTAGATATCGGAGTTAGCAATTCCGACTATATCGTCATTACCAAAGGGTTGGAAGTCACTGATAAAGTGACTTTGGAAGATCCTACTAAAGAAGACAAGGACACGAAATCATCCACAGATAAACAAGTACAAACAAAATGAGGAATATATTCAAAATACTTCTGTTTTCGTCAGTTGTACTTTTCATAGTTTCGTGCAACAAATCTAAAAAAGATGGTTTAACCGGCAAAGATAACAGCGGACGTATAATTATTGAAACCGGTGAACTTGCAGCCATAGATACGCGATCATTCGCGATGCCCCGTTTCGGCAACTATTGGTATCAAATGAAAGTAATCGGCATTTTGAAACATGGTACGGCAGTAAAAGCCGGAGACTCAATTATTCAATTAGACCCTTCGGAAATAAAAAAACTTATCATTGCCCGTGAAAGTGATTTGGAAACCCAATTGGCTGTATTAGAAAAACTACATGTAAATCAGGATAATAATCGTCAGGAGTTAGACTCCAGATTAAAAACAGAATTAGCTACTTTTGAACTGAAAAAATTAGAACTGGAATCTTCGCGCTTTGAATCCGAACGAATAAAAAAAATAAAAACACTTGAATTTGAACAAGCAAAAATTCAACTTGCAAAGGCTAAGCGTCTTGCTGTGTTGAGTAAAAAAATAGATTTGAATGATTTGAAAATCGAGCAAATTAAAACACAACAATTAAAAAAAGTAATAAAAGATTCTTATGCCTTTTTGCCGGCATTGACGATTAGAACTCCGATTTCCGGCTTGTTTCAGGTAGGTATAAACAGACGGACCGGGCAAATGATTAAAATTGGAGAAGACGTTTATGTCGGCAACAATATAGGGAATGTTCCGGATCTGACATGGATGAAAGCAAACACAACGGTGAGCGAAAACGACTTTATGAAAATAAAAACCGGTCAAAAAGTTGTAGTCCGATTAGACGCATTACCCAAAGTTTCATTTGTGGGCGAAGTTATTTATATAGGTAAACTATGCCACCTGAAAGACGATAAATCGCGTCAAAAAGTTTTCGATGTGGAGGTGAAAATACTAAAATCAGATGAAAGACTGAAACCGGGAATGACAGTTAGTTGTGAATTTAAATAATAATGTAACTATGCAATATGAAGAAAATATCCGTCTGGCAATCAGAGGACTAATTGACCATAAGTTTCGCTCGTTCCTTACCATGTTGGGAATCATTTTTGGAGTTGCATCTGTCATCACCATGTTGTCAATTGGTGAAGGAGCCAAAAAAGCGGCTATAGCAAAATATCAGGATTTAGGTGTCAACAATATAATTGTTCGTGAAAAGAAACTAAGCGATGAAGAACTGGAAGAGACCCGGGCTAAATTTTCGCAGGGGTTATCCATTCAGGATGCAAATGTAATTAAAGAAATTGTGCCGGGTGTTACGGGTATAGCTTCGCAAGCCGAAATCAGTTCGGAAGTAAAGTATACTGACAAGTCCGCGAAATCGACCATTATTGGGATTACACCGGAATTTGTCAAAATGTTAAATTACAAAACAGATAAAGGCGATTTTATAACTGCCGATCATTATAAACGCAGCTTAAAAGTATGTGTGTTGGGTGCAGGAGTTGCCGCCACTTTGTTCAGAAACGAAGATCCTATTGGCAAAATGGTGAAAATTGAAGATCAGTGGATGGAAGTAGTTGGAATACTTAAATCGAAAACTCTTTTCACCGAAACAGTGGGCGAGTTAGCTGCAAGGGATCTGAACACGGATATTTATGTTCCTCTAACAACTTTTCTCAAACGGTTTACACCTGAAAACAGCCTGACAAGTGAAATTCAACAAATCACCATTCAGGTTGATAATTCCAATCGCTTAGTTGAAGCGTCACAATTAATTGATGCCATATTACAACGTCATCATTTTAATAATCGTGATTATAATATTGTTATTCCGTATGAATTGTTAAAACAAGAAGAGAAAGAAAAAGAAATTTATAACTTTTTATTGGGAGCCATTGCTGCCATTTCATTATTGGTAGGCGGCATAGGAATTATGAATATTATGTTGGCAACCGTAATGGAACGTACACGTGAAATTGGGATCAGACGGGCTATCGGAGCCCGGAAAGCGGATATTATGAGCCAGTTTGTGTCTGAAGCTGTTGCCATAAGCATAACCGGCGGAATTATTGGAGTAGTTGTGGGAGTAGGTCTGTCATTGTCCGTTGCAGCTTTTACCGATGTAAGTATTTCTCTCAAAATGTACTCCGTTTTAATTGCCTTCGGATTCTCGGTATTGGTTGGAATTGCCTTTGGCTATCTGCCTGCTAAAAATGCTGCAAATCTGAAACCAATTGATTCGATACGGTATGAATAAGTGAAATTTACAATTTAAAGAGTTTCAATTTACAATTGAAAGAAAGATTGTGTTATTTCATATATAGATAGATTTGAAAATAAGTCGTCAAGACTTAATTTACTGTAAAGTTAAAATAACTCAATTGTCAATGTCAAATAACCAATAAGATTATGCAAATTGAAATAAAAGATTTATCGAAGAATTATATTATGGGAGAGGTTCAGGTTCCGGCACTGATAGATATAAATCTAAAAATACTGAAAAACGAATACCTGGCTATTATGGGACCTTCAGGTTCGGGTAAGTCAACGTTGATGAATATCTTAGGGTGTCTGGATACACCAACGAGAGGTCACTATTTGTTTAATAAAGTTGATGTAAGCAGTTTGGATGATGATGCATTATCGGCTATGCGAAACAAAGAGATTGGTTTTATTTTTCAAAATTTCAACTTACTTCCCAGGTTAAATGCCCTTCAAAATGTGGAGTTGCCACTTATTTATGCCGGAGTTAAAGCTCATGAACGTAGAGAAAGGGCATTATTGGCGTTGAAACGGGTTGGTCTGGCCGATCGTATGCTTCACAAATCGAGTGAAATGAGTGGTGGACAACGTCAACGTGTTGCCATTGCCAGAGCATTGGTTTCGAGACCGGGAATTCTTTTAGCCGATGAACCAACCGGTGCTCTGGACTCCAAAACTGGTGAAGAAATCATGCTGCTTTTCAATGAATTACACAAAGAAGGAAATACGATTATATTGATTACCCATGAACAGGAAATTGCAGATCATGCACATAGAACCATTTTTATTAAAGATGGATTAATCCATTCGGACGACCTCAATCCAATCAAAAATGTATAAAATTGATTATTTCCGCTTATATAATTTTTATTTAAGAAATTAACAATATGAAGAAGCTAATTTTATTTTCTCTGATCTTATTTTTTCAAAACTTATCCGTTAAGTCTGAAACGTATAATCTTGACTTACAAAAAAGTATTGAGATAGCTAAGGAAAAAAGTTCCAGCATGTTGAGTTTGGTTCAGGATTTTAAAATTGCCGAGTATAATCTAAAATCTGCAACCAGTAAATTAAAAACGCATATCGATCTTAATTTTGTCTCCCCACAGTATACAGAGACTGTCAATCAATTTGAAGACAGTACCGGTATTTCATTTTATCCCATTAAACAACTGAATTTTCAGGGAAATATAAACATTAATCAGCCATTACCTACTGATGGTTATGTATATATAAAATCAGGCCTATCTAATTATGATGATTTTAATACCGATTTTCGTTCTACTTACCTCAGTACCCGTTTCGGATTTGTACAACCGATTGATGCTTTTTATGGGTATAACTCCATAAAATCGACCTTAAAACGGGCGAATCTGGCTTATGAACAATCGAAGAAGGGATTGAAAAGAGAAGAGCTGAACCTTATTTATCAGGTTAGTAATTCTTTTTATGATCTGCTTTCGGTACAAAAAGGAGCCGAAATTGCCCGATTAAACTTAGAACGGCAACAAGATGCGAATGAAATTGCTCAAAACAAATACAAAGCAGGATTGATCAAAGAAGTTGATGCCTTGCAAATGGAAGTTGATTTAGCCGAAGCCAAAAATAACTATGACCTGGCCTTAGTGAGTCAAAGTTCTTCCATGAACACATTTAAAGAGTTGATAGGAATAAACTTCAGCGACAGTGTTTCATTAAGTAACGAATTTAAATACGAAGTGGTAATTGTTGATCCCGATAAAGCTGTACAACTTGCACTCGAGAACCGATTGGAAATCAGGGAGCAGGAAATTCAAATTGAATTTAATAAACTTAATATCAAGCAACAACAAGCAGCAGGAATGATTAAAGGTAACCTTACGGCTTATTACGAAAAAGTGGGTGTCAGCAGTCAAAATCTGAATACACAATTTTCAACCGCTGTAAAAAATTCATATGATAATTTTTTAAATCGTCCACAAAATTTTGGAGTCGGATTTACTGTGAATGTTCCCATTCTTGACTTTGGTGAAAACAGAGCATTGGTAAATGCAGCAAAGTCGAGACTAAAGCAAAATGTAATTCGTAAGGAAGAAGTTCAACGAAGCATAGAAAGGGAAGTCCGAAACCTTGTTGCTGATTTGAACAGTAGTTTGAAAAGACTTCAATTACTGGAAAAAAACGTTAGTGTTGCAGAAAAAAGTTTTGAAATCACCCGTCAACGCTACTCAGATGGAGATATTGATAGTCAGGCGTTGGCACTGGAAAGAACCCGATTGAATACTGCTTATACTTCTCACTTACGAGCCTATATCAACTATCAGCTTTTATTGGCTGATATAATGCGCAAAACATTTTATGATTTTCAAAAAAACAAGTTGATAATTTAGCGTGGCGATACAATAATCATAACATTTGAAATGATTGGAATACTAAACCTCAATTTTTAGTATATTTGCATAAAAAATGTAGAAACAAATCATGTCGGGCGTAAATCCGACCGTGACAGGTATCTTAAATTTCATGTGCTATTTCGGTAATTCTTTACTCAGTCTATACTAAAATATTATGAAACAATCGCAAACTCAGACTTCTTCCCGATTATTATCTTTAGACGTTTTACGGGGTATCACCATTGCCGGTATGATTTTGGTCAACAATCCCGGCAGTTGGGGAAGTATTTATGCTCCTCTCGAACATGCTCAATGGAACGGGCTAACCGCAACCGATCTTGTTTTTCCGTTTTTCATTTTCATTATGGGAGTTTCCATGTACCTCTCTTACAAAAAGTTTGATTTTAAATTTTCAAAAACCACGTTTGTAAAACTGCTCCGGCGTTCTGCTTTATTATTTGTAATTGGAGTTGCATTAAATTGGTTTGGACTTTTTTCACGTGGTCTGAGTGGTCTGCGAACCGAAGATATGTCTGTTTTTGATAAGATTTGGGAGTCGGCGACCAATTTTGAAAACCTACGAATTTTAGGTGTTTTACAACGTTTGGCATTAGTTTCCTTTTTTGGTTCGTTAACCGTCCTCATTTTTAAACCCAAGAGAATTCCCTGGCTTATTGGCATTATTCTGGTTTTCTATTGGATTTTAATTGCTGTAACCGGAAGCTTTGGCGAAGATTCCAAAAGTCTGGTTTTCATTATTGACCGGGCTGTTCTGGGAATTACGCACTTATATACCGACCATTTACCTGACGGAACATCCCTTGTTTTTGATCCGGAAGGAATTTTAAGCACTTTGCCGTGTATTGCTCATGTTTTACTCGGTTTTTTAGCCGGGAAAATGATTTCCGAAACCAAGGATAACGGACAGCGTATTCAAAAACTATTTATTTTCGGAACAATAATTATGTTTCTGGGGTTTATGACTGATTATGGTTTTCCTATCAATAAAAAAATCTGGAGTACTAGTTTTGTTTTGGCAACATCGGGTCTCGCATCGCTTTTACTTGGATTGCTTATCTGGATAATCGACATGAAGGGCAATAAACGCTGGAGTGTCTTTTTCGAAACCTTCGGCGTAAATCCGTTATTTATCTTTGTTATTGGCGGGGTTATCAGTGTTCTGATTAGTACTATCGGGTTTAGTTTTTTAGGAAATTGGATTTCAATAAAAGGCTTTATTTATAATCAATGGTTAGTTCCGGTTTTTGAAGAATTACCCGGATCATTGGTTTTTGCCTTGTTGTTTATTACAATGTGCTGGTTTATCGGGTATTTTTTATACAAGAAAAAGATATTTATCAAGTTGTAACTTTCAGAGTTCTGAGTTATTTCAGGTAGTCCAATTTACAAATCAACCAATCAATAAATTAACGAATCAACCAACAATGAATGTAGAAGAATTTCGGGATTTTTGCCTGAGTTTGAAAGGAACAACCGAACATTTTCCATTTGACGAAGTGACTTTAGTAATTAAAGTGCAGGGTAAGATGTTTGCACTTATCCCGCTGGATAATCCGGAAACGCAGATTACACTGAAATGTGACCCAGAACGTGCCATCTCCCTGCGTGAGGAGTTTTCTGCTATAACCTCAGCCTGGCATTTCAATAAAAAGCATTGGAACACGGTATTTATTGATCCAATGATTTCCCGCGATTTTTTATGTGAACTGATTATTCATTCTTACGCTCTGGTCGTGGCAGGATTGCCACGGAAACTCCGGGAAGCCTTAGACTAGTGTAAACCGTTGCAACAAAACATTGCAGCGGTTTTTTTGTTTTTCTTTGATAATATTACTCCCAACTTAAAGTAAAAATAAAAGTCATTCGTCTTCCTGATTATGGAGACAACACTCGATATCTCAATGGCAGAAAAAAAATCCATTTCCATAACCAATATCATAAAAGAACTTGGTGCAAATCTATTTGGGTTTGTGCGAGGGAAAGTGAAGAGTAACGAGGATGCTGAAGATATTTTACAGGATGTCTGGTATCAATTCAGTAATTTGAATAATGTTGCCGAACTGGAGAATGTGAGTGCCTGGTTGTACGAGGTTGCACGAAATAAAATAACCGATAAATCACGGAAAAGAGCCAATCTGGCACTGGAAGATTACAGGTATGAAACCGATGAAGGAGATTTTAATTTCAAAGAAATCTTATTACTCGATGACAGTAATAATCCTGATCTGGCATTCTTTAAAGAAATTTTCTGGAAGGAATTTCAATTGGCATTGGACGAATTACCACCTAATCAGAAAGAAGTGTTTCTCCTCAACGAAATGGAAGACATGACTTTGCAACAGATTGCAGATCAAAAAAATGAGAATATTAAAACTATTATCAGCAGGAAAGGATATGCTGTGAAACATTTGCGAAGCAAACTGAATTATTTGTATAACGAGCTGAATGATTGGTAGTAAGATAATGAAACAAAACTTCAAATTATGGTAACAGTTTACAAAACCAATGTTTCGACAAAGATCAGAGCAAAATTAATTGTTGATAAGCTCACCTCTGAACTTACCGGATGTAGAATCAATTTTGATTTAGAAGATTGCGATAAAATTTTGAGGATAGAAGGAGTTGGTTTCAATGAAGGAATGATAACTGAATTCCTGCGCAGGCACAAAATTCAATATGAAGAATTACTGTAATCGATTGATAAGATGACAATCAGATAAATTATAACTTCATTATTTACAGCTGAAAATTAAAATATAAAATATGAACACAATGAATCAATACAATTGGAAACGGAGACGTTTATTCTTTTTCCCATTATTTATTCTCGGACTTTTCTTTATCAGTGGCGTAGTCATGTTTCTTTGGAACCTGATAATTCCTGAAATTTCAACCTGGTTACCACTATCTTATTGGCAGGCAATGGGATTACTTGTGCTTAGTAAGATTTTGTTCGGAGGATTTCATTTCAACAGGCATCACAGAGACCTGCACCGGGCTCACTTTGAGCACGCTCCATTCAAAGATAAATTTATGGAAATGACAATGGACGAAAAACAGAAATTTAAAGACCAGTGGAAAAATCACTGCTGTAAAACTCCAAATCCATCAAATGATTGAAGAATGAGGATATCCAAATTGAAAAAGGATATCCTTTTTTATTATTAATTAAACAGGATTTAAAGTAAAACAGGGAACTGTACGTCTTCTATTGTATACGACAGAAAGAAACAAAAATTAAAATTAAACAAAATGACAAGATCAATTTTAGGAACCGTAGTTTGCGGTATGATTTTCGGAGCTTTAGCATTTTTTGTGCCCCATTTTTTAGTGGGAATACTTATTTTCATGCTAATACTAAGACTTTTCCATGGTTGTGGCAGAAGTCGGGGATATTACGGACATCGTCCGGGACGATTATTTTACATGGCAGATAAAATTCGCCAAATGAGCGAGGAAGAATATGCCGAATTTAAAAACAAAATGGGAAATGGAGGTTATGCTCATCATGGCTACCAGCATTATCATTCACATTGTTGCGGTGGTAATTATGGTTATCAAACGGATAATAATCATACCAACGAAGCCAAAAAAGAAGAAACAACAAAGTAAGAATCCTTTAAAAAGACAAACAAAATGTATAGAAGAACAAGATTTTTAGTAGGTTTGGCAGCAGCAGCAATTACTTTTGGAAGTTTATGGTTTGCTGTGGGTCCGGCACATTTCAACCGTGGACATCGCTTTTGCGACAGAATGGATAACTGCTATATGCATGAAACCCATCACAGACATTGTTGTCAGGGATTTGATGAACAACAAGCTGATTCAGTAATTATTATAAAGAAGATATACATTGACGAAGCGGTTAAGAAATAATCAGTGTATAAATTGAATACGGGCCCTTTTGATTCTGAATGGAAACGAAAGGGCTTTTTGTTTGAACCTAAAAAAACATTTATTCTAATACAAATGTTTTGCTACTATAATTTTCAAAACAAAAATATGAATAAGTCCCGGTTAGAAGCTTTTAGCGATGGCGTAATTGCCATCATTATTACGATTATGGTATTGGAGCTGAAAATTCCTCATGGTGATGACTGGCATTCGCTTAAAAATCTTGCACCAAAATTTATAAGTTATATCATCAGTTTTATTTACGTGGCAATTTATTGGAACAATCACCATCATTTACTTTCTACGGTAAAACATGTTTCAGGAGCGATCCTTTGGTCGAATACACATTTACTTTTCTGGTTGTCACTTGTGCCTTTTGTAACGGCCTGGGCGGGAGAAAATCATTTTTCGCAATTACCTGTTGCCGCATATTCCCTTGTGCTTTTTATGGCGGCAGTTGCTTATTATATTCTTTCTAAATCTATCATTTCATCTCACGGGAAAGATTCAGTACTGTCTTCAGCTATTGGAAAAGATTTAAAGGGAATTCTGTCAGCCCTTGCATACGCTATAGCAGTACCTCTTGCTTTCGTGTTTACACCGGCATCAATTTTTATTATTGTAGGGATAGCTTTGATTTGGTTGATACCGGACAGGAGAATTGAGAAGAAACTAAAGGAAATGGATTAGATGATTATTTTCTTCCCGGTTTCCGGTTCCCGTAACTTCCTGATGAAGATTTTCCACTTCGTACTGATCCGTTTTTCATTCCGTTGAAACCGGATAAAGATTGACCGCGCAATTCTTTGGATTTTGGATTTGGGTTCATTGACCGATCCATTTGTTTGGCAGCCTTACTGCGTCCCGTAGTTCCCGTTCCGGTTTCCGCTTTCCGGATGGCAGATTTGATGGGTTTCACACTCTTAATGTCTCCTTTCGTGTGTTTTGCTTCTGAAGTTGAATTGGCAATCGCGTCCATAATTTCTGCAATTTCATGTTTCTCCAACTGTCGCCATTCGCCTGTGGGAATACCTTTCAGGTTGATATTCATAATACGAATCCGTTCCAGTTTCAGCACCTCATACTCGAAGTATTCACACATGCGGCGAATTTGTCTGTTCAGACCCTGAATCAAGACTATTCGAAAAGTATAAACCGATTCTTTTACGACTTTACATTTCTTGGTTGTTTCACCCAACATGGGAACACCATTCCCCATTTTTTCTATAAATAAATCGGTAATGGGTTTGTTGACAGTTACCAGATATTCCTTTTCGTGCTTGTTTCCGGCACGTAAAATTTTATTTACGATATCACCATTGTTGGTCATGAAAATCAATCCCTGAGAGTCTTTGTCGAGGCGTCCGACGGGGAAAATACGTTCATGATAACCGATATAATCAATGATACTGTCTTTTACGCCTATTTCGGTAGTACTGATTACCCCAACCGGTTTGTTAAATGCCAGGAATACGAAATCATCCCCGATTTTTGCTTCAATCTGATTTCCATTCAACATCACTTTGTCACGAGCCGAAACCTGATCGCCCACGACTGCACGTTTTCCATTCACAAAAACATGACCTTGTTCGATATATTTGTCGGCTTCACGTCGTGAGCAAACACCGCTGTCGCTGATAAATTTGTTTAATCGGATTTTTTCGGCCATAAGGAAAGATAAATTTGTCCCGATAGCTATCGGGATTAAAAATTAGTAAAAATGAACTAAGCCTTAAGAATATCGAGCAATTCGCTAATTACCATGGCACTCGCCCCCCATATTGAAGCATTGGAGGTGTCGTAATAGGGTGCATTGGTTACAACCTTTACTTTTGCCACATAGAAATCTTTTTGTTTAATTATATCGGGTTTAAAAAAATCGGCAAGAGGAATTTCAATTACTTCATCCACTTCACTTTTCTGAATTTTATAAGTGGGTTTTTCGTTCAGATAACCTGCAAAAATACTAATAAGAAAATTGCTTGGCGGAACATATATGTCAGTAAGCCTCCCGAGAATTTCAATTTTGTCTTTCGGAATTCCAATTTCTTCCTGAATTTCACGCAAGGCAGTTGTTTCAACATCAATGTCTTCTTCCTCATATCGTCCACCGGGAAATGCAATCTGCCCGGCATGTATTCCAACATAATTACTTCGCCTGATAACAATCATTTTCAGAGCATCTTCATCCTGAAAAAAGAGAATCAGCACAGCACTTTTTTTTGCATTCAGCAAAGAGTCCTTTTTATTGATAAGTTCCTTGGCACGGTTCAAAGGAGCCATCTTCAGGTGAGAACTAACTCCCGGCAAAGGTAGTCGAAATTTCTGTTTTAATTCGTCCTTACTAAATTGCATTTTAACAATTATGTGTTTTTTGTTAAATAATAAAGGCGTAACAATTGTACGCCTTTATTTAAAAATTATCTTATATTTTTCATAAAACAAAATACATCTCCATAACGATCACCCTCAATGGAATAAGGCGTCCCATGTTCAATGTCATGCCAAGGGCCAAGTTTACTCATCCATGTGCCATCTAATTTCTGTCTAGATGCATGAGAACAGTTGTCAGTCCCCCTTGTTCTATATAGAGCTATTTTAATAAACCCAACCTCAAGTTCACAAGTATCACATAAATCAAATCCTTTCGTTTTAAATGCCTCAATATATGCCGAGATGCTTGGGCTTAGTTTAACACCTACTGGCCACCAATACCAAACTCCATCAAAACGTGGCGTTGTGTCAAATTGCATCCATCTGTCATTATGAAGCCCAAATGCCCATGCAATGCAATTATACTTAACATCTTTAGGACTTGTTATCTTAAACAAAGGGTCATCTATTAATCCTGGGAAAAAGTTAATGGCTTGAACTCTATTTAACTCATCGATTTCACCCATAGCTTACACGCCTGTTCAATTGTTGTATTTTGATTATTAGATATGGTTTTGTTGTAAATCATATTTAAAGACCAAACTAAAGGAGAAGGTTCTTTTGATATTTCATCCAAAATATATGGAACAACAGCCGTTCCCATAGCAACAATTTCTTTAAAATTCGAATCGTTTACGATTTGGTCAGCAAAAGACATGAACATTGTATTTTGTTTCCATGAGGCTATTTTTTTGTTAAAATATGATTTCATAGATAATTGCGCATAATAATTGTCATTCGTTTGTTGCATAAATCTGTCAGTAGGAGGGCTTGTAATCATAGTGTTGACCTGACTATGCTCTATTGCATTGTATGAGAATACGAATGCCGATGCTAAAATTCCTGTTGAGATTGTCAAAGGTATTAATCTTCTTGTTTGAGGGCTAATTAATTGCATAGATCTATAGTTTTTTGTTTTACAGTATCAAAGAAAATGTCGTTTTTTACGGTCCTAATTTGTTCCATTTGAATAGAAATTAAATTTAAGTCGAATTTAAACTGTTTATGATCTAAAGTGTCAATATCCAAAAAATAGTCTAAATGATTCAAACCAGTAGGTTCTAATGCGTGATTTATTATAGCTCTAATATCAGTTTTTGGTATTTGTACCTCTAGTCTAAAAGTAGATTTCAACAAAGGAAATTTAACTTCAGATTCTGTGGAAATTGTTTTTGTGAAATACTCTAGTGAGTCAGAAAAAGACTCAAAAGAAAATTTATTTACAAATCGAATCGAAGTCCTATTTAGAAATGTTCCTTTCAATTGTTCTGAAAGTAGATTTAGACATTCTATAACTTCTTGCTTAAATTTATCCCATCCTTGATAAGGATTTTCATCGACAAATGTGATACTCCCATTCTCAACAATAAATTTTTTCTTTTGATCTGGAGTAAAATAAATGTACGATTTTATCTTTGTATCCGCTTTTGCATTTAACGAAATGCCAGGAGCAGGAGTTCCTTGAAATCCAATATTGTAATGATAATTCTCATTCCTATTTGGAAATTTTAATTTGATAGCTTTATCATTCGCGATCAAATTTGTCAAGTTCTCATTGTTTGTAGAGCCAAATTTAAGCTGAAAGATAGCCAATATAACTGGTGGAGACTTTAAAATTGGCCACTTTGACACAGGAATATTTGAGATATTACTCATGAATTCGTATATATTTACAAATAGAAATAGACTTTACTGCTTGACAAAGATAATATATATAATTCATAGTTGACATATATTTCACTATCAATTATATATTTATGTATTATAATAAACCAAAACAAGTACAATATATTAAATGCACAGAAATTTTATTGGCAAATCACACAACCTTCACATTTCGATAGTTCGCCACGCAAGCGTTTCTCAACAAGCAATTTCATGCGATCCTGTAAAGCCGGAATACGAATATTCTCAATCACATCATTTGTAAAAGCAAACATCAACAACAAGCGGGCTTCCTTCTCAGAAATGCCGCGTGATTGCATATAGAATTTCGCCGATTCGTCCAATGAACCAATCGTGGCTCCATGAGAACATTTTACATCGTCTGCCCATATTTCCAACTGTGGTTTGGTGCGCATCTTAGCCGTTTTGCTCAGCAGGATGTTCCGGTTCGTCTGGAAAGCCGCTGTTTTCTGGGCATCTTTTGCCACCAGTAATTTTCCGGTAAATCCACCTTTGGACATGTCATCCAATACATATTTAAATAATTCCCGGCTATTGCAATTCGGCTTATTATGAATGATGGAAGTAAAATTGTCTACCTCCTGCTTTTTGTCTGCTATTACCATTCCACACAGTAAAGTGTCACAACCTTCTCCGTCCAGATCAATTTCAATGGTGTTCCGGGTAATACCGTTATGAAGTGTAATCACATTTGCCAGTACATTTGAAGATTTTCGCTGATCAATCAGTAAAGTAGATAAGTTAGTCGTTTTGGTATGTACATTTTCGAGTTTGTAATGCTCGTAAGTGGCATTTTCACCCACAAAAACTTCCGTTACCCTGTTGGAGAGGAAGCGAACTTCATCAACGGTATGGTCGCAAACCAGAAGCTGAGCTTTAGAACCTTCCTCGATTATGATCAGGTTATGACTATTCGCCATAGTATCAACATCCGAACGCATAATGTTTACCAATTGCACCGGTCTGTCCATTACCACATTTTTGGGAACATACATGAAGAAGCCATCCTGGGCAAAAGCCCCGTTGAAGGCTACCAATCCATCATTTTTGGCAGTACTGAGTTTTCCGAAATAATCGCGGAGTAATTCAGGATGTGAAGCGGCCAAATCTTTCACACTTCCAATAATAACGCCTTCCGGTAATTTGTTATGAACCGGATCATTAACAGGATAAAAAGCGTCGTTGACTACAAAATAAAGATAGGAATGAATGCCGGGAACATCACATTTAAAAACTTCGTATGGATTTATAGGTACTGAAATGCGGTTTATATTTAATCCGTAATCAACCGAAAGTGTTTCTCTCAGGTCTGTATATTTGTAGTTTTCTAACGCTGAAGTAGGAAATCCCAGGGCTTCGAAGCGTGCAAAAGATTCGTCGCGTGATGTGTTCATCACGGCAGAAGAATGCTTTTTAATGCTTTCGCGTTGTTCTTTGTATAAGTCGATATATTGTTGTTCAAGCGGCTCTTGCCTCACCGTAGGAGCGGCATTTAAGGTGCTTATTTCATTGTTCTTCATATTGAATACTATTTAAAATTCCCCTTTTGGAGGTCCCGTTAGCGGGGTATATGGAGCTGTGTATTAAACTGTTTCTTCCACTTCCTTTTTAATCCAGTCGTAGCCTCTTTCTTCGAGTTCCAAAGCCAGTTCCTTACCACCTGATTTTACGATACGCCCATCGTACAGTACATGTACAAAATCGGGGATGATATAATCCAGTAAGCGTTGATAGTGTGTAATTACTATACTGGCGTTGTCGGGGCTTTTTAACTTATTAACCCCGTTTGCTACAATACGTAAGGCATCAATATCCAGTCCTGAATCCGTTTCGTCAAGAATTGCCAATCGCGGTTCGAGCATAGCCATTTGGAAAATCTCATTCCGTTTTTTCTCACCACCCGAAAAGCCTTCGTTTACCGCACGATTCGCCAGTTTATTATCCATTTCAACCAATGCTTTCTTTTCACGCATAACACGCAGAAAATCGGTAGCAGATAACGGTTCCAGATTTTTGTATTTCCGGTGTTCGTTCAGGGCGGCACGCAAGAAGTTCACCATACTTACACCCGGTATTTCCACGGGATATTGAAAACTCAGAAAAATCCCTTCGCGTGAACGGTCTTCAGGTGAAAGTTCCAATAAGTTTTTACCATAGAAAGTTATATCTCCATGTGTAACTTCGAAAGCCTGATTGCCTGTAAGAACAGATGCCAATGTTGATTTTCCGGCACCGTTTGGTCCCATGATAGCATGAATCTCTCCCGGACGAACCACCAGATCCAATCCCTTTAATATCTCTTTGCCATTGATATTGGCGTGTAAATTTTTAATTTCTAGCATAATTAATAACCCCTAATTCTTAAAGGGGAACTAAATTAGTATTGTTTTATTTATTTTTTATTTTTGAATTCGACTTTATTTTATTGGAATAAAGTTTATAATTCGCACTCCACAAAAACCCCCTTTAGGGGGTTGGGGGTCTTCTAGCCCACGCTGCCTTCCAACGTTATTTGTAATAGTTTTTGAGCTTCCACGGCAAATTCCATCGGAAGTTTATTCAGAACTTCTTTGGCGTATCCGTTTACGATTAATCCCACGGCATCTTCGGTAGAAATCCCGCGTTGATTGCAATAAAATATCTGGTCTTCGTTGATTTTTGATGTAGTTGCTTCGTGTTCCACAATAGCCGATTCGTTACTCACTTCCATGTACGGAAAAGTGTGGGCACCACATTTATCACTGAGCAACAGACTGTCGCATTGCGAAAAGTTACGTGCATTATCCGCCTTTGGATTAATCCTTACCAGACCACGGTAACTGTTCTGGCTGAAACCGGCCGAAATTCCTTTTGAAAGAATATGGCTGGTGGTATTTTTACCAATATGCAACATTTTAGTTCCCGTATCGGCCTGTTGGTGATGATTGGTTACGGCAACCGAATAAAATTCTGCAGACGAATTATCCCCCAACAAAATACAACTTGGGTATTTCCAGGTTATGGCTGAACCGGTTTCAACCTGTGTCCAGGAAATTCTGGAACTATCTCCTTTACATATTCCACGTTTGGTAACAAAATTATAAACGCCCCCTTTTCCGGTTTTATCACCCGGATACCAGTTCTGAACCGTTGAATATTTTACTTCCGCATTTTTTAAAGCAACTATTTCCACAATGGCTGCATGCAATTGATTTTCATCGCGCATTGGAGCCGTACAACCTTCCAGGTATGAAACATAGCTGTCTTCATCGGCAATAATCAGCGTTCGTTCAAACTGCCCGGTATTTATGGCGTTTATACGGAAATAAGTGGACAGTTCCATGGGGCAACGAACGCCTTTCGGAATATACACAAATGACCCATCGCTAAATACGGCACTGTTTAGTGTTGCAAAAAAGTTATCTGAAACCGGTACGACCGAACTCATATATTTTTGAACAAGGTCGGGGTGATGTTCCACGGCTTCGCTAAACGAGCAGAAAATAATACCCATTTCAGCCAAACTGTCTTTGAATGTAGTCTTAACAGAAATACTATCCATTACAACATCCACAGCTACACCCGATAACATTTTTTGCTCTTCCATAGAAATGCCCAGTTTGTCGAATGTTTTCAACAGTTCGGGATCAACCTCATCTAAATTTTGAGGTGCATTTTTACGTGGAGCAGCATAATATGCTATGCTTTGAAAATCAATATCCGGAATATCCAGTTGAGCCCAAGTCGGGATCTTCATTGTCAACCAGTGACGATAAGCTTTTAAACGAAATTCGAGCATCCATTCCGGTTCTTTTTTCTTGGCCGAAATAAGGCGCACAACATCCTCGCTGAGTCCTATGGGAATAATATCTGTTTCAATGTCGGTGGTAAATCCGTATTTATAATCCGCTTGAGTGACCTGATCTAATAAAACTTCTGACATAATCTTTTAATTCATAATTATTAATTCATAATTCAAAATTGAATGTTTTTCAATTTATTGAATCATAAATAAATTTAAGACTGCAAAGGTACAAAAAAATGTGTTTTTGAGCATAAATCTTTGTTCTTAAACAGTAGACTACATAACACACTTCCCTTCATTTTTGTTTTAAACGTTTTATATATTGACATTTTTTGCAAAAGAGTTACATTCTCAATCGCTTAAACCAATCCACCCGGAATTTAATTTATAACGATTTAATATATTACTTAAGTGACAACCAATCTAAGAAGTACTTCATTTTAATTACAATATACAGGGTTTCACTCTGAGTATTTTATAACAACTCTCGGGCAGCATTCAGCTGCTTCCTTTATTTTCGCCGAATTCTCTGCATAGTTTACATTTTCAATAACGTAAGCTATTGCATCAATTTTAAATACCTCAGGACATATGGTTTCGCACAAACCACAACCGGTACATCCTTCCTCTATCCATACTTTTTTTATTGCCATACTGTCATTTTGTAATTTAACAATGTTGTTTAAAAATCGTCTAAGTGTTAAACTAAATTGTAATGAAATTTATTTTAAATGGCAAGACTTAATGCTTTGGGATATAATATATTATTTTCGAGATGAACATGAATATGCAAATCATCTTCAAACTCTTCCAACAATTTATATGTAACCCGATATGTATTACAACCATCATCCGGTACGCTATAATTATCGCTCAGGACATTTATTTTATCCATTGCTCCTCCGGCAAACTCATGCTCCCCTTTCATACGGGTGATTTCGGAAATAACAGTCGCTTTCGCTTCCGATGAATTACTTTTCAACAGTTCTTTGATAGCAGGGAAAAGTACTTCTTCCTCGTTACGTAGATGTTGCAACAGTTCAGTATTGATTTCGGCAAATAATGCTGCAATGGCAATCAACTCCCGATGATGTGCAGCATGAACCTGTTCGATTTTTCGGGTATAAGTTGTCAACTGTGGCAAAAGTCTCATGACCGTTTTATGATGGGTATTCACAATGTAGTCGCACAAGAAATCCAGATTCCATTCGTTGAAATTATGCAACGCGTTCACTGTTGTATTTTCAAGTTTAGCCAATTCCGTTTCAAGTACGGTACTGTCTATTTTCTTTTCCCTACAAGCCTGTTCCAAACTCTGATTGCCACCACAGCAAAAATCAATACCCGCATTCTTAAATATTTCGGCGGCTCTGAAATCGTGCGTGACAATTTCGCCAATGTTTATATCTCTATAGTTTTTCATTTTAAACTGTTTATTTGTTCCTGAAAATTTATTCAACTTCTTCGTATTTTATTACACTTACCGGACAGCTATCTGCTGCATCTTTTATATTCGTTTTGAATGCGTCAAAATCTACATTCTCTTTTACGATCATTTTATCGGGTACTTCAAACACACCGGGTGCAATCGATTCACATAAACCGCATGAAGTACATTCGTCAGTGCTTTCATCAAGCCATACTTTTGTAATTTTCATAATCTTTATTTTTTTAGTTCAAATATATTTCACTGAAATCTTCTACAAGTTTCAGGTATTTATCATAATATTCATTTTCAAATGTGTTTGCATTTGATATTTCAAAATCGTCGGACATGGCCGACAAAACGTTTGCCGGCAAAATCCGTTCGGACATGGGGTAAAGAATATTGTTTTCTTTTGCAATGTGATTTGTAAGTAATGTGCAATAGGCCAACAGATTCTCCCTGATTTGAGCAAAAGCAGCAACATCCCCCTGCTTCAGTTTCTCAATCCCTTCAACCGCCAGCTTTATATAGTTTCTACCTTCATTATGTTCATGAAGCATAACTGCAATAGGACCACTTTCTCTGGACATACCGTGTTTCTCCATTTCCAGAAATAGCATGTCTTCTTCTTTGAGGTGATGGTATTTATCAGCAAAATTTTTGATAAAATCGATGATTTTCTCTACGTGATCAATATTTACTGTAGTTTTATCTTCCTTATTTAAAATGATTGTGGTAATTTCAATCATTTTAAGGATGTTATCGTGTTCCCCGACCAGAATTTCTATTGCTTTCATATTTGTTTGTTTTTAAATTAAATAATCAATTCCTGGATGATCTGTTATTTAGAAGATTGAATATTGAGATTTTTTTGAATTGCCTGTTTGTTTTGGTTCTCGCTTGGTTTTGGAGTTTTAACCACCAATACTCTGAAATCAGCATTACTTTCGTTGTAAAGGCAATGCGGAATATTTTTTGGACTTTCAATAAGCATGTCTTTTGTGACTTTTTGTTTTTCATCTCCAATTTCTACAATCCCCTCTCCTTCGAGTACATAGAAAAATACATCAACAGCTGTGGCATGTTTTTTTAAACTTTCACCCGCTTTTAAACAGATGTGAACTACCTGTACATTCTCATTATCGTGAATTTTACGTGCATCCACTCCGTGTGGATTTTTTGTCGTAATGGCTTCTTTGTAATTTGTTGTTTTCATATGTGTGTAAATTTATTTGTAGATTGAGACTGTCTGCTTAATTTATAATACTACCTATGAGTAGTATATATGTCTAAAAAAATTAGTATCTCAATATTTTATTAAAATCCATATCTGATAATCTGGTTTCACGAAAAACTTTATTTAAGTCAGTTCTTATGTCCACCCATAAATAATGCATGGCACAAGGATTTGTACATGAACATTTCTCAAAACCTAATAAGCACCCATTCATTTTTTCCATACCTTCAACTGAGTCAATTATATCGTATAACAGAATATCCTCGGGACTTTTAATAAAGGTGTATCCGCCATCCCTTCCCTGAATACTTCTGATAAATCCTGATTTCGATAAATCAGTCATTAAGCGTCGTAAGTATTTATCAGAAACTTTCAACTCTTTAACAAGCTGCTTTGCCGTATATAATTGATCCGGCACTTTTGCCATATAAATCAAAATGCGTAAAGCGTATTCGGAAGTTTTTGATAATTTCATATTATATACTACCTCGTTGTATTATTTAGTGCAAAGTAAATACATTATTCGCAAACAAACAAATTATTCGCGAACATTTAACATGCACGCATACAAATAAAACTTAGCGGAAATTGATAATTGTTGTAATACGAAACAGTATATCAGGAAATTAAAATAAATCTGATTGTTTATTTCTTCTTTTCCAACTGTTTTTGAATCTTCTTAATGGCCGATTCGATTGATTTTTCAGGTTCAATCACGTTGTATTCACCCCAAAAATCAGGATCAGAAAATCCGGTTGCCTCATCGCTAATAACTACCGATGGCCGCATTCGTTCTTTGGGAACAACCGGGTTTTTCTCGGTGTTCACTTCCCAGTCTGTTACAGCCATTTCGATGATGGAATGGTAACCCGTATTAAACAGTTTTTTCTTCCAGTTGATTTTTAGTCCCAGTTCAATCCGGCTATAACCGTAATACCACTTTCCATCCCTTTCAAGGTAATCAATACGGTACGTAGCAACAGTCGGATAGACTATAGCATTGTAAGGTTTTTTCAAGATGAACATCTCGCTTGCCAATTCTTTGTTGCTGACATTGAGATTAAATACTGCACTTTTCAAGGCGAAGTTTTCTGCATCAATATATAATTTCCCGAAATAAAGAGGTTCTGTTGTATTTTCACGTTGAATAAAATCGAGCACGTAAATCATTTTATTGTCCATATGAGTGGAGCGGTCAAAAGTGAACTCGTAATTTTTCATCATGTCTTTGGTGAAAATTAGTTCCGGGTATTTCATGATATCCAGATACAATGAGTTAAACGGACCACCCTGCAGTTTAAAAGTCACCGTATCCAACCGGGCATAATCGGCTTTTTTACGTGCTTTGTATAATTTTACAATATCCGATTTGTAAGATAAATATGGTTGCTTGAATATTTCTACAACTGCTTCGGAAAGTGAGACATATGATCGGTTCTTTTTAATGGTTTCCCTGTAAAAAGCTGTCATTTGTGTTTGTTCATTGGAATAGTTTTCTCCTTTTTTATCCATAACTTTCTGAATCAGAAGATCAGCATCTTTCGATATCACGCTTATTGCCGGTAATTCAATGGCAGTAGGTTCCATTTCGATCCGAAGCATCTCCGGGTTGACGTCGGCAAGCGTAATTGTTTTGTACTTGTACCCGATAAAACTTACGGTAATTTTGGGATTGACTATATCATTTGCAATTTTAATTAGAAATTGCCCTTCGGAGTTCGAAACAGTCGAGATATTTGTCCCTTCAACTCTCAGGTTGGCAAACGACAAAGGTGATCCTGTTTTTCGATCGACTACAACTCCTTTGTATTCGGAATAATTTTCGGTAACTCCTGCTATGGAATTGAGTTGATCCGATAATGCAAGCGTAGGGGCAATGGAAATAAATAGAAATAAAACACTGAGAAGGATTGACTGAAATTGATTCGTCAAAATGGTTTTTTTCATAATAGATAGTATTTAAACTGCATTTAAGGTTGAAAAAACAGCACACGTAAAAACATTTTGAGTCAGGAAGACACAAAACTTTTTATAATAAACCAAACATTAAAAACGTCAAATAATGTTTTGAATTTTTCTGAGTATAACAATTAAATCATATGAATAGTTGTAATTTATTCTTTATACTACGAAAAAATTGTTTTTGAAACCGGATATTGTGATTCATTAATCACTTCATTCATACCGGTATCTGGTATATGAAAATTCAATTTTCTGTAGGGGATCAATGTTGCACGATAAATTTAGCCACTTTGCGTTTCGTTCCCGTGTAAACAACCAAAATATACATCCCATCCTGAAGTTCATCAACTGTAGCTGTACCTGTGGAAGTGAAATTTCCAATCTGAAGAGTGATTCCATCTAATGAATAAATATTGTAGGTGGCTTGTTCAGGATGATTTATTTTTGCAGTCAGGACACTTTTCACCGGGTTAGGTAGTACGTTGAAAATTGTTTCGGTTTCGGGTGGTCCTACATTTACCGACCATTCTTCAACTTTGCGTGTTCCCCAGATAAAATCGGCTAATTCGGGGTGATCTACAAAAGGATTCCGGTTATGTTGTAACGAATAGACGGCATTGTTGCGGACAATTTCTTTTTCACTCACCGGATCCTGACTGTTCCATTTGAGCAATAAATTGACGGCGTAGGTATTAAATGTCGGATAAGTATTGTTGTACAACATGCTCAAAGTTCCGGTACTTCGCCAGTTCGGTGCATAATTTTCGTAACAGGTCACAACATACATATAGGTTCTGGCAAAATCACCCTTATACTCATCGAGTGGTTCGAAAACTGTTCCGTTATAACCGGGGAAGGTATTCGGACCAACTTTAATCGTTGTATTTACAAGAATGGATGAAGTTGTAGCTTCACCCAGCGCATAATTGAGTTTCGCCGAATTTGCATTTGCATCCGATGGGTATAAGATATTTAAGTCGGAATAGGCCACAGTGGTCTCTGGCGTGGTACTCCACCAGCTTTTCGGCATGGAGTGCTCGCGGTTCATACCTGACCAGGAAGTTCTTTTGTAATTGGAATACATATCCCAGAAATATCCGTTTGGGTAATCCGTAGTTGCCGGATGCCAATCGGTACTTCGAAAAGAGGTACTCGAACTATAGTATTCAAGAATAGTATGATCCTTAATTATATTGTATAAAGCGGTCTTTAAATTCCCCTGATTCTTTCCCTCGGCTGCACTATAATATCCGTTGGGTTCCTGTGCCCGTGAAAATACAGAAAAGAGGATAAAAAGTAAAACAAGATGTGTATTGCGTAAAAAAGTCATTGATTTATTATCTAACGGTCTACTGTCTTAGCTTTAAAAAACTAAGATCAAAATATATTTATTTAATCTGCTATTGTTTTAGTTCTGTTTAATCAATTTCCCGGCAAAGGTGTAATCTCCGTTTTGTATCTGTACAATGAAAATACCGTTTTGCTTCAGGGCAATATTTATTTCTGCAGAACTGGCTTTAACCTGTTTCAGGCAAATTCCGGTAATATTATACACTTTTATCAGTTCATTTCCTTTTAATCCCGAAATACGAATACCTTCCTCATCTGAACGCAGGACGATTCTATCTGTTTTATTCGGCGTCAGTCCATCCGACAACGAAGTTTTTACCTGCATTGCCTCCGAAGGGGCTGAAACCGAACTGCCCAATGTAGCCCGCACCTGATAAATATACGGGCTGTTTGCATTTAAACCGGTTATATCTGCATAATTTACAGAAACAGCTTTATCTTTTGCAACATATACCGTATCCTGATTTCCGTAATTTGCCGTCACATCATCGATTCCAAGGTTACCACCGCTTGAAGGCTTATTAAATGTATATTTAAAAGCTTTCATATACTGATCCTTGGAAAATGTGTAAACAGGAAAAGTTTTGGTTGTGTTTTTATAAGGAATACTGTCAACTCTAATCCAGTTATTGTTGCTCAAACCTTCCAGAATAAAACTTGAACCGGTACTTGTTGAAGCAAATCTGTACATAAATTTAAGCAATGAAACCGCCTCGGGATATGTTTTCGTTTGGAGCCATTCCTTGTTCACTTTCAGATTTACAGACGGAATTGCCACTCCCGAACTTGTAGCGGTAGTATAAATACCACTTGCATTACCACTCCATCCTTCAGGCAGAGCTGGTACACCTGACGCACCGACATTATCAAAACCTTCAACAACCGTTGTGTCGGCGGCTCCGCTTACTTCAAACACATTGAGCAAATATCCGGAGGCGTAAGCAGCTTCGCCCCAATTGGCGGTAAACTGATGTGACATGATACCGGTTGCTTCCGATACTTCCGGGGCTTCCAGTGCAGTTGTGTGCATCTGCATGGTATTAATAGCCGGTGCAATAACACCGGAACGCATGGATTCGATGCTGTATGTATAGGCATTTTCCGGCGATAAATTTTGTATCAGATAACTGGTCGTAATTCCTGTCAACACATTTTGTAAAACATAATTTTTAGTTGAGGCAAGCGTCATAATATGATTTCCCAACATACTGTAAGAATCGGTTGCTAAAGTGTTCCATTCGTTTGGATTAAAAGAAGAAGACGGATGTGTAACGCCTGCTTTTCGTTGCAATGTAAGGTTAGTTCCCCAATATACATCAGCTCCTGCATTTGCCTGACCGGCCATATCAATGGTTACGCCGCTACGAACGAGAATAATGGCGTCATTTCCATCAAATTGGAGCAACGAGTCGGTAACCAGCTGCGCTTTTGCCAGCAAATCTGTTGCAGCCTGTTTGTGAACGATAGCGTAACTCTTGCCGTTATCAAGGGTTCCAGAGAGACGTAAGGTCGAAATGTAGGGACCGCTTCCGTTCGATTGTTTTTGCAAATAATATTTTGATAAATCAACCGTTTTTCCGGTTCCGTTATAAAGTTCAACGGCTTTATTCCAGCTGCTCCCTTCCACATAAGCAGAAATAATCAGATCACCGGCTTGCTGATCTCCCTGATAAACATTCAATCGATAGTTTGTCGCCAGAGGGTCGGAAATCCATTGCAACGTTCCCCCCACCGGTGTAATATCAGTCGGTTCGACCGTGATAAAATCAGCAGAAGCCAACGCTTTTATCGGAATCCGAAGCGATTCCGCCAAACCACCACCCTGAATCAGCAAGGTATCACGAACCAGTCCCGAAGCATTCGGTGTAAACGTAATGGATAAATCGTAACCTGAAATTGCATCGACAGCTGGAATGGACGAAGCAGAGATTGACAGTGCTGTATTTCCTTTTATCCATGAAACCTGAAGAGAGGAACTGAAGTTGGCTCCCAGCAGATGCAGAACTTTCGTTCGCACATCATTTTGAAGAATAACTCCGAAATCCAGCGTTGTACCGCGGCGTGGTGTAACCATAAAAGGTTCTGTTTCTTCCGGAAAAGGATAGATTTTTGTCGAGTCCGCACCCCATATATAATCAGCCAGATTGGGATAATCGATAAACGGATTGCGGTTTCCCTGAATGCCGTAAATTGTTTCGATACGTGCCAGTTCTTTCGGACTGACCGGATCCTGTTTGTTCCATTTCATTAACAGGTCTATTGCCCAGGGTTTCCAAAACGGATAAGTACTGCCGGTTATCACCATTGGCGATTGCATCAGCGGAGCCAGATTTTCGTAAACAGTGGATATATAAAAATACGACCGGGCAAAGTCACCTTTATACTCATCGGCGGGTTCAAAACATTTATCGGTATAAGCATTTTCAAACCCATTGCTGCCCACTTTTGTAATACCGTTATCGAAACCCGGAGTTCCGGTTACCTCGCCAAGCGGAAGGTTGTTTTTGCTTTCATTAGCCGAAGCATCAGCCGGATATAAATGAAATAAATCTTTGTATGCATTATTCGGATAGGAACCCCACCAGCTTTTAGGAAAAGAGTGTTCAATATGCATACCATCAATCGCAGCAAATCCGTTGAATTTCCGGACTGTATTTGAATACATATCCACTACGGTATCGTTGCGGTTATCGGTGCTGTAAAATCCCTGCCAGGTAAAACCGGCACCACCGCCGTAGTCGAATTCAAACATAGGACCACAATACAAATGTAAGGCTGTTTTTAATGCCGCTTGCTTTTTGTTTTTGGCAAAATAATAATAACCTGCCGGCACGGCAGCATAAGCTGTAGTAAAAGCAAAAAGAACAACAACGGTAAGCAGCAATGATTGGTAGCGTTTCAAAAGCATAATAATCTGTTTTGATATGAAAACTGAAATTTCCGTTTTTTGAACGGGGAACAAATATATACTTTTTTTAGCGAATGACAACCTAAGCTGCTTAGAAAGGAAAGTTATTCATTGAATATTAATAATTGAAGATAAAAAAATAGATATTGTCTTTAAAATATTTCTTTTAGCACAATCAAGCGAAGACGCTTGGCCGAACACAAAACTTCAAGCTACACTCAACGGCAGAGCAATTACTTTTCATATTCATAAACAGCATCGATCATATAATATCCATGAGATCCATCCGTGTAAAAAAAATCATAACTTATCTTCTCAACAATACGCATGTTTGCGTAAATTATAGACTCTTCGTGCATTTTTTTTCCGGCAATTATTACTGTTTGTTTAATCAGATAAGAATTTGAATCGTATTCATAATTGTTTTCACTGATTAACTGGTCATCTGTAGTATAAACTTTCTCATTTACAAGCAACTTATTTTCATAATAATGTTTGATGTATTCCTTCATTCCGGAGTTTCCTTCATAATGAATCGTCTTTGTTTTCAAGTTGTCAGAGTCATATTCATACTCTGTAATATGATTACTATTTTCACCTACACATTGTATTTCTGAAGTTTGAATTAAATTTCTGTTTTTATCATAGAAATATAAAGTATAATTAGTAACAATACTGTCCGGGAGCTTCATGACTTCATTTTTTATTAATAAATCCCAATTGTATTTATACGTTTTTTTTTGAGATAAGCTATAAATATCGTTTGTCAAGTCATATTTATACTCAAAAGTTTTTCTGTCATTTTCATATTCAAATACCAAATAGCTGTATGCCTTTGCTGTATCTGTATAGAATTCAGATTGTTTAATTAAATTGTTTCTGGTGTCATATTCAAATGTCGTCATACCACGTATTTGATTTTTGGCTGTATTTGCATAAGAGATTATTCTCTTCAATTTTGCAGTTCTGAGTTGAATTGATGGGTCATTATTGCACGATACAAAAGAAAGGATTGTAACAATACAGAGGATTAGTTGTCTCATTTTATTTATGTGTTAACTTATCAAAATCAGTGCTTTATGTTTTTTTTTAATTTTCCAATCTACCGCACGATTGCATCGTGTGGTAAATTTACAATAATCTTTTCCCACGCGATGCAATCGCGCGCGAGCTGTGATTAATACAGCTACCAAGGAAGTTTATTCGCTGAATATTAATAATTGATGAAAGAATAAGATATATTGCTATTGTTTATGGGTTATATTGAACTCATATTAAAATAAATACTTCACATCAAACTCTATCCCATGCTCATTCAACAATTCAATCAGCTCTTCTTTATATGTTTTTGTCTCGTGATGTTTTTCCTGATTTTTTACGTATTCTATCAAATGTTCTTTGTCTTTGAACGAATAAGTAAAACTTCCGTAACCAATCTGCCATGAAGTGAAAGTTGGAAACAGATTGTTATTTTTAATAAAATCCGAACTGGCCAGTTTTATATCTTTTACCAGTTCTGCCACTCCTATTGAAGGATGTATATGTGTTGCGATATGAATATGATCGTCAACTCCGCCTATACGATACAAATGACATTTCTTGTTTTTTAAAACACCCCATATGTATTTGAACAGCTCTTCTCTGTTAGCTTTCAAGAGCGTTTTTTCTCTGTTTTTGGTGCTGAAAACAATTTGATAAAGACTTTGTGTATACGTGCTCATAATATAGAGGATTTAAATTTTCTATATTTATATAATCGCGAAGCGATTGAATTTTATTAGCCATGTATGAAATGCATGGTGAACAGATCATGTAGTTTTTCCTAAACCCTGAACGGGGTTTAATATCATATTCTTAAATTTAATTAGTATGTTGTTCAACCCCATAAATGGGGTTGTGTTTTCGTCTTGTCCATTTATCCATGGGTTGCACCCATGGCTAATCACGTTGAATCCCTTCGGGATTTTACTATCTGAATAAAGAAAGCGGGAGCAAAGTTGATATCTGTGTTATAAATGCCCGACCATTAACCCCTCTCCCGATAGTTATCGGGAGCAAACCCACGCTACTGAACGATTGCATCGTGTGGTAGATATTTACAATAATATTTTTCCACGCGATACAATCGCGTAGGGAGCTGTGTTTCATTATTACGGATTAAAAATTCTAAGAATACATAAGTTGGGATTACATCCACGATAGCTATCGGGACCCAACTACGAGAAATATTCGATAGGACGGAGTTTATATATTTTATCTATCTCCTTATAAAGTCTTTCACCACATCAGCGTATAGTCCGTCAATTTCTGTTTGTTTCTCAAATGTCAAACTGATAGCAGTACAAATTTTGCTAAACTCTATGGTTTCAGCTAATCCCAAGGTTTTATCTTTTGCATTTTTCATCCAACGCTGAATGGGTTTATTTTTTCCCACTTCCCATTCCCACATGGTTGAGTTTATGCCAGAGAAATATTGCGTTTCGTTGATATAAAGCAGTTCTTCTGTTTCTTTAAATTCTATACTGGTTACATTATTATCACCTTTTCCGTTAAATTTTACGGTTGGAGTGTTCAATTCTTTTGAAGTTAACAGATGCAGTTCTACTAACGATTTCCCTAATACCGAAACAGCTTTGAACAACTCATAATCTGTAGTGAAAGGGATTTTCGGATAATCTGTTTGTAATTGTCCGGCAAAACATTCGCGGTAAGTATGGCAATAAAGCAAAGCATAGATATAATGGAAAATGACTTCTGTTAAATCAGTTTTTCCATATTGTTTTTCGAGAATTTGCTCAAATTCCGGTTTTAAATTACTTCGTTTACTGGCTCCAAACAAACCACCATCACCTTCGTAAATCCAAAGTGGAAAAACATAAGACTGACCACCAAGAAAATTTCTGTCAACAATAGAGTTCGAACAAAAGCAATGATTGTAGATAGTATCTGTACTTCGTTTTTTTAGAATTAATGCCAAATTATTATTGCTTGTTTTTAAATGTTCCATTATTATTCCACTATGTCTACGTAGAAAAGTGTGGTCATAATATATATTTCTAAAATAAAAAGGTTTATGATAATAATTTTCGACTTTATTATCTTCATATTTTTTGAAAATTGATTTTACTTTTTCAAGTTTGAAATTAGGTTGATCGCTTAAATCAAAGGTTTCTCTTAGTAAATCAAAAGGATAGTTGCTATTGATGAATAATCTTAATCTGTCTTCTAATTCTTTTCTAGTATCTGCAAGAATAAAATGGTCACGACCAGTTTCAACTCCTGTATTGTTCAAATTAAAAATCTCATCGACAGCCCAAAACGAACTGTACAATTCAGTTTCGTTGAAGTTTTTCTTTTCGAAGAAAAAATACTTAGGGTCAATGCTCAGTTCTTCCCATTCAGTATCAGCTATACAATGGTTATCAAGTATATCGTATTTAAAATTGCGATCGCCAAATAACTCGGCATAATATAATTTTCCCAAGTCGGCAGGTAGTTTTTCACCTGTTTTTACGCAAATTAATATAGCTGTTCCCACACGTATATCGAATACGTTTTGGTCTTTTCCGCCATCGGGAGCTTTTTCGTACAGTTTGCCATGCAGGTTATACACATACACTTTATCGAACGATTCCAATAATTTCTTTCGTAGTCCTTTAAAAGCAGAAGTGTTTATATAAGTGTTTTTAGTTATTAAACTCATCACGCCTTTGCCTACTTCGTCAATTTTCCAATGGCAGAAACGTATAAACTTGGCGTAATCATCGGACAGCAACTGAATGTTTTTTTCGTCTTTCACATCTTCCTTATACGCATCCATCAAACCAAGAACTTTATCTTTTCCGGATTTTCCATTCCCATCGATAAATACCGAATTATTGTACGAAGCAATGGAATAGGGCGGATTGCCCATGATAACTAAAATGGGTTGAGTGCGTTTTACCAAGGCTGCTTGCTTGCTTTCTTCAGAAAGTGATGCCATGCCAGGAATACGGGTTTGTTCTAAATCAGCAATTTCGAGTGTGTTGGTCAGGTACAGTTTAAAACGGTCGGTGTCTTTCATTTTGTAACCATATTCGTCGAGCAAAAACGACATTTTGAGGTGTGCAATGGCATAAGGAGCCATCATCAACTCAAAAGCATAGAAGTTTTTCAAAATGTGATCTTTGATAAAAACTGCACGATTGCCTTCACCATATTTGGCAGTAAAATCTTCGATGGCAAACTTAGCTGTTTGAGCCAAAAAAGTCAACGTACCACCTGCCGGATCAAGTACAGTAACATCGGTACTGGCAAAGCCGTCCACTTTATCAAACTCGGTTTTAAGTACATGGTTCAACGAATGGACAATATAGTTTACAACAGGTTCTGGTGTGTAATAAACTCCTCTTTGCTCGCGGGTTTTTGGGTCGTATTTATTCAGAAAAGTTTCGTAGAAATGAATAATAGGATCTTGTCCTTTGCCTTGTTTATAAAAGGTTTGAAGAATTTTAGAAATATCAGCCGCATTAAGCACAGAGGCAATATCGTCGATAATTACCTCCATTTGTTGTGGAAGCGAACCCAACGAAATAAACTGAAAAACATCTTTGAGAATGCCAATGGTGGGCGGAATAAAATTGTATGCATTCCGTCGGTAAAATTCTCCATCTGTGCGGGTTCTAGCTGCAAATAAGCCGTAAGCAATGGTTTGCGCATATAAATCAGCAAATTCAGCTTTTGTAAGTCCGGCTATCAGATATTTTCGGAAAGCCTCGTAAAATCCAATCACTTGATTGCTATTATTTTCCTCATCATCCAATTCTTCATGAATTACTTCATCTTTCAGAAATCGGGTACGTTTGGCAAGTTCAATGGCCAATGTTTCAGCTGTAAATACTTTAGGCAATGAAAAGCTAAAAAAATTGTCGAACAAACTTACAAAAGCACTTTCATTTTCAACTGGGGGGTAAGTTTTTAGTTTTGAGGCAATATATGGTCTGGCAATAAAAGTTTTCTCAATCAGTTTTCCATCGCGATACAACCTAAACTCATAAAAATCTGTTAATATTACATTCGGAAAAGTGTCACGATAACGTTTTAATTGTGGGCTTATTTCTATATTGTCAAGATTAGTACCAGGTATTTTAGCTTCAATATATCCAACAATTGATTGTAGTCCATCCCAAACCCGAAAATCAGGATTTCCGGCTTCGGTTTGTTTAGGTAAGATTGTGACATGTGTTTTGCTTTTCCCGATGGATTCTGAAAAATTTTTTACTAAATCTGAAAGATGTTGATAATAACTCTCTTCTCTCGCATCACCCTGCATGGTAGTGTCGGCAATATCTGTCAGGTATTTTTTCAGCATATTTAATAGGTTTTGAAAAACAAAAAGCAAAGATAAACTATTTTATCAACAGATTAACTTTTTGAGTTAAACACTTCGTATTTCCTTATATATCACTGTTATAGATTCTTTTCGCACTTGCTTATATCCACTTTATAAGAGAAATATATGCAATGGCATATTCACTTTTCGCCTCCAAAGATAAAGAACATATTTAACAAAATGATTGTTTTTTGCGGTTATCTTTCCAATAAACCAAAAAAACTTTATTTATTTAGGTTTCCTCGGGGTCTTCCCGATAAACCTGACTATTTATTGAGTGCAAATACGGACTATTTTGAGAATAGCTTATAAACGAACAGAAGGGCGATAAAATTTACCGCCCTTCCGTTTCTTTATTCAGCTGCCACTTCTTCTTTTGGTTTGGGTTTTTGAGTAGCAGCAATGTCCACGACTGCACGGGCATTCAGGTACTGTCCGTATAAAGTTGGATTCAGTGAGCTGAAGGGTTTCATCAGGTTATCCAGGGTCAATTTGATTTCGTCGTAGGTAGCATAGATTTTTTTCTTCATATCGGCAGAGGCCTGTTTTGAAACCACGCGTACGTTCCGGATATCCGGCGTGCGGTTGATATAGGAGTTCGATTTTTCGTTCAGGGCTTCAATATCTTCCATAGTTACTCCCCATACAGCGAGTTTGTCGGCAATAGGAAGGGCAGCTTTATAGATTGCCTGAATTTTATTGTGATAATCGATTTGTCTTAACCGAAGCAAAGTCGATTTCGTTAAACTGGCTTTAATTTTTAATTCAACGTTATTCGTTGCAGCTGCTTCTGCGCTCATGGCATTTGTAACTTTTATTACAATAGTGTCCAGGTCAGTTTTCTCATTCGTCTTCAGTTCGGTTTGAACCTTTGTTCCGATTGATTGGGTTCCACTCAGGGCTTCAATGTCAGAAATCCCTGTCTTAATTTTTAGATGTGACTGTACAACAGATTCATAATTTTTGATGGCTTCATTGTTTGTTGTCAAAAACAGATCTGTTGTTTTAAACATACTCACGAGATTCATTTCTTTTCTTGTCATAGTTGTAACAATTTAAGATTTATACTAAAACTATTTATTATCAGGTCGCTGTTGCGACATAATCTTCAATTTTGCGTTTGCACGAAAGACTATTTCTACTGTTAAGATCTTCTGTTGTACTGTAAATCTTATCTGAAATAGTAAAAGACTTATCTGAAATGACGAAAGAGTTACCTAAAAAGATGAAAGACATGGTTTTAAGGGTGAAATACTTGTCTGAATGAACGTAATTGTTTATTGCACGAACGTAAATGTTTATTGCATGAGCAGAAACTGACATTGTTTCAGTGTAAATGTTCATTGAACGAATGACAGGCGTCATTGCACGACCGTCACATGTTATTGAATGACCGATATACTTTATTGAACGACCGACAGTCGTTATTGCACGAGCGTCATTTGTATTTTGTATAAAAATACATGTCAGTTTGTCTGTAATATTACTTTGTGAATTGGAATCGCATGCTTTTGATTTACATACATTATCATAAATAATGTCCGATTAACGGGTGTTGAAGCATTTGTTTAATAAATATCAGGGGATTTAGTCTGTTTCAGCGTATTTAATGGCACATAACATAACATAAATTTATTAAACGATACAAAGTTAACGAAATGTTTTTTGTATTTGTATGAATATTTCTTGCATTTTAACAAGATTTATTCATTAACAATATACTTTTGCAATTTAAGATAGTTTTACAAAAAAAACAGGCCTTCTCTCACGAAAAGACCTGTCCTAAAGTATTAACCGAATCTACTTATATGCCTGTAAATATAAGTTGATTGATTACAAAGATATTTTATTTTACAACTTTCAAAGTGGTTTCATTCACCCTGATCAGATAGATTCCCGAATTCAGATTGATTTTGGTAATATCTGAACCGGCAACCAGTTGTTTTATCATCTGTCCGCCTGTATTATAAACCCTGATTTTGTCACCGGCAACTGTTCCGTGTATATTGACAAACTTAGTATCGACGGATGCAAAAATGCTTTGTGAATAGGAATTATGCAATGCTGATATTCCATCCGATAATACCAGGTCGGCAACAGCACCCATTATGGCTGCATTACTTTGTATGGTAAAATAGTACAAACCGGTTGAAGGTACCTGGAAATTTGTCGTAAAATTATGCAAATGCAGTAAATCGGTTGAATTTACAACAGAATCCACCATAGTGGCATAGACTCCTGAATTATCAGCTGCTGCATTGATTCCGAATATCAGATGGGCACTGGTTACATCGGTTGGAATAACAGAATTCCAGGCATATTTACCTGATAAAGTATAATCCTTTCCTGCAGTCATCATCATAGGGAAACTGTAAACGCCACTGACTCCTATAGTTCCATCCCAACGGGTATACATGATACGTCCTTTGTAAGGAATTGTATCAGCCAAAACTCCGGTTGATAACGTATCACCAAGGGTATAGTATCCTGCAGGATTATCAATGTATCTGACTGTACCGGCTGCTGTTGAATTGGCAGAAACCCAGCTGGCATTCGGACATTTCCAGCCCCATTGGCTCGGAACAGAACGGGATACACTGGTTTCTCCACGTGCAGCCCAATCAGAAAAACCTAAAGTTACAAAATTAAATGTGTATGTGGTTGTACTTGAATTATCTCCCGAAATACAATTTAATACTGCAGGTGAACCCGGACTGAGAGAAGCACCATTGTTATCAATAAAGGCCAGATTTGTTTTTGGCGTTCCGGTTACCGTGATACTTCCGGCATCAGCAGGTGCCAACACATCATAAGTTGTTACATTCGGATCGAAATTAGTACTCAATAAGCCCTGACTCAGGGATACGCTCAGCATATGTGATTCAGTCGGATCCAGCAACGTGAGATAATTCTGTATGAACCATTCGCAATAAGGTGCTGATGTTGCATCAACCTTAAAGACATTGTTTTCAGTTAATCTGGTATCAACATCCACAGCCGATGCGCCAAGTGAATTTTGAGAGGTACTCATAGCCGTACGCACAATATTAATGATTCTGGTAGTCCCGTTCGATTGAGGATAAAATTTCCATATGGCTTCGTTTGATGGACTTCCAAATTCTGTGTCCCAATCATTGGAACTTTTTCTCAACATGCGGTAATCTCCATCCTGTACAATATAATACAGACTATCAGAAACTCCGGGATTTACCGGACGAAGTAAATACAGTTGTGCAACATTTATATTCTTATCAAGTACCTGTAGGGCCGGTACATTTAACGTAGAATGATTTCCGATGACTAAACCGCTCGGTTTATTGGTGAAAACATAACGCTCATAGGCCGGCACGGGCGTAACTCTTACGGAATCAAATTTATAATTGGTGCCACCCATCGAATAAGAAATATAGACTTTCCCGGTATCACCAACATTAGCTGTAGTGGCATCAATAATCACTTTTACTTTATTGGCTCCGTTAATAAAATCGGAAGGTGTAAATGTTGCCTGATCGACCGAAAATCCTGCAGTTGTACTGACAACAATATTATTTGTAGGGTTCTCACAGGTGATAAACAACGGATGAGGCTGGAATCCTTTTTCAATCTCTAAGGCTATTGCCTTTTCAGATAAGGTAATGACCGGTACGTTGGGGTCCTTCAATGAACCTCCAAATGCAGTTCCGTTGAATGCGTTAGCCGTTTTATCGTTGGTCGTATTGTCATCAAAGTTATAATATGCTACCAGGCCTGTTTCGTTGCCGGTAAGAACACTGTTTTTGTTTGCTTCAATTTCTTCCCTTGACCGGGCTGTATTCCAGAAACGAATTTCATCATATAATCCGGCAACCGTACGACCGTATTGACCGGAGCCTACAGGATTGTCCCACCCGATATACGAAATAGCACTAAAAGATAATGGATCCCATGTTTTGGTTGCATAGGTTGTAGTATAATATGTGCCGTTTAATTCAACTACTGCCGAATCGGCATAAACGGTATAGGACAGATGATTCCATGCACCGTTGTTACAGGTTGCAGTTGTTGGGAAAGTAATAATCCGGGCAGTTCCATTAAAATCACATCGTATGTAATGGTTTGTCGAATTATTATCAAATTGCAAAGTGGTTGCTTTCGTTGTATTTGAACGGTCGGACCAAAAGCCGCCATACGATACCCATGAACTTGGTTTTACCCACATTTCTACTGTAAAGGGGAAACCTGTAATTACGGAACTCATGGCTGGTAAAGTCATATTGCTGTTAGCTCCATTAGATGCTCCGGGCAAACTCAAAGCAAGTCCACTCTGTGCGCGGGCAGATTGAGGTTGAATCATTGCACAAAGGGCTATGATTGCAAAAAATAAATGGATTGTTTTTCTCATAATACTCATTTTAAAAGGTTTATTGTGTTTTAATCTGATATCATTTTTGATTTAATAGATTGATTACTCTTTTGAAGAATTCCTTAAGGAATAAAAACAAAAAGATTCCGGATTAGAAAAATACTCAGTATAAATCGAAAGCAAATTTAATTGTAATATTTAAGAAGATGGTAGAAAAAACAGTCAAAAAAGAGAACATAAATGATTATTTTCTGTCAAAGTCTGTCAGTTTCAATCTGACAAATCTAATCTTTTAAATTCCACCTGAAAGGATTTGAACGGGAAGCGGGGTGGGTGATATCTACGTTTAATTACAATTGACCATTAATCAAAAAACTATATGTTAACTTTGCGGTTTCTTTAGCCCCAAAAAAAACAGGCCTTTTCTCACGAAAAGACCTGCTTATGAAATCAAAACTAAGATGTTTACTGACTTTTCCTTGTGATTATTTTCTGAGAGTAATCACCGTATAGGAGTATTTCGGGAAAGTATACGATGCATCCTTTTTGCGGAATATTATGCTTCCGGTCTTTGGTGCAACATTTTCTTTGTTATCAACCGTATTATAAGCAGTAAGATCACAATCGCCAATGACCCAGGTTGAGGCTTTTCCGCTAAACCTGAAACCGTCCACGTTGATAACGGCATTCCGCGGCTTGTCGCTTATGTTGACCACGTAAATAGAGAGCGAATCTTTTTTATCATTGATCTTTGCGGTAACATCCAATACACTATCCACACTGCTTTTGGCTTCAATCACGTTTGGCAACCAATGGGAGGTCATCATTTCGTCAATAAACGCCGAAGGCTGGAACCATATCTCGTTGGAAGTAAAATGAACCCGTCCCTGATCCCACATATACTGTTGCCCGTGAGGTTGGAAGGTATTAGCAGTCCCTAAAGCCGTGAAAGCATTTCCATTGCGTTGCAGGGTGTTCCAGTTATGGGCATGTGCCAATCCTCTGTCCCAATCGCAGCGGCTGCCATTTTCTTCCATCGGGCACAGGGTGAGTTTGTGTCCGGGAAAATCTTTGGCCAGTTCGGTTTGAAGGGTAACACCCATTTCGCGCAGGAACTCAGGATTATCGCCGAAACCGATATAACCGGCATAATGCGGATCCCAAACCATTCTGTCGGATTTACCCTGGCTGACAAACCAACCGAACATTTCGGAAGCTTCTTTATACTGGTCACCACCTCTCTCGTAACTTGTCGGATTGGTTCCTATATTGAGCGAAGCCATGATGTGCATTTCGGGATCCACTTTCCAGGCTGCCAGTGCAAATTTTTTCATACACTCTATGTATCCCCGTGTCATGGGTCTTTCGTTGTCAACTTCTATGTATTTGAGGTTGTAAGGTTCGGGATGACCGTGCGTGGCACGCAACTTTCCCCATTTCGTTGTGACTGCTCCGTTCATATATTCTACAAAATCGCGGATATCTGCCGATGTTTCGTCCATACTCATGCCTATCATTGCCTGTGCACCTACTGCCTCAGCAAACTGGCACAGCTCAACCATCCCGAAACTATGGGTAGCATAGGGATTGAAGCCGCTGCGGAAGCAAACTCTACGTTCGTCAACCGGCCCTATCATCTTTTTCCAGCGGTACATATAGGTGTCGGCACCCACATCGACCATGGAGCCGTTGTAGCGGATCACTTTAATGCCTTCTTTTATAAGTGCATCCACAAATTGTTTACGGATAGGATAACCCTTTACACGTCCCCATTTGCCGGGTTCGAGAAAAGCAAAACCGAGTTCTATTTCGCCTTGTTCTTTCAGTGTAATTCCGAATTGTCCTTTGGCTGTTTCAGCAGTTGGAGTCAGTTCAAATGCTACTTTTTCGAATGTTCCGTCACCTTTCAGTTTGTAGGGTGCTTCCGCTAAAACTTTTCCCTGCTCATCACGCAAAGAAAGGTAGATGGTTGCAGGTTTTTGAGCTTTTACTCTCAGGATGCCGTCGTAGGGTTTTCCGATAACCAGATTTATTCCCTGTTTGTTGAGGCCGGAGTTGTAGAGACCGAATTCTCCGTTTCCGCTTTGCAGATTGATAATCTGATCCTGACGTCCCATATAAGCGTCGCCCCGCTTTAATATAAAACGGCCTTTCGTGTCACCGGTGGCAATTTTATTCCAGTAACGGCTAATCTGTTCGTTGCCGTTGATACGATCGAGCATGATGGTACGTATATCTTCAGGAATACTGTCATAAGGATCAAACCGACCGTAGAATTTCAGGTTCCCAATCTGTAATGGAGCTTGTGGAGCTCCAATTTCTCCGTTTCTCTGTCGTCTTGGTTGTGTAGCCTGTTCAACGGCATTGTAGATGTCTTTTGAATTGAAATCATATTTTTCACCGAGGTTGTTCCAGTTAACGCGTGTATAACTGTTGGCTACCGAAAGGAGATGAGGACGTCTGGTTTCGTCTAAAATAACATAGACTTTCACATAATCGGCCAACGGAAGTTTGAGAAAGTCAATGTCGATATTCTCTTCGAATGCTTCTCCGTGGATAAGCTGGCTGAAAATACCGCCGTTAGTCTGGTTATTGAGGTCTTCAATATTAGTGCCGTCGAACATTTTGGTAACACTGGCAATTTGTTTGGAAGCATTAACCTGAATCTGAATGTTCTCTGTAGTCTGAGCCTGAAGCAGAGCAAAAAGGCCAACGAACAGGCCCGTTGAAATGAGTTTTTTCATGTGATTTAAATTTAAAGTATTAGCATTAACCGGAGAATTGGTAGGGATGGAGATAATATACCCATCAAATCCTGTCTTTTATTATGCATTCTAATTATTAGACAAAGTTAGATAAAACCCGTTGATTTTAAGTGGACAAAATTTGATTTCTGGAGGATAAATAGTAAATACTATATTTTAATCAGGTAAGCACAACAAAATGGAGGTATTGAATCTTTGTTTTATTTACCAGAATTGCAGAGGGAATCGGGGGATTAAAAAATCCACACAAAGAATTGAATTGTGTGGATTCGTGAATTGAAATTTATTTGTTGACAATTATTTTCTGTTTATCAACGATATAAATACCGTTAGGCAATTCTTCGGTGGACCGGCTTCGAATAACACGGGTGCGAATCAATCGTCCATCCATAGTATATACATTGACCGGTGCATTGGGATCGGCTGTAAGTATAGTCGTTGTTCGGCTGCCTGTTGCAGTTCTGACAGACAGGATAAGTTGCAAGACAACCTGATTACCTCCAAAAGTAAACGTAAAAGATCCGGTAGCCGGCGAGGAGAGAGGAATCAGATTCGAGCAAACGGTATAATTCCCGCTTGCATCTTTCTGTGTGAAAACATAATCAGTGGTGCCGTAAGTTGTACCGTTCAATTCACTCAGGTATGAATCGGCGGTAGCATAATTATCATAACCGACGAATTTGACACTGTCAACACTTACACCCGATGGAAGATTTACAGTAAATGGCACACCCGTTGAAAACTTGACTCCCATTTCACTGCCGGTAGCATAGGTCTTGGAATTAGCATTGCTAATGCTGTAAGCTCCATCAAATAGCCAGGGAGATGATGCGCCGGAAGTGCCCACATAGGTACTTTGCGACAAAGTAACATGCGTAGTGGTCATGCTACTGTCACCCAGCGTATAACCGGAGGCAACTCCACCTTCGTTTTCTGCATTCATAATGCTGCCAACAAGGCTGTTCATATAAACTTCAAGCATGGTATAGCCGTCACTATTCAGGGTATTGGCATCCGATGCGTTATTCGGATTCAGTCCGTTGGCTGTTTCCCATGCATCAGGCATACCATCCTGATCGGTGTCAGCCGGAGTTGTAGTGCTTTGCAGAACAGGCCACGCATTCCAGTCGGCAGGAGCATTGGCCGGTTTGTTGTCTTCCTGTGAATCAATAATGCCATAAACATCACCTGTTCCTGTACCGGTGTGTGAGGCCAGGCCGTTTCTGGTATCGTACACCATCAATGTATCCACCCAGTCGCGCGAAAGAGAGGCTCCGGCATATTGCAGCACTTTCTCGTAAGCTACCGCAGGAGATTGTGTCGTAGTATAAACATAATTAATGGGAGCTGCTAATTTCATGGTATCTTTGGTAGTTGCGGTAAATAAATTATCAACAGTTGAATTGGTAATCTGGGCATAGATTCCTTTAGTCCAGTTGTCGGCAGTTACATCACTAAATCCATTTATGTAGTTGCCTTCCACGTCATACTTACCCCAAACATGAAGCATCGGAGCAAAAGCGGGATAGGTGGCTACATATGAAGTAGTTCTGATACCGATAGATGCTATCCTGTATTGTATCGCGGTGCTTCTTGTTTTGGTGCCCGGGCCGGGTTTGTAATAATTATTTACAATATTCACATTCATCCCTTCGCCACCGTAGCAGCCGTTACCTGCCCAGTTGTAAATCACATTGTTGCGTAAATCCATTCGTTCGTCAGTCTGGGTGCTTGGGCGTGGTCCCAGTCGGGGTGTACGGCTGTCGTGATGAGCCAGCAGATTGTGATGATAGCTGGCACCTGATCCACCCCAGTTGCCGCCGTAACCGTGAGCGCCTTTCACATGACCGGAATTACGAAGACTCTGGGACACGATACACCATTGCAAGGTCATGTTTTTGTTCCCGTAAACCGAACAGCATTCATCAATACTCCAACTGACCGAGCAGTGGTCAATTATAATATTCTCCTGATCCATACCGCCCAATCCATCACCTTCGTGATAAGCTACAAATTTGTTTCCCAACCGGAAACGAATAAAACGGATGATGACATTGCTGGCATTTATGGTAAACGGATAATCGGCAACACAAATTCCATCACCCGGAGCTGTCTGTCCGGCAAGGTTCACATTGGGGGTGGAGATGCTTAAGGCCGAAGTAAGGTGAATAGTACCCGATACATCAAAAACAATGGTACGTTTACCGGGTTTGTTCAACGCCCAACGAAAAGTACCTGCTGAGCCATCGTCGGCAGTTGAAGTTACATGATAGACCGCCCCGCCCCGGCCGCCGGTAGTATAACGTCCGAAACCTTCAGCCCCCGGAAAGGCCGGCGTATTTTCGGCTGAAAGTAATGTAGTGAAAAACAGGAAAAATAATGCAAATAAAAATAACGTTGCTATTTTAGAGAAAAAGAAGAATGTTTTTTTCATGATTTTATAGATCTGTTGAGAATAGTGATTCAGGTATTTGTTTGAAAGAAGCAAAAGTAAATATATTCCTTTAAATAAAAGGGGGTGAAATTAGTTTATGAGATGGTCGTTTTGGTTTATTTCTTATTGAATTGCTCTAAATACACCGAATTATGTAAATATCATTTATTCATCTCTTTTACTTCCCAAATTGATGTTTTCTTCTCTTGGTTTGGATTTTTAAGTTGCAGCTGATTCCGTGAGCATTGCAATTTTCTCACAAAAAAAACAGACCTTTTCGTGAGATAAGGTCTGTCCGGAGATATTAGATTCAAATATGTCTTTAATTAGAAACAATTCATTTGTTGACCACGAATTTCTGAATGGTTTTCCTGTTATCAACCTGTAATTGCAATAAATACATGCCGTTTTGCAGTTGGTCCAGCCGGATGGTATGATTCAGTCCTAACTGATTTTGCAGTAAAACCTGGCCATTTAAGTTATAAATAGTGTAAGCCGGATTTGCCTCATCGCATTGAATACTCAATTCGTTTTGAACAGGATTGGGCGAGATGGAAAAATAGATTTTCACCGCATCTACTCCTGCAGACAGCGACCATGCTTCTCCTTTATGAGTTCCCCAAATATATTCAGCCAGTTCGGGATGATCGATAAAAGGGTTGCGATTGTGTTGAATACCATAAACAGCATTGTTACGGTTAATTTCTTTGGTGCTAACTGGATCCTGACGTGTCCATTTTAATAGTAAGGAAACTGACCAAGATGATAGGGCAGGATAACTGTTTCCTGCAAGTTGGTCTGAAACCCAATTTGCTACTTTGTCGTCGTAAGAAGTTACCATGTAAAAGTAAGTTCGGGCAAAATCGCCTTTATATTCATCGGTTGGTTCAAAAACAATCCCAGAATATCCTGCAAATGTAGAAGGTCCCAACTTACTTCCATTTCCATAGGTCGCAGAGGGAGAAGTAGTTTCGCCAAAAGGATTATTTCCTCGCTGATTATTTACATATTTATCAGTTGGATAAAGATGAAACAAATCTGTGTACATAGGAGTGGCATCATTGAACCAACTCTTTGGCATAGAATGTTCTCTGTTATAATATTGACATTCGGCTGAACCACCTGAACCACTATCTTGATTTGTTCCAAAAGTAAAAGTACAATTTGAATACATATCCCAAACTTTTCCATCGGCACGTTTATCTGTTGACTGAAAATCAGTCCACAAATTTGCATAGGTTCTTTCGGTGTGCGATTCAACAATTGATGAAAGTGACGTTTTAAGTGCTGCTTCAGTCTTCCCTACAGCAGAATTATAATATCCTGCTGGTACCTGAGCGAGAATGTAAATTGAAAGGCTAAGGAGAAAGAGAGTAAAAAGTTTTTTCATAAATTATGTATCTGATATTGTTTATTGGAATCCATCCTGTTTTTTAAAAAGAGGGCAGCAAATGTAGGGAATTAGTTTTGAATATTATGGGTCTGTTTGCATATTTAAATGTTCATTACCTGAAAGTATAACGGAAATCTTCTTCCTGAGAATGTTTAACTGCTGTGTTTTACAAAGTAATTACAAATAAGGAGTCTGAAATATGTGTTACCGGAGGTTTGACGATCTTTTCTGTTTCTGTTTGTAAATACAACTATACGTTAAAATTAAAAGCCTTGCTTCGTTCTCTACATAAGAAAAAAGCAAGGCTTTATCAGTTGTTTAAGTTATCGTTTTATGATTTTAAATAACTCTGTTTTTCCATTTATTGTAAGCTTCACGAGATAAATTCCCGAATCGTAGGTGCTGAAATCAAACGTTATTGTGTTTCCTTCCAATGAACGATTAACCTTCAACATACGACCAGTTGCATCAAACACTTCTATCTTCGAATCGTTGCCCTTCGGATTGCTTAAAGCAATGTGCAAACGATCGTCAACCGGATAGGGGTATAACAATGTATTCACACTTTTGGAAACGCTTAATCCTACCGTTGGCGAGAGTATAATAGCCAACGAATCGGCGGCTCCTAAACCACAATCGTTCACACCCTGCACTTTGATAAGAGCGGATGTAAGTGAGTTGTCAAAACTAACCGTGATGCTGTTGCTTGTGCTGTTACCTGTTACTCCATTAGATAACTGCCAGAAATATGATTGGGCAAATGGAATAGTGGGAACAGTATAAGTAATGTTGGAAGACCCTTTTAATAATATCGAATCTCCCGAAATGGAAGCAGCTGCTACCGGTTTTGGATTTGCATGTATCATTAAATCGTTCGAATAGACCAGGTTATCCGCTACACAGGGATCGGTTGAAATTACGCGACAGGATATTCTATCACTATTTACAAGTCCGGCTATCTGAAGAGTATCAGCATTTCCATCCGAAACCGGATTCCCGTTTTTCAGCCATTGATAACCAGGTTTACCGCCATTGATAACAAAAGCCTTAAAATGCATCGGTTCACCTTCACAAATAAACGGATTGGACTCATTCTGAATGACAGCAGAAACCGTACTCCTGTTTATCCCTGATACACTTCCATTTCTTTCGATCAGGATCGCAGGTGAACTTTCATTTACGGTGAACGTTTCGAAATGCATATTTGCCCGGGAACCGGCTTCAAAACCGGCTTTTGGAACAAACTTCAATCTCATAAGCACTCCCCTATGCTGTAAAGCTACGATTCCTGTTGATGCAAAATGAATCACTCCATCTTTTTCATTCTCAGCAGAAACCCAGTTTCTCGTCGAAGTTTCGGCAGTTTCCATACCTGCATAACTAAGTTTGGCATTATCGTATGAAATTTCCCCCTGAAAAGAATTTATTGAATCGTGGGGTAAACTTTCGAGATAGAGCGGATAGTATAACACGCTATCGAAACGACAGATGCTTGTATCGGGTATCATAATCCTTGTATCAAAAACTTCAAACTTATTGGAATATGCCGGTGCACCTGCTGAATCGATAACACTGACAATAACTTGTCCGTGTTTCTTTCCGGTTAGAATCCCCGACTGGTTAATGCTTGCAACCGTCGAATCGCTTACTGACCATGTCCATGGCGGGATAGCCTCACCATATAGATTTAATTCAACGGATTCACTAATAATAAGAGCACCTTCTGACGGATAAATAGATCGGTTTTTGAAGTTCATGGCCGAAAAATATCCGTTGGATAATGCTACTTTCATATTTTCGTTCATCAAGGCATTATTTAGCTCAATATTAGTTCCCCAGGGATAAGATAAAACCTTGAAACGCAGATATACCAAAGTCCCCTGACCAGCTAAAGAAGTTGTTCCTGCAAAAGCAACAGATACGCTTCCTTCAGCTTTTTTCAAAAATACCTGACAAGATTCCAAAAGTGTACCCGTCTGGACTATACTTTCGGGCAACAACAGATTCGGATTAAAACCGATTTGGAAATTTCCGGACGAAATGTTTAGTCCGGTCAAATCGGTGGTTAGTACCGGAATATCGATAGTTGCACCTTCCCATTGCGTAAGATTGCCGGGAACACTCAGTTTCAGAGGTCGAATCTCAATAATCTGAGTCGTGTCTCTAACACCATATGCATCCATAGCAACCACCTTCTCAATGCCACTGGCATTTGCCGTCAACAGACCATTTTGATCAATGCCGGCTACACCTCCATTGGTTACATACCAGGTATAAGGAGCTGTTCCTCCGTAAACATTCATTTGTAACTGATCGCCTTTTGCAATTACTTTAGTATCGGGATAAATGGTAATAGTCGGAGCTTGCAAAATGTTAATATGTCCCGGTATAAATGTTACAGCCGGTGATCCTTCGTTCAAATAATTATGCTTCCCATCCGTAAAACTAAGCGATATCCACCCGGGATTTTTTAGTATCCATCTAATTATAACCAGCTTTCCTTTTCCGGTTAATGGAGCAGTTCCTGCCGCGGCTAAGCTTACAATTCCGGATACCGAAGTATTCAGAACGGGCATACCAAGGAGTTCGCCTACTGTTCCGGTGATAATCGCCGATTCAGGTTGCAAATAATTTGGGTTATAACTTAGTTGAAAGGAATACGAATAGACTTCTTTTCCAGTCAGTGTACTATCCACGTACAATGGCATTTCTAAAATAGAGCCTTGTACGGAAGTTGTGTCCGGCATTCGTAACCCAACAGATTGAGCCTGTACCCAACCTTCTGCCAATAGTATTGGCAGAAGGAAGAGGAATAAAACACTTATCTTCTTCATGGTTTTATCTTTTATTTACTGACCTGAAATAGTTGAGAATCTGTGTAATTAGCTGTTTGCATCCGAATAACGTAGGTTCCTGATTCGAGTAAATAATCTTTATTTGTAATTTTAATCGAATAGGTTCCTTGTGTTTTATATTCATCAACCAAACCTGCTACTTTTTGTCCTAACAGATTGAATATATCAAATTTTACCCACTTAGAGTTTTCGTCGAGTTGATAAACCAATCTGGCTTCATCCTTAAACGGATTTGGATAAAGAGCAGCCATTCCCTGTGGTTTATCTTCGAGCGTTGTTGCAAATCCGGTTCCGCTTTTCATAATAGTTATTGAGCCCGGTGTAGCTGTAAAGGTGAAGTCCTGCTCGTTCGCCAGAAATTTTTCAACACTAATATCTGTCACGATTGATGATGGTGCAATCGCTTTTAATTTTAGATTAGCTAATGTTAGGCTACCGCTTAATGAAACCGATCTAGCCATAGCTATCGTAATTAAACCGGTCACATTATCAATATTAAATTCCATAAGCATGGACGAAAGAAGGTTCTCGACCGCAACAGCCTGCAGATATTGTGGATTAAATTTGAGTTTAATATCAGCACCCAACAACCCATCCATATTCGCAACGCTAAGTGGGACCGTAAACTCGTTACTATTATCCACGCTGGTACTTCCGATTGATAAAGCTACTGATGAAAGTTCAACCGGGGATTTTTTCACTTTGTTGATTGGGAAAGTGGCATCCATTCCTACCACATATTGCAAAATCAACGAAGCATCGTAGGCGGTAATACCAGCAGTTCCACTGACATCAGCTACTTGTTGTTGAGCTGGAGAAAGTGTCAGCAATGTTGCAGCATGTTTCAAAACCAATGAAGCATCATAAGCCTGAATCAAACCATTCAGACTGACATCACCCATAAGTGGATTTATAGCTCCGGTTGTTTTCCAAGGTGTGAAATTAACCTGAGTAGTTACATATTCCTGATCAAGGCTTTCATCGGTAGTACCATTTGTCTGAATAGGACCGGCATTGCTTCCCCACCAACAATTAGGAGCCATAATATCAAATGATTTATCCACATTCTTGATTGCATAATAACGATTTTCGTTGAAATCGCAATTTGCGAAAACAGGATTGGATGCTCCGGTAGCATATACACCGTAATCATTTAAATTGAAGTGACAATTTGTGAATGAAGGGCTTGCATTAATAGTATTAATTCCCTGTTCTGCATATCGGATAATACAGTTTTTCATCTTACACAACGGATCGAGTGACTGATCGGTATAAACTAAACCCGACCAGTCGGAAGTTGCCGGTGTGGTTGCCGTACTGTCGGAATTGGAGTCGCCACCATAAAAGTCATCCAGTATACTTGTAAATACAATCGTGCTGTCGGGCGTTGCACCACCCAAAGCTACTAAACCTCTTGATACTTCCATTCCGCATACATCCCAATAATACCATTGTTTCCTGAATTTACAAATTACACCGGGATTAATGGTCAATGACGCACTGGTACCGATTTTGTAGTTTTCGAAATAATATGGAATATTGTTTTTTCCGCCAAAGTTTCGTTTAGGAAGAGTAATATCCTGAGTCAGAATTTCATCCCTAACTTTGATGACTTTGTACGTACTGCCGGAAATTAAATTCCCAACAGTTGATGCAGGATATGATACCAACGAAATTTGCATTGGATAATTTTGTAAATTGTGGAAAGTACAACTATCAATTCTTGGGGCTGAAACTCCATTCATATCAACACCGCAATACAAGTTTTCGAAACGGATATTTTTAAGAGACGGAGATGCGCTTTGATTGATAATTCCATTGTTTCCATATTTAAATATTGCATGGTTAATGGAACTCAAATCCTCACTAACATCATTAAAAGTAATCCAGTCTCCATTCCTATCCGTTGGTGGTAGTGTGGCGGATCCATTTTGATTCATGTCAGCGGGGTTTCCATAACTATCATCCAACGCATTGGTGAAAACGACAGGATTAGCTGTTGTTCCTTGGATAATCAACTTCCCATTGACAATAAATCCATTGGCCTGATTCCATGAATAATCTTCTGAACCGATACCACCGGTGGATTTGAAAACAACTCCTGCCGGAATGGTAATGGTAGCACCTGAATTAATGGTACAAGGTGACTTCATAAGATAACTGATATTGGTAAAGCCTCCAAAATCCCGAATTGGAATAGTATCTGATTTTGAATAGGTTTCCTGAATAACTGTCAAAGCCATATAACCGACATTGAGAGCGGAACAATTTGTAAATGTTGGATTTGAGAACATACTCAGTTCAATCGGAGAAAAATTAATATTATAGAACTGACAATTCGTAAATTCAGGATTGGCTGAGCCAACAACTACCGCTCCGAAATATTGACATAACTGAAGAACGCTGTTCTCTATAGTAGCATGTGAGTTTTCAATCCGCACTCCGGAACTAGCATAAGATATTTCGCAGTACTTGAGTGAATTAACTGTATCAGACACCATGCTGTTATCGACAAACTTAATACCACCGGGTCTCACATAATACGGTTGACCCCAATCTCCTTTCGCCGGAGCTGTGGTATTTCCGTTATTATTGGAATCACCACCTTTCGAGTCATCGTTAAATGATGTGAAATAGATTTTGTTTGTTGCTGTACCATTGGCAATCAAATTACCATTTACGATAATATAGGTATTGTATGGCCAACTATCGCCTCTGAATTTTACAACAACATCAGGTAAAATTGTCAACTTAGCATTGCTCGAAATAGTCAGTTTATCAACCACATACGCAATGTTGGCAATACCTGCCATAGTTCGTGGAGCCAAAGTGGCTCTTGTTGAAAGTGTGCCTTCAATAACTTTTATTGCCTGACTGGAATTAGATACAAATGTTATGTGCGAGAAAGTAGGATTAGCTGTCAATGACATGGCAATCGGATCCAAACTACAATTTTTAATATCAACACTATCAATCAAAGGAGTGGAATTTCCATTGCAATAAACGCCATAGTTTGATGAGTTGGTAATCGTTGAATTTTTCAGTTTTCCTGCTGCATTTTCAAAAGTTACACCACCTTCATCAAAATTACCGGGATATTTAATTATTGCATTGTTTATCAAGCAAAAAGCATCATCGCTTGTCGATCTGAATTTAATGGATCCCCAATCACCAGCAACAGGTGTCGATGCATTTCCATCACCGTTAGTATCATAAGGATTCCCTGCATTGTCATCCTTAATGGAAGTAAATATAACTTTTTGATCGGCAGTACCATTTACTTTTAATCCGCCATCAACAAATATGTCATATCCATCATTATTATTGAGAACCTTAATAACAACACCCGGATCAATATTTACATAAGTTCCTGAATTGATTGTCATATCGGACAATAAGACGTATGTAATATTCGTAAATCCGGCCACATCACGTTTTTTGATAGTACCATTCAAACATACATTTCCACCAATTAAGCCCAATGCATTCCAACCCACATTGGTATAAGTAATACCGGAAATGGTTGGATTGGATGGTCCTGAAATATTGATAGGGGTGTAAAGAATATTCACCATCTGATCGTTTGACAGAACCGGACTGGCCGAACGATAACAGGAAACTGCATAATGCAAATCCTTAAACTCGCAGTTGGAGATTGTAGGACTGGCATCAATAATTCCAATTGCCGTATTGTTAACATACTCTGTTACGCTGCACGATGAAAATGGATACCAATTAATCTGAGCATATTTAACACGGCAATAATTCATTGTTCCACCACTACCGGGATTGAAGATAATGCCACCCCAGTCGCTCACTACAGGCGAAGTTACAGTTCCATCTTTATTGCAGTCGGCAGGATAACCATAGTTATCATCCCTTGCCGAAGTAAAATTAATCATACTGTCAGCAGTAGCATTTGCTATCAGGTTTCCATTCACAATAATCCGGTGGTAATACCAATCGCCTGAATATGACTTAATGGTAATTCCTTTGTTAATCGTCAGGGTTTTGCCACTGGGGACGGTTATTTCGTCCAGTATCAAATAAGTAATATTGGGAACATCAGTAAAAGCTCTGACTTTCAACGTTCCACTCGCCAACATTTCGCCACCGATTATACCAATTGCATCATAAGCATTATCCGAAAATGATAGTGTGTTAGTACTCATTGTTGGATTAGCTTCGAACGACATAGCCAGCGGAGTCATTTGGCTGGATCCAATCGTATTATTTGTCAAAACAGGATTGGATGTTCCTTGCATATAAACACCAATATAATTATTCGATATATCGCATAAATCTATTGTTGGTGAGGCATTGATAGTGTTGACTCCACCTCTGTTACCCGAACCGGCATAGCGAATCATGCAACGACGTAATAAACAACCGGTATCAGAACTGGCATCCTGAAAATAGATACCATTCCAGTTTTGGGACTGTGGAGCCGTGGAAGTTCCATCTTTATTGGTATCCCCTCCCCAATTATCGTCACGATATGAAGTAAAATAAATATTTTCTCCTACTGACGCATTAGCAACCAAAGTACCTTTAACATTCAAGGTGGCACCATCTTGAAACTTGAGTATATTAGCGGAACCTACCATAAGGCTTCCTGCTTCCTGAATTTCATACCAGGGGAATAAATATGGTATATCAATAGTAGGAAGTGTCATGGCAGTATTTAGATAATTGAAATTTATCCTAACGGCAGTCCAGTTATTCCCACTAAAATTATTTAGTCCTGTAACTGTTAGGCTAGCAACACTATTGTAAGTGATGGGATAATTACACGAACTAATTATTACATCTGATATACCCACATGGGCGTTTTCATTTAAAGCTAAACCATTATAGTAATTTTGAATGTGAACTCCCGCTAATGTAACATGGGAATTGCTGTTTGCCCGTACACCATCATAATTATTCAGTGCATTCGTATTAGATGTACTAATAGCACCACCGGTCATATTTAAAATACCGGTACCTTCAGTAACGATGGCATTATTTAAGAAATTTGTCACATTGGTATTATTCAGGGTTGCTGTTCCTTTATTAACAGAAAATTCCGAACCATAAGCAATTTCACAATCAGTAAGGTTGACACTACCGGTGTTCCAATAGTCTCCAATTTGAATCTGACCCCAATTGCCGGGTTGAGGACTTACATTGCCGGAAGTGAAAGTAACATTTGTTGCGTTCAATGTACCATTGATGTACAAATTTGCAGAGTTATTGAATTTTACCGTTACGCCCGACTGAATAGTCAGCGTAAATCCCGATTGCACAGTTAGATAAGAAGGAATGACATATGGACTTCCGCTCAAATCTAAAATTGAGTCTTTCGAAATTGTACCCGTAAGCTCGGTTTGTGCAAAAAGAGGTAAAACCATCAGGCAGGAGAACGAAAAGAATAAAACAATTCTTTTCGTGAATTTAGATAAGATTGTTTTCATATTTTTCTTTTAAATCTAAAGTTATGACATAGTTTTTTTACGTATTTCGGGATGTAGTAATGGGGAAATGTCCCTAAAACTATTAGTATGAGACAGCTTAAACTGTTCGATGAGGTGGATAATCTTTTCAGATTGAATGATCACATATCGACTTTTGAAATCCATATGTCAGTGGTTACTAATTGAATATATGTAAAATACCTGTAAGAAAACAGGTGTTTTCTCAATTAGTTTATGGAGCCAGTTTTGATTGAGTATGAAGTTCTAATTGTTTCTCTAGTCAGGAGCATAAGAGAAATTTTGTGCTTTTGATATTCCATAGATTCAATTAATTAGGTAAAAAAATCGGAATTACTAAAACAAAAATAGAAAACCTTGTTTGGTTATAACACCTGCAAATTTAATAAGTTTTTGAGAAAAGGTAAAATAATTATTTTTTTTTACACAAACTGCTGTTATGGTAAAATAAAATCAGTAGTCCTTGATACAAAGGACTGATACAGCATAGGTCTAAATACCATAAATATTTATTAGCAAATAATAAATCATACTTGTCTACATATCTAAAAACCTTATTGAGTAAAGGTTTCATGTATACTTAAAACTAAATTACATATATATTTTAAAAAAATATAGAATAATTCAGAAATATATTCTATATTTGTAGGTTTTATTTCTTAATAAAATAGGATTATTATTTTTATAAATGCTGTAAAATCAGCTACATATGTCTTATGTGGCGAGATTTATAAAGTAAATTCAATGATATGAACATTAATAAAAAAGAGTTTTTATTTGTTGATGGATTTTATTTTTTGTATTCTGTTTTTTGTCTAGCTTTTTTTGCCGGAATAAATCGAGGTCTACGGGATTTGAAAGAGTCCTAAATACCTGATAAACCTCCTGTTTATAAGAATTGAAAATCGGAAGTTAGCTTCTCACCATAATTTATTTAATACTTATTACCACTAGTGTCCGGTTGTTGAACC
>DIZI01000038.1 GCA_002427885.1 Paludibacter sp. UBA6032
AAGCGAAAAAGTGAATGCGGGAGCAAAGACTGCTAAGTGCATGTCAGCCAGCAGGTGAGCATAGGCGTGTGTTAGCGGTTAGGTGTTTTCATTTTATTTCGTTTCTCGTTATTCTTCCAAATACGTCAGGAAACCTTCAACAGCGTCTTGCATCATGTCTTTAGTTTCTTTGTTCTCAAATCCAGGACAGATTTCAGGCTTACATTTGCAGTCTTCCCACATTTGTTTGATTTCTATGAGATCTTGTTCTGTAAAATCAAATTCTTGTTCAGTGAGAATTGTGTAAGCCCCGATTTTTGCTTCATCTGTCTCAAAGAATAAAATCTTAAAAACATCTTTAAATTTCTGACTGCAATTTAAAAATTCAAGGGCGTAAACCAAAGTTCCATTGTAATTGTAGTTTTCTTTTTTGAATATAGCTGTCAATAAGGGTTCCAAGGCTCTATCGTCTTTAATATCTGCTAATGCAAGTGCCGCTCTGTCTCTAATTCCTGAGTTTTCTAAAGCTAATAATGAAATTAGAAAGTGAACGACTTCATCACTACCTATTTGCCCAAGTCGATCTGCTGAAGTTTTTACTACTTCCCAATTTTCAGATAAAATATCTGTTTTCAGTTTTTCAATTTCATTTTTCAGTGTGTCATCTGTCATACAGTCTTTTTTTTCATTTTTTACACTTACCGCTAACACCAATATATACGCAATCGAACATATATTTACTATATATTCTTTCTGAAATAGCGTATATCCCCAATATAAGAGAATATGTGTACTTATTATTTTTTAACCCCCAAAAATACGAACTCTTTTTAACAACACCAAAAAATAAACTAATTTTTTATAATTGATTTTAAGAATTCTTTATTTCGGCAACTTCAGCAGTCGTATTTTCCCCTTTCCGATGAAAAGCAACTGCTTTTGTAACTTTTCCAGTTGAAATCCGATGAAAAGCAATTGCTTTTGGATCTTTTCCTGTTGCTTTTGTTCTTTTTCCTATCGGAATCTGATGAAAAGCAGTTGCTTTTAGATCTTTTCCTGTTGCTTTTGTTCTTTTTCCTATCGGAATCCGATGAAAAGCAGTTGCTTTTAGATCTTTTCCAGTTGCTTTTGTTCTTTTTCCGATAGGAATCCGACGAAAAGCAATTGCTTTTAAATCTTTTCCTGTTGCTTTTGTTCTTTTTCCTGTTGGAATCCGGGGTCTATTCAATAAACTGTGTCAAAAACTACCGGAAATCATGAATAATTAAATTGAATTTACTAATCGTGAAATTGAAATTATTAACCGGTAAAATGAACTTATCAGCCTGGAAACCGGATAATAAAAACTCCTCTCCATACACTTATAGTATCAAAAAGCTAAAAAAACGCGAACCGTCTTTATCCGCTTCGCGTTTTTTAAGAGATGAACAGAATACCATCCCAAACTCAGGTTGCTGAATGCTTATTTTAATTTCATCATTTGTTTGGAACTACTAAATTTATTTGTTTCAATTTTGTAGAAATAAATACCGGATTTTGCGGGTTTTCCATCCCATGATACCTGTTTGTATCCTGCCGATTCTTCCCTGTCAATCAAATCAACTATCTTTTTTCCATTTATATCGTAAATCGAAATTTTTACATGGGTAGTTATTGGCAGGTTATAATAAATAGTTGTCCTGTCGCTGAACGGATTCGGATAATTTTGAATTAGTCCATAGGTATCGGGAATTTTATTTTCAATTGAAAGGAAATTTCTTATTTTGTAAAAATACGACGAACCGCTATTTGGAGCCGGGTTATTATCGAGGCTATTACCAACCAGCAGATATTCGCCTTTTAAAGCTACCGAAAGTCCAAAATGATCGTATTTTTCCAAATCGTCGGGAATTATTTGACCGGCAGCTGCCCATGTATCACCCATTTTGTAAAAAATAAAAACAGTTCCATCGTCGCTGTCTTTTTTTGTTAAATCCCATTTAGGACTACTGATGATTATATATTCGTCCGATATTACTACGTTGGATCCAAAATGATCGTGATGATCACCGCTTTCGGGTACAAATTGATAACTTTGTTTCCAATAACCAGTTACATCGGGTTCGTACAGGTCGGCTTCACCGGAATAAATTGAATCGACAAGTGCTTCCATGGAACCGATTATCAAGCGGTTGTTTGAATAATCGATGGACGATCCAAAAACGCCCAGGGTTCGCCCGTTCTCAGGTTCAATAATCTGTTTTATATTCCAACCGTCAGTAGATTTTGAATATAAGTATACAAGTCCGCTTTCGGAAATTTTGCCCGACCCCATGGGTGCCGAAACAGCAATATTCGATGGATCGATGATACAAACTCCGCCTCCAAAAAGATCGTTTTTATTGGAATCGGGAGATACGATTTCACTTTCCTGTATCCATCCGGTTTCAGTTTGTCTGAATGCATAAACGGTACCGGATGAATTTCCCGTAAAGTCGGATGTGCGTGAACTTATGAAAGCAATACCTGATCCCATTTTTATTGATGAACCGAAGTTCTGAAACAGGATCGGATTCTGTGGTTTTAACTCCTGAGATTTTATCCATTGAGAACCGTTGTAATTGTAAACGTAAACGATACCCGATTTATCTTCCGATTCAGGAGAACTTATCATTAATACATTGTCGTAAAGTTGAACGGCAGCTCCAAAGCGTTGCATAAGTTCAGGGTTTTCAGGAACTATTTTTTGAACCATTACCCATTCACCCTCCACAATTTTATAAATATATACGGCCCCCGCTTCCATGGAATCGATTGGTTCCATGGGGGCGGAGATAGCTGCAAATTCTCCATCGAGTGAAGTTGCCCAACCGAATAAACTGTTTTCGGGTGTGGATTTTCCCAGCTCACCCGATAGTTTAATCTGTGCTTTGCTGAATCCAAAACTGCTGGTATGAAGGGTAGCTTTTGCTTCTGTTTTTAAAAAGGGGAAAAACAACAGCATATAAATCAGCCCTTTTGTTAATGTTTTCATGAGTGTTTAATTTGATGTTTCTTTTAAATAAATCGTACCAAAATCAAAACCTTTCGTTGCACCAATCGTATAGGTGGTATTCGGTTTCATTATACTCGAAGAGTCAACTTCATATCCGTACGGGATATTAATTAATAATTGAATTTGAGTTCCGGTTGCCACTTGCTGTGTGAAACCAAACACTCCATAATGGGTTGTTTGATTTACTATGGTATCGTTTAAAGGATACCATTTCATATCTTTTCCAAGCAATTGAATACTAACCGGAATAGCAGCGGCGGCAGTATCGGGTTCATTAATTATACTGATTTTACCTTTAAAAGGAAGCTTATAATCAAGTAGAACCTGCTCCGTTGTTACAACAGGATTCATTTTATCATCTATAATTGCCCATACAATTAAACTGTCGTTCGGATTTAAATCATCAGTGATTGTAGTTGTTTTGCTAATTTCTTTGTCCGCGTTCTCCATATCCCTGTACAATCTTGAAAATACTATCGTACCATCACCTTTGTCTCTTGAATATAATAGATGAACCTCTGTAGAATCCGGGTTTGATGTTTCGGCCTTTAGCTTTATATTCCACGACAAATCTTCCACGAGTGAATTTGTTGAATCGGGGTCCGAAATGCGGGGTGTATATGCTATTCCAATATTTTGATATTCAATCCGTGGCTTTTCAAAGATCTTACTTACTTCAATACTGTCCATATCGATGATACCGGCTGAAAAGGTATTGGCTGTTTCCAACCAATAATCGCCCGCAGCTAATCGGGAGCCAATTTCGGTATCGTATCCTACCGGTAGAATGAAGAAAATTATTTCATCTTTATTTTTGCTCCACAAATAATTGTGCGTGGTAAGCATTTTCAGGTCAAGCGTTTCATCATTTAATGAGTCGGCAGAATCTACATAATAGCACGGTACATAGTTTTGATTATTGTACATTACCGGAGCCGTTATTCGGGTAAAAATACTGTCAACAGGTTGTTTCAATTTTAATTTAACCTGAATATAATGCGGCATGATTCCCTCATCGACGGAGATCTTTAATTTATCCCAATAAAGGGGTGATGTTTTGCCTGAAACGCCCTTCATCCGGGCCGGTGCAACTTTTACAATCTTTTTTATATCAGAGATTCCACCGGACCCGATATGGGTAAACTTTTCATTTTTAAAATTATATTTCACCCCGGTATGCAATTTCTTAAAAAGCAAATTGATAGTAATCCAACCGGCAATAAAGTTTCCATTATCATTCTTTTTATAATGAATTGCCCCGTCGGCACGTCCAAATGTGTGCCCCCCAATAACAGGAATCGATTTTGGAACTTTTAATTTCACATCCAACAAAGAATTGAAAGCACCTGATTTTGATAGTTTAGCATCAAGCGATGTTGATATTATCGTGTTTTTGTCCGGAATATTTAATGTTCCTTTTAGTGTACTGGTACCTCCCCACTTTAAATTGAGTGTTATAATACCTTTACCAAAAACTGATTCCCATGTGCCATTTGCATTTTTGTATGCTCCGACAAAGGCTTCATCTTTCATATAAAGTCCTTTTTTATCCATTCTAACACCACCCTTGATATATACAAAAGAGGCATCATGACCGCCGGCTTTAAAATCTTCACCAACTACAATTCCCATATTCCCATTAAAAATAAAATTAGATGGTTTCAGAGGATTATCAATCTTACCTTCCATGCTCATTACAAAGGCTCCCGTGCCGGGTATTGCAATGGCATTTGCAATTGATGTTGCCTGCCAGTTAATATCAATAGTGTCGAGCGAGTATTTATTATGAGGAATATCCAACACAAATTTAAGTTCTGAATTAACTTTCCAGCCCGGTTTAAATACCATAGTTGCTTTCACGTCATTCATAACATTGGCTACTATAGTCATTTTAATATCTTGTACATTAAAGGTTCCCAAATTAACATTGCCCAAGTCAAATATTGCCTTATCGATTTTAAATTCAGTTTTATTATTTGCTAAATTCAGCGTAACTCCGGAACCGGGTCCGCTACCAAGATCAATCGCTGCACTCCAGACTTCCTTTACAAAAAGTTTACCATATGCATGATATACATTGTCTTTGTGTTCAATTGTAAAATCTTTTGAACCAACTTCCATCCCTCCAAAATGTAAATCGGCACTGGTCGAAAATCTGATATATTGAATTGCATCATTTTTATAAATTAACCCGGGATTACTTCTCCCACCAAACGAGAACCCAACTTTATCCTCTTTAATATCAATATTTACTTTTCCATATAAATGAAATTCATCGGAATCCTTCACCTTCATCCATGAAAATCCTAAGCTATCGGTATGAATGGTTAATCCCTTTAATTTGAAGTCCGATGTAATTCCTAAATCAATATTCTTTACATTTCCGTTGACTATACTGATACCGGGGTGAATACTGTCTCCCAGAATAGCCTTTAAAGAGTCTGATTCTACTATAACCTGCAACGATCCGTAGATTTTATATGCAGCACTCTTTGAGTCGTAATTGAAAGTTAGTTTATCCGGAATAAGATCCACAGATTTCAACTTGAACCGGGCAGATACCCCGATATTTATATATTCTATTTTTCCGTTATAAATACGGATGCCGGGTTCTGATATATTACCCAATGTTGCCATTAAAGTGTCGGATTCAATTATGGTTTTAATTGTTCCGTACATGCTGTAACTTTGTTTCGATTTATCGTATACAAACGTAAGTCCGACAGGTTTGATTTCCAGAGATTTCAATTTAAAATCAGATGTTATTCCTATATTAATGTATTCTATAACTCCTTTGGTGATACTGATGCCGGGTTTAATACTGTCTCCCAGTGTTGCCACTAATGAATCGGATTCTATAACTGTTTTAATTCTTC
>DIZI01000021.1:0-279180 GCA_002427885.1 Paludibacter sp. UBA6032
TTAAGTGCCCACTAGTGATAATACTTATATAATAACAGGCAAGAGTTTGAATTTTTATTATTGACTTCGTCTACTTAATTGCATTCGGGTAAAAAAAAGGCTGTAATACAAATGTAGTACAGCCTTATTAGGTATTTCGTATAATTTAATAAGCGTGACTATCATTATTCACGTCGTCAATATCCGTTCTTTTTTTCTCCATGGCCCGCCATGCATAAAAAATATAAATAAGTACTACCGGAATAAAAAGTGAAACGATTGACATAGCATTCAGTGTAAACTCACTGGATGAAGCATTAAAAATAGTGAGTGAACTCTGAAGGTTGGGTAAAGCGGGATAAAATGCGGTGTTGTTGTAACCACTGATCAATAACAAACTACAAACCGTAACAATAGTGCCAACACCCGAATACCAGATACCACTCTTAAATTTCTCCGAAAGTAAACTCCTCCCGATTCCGTACAGTACTCCTACTACACCCAAGAGAAAGAATACCAATATAACCGGCATTTCCAACAGATTGCTGAAGTACTTGTATTTTTCTAAAGAAACAATTCCTGTCGTAGGATCAACCGCAAATCCTTCCGAGAAAAGCGTCCAGATAACAAAAATAAGAAAAAACACAACAAATGGAATGGCATTGATCCACAAAACTTTCCTGGATCTTTTTTCGAGTGCTTCATTGCTCAGCCGGTTAATAAAAAACAAAAGCGCCTGAGAACGGGCTAAAAAGAAAACAGCTAACCCTAACGAAAGATTGCGTAGGTTCAGCAAGGCTTCCAGTCCATGCCATGGGTTACCCCACTGGCTGATAACCGGTGCAAACTGACTGGTAATATTCCCTTTATTTACACTAAAATCCGATCCGGTAAAAAAAGTAGCAATAGCTACACCAATCAAAAAAGTTCCTAACAACCCATTGGCAAATAGGAAAGTACGATAAGTTTTTGTCCCGAAAACATTCCCCGGTTTCGATTGAAATTCATATGAAACCGCCTGAAGGGTAAAACAAAATAATATAGCCATCCAAACCCAGTAAGCACCCCCAAAACTGGTAGAATAAAATAACGGGAATGAAGCAAAAAAAGCACCTCCAAAAGTAACAAGTGTGGTAAAGGTGAATTCCCATTTCCGTCCGAGGACATTGACCAATAACCGACGTTCATCATCGGTTTTTGATAAGGAAAATAACATGGATTGACCCCCTTGAACAAAAAGTAAAAATGCCAATATTCCGGCCAGTAAAGAAATAATAAACCACCAGTAATGTTGAAGAAATGAATATGTTATCATAATATTATATTTTAAAATTTATGGAGTAACAGCAGTTAATCTACAATTGTTAACTAGTTTAATGTTCTTCAGGTCCTTTTTTAATTTGTTTGAGCATAATCCGAACTTCGGCAAAAAGTAAGCCAGTAAAAAGAACCAGGAACAGGAAGAATGTAATCTGAACCGATTGAGAAGATATCCCTGAAATAGCTGCCTGAACCGGCAATATATCCTGAATAGCCCAGGGTTGTCTGCCAACTTCTGCAACAGCCCAACCTAATTCTCCTGCCACATATCCCAACGGAATGGACAGTAAACAAATCCATTGTAACCAACCGGCATTCTCAAATTTTTTATTGTAATTGTAATAGATTACCAGTGCAAATAGAGCAATAAAATACATTCCCAAGATTACCATAAGGTGGAATGAGTAGAAAACAGTCGGTACATTCGGGATCAATTGTTCGGGTTTATCCAGATACCCATAACCAAAATGCTTAAAATTCTTTTCGAGTTGGGCTTTCTGCAACTTAGCTTCAGCAGTGTCCTTAACCGAAACAGCCTTTTGATAATTAGCCAGTGATTGAATGGCTTCCTTGCCACTTGCTTGCTTTTCGGCAAACGAAAGTGCTAACCCGTCCTTTGTCTGATATCCTCCATCAATTATATCTTTAACGCCGGGAACAAATGCATCTGCATCCCGATATGCAAGTAAGGATAACAATTTGGGTACTTCAATTTTAAAAAGATAAGGATTAACCGAGTCGTTATACGATTTTTTCTCTGAATTCAATACGCCAACAGCAATTAAACCGGCTCCGGATTTTCCTTCATACAATCCTTCCATGGCTGCCAGTTTCATTGGTTGACGTTGTGATACATTGTAGGCAGATCCATCACCTGTAAAGGCTAAAAGTAAAGCCGAAACAATACCAAAAATTGAACCGACCAATATACTCCTCAATGCAAAATCGATTTGACGCTTTTTAATTAAATACCAGGAACTAACCCCAACAACAAATAATCCTCCTAAAACCCAACCCGATAAAACCGTATGAAAAAATTTGTTTATTGCTACCGGTGATAGTAAAATGCTCCAGAAATCAGTCATTTCATTACGTACCGTTTCGGGATTAAAATGCATACCTACAGGGTATTGCATCCACGCATTGGCAACCAGAATCCATAATGCAGATAACGTTGCACCTGTAACGGTTAACCAGGTCGAAGCCAAATGAAACTTTTTACTTACTTTATTCCAACCAAAAAACATGATGGAAATAAAGGTTGCTTCCATAAAGAAAGCCATAATACCTTCAATAGCCAGTGGTGCGCCAAAAATATCGCCTACAAACCAACTATAGTTTGACCAGTTGGTCCCAAACTCAAACTCCAGAATGATGCCTGTTGCCACACCAATGGCAAAGTTGACACCAAAAAGGGTCATCCAAAACTGAGTGGCTTTTTTCCACTCCTCATTCCCTGTTTTTACATACAAACTTTCCATCATTGCCATGATGACACCCAAACCAAGGGTCAAGGGTACAAAAAGCCAATGATACATGGCGGTCATGGCAAATTGTGCCCTCGACCAATCAACTAACGATGCATTTAGTATTTCCATATTAAAATTAATTTGGTTGGTTATTAAAAATGTCTTTAATTCCCATTAAATAACGAAAGATATTATATTATTAATTTATTCCCCGAAATATATAGTGGTAAACAAACAGTGACAGGTCAACGGACTTAATCGGAAATTTGACGTTCAATTAATTCCCCGCGTACATGATCGGCTCTGCTTTTATTATCGTGAAAATTTGTATTTAAGTAATTTGGGAAGAAGAAAATTCTCAACACCACGAACATGATAAAGAGTTTTATAAGTATAATCAACCAGAGCGTTTTCCCAACAGTCATATTGCGAAAACCATCCCGATAAAAAACATACAGGTTTTGAAAAGTCCTTGGTGTTTTCATATGGAAATAAATACGATTATTTAATTGCTCACAAAAATAAGAATAAAATAGGAATAATTACAAGAATGAATTAATTTAATATTGCAAACGGACATTATTTTTTCTTCTGCAAATATAGTTTTTTTTAATAAAACAACTTATTGTGATGCAAAATGGCGCGATGAAATAAAATCAGTATACTTTTGCCGGATACAATTTTGAGAGGATAATTTTTCCTTTCTATGTTCTTTACTCATTGGATTGCTAACATGTGGGACAATATCATTAATTCAATTTGAAAAAAGTTGTAAAACTCCGGAGTTGTGTTTTATTTTCTTTGATCGTAAAAACATCGTACGACTATAAGAAAAAACAGTATTTTTGTTCACTGAAAAACAAGTATTATTCTTGGATTATCATTACCATTTTGAAATCTTAAATTCAGAGAAAGAGAACACAATTGACAGCTATAATACTGGTATATTGTCTATTATAATTTAATCGAAAAATAAACCAAGACTTAATAAAATGCAACAAAAAAATAAAGTGTTGTGGTTCGACAATCTCAGGGTAATCGCAACGATAGGAGTCATTTTCATTCATGTTTCTTCCGATTATGTTCCAACATCGGGAACGATCTCATCCTATGACTTTTGGGTTGGTAATATATATGATAGTATCTCTCGTTTTAGTGTGCCTATATTTGTGATGCTATCAGGAGCATTATTATTGCCCAAAGATTATGGAACTGCCGTTTTTCTAAAAAAAAGGCTGTCCAGACTAGTTCTTCCTTTTCTGTTTTGGAGCCTTATTTATATTTTAAATTCATTGATTAATAAGATTCAGGATGGTGAAAATCTTAATTTTACACAAACTGTAAAGGAAGTTTTTTTACAAATCAGAGATGGAAGTTCCCTTCACTTATGGTACATTTATATGATTATTGGAATTTATTTATTTATACCAATTATTGGAAAATGGGTGAGAAACAGTAGCGAGAAAGAGATATTATACTTTCTGGGAATCTGGCTGTTCACACTTATTTTTAACCAGCCAATCATTGAAAAATTCAAACCAGACATCGATTTAAGCTATTTTTCCGGATTTCTGGGGTATTTAATTTTAGGATATTATTTGACTATCAGATCATTTACGAATCAAAAACTGCAATACAGAGTATCTTCCGCACTACTTCTGATTGGATTATTAACAACAATATTCGGTACCTATCTGGTTTTGTATTTCAAAAATGAATATGTATCAACCTTTTATGAGGCACTTTCTCCTAATATCTTATTGCTTTCAATGGGAATATTTCTTTTGTTTAAAAACAAAGATTTTAATAACATATTGCTGGTAAAAATTAGAAATTTCATTTGCAAATATAGCTATGGAATCTTTTTGGTACATGTCCTTGTATTGTCCTACATCGATGATTTGGGGATACGTTGGAATTTTATCAATCCAATAATAGGAATTCCAATAACTGTTTTTGTCTGTTTGGTTATTTCATCTTGCATCATTTATCTAATTAACAAATTGCCATATGGAGAATATGTTTCAGGATAAATACCTATATATAAATGAAATACAGGAATACTTACAAATTAGCGAAAATAAAAAACGTCGAAAGAATACTACTTTCGACGTTCATAAAATTAACTTATTTCTTTTTTTAATTTCCGATTTCCGACAGGAACTTGATCCTGACCAAACGTACTTCTGTCTCACTGAAGTCATCTTCACCCAACTCATTCAGGGCAGGTTCAATTTTATCGGTTTCAGCGGTACTAAAATAATCAAAAATTTCTACAATATGATCAGAATCCATAATCTCATCCAGAAAGTAGTCGATATTAATTTTAGTTCCGGAATACACGATAGCCTCAATCTCATCCAATAATTCAAAAATATCCAATCCTTTGGAAAGAGCAATGTCATCCAGCGCAATTTTGCGATCTATAGCCTGAATAATCGAAACTTTAAGTTTAGACTTATTGGCTACGGTGCGGACTCGTAAATCTTCAGGACGGATAATCTCATTTTCTTTGACGTGTTCTTTTATTACTTTCAGGAACTCTTCACCGTAACGTTTAGCTTTACCGGCACCCACACCAGGAATATTCTGTAGTTCATCCATGGTAATCGGGTAACTGGTTGCCATTGCTTCCAACGAAGGATCCTGAAAAATCACAAAAGGAGGAACTTCCAGCCTTTTAGACATTTTTTTTCTCAAATCTTTTAGGATTGAAAATAACACATCATCGGCGGCACAGGTACCACCACCGCTTTTTACAACCGCATCATCTTCATCCTCTTCAAATTCAATGTCTTTGACAATGGGAAATGGTTCAGGATTTTTCAGGTAAGCTTTACCTCTCGGAGTAAGTCTTAACAAACCGTAGTTTTCGATATCTTTCGAAATAAAGACGGCAATCATAGCCTGACGGATGACTGCATGAAGTAATCTTTCATCTTCATCGGACGCCGAACCAAAGTTTTCCAGTTCATCGTGTTGATAAGATTTTACATCCGAAGTCTCGTTTCCTTTCAGGATGTCTACAATGTGCTCGGCTTTAAATTTCTCTTTAACAAGCAGAATAGTTTCCAGCACCAGGGACAATAATTCTTGCCCTTCAATAAATTTTCGTGGTTTCATACAGTTGTCACAACAGCCACAGTTATCTTCCATGTATTCTTCTCCAAAATAATGGAGTAATAATTTTCGTCTACAAACAGAAGACTCTGCATATGCTTGAGTTTCCAATAATAATTGATTACCTATTTCTTGCTCGGCAACTGGCTTGCCTTGCATAAATTTTCTTAGTTTGTCTAAATCTTTATAAGCGTAAAAGGCAATACACTGTCCCTCTCCGCCATCACGTCCGCCACGACCTGTTTCCTGATAATATCCTTCCAGACTTTTGGGCATATCGTAGTGAAGCACATACCTCACATCGGGTTTATCAATCCCCATTCCAAAAGCAATGGTCGCAACAATCACATCCACTTTCTCCATTAGAAAACTATCCTGATTTTCACTTCGTACGACAGTTTCCATACCTGCATGGTAAGGAAGTACCGAAACACCATTCATACGTAGTGTTTCAGATAATTCTTCTACTTTCCGGCGGCTCAAACAATAAATAATTCCGGATTTCCCGGACTGCGAACGTATATATTTAATAATTTCTTTATCTACATCAGCCGTTTTTGGACGAACTTCGTAAAATAAATTGGCACGGTTAAACGACGATTTGAAAACAGTCGCGTTCAACATTCCTAAATTTTTCTGAATATCGTGCTGTACTTTGGGAGTGGCGGTAGCCGTAAGCGCAATAACTGGTGCTACTCCGATTTCATTGATTATTGGACGAATCCGCCTATATTCAGGCCGAAAATCGTGACCCCATTCCGAAATACAATGTGCTTCATCGACTGCGTAAAATGAAATTTTTAATTGTTTAAGAAACTCTATATTTTCATCTTTGGTCAACGATTCGGGAGCTACATATAATAATTTTGTCTTTCCGGACAAAATATCCCCTTTTACTAAATCGATGGCCTGCCTGGATAATGATGAATTTATAAAATGTGCAATTCCATCTTCTTCGCTAAAACTGCGCATGGCATCAACCTGATTTTTCATCAAAGCTATCAGGGGTGAAATGACAATAGCAGTTCCCTCCATAACCAACGATGGAAGTTGATAACATAAAGATTTCCCACCACCGGTGGGCATCAATACGAAAGTGTCCTTCCCATCAAGTACATTTTGAATAATAGCTTCCTGATTTCCTTTAAATTTGTCGAAACCGAAGTTTTTTTTCAACTGCGCTGTTAGCGCAGGTAGTTTGGCCATAAATAATGTCTTTTGTAAAAAATCGAATGCGAAAGTAGTATTTATTGTCGAAATAAAAGCACGGATCTATATGTTTTTTTGCGCTTTATTGCAAATAAACTATAATTTGAATGATTTAGATTACTGATATTTCTTAGACAAAATTATAAACAGATTTCATATATACAACACTTTTGAAAAAAAAAACCGGGATATTAACTATTTCATCTAGTTAATATCCCGGTAAATAAACATATCTATCTGGAAGATATAAAATTAAACGTTTTTGTTACGCAATTTTTAAACGATTAATATTTGTTTTTTCTATTTTACTTTCAGCGTATGGCAATATGATATTCAATGTTTTAATTTTTTTAGACGGCATTTCAAACATTTCATCCATCATGATGGTTTCAGCAATTGAGCGAAGACCACGTGCTCCAAGCTTAAATTCAATTGCTTTGTCTACTATATATTCCAAAACATCTTCGTCAAATTGCAACTCAATATCATCCATTCTAAACAGCTTAATATATTGTTTTATAATGGAGTTTTTAGGCTCTGTAAGGATACGACGTAGCGCGGCACGATCCAGCGGTTCCAAATAGGTAAGAATGGGCAAACGTCCGATAATTTCCGGAATTAAACCAAATGACTTTAAATCCTGTGGAGCAATATACTGGAGTAAATTATGCTTATCAACCATTTCATTCTCTTTAGCTGCAGTATATCCTACAACTCTTGTATTCAGGCGCGAAGCGATTTTCTTCTCGATTCCATCAAAAGCTCCACCGCAGACAAATAAAATATTTTGAGTGTTAACAGCAATCATTTTTTGATCGGGATGTTTTCTTCCTCCTTGTGGTGGTACATTTACAACGGCACCTTCGAGTAATTTGAGTAAACCCTGTTGCACCCCTTCTCCACTCACATCACGGGTAATACTGGGATTATCACCCTTTCGGGCTATTTTATCTATTTCGTCAATAAAAACAATACCACGCTCGGCTGCTTTTACATCGTAATCTGCTACTTGTAGCAAGCGTGTAAGGATACTTTCAATATCTTCTCCAACATACCCGGCTTCAGTCAAAACAGTGGCATCTACAATAGCAAACGGCACATGTAGTTTCCTGGCAATGGTACGGGCGAGCAAAGTCTTCCCCGTTCCCGTAGAACCGACCATGATAATATTTGATTTCTCTATTTCAACATCATCATTTGAATTTTCTTGCATCAAACGTTTATAATGATTGTAAACCGCAACCGATAAGTACCTTTTAGCCTCATCTTGGCCAATCACATATTCATCAAGATATTCCTTTATTTCGATAGGTTTTGGAAGTTCCTCGTTTTTTAAATTAGGCAAATTTGATTTGCTGCTCGTGTTTTCTTTTACTATTTCAGAAGCTTGAATGGCACATTCGTTACAAATATGTGCACCATCAAGTCCCACAATGAAAAAACCTACCTTCGATTCGGGACGTCCGCAAAAACTACAGGTTTTGATACTTTTAGCCATAATGTATTAACCTCCATTGTCTCCAAAAGAGTTCAGGGTTTTATTTTTTCTTTTCGTTTAATAATATTTTATCAATCATGCCATAATCCAATGCTTCTTCAGAAGTCATCCAATAGTCACGATCCGAATCTTTTTCAATCCGATCAAAAGGGTTTCCTGAATGTTCGGCAATAATGGTATACAATTCCTTTTTTAGTTTCTGAATTTCTCGTGCGGTAATTTCAATATCAGAAGCCTGACCCTGGGCACCACCCATAGGTTGATGAATCATGATGCGTGAATGCTTCAAAGCCGAGCGTTTCCCTTTTGCACCTGCCACCATTAATACAGCTCCCATGGATGCTGCCATTCCGGTACAAATTGTTGCGACATCTGAGCTTATAAATTGCATGGTATCATAAATTCCCAAACCGGCATAAACAGAACCACCGGGTGTATTCAGATATATGGATATATCCTTTCCGGGATCGGAAGAATCTAAGTAAAGCAACTGAGCCTGAATAACATTAGCTGTGTAGTCGTCCACCTGAGTTCCCAGAAAGATGATGCGATCCATCATTAAACGGGAGAAAACATCCATTTGTGTCACATTCAATTGACGTTCCTCGAGGATGGAAGGAGAAATATAGTTACTGCTAATATCAGTATATTTATCAAGAGCCAACCCGTTCATGCGGAGATGTTTCGTTGCAAAATCGCGAAAATCGTTGTTATTCATAATTATATGAGTTTGAAAGTTTAAATTTTAAATAAAAGAGAACTAAGAAACACTGTTTTAATCAAAAAAAGCCTTTAACCTATTTCAAAAAAGAAACAAAGATATAACTATTTTGTTTGATTTTTTAAGAGTTAAAAGCCTTTTTACGAGAATCAGAAACTTTGTTCGGTAGAATATTTAGGAATCAATTATTTTGCCTCAAACATTTTGTTGAATTCTTCAATCGAAACTTCTTTGTAATCTAATTTTACTGTTTCTTTAATTACAGCAAAGACTTTTTCTTCGGCAACTTTATCAACGATATTTTTCAAGGTTTCCTCTTTTTTCAACATGTCTTTGGCATAGTTGGCAATTATTTCGTCATCCATTCCTACCATTCCATATTGAGCAAACTGAGCTTTGGCCATCTTTTTGGCATATTCATCAACATCCGCAGCTTCTACCTTGACATCATTCGCTTTAGCCAGTTTATCCTTAAGCAGATGCCATGTTAAATCAGCAATCATTTTAGGATAATCGGCTTCCAAAGTTTCAGGTGTCAAATTCTCATTCGAGGATAATACCCAACGTTTAAGAAATTTATCAGGGAAGGCAAGATTATTATATTTAGCTACCAACATTTCCTGGACATCAACACCGAATTTATAATCGCTGTCAGCAACTAATCCTTCCTTTATATTTTCTGAAATTTTAGCCCGAAATTCTTCTTCAGTTTTCACTACAGTATCACCATATACTTTATCAAACAAAGTCTGGTCTATTTCCGATTCGTGATAACGCGTAATGCTTTCAATTTTGAGTTGGAAATCGGCATCAACCGTTTTGGCGGCATCTTTCGATATTTTCAGCAATGAACTAATTTCAGTTTCATCCACATATGCTTTTGCTGGATTGAAAGTGATTAAATCTCCTTTTTTAGCTCCTACAAATAATGCTTTTTGATCGGCATCTTTCATGTAGGCTGCAGTAAGTGTTGCATCCTGAACTTTAAGTCCATCTTCGTTTACTTTGCCATTTGCCATTTCGAGCAATTCGCCTTTAAGCATGTCCTTTTCTTCCACAACTTCTTCCTGTATGTATTTCCCATAACGACCCGTATATGATTTAACCTGATTGTCAATCATTTCGTCGCTTACGGCAATATTATAGTATTTTACTTTATCTTTTTTGGTCAATTCCACTTCAAATTCAGGAGCTATACCCAAATCAAAAACAAACTCGAACTCGTCCTGAGTATCAAAATCGATGGTTTGTTGTTCTGTTTCGTTTGGAAGCGGTTCACCAAGAATATTGATATTATTCTCGTGAATGAATTTGTACAAGTTATCTGAAACCAATTTGTTGATTTCTTCAGCTAGTACGGCTTTTCCATACATTTTTTTCACTAAGCCTGCCGGTACCATACCGGGACGAAAGCCCGGGATATTCGCTTTCTTGCGATAATCGCGTAAAGTTTTATCCACTTTCTCTGTATAATCTGCCTTTTCAATGCGTAAAGTTACAACAGCATTGCTTTGATCGAGGTCTTTTCTTACAATATTCATAATTTAATAATAGAGTAATTTTCTGATATTTATCTTTTTATAATGGGGTGCAAAGGTACAAAAAAAAGAGATACAACACGAATTTTAGAATAAAAAAAAATGCGTATATCTTGAAATTGAAATCCTATTAGTTACTGCAAATAAATTAAACACATTAAATCAACAAAACGAAAGAAGTGAAATTGGAAAAACTCACTTCTCTCGTTTTTTATTTTATATGCAGGTTAGAACAAATACACTAAATTAACCGACAATACCCTGTTTGTACCTGGTGTTATCCCTGAGGCTGAAACATTTTTCACACCCTGACTCCAGGTAGCTCCCAATTGTACTTTCCGAAACAGCTCAACACCTGCACCTAAATTATAACCATAATCAACATGATCCATAAAGGTTTGAAAAGTTTCATCCTGCGTTGTGCCTACAATTTCATCGACAACTTTCCCATTTAATTCATATCCTCCATAAACTCCACCAAATCCATAAAATCCAATAAAACCAATTGAAATATGATATCGCAGGTTCAACGGGACTTCAATATAATTCAATTCCCTGTAACCCTGCTTAATAGAATAGTCCAGATTAGTACTATCGATTACGCTCCCCTTTTGCGAAAGCAAAGCTCCAATTTCAACACCTAATCCTGATTTCTTTGGCATTGCCTGATAAACCAAACCAATTTGATATCCTGTTAAATTACTGGCATTAACCCCGGCTATAATTTCGGATGAATTTAATGATTTGATTTCGCTGGCTAAATTTACACCGCCTTTTATGCCCAACTGTGCATAAACAACTGTGTAACCAGTGAAAATCAAAACGATCAGAAAACTAAAAAATTTAAATTTCATAATCAAATAGAAATAATATAAAGAATAATACGAATTAATAACATCAATATAACGATTAAAGTATAAAAGCTTACTTAAACCTTGACGTTAAAAAGTCCGATTTACTTTCTCGTCATACGTTTCCGTTCGTTTTCATCCAGGTAGATTTTACGCAACCTTATGAAAGTCGGCGTAAGTTCCACATATTCATCTTCTTTAATATACTCCAACGCTTCTTCCAAACTGAAAACAACAGGTGGAATCAGTTTCGCTTTATCGTCGGCACCCGAAGCACGCATATTGGTGAGTTTCTTCGGTTTCGTAACGTTTACAACAATATCACCTTCCTTAGAACTTTCACCTACCACCTGACCAGCATAAATTTCATCCTGAGGAAAAACAAAGAATCTTCCACGGTCTTGCAATTTGTCTAAGGAATAAGCAAAAGCCCTTCCGCCTTCCATTGCAATAATCGAACCATTATTTCTTTTTTCGATATTTCCTTTGAAAGGTTGATATTCTAAAAAGCGGTGCGACATGATAGCTTCACCTGCAGATGAAGTAAGAACTGCATTACGCAAACCGATAATTCCACGTGAAGGAATTAAAAATTCCAACTGGATCCGATCGTTCACGACTTCCATCGTCAACATTTCGCCTTTACGAATGGCCACCATTTCGATGACTTTTCCGGAACAATCTTCCGGTAAGTTGATGGTGAGTTGTTCTATTGGTTCGCAACGTTTACCATCAATTTCCTTGAAAATCACCTGTGGTTGCCCCACCTGTAATTCATAGCCTTCACGCCGCATGGTTTCAATCAAAACTGATAAATGAAGAACACCGCGTCCGTATACATTCCAAACATCCGAATCAGGATTCTTTTCTACTCTCAAAGCCAGATTTTTGTCCAACTCTTTCATTAGTCGGTCATGAATATGTCTTGAAGTTACAAATTTCCCTTCTTTTCCAAAAAATGGAGAAGTGTTGATTGTGAAAACCATACTCATGGTTGGTTCATCAATGGCAATGGGTACCAAAGGTTCCGGATTCTGAAGATCGGCAATAGAATCACCGATTTCAAAACCATCAATACCTACCAATGCACAAATATCTCCCGATTTTACTTCCTGGGCGCGGGTACGTCCCAGCCCTGTAAAAGTATGTAATTCTTTGATCCGCGATTTAATAGCCTTTCCATCACGTTTCACTAAATTTACATCCATACCTTCACGAAGAATCCCACGATGTACACGTCCCACTGCAATACGACCCACATAAGACGAGTAGTCGAGTGATGTAATCAACATTTGAGGTGTACCTTCTAAATAAAGCGGTTCCGGAATATATTTTATAATTGCATCAAGCAACGGAATAATATTATCTGTAGGTTCTTTCCAGTCTTCTGCCATCCAGTTATTTTTGGCAGAACCGTAAATTGTATGGAAGTCAAGCTGCTCTTCGGTGGCATTTAAGTTATACATCAAATCGAATACAGCTTCATGAACTTCATCGGGGCGACAGTTGGGTTTATCCACTTTATTCACTACGACAATTGGTTTTAGTCCAATTTGCAAGGCCTTTTGAAGCACAAAACGTGTTTGAGGCATAGGACCTTCAAAAGCATCTACCAATAGAAGAACTCCATCAGCCATGTTAAGAACCCTTTCTACCTCGCCTCCAAAATCCGAGTGACCCGGAGTATCGATGATATTAATTTTGTATCCAAGGTATTCTATAGATACGTTTTTTGCTAAAATGGTTATTCCCCTTTCGCGTTCGAGGTCATTACTATCCATTATTAACTCGCCTGCATTTTCGTTATCACGGAATAGGTGTCCGGCTAATAACATCTTGTCCACCAGAGTTGTTTTACCATGGTCAACGTGGGCAATAATTGCAATATTTCTAATTTTCTGCATGTAACACAATCTTTTTTTTTGAGGGTGCAAAGTTAGTCAAAATAAATCAATATCTATTTAATTTCGTAATTCATCTGAATGATAGAGTGTAAACGACTATTTCATGCGAAATGTTTACTCATAAAAATGACTTTAAAATAAAAAAAATGAAGCTATCATTTGTTGAATTAAAAAAAAAGAGTACTTTTGCAGTCCAATTTTAGCGTAATCTCTGACAGAATATAGAGTGGTCTGTGAATATTGCGCATAATATTTAATAAAAAAAAGCAATAATGGACTTAATTAAGGTTGCAGAACAAGCATTTCTTGTTGAAAAAACACACCCGGTATTTAAAAGCGGGGATACGATTACGGTTGCTTACCGTATTATTGAAGGTACAAAAGAACGTATTCAAGAGTTTCGTGGCGATGTAATTAAAATCGTTGGTCACCAAACTAAAAAGCGTTTTACGGTTCGTAAAATTTCCGGGAATGTTGGTGTAGAACGTATATTCCCTCTGGAATCACCATTTATTGAGAGCATTACCGTAAACAAACATGGTAAAGTTCGTCGTGCTAAATTGTACTATTTACGTGAACTTACAGGTAAAAAAGCCAGAATCAAAGAAAGACGCGTATAATTACTATCTTCTGAAAGAAATAATAAAAGAGAAATTCGTAAACCGGGTTTCTCTTTTTTTGTAAATAAAATTGACCGACAGCGATTTAGAAATATCCCAAAAAATGAGTATATTTGCATTTCGTCAGGCTTAATCCTAATTATTATTATATCACTATATACAAGTTACTTACACCTATATAATATGAGTTTATTAAATGATACCGGAAAGTATATTTTGTTGATGAAGCGGGTTTTTGTAAAACCGGACCGCTGGAAAATGTTTTTTCGACAATTTCCAAAAGAACTCGAGAAACTGGGTTTGCAATCCTTACCTATTGTTGCAATTATATCTGTATTTATTGGATTCATTATGACTATGCAAACCAAATTGAACACATCCAATCCGCTTCTTCCGGTTTATACTACCGGTTTGGTTACACGCGATACGCTTTTGTTGGAGTTTTCTTCCACAATACTATGTTTGATTCTGGCCGGTAAAGTAGGTTCCAATATCGCATCAGAGATTGGAACCATGCGTATTACCGAACAAATTGATGCACTCGAAATTATGGGTGTAAACTCTGCCAACTATCTGATTCTACCTAAAATAATTGCCTTTGTGTTGATGATGCCTTTTCTGGTTATCTTTAGCATGGCTTTAGGTATTGGTGGCGGATACTTCGTCGGAGTTCTTACTAATATAATGACAACAGGTGATTATCTCGTTGGAATTCAATATGCTTTTATACCCTATTATGTATTCTATTCCATACTTAAATCGATGCTTTTTGCCTTTCTTATTTCTTCAGTGGCAGCTTATTATGGGTATTATTCTTATGGAGGGGCACTCGATGTAGGTAAATCGAGTACAAATGCAGTTGTAAACGGAAGTATTTTAATTTTGTTTTTTAATATTCTTATCACCAAAATTATGTTGAACTAAAAGTTCATACGGTTTTATACTGGAAATAAAATGATTGAAGTAAAAAATATTGATAAATCCTTCGATGGAAATCAGGTCTTAAAAAATGTTTCTGCTGTTTTCGAAACAGGAAAAACCAATATGATTATTGGTGCAAGTGGGTCTGGGAAAACCGTTTTGATGAAGAGTGTCATTGGCTTACATCGTATTGATGGAGGAAGAATTGAATACGATGGTAGAAATTTACCGGATATGCGTATGAGTGATATTCGCATTTTGAGGCGGGAAGTAGGAATGTTGTTTCAGGGTTCTGCTCTTTTCGATTCGGTAAGTGTACTCGAAAATGTAATGTATCCGCTTGAAATGTTTTCAGACTCCACGAAAGAAGAAATGATTGATCGTGCATACTTTTGCCTAATGCGTGTAGATCTGGATGAAAAAGCATTTGGGTTGGCCCCTTCCGAAATTAGTGGAGGAATGCAAAAACGTGTGGCCATTGCCCGTGCTATCGCTTTACAACCCAAATATCTATTCTGCGACGAACCAAACTCCGGACTTGATCCTAAAACCTCGTTAATTATAGACCGGCTTATTTCCGAAATTACGCACGAGTTTGACATCACTACCATCATTAATTCGCACGATATGAACTCCGTAATGGAAATCGGAGAAAATATTATTTTTATTGAGCAAGGAGAAATGGCCTGGCAAGGGAACAAAAACGACATTTTTCATGTTGATAATGAAGCGCTGAACAATTTTGTGTTTGCGTCTGAATTATACAAACAAGTAAAAAAAGCAAATCAATGAAAATAATTTCCTATAATGTAAACGGTATTCGTGCAGCATTGAACAAAAATTTCACCGAATGGCTATTATCCGAAAATCCGGATGTCCTTTGTTTACAAGAGACAAAAGCTCAACCAGATCAAATAGACACTATGCTCTTTGCTGAGATGGGTTATACTTCTTACCTGCATTCGGCCGAAAAAAAAGGGTACAGTGGAGTAGCAATCATTACAAAACAAACTCCGGATAAAGTAGTAATTGGAATGCAATTTCCAATCTACGATGGTGAAGGCCGCGTCATACGGGCTGATTTTGGAGATTTAACAATAGTTTGCGTGTATATTCCGTCTGGTTCATCAGGCGAAATCCGCCAGGCATTTAAAATGGAATTTTTAAGTGAATTTGAAAAATACATTGTCAATTTAAGAAAAACAAGACCCAATCTGGTGGTTTGCGGCGATTATAATATTTGTCATAAACCCATAGATATTAATCATCCCGAACGTCAAAATGGTGTTTCTGGATTTTTACCTGAAGAACGAGCCTGGATGGATCAATACGAAGCATCCGGTATGGTAGATTCTTTCCGCGTTTTCGATCAGTCTGCCGAGAAATACAGTTGGTGGAGTTACCGGGCGGGAGCTCGTTTCAGTAATGCCGGATGGCGAATCGATTATCATTGGGTTAGCGAACCGATCCGAAACCGATTGAAATCGGCAAGCATACTATCGGATGCTATTCATTCCGATCATTGCCCAGTGATGGTAGAACTGGAATGATTTGTCTCTTTTTTTTGTAAGAGTTTGCCTTCTAAATAATAAATTAGGCATTTTCCTCTAAATATCTTAGTTTTAATGATAAAAAAAGATAAAACTTAGAAAAAGCGGTTTAGATGACCTAAAATATTTTTAACTTTGCCTGTTCAAAAAAAAATTAGCAATATGAAATTTAATTCTATCAGGGTAATACTTATTTTTTCCACAGTTGTTTTTCTAAGTTCTTGTTTAGGAACGACAGATGTTACTACTTCTTCAACTGATGCTAGTTTTTCATCGTTGACTTTTAAGACGAATGATAGTGTGCCAAACCAGTCAAAAGCAGTGTTTAGCTTAGAATATGATTCTCAGATTAATGATTCAATTATTGTCAATTTAGATTCTTTACCCTATAATACGCTTATTAACATTGTCTATCCCACTTTTACTTTTAAATCGTCAGCCTCTGCTTATATTATTTATACAGATACGCCAGATACTGTTGCTATTACAGGCACCGATACGATTAATTTCTCAAGGCCTTTAAAAATTAGAAATGTACCTGCAGATGGAGATATAAAGAAAAGCAGAGAATATATTGTAAAAGTAAATGTACATAAAGTAGAACCGGAATTATATGTATGGAAGCAACTTACAGAATCAGTTGAATCAGATAATGCAGCAAGTCAAAAAACAATCTGGTTTAAGAATCAGTTGTATTACTTTTTGAATAATGGTTCGGCTGCTTTTTTATATACTTCAGCAAACGGAACTTCATGGACTTCAAAAACGTTGAGTGGATTTCCAATTAACTCCGCTCTGGGTGATATGCTCCAGTTTGCAGGGAAATTATACTTATCTCAAGATGGTGCCAAAATATATTCTTCAGCCGATGGTTTGTCCTGGACAAACAAAATCATGACTGAATATACATTCAAATCACTTCTCTTTGATTTTGATTCTAAAATTTGGGCTGTAGTACAATCCATTTCTGATTCAAAACTGAGATTTGCCAATTCAACAGATGGGGATACCTGGATTGTAAGAGGTGAGATCCCTACAAATTTCCCGGTACGCGATTTCGCCTCTATTTCTTTCACGACACGTAACGGTAAACCGAAAGTACTTGTAATTGGAGGTTATTCATCGGATAATACCTTGTTAAAAAACAGATGGAGTTCAGAGGATGGCATGCAGTGGTATGATTTTAGTACCGAAAATCATTCATTGGACTCTCTAGCTGTAGCTGCTTCGGTAATTTCGTACGATGACAAACTGCTGCTTTTTGGAGGTATAAACAGAGACAATCAAATTGTTGGAGAATATTACCGACAATCCATTGATGAAGGATTGAGCTGGCAAGCACCTGATACAATTTACAACCGGCTTCGTGAACCAATCATAACAAAGGTACCCGGAACTGACAAAGACACTGTGGCCTCATATATTAACTTCCAACCCAGAAATTATCAGTCTGTAGTCCTCGATAATTCAGACAGAATATACGTTGTAGGTGGAAAAACAAATACAAAAGTATTATCCGATGTCTGGACAGGAAAATTAAATCGAAAGAATTTTATACGACAATAGATTGTTATTTTGATAGTTAGAAAAGGTATTTCTGTAAACAGAGATACCTTTTCTTCATTTACGGGATTTTTTCTTACTTTTGCAAATCAAAAAAATCAATTAAACCAATGCGCACAAAATTACTACATAGAACATCAACCATCCGTTTCCGTCGTTGGAGCCGTGTTGGCTATGCCATTTTCAGTAGTTTGGCCTGCAATGTCAGCATTGGTGCACTTTCCATTTCGGTATCCGATAAGACCCTTCAAAAGGCAGATGGAAAAACGATGAACGAACTTCATTTTTTTACATCCAAAACAGATACGCAGGAAACCGACGAAATGGAGCCGGAAGCAATTTTACAACAGGCACAGGTTGCATTTTTATCGGAAATTTCTTTTGACAACGCGGCAGCGTGTGGTCAGACATCATCTTATATTATTAACTGTAACGGTTGAAACGAGGAAACTCATTTCAACCGTTTTTTATTTTATCAACATGAAAAATATCTTTCTCATTTCTTCTTTTTTTCTTTTAACCGGTGTTCAATCGCTCATTGCGCAGCAAAAAATTGATTCTACCGCTATCCATTTATCGGGTGTTGAAGTGAACGCCAGCCGGAATAAAATCTATTCCGAAATGGGACGTGTGCTGACAATTATCAATAAAGATGAAATCAGACAGGCACCGGTACAGAGTATCGATCAGTTGCTGGATTATGTTTCGGGCATTGATATCCGTCAGCGTGGGACAAACAGCACACAGGCTGATATATCGGTACGTGGAGGTTCATTCGATCAGGTTTTGGTTTTATTGAACGGCGTCAATATCACCGATCCTCAAACCGGACATTTTAACCTTGATATTCCGCTGAATTTATCCGACATTACCCGGATTGAAATTCTTGAAGGTTCTTCGGCACGCGTGCTGGGGCCAAACGCCTTCAGTGGAGCAATAAATATCGTCACGGAGAACAATTCGAGGCGATCTTTAAATGCAGAATTAAGTGGCGGAAGTTTCAATACCTTCGGTCAATCTGTTTCCGGCAATCTGGGCAACGAAGGTTTTCATACTTTTGCTTCGGTTTCGCATAAGAGCAGTGCCGGTTATATTTCCAACACCGATTATAATTTGTCCAGTGCGTTTATTCAATCGGTTTTAAAAACTAAAAATGCGGGGGAATTTAATTTGCAGCTGGCCGGACAATTGAAGGATTTTGGTGCCAATGCATTTTATAGCTTTGCTTATCCCAATCAATTTGAGAGTTCCAAAACCCTTTTGACCGCTTTAGACTGGACTATGAACAAGGGACTGTTTTCTTATACGGCTCAGGCTTACTGGCGTCGGCATCATGACCGGTTCGAATTATTCCGGGGCAATGTCGGTGCAGCTTCGTGGTACTCAGGACATAATTATCACATGACTGATGTAACCGGAACAAAAGTGAGTGGTTCGTATGTTTCAAAATTTGGCAAAACAACTGTTGGAATTGATATCCGAAACGAACATATTTTTAGTAATGTATTAGGGAATTTAATGGTTCAGCAAGTTCCTGTCCCTTTTGAAACAAATCAGTTTTTCACACGTGAAGCTAATCGCTTGCTTACAACCGGATTTATCGATCAAACATTGAATCTCAAACGCTGGTATTTCTCAGCAGGAGCAGCTGCAACAAACAGTGCATCTTTTGGTTGGTGGGGTTATGGTGGTGTCGATGCGGCTTATGCATTCAACGAAAATATCCGGGTTTTTGCCGATGCCAATTCGGCTGTACGTCTTCCAACTTTTACCGATTTATATTATAAAAGTGCCACACAACTGGCCAATCCTAATCTTAAACCGGAAAAATCTCAAACAATTGAAATCGGAACAAAAATTCAGCTGCAAAACTGGAAACTAGATATCAGCTTGTATAAACGTTTTGGACAAGATGTGATTGACTGGACAAAAGACCCTGATTCAACCAAATGGCAAAGTAGAAATTTGACAAGTGTAGATGCATTGGGTGCGGATGTTGCATTCAATTACTTCTTTCAACATTCGTTTTTGGATAAGTTAACTGCAACCTATTCGTATTTGTCAATGGATAAGGCCGCGGTTGGATTTGATTCAAAATACGCGCTTGATTACCTGAAAAACAAAGTTACTTTATCTATTCAGCATAAACTATGGAATAAACTTTCGGCAACCTGGACAGGATCATATTCCGAACGGGCGGGACAATATACCGATTTTACGAACGGGAGTTTAATCGACTACAAACCGTATTTCCTTGTGAATGGACGCATCCTTTGGAACGACAAGCATTTTGATATTTTTGCCGACGCAAATAATATTCTGAATACAAGTTATGCCGATTTCGGAGGACTAACCCAGCCGGGTTTTAATTTCAATGCGGGAGTAAGAATGAAATTATAATGTGACTTCTAATCCATGAAGCGAGATTAATAAGAAACGGCTGTATTCACTAAAGAGTACAACCGTTTCGCTTCTTGAAGCCCCTTTAGGGGTTTGGGGTTATTTGTCTAACAAACCATGCTTGGTTTAATCATTTTGAAAAAGTCATTTCCTTTATCGTCCACCAGAATAAATGCAGGGAAATTTACCACTTCTATTTTCCAAATGGCTTCCATGCCTAATTCAGGATATTCCAGACATTCCACTTTTTTGATGTTTTGTTCGGCCAGAATAGCTGCCGGTCCGCCTATCGAACCCAGGTAGAATCCACCGTATTTCTTGCAGGCATCAGTCACCTGTTGCGTGCGGTTTCCTTTGGCAATCATGATCATGCTGCCGCCATTTTCCTGTAATAAATCAACATACGAGTCCATACGGCCAGCCGTTGTTGGACCAAAAGACCCGGATGCCATCCCTACAGGCGTCTTGGCTGGACCCGCGTAATAAATCGGGTGATCTTTCACGTATTGAGGAAGCGGTTTGCCGGCATCAATCAGTTCTTTTAATTTAGCATGAGCAATGTCGCGTCCAACCACGATAGTTCCGGTCAATGAAAGACGGGTGGCAACCGGATATTTCGACAAAGTTGCCAGGATTTCTTTCATCGGCAAATTCAAATCAATTTTGACCGCATTGCCTTCGCCCTGATGACGGAATTCTTCCGGAATATATTTGCCGGGATTATCTTCCATTTTTTCAACCCAAACCCCATCTTTATTGATTTTCCCTTTGATATTCCGGTCGGCGGAGCACGAAACTCCCATACCCACGAAACAGGAAGCGCCATGACGCGACATACGAACAATGCGAATGTCATGGGCGAAATACTTTCCGCCAAATTGTGCCCCGATACCCGAAGCCTGGGCCTGTTTCAGAATTTTTTGTTCCATTTCCACATCGCGGAACGATTGTCCCAACTCGTTTCCAACAGTTGGAAGTTCGTCATAATATTTGGTTGAAACCAATTTGACGGTTTTCATGCAAGCATCGGCGGAAGTACCGCCAATTACAAAAGCTATGTGATAAGGCGGACAACCGGCTGTTCCAAGGGTTTTCATTTTTTCAGTCAGGAATTTCTCCAGCGAAATCGGGTTCAACAGGGCTTTTGTTTCCTGAAACAAGTATGATTTGTTGGCAGAACCACCACCTTTGGCTATAAACAGAAATTTATATTCGTTTCCGTGGCTTGCAACCAGATCAATCTGAGCCGGAAGGTTAGTGCCTGTATTCACTTCGTCATACATGTTCAAAGCTGCATTCTGGGAATAGCGCAGGTTTTCTTCGGTATAGGTTTCGTAGATTCCTTTCGACAAAGCCTCTTCGTCGGTTCCGTTTGTCCAGACAGTATTTCCTTTTTTAGCGTATACGGTTGCCGTACCGGTATCCTGGCAAAAAGGCAAAATCCCTTTTGCTGCAATTTCAGCATTACGAAGCATAGTCAATGCTACAAATTTATCGTTTTCGCTGGCTTCAGGATCAGAAAGTATGGAAGCCACCTGCGCCTGATGCGCCGGACGGAGCAGGAATGAGCAATCGCGCATGGCTGCACGGGCCAGTTTTGTAAGTGCTTCAGGTTGTACTTTCAGAACTTCCTGTCCATCAAATTCGGATGTTGAAACATGTTCATTCGTCAACAAATAGTATTCTGTTTTGTCTTTTCCCAACGGAAACGGGTCCTGGTACTTAAATTCTTTTGCCATATTTTTATATTTACAATTTATACATTTACAATTGGGGGATTAAAGTGCTGCAGAATTACGGATTTTTTGTCGTTCGTCCATGGAAAAACAGGATAAGGATATCAACAAGACTATTTTGAGTAAATTTTTATCTCACTCACAGAGGCCTAAAACAAAGTCAATTGTCCCTGGTCATCATCGTTGTTTTTTCCGTGATCTACAATATCGTCCGGTAAAACCGAATCGTTTGGAATTGTTTTTACTGGTTTTACCGTCTTTTCTTTTTTTGGTTTTGTTTCTTTCGGAATTTCCGGTTCAGTTTTATCAAGAGGTTCTTCTTCAATTTCAGCATCATCAGTTACTTCAGTAACTTCGTCTGAAGTCGCTCCATTTTCCGGATCTTCCGAATGATCTTCGTTCTCATTTCCTTCATTTTCACCATTGCCATTCTCATCGCCTCCATTCTCATCCGAATCTGCCTTAACTGGAGCAAAACGAACAGGTTCTAATTCATTTATCGTTTCTACTTCGAAAGTTGTCAGACGTTTTCCTTTAGCTTTATAACTTTTCACACCAATAAATTCTTCGGCATCAACCACCAACGCATCACGGAATTTGTCGTTACCGCCAAACACCACTTCAAAACGCGGGAAATCAACATCGGTCATCAACATCAATTGAGATTCGGCGTGGTCGCCAATAAAATTCAATGGCTTTTGCGAAGATTCCAGTTGGAAACGTTTCAGGTAATAGTATTTTTGTTCCGCATCATACAAAGCCACCGACCAGACTTTATTTGAATCGAATTTTTCAATCACCATTATATCTTTTTCATAATGGTTGCTCAAATCAAAATTACTTGTATAATATAACCCTTTGGCTGAAATCACTAAAATCAAATCGTCACTTTGGTATTCACCCAGGTATTCGCCTCTGTTATCGTAATTCAAACGCAATACATCGCGATCGAACCAAACCTGTCGACCACCAAGTGTAGAACCCCCTTTTTGTTTCAGGGCAATTTTTTGAATATCGTGTTTCGTCAGGATATTTCCCATCGACTGGCGTCCTTTAATGGCAATGTCGCTGAAATCTTTTTCAAACACCAATTTAAATAATCGGGCTTTGGGTTTCAGCGTAATACGTATTACCTCGGCTTCGCCATTTGGATTAACGGTAAAATAGATCACTTTTGTACCGAGTGTTCCCTGTGTGATATCGTATTCCTTGTCACGCGTTATGCCATTCACGGCAAAACGTTTGATATAATACGGCCCGGCTTTCCCATCTCTGTAAACAACATTGTAAACTGTTCGTTTGTCGTTCTTTTTGAAAACATCAAGGTGGAGAATATTTTTGCCTACGGATAATTTTTCGCATACTTTTACGATTTTATATTTTCCATCTTTAAAGAAAATAATCACATCGTCAATATCGGAGCAATTACAAACAAATTCATCCTTTTTGAGTGAAGTACCAATAAATCCTTCTTCACGGTTGACATAAAGTTTTTCATTGGCTTCCACTACTTTAGCAGCAACAATCGTTTCAAAATTACGAATCTCGGTCAAACGGGGATGATCTTTTCCGTATTTTTCCTTTAAATTCTCGAACCAAAAAATGGTGAACTCAACTATATTTTCAAGGTTATAATCAATTTCTTTGATTTTCTTCTGAATGGCTAATAAAGTATCGTTTGCTTTGTCCGTATCGAATTTTGTGATACGCATCATCTTTATTTCAAGCAATTTCAAAATATCTTCACGCGTCAATTCACGAATAAAATCAGGTTTGAACGGATCCAGCCGTTTATCAATATGGGCAATTACCTCTTCCTGAGATGTACTGTCTTCAAATGCTTTATCTTTATAAATGCGGTTTTCGATAAATATTTTTTCAAGTGAAGTAAAGAACAATTGTTCCTGTAATTCACCTTTTTGAATTTCAAGTTCCAGTTTCAACAACTCCAACGTACGCTGGCAACTGATGCGTAACATTTCACTCACGCCGCAAAAGCGGGGTTTGTTATTCAAAATAACACAACAATTGGGCGAAATACTGATTTCACAATCGGTAAAGGCATAGAGCGCATCGATCGTTTTATCAGAAGAAGAACCGGGTAATAAATGAACCAAAATTTCTACGCTGGAAGAAGTATTATCATCAACTTTTCGGATTTTTATTTTGCCTTTATCGCTTGCTCTAATGATAGATTCAATTACTTTTGAAGTGTTTGACCCAAATGGGATTTCACTAATTACCAGTGTTTTATTATCGAGTTTGCCTATTTTTGCGCGAATTTTTACGGCACCACCACGCTCACCATCGTTGTAACGACTTACGTCAATAGAACCACCCGTTTGAAAATCGGGGTAAAGAACAAAAGGTTCGTCACGTAAATGTGCGACACAAGCATCCAGTAATTCATTAAAATTATGAGGAAGAATTTTGGAATTTAAACCAACCGCTATTCCTTCAACACCCTGAGCCAGCAACAAAGGAAACTTTACCGGTAAAGCCACAGGTTCTTTGTTCCGGCCATCGTACGAAGCTTTCCACTCGGTGGTTTTAGGGTTGAATACGGTTTCGAGAGCAAATTTGGACAAACGTGCTTCGATATAACGTGGGGCGGCAGCACCATCTCCCGTAAGGATATTTCCCCAGTTTCCCTGACAATCAATAAGCAAATCTTTTTGCCCGAGTTGAACCAATGCATCACCTATCGATGCATCACCGTGTGGGTGAAACTGCATAGTGTGACCGACAATATTTGCCACTTTATTATAGCGACCATCATCCAGCCTTCTCATGGAGTGTAAAATACGACGTTGTACCGGCTTTAACCCATCGTAAATATCCGGCACGGCGCGTTCCAAAATCACATAGGAAGCATAATCCAAAAACCAGCTTTGGTACATTCCTGAGAGATGATGTTTAACAGCATCATCACTGATTTTAGGCACTTTATATGTTGAATGCGCAGCAGATTCAGTTTCATTCACGATTTCTTCGGCTGCGCCCGTCAATTCGTCATCCTGGTCTTCTGTTTCTATTATTTCGTCGGTACTCATGTGGTTATTCAGATGTTCACAAATGTAATCAAAAACAACTACATTCTACAAATCGTTTCGCAAAAATACAAAAAAAACGAAAATTATCAGTAACTTTGTGCTTCTTTTTTAGGAGGAAAATTATCCTGCTAAAATCACGTGAAAATTGGAAATTGAATAACTTATATATTTATGGCTTCACAAGAAGATGTTTTTAAAAAATTGATAGCGCATTGCAAAGAATATGGATTTGTATTCCCGTCGAGCGAAATTTACGACGGTCTTGCTGCCGTTTATGACTATGGTCAGAATGGTGTAGAACTCAAGAATAATCTAAAGAAATATTGGTGGGACAGCATGGTATTGCTCAACGAAAATGTAGTGGGACTTGATGCTGCCATTTTTATGCACCCGACTACATGGAAAGCTTCCGGGCACGTGGATGCATTCAACGATCCGTTGATTGATAACAAAGACAGCAAAAAACGTTACCGTGCCGATGTGCTGATTGAAGATTTACTGGCAAAATACGACGATAAAATCAATAAAGAAGTCGATAAAGCTGCCAAACGTTTTGGCGAAAGCTTTGATGAAGCCGTTTTCCGCTCTACCAACGAACGCGTTTTGGAAAATCAAACCAAACGTGACGCAATTCATACCCGTTTTGTAAAAGCATTGAACGAACCCGATTTGGTTGAATTAAAAGCCATTATTGAAGACAACGAAATAGTTTGTCCCATTAGCGGAACCCGTAACTGGACTGACGTTCGTCAATTCAACCTTATGTTTTCGACCGAAATAGGTTCAGCTGATGGTGCCATGAAAATTTATCTTCGTCCGGAAACGGCCCAGGGAATTTTTGTGAACTACCTGAATGTACAAAAAACCGGACGCATGAAAATCCCATTTGGAATTGCTCAAATCGGGAAAGCTTTCCGCAACGAAATAGTTGCCCGCCAGTTTATTTTCCGCATGCGTGAATTCGAACAAATGGAGATGCAATTTTTTGTTCGTCCGGGTGAAGAAATGAAATGGTTCGAGCATTGGAAACAATTCCGTTTGAAATGGCATAAAGCACTCGGGCTTGGCGACCACAAATACCGCTTCCACGATCACGACAAATTAGCTCATTATGCCAATGCAGCCACCGATATTGAGTTTGAAATGCCTTTCGGTTTTAAGGAAGTGGAAGGAATTCACTCACGAACCGATTTCGATTTGAGCAGTCATGAAAAATTCTCAGGGAAAAACATCAAGTATTTTGATCCTGAAATCAATGAATCATACACTCCGTACGTTATCGAAACATCGATTGGTGTTGACCGCACATTCTTATCCATCATGGCGGCTTCGTATAAGGAAGAAGTACTTGAAGGAGGAGACAGCCGGGTCGTACTTACCTTACCTCCTGTTTTGGCACCGATAAAGGCGGCCATTTTGCCTTTGGTAAAAAAAGATGGACTTCCCGAAAAAGCCCGCGAAATTATGAACGAACTGAAATTTGATTTCAAATGCGCTTACGACGAAAAAGACTCTATCGGAAAACGTTACCGCCGTCAGGATGCCATCGGAACACCATTTTGTATCACCGTGGACCACGATACAATGAATGATAACTGCGTTACCATTCGTTACCGTGATACTATGAAACAAGAGCGGGTCGCCATTAACGATTTACACAAAATTATCGGTGATTTGGTAAATATGAAAAATCTGTTTAAGAAAATTGTATCATAAACAGCACACAACTGTATAAAATGAAAACGGACAAACTTGCTTTGATCCGTTTTTATTTTATAAAATCAATTTTACTAGATCACAAAATGTCATGATTTTCACTTCAATAGGATTTGCAGTATTTTTACCTGTAGTTTTTCTACTCTATTGGTTTGCAACAAAAGGAAATTTTAAATTTCAGAATATCCTGTTGCTTATTTCGAGTTATTTTTTCTACGGTTGCTGGGACTGGCGCTTTTTGTTTTTGCTCCTCTTCTCCACTTCGCTTGATTTTGTGACAGGTATAAAAATTCACGATGCTGAAAATAAAAGCACAAGAAAATTCTGGTTCTGGTTGAGTATCTGTGTGAATCTGGGCTTTTTAGGCGTTTTTAAATACTATAATTTCTTTGCTGCTTCTTTTGCCGAAGGATTGTCTTCGTTGGGTGTACATGTTGATTTATGGACATTAAATATTATTTTACCTGTTGGTATTTCCTTCTATACTTTTCATGGGTTATCCTATGTGATTGACACTTACAATGAAAAAATCAAACCCGAAAGAAACTTTATAAATTACGCTGTTTTTGTTTCATTCTTTCCTTTGCTGGTAGCAGGTCCCATTGAAAGAGCCACTCACTTATTACCGCAAATCATCAAAAAAAGGGAATTTGACTACTTAAAAGCTGTGGATGGCATGCGCCAGATCCTCTGGGGCTTGTTCAAAAAAATGGTAGTGGCCGATAATTGCGCGGAAATCAGCAATCATATTTTCGGGACTTACCAGAACCAAAGCGGAAGCCTGCTATTTTTAGGAGCCGTTGCCTTTGCCTTTCAAATATATGGTGACTTTTCGGGTTATTCGGACATTGCTATCGGAACAGCCAAACTTTTTGGAATTGATCTCTTACGAAATTTCTCCTACCCCTATTTTTCAAGAGACATTGCTGAATTTTGGAGGCGTTGGCATATTTCACTCACATCCTGGTTAAAAGACTATCTATACATTCTACTGGGCGGTAGCAGAGGCACAAAGGCCAAAGTAATCCGCAATACGCTCGTGATTTTTTTAGTCAGCGGATTTTGGCACGGGGCTAACTGGACATTTATTGCTTGGGGTGGATTTCATGCCTTGCTTTTTTTACCTTTGATCCTGTGGAAAACTAATCGGAAAAATATCAATATAGTTGCAGAAGGCAAACAGTTTCCCGGTTTCAAAGAATTGTTTCAAATCCTTTACACATTTTTTTTAGTAACTATCGGTTGGATATTTTTTCGGGCGGAAACATTCGAAAAAGCGACATATTTTATCAAAAAGATATTTAGTTTTAACACAAACTATTTCGACATTTCATCATTTACGGATTTGAGTGCAGGCTTATCTGGTTTTACACTTTTATTTTCAGTGCTCTCGGTTATTGTATTAATTTTAGTGGAATGGAACAACCGGGATAAAAGCCACGGATTTGATGTGTCCAATAAAAAATTCAGATGGCCAATGTATATCGCCTTGTGCCTGTCAATTTACATCTGTCAGGGCGGTTCATCGGCATTTATTTATTTTCAGTTTTAGTACATGAAAAAATTCTTATTCTATATTTTCGGCTTCACCTTCGTGATCATTTTACTTTTTTCTCTTATCACTTTCATAACTGATAAAGGACTGAAGAAGTCGGAATATGGCAATTTGAAAGAATGGAGTGATATTTTTAATAAAGATATTCATGCGGATCTTGTTATTCAGGGAAGTTCGCGCGCCTGGGTGCAGTTCAATACGTATATTCTTGATTCTGTTCTAAATGCGGATGCCTACAATATGGGAATGGATGGTACCCCTTTCGATGTTCAATATGTAAAATACAAATCCTACACAAAGAATAACAAATATCCTAAGGTGATTCTCCAAAATGTCGACTGGGATACAATGGATAAAAACACTCCTGTATTTCAGAAATATCAATTGCTCCCGTATCTGAACAATCATTATTTTGACGAACAACTTTTAAACAATAAAATAATACCTTACAAAGATGTTTATTTCCCGTTTTTTAAATATGCCGGTGAACCCAAAGCGGTTCAGGTTGGTTTTTCTGAATACTTTGGCATTCGACACTATGTATCTCCGAAACATAAGGGATTTATGAGTGTTGATGGAAACTGGAATGAAAGTGATTTTGAAAAAAGAAAGAACGGAGGAAAAGTTCATTGGCAAAAGAATCCGGAAGTTGAGAAACTTTTTATTGAATTCTTGCAGGATTGCCAAAGTAAAAAGATAAAAGTTGTTTTGGTTTTTACACCTTATTATCATGGGCTTAACAATATAATTATAGACATGACCGGATTAAAAACATACTATAGAAATATAGCAATAAAATACAATGTTGAATTCTTAGATTATTCATTGGATCCGGTTTTCCATGATAAAAATTATTTCTACAATGCCAGCCATTTGAATAAAAAAGGAGCTGAAATATTTACTTTGAAATTAGCAAACAAGCTGAAAGACATGCAAATTATTAAACCAGCGAACACAAATCAACCAGAAAAGTTGAAAGATAAGTGAATATTTCAGCAGTAGAAAAATTCATACCAAATTTATACAGACGAGGTGGCTTAAAGTCATCTCGTCTGTATTTTTAAATATTCGGGTGGATTTTACTGATAATATTTTTACGTTTTCGAAAGCAACGATTTCATTTATATTTGCATCAATAAAAATAAAACGACATGAAAAGATCAACATTTTTAGTGTTTGCCTGTTCACTATTTATTTTATTGATAATAGCCGGTTGTAATTCAATAAATCAATTGGATGAATTTAAAACTTCAGATGACACAATGAGAATTGCGATTAAACAAACCTGTTATAATGAAAAGTACAATTTTACACTTCAATTTGATTCTGTAATAAATGATTCAAGATGCCCATATGGTGCTGAATGTTTTTGGGAGGGTAATGTTCAGGTAAAGTTTATATTAATCGATAAAAATAAGTTCTCACATATGTTATATTTAAATTCAAGTCCTGTTTTTCAAAATGACACAACAATTACAGGAATAAATTACAGATTAATTGAAGTTGTGCCACATCCATCAATTAATTCAAAATTTGAATATTCTGAATACAGAGCTACAGTATTAGCAAATCCAAAATAATTATTTCTTCATTTCATTATTTAAAGTTACAGAGTAAAATACAGCTAAATAAAAAAAACAGTTACCCATTTCCGGATAACTGTTTTGATTTTGAATAGCAACAAAGATTGTTTATTCTTCTTCTTTTTTAGACTCTTCGTATTCTTTGAGTAATTTTTCCTGAATATCCACTGGTACCAGTTCATAGCTGGCAAACTTCATGCTGAACGAAGCACGGCCACCTGTAAGTGAACTTAGCGAAGTGGAATAACTTCCCAACTCTTTCAATGGAACTTTAGCAGAAAGCTTTTCAAATCCCTTTTCACTTTCCATGCCCATAATAATAGCCCGGCGACCCTGCAGGTCACTCATAACATCACCCAGACGATCTGAGGGAGCTTGTACGGTAACATCGTAAATCGGCTCAAGCAATTTTGGTCCGGCTGCCTTGAAGGCCGCAGAGAAAGCGTTACGACCCGCCAGGCGGAAGGAAATTTCATTTGAATCAACCGGGTGCATTTTGCCATCGTATACAATGACACGTACATCCCGGGCATAAGAACCCGTTAACGGTCCCTGTTCCATACGCTCCATGATACCTTTCAAAATGGCAGGTAAAAAACGGGCATCAATCGAACCACCTACAATACTATTAATAAATACCAATTTTCCACCCCAATCCAGATCAATTGTTTGTGTATCACGATTACTGATTTTGAATTCCTGACCATTAAAACGGAAAATGTCGGGAGCAGGCATACCTTCGTAAAAAGGCTCGATAATCATGTGAACTTCACCAAACTGACCAGAACCGCCCGATTGTTTCTTATGACGGTAATCGGCACGGGCATTCTTTGTAATGGTTTCACGGTAGGGTATTTTTGGTTCTTTGAATTCAATTTCTATTTTATCGTTGTGTTCAAGTCTCCACCTCAATGTACGCAGGTGGAACTCGCCCTGCCCGTATAATATAGTTTGTTTCAGTTCTTTCGAAAGTTCAATGATACAGGTCGGATCTTCTTCATGCATACGGGTTAGCACCTCATTCATTTTTTCTTCATCCGATTCTGATTTCGCTTTTATAGCCCGGCGGTATTTTGGTTCCGGATATTTAATTTCTTTGAAATCATACTCACATCCTTTTACATTGAGCGTATTGCCGGTACGGGTGTCTTTTAGTTTTACCGTAGCACCAATATCACCGGCTTCAATTTCATCAACTTTATTTCTGATTTGCCCTGCAACAGCAAAAATCTGACTGATCCTTTCTTTGGAACTCCGATCAATATTCACTAAATCATCGCCTTCTTTCAACTTTCCACTCATCACTTTGAAAAAAGAAACTTCTCCGATGTGTGGTTCAACACTTGTTTTGAATACATAAATACTTGTCGGACCTTTTGAATCGGCTTCAACTTCTTTACCGTCTTTAGTTTGAGGTTTTTCGGTTTTATTGACGCTTGGAACCACATTACCCACAAATTCCATAAGCCTGCGAATTGCCATATCTTTACCTGCACAAACACAAAATACTGGGAACATATCACGATGAACCATCCCTTTGCTGATTCCTCTTCGCATTTCTTCTTCGTCGAGTGAACCCTGATCAAAAAATTTTTCCATTAATTCTTCATCATGTTCTGCAGCTGCTTCTACTAAAATATTATGGAGATTTTGAGCTTTTTCTATTTCACTATCGGGAATATCCAGTATCTCAGGTACACCACCTTCGGGTTTCCATTGATACAATTTCATTTTCAACACATCAACTATAGCATTGAATTGCGGACCGGTGGAAAGAGGATATTGAATTTGAACTACTTTATTTCCGTAGTTCTCTTTCAATTGCAATATGGTACGTTCGAAATCAGCTTTTTCCTGATCAAGATGATTCGCGACAAAAATAACAGGTTTATTGAACTTTTCTGTGTAACGGAAGTGATTGTTGGTACCAACTTCGATTCCGTATTGAATGTTGAGAAGGATTAATGCCGTATCGGTAACATTGAGGGAAGTTACTACGCCACCAATAAAGTCGTCGGAACCGGGACAGTCGATAAAATTTAATTTTTTTCCAAGCCATTCTGTTTGTGCAATGGTAGAAAAGACAGAATAGCCATACTCTTTTTCAACAGGGAAATAATCAGAAACAGTGTTTTGAGCCGCAACAGTGCCTCTGCGTTTTATAATACCACTCTCGTAAAGCATTGCTTCAACAAGAGTGGTTTTCCCGGAGCCAGAACTTCCCAACAATGAGATGTTCTTAATTTCATTAGATTGATATACTTTCATACTGTATTAAAATATTAATGATTAATACTAAAAAATAAGTTGTTTTTTTTATGAAAAATCGTATGGCAATGTATGAAATCTCTATTAAATCTGTATTCCTATATTGTATGTTTTACAACATAATTTTAAGAAATTTATAGAAAGGAACTGAATATAACAGAGTATTAACTCAACATAATATTTAATTCAGGTCTAAAGCCAGTTTAGTTAAGTAATAATGTGGTTGGGTAAGATAATTTTTGCAAAAATGGAATTATTTTAAGAAAAATAACCTTTTGGTATCACGCCAAAACTCTGGTGATTTTCTTAAAAAATAAATTATGATGAACAAACATATAGCCAGAATAACGCCGAAAACAGCGAAGCTATTCTCACCAGTAAAATAGGTTGTTAAAGAGAAGAAAAGTGTTCCCAGCAAAACAAAAACGAAAGTGATTAAATTTAAATAGGCAATCATATCACCTAATTTTCGTCCCAGTTTCGCGCTCTGGAGCATCGATAAACATGGAATTTGAAAAATACCACCCATAAAAGCGACAGCAAAAATACTTCCGCCAAATATCCAAAAATTAAGTTGGAAAAATGTTAGCATAAAAAACAGGATACTCATACCTGAAATCCCAATCAGTATGAGTCCTTTTTTAACTTCATTTCCCGATATTTTTCCGGCAGCCCAGGTTCCCAAAGTAATGCCAATAGCAGCAAAAGCCATAACCACACCTGTTAGGGTGTTTGAAACATGATAAACATGTTTACAATGGATTACCAGATTCATTTGTAACATACCTCCGATTAGCCAAAAGGCTGAAGCCCCAAAAACAGCACTATTTACAAATTTATGCCCGCGGGCATAGCGGTAAGATTCGATTAAAAACGGGATAGGATTTAAATGTCCGAGGTCTTCATTGCTTTCGGGTAATTCTTTAGCCCGAATGGATCGGGTAAATAAATATCCCATTAGAGCCAGTCCCATAAAAAGTCCAAACGTCAACCATTGGTTGTAATGATCCGAAACAACAGAAGCTATTACAGTCCCGGTTAAGATTCCTAAAAATGCCATCATTTCAAAAATTCCGCTTCCAAAGGACACTCCTTCTACACCTCCAATGTCACGAATTAAACTATATTTAGATGGGGAATACAGACAACTCAGAATGCCCATAAGTAAAACCGAAAAAACAGCAAGCATGACCCATTGAAAATAAAATGCCACGCAGGCAATTAACATGATGGGAAATTCGAGTAGTTTAAAAAAAACGAAAACCTTTTTCTTGGAATAAATAACGGCTAACCGTCCGCCAAGTGGAGAAAGGAAAAGGTATGGAATAATTAATGATGCTGAAACAATGGAAATAAGTTGCGATTGGGTTAACCAATTTGGCATAGTCCAACTAACAGCAATAAATATAATGCTGTTTTTCAACAGATTATCATTAAATATCCCTAAAAAATTACTTGCAAAGAGTGCTGTCCACTTACTTCGGATTATTGGCATGTGAATTCATTTCCTGGTTCAATAACTTGTTTATCACCATTTAGTAAATGGATTTTTCACTAACATGGCATTGTAATATTTTCGGTCGCCGGTCACTTCTTCACCAAGCCATGCAGGTTTAACGAAATTTTCATTTTCGAAGCTTAACTCAATTTCAGCAACAATTAATCCCTGATTGTCACCTTGAAATTCATCCACTTCAAAAGTATGATCACCTGATTTCACAAGGAAGCGGGTTTTATCAATCACTCCAGGTTCGCATAATTTTAAAAGATCTTCCACATCTGCAACGGGAATTTCCTTCTCCCATTCAAACCGGCTGATTCCGGATGCATCAGCATTACCTTTTATGGTGATAAATCCCTGATTACCTTTGATTCGCACTCTTACGGTTCGTTCCGGGTCAGACGACAAATATCCTTGTTTTATCGTGAATTTCTTAAAGACATCTATCTTAAAATCACCCTGAACCAAAAATTTTCTTTCTATTTCCTGTGCCATATTTTGAATTTTCATAAAAAACAAAGATACAATTTTGAAGTGATATGACAAGTATAAGGAATTCGTATCATAAAAAAACAAAACGTTAAATATTAAACTTGAATAGAACTATCCATAATCTGATTTCATGATTTAAACTGTAAGATTTTAATTTTTCGGGTACAAAAAAACCGCTTACGAATTATTCTTAAGCGGTTTTATTTAATTATATAGTGTTGAATTGATTATCTGCTCTGTTCTTTTGCCCAACTGTCTTTCAGCGAAACGGTACGGTTAAATACCAGTTTTTCCGGTGTTGAATCCAAATCCACGTTAAAATATCCAATCCGTTGAAATTGAAAATGATCCAACGGTTTCGCATTGTTCAAAGAAGATTCAACTTTACAATTTGTGAGCACTTTCAGCGAATCAGGATTCAATAATTCACGGAAATCACGTTCATCGGCTGATGGATTTTCGACACTAAACAAACGATCATATAAACGCACTTCAGCGTTTAAACAATGAGCAACGGAGACCCAATGAAGAGTTCCTTTTACTTTACGGCTCGATTCGGGCATTCCGCTTTTTGTCTGTGAATCATATTCACAATAGATTTCCTCCACCTGACCGTCAGCATCTTTTTTGAAACCTGTACATTTCACAATATATGCACTCTTCAGACGAACTTCCTGCCCCGGTGTCATACGGAAGTATTTTTTTGGAGCTTCTTCCATGAAATCTTCGCGTTCAATATACAGTTCTCCCGAGAATGCAATTTTATGGGTTCCTGCCGATTCATCCTCCGGATTATTCACTGCCTCCATCATTTCCACCTGATTTTCAGGATAATTACTAATGATGAGTTTTACAGGATTAATAACAGCATTAACACGGGCAGCCGTTTTATTTAGATTTTCCCTAACTGAGTGTTCAAGTAAACCAATATCATTTTGAGCTTCGAATTTGGTAAAGCCAATTTTATCAATAAAATTATGAATTGATTCCGGTGAAAAACCACGACGACGCAAACCGCATATTGTGGGCATACGGGGATCGTCCCAACCGCTTACCAAACCCTCCTGAACCAATTGTAACATTTTACGTTTGCTCATCACTGTATAAGTGATGTTTAAGCGATTGAATTCAATTTGACGGGGACGATAATCAGAATCTTTGAATTGGTCAATGAACCAATCGTATAGCGGACGATGAACTTCAAACTCCAACGTGCAAAGGGAATGTGTTACACCTTCGAAATAATCCGATTGGCCATGGGCATAATCGTACATTGGATAAGCTTTCCAGGTCCAACCGGTACGGTGATGTGGATGAGAATTAATAACGCGGTACATTAACGGATCGCGAAAATGCATATTCGAAGAAGCCATATCTATTTTAGCACGTAAAACCATTGCACCTTCGGGAACTTCACCGGAATTCATTTTTTGAAAAAGTTCCAGATTTTCTGTAATTGGACGATTGCGATATGGACTTTCTGTCCCGGGTGTAGTTGGAGTTCCTTTTTGTTTAGCAATAGTTTCTGCGGATTGTTCATCCACATAGGCTTTTCCTTTTTTTATTAAATCAACCGCTAAATCCCAGAGTTGTTGGAAATAATCAGACGCATAATATATATTTTTCCAATGGTAACCAAGCCATTGAATATCTTCCTGAATGGAATCAACGTATTCCACATCTTCTTTAACCGGATTTGTGTCATCAAAACGAAGATTACAGTATCCACCGTAATTATCAGCAATACCAAAGTCCAGACAAATGGCCTTAGCATGACCAATATGCAGATAACCGTTTGGTTCGGGTGGAAAACGGGTTTGAATTCGTCCTCCGTTTTTACCATCTTTCAGATCTTGTTCCACAAAAGCTTCAATAAAATTCAGGCTTTTTTTTGGAGATTCTTCAATATTTTCAGTTGTCATAATATAAGAGGTAAGAGCTAAGGAGCAGGAGGCAAGAGGCAAGCGTTTTAACTACCTGATTCTTACCTGTTACTCCTTATTCTGTTTATTCAAAATATCCTTTAATAATTCCGCGTGGAGAGTTCTTAATAAAAAGCAAAATTTCATCGCGTTCCTTTGTAGCAGGAAGCTCAGCCTGAACGCGTTCAATGGCATGTGAAGTATTCATTCCTGACAAATAAATATAACGATAAACATCCTGTATATCACGTATTTGTTCATTTGTGTATCCCCGGCGACGAAGACCGATGGAATTAATTCCGGCATAGGATAGTGGTTCACGACCTGCAGTTACAAAAGGGGGTACATCTTTTCCAATTTTCGAACCACCCTGAATCATCACATGCGATCCGATACGTGTGAATTGATGAACCAAACAGCCTCCGCTTAAAATAGCAAAATCGTTTACTTCCACTTCGCCGGCAAGCTGGGTCGCATTGCCCATAATTACATTATTACCAACGACACAGTCATGAGCTACATGGCAATAAGCCATAATCAGACAATTATCACCTACTATGGTTTTTCCTCTTGCTGCAGTTCCCCGGTTAATAGTTACAAATTCACGAATGGTCGTATTATCACCAATAATTGCAAGTGAATCTTCACCTTTAAATTTTAAATCTTGTGGAATTGCTCCAATGACTGCACCCGGAAATATCCTGCAGTTTTTTCCAATTCTTACACCTTCTAATATTGTCACGTTGGAGCCAATTTGTGTTCCTTCGCCAATAACCACATTTTTATCTATTGTTACAAAAGGTTCTACAACAACAGTTGCAGCGATTTTTGCATCAGGATGAATATATGCTAATGGTTGTTTCATTTTTCTTCGTTTAGTTCCGTTTTAGGGGTAGGAGTTATTTATTCTTTACAATCTGAGCCATAAATTCGGCTTCACAAACAATTTTACCACCTACGAAAGCATGACCTCTCATAAGTGCACAACCTCTACGCATCGGTTCGGGCATATCCAAATGGAAAATAACCGTATCACCGGGAACAACTTTCTGACGGAATTTCACATTATCAATTTTCAGAAAATAGGTGGAGTAACGCTCCGGCTCTTCTACGGAATTCAAAACCATTAATCCGCCGGTTTGAGCCATAGCTTCTACAAGTAAAACTCCCGGCATTACAGGTTCATCAGGGAAATGCCCCATGAAAAAGGTTTCATTTACAGTCACATTTTTAACCCCAACAATTACATTTTGACGAATTTCGATTATTTTATCGACCAATAAAAAAGGCCAACGATGAGGCAACAATTTTCTAATCGCATTTACATCCATAATCGGAGCAATAGTATCGTCATAAAAAGGTGCCTGTATTTCTTGTTTTTTGATGTCTTTTCGAATTAATTTTGCAACATCTGTATTTATTTTATGGCCAGGATAAGTGGCAATGACTTTTCCGCGAATGGGTTTCCCTATTAATGCCAAATCTCCAATAACATCCAGCAGTTTGTGAGTTGCAGGTTCGTTATCAAATTTAAGGCCTCCATTTAAATAACCCAATTTGTTCGCATCATGATGCGGTTGATCCATCAAATCAGCCAATTTATCCATGTCCGCTTGTGGCATTGCCCTGTCATAAATAACAATAGCATTCTTTAAATCACCACCCTTAATCAAATTCATATTAACAAGAGGCTCAATTTCATGTACAAAAACAAAAGTTCTTGCTTTCGAAATCTCCTCTTCATATACATCAAGAGAGGACATGCTTGCAAACTGATTCGGTAAAACAGAGGATTTGAATCCAATATGAACATCTACACTAAAAATATCATCCGGTAAAATCGTAATTTTTGCTCCGGTTTCAGGTACGCTGTATTCAATTTTTTTACGAACAATATAATAATCCTTCTCGGCTGATTGTTCTTCAATTCCTACTTTACGAATTCCTTCAACAAAGTATTTTGCACTTCCATCCAAAATTGGGAATTCAGGGGCATCAACTTCCAACATACAGTTATCAATTCCAAGAGCATAAAGTGCTGACAAGACGTGCTCGATGGTACTAACCTGCATATCACCTTTTCTTAAAACCGTTCCACGTGTTGTCTCTGTAACATTCTCTGCCAGTGCATCCATCTGTGGTTCTCCCGGTAAATCAATACGTTTGATTTTAATCCCATGATTTTCAGGAGCAGGTACGAATGTAAGTTTTATTTCCAATCCGGAATGTAAACCTTTTCCGGCAAGTGTAAAGCTTTGTTTAAGCGTTTTTTGTTTTGACATATCTTTTAGAGAAGCTATTTTAATCTGTTTTCTAAATCCTGTATTTTCTTTTGTAAATCGTAAACTGCTTTTTGAAGTTCCGGTAAATTTTTATATACTATTGAAGATCGGTGAAAAACACCTAGTGGTACCGCAGGATAACCCTGTAAAACCTGATTAGGTATTTTTATTGATTTTGGAACACCTGTTTGGGCGCCAAAGATTGTTCCATCGGCTATGTTTAAGTGTCCTGCAATACCAACCTGGCCTGCTAAAACACATCTTTTTCCTATTTTGGTAGAACCGGAGATTCCTGTCTGAGCTGCAATGACTGTATTCTCACCAATTTCCACATTATGGGCGATTTGAATGAGATTATCCAGTTTAACACCTTTCCGTATGATTGTACTTCCCAAAGTAGCTCTGTCAACTACTGTATTTGCTCCAATTTCCACATTATCTTCCACAATAACATTTCCCATTTGGGGAATCTTATTGTATGAACCATCGTCGGTAGGAGCAAAACCAAATCCATCAGAACCAATAACCGAGCCAGAATGAAATATACAGTTATTTCCAATCACACATTCGTTGTAAATTTTTACTCCTGAAAACAATGTTACATTCTCTCCAAGTTGAGCACCCTCTTCGATACAACAATGAGCATGAAGCCTCGCATTTGCTCCAATACTCACACCTTCACCGATATAAACAAAGGGAGCAATATAAGCATTCTCACCAATAGTGGCAGTGGATGACACATAAGCCAACGGTGAAATTCCAACTTTCTTCGGTTTATTTTGATCAACCAACGACATTAATAAAGCCAATGATTGATATGCATCGTCTACGCGGATAAGCGTTGCCTGAACTTCATTTTCGGGCTTAAAATCTTTATTCACCAACACTATACTTGACTGACAGTCATATATATATTGGGTATATTTTGGATTTGACAAAAAACTTAATGTTCCGGGCTTCCCATCCTCAATTTTGGAAAAAGTACTTACCTTTACCGAGGGATTTCCCAGAATCTCACCTCCTAAAAAATCAGCAATTTGTTGAGCAGTAAACTCCATATTAAAAAATTTGGTTGCAAAAGTACTAAACTATTTTCAATATTCTGTAATGAAAAGGAAGCTATTTCCAAATTACAGGTAGTGAATACTTAATAAAACTGTAATATAACAGCGGGTTGACTTAAGATTACAATTTGAAATAACAAAAATAATATTTCTCAACTTTTTTTGTTAATACAGTGATGTTTAACATGTCTGATGCATCAGCTATGTCTTTTATCGTCCCATCTTTAAATAAAATATTAATATTGTCGTCTTCAGGGCTATAGGTATCGGTACTAACGATTTCTTCACCCAAAAAGTATATTGCATCGTGAATACTTATTCCAAAATGATTTGCGTATTGCTCCAGGTACGGTTGCATTTTATCTTCTTTAACCGATTCTGTTCCTATTTTTACCTTGAACAAACGTCTGTTTGTAAATGCTTTACATAATGTTGACAATACTATATCGGAATGTGACGACCATACTTTTATGGAACAAATCACATCCGAATCATCTAGTAATGCAAAATTATTCATCGACTCATCCGAGACCATAAAATTCAGCTCATTAATCTCATTGTAAAGAAAATAGTGCAATGCGGGTGAAGCAAAAAGCGATTCCCCTTTAGTTGCCAATTCTTTGGCTCGTTTCAAAATATTCAAAAGCATTTGTTCAGCCGCTACTGAAGTTTTGTGAAGATAGACCTGCCAATACATCAATCTGCGGGCAACCAGAAACTTTTCAATAGAATAAATCCCTTTGGCTTCAATTACCAACTTGTCATTATAAATATTTAACATTTTTATGATCCGGGCCGCACCAATTATCCCTTCACTAACGCCCGAAAAAAAACTGTCACGGCTCAAATAATCGAGTCTGTCCATATCGAGTTGACTGGAAACTAACTGATGTAAAAACTTTTTTGGATAGCTATTAGTAAAAATCTTTAAGGCTAAATCCAGCTTACCATCCATTTCGCTGTTTATTTCCCGCATCATCAAAAGCGAAATTTCCTCGTGGCTGATTCCATTTACCAGACTATGTTCCAATGTATGTGAAAAAGGTCCGTGACCAATATCATGCAAAAGGATACAAGCCCGCACCGCTTCGGCTTCGGACGCTGTAATTTCATGCCCTTCCTGTTGCAATTGGGCTATGGCTTCCCCCATAAGATGCATAGCACCCAACGAATGTTGCAGGCGGGTGTGTTGAGCACCGGGATAAACAAATGATGTCAATCCAAGTTGTTTAATTCGGTTTAATCGCTGAAAGTACGGATGCTGTATTATATCATACAAAAAATCATTCGGGATATTGATAAAACCGAAAACCGGGTCGTTGATAATTTTTCTCTTGTTAGGTTCTTTCATTTTAATTCACTTCGTTCATGTTATTATGTCGCTTCGCTCCTGATAATTGCTCACGATGGTCGCGGTATTTACTTCGTTGATAATTATTTGCCCGTCTCACTTTATTCCGTGATATTATTAGCAAAGCTAATATCACGAACGAAGTGAGTAATATCATCCGAAGGGTAAATATCGGCGAAGCAAATATCAGCAACTGGCTAAAATATCCAGCAGCCATTTCCAGCATTTCTGTGTGGACGAAACGCTTAATCGTTCATCAGGTGAATGCACGCCATACATTTGCGGTCCAATGGAGATCATATCAAGATGCGGATATTTTTCAAGGAAAAGGCCACATTCCAAACCTGCATGAATAGCCCGGATTTTCGGTTCATCTGTAAAAAGTTTCTGGTAACTTTCCTTTGCTACTGATAAAATTTCTGATTTCAGGTTTGGTTTCCATCCGGGATAACCATCTCCATGGGTGGATATTGCTCCTGCCAGTGTCATCACGGCTTCCACCTGATTAGCAATATCGTATTTTGACGATTCTACTGAACTACGTTGGCTAGTAGTGATGAGCACAGAACTGTCGGGTTGCATTTTTACAGAAGCCATATTGGTGGAAGTTTCAACCAATCCCGGCATGTCTTTACTCATGGCTTTCACACCGTGTGGGCAAGCATAAAGCACATTCAGCAAGGCATTCGAAGTTTTTTTATCGATGACTGTTTCGGGTAGTTTTTCCGATTCGAGCACTAGTTGCATTTTCGGATCTGTTCCGCCGAACTCGGCTTCTACTTCAGCAATGTAATGATTTAACGTCACACGTATATTTTCTTTTTCGGAATAAGGCACAGAGGCTGTGGCATTTGCTTCACGCGGAATTGCATTTCTCAGATTGCCACCATCGAACGTGTGAAGTCTTAAATCCATTATTTTATTTACATTCCAAAGGTAGCGGTTCAGGATTTTATTGGCATTACCACGGCCCTTATCAATATCATCGCCCGAATGCCCACCTGTAAGTCCTTTCACAGAAACATTAAATGTAAAATATCCTTCAGACGATTTTTCCAAGGTGTAAGGCAACGACGATGTCGTATCAATTCCACCGGCACAACCGACAAAAATTTCTCCGTCGTCTTCCGAATCAAGATTAATCAATACTTCACCTTTCAGTAATTTATTGTCTAATGCAAAAGCCCCTGTAAGTCCTGTTTCTTCATCAACGGTAAACAGACATTCCAATGCCGGATGTTTCAAATTGTCAGAAGCAAGCACCGCCAGCATCATCGACATCCCGATACCATTATCAGCTCCCAGCGTTGTCCCTTCTGCTTTTACCCAGTCCCCATCAATATAGGTTTGAATCGGGTCAGTATCGAAATTAAAACTAACGTCACTATTTTTCTCACAAACCATATCCATGTGCGCCTGAAGAATAACAATTTTCCTGTTTTCATAACCTGCAGTAGATGGTTTACATATCAACACGTTACCGGCAGCATCGACTTTGGATTCTAACTTATGTTTATTACTAAACCCTATCAAATAGTCAATTACTTTTTCTTCTTTTTTTGAAGGTCGTGGAATTTGAGTAATATCATGAAAAAAATTCCATACTTTTTGAGGTTCGAGTGTTTTCATTTACTTATTTTTAAAATAAAAATTGAATTAGAGAATTACAAAGGTAGAAAAAAGTTAATGTTATCTGGTAGTTTAATTATTGTAATATGTTGTTTTATGATTTAAGTTTAACCAGTTAGATTGTTTTAACACGACTAAACCTAAAATATGCAAAAAGCCCAACCTTTTTAGAAGATTGGACTTTCCGCAAAATCTAAATTAACTATTTATTGTAACTTAATCTCTCCTTTTGGTATCATCATTTCTCTTATATTTGAGCTTGCAGCATTTCCAAATTTATATGTCAGGTAATACGTTTCATTTTGGGTAGTTGTAAATTCGTGCGTTTGAATCACCAAATTAACCGAATCTCCAACAGCCAAAGGTTGTAATGAACTCAAATCAAACGAAACAACTCCCCATTTTGAATAGGTTGCATAATCATTATTGGCATTGTGCCGGAATTCCAAATGTACTTTTCCATCGGTATAGGTTTTTGTACTATCAGATACCAGATTGATATAATGGATTTTATTGTAACCCGGATAAACAAATTCCACATTCAGGTAATTGCTCCCTACCCACATATCCCTGATTTCAATCTGATCGTTACCAATACTATCCTGAGTGGCAGCTGTAATTTTAAAAATTCCTTTTGTAAGCACTTCATAAACATCGTTCAGCTGAACTTTGTGATTGTATAGACTACTGTTATCAACTGTCGATAAAATGCTATAAACAGCAATAATCCGTTGCCCGTTTTTAGGACGATAATACGGGAAACTGGTCAATGTAACCCACATTTTGTCATTATTATCCAGTTTAAAATAAAATCCGGAACTCAGATTCGGATTTTCAACTGTTGCTATGGTTGTAAAATTGGGCTGAGAATATCTTTCATTATCGTCATTATTGCATGCGACTAAAAATGTCAGAACCAAAATACCCATTAAAATCTTTTTCATAATCATAAACCTATTAAAAACTGATAGTTGAAAATTAAATTCACTAAATAACTCCTTTAATAAAAAAAAACATTCTCTTTATTAAAAGAATTATACCTGAATAATCAGAAGATGCCTTTTGAGCATAAAACGTTGCATTAGCCATACAAATATAGTGCAAATTGCCTGAGTCCTGAAATATTTTGGGTATTTTTCACCTGTTTCTCATAATACTTTCTTTTTTGTATATTTGCACATTGTACCAGACTGGTGCGAAACTGAAAATAATACGCATGTTATTCTCCGATATAATTGGTCAACACGAAATTAAAAAGCGCTTCATTCGCACGGTAACCGAGCAACGGATTCCGCATGCACAGCTTATTCGTGGGCGGGAAGGTATCGGAAAACTGGGTTTGGCTATAGCTTACGCCCAATATATATGCTGCGAGAATCGTACCTCAATCGACTCATGTGGAGTTTGCCCATCGTGTGTAAAATATAAAAAATTAGCTCACCCCGATTTACATTTTGTTTTTCCGGTAATAAAACCAACCGGTAAAAACTCAGTCATTTGCGACGATTATATTTCCGAATTTCGGGAAATGATCATTCAAAGTCCCTATTTTGGAGTAAACGACTGGTACTCGAAAATTTCGGGAGATGCCAAGCAGGGATTGATTTATTCCAATGAAAGCGATGAGATACTCCGTAAATTGAGCCTGAAAACTTATGAGTCTGAGTATAAAGTTATGATTATCTGGTTGCCTGAAAAAATGCACACTACATGTGCTAATAAATTGTTGAAAATACTGGAAGAACCACCCGAAAAAACAGTTTTTCTATTGGTTTCCAATGAACCAGACCAGATTATTACAACCATACTATCACGTACCCAACATATTCATATCCCCCGGTTACAAGACGATGAAGTAGTCGTAGCCCTACTTCAGAACGAAGATATTGAAATAGAAAGAGATACTGCAATTTACGCTGCCCATGTTGCCAAAGGGAGTTATCTCGCTGCCCTATCCATACTTAATGAAGGAGATGAAAACAAAATGAATTTTGAACGATTCGTTTCGGTGATGCGATTAGCCTGGCAGGTTGGGAACAAAAAAGATCATGCTTCTCTGAAAACCTTACGAAAATGGGCCGATGATTTGGCTCAATCTTCTGTTGGACGGGATCGTCAGAAAAATTTCTTAAGTTATGCACAAAGCATGACCCGTGAAAATTTCATACATAACCTGCATGAGCCTGAATTAAATAATTTAACGTCGTTTGAAGCCGATTTCTCACAACGCTTTTCGCCATTTATTAATGAGCGGAACGTAGAAGATTTAATGAGTGAATTTGCATTAGCGGAAAGACATATTGATCAAAATGTAAATGCAAAAATGGTTTTTTTTGACTTAACACTTAAGATTATCATGTTATTAAAAAAATAAAGTGAAAAAGAACTTCTTTCTTGAAAGATGATGTCTTTTCATTTTTATAAATTCAAACTTAAAAAAATGGAATATAAACTCGATAACGGCGGTTGCTGTATGAATAAAAAGGGTTGTAATAACAACTCCACTCAAAAACTCAGCACATTCGATTGGATGTGCGATTTACCCGAAACTCAAAAAGAAACGGATTTCGTGGAAGTACAATTCAAAAATACCCGCAAAGGATATTTTTTGAACAACACAAAGATTTCCCTTGAAAAAGGAGATATGGTAGCAGTAGAGTCTTCGCCCGGACATGATATCGGTGAAGTTACGCTGGTAGGAAGATTGGTTTTACTTCAAATGAAAAAATACAATGTCAACCCCGATAAGATGGAAGTCCGACGGATCTATCGCAAAGCCAAAGAAACAGATCTTGAAAAACTTCAGGAAGCAAAAGCAAAAGAACAGAGCACAATGATTCGAGCCCGTCAGATTGCTGAAAATCTTAATTTAAATATGAAAATTGGGGATGTGGAATATCAGGGCGATGGGAACAAAGCAATTTTCTATTATATTGCTGATGAACGCGTTGATTTTCGACAACTGATAAAAGTATTTGCCGAAACTTTCAGGGTTCGTATTGAAATGAAACAAATTGGAGCTAGACAGGAGGCAGGTCGAATCGGAGGAATTGGTCCCTGTGGCCGAGAACTATGTTGCTCCGGTTGGCTGACAACCTTCAATTCCGTATCAACCAGTGCAGCACGCTATCAGGACATTTCACCAAATCCTCAAAAAATGGCAGGACAATGCGGCAAACTGAAATGCTGTATGAATTACGAACTGGATACCTATGTGGATGCTTTGAAAGCTTTTCCTTCGAAAGAAATTCAACTGGAAACCCTGGATAACACTTTCTTTTATTTCAAAACAGATGTTTTCAAAGAACTTGTTTCTTACTCCACATCACCTAATTTCGGGGCAAATGTTGTTTCAATTTCGCCTCAACGGGCAAAAGAAATAATTGCGCTCAATAAGAAAGGTATAAAACCGGATTTACTTGATGACCAGTCGGATATTGAGGCAAAACCCGTTTTAGTTAATTATGAAAATGGCGTTGGACAAGACAGTTTGACCCGTTTCGACAGCAATAATAAGCGTCCCAAATCAAATAACCGGAAAGGCAACCAACCACAGTTTGCTAAAACAAAAAAAACGGAGGCTAAAATGAATCCTCCACGATTTGAAAAACCAATTAAGAAAGTTGATATCGACCCAAAGAAGAATGAAGAATGAAAAATAAACTATTATGGGCGATTTTCATTTCGCTCTTCACCGTTGCCTGTAATAACAACGATGTCTATTTAAAATACCAGACAATTGTTCCCGAGGGATGGAGTAAAGACAGTACTTTTACATTCGACATTCCCATAACTGATACAACAGCAAGTTATAATGTATTCGTAAATATACGGAACAGAGGTGAGTATCCTTATCAAAACCTCTGGCTTTTTTTGAGCGAAACTACACCTGATAAAAGACTGCTAAATGATACAATAGAATGTTATCTTGCCGATCAAAAAGGCAAATGGCTTGGTTCCGGTGTAGGGTCTTTGTATAATATGCCTGTTTTGTACAAGCAAAATACACGTTTTAAAACTAGTGGAATATATCGATATCAGATTATTCAGGGAATGCGTGACGATATGCTGGTTGGTGTCAACGACATAGGTATGCGGGTAGAGAAAATTGGAAAATAGTTGGTAATTGAGTAAATGAATTCAACTATAAATTTTAATAAGTATAAATACAAAAGTGGGAAAAAATAAATTGTCCAAATTTGCCGATATGGAAACGTATTCCCATGTCTTTCAAGTTCCGGCACATACATTGCGAGAAGGTGCCACTTTCGGGATGAAAGGAAAATGGAACGAAATGTTTTTCAAAAACAATCACCCTATCGTTTTGGAATTAGGCTGCGGGAAAGGCGAATACACAGTTGGTTTGGGTCAATTATATCCGGATAAAAACTTTGTGGGAGTGGATATTAAAGGTGCCCGCTTATGGACCGGAGCCCGGGAATCACTCGAGAAAGGGCTGAAAAATGTTGCATTTTTACGAACCAATATTGAAATGATTTTTCATTTTTTTGCGGAAAATGAAGTGAGTGAAATCTGGCTTACTTTCCCCGATCCTCAAATGAAAAAAGTAACCAAGCGCCTGACTGCCACTAATTTTATGAAATCCTACCAACAGTTTCTCAAACCTGAAGGAATCATTCATTTAAAAACCGACAGTAATTTTATGTTTACTTACACCTGCGAAATGATTAAAAAAAATCATTATCCCATTGTTTTTTCGTCAGACAATTTATATGCTTCCGAATTACATGACCCTATTTTAGGAATTAAAACCTATTATGAGCAACAATGGCTCGACAGAGGAATAACAATCAAATACATTCAGTTCTTACTTGAAAAACGAAATGACTTTTATGAACCTGATATCGAAATAGAACCCGATGCCTATCGTAGTTTTGGCAGAAGTAAACGTCAACAATTAGACTAGTTTCGTTGTTTAATCATTTCATTCTCTATAATTAAAAATTTTATGACATTAAATTCACAAATAATTCTCGATGCACTCCTGCATGTCCGTTATCCCGGAACCGGTAAGGACATTGTTTCATCAGGAATGGTTCAAGACAATATAAGTATAGAAGGTAATAAGGTTTCGTTTTCTCTACTTTTCGAAAAGGCCAACGATCCTTTTGCAAAATCAGTTGTAAAAGCAGCTGAACAAGCCATTCTTACATATGTAAGCGACCAGGTGGAAATTAAAGGTAATATTGACATAGTGTCTTTAGCACCACCTCCAAAGCCTAAAACAAATTCCATTCTGCCAAATGTAAAGAATATTATTGCAGTTTCGTCCGGAAAAGGGGGAGTCGGGAAATCGACAGTTTCTGTAAATCTGGCAATTTCATTAGCCAAACTCGGATATAAAGTTGGGTTACTTGATGCCGATATCCATGGTCCTTCCATTCCCAAGATGTTTGGTGTAGAAAATTTAAAACCGGCAATGGAAAATATTGATGGTCGTGAAATGCTTATCCCTATTGAAAAATATGGCGTGAAAATTCTGTCAATCGGGTTCTTTGTCGATCCATCACAGGCTTTAGTTTGGAGGGGTGCCGTTTCAAGCAATGCATTGAAGCAACTGATTACAGATGGTAATTGGGGCGACCTCGATTTTTTTGTAATGGATTTACCACCCGGTACCGGTGATATTCATTTGACTCTTGTGCAGACCATGGGTATTACCGGAGCCATTGTGGTTACAACACCACAAGATGTGGCTTTAGCTGATGCTCGCAAAGGTGTGAATATGTTCACAGGCGAAAAAGTAAATGTACCGGTATTAGGGCTTGTTGAAAATATGTCCTGGTTTACTCCAGCCGAACTTCCAGAAAATAAATATTATATATTCGGGAAAGATGGTGGAAAAAGACTGGCTGTTGAACTGAATATACCCTTGCTTGGACAAATACCTTTGGTACAAAGTATTCGTGAAGGCGGTGATACAGGAGAACCTGTGGCATTTGAAGAAAACAGTATAACATCTATAGCCTTTCTTGAGCTCGCTCAAAAGGTAGTTGAACGTGTTGATTACAGAAATGAGAATATGGAAGCAACTAAAAAAGTCGAAATGGCAAAATAATTATCTGATTTTAGGAATTCCATCCACATCTTGTATTTTAGTTAATAAGTTTATTGTTAACACTTTAAAATATTATAAATACATTAAATTGTAATATATATTGATATTATGAACTACTTATTCTTCATTTTAAGATAATTTATTCAATTTTCTCGTAATGAAATCAAGCTTATAAAAAACTCTATTACAATGCAATGATAAACCAGCCATTGTATTGTAATAAAATGTAATTGATATTGTTGCTTTACAAATTCCTCTTTTAATAAATTATAGTACTATATTTGCCTTCAATTCCCGTAAACAAAAACTGGGTAAAATCTTTATTAACAGTATTTTGTTGTGTACAGTTTTTATATGAGGCAATTCTTACTTTTAATTTTATTATTTTTAGCTGAATTCACTGCATTTTCAGAAACAACCAATTTCTCCAGATGGTCATTTACTGCTGAGTACGATGCAACCTTATTTTTCGGTGATTTAACTCCTGTATTACAATTAATTCCATCAAGTTTGCAAGATTTTGCATTTGGTACTACCGTAGAATATAATTTAAATCCAGTATGGGGATTATCTGCTGATTATTACCATTTACCTTTTAGCGGACTAAGTAAGATTGCCTATTTCAAGACCAACCTACATAGCGCTGATTTAAACGCAACCATTAATTTTACAAAATGGATATTCCCTCAAACAAGATCTAAATTTTCTATTAGTGGAATAATCGGTGTAGGTGCTGCACTCTTCACATCCCGTAACAGATACCCTGATCCTACTAATTCTCCGCTCATTGTCAATGATATTCCAACTTTCGTTAGTTCTGTCCCGGTTTCGTTTTTAGCTGAATACAACCTGACTAAGTCTGTTGATTTAGGCTTAAGAGTTCATTACAGAGCGTACATGTCCGATAATCTGGAAGGTATTCCTTATCTTAATTTCAAAGGAGTTACCAATGATTACATTGCTGCTCTCGGATTATCTTTACGTTATAAGTTAGATGCTTTCAAAAAGGAACATTTACGGAATATAAATCTGGAAAATGAATTTTCAGGCCTTACAGAGAATGACCGGCAAAAATTGGTTTTTTTTCAAAATAATGATAGTTGCGTATCCTGCCAGGCATTGGAAGCAACCAAAGAAAATGCAAAATCAATAGCTAAATTGGCAACAAACGATGCCAGACTTAGAAAAGATTTGGATTCAGTTTTGACCCTTTTATCTAATTATAAACAAGATACTGATGGTGATGGTGTTTCGGATATCATGGATAAATGCCCTCAAACTGCACAGGAAGTACGGGGTCTTGTTGACAAACATGGATGTCCACTCGATTCTGACGGTGATGGAGTTCCAGATTACGAAGATAAATGTCCAAAAACATACGGGGACGTTAGTAATAATGGCTGCCCTGAAGTAAAAAAAGAAGTGAAAGAATTATTCCGACAAGCCCTTCAGGGAATTCAATTTGAAACAGCTAAAGCTGATATTTTACCCGTTTCGTCTGCTATCTTAGACAAAATTGCAGAAATCATTTTACTCAACCCTAGCTATTTAATAGAAATTCAAGGACATACAGATAATATTGGGAATTCATCTTCAAATTTAATTTTGTCAGAAAGTCGTGCGGAAGCCGTACGCAAATACCTTGTTGAGAAAGGGGTGAATAACAGCCGCCTTAGTTCTCACGGTTACGGTGATACAAAACAGGTCGCAAATAATAATACCAGCGAAGGAAGATCAAAAAACAGACGGGTTGAATTTATTGTAAGCTTTGAAAAGTAATTTCAATTCTTCAAAATATTTATAAGGGCTTGTTTCAAGATACTCGAACTCCTCCTTTCTCCGGTAGCACGTTGATTAATCCTACTGTGAATATGTGAATTATATAATAAAAACTCAAAATTGTGTAACACTTAATATCCAAAATTTACCGAACTTTGTGATTATATTATAAAAATAACTTTTGCAAATTATTACTGCATTTGAGAATACAAATTTTTAAAATTATATTCTAAAAGCTCCTAATTAAGACTGCACAAAATACAATCAAACAGACATATAAGTTTTATATATATTTTAAGATTTATACCAAAACCCTGTTGATTAACTACTTAAAGACCTCACTTTAAAGCCTTTTTAATTAATTTTTTTCAAAAAATTTTATATAACTAAATATCAATATATTAACTGGTTAGTAAAACCAAAAAACAGTAATGTAATATTTTGTAATGCCAAAAAGGTTAGTTAAATTTACAATATGTAAATATATTCATAACTTTGAAGCAAAATTACTCATTTAACATGGTTTTAGTGGTATATTTTAAGTAATATACTTCTAATTTTTACATACATAATTTTATATCATCATACTAATTTGTGAAAATCATGGATGATTAAAAGAATTGAAAGCTAATATTTTCAAGGAACTTGATATAAGAGGTACCTAAAATTAGTGATAAAGACAGTTGATTATTTTACTCATTTATCAATAATAAGCAATTTGTCAAAAAAAGGGATCTGGTATATTCAACTCCAAGAATTCAGATGCATCATAAAATTAATTATTCTGTTTATAATCTTTCCTGCAAATGAAGAGATTCTTATTACTAATTTACTCGTTATTAATTTTCATAAATGTTTTTTCGCAAAGTAAGGACTTTTCGAAATGGTCAGTCACCGCTGAATATGGATTGAATTATGTTTTTGGTGATTATATTGAAGAAGTGTCCAAACCGCTTCCACCAACCTATGGGTTGACAGTCGAATACGGACTCACACCCGCCTGGGGTTTAGCTGTTGATTTTTATAATTTCCCTTATAAAGGGGTCAATGGTACCAAAACCGCATCGTTTACGGCTGATTTAATCTGTTCGGACTTAAATGCAACGATTAATTTTACGAAATTGGTTTTTCCTTTTTCCCGTTCAAAATTTTCGTTTAACGGAAGTATTGGTGTGGGTATTGCACGTTACAGCACAGAATTTACTCAACCATATGCCATTGGTGGAATAAATCATCCAATCATTGATAGTATTACCCCTCAAAAATTAGTCACATCAATACCCGTTTCCTTTTTATTCGAATATAATCTCTCAAATCAACTGGCTTTGGGTGTCAGGGCCCATTACAGGGCATATATGACTGATAATTTGGAAGGCGCACCAATTCTTAACTGGAAGGGAAGTACCAACGACTATATAGCTGCCATTACTTTGTCGGTCCGGTATAAATTTGGCGCTGGAAATAAAGATCATGTACGAAACATTTCAGTGAAAGATTTTGAACCTAATGAAGCACTGGATTTAGTAAAAGCAACTAATGATAGAGTAAATAAGTTAGGTACAGCGTTGAGTAAATTAGAAAAAAAGGTAGATAATCAGGGAAGACGTATTGATTCGATTCAGGTATTTCTATCGAACGATGGGGCTGATTCAGATGGCGATGGCGTTCCGGATCAAAGAGACAGGGGGGCCAATACTCCTCCAAATACTGCCGTTGATTTCTGGGGAATTCCAATTCCGGTTACGACTAATATAGTCAATAATAACAATAATAGAAATGGCGGGAAACAATCTGTCATTAATCAATATGGTACCGATGATGTACCGTCGGTTTATTTTGATTTTGACCGGTTGGATTTAGATAATGATGCATTAGAGACTATTGGTAAGGTAGCTGAGAAACTAAAAGCCGACAACGGGCTTATGGTCGAAGTTAGAGGTTATTGCGATTATGTAGGGAAAAGTCCTTATAACGAAAAACTTAGTATCCGGCGAGCCGAACGGGTGAAAGCAGAAATGGTGAAAATGTGGAAAATAAAACCGGAAAGGATTATAATTAACGGTAAAGGACGAATTTTAGAACCTCGTGCTCAATATCGTCCAAACAGAAGGTGCGATTTATTCCTGAGTAAATAAAATAAGATAATAATCAATTTAGCATAAAAGCCTATTTCAAAGTAGGCTTTTTAGTGTTCTGAAGTTGAAGTACATATTCCTGAGCTAAAATATCAAAAAAACAATTATCTTTACTGCCGATTTTTAAACATCTTTGTGGCATTTTTATTTCTACAAACTGAAATGTTTCTTTTTATAACCTAAAATCGAATAGATGAAACCAACGATAATTGATTTATTAAACCAAAGTGTTGATAAATACGCACAAAATCCATTTCTTTGGGAAAAAACTTCTACCGAATACACACCCACTACTTATCTCGAAACCAAACAACAAACGCATCTACTGGCTGCAGGATTACTCCATTTGGGAGTTGCAGCAGGTGAAAAAATTGCTTTACTTTCTGAAGGACGAAATGCCTGGATAATTGGTGAGTTAGGGATTTTACATACAGGAGCGATCAATGTACCACTATCGATAAAATTAGAAGAAAGTAATGATTTAATTTTTCGCTTAAAACACTCAGAAGCGAAATACATTTTAGTATCAGGTTCTCAATTTAAAAAAATCCAGGCAATTAAATCCGAACTAGCTCAAATTGAAAAGATAGTGATTTTTGATGATCAGGAAAAATACGAGGCAAATGAATTAAGTTTGAATCAACTACTAATACTTGGAAGTGAATATCTCAAGAAACTTCCTCTTTCTGTTGAACAAAGAGCTAAAGCAATTCAACCCGATGATTTAGCGAATATCAGTTATACTTCCGGAACAACTGCAGATCCTAAAGGTATTATGCTTACACACCGTAATTATACTGCTAATGTAGAACAGGCACTTACGTTAATGACCATACCAACCACCTACCGGACACTGGTCATACTGCCACTCGATCATTGCTTTGCACATGTTGCCGGCATTTATAGTTTTATGGCTTCTGGAGCAAGCATTGGAACTGTGCAAAGTGGAAAAACAGGCATGGAAACTCTAAAGAATATCCCTGTCAATATCAAAGAATTAAAACCAAACTTATTATTAAGTGTTCCGGCTTTGGCCAAAAGTTTCAAAAAAAATATAGAAGGGGGAGTACGTGCAAAGGGGAGATTTACTCAAATGCTTTTTAAGCACGGTTTACAAGTGGGATATCTTTATAATGCCGATGGTTGGAATAAGGGGAAGGGATGGAGAGCATTATTAAAACCTGAATATGCTTTTCTCAACAAAATTTTATTTTCCAAAATCCGTGAAAGTTTTGGTGGTAAACTCGACTTCTTTATCGGTGGCGGAGCCTTGCTTGACATAGATTTACAACGTTTCTACTATGCTATTGGAATCCCAATGTTTCAGGGCTACGGTTTGTCCGAAGCGACACCGATTATTTCCTCGAACGGGATGAAGAATCATAAACTAGGCTCATCGGGTTATCTGGTAAAACCGATGGAACTGAAAATCTGTGATCCGGAAGGAATTGAATTACCTAATTTTGAAAAAGGGGAAATCGTGATCAAGGGAGAAAATGTAATGGCCGGTTATTACAAAAACCAAAAAGCGACAGAAGAAACAATCATAGACGGTTGGTTACATACAGGTGATATGGGTTATATGGATAATGACGGATATTTATACGTCGTTGGCCGTTTCAAGAGCCTGCTTATTTCCAGTGATGGTGAAAAATACAGTCCCGAAGGAATAGAAGAGTCGATATCAGACAATTCATATTTCATTGATCAGGTGATCCTATACAACAATCAAAATCCTTATACAACAGCATTAATAGTTCCCAATAAGGAAGCATTGAAACGGTATGTAAACCGGAAGAAACCACATTTGAGTTGGGATACACCAGAAGCTAAAGAACTGGCATTAAACAAACTACAGAGAGAGATTAACGATTACAGAAAAGGTGGAAAATACGAAGGAATGTTTCCCGAACGATGGTTACCATCAGCAATTGCAGTTATTGGTGAGCCCTTTACCGAACAGAACGGTTTAGTAAACAGCACGATGAAAATAATGAGAGGCAAAGTAGAAGAACGTTATGCAGCACGTATTGAAAGCCTTTATACTTCAGGAGCAAAAAGCATCGAAAATAAAGAAAATATTGAAGCTATCTCCTGAAATTCAGCAGTTACAGCTAAATTTTATCTATTGAGTTGATTAAATATTTATCTTGAAAAATAAATTCTTAAATTTGAAAACTTTAAATAAACCAGAAATGAAAAGATTAAGTATTTTATTTTTAGTATCACTGATGTTTATACCATCTGTGTGGTCACAAAGTACAGATTCTTATGATTTAGGAATTGGCGTGAGGGTACAAAAAACCGAACAACTCTATTGGGAAAATGGATTTGGAGCTGATTTTACTTCCGATTTTTTGTTGAACAGAAAAATTCACCTCAAATTAAGCTATATTTCGAGCAGAATGGGGAGTGCATTTAACACCAATGCCATAAAGCAGGACAATTACCTTATAGGGGCTGACTGGCGGTTTCGTTCTGAAAAAAGTTTACAAATATTTGCAGGATTTAATACCGGTTTTTTTCATGCCGATATGGAAATACCCCGATTTAATGTATTGCCTCACAATTCAATGCTTTTCTCCCTTGAAACAGGGTTGGCCTACAAGTTTAAATTTCCAATGGCAATGAATTTATCGGTTGGTTATAATTTGATTAACGGTAACGGAGTAAGTACCCCGGGAACATTATTTCCTGTGTTTTATGAAATGAGTATTTTTTATTATCTGAATCTACCAAAAAAGAGTGAACCTAAAAATATACCATCAAGTAATACACCCGAATAAATTTTGAATAGAATTCCGGTAACAGATAATCTTCATTTACCTGGTTTCCTCAAATAATACTTTTTATATTGTAAAAAAAATGATTATGAAAAAAAATATAACCTTCCTATTCTTGTTGCTGATAGTTTTGGCATCGTGCAGCAAAACTCCGGACATTGATAATGCAACTATGCTTGATGGTGATCAGATTTATGATCCTTCAATAGCAAATCCGAAAAAATACCTGATTTCCGATTCAATTGTTAACCCCTCAGATATACAAAAAAACACACCTGTGATTATTGCGGCTCACGGATATTCCGCCACAACATTTGAATGGGATGAACTACGGGCGTATGCCGATTCGGCAAAAACATTTAATGTTTCACAGGTTTTACTTGGAGGACACGGTCTGACTTACGCAGATTTCAAAAAAGCGACCTGGGAAGATTGGCAGAGTTCGATTATTGCAGAATACCGGAAACTCGATAGTCTTGGATTCAAGAAAATCTTCCTTGCAGGATCTTCTACAGGAGCACCACTTATAATTAATATGGTAAAATCAGGTTTTTTTGCAACACAAAGCACCCAACCAAAAGGAATTTTTCTGGTGGATCCTATTATAGTTTCTTCCGACAAAGCCTTGACAATGGTTGGGTTATTAGGTCCAATTCTGGGTTTTACGACTGTAGAACTTAGTAATGGTGAAAAGGGACATTGGTATGTTTACAGACCTCAGCAAACACTGAAACAGTTGATGGCATTAATAAATATTACCCGAATTGACCTGCAGAATGGTATTCGTCTGCCAACCGGAACGTATATGAAAGTTTATAAAAGTAAAACAGATGCTACTGCCGACCCCATCAGTGCATTAATGATATATAAAGGAATGCAAACTTCGGTCAATGGAAATATCGATGTGGAAATGATAGATTCAAAGTTACACGTTTTCACCCGTTTGGCCGGTAGAGCAGATGTTACGGCCGCCGACAGTGCCACACAAAAAAGGGTTTTCAAAGAAATGGAATTGAAGATGAAAAACTGATTTATGGCTATTTCATTCGTTTAGTTATATAAATCATTGATTTTTAATAAAATAAAGTCTTAGGATACTCAGTTATCAATGGACTTTATTTTTTTATTTTTTTATTTGTGATTCTTGATTCAATATATTTGTAATCATTTTGCATACAAGTTCTAAATAATAAACATCTGTTTCATCAAGGACATCAAAACGTTCGCTGTCCACATCCAAAACACCGACAACATTTTTTTCCCGATCAAATATCGGAATAACAATTTCTGCTACAGAACTGCTACTACAGGCAATATGACCCGGAAAAGCATTTACATCAGGCACCAATTGACTTTTTCCTTCCTTCCACGCTGTTCCGCAAACGCCTCTTCCAAATTTTATCCGGGTACAGGCAATTGGACCCTGAAAAGGACTTAAGACCAATTCTTCCTTTTTGACCCAATAGAAACCGACCCACCACCAGTGAAAAGTATCGTTTAAAGCGGCACTAATGTTAGCAAGATTCGCCGTTAAATCATTTTCACCAGTAATAAGTGAAGCTAACTGAGGAAGTAATATTTCGTAGGTCTCTTTTTTACCAACTCCCGCCTGAATATATAATTCTTCTGCCATTGTGTTTGTTTTGTATGCACAAAAATACAATTTAGTAACTAATATTTCACATTGAATTAAGGGTATTTATTAAAACACATATTACCAATGACTTAAAGCTATATTTTTAAAATAGATAGATTTATTATTGACATTCTACCCAATACATAACTATTACTTTTAAAGCAACCGATTGTATAATTAACTTTTTATGCAATATAATTCGTAATATATTTTGTTAATTAAAAAATATTACTTTCCTTTGTGATTCTGTATTAAAAAAAAATGTTTTGAGATGATCAAATTAACATTTTCACTAAATTAAATGACAAATATGAAAAAGAATTTTTTAAGATTTATTTCTTTAGGTTTACTGATAACATTGTGTGTAAGCGCAAGTGCTCAGCAAGTTCAACCGCTTCCCATTGATCCGAAAGTACGCTACGGAAAGTTGGATAACGGTCTCACGTATTACATTAGGGCCAACAAAGAGCCCAAACAGCGGGCAGAATTTTATATTGCCCAAAATGTTGGAGCAATTCTCGAAAACGACAATCAAAACGGGTTGGCTCATTTTCTGGAACACATGGCGTTTAACGGAACCGAGCACTTTCCGGATAAAGGGATTATAAATTTTTTGGAAAGAGTTGGAGTAAAATTTGGTGAAAATATTAATGCATATACTTCGTTAGATGAAACTGTATACAATCTCTCAAACGTACCAACAGTAAGTGAAGGAATTGTTGATAGTGCATTACTGGTTTTACACGATTGGTCCGGCTCTTTATCATTATTGGGAACTGAAATTGATGCCGAACGCGGCGTTATTCGTGAAGAATGGCGTCAGGGAGCCGGAGCCGACCGACGCATGTGGAAAGAATCGAATAAACAGAAATACCCGGGCTCACAATATGCCAAACGGGATGTTATCGGTGATACGGCCATTATTAATAATTTCCCTTACCAAACTATTCGCGATTATTATAAAAAATGGTATCGCCCGGATTTACAAGCTATTTTAGTAGTTGGTGACATTAACGTAGATACAATTGAAGCCAAAATAAAATCTTTGTTTGCTGGTATTCCCCGAAAGTCAAATTACGGTGAACGTCCTATTTATCCTATTCCGAACAATACAGAACCAATTGTATCGATAGTAACAGATCCTGAAGCACGTACAACCCGTATTGAACTCGAATACAAACACGATGTACTTCCTACGGAGGTAAAATTATCTATGAACGGGTATGCATTCGGAGTGACGAATTCGCTTATATCAACTATGATAGGCAATCGTTTTGATGAGATCACTCAACAGGCTGATGCTCCATTTGTAGGTGCCTACGCTTACTATGGAGAGCTTGTAAAATCAAAGGATGCATTTCAACTCTTAGCCATACCTAAAGAAGGGAAAGAGTTGGAAGGATTGGATGCTTTATTGCTCGAAGCTGAGAAAATCAAACGTTTTGGTTTTACCAATTCCGAACTTGAACGTGCTAAAACAGATTATCTGAAAGGAATTGAAAAAGCTTATAACGAACGGGACAATCAGAAAAACAATTCTTTAGTCCGGGAATATGTCCGCAACTTTACCAGTCAGGAAGTCATCCCCGGTATCGAATGGGAATACCAAACATCTCAAATGCTTGTACCGCATCTTACATTGCAGATGATTAACCAACTGGCAAAATCATACGTGACAGACACCAACCTGATTGTTTCCATTATGGCTCCTGAAAAACCAGCCGTGAAAGTTCCAACCAAAGAACAGATTCTTGCAGCGATTGACAATGCAAAAAAAGCGGAACTTACAGCCAAAGCAGAAGAAAATCTCAATAAACCCCTGATTAGTGTAGTACCGAAAGCAGGAACGATAAAAAAGATAACTCAAAACGCTTCGCTTGGAACTACGGAATGGACATTAAGTAATGGTGTAAAAGTCATTATCAAACCAACAACATTTAAAAAAGATGAGATATTATTGGATGCATTCAGCAAAGGAGGACTTTCAAAAATAAGCAACACAGCTGATTTACCTTCAGGGATGCTAGCAACAGCAATTGAAAGTAATAATGGTTTGGGTGATTATTCAATTATTGAATTGAATAAGATTCTGACAGGTAAAATAGCCTCTGTTAGTCCCGTTATCGGTACTTACGATGAAGGGTTCAACGGGAACTCTTCTGTTTCCGATTTCAAAACATTGTTACAATTAATTTATCTGAACTTTACGGCACCACGCAAGGATGACAATGCATTTAAAGCGCTGATAAACGGTTATAGCGCAAGCCTGGCTAATACCGCTACCGATCCACGTAAAGCTTTTTCCGATTCAGTTAGTATTACATTAACAAATCATAGTCCACGGACTATATTGTTTAATTTAAAAACCATCGGGTTAGTAGATCAGGACAAAGCATTGGCAATTTACAAAGAACGCTTTGCTGATCCGGCAGACTTTACATTTATTTTTACCGGTAATATAGACCCGGCAAATGATAGTACAAAGCAAGCTATTTGTACATATTTAGGTGGTTTGAAATCGAAAAAAGGCGGAGAAAAATTTACCGATAATCAAATTCGGAAACCAAAAGGGAAAGTATCCAATGACTTTAAGAAAGAGATGCAAATTAAAAAAGCTTCCAATTTCATTTTGTATAGTGCTGCCATGCCATTTAATATGACAAACCGGACAGCTGTTACAGCTATTGGAAGTATTTTGAGTCTTCGCTATCTTGAAAGCATCCGCGAAAAAGAAGGCGGTTCTTATGGAGTTGGAGTACGCGGTGGTATCAACAATACGCCAATTGACGAAGCAACATTGATGATGCAATTTGATACCGATCCTTTAAAGCAAGCCAAATTGATGGGAATTATTCATTCGGAAGTTGATGAAATTGTAGCCAAGGGACCCCGTGCAGATGACTTACAAAAAGTGAAAGAAAACATGTTGAAGAAATATACCGAAGATATTGCCGAAAACAGTTGGTGGTCGAATGCATTGGAAAGCTATTACATGGACAAATTAAATTTGGTTGACGACTACAAAGCATCAGTCGAAGCTTTAACTCCTGAATTAATTCAGTCTACCCTGAAAAAAATTGTTGATCAGGGCAATATTATGGAAGTAGTTATGAAACCTGCAGAATAAAATAGTTGCCGGTTGATTTTCTCCGGAAAATCCAATTCGTTTAAACTTACATAAAAACAGAATTTTACGAAGGAAGGTGGGACAAAATTGTTCCACCTTCCTGTTTTTATAAACATAAACCTGTATGAAAGAAACTATAAATTTAAAGTAGTTTAATCATGAAGTTCTACCATAAATAATTATCTTTGCGGCGCTCATACATACACATGTTATATTGGGTTATTTATCAACTTAAATGCCATATTTTCAACAATGAAAATCTACAAACAAATTATCGCACTTTCCTTTTTATTTATAACAATCACTGTATCAGCATATGATGCAGTCGGTCATCGAATAATTGCTGACATAGCATATCAGAACTTAACCAAGAATGCCCGATTGCAGGTTGACAAAGTTCTTGGTGTTAAAGGGATTATTTATGATGCTACCTGGGCGGATGAAGTACGCAGTGACAAAAAATATGCTTACAGCTACCCCTGGCATTATCAAAATTTAAAAGATGATTTGAAAGCAACAGATTTTCAGTATTTGTTGGACAATCCCAAAGCGGATGGTGAACATTTGTTTTTTGCGCTCGATTCACTTACACGGCGATTGAAATCAGATAAAAACGATCAGGAAGCACTTAAATTCCTGGTTCATTTCGTTGGTGACTTGCATCAGCCCATGCACTTAGGCCGACTGGAAGATTTAGGTGGAAATAAAGTAAGTATCAACTGGTTTGGAAAAACAATCAACATTCATTCTTTGTGGGATGGTTCTTTGATTGAAACAAATAAGATGTCCTATTCGGAATATAGTCAATATTTGCAGGATAAGTTCGAACCACAAAAACCGAAGTTCAAAAAATACAGTATCCTTCAATCAATTGAAGCCGGTTATGCTATCCGAACTCAAATTTATGCTTATGGCGATTCCGACACCAACAGCTATCATTACATCTATCATTTTGCTGATAAACTGGACGAAATGCTTTATCGGGGAGGAATACAACTGGCAAATGTGCTGAATGGCATTTATAAATAACTCATTTCAAAATTCTGAAAAGATTATAAAAAAAGTCAGTTATCATTTATTTGTTTTTTAATATGTTCTAAAAAACGATTACAATCTTTCTGATTCTTCAGGTTCTACTTTTGATTATTTTTAAAATTTGAACAGAACAAATTACTTTTGTGTCAAATTAGTTTATTATTATGGATATTGGAATATTGATTCTGGGCATTTTGGCAGGGGTATTATCCGGCTTGTTTGGCATTGGAGGCGGAATTATCATGGTACCTGCTTTAATTGCCATTTTTGGTATGGATATGCTCAATGCGAATGCAACATCATTGGCTGCGATGCTCTTACCGGTAGGGGTTCTTGGCGTAATAAATTATTACAAAGCCGGATATGTTAATATAAAAAATTCACTCTGGCTTGCGGTGGGTTTATTTGCCGGCTCTTTTTTGGGTGGTGAACTGGCCGTTTCAATTGATGTAAAATTATTATCGAAACTTTATGCCGCATTTCTACTCTATGTGGCAGTTGGCTATCTTGATATTCCTGCATTTATCTCTCGCTTATTAAAAAGGCAAAAAAAAGAAAAAACGATGCCGGTCGAAAAGAAACATTATTCTTTATGGCTTTTTATTGTTGTTGGTATTTTTGCCGGAATCATAGCCGGGATGTTTGGAAAAGGTGGCGGATTGATTATTGTTCCTATTCTGATTAAGTTCTTTCAATACAACACGAAAGAAGCTTCAGCAACTTCTTTAGCAGCCTTACAACTACCTGTAGGATTACCCAGTGTGATAATTTATGCTCAGGCAGGGTATCTGAATTTATATTATGCAGGGCTAATGGCTTTAGGAATTGTAGTGGGTGTGTTTTTTGGTTCCAAGTTGGCTATAAATCTTCCACCCACCATCTTTAAAAAGGTTTACGCTTTCTTCCTGTTGGGTGTAGGCGTTTATATGGTTGTCAAATATATTTGATCTGGTCACAAAGAATTCGGGTTAACGGGTAAATCAGGGTTCCATTATTTCACTATCAATAATCCTGCTCTTTGGATTGAGTTTTGTTCGATAAGAAGGGTATAACAACCAGGAATAAGGTTTAAATCAGAAATTTCCAGTCTATCCCCAGTTGATTGAAATGTATTCAAATACACTGTTTTACCACATATATCTAAAATAGCCAGACTGGCAATTCCCGAATTGTCTCCATTTAATCTGATTGTTAGCTTATTATCTGACACCGGATTTGGATACAATGTAAGTTGCGGATTATTTGCTTTAGATGTAGATAGGACAGTCTGGTTATTTTCGAAGTTTATTCGTGCTTCAGTGATACTATTCCACAGGCTTTGACTATTTCCGTTTCCGGTTATTTTCACGTAACGGGCAGCCTGATCCGGGAAATCATATTTTTCCAAATCGGTAGTTTTACCACTCGATTCCCCGTTAAATACCTCCGTAAAGTTGGCACTGTCAACTGACAATTCAATCTTAAAATAACTCTTGCGAACATTTCCATTATAGAATGCCATATCAACCGATGAAACCTGTTTAGCTTCGCCCAAATCGTACAATATCCACTGACCTTTACCAAGCGATGACCAACGGGTCGAAAAATCAAAATCCATGGTTTTGTCAGCCGTATTGCTTGTACCGGCTTCATAATCACTGGCTGTAATTGCAATAATGCCTGTATACACAAACGTTCCTGATTCACCGGCTTCAACCGGAGAACTATCTGCACTTAGAATATTTTCTAATTGAACCTGATACAAACCATAATTTAATCCATCAACGCGTAAAACAGTTGTACTGTCATTGGCACCCGCAATAACATCCAAGATGGTTACGTTGTTATTTATAGAATAATTCGTTGCATTTAATGCCGTAGTCCGATCAATCTTTTTAGAGAATGAGATTTTAATATGTGTTTTATCCATTGCTTTGATTGATGTCATCCCAAAATTGGATGGAACAGGCATAACTCCTTCAGCCATTTTGACAACTTCGGTTCCGGCCAAAAGAAAGGCACCCACACCAAAGTCCTGCGTAGATGCTGCCGGAGCATTGGCGGGTCCGGCACCTACTCCCTGTACATATCCCAGAAAACCATTCGGTTGCACAGCTATTGACACCAACCCGTTCCAGGCTTTAGCCACAACCGGATAATAAGTGGCCGAATCGAGCAAATGATTATTGATGCCCCAGGCCAGACCATAAGTAAAAAATCCGGTACCACTTGTTTCGGGTCCTCCAAAATCATTCGGATCATCAAGACTTGTGTTCCAAAAGCCATCGGTTCGTTGACGATCTTTCAGAGCCGCGGCCATTTTTTGGAATGTTTCTACTAATTCGGCACGATGCACATTATTTTCAGGCAAAAGTTGAAGTACACGCGTCAAAGCACCAATTGCCCATCCATTCCCCCTCGCCCAGTAAGAATCCATTCCGTTTGGGGTAGTATAAGGCGGATCATAGGTTTCGTCCCGATACCACAGTCCTGAAGTTGGATTAAATAGTCCCCTCGTCATTTGGGTATTATAATATAAATCGAACATCTTGTTGAAATATGCCGTATCATTTTTCAAAACACCCAACCGTGCAAATACAGGCATACCCATATATAGTGCATCGACCCACCACCAATCATCGGACTTTGTACTATTGACCATGGCGTCAATACTGGTTTTTATTGCCTTTATTTTGCTGGAGTCTTTAATTGCACCCAGATTGAACAAATCGATATACACCTGACCACAAATCTGATTATCCGCATTTCGGGTTGATGTACCACCATTCAATCCCCAACCGTTATTGTTAGCCCACAAATTGGCATATTGCAAGTAACTGTTTTTGGGATAGACTGTATAAAAATCCATGTTACCCGTAAAATAAGCCGCTCTTGCCCATTGATTATTGCCCGGATTGGGGTTTTGCGAAATCCAATAGTCATTTACCAGTTTCATTTTACCGATAACTTCGGATTTTGTAGGTAATTGTTGGGCATAAGCGTTTAAAGAAATGAGTATTCCAACTAAAATATATTTTTTCATTTATTCTGAAACAGGATTTTATAGTTTTCTTTTGTTGTTCAATGCTGTTGCAAATATATTGATTAAAGCTTTTATGTTCGGTGAAAATCCGTTCAATTAAGTTGAATAAAAAAGGATGCGGATGTTGTAAAGTTTCATTTAAGTATAATCAGGTCAAATTGTGATGAACCGGAAGAAAGTGTTATCACCATTATTGACATTATTTTCTCCTTATATAAAACTAATTAGTTCTATATTTGCAGGAGGAAATCAGAAGCTCCTTAATTCATCCTTTTATTTAAAACATGAAGAAAACTTTATTATTCATTGTTATTGCATTTTTTAGTGCGGCTAATTTTTGTTCGGTTACACAGGCTCAAACCATCATTGGTGGTACTGAAGATCAGGTATCCTCACCAACCGAAGGTGTTATTAATTCTACGTTTGTGGATGAACCAACTATGAAAGGAGATCTGTTGCAGATGTTGGCCAATTTTATGACCTATGTAAAAAACGATTACCAGGATGCTTCGGCTACTAATAGTGCCGGAGAAGCTTGTGGCTATTTTAAAGGAGAAAACACTGCAGGGAGTAATGAACAGGGAGTAAGACCCAATGCGGATCTCTCCATGATATGTGCTTTTTTGTATAAATACGGACAGGGAAAAGTGACACTTCCATCCGGCGTGACCTGGGCTGATGTGAATAAAATGGCCAGAAAGAGTCTGATATTTGCCTATTCGACTCATAAAGCCAATAAGTTGAAGACTTGTGCAGCCGGCGATTACTGGGGATCAACCAGTGGTACGGACTATGTTTGGGAAAGCTCTTTGTGGTCCATGTCGGTGGCCTATTCAGCCTATTTCCAATACGATTCGTTGACTACAACTCAGAAACAATATGTAGCCAATTTAGTAAAAGCAGAATGTAACTACGAGTTGAACCGTACTATTCCCACTGGCTTTTCGGGCGATACAAAAGCAGAAGAGAATGGCTGGGAAACCAATATCTTATCCTGTGCTCTGGGATTATATCCTAATGATGCATTAGCTCCGCAGTGGTACGACCGTTTACGGGCTTTTGCCATAAATTGTTATTCTCAGATTGATGATGCTACTGATGCCACCGTTATTGACCCTGACTATAACAGCAAAACAGTAAAGGATCTTTATATCGGCAAAAACCTGTTCGATGATTACACCTTGCAGAATCACAATTATTTCCATAGCTCTTATCAGAATGTGGTCATGCAGGAGCTAGGCGAAGGTTTCTTAGCCATGAAATTGTTCCAAACCGGAATGATCGGTACTGAGAAATGGAAAACAAATGCGTTGTTGCACAACGATCAGAAAGTGATGGACAATGTACTCAATGAACTTGCTTTAGCAGATGGTGAGTTGGCCATGCCGAATGGCAATGACTGGAGTTTGTTTCTGTACGACCAGATTACCTCTTACACGACGATGGCTTGTTTCCTGAAAGACCCGAATGCATTGATGTTGGAAAATCAGGTGTATAAATATATCAAAGCCAGACAGACAACCACTACCGATGGCAGCTGGTTGTTGCGTGCTGACGTGGGTGCACGCCGTATGGGTGTTGAAGCACACCGCGTAATGATGACATGGCTTATGCACGAAATGGCCTCAACTGCAAGTATGACTCCTTCAAGTTGGAGTGATTTCAGAAAAAATCATGAAGCAGCCAAACTGTTTACGTCACAGAATATAGTAAAAGCATACACCAAAGATCGTTTCACTTGTTTCTCCTGGAGTACCGGAATTTCCAGTTATACCGGCTATTTCACTCCGAACAGTCCTGATAAAAACAAAATTGTAGTTCCTTACAGAATGAATAATACAGGGAATATACTGGGTTGGTATTTAGTAAGTGGAAAAGCAACAAATGCAACACCTGTAACCACTGGTATTTATAACTTAAAAGGAAATAGTTACACTATGAATGGGGTTATCAATACAAATGATGCCTCATTGACTAATAATTTTGCAATTTATTCTACTCCGGGAAATGCACTGATTTATCTGGACTACGTAAAAGCCAACAGTGCCGTAACAATTACCGGTGCCAGAGGAGGATTGCTTGCTATCAGCACCGATAATCTTACTAAACTGCAACGTACGATTTATCATAGTAATGGCCGTTATCAGACCAATGGCTCAAGCACTGTAACTTTTGCTACTTCGTGGGCTAATATTGATAACCAGATTGCTGTAGTAACTCCGGGTGTGAGCAGCATGGCTTTTGGCGACAGGGCTTCAAACAATTCAATTTATACAACCAATTTCTATCCGTTTTATAGTACTACCAGTAGGACTGTTGCCGGGGGTGATGTAGTAGATCGTCGGCAGATGATTTACTACAGTGCTATAAGTAGTGATCAAACCAGTAATTTTGCCGGTAAAGCCATCGTGTTAAGAGATTCTCTGCCTGCAGGTTGGAACGGTGTGATTGCCACTGATCCGGATAGCATTCGCTATATGCTGGTAAGCAATTTTGTTGGAACAACAACTGCCGATATGAAAGCGATTGGTTTTGCTGAAGGTGCTCCGGTATTCTCCGTACCAACTGATATTTCAGGAGGAAAATCCATCGCGCATTTTACGCTACCGGCATCTCGTAGCGTTGGTAATGCATTGCGTGTATTTGTAACATCGGGAAATATTACAGCACAACAAGGGACAGATTCAACCAGTACCTATTTGACAAACAGCACAGCCTCAGTTAAAGCAGTTGATTTGATGATTATTACAGCTGGTGCTAAAATTACAGGTACTGTAAATGTTCCGGCGAATAGTCGTGTTTTGGTGACAGTTAAGAATGGGGCATTGGTTAGAACAGATGCACCACTACCTCAAGAACCAACAAATGATATCACTGTCCTTGCGTTGAAAAATGCAGGATTTGATTCAGCACCCGTAACATACAATGTGGCCGGAGCGCTAAATACAAGCGCTGTAAATATGTGGGCCGGATTGGGCTATACCAGTGCTTATGCTTATAACCTTACCGGCTGGACAAATCGTAGTGTAGTGGCCAGTAATGCTACTTTTACAGCTACCTTTGCCTATGGTTCTTTGGCTAAATTTAATAGTATAAACATCCCATCGGTAGATAAAAACGGGAATAATAGCGGAGCCTGTTTGGGAGCGTCATCCGGTTGGGGCACAACTAATGCGGTGCAATTTACTCAAAAGGTTCTTTTACCTTCCGGAAATTATAAAATGAACTATGACGTGTACAATGGTAATACAGCTGCGGCAACCGTAGTCAGTAACTTAACGGGGTTTCGTAACGCCTCTGCTAACTGGTACGATGCAACAACCAGTTTTACGGCTTCAGTATGGACCACCTCAACTGCAGCTACATTGTTTTCAAGTCCTTTTCAAGGAGAAGTAAGTATAGGTGCTTGTTGTTCAAACGCGGGTTCGGCAGCAGGTCCGAAATTACTTTATGATAATATTCGAATTCTTACTGACCAGAGCGTTGAAAGTGCTGAGAGTTTTTACTGGAACAACGCAAAAGATAGTGCACAAGCTGCAATGAATCGCTATCCCTCGGTAACCAGCGGTGATTTGTATACTAATCTACAAACGGCCTTATTACAGACATACACCACTATTGATGCATGTGCGACTGCCGTACAAACGCTTCAGGATGCAACAGCCCGGTTTTTAGCGGGAGCAGCACTTTCATCCGGAGTTGCTTCAGAAAATGATTTTGGTATTCACATTTATCCCAATCCGGCCAGTACCCATCTGACCATCAGTGGTGCTGACAGGAAAGCCACCGTGGAAATTATCAACAGCGAAGGAAGAACATTATATAACGCTGCAACCTCCGAAAAGAACATCGCATTAAATGGCTTCAGCAGCGGTCTTTATATCGTCAAAATATCGGAGGAAAGTTCTCAAACTCTTAAAAAAATTATCGTGAAGAATTAGTGTTTGAAAAATTGAAACCTGTTTTTTTAATTATTGAAATTGAAAATGAAAAGAGTCGGGAATTGGTTTCCGACTCTTTTTTTATTGTACTCAAGAGCGGAATACATCCCGATAACTATCGGGACCTTATAATACAAGGGGTGGGATTAATTAAATCCCACCCGCAAGTGCGAACACTTTGTTCATTTAATCTGGTTTGTATATATCCGGCGTGACGGAGAGACGAAGTGCCCTGCGTCTGTACCGACATACGCCGTTGGTCGTCCAGCTCGTTCGCCGTAGCGCATAAAATTCTGCACCCACTGTTCGGCATATGGCTCTAGCCTATGTCGCAACTAAATGGAAAGCTCCGCTTTCCATATTATATTCCAATATGGAAAGCAGGAGCTTTCCTTCTAACCCGACGAAGTCTGGAGACTTCGCCGAACACCCGCACCAAATACGCTACGACGAACAGAGTTTGTTCAACCTACGCCGAACTGAGTAATTATTTATTTACATTTTTACCAACTGGATAATCAATATTATAGTCTTCTTTCAACAATTCACTTCCGTATTTAACTCCTAAATCTGCTGCTCTCTTTAAGTCAATAATAGCTAATTCCTTTTTGCCCAAAACATCACATAAAACTCCACGATTAATGTAAGCACCTTCATAGTTTGGATTAATCCTTATTGATGAGTTGAAATCAGAAAGAGCAAAAGTATTGTTTCCAATACCCCTATAACATCCACCACGAAAATTATACGAAACATAATCATCCGGGTTTAAATTAATAGCAGAAGTATAATCTTCTATTGCCAGTTTTTCTTTTCTTTGTGCAAGATAAAGATCTCCACGACTACGATAAACAAAAAAATCGTTTGGATCAATTTCAATGGCTCTGGCAAAGTCTTGAAGTGCAAGAGTATAATTACCTTTTAAAAAGTACATATAGCCACGATTATAAACTGCGTCATATCCATTCGGATAATTTTTAATCTCCGAGGTATAATCTGCTATTGCAAAATCGTATTTCTCTAATTTGCTATATAAATAAGCTCTCATACCATATCCATACTGAAATTTTGGATTAATTTTTATTAGAGAAGTATAATCTGCTATTGCCAAATTCAGATTCCCTATCGAATCATAACAAGTAGCACGTAGAAAATAAATTTCCTCATTTTTAGAATCAATTTCTATAGCTGAAGTATACATTTTAATTGCTAACTCAAACTGTCCCTTATTTTTATAAACATTTCCTTTGTCTACAAAATGTTTTATATCGTTAAGTCCGCATGAAATTAGCAGAAAAATCAATATGCTTGTAAAAAAAACCTTTGTTTTCATTCTACTGTTATTTTATTTAAATATTAATAATTATTGGGTTGGTTATAATTTGTTGGATTGCCGTTTTTGTCCCAAGTAACTCCTTGTATTTTATAAGTTTTTGGAATACTTGGCTTACCAGGGTATTGTCCTTCATAATACATATTATCAATAGCACCAGATTTATCTAAAATATCATAATACAAAGCAAAAGGTATTTCTCGACTAATGATGTTTAGCCAAATATTTTTTGCAGCATCCTTTTGACCTTCTGGATTATTGAAGTCAAGCAACTTTTGTAAATTCTCTACAAGTTCAATCCTATCAACACCTTCTCTTATATTACCAAAAAGACGTTCTATTTGACCCAGTCCTCCCGGATATGTTCTTTAAATGTATAAATGTTGCTGATTGTCGGTGGGATTTAATTAATCCCACCTTTTGTATTCTTAGGTCCCGATAGCTATCGGGATGTAATCCGTTCTTGTGCTCAAACAACCATTACATCCACCAGTCCTTTTCCTTTTGCATAATCAATAGCCGAACTATAACGATAATCTTCTGCTCGGTTTACAATTTCTGCCTTGACAAGACGCTATGCTTTAATGGATAGATTTTGATTTACTATCTCCAACTCGGTATTTGCTTCACATTCCGCATATAGAAACGGTAAAAACCCGAATAGCTACCAAAACCCAGGCATTGCGAAATATGTTTCAAATCGTTTTTTTTATCCTTCAGTAGGTCTTTAGCCATCAATAGGATGTAGCTAGTCGTAAAATCGGTGAACGTCATACCTGTTAGCGTGATCAACGTAAAGCACAATTCAGTGGGCGTAATGCCTAATAAAACGGCATGATAACGGGTAGTATGGACTCCATGGTGATGGAGATTTTCCACAAAAGCATCCAGAAAAGCACACCCCGTAGCCCTAAAGCCCGTGCTGGGTGTTTCACTTGCATTTTCCGCCGGGGCAATTGCAGGTTGGTCAATGCCTATATATAGCTCGGCGGGAGTGTATTGATGAAAAATAGCTGGCATACGCATTCAGTTTTAGAAATTATTTTACAAATATAGTCTTAATTCTTTTAGTTTCGAACAAAATATGTAGTACAATAATGCCAATGATATATGATTGACAATAAAAATGCTGTACAATATTGCGGATTAAACATTGGTGGCAATATTGTTGCTCGACAATATTGCGAATTATATACAGCTGGCAATATTGTAGCTCAACAAAATTGCGGATTATATACAGCTGGCAATATTGTAGCTCAACAATATTGCGGATTAAACATTGTTGGCAATATTGTAGCTCGACAATAGTGCGGTTTAAATATTGACGGCATTATTGTTGCTCAACAATATTGCGGTTAATATATATACAGTAATTTTATAGCACAACAATTTTACTCCCGTCTTTTAGAATTTGCTCAATAAATGTACAAATGTTTCGGTTTGCCGATGGTCGAGATATCTATCTGATTTCAATCCTTAAACATATCCTGTATTATTTTATGTATTACAAATTTAACGATTTTTTTAATATTTCGAAGTTGTGAATCAAAGATTCTTGTCACTCAATGTGAAATTAATTTCCGTAACTTTGCAGCCGTTTTTTAAACTGAAAAGGATGTTTAGTTTGTTTTACAGCAGTGACGCTTTTAGGGCGGTTCGTTACCGCGATTTCAGGTATTTTCTGGGATACCGTTTTTTTATGACCATGGCCACGCTGATGCAATCGGTGATTGTAAGCTGGCACATGTATTTCCTCACCAAAAATGTACTTTGGCTGGGGATGATTGGGTTAGCGGAGGTGGTACCGCAAATTTCCATTTCGCTTTTCGCCGGACATTATGTCGATTTATGGGATAAGAAAAAGATTATCCGGTCAACCACTTTCTTGTTATTGATTGGTTCAGCCCTGCTAACAACTTATAGCATCGAATCATTTCATTCCTACGAGCGACTGGGAATCTGGCCTATATTTATTACCATTTTTCTTACCGGACTGTCGCGGGGAATACTAATGCCGGCCAATACAGCCGTGTTGGGGCAGTTGGTGGATAAAGCCCATTATGCCAATGCCGCCACCTGGAACAGTGCCAACTGGCAGGTAGCTGCCGTTATGGGACCGGCTGTGGGCGGACTTATTTACGGTTTTTCATCCATCACGGTTGCCTACAGTACCGTTTTTGTTCTCTACCTGGTTTCGTTAGTCATGGTCAGCCGGTTGGAAATAAAAAAGTTGGTCAGCACGTTCAACAAAATGGAAGAAGATATTTTCAGCCGCATTCGGGAAGGCATCAGTTTCGTAAGGAAATCACCCGAATTGATGGGAGCGTTTTCACTCGATATGTTTGCCGTACTTTTTGGTGGAGCCGTGGCTTTGTTGCCTGTTTATGCCGCCGATATTTTGCATGTGGGACCCGAAGGACTCGGATTTTTACGGGCTTGTCCAGCCGTGGGAGCCATCATTATGTCTGTTTTCCTTATGTTCTATCCACCCGAAAAAAATAGTGGTCGTACCTTGTTGTTGGCAGTTGCAGCTTTTGGATTGTGCATGATTGGCTTTGCATTCTCCCGTTATTTCTGGTTGTCGGGCTTGCTTCTTTTATTAAGCGGATTGTTCGACAGTGTGAGCGTGGTGATACGCGGTACCATTTTACAACTGTATACCCCCGAACATATGCGCGGTCGGGTGGGTTCGGTGAATAGTATTTTTATCGGTTCTTCCAACGAATTGGGCGCTTTCGAATCGGGAGTGACCGCCAAACTGATGGGATTAGTTCCATCGGTGGCTTTCGGTGGCATCATGACTTTAGTTGTTGTTGCCGTTACTTACCGCATCAATCCCGTATTGCGAAAACTGACGTTGAAATAATAATTAACCGCAGAGAATCGCAAAGATTTAACCGCAAAGAAATGCATAGATTATACCTCCGTCCTACCGCTTAAAGCGGTCAGACGGATTGTGCACAATTAAGTAATGGTCACAATATAATGTCGTGTTTTATAATAAGAATAGAACGCGGATAATTATGGATTAAGCGGATATTAGTTGACAATAAATTAACTGATTTTAGTCATGCAAGCATGACTGATAAGACTGTAAATGTATGAAAATCATTCCGATCTGTCGGAATTAAAATCCTCCCGATAGCTATCGGGATTAAAATCCGCTATATCAGTGAAGATCCGCGTTCTATTCTTATTACAGTTTAAGTTTAATTATACGACATTATTTATTCCCACTTATTTAAATCACAGAGATAATTTCACTTAACGGTTCTTTACGAATACTTAGTGTCCTTCGCGTTTAATCTTTTATTTATTGACAACCGATAAAATTGAATCAATAGAAAGCGTCGGAGGATTCCAACCGTTCAGCACAAAGGCCGGATGGCTGTAATTTTGAATCAGCACGCTGTCTTTTCCCATCGTTAATTGTCGCGAGGCAGGAATTCGTTTACTTGTATCAACCGGTTTTCCATCCTTCAGATTGGTGCTGTTGTATTCCCAGTAATGAACGTTGGAAACATCAGTCCCCAGCGCTCCCCAACCCACCGGACTTATGCCCGAAAGTTGGCAATTGAGTAACACTGCTTCACAATAGGGATATTCCCTGGTCTTGTTGGATGGCGCACGTGCAATTTCGGTTTCGCCCGCACCACTGCAAACAAGTTTACTGTTCAGCAAAACCACACCATAATTAGCAGATGTATTGCGTATCCACATAAACGTACCGTAGGAATACATCTCACAACGGTTGAAAAATGTTGGTCCACGCCCCAGATAGGTATCGCCATCGCCATCAATCCGGCAATTATCCAGATAAACGGAACCGTTGGCCTGCAACGCATCGCCGGAACCGACGATATGCATATCTTTCAGGCTATTTTCTTTGCCCATCATCAATAATCCTTCAGCCTGCCCTTTGGAAGTAGTTTTAATGGTGAAATTGACCAGTTGAATTCCAGTTGAATTATCCGCAGCAAAAGCAGCGCGCCGGCTGGGGAAAGTACCCGGAAATTCGTTGGTGGACACATTGGATGGATGCGGATTGAAGACTTCGTTGTTGGCATAACAAACCACCGTTTTATCCCGATCTTCTCCTACGAAAGTCACATTCGTCTTGTTTCGGAAGTAAACAATTTCCTCGTAAGTGCCATTTTTTATATAAATGGTTTTACGGGTCGGATTAAAATCGGGAATATAATCGATGGCTCCCTGAACGGTACTGAAATCTCCCTTGCCATCGCGGCTTACCGTATAGAATTTTGCATCAACCGAAGGAGCTGTTTTCTTTGTACTGAAAAGATAAGCGGAACCTTTTATTCCGACAAACTTTTTATCTTTAAAAATAAAAACTTCCGGATCAATCTGAACAGAATAGGTTTTTCCATAAGACAGCAGATTATTGTGCAGGTAAATGGTGGCTGTTTTGCCGTGAATAATGACCGGATAAAAGTGAAATGCATCCGTAAATCGTCCGATAATATTCAGTTGAAAGGTATCGGAATTAGCCAGCGCCTCTCCGGATGGTGTTCCGGGTTTTGTATTGGCATTGCTGAAATTATCGGAAACATATTGGTAAGGAGTTTTGGTGTAAGGAGGTACAGCAACGCCATGATTCACACTTTGGGTTGGTCCGGCAGGAATGCTCAGATCCAGCATGTCCACCAATTTATTGGTTGAAACATCATACACCCTGATTTTACCGGTATTTCCCAGAGTTGGACTTTCGCCAAAAGTCAGTTCAATGTGTGTATCGGGATTGACTTGTGTGGCTTTGTTTACGGGAGACAGTGTGAAGACGGCATTTTGTGCACTGACAAAAAAGCCTGTGAAAAGCAAAATGACGAAGAGCTGGAATTTTTTCATGTTGAATTATCATTAGATTGAAAGCCAAAGATACTTCATCTTATTTGCTAAACAAAATATCCATTCAACCGGATTTCAGATTACAATTCGTCCTTCTTTACGGGCTGTTTATTTCCAACAAAAAAAAGGAAAGCACTTGCTTTCCTTTTTTTATTGATACATCAACCGCATTAGAATTGTTGTATTTATTTTACTCCCACCACTTCGTAGCCTACATTATCTACGGCGGTTTTCAGAGTTTCGTCACTCACTTCTTTCGAAAGTGTAACTTTAGCTGAATTGGACTCCAGATCAACTTTAGCTTCCACACCATCGATATTATTTAGTGCTTTTTCTACACGAGCCGAGCAATGCCCACAGCTCATTCCTTTAATTAGCAATGTTTTTTCTGACATAATTGTTGTACGTTTAATAGCCCCCATCCCCGAAATGGATTTAAAGGCCAGATTAAATTAATATGTTGTTTTTAATTGTTCTTTATTTTTGAAACACTGGGTTTGAAACGCATTAATCGTAATGCATTTAATACCACGGTCACCGAACTGAAACTCATGGCAGCCGCTGCAAACATCGGATTTAATTTCCAACCAAGCATCCCGTAGAAAACACCCGCAGCCAGCGGAATGCCGATAATATTGTAAAAGAAAGCCCAGAACAGATTTTGTTTGATATTGATCATCACTGCTTTGCTGAGTCGCAAGGTGGTAACGGCATCCAACAAATCACTGCGCATCAACACCACGTCGGCCGATTCGATGGCAATATCGGTTCCGGCACCAATGGCAATTCCCAAATCGGAACGCATCAAGGCCGGCGCATCATTTATCCCATCGCCAATCATGGCCACCGTTTTTCCTTCAGCCTGTAAACGGGCAATTTCCTTGTCCTTATCCTGTGGCAATACTTCGGCTACCACCGAAGAGATGCCTAGTTGCGATTGAATAGCAGCAGCTGTTTTAGCATGATCTCCGGTCAGCATCACCACATTCATTCCCAAAGCCTTGAATTGATTTATAGCTTCCACACTGGTTTTTTTCAATACATCTGCTACCGCAATAATTCCTAATATCTCATTTTCTTTTGCAAGATATAAAGGCGTTTTTCCTTCATCGGCCAGTTTATCAGCCATCTCATTAAAATCCTTCAGATCCACTTTACGATCTGTCATAAGTTTAAGATTACCGGCTAAATAATTCATGCCGTTCAATCTACCCTCAATGCCTTGCCCGGCTATGGACCGGAAGTTTTCTATCGTTTGTATGGATAGATTTTTGCTTTCTGCTTCCAGTAAAATCGCTTCGGACAACGGATGTTCCGATGGTTTTTCGAGCGAAGCGGCTACTTGCAATAATTCATTCTGCGTTATTGATTTTACAGAAAAAATATCCGTCACTCGTGGTTTTCCTTCGGTAATCGTACCGGTTTTATCGAGCACCACTGTATCAATTTTATGCGCCATTTCAAGCGATTCGGCCGATTTAATCAGAATGCCATGCTCGGCACCTTTGCCGGTTCCCACCATTATAGCTACCGGAGTAGCCAGTCCCAACGCGCAGGGACAGGAGATAACCAATACGGCAATCCCAATGGATAATGCAAAATCGAACGGATAACCCAATAACATCCAGACAGCAATGGACAGTAATGAAATGCCAATGACAACCGGCACAAAAATGGCACTAATTTTATCGGCCAACTTTGAAATGGGTGCTTTGGATGAAGAAGCATCTTCAACCAACTGGATAATATGGGCCAGGGTGGTGTCATTCCCGACTTTGGTAGCAAGGATTGTAAAAGATCCGGATTTGTTCATACTGGCTGAAAGTACCGTATCCCCTTTCTCTTTAAAAACCGGTAAACTTTCACCCGTCAAAGCCGATTCATCCACCGAAGAATTTCCACTATCAACCGTTCCATCCACCGGAACACGCTGACCCGGTTTTACAACAACCCTATCGCCCACTAAAACCTGTTCAACCGGAATTTCAACTTCTATGTTATTGCGCAACACGGTAGCTGTTTTAGGAGCCAAATCCATCAAGTGTGTGATGGCATCCGATGTTCTTCCTTTCGATTTGGCTTCCAGGTATTTTCCAAGTGTGATTAAAGTCAGGATGGTTGCTCCCGATTCAAAATACAAATCGTGTGAGAACTGAGTTACCGTATCCATTTCACCATGTCCCATGGCATACCCCATGCGGTAAATCGCAAAAATGCCATAGACAATGGCTGCCGAGGAACCCATGGCAATGAGTGAATCCATATTGGGCGAACCTTTGAATAAGGTCTTAAAGCCAACCTGAAAATACTTTTTATTGACAAATGCAATGGGTAAGGTCAGTAGAAACTGTGTAAATGCAAACAACAAGGCATTTTCAGTTGCATGGAAAGCATGCGGATATGGTAAACCAAGCATGTGTCCCATAGAGATATAAAGCAATGGAACCAGTAAAACGAGCGAAATCCACCAACGCATTTTCATTTCGTCCTGTTCCAGTTGTACAAAATTTATTTTGGGTGTGGAAGTTGTTTTGGCCGCCGAAGCCACTTCACGTACATGAGCCTCATAACCTGCATCCTCCACCGATTTTTCGATGGAAATGGCATTGAGGTTTAGATCGTCAAATATGACAGTCATGCTATTGGTTAGCAAATTTACATTAACAGTTTTTACACCCTCCAGTTTGCTGACACTTTTCTCAACATGTGCCACACAGGAAGAGCAAGTCATGCCCGTAACATCAAATTTTTCCGTCTTCATCTTATAAAATTGTATTCATGCTGAAAAACAGTCCAGACCCGATTAAGTTCAGGACAAGAAGTTGCTTCCATTCATTTTAGGGAAAAAATAACTAATTCTTATATCACGAATGTCTGTTTTTAGGTATCTTTGCAGCTCTTTAAAAAAAAAGCATGCGTGTTCATTTGGAACATAATACAGGAAAGATCCGGCAATATTTTTCAGAAACAGCTCCCAAAATTACAAAATATATCCATCATGGAACCCGATTTGGAATATAAAATACCGACAATTGAACAAATTTCGGATTTATTAACCGACATAGCATCCGCCCTTATGACTTCGGGAGCTCATACCATGCGCATTATTCAAAATGTTTCGCGCATGGCTAAAACTTTTGGTTACGATATTGATTTATCCGTGTTTCAGTTAAGCATTATGATGTCAATCACCAACAAAGAAAATCCATCCAACCGGATGACCATCATAAAAAAAACAAAACCCCTGCTCTTGAATTTTACGTTTGTATCCGATCTAAGTGCGTTGAGTTGGGATACTTACGACAAAAACCTGCCTTATGATGAAGTAAGGATGAAATTTCAGGAAATCATCTCTCAAAAACGAATGTCACGTTGGCTGGTTTTAATACTGGTTTCATTTGCCAATGCCGCTTTTTGCGGACTTTTTAGAGGCGATTTGTATGCCATTGGCCTGGTATTTATCGGAACGTTGGTTGGATTTTATGTCCGGCAGGAAATGATTTTAAAAAAAATAAATCATTTGGTCATTTTTACTACCAGTGCATTTGTTGCTTCGCTCATATCGGGATTAGGTTATGTATTTCCATTTGGAAATACGCCGGAAATTGCTCTGGCTGCCAGCGTTCTTTATCTTATTCCCGGAGTTCCTCTTATCAATTCTGTTTTGGATATTATTGAGGGGCATATCCTTACCGGCATTGCCCGTTTAGTAAATGCTTCCAGTCTGATTGTTTGTATTGCAATCGGTTTATTTGTTTCAATGTTAATACTCGGTTTGACAAAATTATGAACTCAGATATGTTTCGAATGATCCTTTTTGATGGTCTGCTGGCAGCAATAGCAGCCATTGGTTTCGCAGTCATTTCAAATCCATCGCGCAAATCGGTTTTTGTCTCCGCCTTATTAGCAGCCATTGGACATTCCCTGCGTTTTTTTCTGATTAAATTGGGTTTAGAGATTTCACTTGCCACCTTTGTGGCGGCTTCTTGCATCGGATTGATGAGTGTTTTATTTGCCAAACTGATTCATTGCCCGGCTGAAGTGTTTTCATTTCCATCGTTACTCCCAATGATTCCGGGATTATTTGCTTACCGTACCATTTTGGGTTTGATAAAATTTATGCAAAATACCGATGCGATAAAATCACAACAATACATGTTGGATATCTTCCACAACGGCCTGACCACCTTGTTTATACTTTTAGCATTGGTTATCGGGGTTTCGTTACCGGTTTTGCTTTTCCCAAAATACTCATTTCGGGTGACCCGGAAATATTAAAGAAATAGCAACACCTTAAATCGTAAATGAGGCTGTCTAAAAAGGTAGCCTCAAAAGGACAATCTGGAATCCTGTTGCTTACTAGATTTCTAACAAATCGCTTTTAACTGATTTTCTCAACCACTACCGCCGTTCCATATGCCAGCACTTCGGTTAAGCCACTCATCACGTCATTGGCATCGTAACGCATATTGATAATGGCATTGCAACCCATTTCCTTGCCGTGCTGGATCATCAGTTGATAAGCTTCTTCACGGGCCCGTTCGCACAATTCGGTGTAAATGGCATTTTTACCGCCAAATATCGTCATAAAACTTCCGGCAATGTTGCCCACAATGCTACGTGAGCGAACTGTGATGCCGCGTACCAGTCCCAATTGTCTTACAACCCGGTAACCTTCTAATGAGTTACTCGTGGTGATTAATGTTGTTTCGTTCATAATTTCTGAGGTTGTTTTTTTATTTGAATAAAAGGAATTCAATAAAATTCTCAAACTTGATGAATCACTGATATTAATCAGATTATCTTTAATGAAACTATTAACTCCGTGATTCAGATACGCAAAAATAATACTAATTTAAGAAAATCACAAAAGAATACGTGAAATTTACTGTAATCGGTTTAAAGTATGTAGTCTGGATGTCAAAATAAATAAGCGACCTCATTTACAACTACCATAAAACAATAAAGCCCGGTATATACCGGGCTTTATCCAAAGAGTCAAAATTATCCTTTTGCAGTAATAATATTTATGCGCAAAAGTTTATTTAATTGGTCTGAACTATCAATCAGTCTTAAAAAACGATACCCGCATTACAGGACCAATCAATCATGTTACAATATTACTTTTAAAACAAGCGTATTTACTTTAATTAAATAGATACCCGATTTCAAATTGATAGATGTAATATCTGAACTGGCTTTTAATTGTTTAATTAACTGACCATTTACATTGTAAACGCTTAAGTTGTCTCCCATATTAGTTCCATGAACATGTACAGATTGCCCTGTTTTGACAGCATAAAGAGTACGTGGCGCATCTACATTTTTAATGGCAGTAGTTCCTTCCACTATTGATAAGTCAGCAAGTGCACCCAATAAAGTTACATTATTCTTAACTGTAAAGTAATATATACCCGATGTCGTCGGAGTGAATGTAAAACTTGCTTTATGTAAATCCAACAAATCAGTCGATGCAACCGTAAAATCATTCGAACAAACAGATGTTCCCGAATTATCACTTGCAGTATTAATTCCAAAAGTGAACGTGGCGGTAGTGTCAGCAGGTACTACTGAATTCCATGCATATTTTCCCGAGAAAGTATACGTTTTAGCTCCCTCTAATTTTACCGGGTAACTGTAAACACCAGAATCACCAACTGCTCCGTCCCAACGTATATACATGATGCGTCCTTTATAGGCAATAGTATCTTTTAATACCCCAGAAGAAGTTGTATCAGCTAACGAAAAATAATTTACAGGATTATCGATATATCTGACAGTGCCCGCGGTAGTTGAATTGGCAGAAACCCATTTTGCATTTGCACACTTCCAGCCCCACTGGCTAGGAATTGACCGGGTTGAATTAGTTTCACCCCGCGCAGCCCAATCGCCAAAACCTAATTGAGTGTATTTGAAAGAATATATGGTAGTACTCAGTCCATCTCCTGAAACACAACTTACATTCGCTGTAGGGGAATCGGCTGAAACAGCTGCTGAATTATTATCAATGAATGCAACAGTTGACTTTGATGTTCCTGTTATTGTAATGCTGCTTACATCTACCGGGGCTAACACATCGTATGAACGAACTGCGCTGTCAAAACTTTGATTCAGTAATCCAGCACTTAAAGAAACACTTGATAATTCAGAATTCGTTTTATCCGTGCTTTCAGACAAAGAAACAAGAGACCATTCGCAATAGGGTTTTGCCGTTGGATCAGCCGTAAATGCTTTATCATCATACAGTCTGCTGTTGACAATAATATCATCTGTTCCTAAAGCTTTTCCGGTTACAAAATTAGAAATTGAATACGCACCGTTAGCCTGTTTTACCATTTTCCAGATAGCCTCGTCGGAAGCGTGTCCATATTCGGTATTCCAACCACTGGTAGCTACTTTCTTTAACATGGCATATTCTCCATCCTGCACAATATAAAAAAGACTATCCTTTATAGCTGGATGAACCGGACGGAGTAAAAAGTATTGTTTGTAATTTTCTAAATTGCTCACTTCTAATGCAGGATTATTAATCGAATCGCTGCTGATAACTAATCCACAAGCTTTATTTGTGATAAAATAACGTTCATAACTATTTACAGCTGTTATTTTTACTGTATCTAAATTATTCTTTACTCCGCCAAGTGTGTAAGAAAATACAACTGTCCCGGTGTCGCCTACAGCTGCTGTAGTGGCCATAATTACCACCTGAGCTTTACCTGAGCCTGCAGTAAAATCAGTCGGGGTGAATGTACTTTTGCTCAAGGTATACCCGGCGGATACAGTGGCATTTATATTGTAATTCTGACCGGTTGCAAAAATTTCAAGAGGATATGGTTGAAGATCCTTTTCAATCTCAATCACCAGATTCTTATCCAGCACACTAAATACCGGAGTATTATCAATTGTAGCAACCTTCAATGAAAATAAACCGTTAGCATTGTCAACGGCCTTATCGCAGTACAAAGATGATCCACTGGTAATTGCATCCGAGGCAAGGTATTTACTGTTAGCATTTAACATAAGACGAATTCCTGTTGCATCCGCACCACTTATAACCCATTCCGAATTTAAATCTGTAGTGGTCGATTCGAAGATAACGGACCATGAATCCCAACTAACATTCGACACTTTGTTCAAATATTTACCTTCACCATCCTGAAGATAGTAAGTATCTGTCTTGCCTACTACAGGAATAAAAAAGAAAGCCTGGGAACTTTGATTTGTTAATGTAAGCACGACGGGCTGGGTAGTGGAGAATCCTCCGGATATGGCAGGCCCAACAACTAAATTGGAGTTTGTTTGTACAATATTATACATAACACTGGGATCGGGCACAAAATTTTGTGCATATCCTGTACTAATTGCCATAAACAGGCAAATCATTGAGAAAAGTTTTTTCATGATACTGATTTTTAATGTTTATAAATTTGAATCGTTCCTATACCTGCAAAAGTATGCTATATTATACATGTTAAAGATGAAAATAATGTCATTTTGGATTACAATAAATTTTTTTTGTATATTCATAAGAAAAAAAAGAGGCTGCCTAAAAGTAGACAGCCTCTTAATCTAATTATTAGAAGATATTATTTCACAACTTTGAAAGTAGCCTGCTTCCCGTCGTTGATAACATTTATCAGATATACGCCCGAAGGAAGATTTACATTCATCACTTTTTGATTCAGACCTGCATCAAACGTTGATTTGTTTTTTGCAACCAACATTCCCTGTACGTTGTAAATGTTGAATTCAACTGTTCCGGCAGCTCTCAATTCGAAATCAGCAACAATTGAATTAGATGTTGAATATACTTTCGTAGCTTCAATACCTAAAGTTTTAATACCGGTACCTAAACCTAAGTCATACAATTCATAATTATCAATGTATGCAATCTTACCAGTAGCAGCTGCGTCAACGTTGTTGATAGTGAAGAAATTTGCTGCTGCACCAACTCCTGCAGTAAATGTTGTATCTATTGTTATCCAGTTAGTTCCACTTTGTGGTATGGACATTGAGAAATCGGGACTTGTACCTTTAGCCAACATTCCAAGCGTTCCATCTACTGTTTTTACCATAACACGGACTCTGTATTTATGATTTGCAGTCCAATTAACAGATGACACATCTAAAGCCGCTCCATCAGGGTAACCGTTTGTTGTTGCATCAAACTTAACACAGGCAGCACCACAATATGCTTCTCCCAAAACTACGGATTTGTGTCCCCAACCTCCAAATCCGGAAAGATCATTCAAATACGGATCTGGGATAAGATTTGTCAAAGTCGAATAAAGAGGTGTAAAACAGCTAAGATCAGCTGATGTATTTACAGTTACATTTTGTGTCAGTGTACCACTGGTTGCAGAAATTACTCCATTAGTGATAACTGTAGCATTATCAAAAGTAGCTGTAATCACAGCTCCTGCAGCAACTTCGGTAGCGGTTAAACTGGTTTTATTAAGACTAATACCAGCCGGTGCAGTTAATGTAAGGGCTGAAGTCAGATTTCCACCGGAAACATTAAACGTTTTCGTAAGATGATTTGGATCAAAGAATAAAGTAGTTGGAGCTAATACTACATATGGAGTACCATCGCTTACATATGAAAGTCTGAAATTATCGACAGCCACATAGTTTCCCCCATTTAATACCTTATATCCAATTTCTAATTGATTGTTAGTCACTTTAACTAAAACAGTGTAATCATTTGGTGAAAATACTTCAACAGAATCCATATTAGCATAAACAAATGCGCCACCAGTGGTTACCGGATTATTTAATGCGGCAGCTGTTAAGTTATAAACCCCATTAGGAATATTGACAATTTTCTGAGATAATTTCAACCCGGTCCAATTGCCTGAGCTTTGCCATTTTTCAACATAATAGGTTCCAGCTTTATAGGAAAAGGAAGTATTATTTTGTGACGCAAATCCACCTACATTTGTCCAACCCGCAGTTGCACTGTTCTCAAAACTAGGATTTGAAATAACTGAAGTTGCATCATAAGGTAATGTTGTCCACGTATTAATTCTTGTCTGCAACAAAATAGCTGCATGAACAGCAGCAATGGCATCATTCAAAGCTGTTACCTGAGTTGCAATTTCAGTAGTAGTTGCAGCAACATTATCGTAAACTACCTGAGCTGCAGACACTGCTGTACTAAGGTTTGGATAAACAGTTGTAGATCCTACTGTTACCGGATTGGCAACCATTACCTTGGCTGAGTCAAGTGCGCTTTTCAAAACAGATTTAGGACCAGTTCCCAAGTAAATTACCTGGAAATTATCTACCGATACCCAGTTACCGGTTGTTTTTACCGCATAACCAATAATCAACGTATTATTTGTAACAGTAGTTTGAATAGTATAATTGTTTAGTTCAAATACTTCAACAGAATCTGCATTTGCAAATACATATGCTTTCCCCGGATATGCAACTGGTGTTGATTGTTGAACAGCTTGTGCAGCAGCAGTTATTTTATACATACCATTAGGAATATTTTTCAAGACTTGTGACAAATTTATATTTGACTGAGTTCCGGGACTTGCCACCCATTTTTCTAAATAATAAGTTCCTGCTTTAAATGCACCAATATTCGCATTAGTTGCTCTGCCAAGTCCTCCTACACTGGTCCATCCGATAGACAGCTCTGATTCAAAACTAGGGTTTGAAATAATTGAAGTTGCAACATATGGTAAATTTGTCCATGAATTAGTTCTGGCTTCAAGTGTAATTGCGCCATTAACTGCAGCAATCGCAGCTGTTAATGCACTTTCTTGCGCTGCAACCTCAACTAAAGTTGCGCCGACATTGTCATATACCAATTGAGCAGCATTAATTGCAGTAGTTAAATCAGCATAAACAGTAGAAGTACCTACCGGTTGAGGATTGCCTGCCATTGTAGTTGCTGTTGCAAGAAGTCCTTGTAATGTTGTTTTATCGACTTGATTAAATTTCAACAATTTCACATTATCTACAAAAAGTATCGGACTTGAAGTTGAACCTACGTTAGCTGTTTTATTATATCCCATACGGAACGTCACATCTTTAGCTGAAGTTAGAGTAAAAGTTAGACTATGATTTTTCCAGGTATTAATTGCAGTAGGAAGATCATCGTATGTAGCTATACCATCAATGATATAACCACAACGACTTGCTTGACTTGTCACTACCTGGGCCAAATATGAATCCCATGTCATTGTATACTTTCCAATAGGTAAGTTTACTGTTTGTGAAATATATAGTTCGGCAGGTCCCCAGTGTACTTTCACTCCAAGAAGTGTCAAATTTCCGGTCGTTACTGAACTTGCATTTACCGGGGCAGTTCCCAATGCACCTGTAACACTTTCGTATCCAACAGTAGCAAGTTTATTATAATTTAAAACTCCTGCAACAGGTGTTTCTACCCAACCAGCAACATCATAAATTGTATTATCAACTGCTGCACCCGTAGGGCTGGTTTCAAAATCCGCATTAGTCAGATAAGTTGATGTAACATCAGTTGTTTGTGCCTGTACGCTCAGGGAGCCGACACATGCGGCAAAAAGCACCGCCATTGATAAGTAAAATTTTCTTTTCATAATAAAATAATTTAATTTAGTAATATATATGATTAATCAAACGGTTTCATTTACTAAAATCGATGAATACAAATGAATCGATAAATAATCAAATGAAGGCTCAAAAATATATATTAGCAAATGGATAACGGATGAAATATAAGTCAATAAAGTAGATTACTAAATTGGAGTACTGTTTTTATTCACAAACAATCGTTTTATTACAAGAGAATCCTGATTACTTAGTTGCACGAGCTAATCTGGCACAAAAAAAGGAGCAAACAGACCTGCCATTTGCTCCTTAATTTAAATTAGATATGCTTTATTTCACAACTTTGAAAGTAGCCTGTTTCCCGTCGTTGATAACATTTATCAGGTATACGCCAGAAGGAAGGTTCACATTCATCACTTTTTGATTCAGACCTGCATCAAACGTTGATTTGTCTTTTGCAACTAACATTCCCTGAATGTTGTAAATGTTGAACTCAACTGCTCCGGCAGTTTGCAATTCAAAATTAGCAACAATTGAATTAGATGTTGAATATACTTTCGTGGCTTCAATACCGATAGTTTTAACACCTGTCCATATTGAAGTCATATCATACAATTCATAATTGTCAATATATGCAATTTTACCTGTAGCAGCTGCGTCAACGTTGTTGATAGTAAAGAAATTTGCTGCTGCACCTGCACCTGCTACAAACATTGTATCAATTGTAATCCAGTTACTTCCGCTTTGTGGTATAGACATCATGAAATCAGGACTGGTGCCTTTGGCTAACATTCCAAGCGTTCCATCAACAGTTTTTACATGTACACGTACTCTGTATCTATGACCTGCTGTCCAAGGAATAGCATTTACATCCAAAGCAGCACCATCAGGCCATCCGTTGGTCACGGCAGTAAATTTCACACATTTTGCACCACAATAGGCTTCTCCTGATACGATATCTTTATGTCCCCAGCCTGCAAATCCTGTTAAAGTATTCAACTGTGGACTTGGAATCAAATTAGGCAAAGTACCATTATAAAGTGGAGTGAAACATTCACTATTCTTAGATCCGGCAACACCTACATTTACAACTAAGGTTCCACTAGTCAATACAATATTACCGGTTGCGTTAGATGTTGTCCCATCATATGTAACTTTCATTTTCACATTAGATGCACTTGCCATTGGAATAGTAGTAGGAGTAACTGTAAATCCACTTGGTGCAGTAATAGTAATATCACTTGCCAAATTACCTCCATTAACTACAACCGAATCAGTCAGATTTAAATCATCGAGGTATAAATTAGCCTTGCTGGTTAAAATAGAAGGAGCCATAGTTCCGGTTACCTGTAAACTGTCTTTAACTGTTCCACTGGTAAAATAAACATAACCACTTGCTGAAGTTGCACTACTGAATGTGATAGCAATTGAATCACTTGTACCACCAGATACAGTAGGTAACAAAGTAGAAGGAGTTACAGTGTAACCTGTTGGAGCAGTAATTGTAATATTACTTGCAAGGTTTACAGCTCTAACAGCCACTTTTTTTGACCCATTTCCAAGGAATGTAAGTGAAGCCGAAGAAGGATAAACTGCCGGAACTGCATACATTTCGTAATTGTCAATATATCCCAATAAACCATCAGCTGTCAAAGAACTATTAAAATAGATTCCCTGCGAAGCAGCCAACGTTCCTGTTTTGAAAGTAAAATCAGCAGCTTGCCATGCACCATTTGTATTGAAAAGTGTGTTAAAATCAGAGGTAGATCCACCTACTCCACAACCACCAATTCCAAATTCATATGTTCCTCCAATCGTTTTGATCATTGCATGAATCCTGTATTTAGTATTGGCCAGCATTTTTCCGGTTGCATTGAAATCCAGTGAGCCTCCACCCTTTGTGACTCCATTACCAACAGTCACACAGCTAAAACCGCAGTATGCCGTGTTGATAGTATCATTAATTAAGGCTTTTGTTCCCCAACCTCCAAAATACGAAAGACTTGTTAAATAAGGATCCGTAATTATATTGGTTAAAGTTGGATACACTTGTGTCAAACAGTCTGCATTCTTCTTTGCAATTACCCGAACTCTTTTTGATACACCTCCGCTTGTTATATTAATGTATCCAGCTGTAGCAGCACCGGTAAATGATACATTTACTACAGTTGAAGTATAAGCAGCGGCTGTAATTACATTAGGAGTTACAGTAATACCTGCCGGAGCAGTGATTTGTATGTTTTGAGTCAGCGATGTTCCGATAACAGTTAAAGGAGCTGTTGATTTGAAGTCATCCAAAAGGAAAAGCGAATCAGAAACATAAACTCCTTCTGGAGCATCAATAGTCTTAACTAATGCTATATCGTCAACAAATAATTGATTGTTTTGTGTATTTGCTTTACGATATACAATATAACAACTTGTATATGGAGCTTTAAAAGTGATTGAACCGGTTAATGTACTAGCTGTTCCGGTTATTGTACTATCTGTTGTAAATACAGTACCAATTGCATTTGCTTTAATATCATTAACAACGGAAGCTGCATAAACATTTACTTTCAACAACGATGCAGCAACATTCTTATAATTAAAGCTATAAGTATAAGTTGCACCCGGAATTAAATTAAATATTTTATGGCTGATTGATATATAAGAAACCGTATCATTCGAAAAACGCATGGCAAATGTTTGTGCACCATTTGATTGATATGAATTTCCATTATTTACCCGTGAGGTCGTTGTATAAGTATTCAGAATACCGATTGGAGGTACATTCGCTGAAATCTTTTTGGGAATCCAGGTTCCCCAGGGACCACCATCAATAGCTGCTTTTTCAAAAGTACCATCAAAGAAATTAAATGGAATGACTGCTATCTTATCGGCAACTGTCCTTATCTGAAAAGTAGTTGAAGGTAAAACAGCTGCTCCGTTTGAAATGCCTTTATCGCTATAAAGACGATAACCGTCACCCTGATCAGCATAGTTTACATTCGGAGAAATAAATTTCTGATCTGCATACCGTCTGAATCTGATATTCAACGAGTCAGAACCATATACATACCATTTGGAATAACCATTGGTAACGAATGCTGTGTCAGTATAGACAATGTCCCAGGTATTAGCAGTTCCTCTGGTAAGATACTTACCAGAACTGGTTTTAATGTAAAAAGCACTATCAGTTGCGGCAACAAAATTAAAATACTGTGTACTTTCCGGTGCCATAAAGGTTAATGCCGGAAATCCCCCTGAATTCAAGCCCATGGCCTTGCCACTGGAACGTTGAATAAGATAATAGTTAACACCCGCTGTAGGCATAAACGCAGCCTGTACATTAGTGGCAATAGCCATCAATGTACCTAAAAGTAAGAATGAGAAGATCTTTTTCATGATGTAAATAATTAAAAGGTAAATAATTAAGAATTCTGAATGATTGAGATTTACTGATATTTAAAAAAGTATTGTGAAAACATGGTTTATAAAGACATTAATTTTATTATCATACAAATATATGTGTATTACCAGAAAATGATGGAGAAAATACGTTCAAAAAGGGAGACAAGATGCTTGCTTTTATGACCTAATTCTAAAAATTCCCATAACCCCTTTTATCTGATTTTAACTCACTGTGTAAAGACATTTCTATAAACAAAACAGCTTATAAACAGGGTACTACTTAAATTAAAACGGGCATTTACTCCGTTGGTTCCAATTTTATCTATAGACTAAACAGGTACTGCATTCCTACTTTATTCTTTAATAAATTTTGAATGGCTGATTTCAAGATTGTTCTTTATACATTGTAATAAATAGATACCCGGTTTTAAATAGCTTACGTTTAATTGTATGTTTCCTTGCTCAACATCTGTCTGTATAAGTTTTTTCCCCATCAAATCAAAAACTAAAAGTTTCACTCCTGAATCAACAGTTTTATCGATTGCGACGCTTAAAGTTTCTTTTACAGGATTAGGATAAATATGAACAGATGATTTGATCGATAATGACGGAGTTTCTGTCGTTCCCCATTTTGCACTCAATGCTTGTTTTTCGGAAGCTGTAATAGGAATAATTGTTCCATGTCTGGGTGTAAAATCAAAAGAAATTGGAGTGGGCGCAACGGAAAAATTTAATAAATCGGTACTGATTGTAAATTGATAAGCACCACTGGTGTACATATCGTACATCAAAATATAATTGTCCGAATTAATCAGTTTAAAAACACTGGAGCCCTCAACCGGGTTAGTGGTGGACTGAAGGTATTTATCAACCAACACGTATCCCGCGGTTAAATTGCCCGAAGTTGCTTTCTTAATTCCATTTCCGTTTCCTTCCGTCTTGAAAAATAAATTATAAATTCCGTCTTTAAGAATTATATCTGCATCAATAGTAGATAAACCTCCATTATCAAACAAGACTTTAGGTGCCGTCTCTAATGCAGTAAAAGTACTATTGGCATAAGCATAATATATTTTGTCATAATCCGATGCTCCAAGTCGCATAGCGAAATAAACCATATATTTGCCTACGGTAGGGTCATATATTGATTGAGGTGCCCAAACCCTGTCGGCAGCACTAAATTCGGGATATGTATTCGGGATATTAACGACACTAGATGTCCAGTCGGTCAGATTGTTAGACTTTAATAAAACCATAGCTCTGTTTGATGCCCATCCCAATGCCGAGACCATATCCGTAGCCACCATATAGTAGTCGTTGTTTTCACCCCGTAAAATATGTGGATCGCGAACACCACCCGAAGAACTAATGGTGGCTGAGTTTAGTATTGGATTATTATTATTCAAGGCTCTGTAATTGTAACCATCGTTACTCAATGCAAATCGTATTGATTCCTGATTGCCTGAATTTCCTGTAAAATAAGCAAACAGATAGGCTGAAAAATCTTCGGCTTCGGCAATATAAACATCATAAGTTTTAGTGGTCGAGGCGGTTCCTTTTGTAATGGTGGCAGTTAAAGTAACTTTTGTTTTGCCTGCCCCTTTTGCCGGACGATTAACAATAATTCCGGTAGATGCTAATACCGTTGGTGCACTTGAACTCCACGAAATTGTAGAACCTTCGTTCCCATTGGCAGGCAAAGTAAGATTTGATACCAATGAACTTAAATTACCTACAAGATTTAAACTTGCAGAATCACTTACCACACTCATTCTATCAGTCAAATACGGTAGAATAGTGGCAATAAATTCTTTAGAGTCGACAACCCCATTTTTCGAAATGGTTGCAGTCAGATGAACCACAGCCGATGATGCTCCCGTAGTTGGGCGGGTTACAATTCCAAGATTAGAAATCACCCCGGTATTTGATGAATTCCAGGTTATCGAAACACTGTTTCCTCCATCAGTAGGTAGTGTTAGATTGGATTTAACAGAGTCTAATCCATTTAATATTAATTGTGATTTTACATCAGCCACCTGCTGAATAATCAAAGCACTGTCCAGTCCTGCTTTTTGTGAAGCTAATGAAACAACTTCCGAAGCAGAAAGTGCCCGATTGTATAGTCTGAAATCATTGATCATTGATTTTGTCAGATAAGCGTCTGCGCTATAGCATGATTTTCCTATGTAATTACTGGTGGTTGCTCCGAGATCGGATGGATATGTAGATACTGTACCCGTTTTAATTTGTGTTCCGTTTAAATAAATTGTTCCTGTAGTACCGGCTTGCGTATAAGTAATATGTTGCCACGAACCTTTAGTCAAAGCACTTCCTTGTTTTACACTCGTTTCTGTTGTCCAGTTGGTTTTGGCAATAGCATAACGGTTAGTGATGGCCGTAAAAAACATATTCCCATTCGCCGTGCCGGCCATATTATCGGAATTGGCAAACGTCCAGATAAAATTACCTGCAGCCGTAACATTGGTTGCCGGATCTACATAAACATAAAGGGCTACTGAAAAATCGCTCAGGGTTTGAATTACCTGACCTGTTTTGACTCCCATATCAAGATAGCCATTCAAAGATCCTAAATCGAGCACATCATATCGTCCAATTTTTTTCACTACTGCTCCATTATTTAATGTTGCATTGTTTGCATTTCCGGTATTATCTGCAATTACTCCATTTACAGCACTATTAAAAATATATTGAATTTTCAAAGATGAATCCACTGCAACTGATTTTGTTGGAAATAATAGAAGACATGAAAAAATCAACAAAATAAATTTTGTGTTCAACATCCTGTAAAATAAAATATACTTTTTCATTAATAATAATTTGATTGATTGTGTTTATTTGATTTATTCTTTAATTAATTTTGTAGAAGTCACCGTGTTTCCGTTTATTGCTTCCAGTACATAAACTCCGGGTTTTAAGGCAGATAAATCAAGCGATGAACCATTATTTATTTTAATGTTTAATAAAGTCTGACCTACCAGAGAATTAACTTTTACCGTTGTAATTCCATCACCCAGTCCATTAATAATCACATTTTCGTGGGTAGGATTAGGATAAATTCTCAGCTTACTTTCGTTTTTTTTTAAAACAGGAAGTGAATTGATGACTGTAGTATTTAATTGTAAAACGGTGACTGAATTAGCTTTAAAGTTATAATTGAAAGATTTTGAAACTGAATCAATGGCAGAAGTTACAGGTACAATCAGGTTTTCATTTGTCAGTGTATTTTCATCCAATGCATTCGTTGAAGAAAGCACTGTAGCGGTACCTCCTATAAATGTATTTGTAACTCCCTTTAAGTCAATACTCCCGGTCACATCATTATTGGCAGGATTGATAACTTTCAAAAACAATTTATTATTCGCTTCATCGAAAGTTGCCGAGCTGTAAAGTTTTAATGATGTTGAATTATCTATCGAATGAATCAATACATTATCCAAATAAAACAACATTTTTAACGGAGAAATTTCAATGCGGATATCATACCATTGATTGGTATTTACACTTCCGGCTGCCGAAGTCAAAACACTTTTAGATCCATCAATAGATTGTTCTATCGCATTTTTAGTATTTCCCCAACCACCAATGTTCCACCAATAAAAATTATTGGCATCCTTGTAGCCGAAAATTATCAGAAAACCTTCACTTCCGCTGACTTTTCTTGCTTTAAGTGAATAAGTATAGGTTGAATCTGTTATGTTTTTAGCAATAGACCTGCAATCAGTCGTGGTAGCTGTTTGAGAATAAATTCCACCGGCAACCGACCAGGTTCCACTGGATGGTGTCCAGCTTGAACTATTGGCAAACTGATCGGAAAACAAGGTTGTATTGGAACTGTTTTTGACTAAAATGTTAGAATAATCGGCAACTGTCGACCAGGTTCCAAGTCCGACTGAACCGGTTACCGGATTTGAAACCACATTTAATGTATCTTTTACCGGAATAGAAACTGTTCCGATATTTGTAGAAAACATTTTTTGAACATAATACGATGGGGTACAATAAGATGTTGAAGCATTGTAACAAATCATATCCGGATTCCATTTTCTGTCATTGACATTTACAAATATTGGCGCATAAGAATTCATTGGTACGATATCGGAATTGTTTTCCATACCTGCCATATAAACTGCTTCACCAATGGCGGCAATTAAATTACCATTTCCACAGCCTGAAGTTACCGCATATTCGCCCGCATATACTTTTGGTCCTGTTCTGCTATAGGAATCATATTTATGATATTGGTTAATAAACCATTGTGGGCTTCGGTAATAATGTTCATCCACCAAATCAACAGGACTTGTAAAAGTCCAGGTCGGACTATCGGTTCCCCATGCAGCAACATTTCCGATGCATTGAATGTCGCGATATTTTGCTTTTATTGAATTTAAAAACTGCAAATACCTTTCGCCATAATGATCACCAAAATAGTTTTCATTACCAATTTCAATGAATTTCAGGTTAAACGAAGCCGGATGACCGTTGGCTGCACGCATTGCTCCATAAGTAGATGTTACAGGCCCGTTGGCATATTCTATTGCATCCAACGCATCCTGAACATAACCACTCAAATCAGTATAAAGCTGATTATCATTGTGTGCCAGTCCAACATTTACTACAAATAGAGGTTCGGCTTTTATGTCTTCGCACAGTTGCAAAAATTCATGATAACCCATGCCATCGGATGTCCGGTAACCCCAAAGATTGTTGTGTCCCGGACGGTCTTCGATATTCCCGATTGATTTTTTCCACTGAAAACGATTTGCAAGAACATCGCCCTCAATAAAACAGCCACCAGGGAAACGCATGAATTTAGGTTTCATATCGGCAAGTAATTGCGCTAAATCAGGGCGCAATCCGTTTTCACGATTATTGAATGTTGGCGGAAATAAAGAGACCACATCGAACCAAAGTGTTCCGGCAGAATTTGCAGATAATACAAACCGGGCTGACGGATCATTGCCTGTCGCGGTTAAGGTGCAACTATATTTTTTCCAGTCTGTTGTTAAACCTGTAATTGTTGCAACAGCATATTTAATTCCTGTGCTGCTTTCAATTGAAGCAGTGATAGCTCCGGTAAAATTCGAACTGCATTTTGCAAAGAAATTCAATTTATATTGTTGATTGTTCACTACATTAATTCCCCAAAATCCCGCATTAGAGATACCTGCCCGAGCTGTTGAACTTGCACTTCCGACTGTCAGCTTTAAAGCTTGTGACTGATTGACATTTAATAAATTTGTGGTTTCTATGGCAGCGACTGCTGCAGCACCTGTCTGAGTCGTGACAGTCCAGAAATCGGGTGTATTTGCATCTTCAAAAGAACGATTCCGGATTAGTTCGGCATATAGACCCCCATCGGCCGCATGATTAATATCTTCGAAAAATATACCGTTATGTGTTGGGCTGATATTGACACCTTTTTTATTTAGGTCTATGGTCAGTTTTGTCTGTGCCTGCAGTACAGTCATGAATAAAAGAGAAAAAATAAAAAAGATTGATTTTAAGTTCATGATTTTAAACTATTTTAGATTATTTGTTTTTTTGCATTAGTATAATGCTTGATAAAAACAGACAGGGTTTTAATATAATTACACAGCCAAAACAAGTGTACGATCAACACTTATTTGGGTATTATTATTTTTAATGTGAAGGTTTCTGCATAAAAAACAACATGAAATTACATTCAATAATACAAGTGTAAAGAAAACACTTGTTTTATGATTCTAAACATGCCATATTATGTTTTACAACAGAATTCTGTGATTTAAACTAAAAAAAACACAATTTATGTGAGCCAATATTTATCACAGAATATATTATCGTAAAAATATCTTCTTCCAACATTTTTTCCAATTACCAACTTGTAGGCAACTTACAATCATCCACCAACATCGCCTCAACAAGTCTGGCATGAAGTATTAAACCATTCGCTTGTGCGGTAGCATTTCCTAATCCTGTAATTTCAGTTTTATAATTAATACCATACGGCCAGAAGTGTTGAGTATCTCCTTTTAGCGTTTCACCGGTTGCATTCATCAAAAGTGCTGCAGCTACACTCCCGGTCCATGTACCTGTAGATGTTTTACTTTGCCATATCGATGTTGTACCTGAACCAAAATAATGGGCAAATTCATGCATTGCCGTTCCAACCCACATATAAGTTGTATTTGATCCAAAAGCAACCTGTCCGTGATAGCTTGCTTCTGCCGTGGGAACGCCTGAATTATAAGCAATCCAGATATTATGAGAGAATTTTGTATATCGGTTGTAATAATAACAGGCACTATCCACAGCCGCTTTAATCAGTCTGTATTGTTGCGGATAAGAAGCCGAATCAAATCCCATTGTATAGGTAACATTTCCCATCAATGGCTGAACTTTAATCTGTGAGCCGTAAGCTGTTCCTGCACAGTTCGTTGCATAAGCTCTGACATAATAGGTAGAATTTAAACTTAAATCAGACATAAATGCATAATATTGTCCGGTAGAATTACCACTCGGATATTTTGAGTCATTAATCGTTGGATTCGCTGAGGTTGACCAGCAGACTCCCCGTTCAATAATGGACCCACAACCGCCGTTTCCCGTTACTTTCCCCACACAAATGGCTTTATTAGTACTATAGTTATAGGTTGCAGAAATGGTTTCTACAAGAGGCAAACTATAATTCAAGGTTGTAAAACTGATTTGTTCACCATAACCCGTTCCTGTCAGATTGGTTGCATATGCACGCGCATAGACTACAGTGCCTGCAGGAAGTCCTGTAATACTCAATGTGGAAAAACTCGTTCCGTCGGTAGAAACAATCTTTGAATCATTGATTGTAGGTTGCTGGTTCGTTGACCAGCAAATTCCCTTTTCAATAATTGATGTTCCTCCAACTGATAGAATATTGAGGCCTCCTAAAGCGGTGGTGTATAAAACAGAAGATACAGATGCAGTTGTCAGTACCGGTAAATTCTGAGGAACTGTATCCGAAAATGTTATACTATCGATACCCGAAACTTCAATACTGCTTATCGATTTATCTGTTTTATAAATATCTAACAAGGAGTCATTATTACTAAACTTTAAACTATCAACAGATGATGCCCGGATATTTGAAACAGTCAGATCAGAATGGAAGATATTCATCGTTTTTTGCGCAAAGATGCCCAGAATAAATACAATGCTTATAATAATAGGTAGATATTTTTTCATTGTTTAATAAATTTAGATACCTGATTATTCACTTTCAACAAATACAATCCTTTTGAGAAATTACTTACATTTATTTGTTGATCATCTCCTGAAACATAAAGGCTTGTAATTTTAGAACCCGTAATCGAATAAATTGAAACAAGGCATCTTCCTTCGGGAATATTTTTTAAAGTGATAAAATCATTAGCCGGGTTAGGGTAAACAGTAATTAATTTAGTGTCGGTTACAATACTCTTAATACCGGTTGCTTCGCTAAAAAACAATTTTCGAATGTCCGATTTTGCGATACTTTCCGGAACTTTAATCAGGTAATTTAAAACCAGATCATTGTTGGAAAATGTAATCTTTCTGAACGAATTCAGGTCAATTATTTTATTGTTATTATCCCATTTTTGGATTTCCAAAATAGTAGATTGGGCCCGGCTCGTTTGAACGCCGAACAAAAAAAGGCAAACGGGGATAATTACGGAATACATTCTAATTTTCATCTTGTAATTCGGAGTTTGAAGTTCGAAAATAATGACAAAGGTAGAATTTTTTTAATCCAAAAAAGAGGAAAATTATACCAATTTAGAGGATGTACAGCATAATAACAGCAAAACTGTGTGATTTATGTTTCACAATGCTTACTTGCACTTTGTAACTCATGAGGTTTAAAAAAAGAAATTTTCCTCTTAATTGAATGAATTATATACCACTATAATATTTTGAATATCTATTTTTGTTTACGGAATTATTTACCGACCGACTTAAACAATATACTATTGATTAGATATGTTTTAGTTCTTACAAAACATATTATTTTTGCATATTATTGACACAATATAATCAACATTCCAAAAAAAACAATTATAATGACCTTAACATCAAAAATTCAGCGTTACTTAATTCTAATATTAATCTTGAATTCTTTCAATACTTACGCAATACAACAACCAACTAAAGCGGAACTCATCGCTACAATTGAAAAGGCAAATGATTACTGGCAATCTGCCCATGTTGATCCGGGCAACCCCTCCTGGGACAATGCTGCCTATCAAACCGGAAACATGGAAGCCTATTTTGTTACCGCTAACGAAAGGTTTCTGCAATATTCCGAAAAGTGGGCCATAAAAAACCAATGGAAAGGAGTAAAAGGAAATGACAGTACCAAATGGCAATATAAATATGGAGAAACTGCTGATTATGTATTATTTGGTGACTGGCAAATTTGCTTTCAGACTTATATTGATTTGTACAATATTGCTCCCGATAGTATAAAAATTGCCCGGGCACGTGAAGTGATGGAATATGAGATGAGTACTGCCCGTAATGATTATTGGTGGTGGGCAGATGGTCTTTACATGGTAATGCCGGTCATGACAAAATTATACAGAGTCACCGGCAATACGATGTATCTGGATAAATTGAATGAATATTTCAGTTATGCATGCAGTATCATGTATGACTCTAAAGCAAATCTTTTTTATCGGGATGCAAAATATGTTTATCCTGCACATAAAAGTGTAAACGGTAAAAAAGATTTCTGGGCGCGAGGTGACGGGTGGGTATTTGCCGGACTGGCAAAAGTGCTGAAGGACTTGCCGAAAGACAGTAAATACAGAAAAGTATTCCTGAAGTATTACAAGGATATGGCAAAAGCGATTATCAAATCGCAACAACCCGAAGGATATTGGACACGTAGTATGCTTGATGCGCAGCACGCTCCGGGTCCCGAAACAAGTGGAACCGCTTTCTTTACCTACGGTTTGCTGTGGGGGATAAATAATGGTTATCTGAAAGAGAAATCCTGTCTCCCTGCTGCCATCAAAGGTTGGAAATACTTATCTACAGTAGCTTTACAGCCGTCGGGGAAAGTTGGGTATGTACAACCGATAGGAGAAAAAGCAATTCCGGGACAGGTAGTTGATGCAAATTCAACTTCAAACTTTGGTGTTGGTGCTTTTTTGCTGGCCGCTTCAGAAATGGTCAGATTCACAGATAATTTACAATTGAAATAAGTTTTTATAAGGATTTAAAATTTAGCTGAAACACATGAAAAAATATGTCGTATTCGTTTTAATGCTTCTATTGTTACCTACAGGAAGTATTCGTGCTCAGGAAGCACAACCCGGAAATTTTATTGCAGGAAATAATGACTTTTTGCTCAATGGAAAGCCATTTATCATTCGGGCGGGTGAATTACATTATAGCCGTATTCCGAGACCCTATTGGGATCATCGCATCAAAATGGCGAAAGCAATGGGGATGAATACAATTTGTATTTATTTGTTTTGGAATTTTCACGAGCAGCAAGAGGGAGTTTTTGATTTTTCGGGTCAAAAAGATGTCGCTGAATTTGTACGTTTGATACAAAAAAACGGTATGTATTGTATTCTGCGTCCCGGACCATACGTGTGTGCTGAATGGGATATGGGCGGACTGCCCTGGTGGTTGCTTAAAAAACAAGATTTGAAAGTCCGTACCCGCAGCGATGCATTTTTCATGGATAAAGTAAAAACATACATGAATGAGGCTGCAAAACAATTGGCACCGCTTCAGATTCAAAACGGGGGACCAATCATCATGGTACAGGTAGAAAATGAATACGGTACATGGGGTAGCGATGGCAAGTACATGGAAATTATGCGTGATGATATCCGGGAAGCCGGTTTTAACAAAGCGCAATTACTCCGCTGTGACTGGTCATCAAACTTTTTCCATTATAAACTGGATGGAGCCGTCAACGCGTTGAATTTTGGAGCAGGATCCAATATTGACGATCAGTTTCGTAAATTCAAACAAATGAATCCAACTTCTCCTTTAATGTGTGGTGAATACTGGACAGGTTGGTTCGATCAATGGGGCAGACCCCATGAAACAAGGGATGTCAATAGTTTTATCGGAAGCCTGAAAGACATGATGGACCGGAAAATATCGTTTAGTTTATATATGGCTCATGGAGGAACTTCTTTTGGGCAATGGGCGGGCGCCAATGCTCCCGCATATGCACCAACGACCTCGTCATATGATTATAATGCTCCGATTGATGAAGCAGGTAATCCCACCGATAAGTTTTATGCCATACGTAATTTGTTGAAAAATTATTTACAGGAAGGAGAAACATTACCTGAAATTCCACAAAATCCGGAAAAAATCATTACTGTTCCTACTATCAATTTCACTCAAACTGCCGGATTGTTTGAGAACTTACCGGTTGCAAAGCAAAGCGAAAATATACAACCCATGGAATTTTTCAATCAGGGCTGGGGGTCAATCATGTACAGAAAACAAATCCCTGCATGTAATCAAAAACAAACCCTTGTTATTAATGACGTTCACGATTGGGCAAAAGTATTTATTAACGGCAAAATGATCGGTATTCTGGATCGTAGAAGAAGCGAAAACACGATTGAGATTCCGGTATTGAAATCCGGTTCACGTTTGGATATTTTGGTGGAAGGAATGGGACGCGTGAATTATGGCGAAGCAATTATTGATAGAAAAGGAATCACTGAAAATGTAACATTAACGGAAGGAAAAAACAAAACTGATTTGAAAAACTGGAAAATTTACAATCTTCCTGTTGATTATGATTTTCAAAACAAAGTCAAATTCAGTACTAAACCTTCCACCGGACCGACATGGTATAAAGCAACTTTCAATTTAACCGAAACCGGATATACCTACCTCAACATGAGTAGCTGGGGAAAAGGAATGGTTTGGGTAAACGGACATAATTTAGGCAGATTTTGGAAAATAGGACCCACCCAAACGCTTTGTGTACCGGGGTGCTACCTGAAAAAAGGATCGAATGAAATTATTGTATTTGATATCGACAATCCAAAAACGACAACGATTGAAGGACTGAATTATCCGATTTTAGATGTCATTGGTAAGGATGACTCTCAGCAGAGTAAAGCTGCCAGAAGGTTGAATTTGAATGGCATAAATCCGGTTATTCAAGGTTCACTCCCAGCAGAAAGCGGTTGGAAAACAATTGATTTAGATGAATTGACCACCGGTCGATATTTTTGTTTTGAAGCATTGAGCTCACAGAACCCGAATGATCCCTCGACTACTATTGCGGAATTTGAAATTATAGGAGAAGATGGAAAAGCCATTTCTACCATCAACTGGAAAGTTGATTTCGTGGATAGTGAAGAGACCGTTAAATCTGCTAATGGTGCCGACAAAATATTTGACAAACAGGAATCGATTATTTGGGAAACGAAGACCGGCGACAAAACAAAACTTCCCCATCAGGTAGTTATTGATATGGGTAAAGAAGTGAAAATAAAAGGTTTTCGAATTCTTCCACGTTCGGATAAAAGCAATTTAGGGGTTGTAAAAGATTATCGTTTCTATCTGGAAAAGAATCCATTCAAATTCTAAAATGTTTTTGAATTTCTCCTATTGGTTAAAATTGAAATAATTCCTATCTTTGTGAAAATATATTGTAGAAATACGATCTGTTTTCACAAAGATTTTTTCGATTAAGACTTACGTCAAAACATAAAAACGCTCATTACTTAACCTTAAATGATTATCATCATGAAATTCACAAACTTTGCTTTTCTTATATTGATTTTATTTAGTGGACAAGTCTTTGCTCAATCCTACAAAAAAACCGACTTAGGCGTAAAAACAACGACTCAATCCTATCAGTTGGAAGTTCAGTATTTTAGTCCGACCATTGTTCGTGTGTTAAAAACTCCTGAAGGCGTTACATTGGAAAAGAGCAGTCTTTCTGTTGTAAAAACGCCTGAAAGAACGAACTTAGAGATCACGAAAGAGGGAAATATTGTAACTTTAAGCAGCAGTTCGATTAAAACGGTGCTGGATTTGATGACCGGACGGGTTACATTTTTTGATTTAAAAGGGAATCAACTATTTACAGAAAAAGATTATGGTACCCAATTTACACCCACTCTTGATGTAAAAAAGCAAACCTTTACGGTACGTCAGGCTTTTATGCTCGATAAAGATGAAGCCATCTACGGATTAGGACAACAACAAAACGGTAAATTAATTCAACGTGCTGAAAGGATTATCCTGAAAAATGATAATATGAAAATCTGTATTCCTTTTTTCCAGTCGGTAAAAGGATACGGCGTTTTTTGGGATAATTATGCCGCCACAACCTACACCGACAATCTTCAGGAAACTTCCTTTGAATCGTTGGGTGATTGTTCCGATTATTATTTTATGTATGGCGGGAATGCCGATGGAGTTATTACTCAAATGCGTGACCTGACCGGAGAATCACCTATGCTTCCCTTGTGGGCTTTTGGGTACTTACAATCCCGTGAACGGTATAAAAATCAGGATGAAATTGTCGGCGTAGTGGAAAAATACCGCAGTTTGAAAGTTCCTCTTGATGGAATTATTCAGGATTGGCGTTATTGGGGAAATGACTCCAGCTGGAATGCCATGAGTTTCGACAAAACTACCTACCCCGATCCCCAAGGAATGGTCAACAAAATTCATGATATGAATGCTCATCTGATGATCGTTGCCTGGCCCGGATTTGGACCATTGACGGATCAATACAAGGAATTAAAAGCAAAAAAAATGTTGATCGATTTTGAAACATGGCCGCCAAATTCAGGGACAAGACCCTATGATCCTTACAATCCGGTTGCACGAAATATTTACTGGGATTACCTGAACAAGGGTGTTTTCTCATTCAATACCGATGCCTGGTGGTTGGATTCATCGGAACCGGACCACATCAATGTAAAAGAAAAAGATTTTGATCAGCCTACTTATCTGGGCTCCTATCGTTCTGTTATCAATGCTTTTCCATTGATGCATATTAAGGGCATTTACGAGCACCAACGGGCCACTACTTCCCAAAAACGTGTGTTGATACTGACCCGTTCGGCTTTTGCCGGACAGCAACGGTATGGAGCAAACTCATGGTCAGGTGATATTGTTTCGAGCTGGGAAACGCTTCAAAAACAAATTCCTGCCGGTTTGAATTTTTCACTCAGCGGTATTCCGTACTGGAATGCAGACATCGGCGGATTCTTTTTGTGGAATTATAAAAATGCATTGCAAGATAAAATGTATCACGAATTGTATGTTCGTTGGATACAATTTGGTACTTTTACCCCCATGATGCGTTCTCACGGCACCGATGCTCCGCGTGAAATTTACCAGTTTGGGAAACCCGGCGATTGGTCGTACGATGCCATTGGGAAATACATCAATCTGCGATACCTGTTATTACCGTACAATTATTCTACAGCCTGGGGAGTTTCCAATCGGTCGGAAAGTTTTATGCGTGCCTTAATGATGGATTTTGCCTCTGATAAAAGAGTGCTCGACATCACGAATGAATATATGTATGGCCGTTCAATACTTGTTGCTCCGGTTTTAGAACCGCTTTATGTAAGCAAACAGGAAGGGAAAACCATTGAAGACTTTAGTAACGTAAAAACGAAAAAAGTATATTTACCGAAAGGCACCGAATGGTTTGATTTCTGGACCGGTGAGAAATTCCAGGGCGGTCAGGACATTGACAAAGCAGTTCCGGTCAATATTATTCCTTTATTTGTAAAAGCCGGCACTATTTTACCTTTGGGACCAAAAGTGCAATATGCTTCCGAAAAAAAATGGGACAATTTAGAAGTCAGGATTTATCCCGGTGCCGACGCAGAATTTACTTTATATGAAGATGAAAACGATAATTACAACTACGAAAAAGGTATTTTTTCAACAATTAAAATGAATTGGAATGATCGAACCAGAACTTTCACCATTAACGACCAAACAGGAAGTTTTCCGGGCATGTTGAAATCCAGAACTTTCAATATAGTACTTGTAAATCAACAAAATGGTTGTGGTGCAGATTTAGTCACTAAATTCAATAAAACAGTAAAATACAACGGGAAAGCAATATCAATAAAATTATAAAACCAGAAAAATGGCACAATCAACTCAGAAACTTGGACTTTTGTTATTTTTATTTGTCTTCGGGTTTACATCCATTCAGGCAGAAAAAGCAACAAATTCAAACATAAAATCAGAAAAGGGAAATTATTCGGCTTACTTATTTGTCTATTTTACAGGCAATAGAATTGCTGAAGAACAAATCCGCTTTGCCTTAAGCGACGATGGTTATAATTATAAAGCGCTGAATAACAATCAACCGGTAATCAGTTCTAAAGCTATAAGTCTGACGGGTGGTGTCCGTGATCCACATATATTACGGGGTATCGATGGTAAAACTTTTTACATGGTGGCCACCGATATGGTTTCAGCCAATGGTTGGGATTCAAACCGGGGAATGGTACTCTTGAAATCAAATAATCTCACAGACTGGACTTCGACTGCCATTAATATCCCGACGGCATTCCCCGAGTTTAACGACATTGATCGGGTATGGGCACCTCAAACTATTTACGATCCTTCAGTCGGAAAATATATGGTTTATTTTTCAATGAAGAAAAAAGGTACTGATTACGATAAAATTTATTATTCCTATGCGAATAAGGATTTTACAGCGCTTGAAACCACCCCAAAACAGTTGTTCTACAGCCCGGATGGAAAATCGTGTATCGATGGTGACATCGTTTTTGCAAATGGGAAATACCACTTGTTTTTTAAAACAGAAGGACATGGAAACGGCATCAAAAAAGCAGTTTCGGATAAACTGACCGGGGATTGGGTATTGCAGGATAAATACTTGCAACAAACTACCGATCCGGTGGAAGGAGCCGGTGTTTTCAAACTGAATAATTCCAATTCGTGGATTTTAATGTACGATGTTTATACGCGGGGGCGTTATCAGTTTACAAAAAGCGATGATCTGGAAAACTTTAAAGTCATCGATCAAAATGTAAGTATGGATTTTCATCCCCGTCACGGAACAGTGTTGCCGATTACAGCAAAAGAAGCCGAACAACTGAAAGCAAAATGGTTAACAGCAGATCAGGTACTGGAATCTGCTCATTCATCGTTACTGAATAAAATCAATATTGTGGTGGACACCACAACAAAGAAGGTAACATTTCCTGTAAAAACTTCGACCAACTTAAGTTCATTCAATCCTGAATTCGATGCTTTTCCCGGAGTTACAATCAAACCGGCAAAAAAAGCCGATTTCAGCAAAGGCCCGGTTCAATATACGGTAAAAATAAAAGGAAAGATTCCTGAAACTTACCAGATTGAAGTAGTGAAAAACCATAATCCTGTATTGAACGGTTATTATGCTGACCCCGAGGTGTTGTATGCCGAAAAAACAGGAAAATTCTATATTTACCCTACCAGTGACGGATTTACAAATTGGTCCGGAAATTATTTTAAATGCTTTTCGTCAGATAATCTGGTTGACTGGAAAGATGAAGGGGTTATTATTCAACTCGGGAAAGATGTTACATGGGCCGACAGAAATGCCTGGGCTCCCTGTATTGTCGAAAAGAAAATCGATGGAGTCTATAAATACTTTTACTATTTCACCGCAGCTCAAAAAATCGGGGTGGCTGTAGCCGACAATCCGAACGGCCCATTTATCGATTCGGGTAAACCTTTGTTGGACAAACGACCCGATGGAGTTAATCGTGGTCAGGTGATTGATCCGGATGTTTTTACCGATCCGGCAACCAACAAAAGTTACCTTTATTGGGGAAATGGCTTTATGGCCGGAGCCGAACTGAATGACGATATGACTTCCATAAAACCCGAAACAACCACTATTTTAAAACCTGACAAATCCTTCAGGGAAGGAACTTATGTGTTCTTCCGCAAGGGTATTTACTATTTTATGTGGTCGGAGGATGACACCCGAAGTGAGAACTATCAGGTACGCTATGGAGTCGCATCTTCTCCGCTGGGGAAAATCCTTATTCCCAAAGAAAATCTGGTTATTGCCAAAAACAAAGAAGCCGGCATTTATGGTACCGGGCACAATTCAGTGCTTCAAATTCCCGGAAAAGATGAATGGTATATTGTTTATCACCGCTTTAATTATCCAAAAGGAATAAAGATGGGCGATGCAGCCGGCTTTAACCGCGAAGTTTGTATTGATAAAATGGAATTCAATGCCGATGAGAGTATTAAACAGGTTATTCCCACACATAAAGGAGTTGATCCGGTGAGTTTAAAATAATCAACCCATAGAATAGAATGAGATTCAAAACTGTTTTTATTGCTGCAATCCTATTGGGTATTTTTCTTTCTGAGAATGCACAAGCAAAGAAAGGATCTTCCAAAGCCATTAGTCCGGACCTCTTCGGTATTTTTTTCGAAGATATAAATTACGCCGCTGATGGAGGGCTTTATGCCGAACTGGTTCAAAACCGTTCCTTCGAATACAGCTTGAGTGATCGTAACGGTTGGAATTCATTTACATGTTGGGAATATATTACGAAAGGCTATGGCTATGGAACTATCTCAGTGGAAACAAGTTCTCCGGTCAACCCAAATAATCCTCATTATGTCGTTTTGAAAATTGAGGACGTTGGTCAAGAAGGTACAGGATTGAAAAACTCCGGCTTTGACGGAATTCCGGTAAAAGCAGGTGAAAAATACAATTTTTCCGTTTTCCTTCGTCCGGTTTCTGACAATTCATTTCCGGTTCAGGTAAAACTTGTTGGTAAAAAAGGAATTGTTTTAGGCGAAACAAGTTTTTCAACCGACTCCAAAGACTGGAAAAAATACAGTGCCACGCTTACCGTAACACAAACGGAAGACAGTGCCAGTCTTATTGTGTTGGCCAAAGCAAAAGGAACATTAGCCATCGATATGGTTTCGCTTTTCCCACAAAATACATTTAAAAACAGACCCAACGGACTTCGTGCCGATTTGGCGCAAACCATTGCCGACCTGAAACCCAAATTTATGCGTTTCCCGGGCGGCTGTCTGGTACATGGTGACGGTCTGGGCAATATGTATCGTTGGGAAAATACAATTGGACCGGTGGAACAACGGATAGCTCAACGAAATATATGGGGTTATCATCAGACTGCCGGCCTGGGTTATTTCGAATATTTCCAGTTTTGCGAAGACATAGGAGCAAAACCGCTTCCGGTTGTCCCGGCAGCGGTGAGTTGTCAGAATTCAGGTGGAACCTGGCGAATCGGTGGAACCGGTCAAAAAGGAATTCAACTGAGTGAAATGAATGATTATATTCAGGAAATATTGGATCTGATTGAGTATGCCAACGGTCCGGTTACTTCTACTTTTGGTGCTAAACGGGCAGAAGCCGGCCATCCAAAACCGTTCAATCTGGAATATATCGGTATTGGAAACGAAGACAAACAAACACCCGAATTCAGGGAACGGTTTAAACTCATTTACGATGTGGTGAAAGCAAAACATCCTGAAATTACAGTTATTGGAACAGTGGGTCCATCCCCAAAAGGAGAAGATTTTGAACTGGGTTGGAATTTTGCCACTGAACTGACAGTTCCCATGGTTGATGAGCATTATTATGAAAGTCCGGAATGGTTTATTGCCAATCAGAAACGCTACGATTCGTACGACCGGACAAAATCGAATGTATATCTGGGCGAATATGCCTCCAGAGGCAATACTTTGTTCAATGCACTTGCCGAAGCAGCTTTTATGACTTCGCTGGAACGAAACGGGGATGTGGTTCATTTGGCATCCTATGCGCCAATGTTAGCCAAAGAAGGCCATACCCAATGGAATCCGGACATGATTTATTTCAATAATACAACGGTTTATCGTACACCCAATTATTTTGTTCAGCAACTTTTCTCAGTCAATCAGGGCGATCGTTATTTTTCAGATATAATTTCAACAGACGGAAATAAGCCTGATTCAACGCTGGCATTTTCATGTGTTCGGGACAATAAATCAGGGGATGTAATTATTAAACTGGTGAATTGCAGCAAAACAGAAAAGAACCTGAAAATAGATTTGTCTGCTTTTAAGGATATCGGAACGAAAGCAACTCTTACACAGCTTACAGGCGATGCTAATGCAAAAAACTCTTTCGAAAGCCCTTCCAACGTTTCTCCATCTAATGCAGAATTGAATGCCGCAAAACGTTTTAGCTATTCAACACAACCAATGTCTTTGACAATAATAAGAATAAAAGGGAACAAATAAAAAAACGATTGTTTGGCTGATCATTAAAGCCAAACAATAGTTTTTGATATTCAACATATAATTCCCGGAATCTCTGTTTCCGAAAAGGTTTAATCTTCACATTCATCACACGCGCAAACTTTCCCTTTTGCTTTTTCAAAGGCTTCTCTTCCTTCATTAAACGAAAAATAAATCAGTCCCAGAGCACCGATAGCATCGGCGTAAATAAATCCGGTCAATTCATAAAGCAGGCTTGAAACCAACAAAACTACCGACATATACACACAAATCTTTGTGCAGTTGCTGTCTGAAATGATTGGTTGTGAATTGAGTTTCTGACCGACTTTTTTCTTAGCCATCATTAGCCAGGTCATGATAACGATTGAAATAAGAGAGATAACAATGCCCCAAATTGTGGTTTCCGGTTTATGCCCGTTAATAACATTCAGGATAGTTCCGGCTAACAGTCCGATTGATAAGAGATAAAAAGCGGTCCCGGTGATTTTCAGTGCGCTGATCTCAAATTTGTTTTTTGAACTTTCAGGATTCCGGCTAATGCGTAAAATCATAACTGCAATGCCAATACCCGACATCACTTCAATAAAACTATCGATACCAAACCCAAATAAAGTCAGTGTCTGGTCCTCATAACCCAGTGCTATGGAAACAAATCCTTCAATAATGTTATAGAATATGGTAAACAGGCTTAATTGATAGGCTCTTTTATAGATTTTTTTTTCGTCTTCCATTTTTTCGTTTGTATTGATAAATTTGTATTTCCAACTCAAACAGATTATATAGCCGAAGGTTTAAGCCATGCAACACATTAACTTATTTCGAACCAATCCAGGTAGCCTTGTGCCAGAGAATTTCAAGTGGTCCCTGCTTGTGATGTTTAAACCACCAGTAACTGAAATATCCCTGCAAAACTGCTAATGTGATGCCGATGAATAAACAATAGGTCGCTCCGGTATATTGATATAAACCCAACCCAAAACCATAATAAATAAACGAACCAATCATTGATTGCATTATGTAGTTTGACAAACTCATACGTCCTATGGGAGAAAAAATATTCAGTATCCTGCCGAATGTGCCGGTTTGAAAAAGCAATACAAAACCCGACACCAAAACAAACATAAATGCCATATTGGTCCACGACTTTTCCATTATTACCAGTGGACGGCGAACTGCTGTGTTGCTAATCCAATCATGCAATCCATTTTGAACGATAAATAAGGGGATAAATAATACGGTTGCAACAACAAGTGTTTTCAGCCAGAACTTTTTATTTTCAGTTGATACAACAAACAAGGATTTTCTGCCGGCCAGCATACCAAGCAAAAATAAAGACAAAGTTTGGAAAACGCGCCCCACTTCCCACGACCATATTATTACACCCATTTTCCCGTTGGTCAGGTTACCAATGACTGTTTTCACAAATGAATCACCCGTAATATACTCCCCCATCCTGTCAAAGTAAGATCCGGCAATATGGTTGACTGGCTTTATATCCGGATTCAGAATTGAATTTATCAAGTTCATCAATTCGTAAGGTTGCAACATGAAGATAAGTGCAATCCAGAAAACCATCTTGTTGTTTAATTTGGCAAAAGGGATAATAAAGAATCCGATAACGGCATAAATGGTCAAAATATCACCTTCGTAGAAAGCGGAATTAATCAGACCAAAGCCAAGCAAAAGCAATAATCTCCACGCAAATCTGCCTCTGAACTCTTTCCCTTTTTTCTCCTGGTTGTTGGACTGAATAAAGTAAGTCAAACCAAAAAGCAGGGCGAAAATGGCATATGATTTTCCTGAAAACAGGAAAAAAAGTGTATCCCAGATTCCTTTATCAATGGGAGGCATCCATACAGGAAGATTTTTGGGGGAGAAATAGAAATCGAAATGTTCCAGATTGTGCAATAACATGATTGATACGATTGCAAATCCACGTAGGGCGTCAACTACCTGAAGACGGGATTGATTTGAATTCATAAATTTAAGGCTAACTTGATTATTAAGTAGAATGTAAACCTGATTCGAACAGGACAGTATTATCACAGACGAATCACTTAAGTAAGTGGAAATAAATAATGTCGTATAATCGAGTAAAAAAAATGAAGAATAGCACGCAGATAAACGCTGATTTAACGGATTTTAAAACAGATTTTAATTTCGACAGGTCGAAATTGATGTTCAGACATTTACTATCATATCAGTCATGCTTGCATGACTTAAATCCGTCCCTATAGCTATCGGGATACATAAGATTAAATATTATCCGTTCTTATCCGCAGAGTCCGTGAAAATCTGCGTTCTATTCTTTTTATAAAATACGACATTATAGTTGTTCTATTACTTAGATGATTTTTCGCCACCAAAATTAGCAATTATTTTTTATAATTAAGCTAAACCATTAAAAATAATCAACATTTCAAATGACAACTTATTCGTATGAATCAACGGACACGAATTTGAAATTAAACTTATATTATTTTCCCCTTTATTGAATGAATTCTTTACCTTGAGAAAGAAAAGAATATATAATTTTGCAATGAATATTTCCAAATAAACAGCCCGATTAAAATTTTGCTTCAAGAAAATGAAAACTCAAAAAACACATTCTATATCCAAATCTATTTTACTTCTTATCTTAATAAGTTTTACTTCTGGCATATTTGCTCAGTCGATGGAAACAAAAACCAGTATCCTTAATGGACAGGATTTTACAGACATAAAAGGAACAGTAATTACTGCTCATGGCGGAGGATTTCTTAAGGTAGGTGACTATTATTATTGGTTGGGTGAAAATAGAAAAAACGGTGTTTTTGTTTCCTGTTACCGGTCAAAAGATTTGATGAATTGGGAATTTCGTGCGGATTTACTGACAAGAGAATCTAATCCCACACTCGATCGTGCCAATATTGAAAGACCAAAAGTCATTTACAACGAAAAGACCAAAAAATACATTATGTGGATGCACTATGAATATGGACGCGATTACAGTTATGCTCGTGCAGCCGTTGCCTTTTCAGATAATATCGAGAAACCGTTTACTTTCCTGAAAAGTTTCCGTCCTTTCGAAAACATGTCACGCGACTGTACTTTATACAAAGACGAAGACGGAACTGCATACTTCCTTTCAGCTGCCCGCGAAAATTATGATATGATGTTGTACAGACTGACTGATGATTATCTGGATGCTAAAGAACAAATTGCAACTCTTTGGCCGGGTGGACACCGTGAAGCTCCTGCAATGGTAAAACGAGGTGATTACTACTTTTTAATGACATCCGGTTGTACCGGTTGGACGCCAAATCAGGGAAAATATGCTTACGCCAAATCAATACTCGGACCCTGGTCCGATCTGAAAGATATAGGAAATTCAACGACTTACGATTCTCAATCCACTTTTATTTTGCCAATTAAAGGAAATAAAAAAATAAATTATTTGTATGTCGGTGACCGTTGGGATGGGAAAAAGTATTCAAATTCAACTTATATTTTCTTACCTTTGACATTTGAAAATGACAGCACCATGGAACTTAAATGGGTGGATAAAATCAGTCCTAATGTTCAGACCGGTATGATTGATTAGATTCAGCAGGATTTTTCAATATCCTTAATGGCTCTGTTGCATATTACCGGAAAAATGTTTTTCATTTCAAATCATTTTGATGTAATCTAAATTTAAATATTTACTATAACTAAAAACACCTTTTGATGAAAAAAAGAATGATATTAGGCAGTTTTTTTGCTGCATTTCTTTTTCCTGTCTTTGCTCAAAATGCAGCGGTTGCAAACGACTGGGAAAATCCTACCGTTTTTCAGATTAATCGCGAACCAGCACGTGCTGCATTTCTTCCTTATGCCGATGAGTCTTCAGCCATTGCTGATGAATATATTCGCTCCCCCTGGTTTTTGTCCCTCGATGGAAACTGGAAATTCCAATGGTCTCCAACTCCCGATCAACGACCAAAAGATTTTTATAAAACTGATTTCAATGTTATTAACTGGAAAGAAATTTCAGTTCCTTCTAATTGGGAGTTAAAAGGGTATGGAATTCCAATTTATACGAATGCAACCTATCCGTTTCCTAAAAATCCACCTTATATCGACCATTCCGACAACCCGGTTGGTTCGTACCGTCGTTATATTGACATTCCGGCTGATTGGAACAATCGTCGGGTTTTTATCCATTTCGAAGCGGGAACTTCGGCTATGTATGTTTGGGTTAATGGACAAAAAGTAGGTTATACGGAAAACACCAAGAGTCCGGCCGAATTTGATATTACAAACTATGTAAAACCGGGGAAAAATCTGATAGCCGTAGAAGTGTATCGCTGGAGTGATGGTTCTTACCTCGAAGATCAGGATTTTTGGCGTATTTCCGGTATTGACAGGGATGTGTATCTTTTCAGTACTGAAAATGTGCGTATTTCCGATTTTTTTGCACGTCCCGATTTGGATGCAGCGTATAAAAACGGAAGTTTGTCAGTTGATATAAAGTTGAAAAACATGAATTCAGTTGCCAAAAGCAACCAGCTTGTGGAAGCTAAATTGGTGGATGCTTCCGGGAAAGTGATTTTTGTAAAAACACTGAAGATGAATGTTGCAGCCAATGCAAGCGATTCAACCACACTGAATCAGAAGGTTTCTGCACCAAAATTATGGAGTAATGAAACCCCAAATTTGTACACTTTATTGCTGACACTTAAGGATGAAACCGGACGGTTGAATGAAGTGATAGGCTCGCAAATTGGATTCCGCAAAGTAGAATTGAAAAACGGGCAATTGCTGGTAAATGGCATTCGAATTATTGTTCACGGTGTCAATATTCATGAACATAACCCGATAACCGGACATTATCAGGACAAAGAAACGATGATGAAAGATATCCGGTTGATGAAGCAATTGAACATAAATGCTGTACGTTGCAGCCATTACCCCAATAATTTAAATTGGGTGAAATTATGCAGTCAATATGGATTGTTTATGGTCGACGAAGCCAACATCGAAAGTCATGGTATGGGTTATGGAAAAGAGAATATGGCCTATAATCCGCTCTGGGACAATATGCATTTGGATAGAACTTATAGCCTGGTTGAACGCGATAAAAATTTTCCGGCCGTTATTATCTGGTCATTAGGAAACGAAGCAAGCAATGGTGATGTGTTTAAAAAGACCTATGCCTGGATCAAAAAACGTGACAATACCCGTTTGGTTCAGTTTGAACAAGCTCATGAGCAGGATAATACCGATATTGTATGCCCTATGTATCCAGGGGTTTCGTATATGAAAGAATACGGCAATCGCGAGAATGTGAAACGTCCGTTCATTATGTGTGAATATGCGCATGCCATGGGAAATAGTAGTGGAAATTTTCAGGAATATTGGGATATTATTCACAACAGTAAAAATTTGCAGGGCGGATTTATCTGGGATTGGGTTGATCAGGGTTTTGAAGTGACCGACGAAGTTGGACGTAAGTATTGGGCTTACGGTGGTGATATGGGAAGTCAAAATTACACAAATGACGAAAATTTCGATCATAATGGATTGGTTTGGCCAGACCGCACACCGCATCCGGGTGCTTTCGAAGTGAAAAAAGTATATCAGGATATTCTTTTCAAAGCGGTTGATTTGGATAAAGGGATTATTCGGATCGAAAATGGATTCGGGTATACAAATCTTGAAAATTACCTATTCAAATATGAAGTGTTGGAAAACGGATCGGTTATCAAAGAAGGAACCGTTGATGTGAACCTTGCCCCACTTTCGCAAAAGCAAGTTCAGTTGGCTTTGCCGGCTCTTCCGACAAAAGATGGCGTGGAATATGTTTTGAATATTTTTGCACTTACAAAAGTTGGCACTGAAATAATGCCACAGAATTTTGAAATTGCACGCGAACAGTTCAAACTCGGCGAGGGGAAATACTTTGTAACTGCAAATACTTCCGGCGATAAACCAAAAGTAACTGACGATAAAGACCGTATAACACTCAGTGCGGCCGGGGTTGATGTTAGTATTAATAAGTGGTCCGGATTGATTGGAAGATATAAAGCAGACAATAACTGGTACTTCAATCAGAATCCGACTCCAAACTTCTGGCGGGCTCCAACCGATAATGATTTCGGAAATGGAATGGAGAAAAAATGTAACATTTGGCGAATGGCAGGAGAAAATACCTCTGTAAAAAATATCGCTGTTAAAGAAGAAAATGGCAAAGCAATTGTTACGGCTGATATTTATTTAAAAGATGTAGCTTCCGATTATCAAATTGTCTACACTATGACTGGTGATGGAGCTTTAGCGGTTGATGTACATTATAAAGCCGGTGTGAATGAATTACCTGAAATGCCCCGCTTTGGAATGATTATGTCGCTGAATAATGAATATGACAACTTTACATATTATGGCCGTGGTCCGTTGGAAAACTACTCCGACCGCAATACGGCATCGTTTATTGGTATTTATAATTCCAAAGTCGCCGATCAATATGTACCCTATACGCGTCCGCAGGAAAATGGTTACAAAACCGATTTACGTTGGCTCACTCTGACCAATAATGAGGGCAAAGGAATTCGTATCGAAGGTTTGCAACCAATTTGTGCCAGTGCACTCAATAATTGGCCGGAAGATTTTGATCCGGGATTATCTAAAAAATACCGACACACCAATGACATCACTCCACGTAGAGAAGTTGTTCTTAGCGTCGATTTAGCGCAACGAGGTGTTGGTGGTGACAACAGCTGGGGTGCATATCCGCACAAACAATATTTGTTGAAAGACAAGGAATACAATTATGGTTTTGTGATTAAACCAATAAAATAAACACTTAAATTCTTTTCTGATTTTAAAAAAAAATGGTTGGGATGCACTACATCCCGACCATTTTTTTTAAAATTTCAGCATAATCCTTCAGATAAAAATACGATAATTTATTCTGAATGAGTTCCGTTTTTTTGACAATTAATTAATTCAAAAACATTATTCATCTTTTCAATTTATCGCTTTTTTTCATCATCAATGTTTGAATTTAGCAGTTTTCAGCACATTTTTTAGCCTTTAAACAATAAAAAACAAAAATAATGTGCTGAAAATTTGGCTCGTACCTACTTGTTTTTGTTATTTTGCACCCGAATTCAAAAACCTGACACTTGCATTAGAAATATTTTGATCTTAATTAATAAATTTGTTTGTTCAATTTAGATAAAAAAAAATGAACCCTCTGGCAATTATTAATTAATATTTATTCATCCTTAATTAATCTGTATGTCCAAAAACCTTGTTATTGTAGAGTCACCGGCAAAAGCTAAAACGATAGAAAAATTCCTTGGAAAAGATTATCAGGTCATGTCCAGTTTCGGACATATACGCGATTTGGCTGAAAAAGGCATTGGAATTGATTTTGAAAACAATTATCAGCCACAATATGTGGTTTCAACCGACAAGAAAAAAATAGTCTCGGAACTTAAAAAAGCAAGTAAAGATGCAGAAATGGTCTGGCTTGCTTCCGATGAAGACCGTGAGGGAGAAGCCATAGCCTGGCACTTGTACGAAGAACTGAAACTAAAGAGTGAAAATACCCGTCGTATTGTTTTCCATGAAATCACCAAAGAAGCCATTCTTCACGCTATTGATAATCCCCGGGATATCGACATCCATTTGGTTGATGCTCAACAAGCCCGTCGCATCCTCGACCGGATTGTAGGTTTTGAACTCTCGCCCATCCTCTGGAGAAAAATACGTCCATCGCTTTCAGCCGGCCGTGTTCAATCGGTTGCCGTTCGACTGATTGTTGAACGAGAACGTGAAATCAACCAATTTACTGCAGAAGCGACTTATCGTGTAAGTGCCGTATTTAAATCATTTGATGTTAATCATAAAGAAGTAGAACTAAAAGCAGAATTACAACAACGTTTTACATCCAAAGAAGAAGCACAGGATTTTCTGGAGAAATGTAAAGATGCGCAATTTAGTGTTGATAATATCGTCACCAAACCGGCTAAAAAATCTCCCGCACCTCCTTTTACTACTTCTACCCTGCAACAGGAAGCTGCCCGTAAGTTAGGGTTTTCAGTAGCACAGACCATGCAGGTTGCTCAACGCCTTTATGAAGCAGGGAAAATTACCTATATGCGTACTGACTCTGTTAACCTGTCCGATTTAGCATTAGGAACTTCCAAAGCTGAAATCATTAGCATGGCCGGTCAGAAATACGTTCATATCCGAAAGTTTAATACTAAAACCTTAGGAGCACAGGAAGCACACGAAGCAATTCGTCCGAGTTATATGAATGCTCATACTGTTGAAGGTTCTTCGCAGGAAAAACGACTTTACGAATTGATATGGAAACGGACCATTGCTTCGCAAATGTCGGATGCCGAACTTGAAAAGACATCCATTTATATCAGTATATCAGGCATTCAACATCAATTTATTGCTTCGGGGGAAGTCATTGTGTTTGATGGTTTTCTGAAAGTTTATCTGGAGTCGACCGATGATGAATCGGATGCAGAAAATGAATCATTGCTTCCCGCAATGAAAAATGGTGAAAAACTTTTGCCGGAAGAAATTGTTGCGCAACAACGTTTCTCGCAAAAACCACCACGCTACGGTGAAGCCGGTCTGGTACGCAAACTGGAAGAGTTGGGCATTGGCCGTCCCTCTACTTATGCTCCTACAATTTCAACGATACAAAATCGTTTGTATGTAGAAAAAGGTGACCGTGAAGCTTACAAACGTGATTTCAATGTTCTTAAACTGAAAGCCGGTAAAATTACGGATAAAATTAAAATTGAGAATACCGGTGCCGAAAAATCCAAACTCTTCCCAACAGATATAGGTTTGGTTGTAACTGATTTTTTAATTGAGAACTTCCCTGATGTATTGAATTATAATTTTACGGCCGATGTTGAAAAAGAATTCGATAACATTGCCGATGGCGATATAAAATGGACAGCCTCTATCGATAAGTTTTACAAGAAATTCCATCCCATTGTAGAAGATACAATGAAAAATTCCGAACGCCAGGTGGGTGAACGGGTTTTGGGAACGGATCCGAAAAGTGGGCGTCAACTTTCGGTAAAAATTGGAAAATACGGACCTTTGGCACAGATTGGAACAGTAGAAGAAGAAGAAAAACCTGTTTTTGCATCACTTCGTCGCGACCAATCCATCGAAAGTATAACTTTTGAAGAAGCTCTTGAATTATTCAAGCTCCCCCGCCAGATTGGAGAATTTGAAGACAAAGTTATGACTGTTGCTATTGGTCGTTTTGGACCCTATATCCGTCACGATGGAGCATTCTATTCGCTACCGAAAACCGACGATCCAATGAAAGTGTCGACTGAACGTGCCATTGAAATAATTGAAGAAAAAAGGGAAGTTGAGAAAAATCGAATTATACAGACTCTGGGAGCAGAGAATGAAATTCAGGTGTTGAATGGTCGTTTTGGACCTTATTTCACCCGTGACAAGGTAAACTACAAAATACCGAATGGAACCGATCCTAACTTGCTTACGCTCGAAAAATGTCTGGAATTGATCGCAGCACAGCCCGATGCCGCAACGAAAAAGAAACCTTTTGGACGCAAAACAGCTGCTGCAAAACCAGCCAGGGAAAAAACACCTGCAAAGGCTAAACCAAAAGCTAAAGTCAAAACTAAAGCTAAGCCAAAGGCTAAAAAATGATATTAGCCCCCAACGTTATATTAATCAATTTCTTTATAACAAGTAGAAAAAAATTTAATAAAACGAAGTAAATAACCAACAACAACCCAATCAAATGAAAAAGATAATCTTAATATCTGCAATATTTGTGCTGGCCATGAACGTTTCAGCACAAGTTCCATTTTCGCTTACCGAAGGTGAATGCGCTATTGTGTATGCTTTGCCGAAAACCGAAATTTGCATAGAGGTGCAAACGGAAAAAGTAACGCAAACACCGGGTATGTTTTATCGTTATTCGGAACGTTATTTAGGAACAACTAATGTAATTACCTCCGAAAAAACCGTTTATCGTCTGAAAAACCTTGAAGTGAAAACACGGGCTATTCCTGATCCTAAGCGGACTTTTACATTTAAACCCATTACTGATAAAAATTCCTTTTCGTCCCGATTGTCAGTGAACTCCCAAGGCCTTCTTTGTGGTGTGAATGTACCTAATCAACCTGAAGCTAAGCCCATTGAAAATTACACTTTTCCAGCAGTTGAAAAATTCGTAACTCCAACCTTGCTTCCATTGGGTGAAGAATATATGATGGCAGGATCTGAAGCTAAGCTGGCAGAAGGTGCAGCCAAACAAATTTATCATATTCGTGAAAGCCGTCTGGGATTAATGACAGCTGATGTAGATAAACTGCCCGCCGATGGAGCATCATTTTCGCTTATGCTGGAAGGACTCAATAAAAAAGAAAGTGAGCTGACAGAACTTTTTATAGGAAAGACAACTACAGAAATACAGTCTCAACAAATCTTCCTGACTCCGGATTCAGCTATGACCAATCAGGTTTTATTTCGTGTGTCAGCTTTGAGAGGACTTGTCCCAGCCGATGATTTGGGCGGTTCACCCTATTATATTAATATTAAACCAACGGTTACCCGTGTAGTTGCTGCCGATTCAAAAGCAAAACAAGAAGTAACTGCACTTTACACTGTCTTCCCGGCCGCTACTCAAGTAACGATTGGAGATGGTATCAATACTTATTTTTCCGGCCAATTCTTCATTCCTCAATTTGGTAAGATTGTTCCTGTTTCCGAAAATGTATTTAAACAAAAGAACCTGAAAATCCGAGTCGATCAACAAACCGGAAGACTCCTGGAAATAGAATAGAAATACCCTATAAAAAACGCTCCTGAAAATAAATTTTCAGGAGCGTTTTAATTTGGTAAAAATGCCCGACATTGCTGACAGACTTTTCTGACTTGAAAAACGTCAATTAGTATATATACTAAATTACTTTGACATTTACTGCATTCAATCCCTTTTTGCCTTCTTGCAAATCAAATTCTACGGTATCACCTTCACGAATTTGATCAATTAATCCAGAAATGTGTACAAAATGTTCTTTGTTCGAACCTTCTTCACTAATAAACCCAAAACCTTTTGATTCATTGAAGAATTTTACTGTTCCTTTACTCATTGTTAATGTTTTAATAATTATTGAATCGCAAAGATAGTGTAATATAATTACATATCGTTCTCTTTTGAAAATAAATTGTTGTTTTTTTGTTAAATACCGTACTTACGGCTAATAATTATTAAGTTACAGTCAAAAAAAATAAAATTTAAATGCATTTATTAAAGTCATTTCAGTCAAAATACTACATTTTTAATAAAGAGTAAGAAAAATATTCAATTGAACTATATTATTTTTCTTTTAATTTCATTTTTGCGACAGCTGTAATAATATTTCGAGGTGCTAACCGTAGTGACTGAACCAGAATATTATTCATAAATCCATGAATGACAACTATTCTCCCTTTCATCATCTGATTGTATCCAAATTCAGCCACTTCCCGGGAAGATGCTATTTGATTTCCCTTGAATAATTGACTTTTTTCAAGAGCTGCAGCCTTTTTGAAACCTGTAGCAGTAGCACCCGGACATAAAACGGTTACTGTGACTCCTGTCCCTTTCAGTTCATTAGCTATTGACTCCGAGAAACTCAACACGAAAGCTTTTGTGGCAAAATAAACCGACATTCCCGGCCCCGGCTGAAAAGCAGCTGTTGATGCTACATTTAATATTTTACCAAATTTGTTTTTAATCATATCCGGTAAAAACAATCGGGTCAAATGCGCCAATGCCATCACATTCAGGTTAATCATTTCCGATTGCTTTTCCCAGTTACATTCGGCAAAAACACCAAAATCGCCAAATCCTGCATTATTTATCAAATAATCAATGTGAATCTTTTTGCCTTTCAATTCATTAAATATCGCATTCGGAGCATCATCTTTGGATAAATCGAGACAAATATTGTAAACCGAAATTCCAAATTGGGACTCCAACTCCAGTTTTAATGCATCTAATTTTTCTTTTGTTCTGGCTATCAAAACTAAGTTATCACCCTTTGAAGCGTGAATATGAGCTAATTCCATCCCGATTCCACCGGATGCTCCGGTTATTAATGCTGTTTGTGTCATAATTTTCTTTTTGTTTCTATCATTTATTGCCAATATAAACATTTTCAACTCATTAAAGTTCCTTGTAAAGTGAATATATTAAACATTTTCATTCCGTTTTAAAATTTAAGTTTCATCTTCCTATTATAATTTATCTTAATAAATTAAATCTAATGTTTTCCCATAGAAATGATTAAGAAACAAGGCCGATATTTCAACAAGAACTTTTGTTCCTTTGTCTTGCTTTTGAAAAAAACCGGTCTCGATCATTATTTTATCTTTCTTCAATGTCCGCTTCCACAAACCAATTACTTGTCCGTTCAGAACAATTACAGGTCTGAAAATTCCATTGTCCGATACTGCTTTTTTATTATCCGTCAATGAAAGTGATGCACTCCGATCTCTGTAACTGATAAGAAATTCGTCGAAGGCTGGTAAAAAATGAACGGAAGTGTTGTTTTTGCATTCTGAAAATGAACTTGTCATCCAATATTTTTCAGAATTTATTGTTTCGGAGATAAGTGTTGGTTTAATTAATTCCAAAGCCTGACCTGCTTCAATCGCTGATAAACCCGACCACCAAATAAAATCCTTTAATGTTGCCGGGCAATGGCTTGTGAAATAACGTTTTGCCAATTCTGCTAATGCTTCATCTCTTGTAATTATCTTTTTGTTGGGAACTCTATCGTAAAGTAAAGCATAGGTTTGCTTTTTAGCTTTTATCGGACCGCTGCAAACAATTCCTTCCAATTCGGCCTGAAACAGGAGATGAGATAACCTGTTATCGGCAACGTTTATGTTGGCATTATTAAATTCAGTAGCCAATTCTTCACGCGTCAGAAATTTGGTTTTCGAAAAAACTGTTTCAATTATGCTGTTACTTTTTGTAATAAGTTCCGGTGTAAGTTCCAACTGTTTGAGTCTGGATGTCATGGAAGATTTTATTCTCCGGGCTGTAAGGTCAAGCATCCAGTAGATATCTTCAGCGGGAATAAAATGCCAGGTCGGACGCAATACATGAGTCCTGAGAATTTCGGCATTATTAAAAGCCGATTCAATCTTTTCTTCCGTTGAATTTAAAACCCGGATCCCAATGGCTAATTTTGCCATTGAAAAATCCTGTGCCTGCATCGCTCCCATCCAACCAACAAGCTCTTTTGCTGTTTTGAATGCTGAACCAACAATTTTCTGGTTGGAAATACGGCAATTTGAAATTTCATTTACTGTCATCAATTTCTTGAACTTAAAAATAATGTTCGACGTTTTTTTCCCCAATCCAATAACTATACAGTTTTTCTGTTTTTCAGTTTTCGTATAACAAAGATAGAAATTTAATTTATTAAAAAAATATGAATAATTTATAAAGCCATTCTAAAAATTGAGCAAATTAGCTTTATTGCCATTTTTATTTCAGGTGCTGATTTTAAACACATTATTTTGATAAAGCAATTTGTAGTGCTGTGAAAAGCATTTTTTTTTGTACCTTTGCAGCCCGAAAAATATCGAATCAAGAATTTTGAATTGATTGTTGGTGAAGGAAATATATTATTTCAAGAGCATTTAAAAACAACCGAATTCACAAATCAACGATTCAATTGGTTACTATATCAATTTCAGACGTTTAAACTTTCAAACAAATAAAATATGGCTCTTCAATGTGGTATTGTAGGATTACCCAATGTTGGTAAATCTACCTTATTCAACTGTTTATCAAATGCTAAAGCGCAGGCAGCAAATTTTCCTTTCTGTACGATAGAACCGAATGTTGGTGTTATTACCGTTCCCGATGAGCGTTTGAACAAATTGGCTGAATTAGTTCACCCAAAGCAAATTGTGCCAACCACCGTGGAAATTGTGGATATTGCCGGATTGGTAAAAGGCGCCAGCAAAGGCGAAGGATTGGGCAATAAATTTTTAGCCAATATCCGCGAAACGGATGCTATTTTGCACGTATTACGTTGTTTTGATGATGACAATATCACACACGTGGATGGAAGCATAAACCCTGTTCGTGATAAAGAAATTATTGATACCGAGCTGCAATTGAAAGATTTGGAAACGGTTGAAAGCCGTATTAATAAAGTTCAGAAACAAGCTCAAACCGGTGGCGACAAGCAAGCAAAAGTGATTTATGATATTTATGTTCAGTATAAAAATGCTTTGTTGCAGGGTAAATCAGCCCGTACAGTAAAACTTGATCCAATGGATAAAAAACTGGTTAAAGATTTATACCTACTTACCGACAAACCCGTAATGTATGTATGCAATGTGGATGAAGCCTCCGCAACCAAAGGAAACGCTTACGTTGATGCACTGAGGGAATCGGTAAAAGAAGAAGATGCCGAAATTCTGATTGTAGCTGCTGCTACTGAAGCTGATATTGCCGAGCTGGAAACCTATGAAGAACGTCAAATGTTTCTCGAAGAAGTTGGTCTGAGTGAGTCTGGTGTTTCACGGTTGATACGGGCTGCTTACCATTTATTGGATTTACAAACCTATTTTACCGCCGGGGTTCAGGAAGTTCGCGCATGGACATTCGGAAGAGGCTGGAAAGCTCCTCAATGTGCCGGTGTGATTCATACCGATTTCGAAAAAGGATTTATTCGTGCCGAAGTGATTAAGTATTTAGATTTTACCACACTTGGATCGGAATCGGCCTGTAAAGAAGCCGGGAAAATGAATGTTGAAGGGAAAGAATATGTTGTGCAGGATGGTGACATTATGCATTTTAGATTCAACGTCTGATACAATACAAAAAAAACGAAAAAGGCCTGTCGAAAAATTTCAACAGGCCTTTCATTTTCTGAAAAAGTACAATTAAAGAGATTATTACCTTTAAAAATAACAAATTATTTTTTCAAATTAATATCTTTCGTAACGCCATTAATGGTTATAGTTGCTTTCGCATCTTTTGTCCCATCCCCGTAATCAAGTAAAGCTGTCCTTTTTTCGGTTGTAATCAGTACGGCTCCACTTACAAAATATTTCCATCCACCAACAGTAACTAATGGTTTTGTTGCATCTATTGTCATCGTATAAGCTACCCCTTTTGCATTTATGCCATTTGAGCTACCGGAAATTGCGTAAGAGTCATCCCAATATATCAGAGGAGTGCTATTGTCATCGATACGCGTACGTGTACGATCTGAGTTCCAGATAACAGTTGTACCATCAACACGTGTTATAGTATCTCTTGCAACTATACTCCAACTTGGTTTGCTATCTGTAATCCCATTATAAGTTACAGTTTTAGTTCCTTTTACCAAATTGTCATTCACATAGAAATTGGAAAACAGTATTTGACGGGTTGAGCCGGCAATTGTCATTCGGTTACTTACAGTAATATAAATCTTACCTTTAAGTACATTCCCGCGTTTATCGGTATACCCGGTTGTGCCAAAATCGACACTTATTTTTTTAGGAAATACAGTTAAATCGGTTTTGTCTATCGTTACGATTACAGTATCAGTTGCCGAAATACTGTTTACTTTTTGAGCAGAGTTTACTTTAGCAAAACCATTTGCATCAGAAGTGTTAACGTAGTCATCAACGGCACTTATAACCTGATCGTTTAAGTTTGAAGCTTGTGCTTCATCAACTGCAGTTGAAGTAACCGATGCATCAGAGCCGACAGTCTGATCGGCTGTACATGCCACAAATGAAATGAGAATGAATGAAATAGCAAGAATTGCTAATAGATTTACTTTTTTCATATTGAATTATTTTTAAATGAAATTATTGGAAATATACTTTTAAGACAAACAAAAGAAATAGTACCACTATTCAGTTCTTATTTATTTTTCATTTTTTTTTGCTAGCAGGTTTTTTAAGTCAATTTTAAATCCAAGGGAATATCCAATTCCCACCAATACTCCCAAATCGGTGGTTGAAATAGAACTGATATAACTTGACTTGATAATATTAAATGTTGGACCTGCGGATATTTTAAAAAACGGCCATATTTTATAATTCAACAAGGGAATTAATTGAGTGTTAGATGCTCTAATGTCTAATAAATAAGATTTGCCAGCTATAAGATTACTTCGCACTAAATCAATGTTTAGGTCAAAATGCTTGTTCAAATTAAGATTTGAACCAATTCCAATGCCCATCAAATATGATTTATTGTGGTCAGAACTTATCGAAAGAATTGAATATAAATAATTTACTCCGATACGAACGGATAATGAACTTAGTTGTTTATTCAAAGAAAATCCGGTTTCAAGTAATCCTGTTTTTTTAATGAAATTCCTGAAGCTTGGTTTTTCTGTTCTCGTGGAATCGTTTATTGCAATTTTCGTTTGAAGACTTTGATTCTTTGCAATTGTATCAATTACTAAAGCTGAACTGAAAATAGAATCTGATTTCTCAATCGCTGAAATTGAATCTTTTGGTTGAATAATTGCGGTTTGGAATGGTTGTGAGTCTATAGATGAAGTTGTCCCATCTTTCAATGAAGGCAATACAAGTCGCTCAAGTTCAGGATTTTTATCTATTCTTCCTTCCGTTTTTTTATCTTCAGGAAAAGTTTTAATATTCTGAGTTTGTTTTATTTCTTTGCTGACAGTTTTATCTGAATTTTTTGATTCTTTTTCAATCAGTACAATGTATTTTCCATTCAATTTAAATTGAATAGTTTTAGGTAATATCGTTTTCAAAGCCGAACGAAGGTTTTGTGAATGGATTTCAGGAATTGTAATTAGATACTTAACGTCAATTTTGATCGGATCATACGAAAAAACACAACCCGTTTGATTGCTTATTGATATTATAGCCTCTTTCAAGGTGATTTTCCCTGATTTTATTGAAATTGGATTATTTAGAGAAGTGTTTTGTCCTCTCAACATGATTGTTGAGAGAATTAAAATTGAGAATATATATATTTGAATATATTTATTCATTCCTTCTTTCACTAATAATATATCCCGTTTTCTCCTTTTGAATGTTCAAATTCAATGTTTCAGCAATTATTTGTAAAACAACATTTACATCTTCGCTATCAAAACATACTGTAATTCTTCTGTTTCCAATCGATTTTTCTGCAAGATTAATTTTTACATTGTAAGCATTACTAATTATATTTATAGCATCACTTAAAAGTATGGCTTGAAAATCAATATGCATTGTACCAACTTTAAGTGAATCTGATTTGTGAGCTAAAGCTTTGAACGTTTTTGTTTGTTTGTTATAAATACCTGTTTCGGAGGCATTAATTGTAAGACCGGTATTATTTCTGGTATAAAAACGCACTTTACCTTCACTTACTTTTACACTTATGTAATTGCTATCAGGATAAGCAGTTACAGTAAATGTTGTACCAATATCTTCTATAATGGTTTCATCAGCTGCTACTTGTAATTTTCCATTCCCTGAATGACCAACTTTGAAGTTGGCTTCACCTTCTAATTTTATTATTTTGTTATTTAAGGCATACGCAGAACTATAGGTAACTTTGCTGTTTTTTGCAAGTTGAATTTCAGTGTTATCAGCCAGGATTTCTTGTTTTGGATTCATTTGGGAGGCAAAAATAACCTGATGTTCTGAAAAAAACATTTTCCAGCCTGAAAACGATAAAATCACGAGCAAAGCAATACTGGCCGCTTGAAATATCCAGCTTTTATAAAAAGGTTTGTGTTTCATTTCAAAATTCTGGTTATGTTGAATTTCAGCAGGCGTTGAAATATACTTTAAGAATTCCTTTCTTGCGTTTTCGATATCAGGAGTTGGAATGTTTGCATCAAAATGTCCAAGTTGTTGATAAAGGCTGGTTAGTTGATCAAAATAGAGTTGATTCTCTTTTGAGGTTGAAATCCACTCTTCAAGCATCTGCATATCATTTTCAGATGCATTTCCTCCAAAATATCTGGCCAGTAAATTGTCAGTTTCTTTTTTCATGGCATTTTTATTTTAGGAGTTGTATTAGTAACCAGAACGAAAGAAAATCTTTTAATTCGAACCGGAGCAGTTTAAGTGCTTTTGAAATATGGTTTTCTACGGTATTAGTAGAAATATTTAATTGCACTCCAATTTCAGAATATGACAATTGTTCGAACCTGCTCATTTCAAAAACTTTTCTGCATTGTGGAGGTAAAACTAAAAGTGCTTTTTCTATTGCAGTTTGTAACTCTGTGCTTTCAATATGATGTATCGTTGAATTGTTTTCGGCATCTAACGAAGAAATATAATTCAAATTATGCTCCATATGGCTGGTATTTTGATGAATTATATTTAAACAATCATTATGTACCATTCGATACAAATAGGAATTGATTGAACTTTGAATGTTAAGGTTTTCATGCATATCCCATAACTTACAGAATGTTTTTTGCACCACATCTTCGGCTTCATCCATATCCTTCAGAATGGAATAAGCGTATCTGCACAAAGTATTATAACAACTATCAAATAATTGCTCGTACGCCGTATGATTTCCATCACGCAAGCCCTTTATCGTTTCTTCCATCTATTTTTGGCGAATGTTCATAAATCTGATAACGGAACGACAAAGGTATAAATTCTGTTCAAATAAATGTTCAAATTTCACATCTCCAATATTAGGACAAATAATTAAAACCTTTCCACTATTCAAATAAAAAAAATAACAGATTCGTTTTATTCATAAAAAAATCAGGAGAAACATATATGTGTTTCTCCCAACTTTCTTAGTACATTCAGCCTGAATTATTTAATTTCAATCATACGAGATGGTCTTGGTTTTGCTTCTTCCTTTTTAGGTATGGATATGTGCAAAATTCCATTTTCGTAACTGGCTCCGATACCCTCTGCATCGGCAATGTTCGGCAAACTAAATGAACGACTGAACGACTGATAACTGAATTCACGTTTGGTGAATTGTTCTCCTTCTTTTGTCTCATTCTCAATTTGTTTCTCCGATGAAATAGTGAGTAAATCGTGCTTCAATTCGAGTTTGAAATCATTTTTATCGAAACCCGGTGCAGCAACATCTACCTGAAATGCGTCGGCGTTTTCTTTTATATTTACCGAAGGCAAAGTGGTGTTGGTTAGTGAAAAATTACGATTTGACCAATCGAATAAGTCGCCCTCAAAAAAACGGTCAAATAATGAAGGCACCTGATTTGAAAATTTTACGAGTGACATAATTTATTCCTCCATCTTTAAAATTAAACATTTGTATTAAATTTTCAGAATAACCTGCAAAGTCAATACCAATAGGAGGATAATGACATTTTGTCTCTTTAGCCGATCAAATATTTAAACCAATAAATATCACATAAAAGGACCTGCATAAAAAAAATACAGAATATATTCATATTCAAAAATTTTGTATACAATAAAAAGACTTATCATCAAAAAACTGAAAACTGAAAAAATGGCAGAATTAGAGGAACAGAAAAGGGATATCATAAAAATCATCAGGCAAAAAAGTGGAATTCAAACTAACATTAATAGCATCTAGCGATTACAATTACAGGCGCTCTTTTTTCGATTTTGCATGATTTTATATGCAAATGTGAAAGAAAGAGAAGCCAATGCATCATCGTTTTTTGACCCTTGGGTTTGAATTCCATCAACAAAATCTGAAAATACAGAATGATATACAAGTTCGGCACCTATCGATAATCTGTAATTTAACTGAAATTGATAACCAATACCTAAAGGAATTACCGGTGCAGTAGTAACGAGTTGTATTTTATCATTTGGTCGTGAAGGCGGAGGAGTTGTAATAGAAATATCATTATACATAAAAACAACATTACTGTGTAAAACCCCGGCACCAGCAAAAACATAGAGAGTATGAGGTGTTAAGTATTTATCATTCGGTCCGCCAAGAAGTATATATTCTGCATTCAGAGTAAATTCCATCACTTTGGAATTAAAGGAATAACCTCTGGTTGGGTAAATTGATCCAACATCAGAACCTAAAAAAGTGCCGTAATAAAAAGTTGCTTTTAATCCGAAGTTATTGGTGAAAATATGCCGTAATCCCAATGAATAAACAAAACGAGTATCTAACAAGTTGAAATCGAACACATTTAAAAAAAACTTTTTTGTAGATAAAACACCTGGGTCTCCAAAGCAGTATGCAGGTCCGAAGGCTGACAACATAACTGAGGTAGTTCCCGGAATTGTCCGTTGAACCAAACCATTATTTCCGATAGTCAAATCCGTAACCGTAGGTGTAATTGAATAAGATTTTTTAAACCATTGAGCATTTAAATCAATCGTACAAGTTAAAATAATAAATGTAAACAAAAGAGTATTTTTCATCCGGTTAGTCGGTTTATAAATTTGAAATTCTGGAACCCAAAAGTGAACTTCAAATTGCATGCTTTACTTTTGAAATTATCTTTTTAATATCTGAAACTACTTCCTCCAACAAATTCACGCAAGAGTGAAGTCGGTGGTATTTCTCGATCGTGAATGGGGACAAAATAGTTTAAAAATTTCAGTAAACGATGCGTTTCGGTATATTCGTCGCAATACTTGGGAACTTCTGCCAAAATAGGCTCTGCATGTCTTTTCAGTACGGCTAATTCAAATAATAAGGCAGAATTGAACATGACATCGGCATTTTCCTGATAGGGATAAATCCATTTTTCTTCTCCGCGCCGTACACTTGGCCAACGGGCAATCGTTTCGCGAGCTGAATAATTGCGAAAACGATAATCTCGAATAATCCGTCTTAACAAACGTGTATCGGCAGTTGGAATCCAGTTGTGTTGGTCAATGGAAATAGTTGTTAGAGCCGAAACATATATTTTAAACGTTGTCTCCGGTGGAACATCCAGAATCAATTCCGGATTAAGCGCGTGAATGCCTTCCATAACCAATATACTATCTTCTTTCAATTGCAATTTATCTCCGTTTGAATATCTTTTTCCATCTTCAAAATTAAATGCCGGGATTTCAATTTCTTCTCCGTTAAGCAATTGCTTCAGATGTTGATTGAACAAGGGTAAGTCCAATGCATACAGATTCTCAAAGTCCCATTCACCATTTTCATCAAGAGGCGTATCTTCACGGTTTACAAAATAGTTATCCAAAGACAATACCACCGGTTTAAGTCCACTTACCATCAATTGAATTGATAAACGTTTGCTAAATGTGGTTTTACCCGACGAGGATGGTCCGGAAATAAGTACAAAGCGGATTTTCTCTCCGCGTTCAGAAATCATATCGGCAATTGAAGCCACTTTCTTTTCGTGCAAAGCCTCAGAAACTTTTATCAAATTAAAAGACTGATTATTTCGGCAGGCAATATTAAATTCGCCAACATTATTCAGATTCATAATTTTATTCCAACCTACATATTCTTTAAAAATATCGAACATTTTGGGCAATAAAACTGCTTCTTCCAAAACATAGGGATTATCTCGATTAGGAACCATTAACAACAGCCCATCATAATATTCAACCAGGTCATATAATCCCAGATAATCAGTGGAAGGTAATAAAACACCATTGTAATAATCAATAAAGTCGTCTATGCGAAAGAAGCGGCAGTAAGGAGTACCCAGTGTTTCGAAGAGTGTCAGTTTATCTTTTTGCTGTGCCTGTTTTGCAAACAACAACTTCACTTCTGAAGTTTGTTTTTCTTCACACACGATACGTTTAGCTTGCGCAATAATTAAATTGACCCTTTCTTTAATTTGAACGATTATCTCTGGAGTAAGCTTTTGATCCATGTTGACAAGCCGGCAATAATAACCCTTCGATATGGGATGTTCAATACGGAGTGTGGCTTGCGGGAAAAGTTCCGAAACTGCTTTTGCAAGGACCATACTTAAACTCCGCACATAAACACGCATTCCCGAAGGAACACTTGAATCAATAAATTCAATATCTTTGGGCTTATATACCAGAAAATTTAAATCTTCTACTTTGTAATTTACACGCGCTGCAACGACTTGGAATTTCAACTCAATTTTGAGGTCATTAAAAATTTCAATTAAAGATGTACCTAAATTATAATCGTGATAGGATTTTGTGTTCTTACAATAAATCGTAACCTGTTTTTCCATATGTTTGTAGGACTGAAAATTGCAATTTGAATAATAGGCTGTAAAATTACATTATTTTTTTTAAAAGCAATTGTTTGAGAGTATCTAAATTTTGAATTACTTTTGTATGAAATTTTTCGTAGAGATGATTATTTTTCAGCACTTTTTTTTCAAATGTAAACTAAATAGTTTTAAAAAGAGCTTATGAATTTATTTAATGTTTATCCGCTTTTCGACATTGAAATTACAAAAGGTATTGGTTGCAGAACATATGACAATCAGGGGATTGAGTATCTAGATTTATACGGTGGCCACGCCGTAATTTCTATTGGTCATTCTCATCCGTATTACGTTCAAAAACTAACGCATCAACTGGAGACACTGGTGTTTTATTCCAATTCAGTTGTCAACAAATTACAAACAGAACTGTCCGAAAAACTCGGCAAAGCTTCTGGTTACGACGATTATGCATTATTTTTAGTGAATTCAGGCGCCGAGGCAAACGAGAATGCGCTTAAATTAGCGTCGTTTCACACCGGTCGAAAAAAGGTAATCTCTTTTAAGAATAGTTTTCACGGTCGGACTTCTGCAGCGGTTAGGGTTACCGACAACTCTAAAATTGTAGCACCGATAAATGAAGGATTCGAAGTGGATTTTTTTGAGCTGAATGATATTGATTCGGTTCGAAAATCGCTAAAAAAACAAGATGTTTGTGCCGTTATTATTGAAGGGATTCAGGGTGTCGGTGGTATTCGCGTGCCGGAAGCTGAGTTTCTGCAGGCATTAAGTGCCGAGTGTAATGCAACCGGAACTGTGCTGATACTGGACGAGGTACAATCGGGTTATGGTCGTAGTGGTAAATTTTTTGCCCATCAATATGCAGGCATTCGCCCCGATTTAATTACTGTTGCCAAAGGAATGGGAAATGGATTCCCTATCGGTGGTGTTTTAATCAGTCCTAAATTTGAAGCATCGTTCGGATTGCTGGGAACTACTTTCGGTGGAAATCACATGGCATGTACTGCCGCCATTGCTGTCCTCGATATTATCAAGGTTGAACGGTTGATTGAAAATACAGAGAAAATTGGAAATTACCTCATCGAAGAATTAAAACAAATACCACAGGTCAAAGAGGTTCGTGGACTGGGATTGATGATTGGTATAGAGTTCGATCAACCGGTGAAAGAAATTCGTAATCGTTTATTATTTGAGAAAAAAATATTTACAGGTGTAAGTGGCACGAATATCATTCGTTTGCTCCCACCCTTGTGTTTGTCAAAATCGGATGCAACTTCATTTCTGGAAAGTTTCAGGGAAGTCATTCAATCAGTTTTGGTTGATTAAAAGCAATTTATCCGATGAAACAGTATTTAATTGTTGCATTTTGCATATTCATTTCGATGAGTCTTTCGGCTCAGGGAAACTCTGTTCAAGATAAAATCACACTAAAAACAGGAGAAATTTATGTCGGAAAAATTGTTTTAAAAACAAACGACATGATTATGCTTAACACCATTGATGGTACAAGGTATCAATTTCAATTATCCGAAATTGAAAAAATGGAAACAGAAACCAAACCAAATACTTCAAAGGTTGATAAACCTGATTCAATTAAAACGACAACTTATAATTACGGAAATTTTGGTGGATTGGTTGAGCTTTCGGGCGGCATCTCAAATGCCAAAAACAGTTTTGGTTGGTCGCCCAACACTCAACTTTCGTTGATTTTCGGAAATAAAAACTTGTTAGGGAAAAATTTATTTGGTGGAATTGGAATCGGATACAACTACACTTTTCTGGCTACGAGTACAAAATCGATAGAATTTTTACCTTTGTTTGTTCACATCCAAAGTTCATTGAAAAACAAAAGAACATCTCCGTATTTCGGAATGGATATTGGTTATGCTTTTGCCCTTAACACAGGAAATCCGGGGGGATCACTTATCAAAATTTCAGCAGGTTTATCTCATAAAATAAGCCTGAAATCAATATTTTTCGCAGGAATTTATGCCGGAGTTCAAACTTTTTCAGGAATCCTGACCGAAACAAACAGCTTAGGATCATTTACTTACACCGGAGAAACAACCATGAACAATTTGGGGTTAAAAGCCGGAATTCAGTTTTAATACCGGGTAAGATTTCTAAACTCACAAACTTCATTTATACATTTTTCAATTGGAGTAAATTGAAAAGCGATGGTATTTTCAATTTTCCTAGCCGAATAATATTCGCGACGCGTGGATGAGCGGGCTGTACTTCTGTCAATCAAGGGACTAAAGTGAAAAACTTTTCCAATAAACTCCGACAAAATTCCAACGATCAAAAGCATTTTTTTACCAATACCAATAAAAGGTCGGCGTTTCCCAAATCCATCGGCCATCCAACACAAAATATCTTTATTGCTACAATTTTCTCCAACCAGAACGAACCGTTCTCCTGAAGCCGAAGAATTAGAAAGTCGAATCATTACTTTAACAACGTCTTGGACATCAACATAACCACTTCCTCCATTCGTATAAAACAACAACCCTTTCTGAATCTGACAAAATAATTGAGAACTACCTGTATCTGTACCAGATACGCCTAAGATAACGCCGGGATTTACTATAACTGCATTTAGTCCTTTGGCAATTCCGTTCCAAACTTCTTGTTCGGAATAATATTTGCTTTTAACGTATGGCGATTGATGAGGAAAATCAGTCCAAATACAATTTTCATCAACTTTTTCTCCATCACTTGCTCTTCCACATGCTGCAATGGAACTGACAAAACAGAATTTACCAACTCTGCTTTTCAATGCTGCCTGAACCACGTTGCGGGTACCTCTGACATTTGTATCCATCAAAGAACCTGAATTATTCCCCATTGAAACAACGGCTGCACAATGGTACAACACATCTACACCAACTGTTGCTTCCTGAATTGAAATCTCATCGAGCACATCGGCAATTCTCCAATCAATTCTCTTCAAAATATCATCAGGATTCGATGTGTAGAAGCTAAAAATAGAACGAAGTGGTTCCAGATTACTGGTTTTACGACAAACGGCAGAAATCCTATCGTTTTCTTTTAATAAATGCCATAACAAATGCCCTCCAACTAAACCAGTTCCTCCTGTAACCAATATCATTTTCCGTATTTTTAATTTGAAGGTCAAAAATACGGAAAGAAAACAGTATTTTTGCATATAATTATCCAAAATTGATCAGAACATGTTTCAAAACGGGAACAAAACCATCTGTGTATATTGTGCATCGAGTACGCAGGTAAAACAAAGTTATTTCGAAGCAACAGCCCGGCTTGCTAAAATTTTTGCCAATGCTCAATTACAAATTGTATACGGTGGCGGTTCAATGGGATTAATGGGACAGTTGGCCGACAGCATGTTGGAGGCAGGAGGAGTAATAATAGGAGTAATTCCACGGTTTATGTGTGAAGTAGAATGGAATCACACCACATTGACCGAACTGATTCTGGTAGAAACCATGCACGAACGAAAAGAGAAAATGGCGATATTGGCAGATGCTGTAGTAGCTTTGCCGGGTGGGTGTGGAACATTGGAAGAATTATTGGAAATAATTACCTGGAAACGATTGGGTATTTTCACAAAACCCATAGTGATTGTTAATATTGAAGGATATTTCGATTCGTTGATCGAGATGTTAAACCGAGCTGTAGACGAACATTTTATGCGGGAAAAGCACAGAAAAATGTGGACTGTAGTAGAAACTCCGGAAGAAGTTCTTACTGCCATAAACAATTCTGTCAGTTGGGACGCAGATGCCCGAAGTTTTGCAGCTCTCTAAATTATACGAATGCATTTTAGAGATACCTTAAAGCTATTGGTCGATAGCATAGAAGCGCTACCTGTTGGTCCTCAGGCAAAGCACTTGCCAATGGCGAAAATTCATTCGACAGGGGCGGTTGATGCTGTAGTTGATTCTTTAAAGTCAGTTATACCTGTTGTTCATAAAGAGATTCCCCATGTTTTATCGGGTCCTGTCACCCAACCGGTTATCGATTCTACAACTCTGTTTGATACAATCAAATCTGTTGTACACTTACCACGCGGATTTGAAGGAGTGCTCCATCCATCGATACCTCAAACCGAAATCTGGATTTTTGTTACGCTTCTTCTATTGTTTTTCTTGCTGATCTTTTCTGTCTCACGTTCAAAAGGAATGATTTTGGAGATAATACAAACTTTCCTCCATGTAAAAGAACGCTCAAGTTTGTTTAGCAAAACAACCATAAATGACTTTCGATTTCGATTTTTTTTAATCCTTTTTGCGATAGCAGTATTCAGTTTATATGCTTTTCTGGCACTAAACGGCTTAACAGTTGAAGCCTCTATCACGAAATATGGTTATTTATTATTAATTACCGCTCTCTTTTTTGGTGCTAAGTCTCTTATTATAGACGTACTTGGTTACGTTTTTCTAGATACTAACACTTTAAAAATGGCTAAGGAGACTTACTTCAATATTCTTTCAATTTTAGGTATAGCACTATTTCCTTTACTAATTTTATATATTTATGCTGTGGGGTCATTAAGCTATTTAACAGAAATTGTTAGTTTAATTATCTGTATTATTGGGCTTATTCTAATTGTTATTAAACTATTCCAAATATTTTTCAATAAAATTGCTGCTTCTTTTTATATATTGTTGTATCTTTGCACCCTCGAATTAGTACCCTTTTATGTTTTATATAAAGTGTATCAATTGACAGTATAAGGTGTTTTAAATTTTAAACCATACAGCATTGAAAATTAAGAACATACTTGTTTCCCAACCGAAACCGAGTTCAGAAAAATCGCCCTATTTTGACATTAGCGAAAAGTACAATGTCAAAATTATTTTTCGTCCATTTATCAAAGTTGAGCCAATATTTGCCAAAGAATTCAGAACTCAACGCATTTCAGTTCTTGATTACACGGCAATTATTTTTAATGCCCGTCACGGAATTGACCATTTTTTCAGATTATGCGACGAAATGAGAATTACAATTCCTGAAACCATGAAGTATTTTTGTGTTTCGGAATCTGTAGCAGTGTATTTACAGCGTTATATACATTATCGTAAACGTAAGGTCTTTTTTTCACCTACGGGTAAATTAGCCGATCTGGTTACGGTAATTAATAAACATCTTGAAGAAAAATACTTGTTTATTACTTCTGATGTTCAAAACGAGGAAACGATGGCAATACTCGAAAAATCAAAAGTTCCTGTTATAAAGGCAGTTATGTATAAAACTGTCAGTAACGATTTTGAGCCCAGTGAGGAGTTCAATTACGACATGTTGTTGTTTTTTAGTCCTCTCGGTGTTAATTCATTATTAAAAAACTTTCCGGATTTTGTTCAGGGTGATATTCAAATTGGCAGTTTTGGAGCCACTACCGCTCATGCAATACGTGAAGCCGGATTAAGGCTTGATATTGAAGCACCGCTTCCCGGTGTTCCATCAATGACAATGGCCCTGGAAAATTATCTGAAAGAAAGCAACAAGAAAACCAGAAAATAAATTGTTTTCTAAAAAAATTGTGTGATCCCAAAAGTATCGAAGATTTTCAGTACTTTTGGGATTGTTTTTTAGTATTATGGACAAAGCATATTCATTTCCCAAATCGGAACATTTGTGTGGCGATAAACGCATCACCCGCTTATTTACGCTGGGTGAAGCTTTTATTGCATACCCATTGCGCGTGGTATTTCTACTGGAACCGATAAAGGATAAAGAAGGGATTAGTGTCATGGTTAGTGTACCGAAAAAACGGTTTAAGAGGGCCGTGAAACGCAACAGGCTGAAAAGGCTTATGCGAGAAGCTTACCGGCTAAACAAACGCATTCTGATTGAAAAAATTGAAGAAAAACAACTTCAGATTCACATCGCCTTTCACTATATTTCCGACGATGAATTGAATTTTGAAGCAGTAGAAAAAAAGATGAAAGTCGCACTGCATAAACTGGTCTTGAAAGTGGAAAGTTTTCAATCTCCCGACAGAACTGACTTACCTGACAATCAGTAGCAAGCCTGTTGACAGGTTAATTTCATGTTACAAAAATGAAAAAGATACTTCGATTTATATTTTTACTACCTGTATATTTTTATCGATACAGCATTTCTCCCCTTTTTCCTCCAAGTTGCCGCTATACTCCAACTTGCTCTGAATACACCATCGAAGCAGTAAAAAAACACGGCATACTCAAAGGTGGATGGTTATCGATTAAACGTATAAGCAGTTGCCATCCCTGGGGTGGAAAAGGTTACGATCCGGTTCCCTGAAAAACCTAAATGTTTTAGACAACTTGCTTTTCCCCTGGGAAAGGATTCTGCAAAATTTGATCTCAATCCAAACACTCCCCGATAAATCTCATTCGCAGGTTTGTAATCGTTTCTGGTTGTTCCGATAAAGAAATTTTGTATCTTTGCTTTCTGTTTCTTTTTTCAGGAGACCATTTTTTTTTGAGAAAAAACTATATCCATATTATTCTTTATCCAATTTCACTGATCTACGGATTAGTGACAGCCTTTCGCAATTGGTTGTTTGATATTGAATTATTGAAATCTACCGGTTTCAACATTCCAACAATTACTGTAGGTAACTTATCCGTTGGAGGTGCCGGAAAAACGCCGCATACCGAATTCATTCTATCCGCCCTGCAGGAAGAGTATAAAATGGCGGTATTAAGCCGTGGATATAAACGCAATACGAAAGGATTTCGCCTTGCAAATGAAAAATCCGATAATCGGATTATCGGTGACGAATCATTTCAAATTTTTCAAAAATTTCCGGCTGTAACCGTTGCTGTCGATGAGAAAAGAGTTCACGGAGTACAAAAATTACTGGAGTTAGTCCCTGACCTTCAAGTCATAGTACTGGATGATGCGTTTCAACATCGTAGAATTCGTTCCGGATTTTCAATTTTGGTGACCGATTTCTCCAATTTATATTGCAACGACAGAATGCTGCCTTATGGCAGATTGCGGGAATGGAAAAGTAGCAGTAAACGTGCAAATTGCATTATTGTAAGCAAATGTCCGACAGATTTGAAACCTATTGCCATGCGGTTGGTAGAAACTGAATTGAAACCGGAAACCAATCAATCGTTATTTTTTTCAAGTTATGTATACGACGAACTGATTCCTGTATTTCCTCAATCAAATCATCAAAGCTGGACCTACAGTAAGCTGAAAGAAAGTAATTCAGGCGTATTGTTGGTGGCCGGCATTGTTTCACCTCAGCCAATAATGGATTATCTTAAAAAATTCACGGATAATACAGAATCATTATTTTTCCCCGATCACCATGCTTTCAATCTGAAAGATTTCAATTTAATAAGCAAAAAGTTTGATTCACTTGCTGCATTGGAAAAAATTTTGTTGGTAACTGAAAAAGATGCAGCACGTTTGATATTGAATCCTTTATTCCCGGAATCGTTGAAGCCGCTTACATTTGCATTGCCGATAAAAGTAAAAATACTAAATAACCAAGATGATAGTTTCATCCAAAAAATAAAAAATTATGTTGCAGAAAATTCAAGAAACCGCTGATTTCCTTCGTACTAAAATTTCAACTAATCCCAAAACAGGAATTATTTTGGGTACGGGTCTGGGAAATTTAGTGACTCAAATTACAGATAAAACCGAAATTCCATACCAAACCATTCCTAATTTTCCTGTTTCTACTGTCGAAGGACATAGTGGGAAACTTATTGTCGGGAAACTGGGGAATGTAGATGTCCTGGCAATGCAAGGCCGTTTTCATTACTACGAAGGTTATGATATGAAAGATGTCACCTTCCCTGTAAGGGTGATGAAAGCACTTGGAATTGACACTTTGCTCGTTTCCAATGCTTCAGGAGGAGTAGATCCCAATTTCGAAATTGGTGATTTGATGATTATTACCGATCATATCAATCTTTTTCCTGAACATCCTTTGCGTGGCAAAAATTTTCCGGAATTGGGAACCCGATTCCCTGATATGAGCGATGCTTATTCGAAGGAGTTAATTGAAAAAGCCAGACAAATTGCAGCAAAACATAAAATAAAAGTAGTGGAGGGTGTGTATGTCGGCACCACCGGACCAACTTTTGAAACTCCGGCCGAATACCGTTATTTCCGTGCCATAGGAGGCGATGCGGTTGGAATGAGTACTGTCCCCGAGGTTATTGTGGCAAATCATGCCGGAATACGGTGCTTTGGTATTTCCATAATAACCGACCTGGGCGTTCCCGGCAAAATTGTAGAGGTCAGTCATGAAGAAGTACAGCAAATTGGTAATTCCGTTCAGCCTCTTATGACACTGATTATGAAAGAACTGATAAATTAAGGGTGATTCCGGTTAGAATTCAATAAAGTTAATATCTATTATACATAAAAATCCCCGATACAATGTGTCGGGGATTTCTGTTAGTAATTTATTCTGTGTGATTTATAATTTCGAGCCAGTTTTGTAAATGAAAACAAAGTTAAGGCAATAATCCATACCCTTTTAACCGGAGTTTGTTTCTTGGGATACTCATATTTGTCGGGATGGATTGATCGGAAAAGCCTAAATCTGCATTAAATGTTCCTTTCAGTTCAGTCTTATCCTCTGTTTTAAAATTACAAACTATTTTATATTTTTCGTTAGAAACACTGACAGTAAAGTATCCGTCGGTAATGAGTTTTAAAGTGGATTTCGCAGAATTTTGTTCAATGTAATAAATGTAAGCACCTTTGGTATACGCTTCACCATCAATAGTATCATTTCTACCGGCATAAAAACTAAATTCATTGCCGGTTGTATTGATTCTGTAGGTACCCAGAGGAAGCATAGTATCAGTTGCTGCAATAAAGACATCTTCCAAATATAAATATTGACCGAATCCGGTAAGTTGCCCCTTATCATCAAATTTCAAAGAATCACTGAACAAAGATAAAGTTAATGTATTGTTTTTAATTCCATAGTTTGAGTAATATGCTCCGTAGAATTCTTCATACCCGAGGTAATAATGAGGATTTGTTTCGTAGACATAAGGGGCATTGGGTTCGTAACTTTTACACGAAGCCAACAAAATAACAGCAAGGAGTATCAGTGAAAAGTGATTTTTCATTTGAAAAAACGAATTTAATGATATAATTTCAAAGTGATAATGAGCCGATTGAATCAAGAATAAGACCTTTGACCTGAAGATGAGAAGATTTTTCTTTTATCACATTAAACTCTCAAAATTAAAATTTATTGTTTCCGAAGAACAGGAATATATTGTTCGGGTAATTTGCTTATCCGAAGTACTATTCCAATGTTTTTTCTTTCGTACGGATATAGCGCACCGGATAATAAGCTGCCAGAAATCCCATACTAAGCACCGTGACAAACACCAAAACCATATCCAACCAATTGGTTACAACAGGATATGCATCAACCACGTACCCACTGCCAAGTTTTAAAAAGCCAAAATGTTCCTGCAATAAACACAGAACTGCCCCGATTCCTATACCTCCCAAAGCTCCTACCCCTGCAATTAACCAGCCTTCGAAAAGAAAAATATGCTTTATCAGTTGATTGTTGGCTCCTAAATCACGCAATGTTTCAATGTCAGCCTTTTTGTCAATGATCAGCATCGAAAGGGAACCGATAATATTAAAACTGGCAATAAGCAATATAAAACAGAGTATCAGATAAGTAATCCACTTTTCAATTTGCATGATTTTGAAGAAACTTTCCTGTTGTTCGTAGCGGTTTTTTACCTGAAAACGATCTCCGAGAATGGCTTGTATTTGTTTTTGTACTTTTTCCTGATCGACCGGACTTGTTAATTTTAATTCTACTGACGTGACTTTATTCTTATCATATTCAAATAATTCGCGTGCCAGTGAGATAGAAACCAATACATAATGATCGTCATATTGTAACTGTTTTACAGAGAAAATCCCGGATACAAAAGTTCCAATCTGGTTAAAACTATTTTCGGGACGTAGTAAATTTATTTTGCCAGTTCGTTTGGGGGCGTAAATTATCAAAGGGTCAATAAAATGAGCACCCAGTCCTAAAATACTAGCAACACCAACACCCGGTACCGCCCGTTGAAAAGCACCATCATATAATTGGAATTTCCCATCATACATGATACTGTCAATGCGGGTCATTTTACTGAAATCATCACTCACACCTTTAATGGTAGCCGGCATTTGTTTGTCTTTAAAACGTAACAAAGCATTTTCTTCCACTACTTCGGTGAAATATGCCACTGATTTCAACTTCCTTACTTCGTTCAGTTCAGGCGAATTGACATCGAAATTTTTTCCTTCTGTCAATGTAATTTTCAAATCGGGATCGAAGGTCGAAAACATATCTGCAATCAATGATTCAAAACCATTAAAGACTGACAATACGCACACCAGAGCCATTGTTCCTACACCAACACCTGTAGCAGAAATGCCCGAAATGATGTTGATGGCATTGTGCGACTTTTTGGAAAAAAGGTAACGGCGGGCAATCCTGAATGAAAAGGAAAGTCCGCTTAATTTATCTTTTAAAGTCGTGTTTTGATTCGGCATTATAAAGTTGTATCCTAATCCAGTTCAATCACTTCACCTTCCTTAAGTGGTGATGGAGGATCGCTTTTTAATAAATTATCAATATTTTCCAGATAATCAAGCGAGTCGTCCACATGAAAATACAAAGCGGGAACAATGCGTAATTGATTTCGAACCCGTTTGCCTAATTCATAGCGTATGGATTTGGTATCGGTATTTACTTTCTCCAACACTTCAGGAACTTTATTTCCCGGGAAAATACTCAGGTGTGTATGTGCAATTCCCAAATCGGGGCTAATGCGCACAGAAGTAACTGTTATCAAGGTTCCGTGTAATTCACGGGCGTATAATAAAAAGATTTCACCGAGTTCTTTTTGCAACATCCGCGATATCTTTTCTTGTCTTGTTGTTTCCATTTTAATAGCTTTATCTTATTACCTAAATGGGAATTAAGAATGTGTTGTTTTGTTAATAATTTCTATTTAACCAGTTCTTTATCAATCCAATCGTATTTTCCATCTTTTGTATCAAAAATGTCTATACCTATAGCTTTCAATTTCTCTCTTATTTCGTCGGCTTGTGACCAGTTTTTTTCTTGTTTGGCCTTTTGACGTAAATCTAAAAGTATTTCAATTACTTTGGAAATTGATGTTGTACTTTTATCATTACCAATCTTAACTTCTTTGCAAATTCCTAGTAAATCAAACAAATACAAATCGAAAAGAGGTTTTGCAAATTGCATATCTTCTTTCGTTAATTTAGACTTTCCATGAAAAACCGAGTTGATAGTTGAAGCAGCTTCATCCAAATAACTTATCACAAGTGGAGTGTTTAAATCATCATTCATTGCATCTTCACATTTTTCACTTAGGGTTTTCATATCACGCCCAAAAGAATCAGAAATTGAAGAGTATTCTAATTTGTTAATTCTATCGTAAGTGTCAAGTAGATATTCTAATTTTTTTTCAGCAATTTTTAAACCTTCATCACTGAAGTCTAAAGTACTATTATATTTAGCCCTTAAGATAAAAAAACGAACAGTCATTGGACTAAATGCTTTTGTTAAGAATGGATGATCTCCAGTAAAAAATTCTTCTAAATTAATAAAATTCCCTAACGATTTTCCCATTTTTTGTCCGTTAATGGTAATCATATTGTTGTGAACCCAATATTTTGCAGGAATAACACCATTGACTGCAACTCCTTGAGCAATTTCACATTCATGATGTGGGAACATTAAATCTAAACCACCTCCATGAATATCAAATTGTTTTCCAAGATACTTAGTGCTCATAGCAGTACACTCAAGATGCCATCCAGGAAACACATTTGAATAAGGATACACTCCCCATTTCATAATATGAGATTTATCTGCCTTTTTTAGAAGAGCAAAATCAAATGAATTATGTTTATATTCTTGTCCAGCAAGTTCTCTTGTGTTTGTTATAATATCCTTCACATCACGTCCAGAAAGAATTCCATATTGAATATTTTTATCTTTAAATTTCTCATTATAAGCTAAAACATCAAAATAAATTGAATTATCAGAAGCTTTATATGCGAGTTTCTTGTTGAAAATCTTTTTTGCAACTTCAATTTGTTCAATTATATGCCCTGAAGCATGAGGTTCAATGCTTGGTGGCAGCACATTAAGTGCCTCCATAGCTTTATGATAACGATTGGTATAAAGCTGAACCACTTCCATTGGTTCTAACTCTTCTAAACGTGCTTTTTTTTCAATTTTATCTTCTCCACTGTCAGCATCATTTTCTAGGTGACCTACATCGGTAATATTACGTACATAACGAACCTTATAACCTAAATGCATTAGATAACGAAACAAAATATCGAAGGTTATTGCAGGACGTGCATGTCCCAAATGTGCATCACCATAAACGGTTGGTCCGCAAACGTACATGCCTACTTTATTTTCATGTAAAGGAATAAATTGTTCCTTTTTGTGGCTTAATGTATTGTAAATATATAATTTATGTTCCATGAGTTTAACTATTATGTTTTAAACAAATCCCCGTTGTTTTTTCAGGCTTTCGTAGGCTTCATTAATTGAGCGGAATTTTTCTGTTGCTGATTTTTTGACTTCTTCGCCTAAATCATTCACTTTGTCCGGATGATATTTCATGGCCATTCGTCGATACGCTTTTTTAATTTCTTCGTTCGTAGCTGTTGGTTCAATTTCTAACGATTTATACGCCCAATTAGAATCTTCATGTTTCATATAAGGTGCTTTGACCGATTCGAAATCGAGCCGGTCGATGCGGAAGATAGTAGCAATACGTTGGATGGTTGCTAATTCTGAAGCAACAACTTCACCATCGGCAAAGGCAATATTGAAAAGAAGATGCAATAATTCCAGTTTTGACGAATAATTCATGTGCTGGCTAATCTGAGCAGCTACTTCCGTTTCATTGATCCGTTGTTCCAACAAATTTTTCAAAATTGGCATAGCGTCCAGAGCACCCTGTTCACCAAAATTGGCGACTAAGAATCGCTTTACCACAGCCAGTTCCGATTTATCCACCCGTCCATCGGCTTTCATAATACAAGCCATAAGTACCAGTAAACTCATTTTAAAATCACCTTCAGTGGTGTTTCCTGGTCCCAATGTGCGGGTCGAATTATTACTTTCGGAGCCATCAAGCATAGACCCAACAGCAAAACCTATCAGTGCACCAATAGGGCCACCAAAAGCCCAACCTAGTCCACCACCTATCCATTTAGCAAAATTTCCCATAACGACTTTTTAATGAAATGTTTTTAGGACGACAAAGATACAAAAAATCAAGTTGAAAATGGAGGAATTTGAAAATGAAAGAATTGAAAAAAACAGAAAGTGCTTTTTTTATAAACAGTTGTATTAATTGACGTTCAATTACATTGGGTAAATCTTGCATCCTGTTTTTTAGTTTTTATCATTGTTTTCTGATTTTGTCATTTCATAATTCGCGAATTTTCATTTACCTTTGCTTCAGCATTGGTTCATTTATTTGCAAGTTTTAAATAATTGATTAAAAGGGAATCAGGTGAAAAACCTGGACAGTCCCGCTGCTGTAAGCTCTGTTTGATAGTTGACAATCAAAAGCTGCCAACTATTAAAAAATAGTTTTGAACAACACTTTTGCCACTGATTTTTCGGGAAGGCGTTCAAAAATAGGAGTAAGTCAGAAGACCTGCCGTGCAATGACTGTTTTAAAGCTTTCGAGGACAGAGCTAAATACCAATATTGCAAACAAAATTGCCTTGTTGATTTTTCTTTTCTTGCAAGCTATTTGAATAATTATTTATGCAAATAGATTGTATGCAAACCAGTTTTTCTCATTTTAAAATTTTTAAACGAATCGCACCATTTCTTTGGTACGGCTTCTTTTCTTGTCACCTGTTGGCACAACAACCCCAAAAGGTTGATACACTCAAAATTTACAATATTCCCGAAGTACTTGTAACGGAAAAATACCGGGATGCGGAAGTCCGTTCCACATCGCCGCTTCAAATTCTTTCATCCAAACAGATTGAAAAACTGAATGTCTTGCAGGTTTCGGATGCAGTTAAATACTTTTCAGGCGTTTCGGTTAAAGACTACGGTGGTATCGGCGGATTGAAAACCATTTCGGTACGTGGATTGGGAGCAACTCATACAGCAGTTACTTACGATGGTGTTACTTTATCGGATGTTCAAACCGGACAACTTGATTTGGGACGATTCTCCCTCGATCATGTTGATATGCTTTCGCTCAACAACGGACAAGGAGATAATATTTTTCAGCCGGCACGTTCGTTTGCAGCAGCTTCAGTACTGAATATCCGTACCCTTTCGCCGCATTTTTCAGGAAGCAAGAAAATGAACGGAAAAGTATCAATGAAAGCAGGGTCATTCGGGTTATTTAATCCATCGTTTTGGGTGGAAGGAAAACTGAACACCAAATTATCTGCATCCTTTAGCGGCGAATGGCTCGGTGCAAATGGTGAATATCCCTATACCCTGAATTACGGATTGACTAATGGTGACAGCACTTCGTCGGAAATCCGAAAAAATACCGATGTACAAAATATCCGTCTCGAAGCGGCACTTTATGCAAACTTTTCTGAAAACGAATCGGGATTTATCAAAAGCTATTTTTATCAATCGGAACGGGGTTTACCCGGAGCCACAATCTACTATAACACCGATAACTTTTCGTCTCAACGAATGTGGGATCATACCTTTTTTACACAGGCACATTACGAAAAGAATTTTTCAAAGTTATTAGATTTTCAGGCAAATGCAAAATTCAATCAGGGTTATTTGCATTACCTGGATCCAACCTATTTGAGTACGGAAGGAAAACTGGAAAACAGCTATTGGCAACAAGAGTATTATGGATCGGCTGCAGTTTTATACCGTGCATTCAAAAATATTTCATTTTCAGCCTCTTCCGATATTGCTTTGGCAACTATGTCCGCTGATGTGAAAGAATTTTCATACCCAAAGCGATTAACCGGTTTATCTGTAATTGCGGCCAAATATGCGAATAATCAAGTGCTTGCCACTGCGAGTTTACTGGGAACTTTGGTCGACGAAACAGTTAGAACCGGTCAGGTTGCTACGAATTATCAGCATCTTTCACCTTATATAAGCTTATCGGTTAAACCGTTTAATAAACAGGATGTCCGTTTTCGGCTGTTTTACAAAGAGATCTTCCGTATGCCCACTTTCAATGATTTGTATTATCCAAGAATGGGCAGTACGAATTTAAAACCGGAGAACACAAGACAATTCAATCTGGGATTAACTTATTCATTTTCATTCGGTAAGGTTTTGCCCTTGTTTTCCATAACATTGGATGGATATCACAATAATATCACAGATAAAATAATTGCACTTCCAACGAAAAACACTTTCGTGTGGACTATGCTGAATCTGGGTAAAGTGAATGTTGATGGCCTTGATTTAACTGCCGAAACTACCTTTTATCCATGGAAAAAAATTGGTGTTGTACTGGGAACCACCTATACCTATCTGCGGGCAATCAACGTAACCAACCCGACTGATGGAAGTTATAATCATCAATTGCCATACACGCCACGTGTTTCCGGTTCAGGAAAAGCGGCTATCGAAACTCCCTGGTTGGATATTGCTTATTCCCTGTTGTGGTCTGGACATCGATACTCGGGCTTTCAGAACTATGCCGAGAATCGGCTGCCCGGATATTCTGATCATAGTATTTCTTTTTCGCGATCATTCCGGTTAAACGAAAAACTACTCAGCTGTAGTTTTGAACTATTGAATCTCTTTGACAAGAATTATGCTATCGTTGCGTACTTTCCCATGCCTGGGCGCTCATTTCGGGCCACCATCTCACTTAAATTTTAATCAAAAATAAATTTGATCTTCTGTTTACTGTGAATAATTCAGATTTCAATCAGGAATATTTATTGGTACTGAATATAGCTTGGAATAGGTTTTAATTTCATTAACTCATCAGGGGTCATCATTCGTTTAGGTCCCTTTTTGAGATCGTTGATATAAAACAGTTTGAAGCCTGTAAATTGTACCGGCTCTTTAAAAATAAAAAACCGATAAGTTCCTTTTTTAAGTTCCGGTTCTCCCCATCCGTCCATGTTCATGACAATCTGAACTTCGGGATGCAGTTTGATGTCCTTATAATTGGTTATCATCCGTTGAGTAAAACGGTGTACTATAAACACTTTTGGAGGAAGATGGTATTTGTTTACCAGGTTAGCTAAATAATCGGAACAATAGTTTACATCTTTCGCATCAAAAGTACCAATTTTAGTCCCGGGTTTGCTGCCATCTTTCATTGAAAATTCAGGGTCGAGTCCAAAATGAACATTTGGCATTTTAAGGTATTTCTCCAACCGGGGTAATTCATCTTTGATTTGACTTAAAGACACCTGAACATCCAGAAAAATAATCATATTTTTTCTCATCTTTGAAATAGCCAGAATTGAATCAATCTGTGCATCCGGCATCCGATAACGATACTTCCCGTCCTTTCCACCATCACCCTGGGCTACCACTGCTATATAATGAAGTGCGGGCTGCACTGGAGTTTTAGGATCAGCCAATTGCCATTTTTTTATTTCCGTATCTAATTTGGCCAGCATTTCCTTTGGAGGCAATTGCCCCAAAATTCCCATTCGTTTTGAAAAAAGATTTCCATAATAAGCCACAATTCTTTTATTCGGCAAAATAGCACCCGCCAATGGATATGGTTGCCCCTTAACCGGCCAACGACCGGTGGTGTCGCCATTTGCCAGAAAAACCATCTTGTTGTTATAGCTTACGGTATCGAAAACCTGAATAGGTTTGGTAACTGTTATGCTTTTCTTTTTAGGAGATTTGCTACAATTGGTCAGCAAAACAGAGAAGGCAATTGTCATTGCAACAATGAAAAATGTTTGCTTTTGTTTGTTCATTTTTGTTTGATCCCTTCAGTAAGATCTTTTTTTAAGTTTAACTCTATTGGCTTAAACCAAAAACCGATTGAATTTCAAAGCTAGAAATTCAATCGGTTAAATTGACTTTTTGTTGTCTCACAAGGGCTCGAACCTTGACCGGCAGATTCAGAAACTGACGTGCTACCATTACACCATGAGACAATAATCGGGTGCAAAAATACAAAAATATTCTTTCAAAACAAAACCGCAACGAAACAAAAAATCGACTGAATTTCATCGCTGAATATCAATCGATTATTTTGGATTGGTTGTCTCACCAAGACTCGAACTTGGTCAGGCAGAACCAAAAACTGCAGTGCTACCATTACACCATGAGACAATCGTTGGGCTTTATTCCTAAAGCGGTGCAAAGATACAACTGTTTTTCATTTCGGCAAAATGTTTCTGAAAAATTATTCAGACTTATTCAATTCAGCCTATTCTACAGTCAACAAATAGTAGTTTTTTTTGCCTTTTTGAACTAATAAGTATTTGTTATTGAGCAGATTTGAATCCGTCAGCACTTCGTCCTGATTCTCCAGTTTTTCTTTGTTCAGGCTCACGCCACCGGATTGTACCAGCTTGCGCATTTCGCCTTTTGAGGGGAAAACAGCTGCATTTTCAGTCAAAAAATCGATTGCTTTGACACCGGATTTTAAATCCGAAAGGGAAACTTTGAATTGAGGAACGCCTTCAAAAACTGCTAAAAGCGTATCTTCGTCCAGCTTTTTCAAAGCATCGGAAGTTGAATTCCCAAATAATATATTGGAGGCATCAACGGCTGCCTGATAATCTTCTTCAGAGTGAACCATAACGGTTACTTCCTGAGCCAGACATTTTTGTAAGATTCTCAAATGTGGTGCTTGTGAATGTTCTGTCACAAGCATTTCAATCTCATTTTTGTCGATGGCCGTAAATATTTTTATATATTTTTCGGCATCCTCATCACTCACATTTAACCAAAACTGATAGAATTTGTATGGCGAAGTATAACGACGATCCAACCAAACATTGCCACTTTCTGTCTTTCCGAATTTACCACCGTCGGCTTTGGTGATAAGCGGACAAACCAATGCAAAAGCTTCACCGCCTGTTTTTCGACGTATCAATTCCGTTCCGGTGGTGATATTTCCCCATTGATCGGAACCTCCCATTTGCAATTTGCAGTTTTTTGTCTGATATAAATGCAAAAAATCGAAACCCTGCAATAATTGATAGGAAAATTCTGTAAATGACATTCCAACATTAGAATCATTGGCAAGTCGTTTTTTTACCGACTCTTTTGCCATCATATAATTAACAGTTAGATGCTTACCAATATCTCGAATGAAATCCAGAAATGAATAATCCTTCATCCAATCGTAATTATTAACCAATTCGGCTGCATTTGGAGCATCACTGGTAAAATCTAAAAATTTCTCCAACTGGTTTTGTATGCAATTTTGATTGTGACGCAGAGCTGCTTCGTCCAATAAATTACGTTCAGCCGATTTTCCTGAAGGATCGCCAATCATACCGGTTGCACCACCTACCAGGGCAATAGGTTTATGTCCTGCCCGTTGAAAATGTTTTAACATCATCACACTCACCAGATGACCAATGTGTAATGAATCAGCCGTCGGATCAATCCCAACATATGCTGCCGTCATCTCCTTTGCCAATTGTTCTTCGGTGCCCGGCATCATGGTGTGGATCATGCCGCGCCACTGCAATTCTTCAATAAAATTCATTTGTATATAAACTGTTTTTGTTTCATTTACGTTCTGATAAAAGTTCTAATTATTCTATGACAAGAGGTCTAAGGATGAATAATTAAAGCCTGCAAAGATACTACTTTTTGCGTTTATGAACAATAACAAGAAATCATTCTTCAGGATATATCCATGCTTTTGATTTGAAATAACTCGTATCAATTTTCACTATCTAAACATTTTTCATTACTTTCGCTCCGTACAACGTTCAATTAAATGCAATCAACTATGTTCTTCAAAAAGATTCTGTTTTCTTTTCTGATTCTCCTGTTTTCTACTTCCTGTTGCCCTAAGATATGGACCATTACACAGGAATCATCCATCAAAATTCCCATCGACAGTCTGACTGAAGCAACATCTGATAAAAGCTACGAAGCTTATTTGCAACCTGTCAAACTAAAAGTAGACTCACAAATGAATGTCGTTATCGGGCAAGCAGCCGAAACGATGACGAGTCATGGACCCGAAAGCCTGCTTTCCAATTTAAGTGCCGATATATACCGTCAGGCTGCAAGTGAAATCCTGAGCGAAAAAGTAGATATTGCCGTGGTGAATCTGGGTGGCTTACGCACGGTAATTCCTGCAGGAAATATTACAGTCGGAAAAGTTTTTGAATTAATGCCTTTCGAAAACGAATTAGTGGTTCTTTGGCTTAAAGGAGATAAATTATATGACTTGTTGCAATATTTTGCCGGCATGGGCGGTGAAGGTGTTTCGGGTTTGCGTATGGAAATTCAAAACGGGAAAGCAGTGAACATTACGGTTAATGACAAAGCGTTGGATAAAGAAAAACTCTACAGCATTGCGACAAATGATTACCTGGCAGGGGGCAACGACAAAATGGTTCAACTGGCACAATATGAAAAAAGGGTGAATACGGGTGTCAAAATCCGTACGATTTTGCTCGATTATATTAAAGGCGAAACCAAAAAAGGAAATAAAATTCAATCGAAATTAGATGGACGTATTAAAATTGATTGACAATTTAAAAATTTACAATCGAAGGATGAAAACTAAAAATAAACAACTGCTTATTCTTTTCTTACTGACCTTATCAACAATTTTTATATTTGCCGGTGACAAAGTAAAACTGGTTATTTTGCATACCAACGATACACACAGTCAGGTGGAACCTACCGAAAAATCGAGTTTACAAACATCCGATATGGGCGGTTATGCCCGTCGAATGGGAGTGATCAATCAAATCCGTTCGCAGGAAAAAAATGTGATTTTGGTTGATGCCGGTGATTTTTCGCAGGGAACTCCTTACTTCAATTTTTACAACGGGCGGGTGGAAGTTGACGCTATGAACCGAATGAAGTACGATGCTATCACTATTGGGAATCACGAATTTGATAACGGAATTGATACTCTGGCCGTGGTTTTAAAAAATGTCGGATTTCCAATTATAAGTTCCAACTACAATTTAAAGAACACTGCACTAAGTGGTTTAGTGAAACCTTATTTAATCCTTGAACGGGACGGACTGAAAATAGGCATCATGGCGCTGGATGTTAATCCGAAAAGCCTGATTATGGAAAACAATTACAAAGGATTGATTTATGAAGATCCTTTTGAAAAAGCAAATGAAATCGCCAACTTATTGAAAAAGAAAGAAAAATGCGATGTGATTGTTTGTCTGTCACATTTGGGAGCTGATACCGATTTTCAGGTGGCCCATAAAACCCGTTATATCGATGTGATTATCGGTGGTCATTCACACAGCATGCTAACCAATACCATCGAAAAAAATGCCGCAGGAAAGCCGGTTGTTATTGCTCAAATGGGAAAAAGCGGATTGTACCTTGGAAAAGTGGAACTAGAATTGAAAAAGAAGTAAATCCCTGCTTATTTAACAAATATGGCAAGGTTTTTGTTAATAACCAGTTGGACTTTTATAAATACATACAGCTGTTTCTTATGAAAAAAATACTGCTTATATTATTCGTAATTTACACAGGATTTGGTTATAGTCAAAATAAGAAGGAAACGAATAATGATTCTTTGCCATTTGACAACCAATCATTTAATCATTCTAATTCCATACATTCAAATTCCTTCCTACTCTCAAATCCAACTCTTTACGGTTCACTCCACGATAGCCTGAGATTAATGGATATCCAAACTGACAACAGGTCGGTAAATTTTCCGGCAATAACAAAAAACACTTTTACTTCTCCGTTTATTCCTGATGGAAATTTATACAATCAATATTACTTAAATAGTCGTAATTGGATCAACACTTCGCGTATTCAATCGAACTTTATCGGTTTAGGTGGTATGACCTTATTCGGAGCGGGCTATAACTGGAAAATCGGCGAGTTTATGGTTCTTTCCAGCGGATTATACGCCACAAAATACAATACTTACAACAACTTCAGAACCGATGCAGGAGTGAATGGAAACATCAAATTCGTGCTTTCCGACCGGATTAGTATGAATTTATTCGGTCAATACTCTGCCAAAGGAATCAGCAATGCCGTGATACCGCTCGTATCTGCGTTATATCCTCAATCCTATTACGGTGGTTCCTTTGAATTCAAGGTTAATGATAAATGGGGGCTTATGGTTGGAGCAGACAGGGAATTTGATGTCTTCTCCAGAAAGTGGATAACCAAACCTTTTGTTATGCCATTGTTTTACAGTAAATAATCAACCAGTCTCAGGAAAAAAAATGTGATTTTAGTTGATGCTGGTAATTACTCACAAGGAACACAATATTTCAATTTTAATTGCTCAAATGGGAAAATATAGGTTGTACCTTGGGAAAGTGGAATTATAGTTGAAAAAGAATCAGATTTGTAACACCAAAGATTATGCTTAATTATGAAAATTATTTTATACATTTGCAAAATAAATATATAACCTATAAAGTGCAATAATGCTCAATCCTGCACATAAAAGTTAATCAACAAATTTACAATCGCTTAATTCATAAAGAACTAATTTTCCCATACAAAGAATAAACCTATTTTTACAAAATGGATCAACTTGTAATAGATAAAGCAATTGAGAAACTTGACTTTAATCAAAAGTCAGGGCATACGACTTTATTTTTTACATCAACAGATTATTCTAAAGGTGATTTGTTTTTTGAAGAACGGTTAATACTGGATATTGCAAAAAAACTAAAAGCATCCGCAGTCTATTTTAGACGATTCCCTGAGAATCAATCATCCAAACCCCAGCTTTTCTTATTTGACAACACAAGAAATTCTTTTTCAAAAGAAGAATTAGCAGAGCTCCATAAAAAAATTTGGAGTAGTGGTATAGTGCCTATTTACTATGTGTTTGATAACACCAATATCAATATTTTTGATGCGAGAAAACATGTTGTTTATAATAAAAATTCTAAAGCTATAAGTGTAGAGCCTTTTGAGAGTTTACCAATTGTTACTGACTCATACGAACAATATCAAAAATACTCTGCAAAGCTTTTTGCCAATGGAACATTCTGGGAACAAAAAGAATTTGAAAATCAATTTCTTGGCAAGGAAAGCTCTGAAAACAAACTAATTGATGGACTGAAAAATGTTAGAACTCATTTTATTAATGAAAGTGGACTTAAACCAAAGCTTGCTCATCAACTTCTAGTACTATCTATTTTGGTCAAATACCTTGAAGAAAGAAAAGACGAACATGGTAATCATGTTTTTCCTAGCGATTATTTTAGAAAATATCAAAATGCATCTTCTTTCTGTGAAGTTCTAAGAGTGGGCAAAGTCGTAGAGCTTTTTACTGATTTAAGTGATCGATTTAATGGAAAGATATTTGAACTGAATACTCAAGATAAGGATATTCTCGCTGACACAAAATTAGTAAAACTGGCAAATTATCTTGATGCTAATTCTGAAAAAGATCAATTGGTTCTGTGGCCTCTCTATTCCTTTGAATACCTTCCTGTTGAACTCATTAGTCGAATATACGAAGAGTTTGTAGATTTAAGGAAAGATGCCGTATACACCCCTATTCATCTTGCACGCTTAATGGTTGACGAATGTATGCCAATGGCTGAACCAAAACAAAGTTATAAGGTAATTGACGTTAGTTGTGGTTCGGGAGTATTTCTTGTTGCCGTATTCAAGAGGCTTGTACAGTGGTGGCAAAAGGAACAATTCGAAAAGACTGGTGAATTGATTTTCCCTAAAATTGAAGACTTAAAAGCTATTCTTAGAAATTCTATCTATGGAGTAGATGTAGAAGAGGCTTCTGTTCGACTTTCAGTTTTTAGTTTAAGCATTGCACTGTGCGATATGCTTGAACCTACTGAAATTTGGTTGGATCTTCGGTTTGATGATTTACGAGAAAACAATATCTACGAAGGCAACTTTTTTAAATACTTAAGAGAGACTGAGAAAGGACAATTTGATTTAGTAATTGGCAATCCTCCTTTTGAAGATAAAATTAAAGATTTCTACCAGATTATTGCTGAATTTCAAATTGAAAGCGAATACCATATACCAAGAAACCAAATTGCAATGCTTTTCCTTCAGCAAGCAATGAAACTGCTGAAACCAAACGGTCTGCTTTGTTTTGTAATGCCATCTGGCCCACTATTATATAATAACACATTAGACTTTAGGAAAGAATTCTTCTCACGGTATGAAGTTCCTCAGATTATTGATTTATCTGAGTTACGTGATGCATCTGTGCTTTTTGAGCGAACAATTGCAACCGCTGTTGTTTTCGCATACAACACACCACCCAAACAAGACCATACAATACTTCACATTACTGTAAAAAGAACTAAGACAACTAAAGAAAAATTATTTTTTGAAATTGACTATTATGATATTCATAATGTATCACAAGAAGCAGCAGAGAACGATCTAGTAATTTGGAAGTCAAATCTGATGGGTGGAAATCAATTATATTATTTGATAAGTAGATTTAATACTTTACGAAATTTTGGAGGCTTTCTGGAAAATAAGAAGTTTAAAGATGGTTGGAGTTATGGTGAAGGATACATTGCAGGTAAAGGTGGACATTTATCCCATTATTTGACAGATAAAAAAATGGTTGAAGCTAGTGACTTCACTGAAAATGGAATAGTAGAATATTCACATGAAACTAAGTTGTCATTTTATAGGTCAAGTGAAAAGAATAAGGAGATTTTTTTAGCTCCTCATGTTTTAATCAAAGAGGTATTAGGACGTAAGAAGTTTATTGCTGAATATGTTGATGAAGATTTAGTTTTTAAACATCGGATTATAGGCATTCATGCTCCTATAGGTAAAGAATTGGAATTAAAGAAAATTGTAACTATACTTCAAAATAATTACAAAACCTTTAAGTTGCTTATTCTATCATCGAGTGCTGAAGCAGGTATTAGTCGGTCAGGGGGATATGTAGTTCTTAAAAACGATTTTATGAATCTTCCTTATCCTGAAGATGAGAAAGACTTGGCTTTATCGAATAGCGAAGAAATAATTAAAGATGATGTACTCAATTATAAGCTTGAGGAACTTAGTAAAGGTGAAAAAGCTAAGATAAATACTTTGCTAGTTAAAGACGAAAATCTGACAGCATTTGGCAATGTTTTTTGTGAAAGTTTGAATCCGATATATCAAAACGACAACCGCACATTTAAACCTCTAACACCTATTAAAACACTTTCGTATACTTGTTTCCCATTTGCTTATGGAAATCACGACTTTTCACCGGAAATATCATCAAATATAAAAGATGGAGATTTATCTGAGTTGTTGGAAAATCAGCAAGAATCTGTTCATTATCGAAGAGTATTACGATTGTATCAAAAAGATATTATCTATCTTGTTAAACCTAACACGCTAAGGTATTGGTTAAAGTCTGTTGCACTGAGAGATGCTAGTGATGTGATTGTTGATTTTGTAAATAGTGGCTATTAATGATAGGTAACCAAACACATAATCAATTTATTACTGTCAATGACTTTTCTTTGCCAGAAAATCAGACTATTCATAGAGTACTAGTTTTTATAGGAGCTACTCTACCTGAATTCGAATATGTTTTCAGACAAGCAAATTTACCCATTCACAAAGAAGATGATATTTCAAAAGAACTATCTCGTTACTTCAACGATAAGGCAAGGGTTCAAAACCTGTTTTTTCAGTTTAATGAGAAGAAGGGTGTTGATCTCACCATTTATGTAAATCCTTACAAAATCGGTGCTAGTTCTATTTTTATAATTGAATGCAAAAGGCTTTCTAAAAAACATTATGATTATGTTTCGGGAGACACAGGTGGTGTAGAACGATTTAAAAGAGAGCAAGATGATTTTGGAAGGCATTTAAGTCAAGGTGCCATGATTGGATATATCCAAGATATGAATCATGAGTATTGGCACAATAAAATCAATGAATGGATTGAATATTTAATCATAAAAGAGACAGATATTATTTGGGAACTGGAGGATAAATTGATTCCTAATTATGAGATATCTAATTTCAAATCTGTCCATTCAAGAGTTTCTAAAGACCCAATTACTCTTTTCCATTTTTGGATTACTTTAAATTGATTTTTGCGATTATTCACATTCATTTCTTTACAATCAACACCGATCCAATTAACATGGGGATTACAAAATTTACAAACCAAATACTAACACCGGCCAAAGCAATGCTTGCCACCTGACCCGAAAATGCACTTATAAATAATACGGCATACGAACTACGTACGGCGGCTTCAGAAATGGCTAACGAAGGTGTAAAAGTTACAAATAAATAGGTCGTTGGTATTGCGAGAATAGCTTCAAAAAAAGTTAGTTCAATGTCAAAGAACCTAAGCATTAGGAAAAACTGAACACAAAAAACAGAGTATCGAACCAACGAAATAAGAAGTATTCGAAATAATTCCGTTTTGCTAAAATCGGATAGACAATCTGTAAATTCGTGTACTTTTAAAGTAAATCTGCTGAATTTAAATCTTTTGCTAAAAGTTGGAATATAGAAATAAACCAATCCCAGAATTATAACACCCGGCATCAAAAATATTAAATACAGGAATAAGTTTGATTCAAATTTACCAATCTTAATCGAGAAAAAAAGAATAGCTGCCGGTACTCCGCACAATGCCATGATTATATTCTGAGTCAGACTATTTATCAGGCTCAAGGTTACTCCTGCTTTCCGGTTTTCCAGTTTCAAAAATAAAATACGTCCTGCAAATTCGCCAACTCTGTTTGGTGTGATAAACCCTGTTGATATACCGGTCAATACCGATTTTATTGTTTCTGCAATTGTAATTGTTTGAATCTTTGAAACTAATAACCTCCATTTAATTGATTCTAATAACCAGTTTATTGGCATAAGCAAAAATACAAATCCCAACCACCAAAACTGAGTAATCGGTAATTTTTGCCATTGATTCAGCAATTCATCGTATTGATCAAATGTGATTAGTTTATAGGCAAGAAAAGAATAGGCAAGAATAAGAATCAATAACCCCCAAGCTTTCCCGCTCCTAAGAAATTTCAAAGAGAGTTTTTTTTGGTTTGATTTTAAAAGAGAATTGTCATTCATCAAATTATTTTCTTATTCCATTTTTTGGTGACTTTGGAGTTTAAACGTAAATTTTTTCTGCGAAAAGTAACTGAAAATGGTGGTAAGAATAGTTATTATCATTTTGGAAGGTGTGGGGAAAAATCCGATTATTTCGACCAATATTTTCAATCCCAAATAATTAATCAATAAATTAGCTCCTATAACCATAGCATAACGAAACAGTTGAACATGTCCACGCAATTCGGAACTGGTAAAAGTAACGTATTTCTGAAGTAAAAATCCTGTAAAAGAGGAAATTGGGAATACAATTGCTAAGGCTGCATTATGTGATTTAAGTGTTAAAAATCCCAAATCTAACATTTGATGTTTTAAAACAAAATTATACACCAAAAAGAACAATGTGAGATCGAAAGCCATATTAGCAACCCCCGAAACGCCATAACGGAAGAACTGTAACGATACGTATTTCTTGAATGGTGGATAAAAGAAGTCGATGACCGAACTAATAAAACGGCCCAGGGTTATTAATAATTTTCTCATACTGCTGCAAAAATCAGTTCACTTTACGGTTAATAAAATCGAAAAAGTAGGATAATCGAACTATTATAGTTACTTTTGTGCGCCTTAAAAAGACGCTTTTTTGTCTTACAATGCAAAGATACAATATAAGAATTTACTATTAAACGATTTACAATTCACAATTCGCAATTTTTATTAAATTTAACGAATTGGTTTTTTAAAAACGTATAATTTTAGCTCTGTTCAAATTTCAAATTCAAAGATGCCCGACGACCCGACATATTATGACACAAGTAAAAGCCAAAAAATACTTGGGGCAGCACTTCCTGAAGGACATGGAAGTAGCACGTCGTATAGCCGAGAGCCTAACGCTCGACGGTCGCACCTCTGTTCTTGAAATTGGTCCGGGAATGGGTGTTCTTACCCAATTTCTGCTGCAAAACCCACTGATTGATCTTACGGCTGTTGAACTCGACGGCGAATCGGTGACTTATCTTCACCAACATTATCCCGACTTACACGTTATCGAAGCAGATTTTCTGAAAATGGACCTGAAAAGTTATTTTCCGGGTAAATTCTGCGTTATCGGTAATTTTCCCTATAATATCTCCAGCCAGATTTTCTTTAAAATGTTGGAAAACAAGGATTCCATTCCCTGTTTGGCCGGCATGATCCAAAAAGAAGTAGCCGAACGCATTGCGGCACCTGCCGGTAGTAAAACTTACGGCATACTAAGTGTTTTGATGCAGGCTTATTATAAAATCGAATATCTTTTCACCGTTCAAGAGCATGTATTTGATCCTCCTCCGAAGGTCAAATCGGCTGTTATTCGCTTTACGCGCAATGAAGTATCACAAATCGATTGTAACGATCAACTCTTCAAAACCGTGGTGAAAACAGCCTTCAACCAACGCCGCAAAACATTGCGTAATTCTCTGAAACCTCTGGTGGAAAAAGATCATCCAATGTATGCCGATTCGTTGTTCGATTTAAGACCCGAACGACTGGACGTAGCAGCATTTATTGATTTGACCAACCGGGTCGAAAAGGCTTTAAACAATCATTAAGCTATATATAGAAATTACGTAATTAAAAAACTTTTTGCGCTAAAAAACATTTCATCCACAATGGACGACTATCATTCTGAATTATTGTAAATCTGAATAGAGACTTTCGTATGTCAGCTCTATTCCTAAAGTATGGAGATAAACATATGAAAACTCTGATTAAAAACTATAAGGAACTGTTTCCTACAATCTGTGGCGTATTCAATCTGCTGCAGGATTTCAATATACTATCCGAACATGGTTTCAACTTTCCTGTTGAACAATTTCTGACTCCCATCCCGTCTTAATTTAATCATCGATCTTATCGATGAATATCCCAGCGTGATGTTGGGATGGATTTGAGCTAATTTTTTCAAAAAACTCATCCTGTTTGTACGATTTTCTGTAGTAATTCACAGTCTATCAATCAAAACCATTATAAAAAAGGAGGTTAAAATGACACCACAAATAACTTTTTATTTAAGCCAGGTTATTGGCTCCAGAATCTATGATACAAACGATACTTGTTTAGGTAAAGTCATAGATGTATATGTAAATGCTCATCAGGAGGGTCTTACAACCAAAGATATATTCAGACCGAACTTTGTAGGGCTGAAAGTAAAAATGGATGGTAAAATCCGATTTCTGAATTATGAATATATTCAGGTTGCATCTATTGCTAAAAAGATAAAGTTTAGATGTTTTCAAGTTCAGGATTTACCCGAATCGTTGGTTGACCGAAGTTTGCCTTTGGCCAAGAACATACTCGACCGGCAAATTGTCGACATAAATGGTCGCAAATTGGTACGTGTAAATGATATCCGTTTGGTGTCAATTGCCACCGGAACCTTTGCTATTGCTGTTGACATAGGCACAAAAGGTTTATTACGCCGGTTAGGTGTATCTAACGTTATTTCCAGATTTCTGCGAATGTTTAATATCTCCATCGAAACTAAATTTATTTTGTGGGACGATGTACATGCTTTCGATACTACTAATTTTAATATTAAACTTTCACTCGATTCCAGCCGGCTTCATAAGTTACATCCATCCGATTTAGCGGATATTATTGAAGAAATGGGTGCCCAGTCGCGTACAAAGATTTTCGAATCACTCGACGAAGAAAAAGCTGCCGATGTACTCGAAGAAATGGAACCTTATGCACAGGCACAACTTATCGAGAGTTTGTCCATTGGTAAAGCCGCCGACGTATTGGAAAAAATGCCTGCAGATGAGGTGGCCGACTTGCTCGATTCGTTGGAAGATGAAAGAGCTGAGTTGCTGCTGAACGAAATGGAAAAGGAATCGTCGGAAGAAGTGCGCGAATTGCTCGAATATGAAGACAATGAAGTGGGAAGTTTAATGACTACCGATTACTTGTGGTTTCTGGAAACAATGACTGTGGATGAAACCCTCTCAGAACTGCGCAAACAGCAGCCGGAAGCCGACATGATTTATTCTTTATTTATTACCGATAAGGATGAAAAACTGATTGCTACCGTTTCCCTTCGCGATCTGGTGATTTCATTGCCAACCATGACCTTGAAAGAAATTATGAATGCCGAACTTATCAGTGTCCAGGACGAAGATAAAGTGGACCGATTGGCCGCCATTATTCTGAAGTACGACTTGCTGGCTATACCGGTTACCGATGCACAAAACACCCTGGTAGGTATGGTTGTCATCGACGATATTGTGGAAGATTTAATGTCTAAACGCAAAACAAAAAAAGGAGGCCGGTCATGGCGATAATTAATTACAAGGAATTTAATAAACGACGCAAGACTATTTTCAGAAGTTTTTTGTTGTTTTTGGCTATCCTCGGACCGGGAATTGTAACAGGAAGCGTTGATAATGATGCGGGTGGTATTACCACCTATTCAGTTGCCGGCGCTTTGTACGGTTATAACTTGCTTTGGACCATGATTCCTGCCTTTTTGGTATTGGTAGTGGTGCAGGAAATGAATGCCCGCATGGGAATTGTTACCGGTAAAGGATTGGCCGATTTGATCCGCGAAAATGCCGGTGTAAAAATTACCTTTTTTATATTCATTGGTTTGCTTATTGCCGACATTGGCAACACTACCACCGAATTTGCCGGTGTTGCCGGTAGTATGCAGGTTTTTAATGTCAGTAAATACATCAGTGTTCCCATTTCGGCGGTGTTGGTTTGGTGGCTGGTAGTAAAAGGAACTTATAAATTCAGCGAACGGATATTTCTTATTTTCAGTGCTTTTCTGTTGGTTTATGTTGTTTCGGCATTAATCGGGAAACCGCATTGGACCGAAATTGGACATGCTATGATTAAACCCGATATTCAATTTTCGAAAGATTATCTGACTATTGTCATCGGAATTATTGGTACAACCATTGCCCCCTGGATGCAGTTTTATATGCAATCGGCGGTAATTGAAAAAGGAATTAAGATTACAGAATATAAATACACGATGTGGGATGTCATTATCGGCAGTTTAATTACTGTTACTGTAGCATTTTTCATCATCGTTGCCTGTGCCTCGACGCTGCACGAAAGCGGAATCAAAATTGAAGAAGCTAAAGATGCAGCCATGGCATTGAAACCCATAGCCGGCGATTTGGCCTCCATAACCTTTGCCTTCGGATTGTTTATTGCCTCCATTTTCTCGGCTACTATTTTACCGGTTGCAACTGCGTTTTACGTGTGCGAAGCATTTGGTTTCGAAGCCGGCATTGATAAAAAATGGAAAGAAGCGCCTCAATTTTACTGGTTGTTTACTTCCATCATTATCATTGGTGCAGCCATTATTTTAATACCCAATGCACCGTTAATTCTTATTACGTTGTGGTCGCAGGTGGCAAATGGAGTACTGCTTCCGGTGGTATTAATCTGCATGATTTTGATTGTAAACAATAAAGAAGTGATGGGTACTTATGTCAATAACCGAATGCAAAATATTTTCGGATGGTTTACAATTACTGTTTTGATTGGACTAACCCTGACACTTTTTGTTTCATCGTTCTTTTAGAAAAGTTACACTTTTAAAATGAAAATGCATGATCATTTAAAATTGAAATAAAATAAATCTACTAAAAATAGAAAATATTATGTCAGAATTAAAAATCTTTTACCACGAAAACGGGAAAATCAAAATATCCAAAAGTCTGGATATGCTTAAAAAGTTAGATCTTAAAGATTTACTCTGGATTGACTTAAACGATGTTCCCGAAAAGATAGAGGATGAGTTGGAAGACTTTCTGAAGATATATATTCAGGAAGATGAAGAGATTGAAGAAATCGAGATGAGTTCGCGTTATATGCAAACTGACGACAGCATTGTTGCCAATTCTAATTTTTTACAAGATAATTACACATCGGAAGCGGTGTCGTTTATAATAAAAAACGGGATTCTGATTTCAGTGCGAAATGTGGAATTAAAATCATTCAACGAGACTATCAAGAAGATTTATGCCAATACAAACAATTATCCAACCGGATTTCACGTGATGGTAGCCCTGTTCGAAACGCGGGTTGAATACGATGCCGACATGATAGAGGATGCGACCGATCAAATTACCAGCTTAAGTAAGACTTTGAATACTGAGGCGGATCTGGATGAAAATATTTTGATTCGCATTAAGAACTTACAGGAGAAGGTGATGATCATTCGTCAAAACCTGATTGACAAACAACGTGTAGTCTCCAACATGCTCAAATGTAATTTCTTCCCTGAAGAACTATTGCCCCGCCTGTCGATGATTATAAAAGATATAAATTCATTATTCGAATACACCCGTTTTGGTTTCGACCGATTGGATTATTTACAGGATACCTTCCTCGGTTTGGTAAACCTGCAACAAAATAAGATTATCAAAATCTTTACAGTGGTATCGGTGATTTTTATGCCGCCCACATTGATAGCCAGTATTTATGGTATGAACTTTAAACATTTGCCCGAGTTGGACTGGAGATGGGGTTATCCTTTATCCCTTTTGTTGATGTTTGCTTTCTCAGGTGCCGTTTTGATATACTTTCGCCGTAAAAAGTGGTTATAAATATCAGTTCACAGTTCGTAGTTAACAGTTAAAACCGGTTGAAGTGATTCAATCGGTTTTTTTATTTCTCCTTTGGGTCATATATGCAAACCGGGATAAATGAATAATGAGAGTGAACTTATGAATTGGTCCCGATTGCGACCCATCAATAGTTCTAAAAACGTTAGAAATCAATAGAACATATCCGAACGTACCGAAGATTGTATTAAATTAATCTATTGGGCTTGTAAAGTCTCACCATTTGGGTGGGGCTTTTTTTTGAGTTATAAATAACAATTCGGAAAAAAATGAATTCGTATAACTGGATTAGCTACAAAATAAAAACAATTAATGTGACACGTGAACAATAATTATAATGTATAATAAATAATACCTTGTATTAATGTAGATATTCTGCTTATATTTACATAGTTATTATTTTAAAGTAATAGCTGTTTTAATTGCAACGAACAATAATTATATCTTTTGATGTATGAAACCGGGAAAAGAACATCTTCGGGTGTTTAACTGCAACTTGAACAATAGTTGAATTAGATCGTTGCAAATGGGAACTTTTTACAAACAAATAAAAAATAACATTCAAAAAGCATTCTAATGCTTTTTGAAGAATTGAACTATTACCTTTGATTGAAGCTGAAGTTACTTTCAAAGGCATTGTTATCAGTATACACAAGATGTGTTTTTCGAAAAGAACCGGATTATCGGGTCAATAAATACCTGTGATTCTGTTTTGGAGTTTGGCTTCTTGTTAGCTGAGCATTCGGAAGATGGATGATAAACCTGAATTTGAAGATTTCAAGTATCGAAATAACAGCCGGATAAATAAAAGATGAAACTACTTTAAAAATAAAACAGCATGAAAACAAAATTTAATGGATTGCTAATCGTAATTATCGGAGTAATGACTCTGATTTCCGGTCTTTTAGTTTTTATAGGCTGGCAGATGGATAATAATTTACTTCAAACTTTTGCTGGGGGATCAGAACCCATGAAACTAAGTTCCAATATTTCATTTCTATTGTTGGCTTTAGCGCTGATTCTTCAGCAAAGTGATGATTTTCGCATAGGTATTATGCTATCGCGTTTGATAACTGTGCTGATTGCTTCAGTAGGTCTCGTCGTGTTGTCGCACTATATCATCGGGTTAAATTATGGAATGCCAGTTTCGGATACGTCTACTTTGTGGCCGGTTCATATGGCACCAAACACGGCTTTTTCATTCCTTTTATTGGCGATTGTACTTTTTGCACGCTCATTCAGAAAAATGGATAAGAGCCCGGTTATTTTAATTTTATACATTATTGCTTTAATCGTAAGCATTATCTGTTTGGTTGGTTATGCTAACGGCATGATCGAATTAACCGGTCTTGCAGGATCCTTCAAAATGCCAATGAATACGGCAATATTATTCATCGCGATTTGTATCGGAATATATTCAAAATCGTTGAAAAGGACTTATGATTACACGAATAGCTCTCAAAATCCTGTGTAAACAAATAAGATTATAATTAATTTTTTCTAATACGAAATTTAATGAACCCCAAATTAAACAGAGCATTGATTATAGCTGCCGGTCTCCTGACTTCTACCGTAGGACTACTTGTTCTTATCGGTTGGCAGTTTGATATTGAAATACTGAAGAGTATGCAATCCAATACTGTTTCGATGAAAGCAAATACGGCTGTGGCATTCTTGCTCTCAGGCTTGGTATTGGTTTTTATGAAGCAGGAATCTCCTGTTTATAAAATACTGATACGTATTTGCGGATTATTCATTGCTGTGCTTGGAATGCTTTCGTTAGGTGAATATCTTTGGGGCAGGGACTTCGGGATTGATGAATTTTTTTTCAGGGAAACCGCAAATGCCATAGGGACATCAAACCCGGGCAGAATGGCTCCGAATACGGCTCTGAATTTTTCGGTGATTGGCCTGGGATATATTATTTTCTCTTTTCAAAAGTTCAGAAAAAATTTCACGATAATATTTCTACTCTATTTTTCACTAACAATCAGTATACTTGGATTATTAGGCTACATGACCGGTCTCATGGGACTTGCAGGAATAGGCCCGGTTGACCTGACAAAAATGGCATTTAATACTTCCATCACATTTATTATTTTAAGTTTGGGAATACTTTCCGCATTCTATCAAAAACAATTACCGGGTTTAAACATTAAGCAAAAAATTATTTCGGCATTTTCCGTATTAGCCACAATCATTATATTTATTTTCCTTCTTTTTTCGTCAAATAACAAAGCCATGTACGAAACAAGCCAACTGGCAGGACGTACACAGAGAATAAATCATGAATTAAATCATATTCTTGCAAATATGGTCGAATTGGAAGTTTCCACAAGCAGCTATCTTATCAGTGACGATCCTAAATATCTTGAGTCTATCACGACGATTAAAAAAGAGCTTCCCAATCATCTCCTGCAGATTAAATCATTAATCAATCATCCCGGTTTAATGTTGTCATATGATACGCTTAACCGCTTGGTACTGAAAAAAATTGATTCTGCTGATTACATTTCAACTGATTTGCAACTACAAAAAATATCCGGTTTAAAGAATATATCCTCTGCTATTGATAAAAGGAAAATACTTACCGACAGTATTTGTCTGCTTGCTTCCAGAATTTTTGTGGCCGAAAACCATATCTTGAAGGCAAGGGATGAAGTAGAAGTGGATAATATGAAAAACAATCAATTTATACTCAACATAACACTTATAATTAAGTTACTGGTCGTTTTTCTGCTTTTCTTTTTTATTAATAAGTATTTGGTTTTTAAACGAAAAACGGAAACGGAATTACGAAAGCTAAACAGTGAACTTGAGGACCGCGTTCAGCATCGCACGGAAGAAGTAGTTCAGTCGGTTGTAGAAATTAAGAAAATAAATCGTGTGTACTCGGTTTTGAGTAATATCAATCAAGCCATTGTACGAATTGATGACAATCAGAAACTTTTCGAGGAGGTATGCCGTATAGTTATAGAGGATGGAAAATTCCGTATGGTATGGATCGGAATGATTGATGAAAAGACGAATAAGGTTGTACCCCTTGCTTCACACGGGTTTGTAGATGATTATATTCAAACCATCAATATCGATTTAAACGATGAAATTTCAGGCAATGGTCCCACCGGAAGAGTCCTGAGGTCGGGAGTTCATTTTCTGGCAAACGATATTTCCAATAATCCCGGGATGATTCCCTGGCGTGAACATGCTTTGAAACTTGGGTTTAAATCTTCCGGAACATTTCCAATCAACGTATTTGGAAAAACAATAGCGGCTATCATGATCTATTCCGATCAATCATTTTTCTTTAATCAGTCTGAAGCTAAGCTGCTTGATGAAATGGCCATGGATATTTCTTATGCCTGTGAATCGAACGACAACAAAATTATTCGCAAAGAAGTAGAGAAAAACCTTCATAAATCAACTGAACGCTTTAAACATCTGGTTTCCGAATTAAACGATGTTGTATGGCATATGTCATTGGACGCATCAGGATCAATTGAAATGAATGATACATTCGAAATATTTTATGGAATTACATCAGAGCAGTTTGTTTCAAATCCAAACCGCTGGATGGAGATGGTCCACCCGGATGACAGGCATCTGGCTGAATGGAACTTAAAAGAATTACATGAAAAAGGAAAAACTGAAGTAGAGTACCGAATTATCAGACCCGATGGCTCTGTCGTCTGGATTTTAGAAAAGAAGTCGTTGATTTACGATGAAAATGGGAATCCTATTCAAATTGGCGGTATTGCCAAAGATATAACCGAGCGAAAACTTGTCATTGAAAAACTGAAAGAAAGCGAGAACAAATACCGTAGTCTTGTAAATGAAGTGAACGATGGGTTTTATATTACCGACCATCGGGGAATTATTACATTTTCGAATGATGCGCTTGCAAAGATATTAGGATTCAGCAAATCAACCGATCTAATCGGTCATACTTTCTTTGAATTTGTACATAAAGACTATTTGGCTGAAGTGAACAAGAGATTCAGGTCACGTATAGAAAACAAAAAGTCGTCAGACCGATTTGAAGTGAATTTTGTTCAGATCAATGGAATAGATTTATTTCTTGATATTTCAACGGTTATCATTCAGGAAAATGATCAGGTGTCAGGATTCAGAGGAATGGTCAGGGATATCAGCGAGCGGAAACGGAATGAAAAGTTTAAACGCGAGCAAAAAGAAATACTTGAATCCATTATCAGAAAAACTCCGCTACCGGCAATTCTTGAATTAATTGTCAAATCGGTGGAAGCTGAAAATACAAATTCCATATGTTCCATTCTGTTGTTGGATGAGGAAGGGAAACACCTGCATGTAGGTGCTGCTCCTGGCTTACCTGAATTTTACAATAAGGCCATTGATGGATTGGAAACAGGCGAAACCGTAGGTTCCTGCGGGGCCGCAGCCTATTTAAAAAAACAGGTAATTGCTGCAGATATTCTTACGCATCCAAACTGGATTCCATTTCGCGAATTGGCAACGAAGGCTAACCTGAGATCTTGCTGGTCAAAACCAATCATCGATTCCGATGAGAAGGTTTTGGGGACTTTTGCAATCTATTACAGTGAACCACGAACACCGGATATTGATGATTTTGAAATTTTAAAGTCGGTTACGGATTTAGCAAGCATAGCGATCATGAATAACAGGGTGGAAGCTGAAATTCAAAAAGTGAACGCTGAACTTGAAATTAAAGTCGAGCAAAGAACAATATTGATTTCAGAAACAAATAAAGAACTGATCAAAGCCAAAACAACGGCCGAGGATGCCAACCGGTTGAAGAGTGAGTTTCTGGCCAATATGAGTCACGAAATACGCACCCCCCTGAATTCTATCGTCGGCTTTTCAGGTATTCTAAAAGATAAATTAGCCGGGCAGGCTGTTTATGTTGAGTACCTGAACAACATTATCCTTAGCAGCAAAATGCTACTCAATCTTATTAACGACATTCTCGATTTATCGAAAGTAGAAGCAGGCAGAATGGTTATTGACTATCAACCGGTAAACTTAAACAGTATAATCAAAGAGATTCACACGGTTTTCATGATGAAGGTGTTGGAAAAAGAATTGTCTTTGAATGTCAATATTAACGATGCAATACCCCTGAGCCTCATTACCGACGAAAGGTATTTAAGGCAGATATTATTCAATTTAATTGGAAATGCCATAAAATTCACCCACAAAGGTTCGGTTGATGTTTCGATCAGTATTATCCCGAAAGATACGGAAGGGAGTAAGGTTGATTTGCAATTCATTATTAAGGATACCGGAATAGGTGTTCCTGCCAATCAACTCGAAGCTATTTTTGAACCGTTTATTCAGGCTTCAAAAAAAGACAAAAACCGCTATGCCGGAACGGGGCTTGGATTAAGTATTACCAGGCGACTGGTGGAGTTATTGGGAGGAACCATAACAGTAGAGAGTGAAATTGACAAAGGTTCCGCCTTCACTTTCTCATTGATAAATGTAGAAATAGGTTCATTACAGTGTGATGAAAATAAAAATGACAGGTATCAACACTTATCGGGGATCAGGTTTAAGAACCCTGTTTTACTCTTGACTGAAGATATTCTTACAAACCGTGAAGTAGTAAAAGGCTATCTCGAATCACTAAACATAACCATTATCGAAGCCGAAAACGGGGAAGAATGTTTGGCAGCCATCCGTAAACAACGCCCCGATTTGATATTAATGGATATACAAATGCCGGTTATGGATGGTTTCACGGCGATTAATTATATTAAATCGGATGATACGCTGAAAGATATCCCTATCATTGCACTTACCGCTTCGGGCATGAAACAACAAAAAGATCAGATTCGACTGGTGGTGGATGATTTTTTGATTAAGCCTATTTACAAAGAGGATTTAATCGAAAAATTAATGAAATACCTCGATTATGAGGCATCATCCCTGACCGCTGTGCAACCCGATATGATCCCCGAAGAAATCAGAGATGAAACAAATTCCAAAAAACTTACGCCCGCGTTTAAAGAGGAGATGATGCATTCATTTATGCCTTCCATTTCAAAATTGCTTGACACCCTGAATATTGATGAAATAATGGACTTTGTTGTAAAACTGGAAACATACAATAAAAAGAAGGAGATTCCTGAGCTTTCCAATTACTGTACACAACTTTCGGCATCCATTCAGTCGTTTAATATCGTCAATATTACGGGTACATTAAATCATTTATCAGCATTTATAAATAAGTAAGCCATGCCAAAAACTAAAAAAGCAACTATTTTAATCGTGGATGATAATCCGCAGAATTTACAATTATTGGGAAGCATTATTTATGAAAAAGGATACAATGTCAGTGTCTCATCTTCCGGAATACATGCCCTGGAATCAATCAGCCAACAAGCTCCCGATTTAATCCTGCTCGACATTCAAATGCCGGAGATGGATGGTTTCGAAGTGTGTAAAATACTCAAATCAAATTCAATCACAAAAGATATTCCCATCATTTTTTTAACTGCCGTAACTGACTCCGAAAATATTATGTTAGGCTTCGAACTGGGTGCGGTAGACTATATTACGAAGCCATTTAATAAAGGAGAGCTACTGGCGCGGGTAGGAACCCACATCGAACTCAAATTATCGAAAGAGAAACTAACGGAACTAAATGCCGCTAAAGATAAATTTTTCTCTATCATCGGACATGATCTCAGAAATCCTGCCTTTGCTTTAAAAATGATGCTAAAACAAATGACAAGCAGATACTCAAGTTACACGAATGAGGAAATACTGTATTACCTTACCGGATTATATGACAGCTCGGAAAATCTGTACCAGTTATTAGAAGATTTATTGCTTTGGTCAAAATCACAATGGGGCGGTTTGGTTGTTCATCCTGAAAAACTGCTGCTACCGGATATTATTGATAAAAAAATTGAACAATGCAAGGCTACCGCTGCAAATAAAAACATTGAGATTAAATCAACCGTTGACACTAATTATTATGTGTATGCGGATGAAATGATGTTGCAAACTGTCATTATTAATTTGTTATCGAATGCCATTAAATTCTCGAACAAGGATGGAGTCATTGAAATTGAGGCAAAAACAAAAAATAAACTGATAGAGGTTTCAATTAAAGATGATGGGTTGGGAATGAATAAAACCGATTTAAACAAGTTGTTTTCTATTGATTCCGGCGTGAATCTCAGGGGAACCAACAAAGAAGAAGTCAGCGGACTCGGCCTGATACTCTGCAAAGAATTTACCGAGCGAAACGGAGGTACTCTGTTTGCAAAAAGCGAAAAAAACAGAGGCACCACTTTTAGTTTTACATTAAAAAAGGAATTGGCATAATCAGTTATCATTCCTGGCGGATAGATAAAACTCCTTTGAACAGGATATATACAACCCGCATATCGACCCTTCATATCATTTAATGGTTCTATAAGGTTTAGGATGGGTAGTCCAATCTGCTGTAATATAAAATTCAAGAATAGGACGCGGATTCTCACTGATTTAGCCGAAAAATGCGAAAAAGAAAGAATAAGGATTTAGATGCGGATTTTATTTATGCAAGCATAAATGATAAAAGCTCATCTGTCTGAAAATCATTTCACGAAGGTGAAATTTAAATCCGTTTTTTATCTGTTTCACCTGCGTTTATCCGCGTTCTATTCTTTTTTTTTCGTAATGGAATAATACGGCATTCATTATATCCTGTCACTTGTATTCTATATTACCCACCCTATTCGTTATCGAACCCGTTTAACACATTCAGCGAACTAATCTTTTCCCGGTCATTTTTTCAATTACCGGGATTTTTATATATAAACCGGATGATACCAACTCCAATTCTTTCCTTTTTCCCTTTTTTTACACCTTCATGCATTTTTTTTATTTCCACCTCCCAAAAATCTTAATCATCTTACAACCTGCCTCTTGTGCCAAAACCCTTTGTTAACGGGCAATTTGGAAATTATTTTATTTTTACTCAAATTTATTTTAATTTTACATAAAATAATTAGATAAATTAGTTGGTTATTTCAAAACAATATTTTAATTTTGCATTCGTAACGTATAGAGGATGTATCTATTAAATACAATCCTACGAATTGAAAGTTTACAGTGTTCTTTAATATTTTGTTTTCCATCAGTTTCTAATTATTTGTAATTTTATGAAACAGGAACGATTTCAAACCGGAAGCCTTTATCCGTCCGTAAATAGCGGAGAGTTGAATAGAACCCGTTTCATCTGTCCGAAAATTTCGGAGAGTCAATCGGAACAGCTTTTATCCGTCCGAAAAATTCGGTAAGTCAAAATGGACTTATTTTATCCCGCCGAAAATTTCGGTAAGTCGAAAGGAGTTCATTTCATGTGAATGAATAAAACAAGTGATTCAGGCGGTAGAGTTTTCGCTTAGTGACATCCTCACTTGGAGTGAGGCCGTCACTAAGCGAAAACTTGAAATTACGTAAGAATACAAAGTGGTATCTTCACTTGGAGTGAGGACCTCCCTAAGCGACAAAAACTTGAAATTACAAAAAATGAAAAGGTCAATGGTTGAAAGAATAAAACAGGATTTAAAAGAGAGTCAAATAAATTGGAAAGTTGCCCTCTTTTTTATACCGCTTGCATTTCTTACCTATCTCTTCCACGAGTTTGGGCATTGGACAGTGGGCGAAGTTTTTGGAAATAGCATGACTTATAATTTAAATAATGCTGCTCCGCGGAGCGGATATTTTATAAATGATTCTCAGGCGCTTTGGTCGGCGATGGGAGGACCGGCATTTACGATTATTCAGGCGTTGGTATTTCTGCTTGTTACTCAAAAAACAAAATCAATCTTTAGCTATTCTATCGTGTTTTTTGCCGCATTCACACGCTTTTTCTCGCTTCTTTTTGGCGGACTGAGTTTGCAGGATGAGGCAGGAATCTCTTCAATGCTGCATATCAATCAATACCTGGTTCCGCTGATTGTACTCCTCCTATTGTTTCTGATAGTAGCACGAAGTAGCCGGATAATGAACTTATCCATGAAAGCCGTGGGATATTTTATTGTCCTGAGTACCCTGGCCAATTTGTTGGTTATTGGAGTAAGTAAATTGATTGAATAAAGGGAAATAAGAAACTTTATAAATTTTACGGTCATGAAAAAACTTCTACTCATTATCTTCGTTATCGCGTGTGTTACTATTTCAAAGGGAAATCCGATTGCAACACCAATAGTAACCTTGTCTGAATTGAAATTTGAATCTAATGGTGATTGGGTAATTGAACTTCAATATTATTATATGGATAATAGAATAACTATTGATAGTATCTGGATAAAAAGCACTTCAGGAATTTCCAGATTGAAACAATTTGATATAAGAGGTAATATATGTGTTTTATTAGTTCGGAATGATAGCCTGATGTCTGATTTGAATATAAATCCCGTTTCTGATAGTATACAAATAATTTTTTCATCTTATGGTTACAGTCATATGAGTGAACCTGTAACTTATGGTTATACAAATGGAATGCTGAAGAGTCCAAGAGCCGGACAATCGATAGCAGCAACCAGCAATAGTTACAACAATACATACAGCTTGGATAATTCTCCAACTATCGGAGGTTTTAATGATAGTACAGGGATGTGTGGTTCAATTAAAGGACATATCTATGATAAAAATAATCAACTGTTAACCCGAACCAATCTCGGTTTTTCAGGTCTTGCCCAAGATTTTAGTCCTAATCCCGATGGTACTTATTCAGCCAGAATATATTCATGTAATAATCATATTACATCGTTTGATGATTATATTCTTCCATATTCAGGAAGGAAAAATGGTGTATATATTTCACCCATTTACGTTTCAATTGAGCCGGATACGATTGTTACAGTTGATATTCATTTGCTCGGCTCCGTTGTTGACGGAATAGATAAAGTGCAGATGAATGAGGAATCACTGTTTCGCATTTCTCCCAATCCCATTAAAGATTTATCATTTAAGTATGAAATATCCATTCCCGTCAAATCATCAACCAGCTACATCGAACTGATCAGTTTAAGCGGACAGAAAATGGGACAATTCCCGATTACAGAAAACACAGGAAAGATAAACCTGCCTGCAAATACAGCCAATGGAATGTACAGCCTGCGACTATTTGTGAATAATAAAAATTATGCGACTTCAAAAATAATCATCGCCGGAGAATGAAAAAACACAGCTTGTACCTTTGTCTTTTGTTTGTTAGTATGTCATTCTATCTACAAGCTCAAAATCAGGTTTCCTTTTTTGAGGAACATATTGATTTTACGCTTGACGCCGGTTATTTTGTGATTAATGGCATTTACTCCTTTCATAACGATGCCGAAAAGGATATCAGTCAGCAAATCATATTTCCGTTTGCAGACAAAACGGCGACGATAGATTCCATTCGAATTGTCAATTTAAGCACGGGGAGAAAGATTCGGTTTGACCGTCTGGAGAATTCGGTACTCTTTCATTTCACATTGCCATCGAAAGATACCGTTGATGTGAATATCTTTTACAGGCAAAAGATTTCAACCCTAAACAAATACATTATTAGGTCTACGCAGTCGTGGGGGAAACCTTTGGAAACGGCGGTTTATACCTTAACCACCGACAAGAATTTAAACATTAAATCGTTTACGTATGTTCCTGATTCTACAAAAGTGACTGCCAACAAACGACTTTATTTTTGGAAGAAACAGCATTTTATGCCGAAGATGGATTTTGAAATAGGAATAGAAAAATGAAGTGAAGGCCTCATTTAGAGCGAGACCGTCAATAAAAAACACAGATAAAATGAAGCCAAAACAACATTTAATTATATTATTATTATCCATTGTACTGCCTGCAAATGTTTCATCTCAGGTATTTAGCAATGCCGATTTAACGATTACAAAACTTGAAGAAGGATTATGGGTGGTTGAAACTACCGATAAAACGACGATGTATATTATAGAGGGCAGCGAAAAAGCGATGTTGATAGATACTGGTACTAAATGCGATAACCTCGATGAGATTGTCCGCAGTATTACAAAAAAGCCACTCTATGTTGTACTTACTCATCTCCATTTTGATCATGCCGGGAACATTGGCTTTTTCCCGGATATTTATTTTCATGCAGCCGACACGCTTTTATTAAGCAGACTTAAACCGTATAAGGGAACCACACATTTTGTGAAAGATGGAGATATTTTCGATCTGGGAGATAAAAAAATTGAAGTAAAACACATGCCCGCACATACTCCGGGATCTATTGTACTTATTGATCGGGCCAATGGTAATTGTTTTTCAGGCGATGCATTTGGTTCGGGTCAGGTTTGGTTGCAACTGTGGCCATTTTCAACCATGGAAACTTATATTGAATCGTGCAGGAAAATGGAACAACTTATGAACGAAGGCATCAGCAAAATTTATTGCGGTCATTATCCATACGTAAAAAAACCGCTTGACATCCGGTATATAAAAAACATGCAATTACTGGCTGAATCCATTAACAACGGAACAGTCCCTGATCCGCAACCTTTTTCAATAAGAATACCTGATATTGGAGGTCCAAACCCCATGATTGCTACACTTAACGGTGTCAGCATTGTATATGAACCTTCCAAAATTAAATAATCCAGAAGTGACGGTCTCACTTGGAGTGAGGCCGTCAATAGTTGAGTTTGTGTTGTACGTTTCGCCATTATCGGAAAACAAAAATCTTTTACCGTACGTTTTACTGCCAAAAATTAATGATGTACACTATGGAAAATAGAATTGCTATCGTTACCGGAGCCAACCGCGGGATAGGAAAAGAAACGGCAATGGCTCTGGCGATGAAGAAATATACCGTCGTTATGGCCTGCCGTAATTTGGCTCAGGCCGAAATTGTCTGCACGGAAATTAAATCACGAAGTGCGAATCATCAGGTATTTGCTTACGAACTCGATCTATCCTCATTTGATTCCATCCGTCGTTTCGGAAAACTGTTTTCGGAAAACTTCGCTAAACTCAATATTCTGATTAATAATGCCGGTATCACCACACAGGAATATGTAATCACCACCGATGGATTTGAAGAAACGATCCAGACAAATTCTATAGGCCCCTATCTCCTGACTAAAATGCTCCTTCCGCTATTCCCCGCCGGAGAAGACAACCGGATCATAAACCTTAGTTCCGACATTTACAAGATGGGTAACTTCCAGATAGCTAAACTAAACAACTATCATTGGGTGAAAGCCTATGCAGTGTCGAAGTATGCGCAACTTTTAATCAGTTTCAAACTGGCCGGACTCTTAAAGGAAAAGGGAATTTCTGTCAATGCCGTTCATCCTGGTGTTGTCCGTACCGGTATCATGTTATTCAACAAATGGTACGATAGTATTATTAATTTAATTCTTGCATCGCAGTATATCGACGAAAAAGAAGGGGCTGAACCAAGCATTTTTCTGGCCACATCGGAAGAAATGAAAAGAGTTACCGGTAAATATTTCAAAAGGTTTACAGACACGAAAGTAAAACCCAACTTCCGGAATGAAACCCTGATGAATAAACTCTATGATTATTATGAATTGATATACAGCAAATCGGTTTCTGCGGATAAATAAAACTCAACAAGGAAAAATATATATCAGATTATGATATTACTGAATAAAAACGAATATCAAAAGGCAACGGCTGCTCTCAACGAAGTGACATTTAATAATTTGTTTGCCCGTTTCGTACTGGAGCAACATATTCATGGAAAAGTTTTTGTGGATAACAGGGAACATCCGGAGACTTTTTACATCAGTCATCCGTATGGTATGTCCTTGCTGTTCGGCAAAACGGATAATGACACTTTTAATGGGGCCTTTCGCGATTATGCATTCAATACTTTCAACGTCCGCACCAACTACGAATGGTTGCAGGTGTTTCCCGACGCGTGGAACGAAACATGTATCGGGTTATTTGGAGATAAACTTGTCAATTCGAAGGATAGCACCGATGATCCAACCAAAATTGAAGTGCATACGCGGGTAAATTTTAAATTCAACAAAGAAAAATATCTTTATTTTAAATCGAAAATAATCAGGAATGAAATTCAAATCGTCAGAACGGATGCAGCTATTTTTGAAAATATGCCGGGAAATGTTGTCCCAAAGTTCTTCTGGAAGGATGCGGAACATTTTTGTAATTCAGGAGTCGGATTTAGTCTGATGGTTGACGGTAAAGTGACCTCAACGGCTTATTCGGCCTTTATACTGGACGATAAACTGGAAATTGGCATCGAAACGGCAGCTGAAACGCGTGGAAAAGGTTTTGCGATGGCTGTTTGTTCCGCGTTGATCGATTATTGTATTGAAAATAATTACGAACCGGTCTGGGCCTGCCGGTTGGAAAACAGCGCTTCCTATTATCTGGCGCAAAAACTCGGGTTTGAACCGACCGTTTATCTTCCTTTTTACCGGCTGCTGAAATGATTGAATAAAATTCTAATGCTAAACAAACAGTTTCCGGTCCACCGCATCGAAATGCGTGATCACTTCGTGAGGAAATTGGCTGTAGTTATCGTTATATGAATTTACGATATAAATTTTCCCGGCACCCGCCTTTTCGGCTGCAATGATTCCGGCAACGGAATCTTCAAAAACAATCGTTTCGTGTGGTGCCAATCCCAGTTTTGAAGCGGCAATCATAAAAATATCGGGAAAGGGTTTGCCTCGGAAGTTGCCATCGTTGTATGTCACGTTTTCCAGGTTAAACCAACGGTCGAGATGCATATGTTCGAAGTAAAACCTCACATTTTCAATATCTGCCGAAGTGGCAATGCTAAAAGGAATTCCCGATTTCTTCAGAAAATTGAATAAATCTACGGCTCCGGGTGCAAATTGCAGGTCATTGATAATAAGATCGCGGTAAATTTGTTCCTTTTCCTGTGCAAAATCATTCACTTCCGAATCGGTCAACTGCTTCCCGAAAATACCACGCATAATATCGGGGTTCGGTTTTCCATGAATTTTTATCCGTTTCTCCTTTTTAGTGAGTTGTACATTGTGTCTGTCAAGAAAAATATCAAAAGCCTTGTCGTGAAAGGCGGTGTCCCATAAAATAGTTCCGTTAAAATCGAAAATTGCTCCTTTAAATATCATTCTGTTGTGTCTGCTGTCTTTTTATTTAATTGTCAGATTTCTGAATTCTATCGGTTTTCCTTCGTTTTGAAATCCAATAAAGCCTTTGCCTGCGGTTAGTCCGGTAATGTAATTCTGCAATTCTCCGTTTACAAATACTTTCAAGCTGTTGTTTTTACTGATAACATGCATGGTATTCCATTCACCCATGGGTTTTTCGTTAGGCGGAAGAAACATTTTGACCGTAAATTTCACAGAATCGGTGCATTCCTTTGCCCACAAACCGTTCATACAAATAATATCACCGGCCGAATTTGCCTTTTGTTGTACCTGATAACAAACAGGCCAGATACTATCCCCGGGTTGAATATGGACCAACACACCCCCATTTCCCAAAACCTTTGTCCAGCGCCAATCTACCGTGAGATCGAAATTTGTATAGATTCTTTTCGTTCGCAAATAACCTGTGGAAACTCCGGTAATTTGTAAAATTCCGTTATCCATTTTGAAAACTGCGGAAGGATCAAGCGTTTTGTCCTTAATAACATAGATCCAGTTGGCGGCATCGGAAGCAGAAAAAAATTTAGAATGACTGGTTGTTCTTTCATTTTTAGGACTTTGGGCAAAAGAAAAACCTGCAAAAAGCATAAAAAAGACCGAAATAATTGTTGTTAATCTGAGTTTCATGATATTCTTTTTAAAATGATGTAATGATTATGCACTCCATGCTTGTCCGGCATTGGATAATCCGCCTCAAAATTAGCAATTAATTCTAAGACCTTGAGTAAATCGGGGATGTAAAATTGATTTCAGGGCTAAAAAATTAATGCAGCACAACAACAAATAAACTGACTAAAAGAAAGACTGGCGTGAAGAAAACAATCTGGCTGATTAAAGTCCAAAAGAACAGCCTTATAACCAGAAGACTTTGAGACTGGTCTGTTCGTTTGCCTTGGGTCAGTACTTTCAATTGTGACAAATTCATTGTCAGTAATTTCTCCTTATTAATATTTAAACCGGCTATACCTCTGTCGGAATATCCTTTTCTAAATCCCTTGTATACCGATGATGGATGTTTCCAGAGTCCCCAACCCATTGTCCAGAGAGGAAACAGGATAACCGGAAAATTTTTCCAGAATCCGGTGGAAATTTCCCACGATGCAATAAACATTTCACCTTTCCACGAAACATCCTGTTGATTGAGAATATGTTCCAGATCGTGGATATAAAGCATCTTTCTTCTCCACGATAAATTCGGGAGTTTTAATTTGAAAAACGGAAGCTGAACTTCGAATATTTTATCGTTTACGCCACCATTGGGCGGGATGTTATATTGATGGTAGAATTCGTCGAGATGGTCGCTTAAAGTCATGCAAAATTATGTTAGAGTAGCGAAGCCGCTTCTTTATCAAGATAAAATTCTGCTGCTCCTGAACTGGAACGCATGTATGATGCAGGATAATTTACATAGCCGGGTTTTTGATGAATTATCTCACTGAGAATACCTGCTTTTGCCGGTCCGGTAATTAAAAAAACAACTTCACTTGCCTGCTCCAAAGTCAATCCGGTAAGGGTAATCCGTTTCTGTCCACTGACCGGATGAGTTCCCACTCCAACAGCAGTATCCGATTTCAGCAAACTCATATCGTTTGGGAAAATTGATGCCGTATGTCCGTCGTCGCCCATACCCAACAGGACGAAATCAAGACGGGGAAAACCATCATGAATTGTCAGTTCACGTTCCATTAATTCCTGATAGCGTTTGGCTTCAACTTCCGGATTTTCTTCCCCCTGCATACGAAAGATATTTGCTTCGTGTATCGGAACGTTTTTAAGCAAATGCTCGTAGGTCATGCCAAAATTACTTTCAATATGAGTAGGCGGAACACAACGTTCATCTACCCAAAACAGGCGTACAAAATGCCAGGGAATACTTTCTGCATATTCATTTGACAATATATCAAAAAGCAATTTGGGTGTACTCCCACCCGAAAGAGCTATGTTGAAAGGAAGCGACTGTTTCACTTTTTTCCTGACATTGTCGAGAATGAACCCGGCTACAGCTCTCGCCGTATCTTCGGGAGTATCAAAAACATGAAGATTGCTATTCATAATTTTGTTTTTATATAAACCTTCCCAAAGTTTAAAACTCAGGGAAGGTCAAAAAGAAAGGTTTTTAGATTGTCTTAAATTTATTAAATGGAACGCGCCACTTCAATTGCTTATCACCGAATAAAAGATTCGACTCGTTTGGGCCCCAGGTGTTGCATTCGTAGAAATACAATGGAATCTCAGGATTATTTTTCCATGCCTGAAGAATCGGATCAACAAATTTCCAGCTTGCTTTCACCGCATCGGCACGGGCATAAAGAGTAGAATCACCAATCATGCAATCCAATAATAAACGTTCATATGCCTCAGATATTTTATTTTCTGCCAAATCGGAATAATGAAAGGCCATATTCACGTTTTGTACTTTATAACCTGCTCCGGGAATTTTCATGCCAAAATCGACCGCAACACCCGCATCAGGATGAATACGCAGAATAATCATATTGGTTGACTGTGCCACGCAACGTTGTTTGAAGAGTTGATGCGGAGCGGGTTTAAGATGAATAATCACCTCGGTTACCCGTTCAGGCAATTGTTTCCCGGTACGGATATAAAATGGAACATCACCCCACCGCCAGTTATCAATAAATACCTTCATGGCTACAAAAGTTTCGGTTTTAGAATTTGGAGCCACATTTTTCTCCTGACGGTAGCCTTCCTGCAATATATTATCAACTTCTGTAGCAATATATTGTCCACGCACAACATAGTTGGGAATTTCCGCCGTACGAATCGGACGCAATGCCTGTAAAACTTTTACGGTTTCATTACGAATGGATTCCGAATCGAAGATGGAAGGAGGTTCCATGGCGATGATGGCCAGTACCTGCATTAAATGATTCTGAATCATGTCGCGCATGGCACCCGATGTGTCATAATATCCTCCACGGTTTTCAACTCCAATTCTTTCGGCAGCTGTAATTTCAATCCGGTCCACATATTTACGGTTCCATATCGGCTCGAAAAATCCATTCGAAAAACGTGTTACCATGATATTCTGAACGGTCTCTTTTCCTAAGTAATGGTCAATACGATATATTTGATCTTCATTGAAACCTGTACGCAGTTTTTTGTCTAAATCAATAGCCGTTTCCAGACTATATCCGAAAGGTTTTTCCACAATAATCCGTTTCCAGCCATCTTCTTCCGTATTTAATCCGTAAGTTACCAAATGAGCAGCCACCACTTCGTATAAAAAAGGAGGAATGGAGAAATAATAAATAATATTCTTTGGAATATTTAAGCTGTATGAAAGCCTATCAATATAATTTTTTAAAGCTTCAAAATCTTCTTCATTTTGATTATTTATTTTGATATAATACAATCGTTGTAAGAAAGCTTGTAATTTATCTGATTCAGCAATAGATGCTGCCTTTGCATATTGAAGTAATGATTCATATACTTCAGTACGATTGGTTTCCTCGTCTTTCTCCTGACTTCCGGCACCTATTAATATAAAGTTTTCGGGGAGTAATTCATCGAGGTATAATTGAAAGATGGCCGGTAATAACTTGCGTTTTGACAAATCCCCGTTAGAACCGAAAATAACCAGCATCTGGCTTTCTACAGTGTTTTTTTTAGGTGCTTTTTTTATTTTTTCTTCCATTGTTAAGTTCAAATTATACGAATTATAGAATAAACATATGAGCAGCTAAATCGTTCAGTTTTCTTTCTTCGGATTTAGTGGATTAAGTTATCAAAACCATTTCTTTCGTCTAAAATACCACATCATTATCAGTGTTGTCAGCAACATCACACCCCACATGATAAAATAGCCATGTTTCCAATGGAGTTCCGGTAAATTTTCGAAATTGGTACCGTAAACGCCCACAATAAAAGTGAGTGGAATAAAAATAACTGAAAAAACGGTTAGTACCCGCATGATTTCATTCAACTTGGTGCTCATGGACGAATGATATATATTGAGCTGGTCGTACAAAATTTCACGATAACTATCGGATAGTTCCGAAGCTTCATTAATATTGTCCTGCAATTCTTTAAAGTGAATTCGATTGTCATCCTGAATGAACTCCGATTGCAATTTGGCCAGATTTATAATCATTTCTTTAGCCGGTTTGATATTTTTACGTAAAAAATTCAGCTCCCGTTTCAATGAATTAATGTTATCCAGCAATTTCTTGTCAGGATCATTTGTTATATCTTCTTCCAATCCTTCAATTTTTTCGCCAAGTATTCCGATGATATAAATATAATTGTCTACAACAACATCCAGAAGAGCAAATGCGAGGTAATCGGAGCCGGATGTACGAATTTTATTTTTATGTTTACGGATCCGTTCACGTATTGGTTCAAACGCATCACCCGGTTGCTCCTGAAACGAAATAAGTGTATTATCCGTAATGATTAAACTCAAATTTTCAATAGCCAGATTATCTTCATTTTCAACATATTGCAACATCTTAATGGTAACAAAAATTCCGGTTTCAAACTCTTGTACTTTGGGTCGAATGGATGGATTCATTACATCCGATAAAATATTATTTTCAATTTTATATATACTGGAAACATCCTGCATTAATTCGGCATTATCAAGCCCATCGATATTGAGCCAACTCAGTTTCTTTGATTTTTTTAATTCCAGAAGTTCATTTGGTGATTTAATTTCCAACTCCCGCACATCTTCCAGATCGAAATCCATGGTGCGTAAAAGTATTTTTTCAGTTTTCTTCTGGCCTCTGAAAACCAGGGCATAAGGTGACAACCCGATATGTTCTTTCTTATTCTTTATTAATCTGGACATAATGCAATTTATTTACAAACGTGTATTGCAAAGATAGCTTTTTTTTATCTGTTTGATAATAAAACCCTAACATAAAAATACATATATCCAAAAGACTTTTGGTGAATTGAGAATCTTTCTATTAACAACTAAACCATAATTATTATGAGAGAAGGCAATTTAAATATTCTCATTTTCAAAAGTCAATGTTACCTGTATCTCAATTATTTAAAAATAAAAGAGGATGTCCATTTTTTTATGGACACCCTCCCTTGACAGAAAGTTTGTAAACAAGATGATAAATTACTGTCAAGAATTCTTATTCGTTTGGTGAGAACCTGTTATTTAATTTGATGTTTTGCTGTCAGTCCAGTAAACAATAGTCCGTGTTTCAGTCGAACTGGTCGTCTGACTTCCGGGATACTGATAGCTATACGTTCTGCTGGTCCAGTTTCCCTGTGCATCATAAACATAGTCGCTATAATCCTGCACACCTTCTCCATCCACTTTTTTTATCAGATTTTTATGATCGTTATATGTGAATGTTTGAGTACTGGTAGTTGTTTGCGTTCCATAAACATCAATATAATTCACAGACTCTAACAGCAAAAATTCATCGTCCGCTTTATATTTATAAATTCTGGAGTTGGTATATTCAGGTCCATGAAAACCTTCGGTATAAGTCAGAAACATGCCGTTATCAGCGTAAGTAATATCTTTGGCAAAACTCCAATCAGTTGTAGAACCAGCCGGATATTTACCACTGAATTTTACAATGGCTGTGTCTTTCGTTACTCCCACTACACTCTGAGATGTTGAAATAATGAGCAGATTGTCACCATTGAAGACGTAATCTGTACGTCCCCAGTCATAAATCTGAGCTTTCAAATTAGGTGTTAAACCCGTTTCGTACATATGCATTACAGAACCTGGAATATATTTTCCATGAGTATCATATTCAAAATTTTGCGTAGAAGTTGTATTTCCGCTCGTGGGGTTAGCATTTGCCGTTACAATTTTTGAAAGCTGGCCGTTAGCAGTATAGGTATATGTAGCAACAGAACTGTAAACGCCATCAGTATTCGTAATGCTTGTTATAAAACCGGTTTCATTGAATTGAGTTGTTCGTGAACCGTTGTCTATTGTCAGTGTTTTTACCTTTCCCTTTAATTGCAGTCGGGATAGTGCATTTCGTTCCCAATAATTAGTAATACTATTGTCAATATTGGTTGAAGGGTCACATGAACTGAATAACAATCCAAGAAAAATAAAGCCGGCAATAAAAATGGTTGATTTCATAAATTTGAAATTTTAGAAGTAAAGTATTTGGGGATTTTATAAATCAGATTTTTCAAATTATTTTAAGCCTGTGTTCATCATAATGAATCTTGTACTGTGTATTGTTAGAAGTCTTTGCAAAAATAGATATATATGAACCTCGGGTTATATGCAATAAGTAAAATATTCTGCGCAAAAAGTAAATTATCGTTGCAAAATTCCATTTTTTCTCTTATTTTTGTCATAAAATCATCTGTATATGATAAAATCCATTTTACTGCTTACACCAATATATGTTACTCTTTTTTGGTCAATAGTACTAAATACAGATGCCCGTAAATACGACACTCCACGTTTATTCCTCGGGAAGTTTATGCTTTTTGCGTTCATCGTTTACATTTCTCATTTTTTGTTTTATTTTCCATATCCTCACTTATACGCTATTATTGACCCGTTTTATCAATATGCTTCTCTGTTGGTTTTCCCTTTGTATTATATTTATTTCCGATTGCTTACAATTGATGATAAATTTTCATTCAAAGTTCATGCTCCATACTTAATAGTACCGACGGTATTGTTTCTCTTTTATTCTTTTGGTGCATTTTTCACAAACTTTGCTGATTACAAATCGTGGATATTCGATCGGACAACTACTTCAAACCTATTTTTTATAAAGTATTTAAATGTCGTTCATTTAATCATTCGAATTACTTTTCTGATACAGGTTGTCTTGACTATAATCGGAAATTATGATCTTATTAAAAAGTATGGGAAAAAAGCTGAACAATATTATTCGGATATAGAAGATAGTAGTACCCATAAAGTAAAGATTTTGAATCTCTCCATGATAGTTACGGGTTGTGCTTCTTTTATATTAGGTGTACTGGGCCGTGATTTTTTTTCAAATGAGATTACCAGTATAGCTATCGCTTCAGTCATTTTTTCTTCCATGCTTTTTATCATAGGTTGGCTTGGCGATAAGCAAAAAAGTTTAAATCCGACATTTGAAACGATTTCCGGGGAAGAAAATCAGATGAAGATGGAAGAATTTTCATCTGTTGCTCAAAAGAAAATACTTGAAAAATTATTGATCTTATTTAATGACAAGAAAGTTTATATGGATAGCGGTTTGAATATTCAAGACATTGCGCAAGCTGTTGGAACGAACCGAACCTACATATCAACTATTATCAATCAGCAGTTCAATCAGAATTTCTGTACATTCGTAAACAATTACCGTGTAGAAGAACTGGAAAATACACTAAAAAACCATCCTGAATTCACAAACCAATTACTGGCCGAGTCCTGTGGCTTCGGATCTGTTGATTCTTTAAAACGTGCAGTTTTGACAAAAACAGAACAAACTTTCCCCGAATGGAAGAAACAAGTCCTTTCAATACATCTAAAGAAGTAAAAAAAACAGCTTTGAAGACTTTCTAATACTTAAAATCGAACTGTCAAATATAAAACTATGTTATAAAACATAGTTTTAGTGCATTTTTTCAGGTAAATGTTTGGATTGTGTATATAAATACCGTACTTTTGTGACGTGATTTTTTCATAGTATTAGATTTAAGGTTAACAAAGATTGGTAGTATGCCGTGAGGCAAGCTACCTTTCGTCTTTTATACCCCTACCCCAAAAGGGAACCACATTTAGTCTTTTTCCTTACTACATTTCTTATTTAAATTCAAATACATATCTCTCAATTTACAGTAGTATTCAAGGTTGATTTGCGGAAATAGTTCAGCTTTAGGGATTAGGGGTAAGCATTTTTTCCTTACTTTTGTATTTCAAATCCATTCAAACTTCACTATGAATATTCTTCTCCTCGGATCGGGCGGTCGCGAACATGCTATGGCCTGGAAAATTGCCCAAAGCCCAAAACTGTCAAAGCTGTTTATTGCTCCCGGAAATCCGGGCACAGCACAGCTTGGCACTAATTTACTGATTGCTGCCGATAATTTCCCTGCACTTAAAACTGCTGTAATGGAATACAACATCGACCTGATTATCGTTGGACCCGAAGATCCTTTAGTCAAGGGAATTGTTGATTTTTTTGCCGCCGATGCAGATTTGAAAAACATTCCGGTGATTGGACCCGATAAATTTGGCGCTCAACTTGAAGGAAGTAAGGACTTCTCGAAACAATTTATGTTTCGGCATAATATCCCAACCGCAGGATATCTCAGTGTAACATCGGAAAATATAACCGAAGGAATAAATTTTCTTAAGAGCTTACAAGCACCATATGTACTAAAAGCCGATGGATTAGCTGCGGGAAAAGGAGTTTTGATTTTGAACGATCTGGACGAAACGATTTCCGAGTTAAAAGCTATGCTCAACGGGAAATTCGGAGCAGCCAGCAAAACGGTGGTGATTGAAGAATTTTTATCGGGAATTGAATGTTCCGTATTTGTAATGACCGACGGCAAAAATTATAAAATTCTACCTGAAGCAAAAGATTACAAACGTATTGGAGAAGGTGATAAAGGTCTGAATACAGGCGGTATGGGAGCCGTTTCTCCCGTTTCGTTTGCCGATGCTGAATTTATGCGCAAAGTGGAAGAACGAATTATCAAACCTACCGTGGATGGATTACAAAGTGAAGGAATTGTCTATAAAGGATTTATTTTCTTTGGATTGATAAAAGTAAACGGGGAACCGGTTACCATAGAATACAACGCACGGATGGGTGATCCCGAAACGGAGGTTGTTATGTTGCGAATTAAAAGTGATTTTGTTGATTTGCTCGAAGGTGTTGCACACGGAAATCTGAATGAAAAAACAATTGAAATCGATGAGCGTACAGCGGTAACAGTTATGTTGGTTTCGGGCGGTTATCCCGAAGATTATGAAAAAGGAAAGGAAATCACAGGATTAAATGCTGTTGAAGGCAGTATCGTTTTTCATGCCGGAACTGCTTCAAAAGAAGACCAAATTGTTACCAATGGAGGCCGTGTGATAGCCATCAGCTCTTATGGAACTTCGAAAACAGAAGCATTGGCTGTCTCTTTTACAAATGCAAAGAGAATTCAATACGAAGGTAAGTATTTCAGAAGTGATATCGGGTTTGATTTGTAAAACTCAAGTTTTCAATCTGCATCAACGAATAAAAAAGGAATATACAAACTATTATTCTCCCTTCCCGGGAGATTCATAAAGCTTTTATGGCCAAAATATTAGTAATAGACGACGAACGCAGCATTCGCAATACGCTGAAAGATATTCTGGAGTTCGAGAAACACCAGGTCATTCTGGCCGAGAATGGCAGACAAGGATTGGAAGAGGCTCAAAATGGAATCTTTGATCTGATTTTTTCAGACATCAAAATGCCTGAAATGGATGGTATTGAGTTGCTGGGTCATTTGAATGAATCTAATATTGAAGCTCCTATCGTGATGATTTCCGGTCATGGAAATATTGAAACAGCCGTGGAATGTATCAAAAAAGGTGCTTTTGACTTTATCGAAAAACCAATTGATCTGAATCGTTTACTGATTACCGTTCGAAACGCTCTGGAACGTAAAAACCTAGTAACGGAAACCAAAACACTGAAAAAGAAAGTCGCGAAAAGACAACAAATGATTGGGACTTCAGCCATCATTGAGAAAGTACGTAATATGATTGAACGTGTTGCTCCTACCGATGCCCGCGTTCTGATTACCGGAGATAATGGTACGGGAAAAGAAATAGTAGCCCGGTTACTCTTTGAACAAAGCAACCGTACCGATGCGCCCTTTGTGGAAGTGAATTGTGCGGCCATCCCATCGGAATTGATCGAGAGCGAACTTTTCGGACATGAAAAAGGATCTTTTACTTCGGCAATTAAACAACGCATTGGAAAATTTGAACAAGCCGATGGCGGCACTATTTTTCTCGACGAAATAGGCGATATGAGTCTTTCTGCGCAAACCAAGGTCCTTCGTGTATTGCAGGAAAGTGAACTGACCCGCGTGGGTAGTGATAAAAGCATCAAGGTAAATGTGCGCGTAATTTCTGCTACCAATAAAAATCTGAAAAAGGAAATTGAATCGGGAAACTTTAGGGAGGATTTATTTCATCGTTTGAATGTAATTCCAATTCATGTGCCAAAATTGGATGAACGGAAAGAAGATATTCCTTTGTTGGTTTCCCATTTTTGTGAACTGATTTGTGGAGAACAGGGAATTCAATCAAAACAATTTGAGACCAAAGCCATCGAATGCCTCCAAACTCGCTCATGGACCGGAAATATCCGTGAATTACGAAATGTGGTGGAACGTTTAATCATTTTGGGTGGTACGATTATCACCAAAGAAGATATTGATCAATTTGCCTGATTATCAATAATATCAGAAACAATAAAAGAAAAAGAAAAAGAGACTGTCAAAAATGAAATTGACAGTCTCTTTTATAATAATGAAGATGTATTTTATTGTTGCAGGACTATTTCCAAAGTATCCGAAGCAATCATAAATTCTTCATCGGTAGGAATAACAACCACCTTTACTGTAGAATCCGGGGTGCTGAGTAAAACCTCTTTTCCACGTGAATTTGCATTTAATTCGTTATCGATTTTCACGCCCATAAAACCTAAACTATCACACACAACCTGACGTGTTCCGGTTTGATTTTCACCTACTCCACCGGTAAAAATGATAACATCCACTCCACCTAAAGCAGCGGTATACGATCCAATGTATTTTTTTATCCGGTATTCGTACATGTCTAAGGCCAGTTTGGCCCGTTTGTTTCCTTCGGCAATTGCATTTTCTATATCACGCATATCTGATGATATTCCGGATATACCCAACACACCACTGTGTTTATTAAACAAGGTTGAAACAGAAGCGGAACCAATCATTTCTTTTTCCATCAGAAATGTAACCACTCCTAAATCCACATCACCTGATCGGGTTCCCATCATCAAACCTTCGATTGGAGTGAATCCCATGGAAGTATCCACTGACTTTCCATTTTCAATTGCACAAACAGATGCTCCGTTTCCAATGTGAGCACTAATGATCCGGGTTTTTTTATAATCCAATCCTAAAAATTCACAGGCACGTTTCGAAACATAGCGATGACTAGTTCCGTGAAAACCATATCGACGAATACCGTATTTCGTATACAACGAATAGGGAATGCCGTACATATAAGCATAATCCGGCATTGTTTGATGGAAAGCCGTATCGAAAACGGCTATTTGAGGCACCGAGGGCAGCAATTCGTCAATAGCACGTATACCGGCTAAATTTGGCGGATTATGCAGTGGAGCAATATCAATACACTCTTCGATCATACGAATTACCTCATCGGTGATCAATACACTGGAATTAAATTTTTCACCTCCATGAACCACACGATGACCAACCGCATCAATTTCTTCCAACGATTTGATTGATCCGTGCTTTTCACTTGTAAGTACACCTAAAATATATTCTATTGCAAGTTGATGTTCAAGAATTTCACCTTTTAGAATCACTTTTTTCCCGTCGCGACGAATGTGTTTAAGAAAAGAACCTTTCATGCCTATTTTTTCAACACCACCGGTTCCCAATTCCTCATTGGTCTCCATATCGAGCAACTTATATTTCACAGAAGAACTTCCGCAGTTTAAAACTAATATTTTCATGTTTTGGTCCTCCTTATTTTATTAAATTTCCTGATTCATCGTAAACATAAAATCCCTTACCCGAACTTACCCCAAAATGTTTTGCCCGGTAAAGACGCAATAAAATGGGTGATGGTTTGTATTTAAGACTTCCATATTCGTCCCAAAGGTTTTCAAGTAAACGAACAATTTTTTCAATTCCCATTTGATCAGCTGTACGAAAGACACCCTGACGGTGTCCGAAACCAATCGTCAGTACCCGGTCAATGTCTTCAACAGATGAAATACCTTCCATTAAAATTCCACAGGCTTCGTTCAATTGAATAAGAAACAAACGAATACTCACCAAACCGGAAGATTCTGTTACCGGAATATATTGATGATTAATCAATTTGGCAAACTGACAAACCTTCTCATAAGTTTCAACAGATGTGTTTAATCCGGGAACAATTTCAATAATTTGCGAATCAGGAATATTGGATAAAAAATGTAACCCGATACAACGTTCGGTATGTACAAGTTCGGATGCCAGGTCGGTAACGATTACTGTAGACACATTTGAAGCAATAATCGCGGTTGGCGACAATACTCTTTCCAACTCAACAAAAACTTCTTTTCTGTGTTTTACACGTCTTTCACCTGTTTTGTCATTGTATCGAATCGCCTCTATTACAAAGTCACAACCGGTGAAATCTTCGTATTTTGTCGTACCTTTTATACGCGACATAATTGCCTTTTTTTCATTGCCTGTCAAACCCCAATTCTGGATCTTTTTGTCAAGCTTGCCTTCAATTCGATCAAAGGAGTTTGCAATATTTTCTTCGTCGGGTTCTAAAAAAACCACTTCCATTCCATTCAGTGCCGCCGTAGTGGCAATCACGCTTCCTTCATTACCGCAACCCACTACGCCAATTCGTGAAAACAGGGTGCGTTTGCGGTTACGTTTACTTAATCCGTAACGTTCAATAGCTTCAATAATTTCTTCAGCCATAATTTTTTTTTTAATGCATAATTAATAATTCAGAATGCATAATTCTCACTTCAAAAATGCATTCTTCAATTATGAATTATGCTTTATGAATTGTGAATTAATTTTTCATTGCCTGATTGGCCGTAATTGTAATCATCCTCACAATATCGTCAACCGAACAACCACGTGAAAGATCGTTTATTGGGGCTGCCATCCCTTGTAAAATAGGACCAACAGCTTGCGCTCCTGAAAATCGTTCCACCATTTTGTAACCAATATTTCCGGCCTGTAAATCGGGGAAAACCAATACGTTGGCATGACCTGCAATTTTACTTCCGGGAGCTTTGCTTTGTCCGATTGATGGGACTAAAGCCGCGTCAGCCTGTAATTCACCGTCAATCAATAAATCCGGTGCCATTTCTTTTGCAATCCGGGTTGCTTCCACAACTTTATCAACCAGTTCATGTTTGGCACTTCCTTTCGATGAGAAGCTCAGCATGGCCACACGAGGTTCATATCCACAAATAACCCGGGCAGTATTCGCAGTACTGACTGCAATTTGTGCCAGCTCTTCAGCACTTGGGTTTGGATTTACGGCACAATCGGCAAAAACCAACAACCCGTTTTCACCATATTGTGGTGTGGGGGTAAACATCAACAATGCACCTGAAACAACCGAGATTCCCGGCAGTGTTTTTACAATCTGAAATGCCGGACGCAACACATTTCCGGTTGTATTTCTTGCTCCGGCCAACTCTCCATCGGCATCACCGTTTTTTATCATCAGGCACCCCAGATACAAAGGATCTTTCGATAATTTTGATGCCTCTTCCAATGTCAGACCTTTACTTTTACGCAGTTCAAAAAGCAGATTGGCGTATTCACTCATCCGTACATCCTTTTCGGGATCTACTATTGTAGCTTCCGCAATATGAGTCAATTTGTTCTCTGCTGCCAGATTCTTAATTTCCGCCTCATTCCCAATGAGTATAAGTTTTGCTGCCTTTTCTTTCAGAATAATATCTGCCGCTTTCAGTGTGCGGATTTCTGTCCCTTCGGGCAAGACAATTCGTTGTAAATTTGCCTTGGCACGAGTCATAATTTGTTCAAGTAATTCCATTTTGTAAAAAATATAGTAAGTAATATTCGGCGAGAGGCAATTGTCTTCGGGCTGAAAAGCGGTGCAAAGATACATCTATTTCATAAAGTTGCAATGTAGAGATGGCAATTTTATAATATGTTTATTTTTATACCTGAAAACAAAGATATTAAACATCCGAAATAAAACGTGCTTAAAAGTAAAAAATATTTTTTATAAAACAATAATTTTGAAACTGATATTTTAAATTACACTATATTTGTACGGAAAAAGTACAAACTATTACGGGTCACCAAAATTGGAATAACTGAAATTGATTGTTTAGTTCCTTGGATTTGTTCTTTATTGATTTTGTTTGTCCGGCACAAAACAAAGAAAGTATGAAATTAATAAATATTTCTTTGTGAGAATAAGCATTATTATTTTTTGGAGGAGAATGTTTAAGAAACAATGCATATATTTGCATAAAAATACCGAAATAATCTTGAATCAGGATCTCAATCATTATGCAAAAACACAATTCGACAAAAGAATTTCGTTACGGCGAAGATACAATGACCATTGGCAGAGCGCTTAACTTAGCCAGAGGATTTGAAACTGGAATTTTAACAACCACAATCCGGGCCAAAGTACAGGAAAACAGGGAAGTCGTGGAACAAATTGTTCACAAGAAAAAAATTGTCTACGGCATCAACACAGGTTTCGGACCTTTATGTACAACCCTGATAGGCGAAGAAGATACAAAAAAACTGCAATATAATCTGTTGATGAGTCACAGTGTTGGCGTTGGAAATCTGATTGATAAAGAAATCGCCAAATTGATGATGATTCTCAAAGTTCACGCACTCTGTAAAGGTTATTCGGGAATTGCCATTGAAACTATTGAGCGGATTTTATGGCACATCGAAAATAATGTAATTCCAGGTGTTCCTGAACAAGGTTCTGTGGGTGCTTCCGGTGATTTGGCTCCGCTTTCCCACTTGTTTCTGCCTCTTATCGGAATGGGAAAAGTTTGGTTCGAAAACGAATTAAAGCCTATGTCGGAAGTTTTGCAACAATTCAATATGCAGCCGGTTGATTTAGGTCCGAAAGAAGGGTTGGCACTGATAAACGGAACACAGTTTATGAGTGCCCATGCAGTTATTTTGCTGGAAAAATTTCAAAACTGTCTGGATCATGCCGACATTATTGCTGCAATGAACCATGAAGCCATGATGGGTTCGGTCAAATGCTTTGATGAAGAATTACATAATCTTCGCCCTTATTCCGGCAGCATTTACGTGGCCAAACGCATGCGAAAATTGCTTCATAATTCCGAAATTGTTGTGTCACATAAAAATTGTCTTCGGGTACAGGATCCGTATTCATTGCGTTGCATTCCGCAGGTTCACGGTGCTTCACGCAATGCATGGTTACACCTGAAAGAAACAATCCTCATCGAAATAAATTCCGTAACCGACAATCCCATTATTTTTTCAGAAGATAAAACCATCAGTGGTGGACATTTTCACGGACAACCCATTGCCATGCCGATTGATTATGCAGGACTGGCAGCAGCCGAACTGGGCAATATTGCCGATCGGAGGGTTTATTTATCCATGATGGAAAGTGTGCCCGGCCTTCCCAAATTATTAATGAAACATACGGGATTGAATTCGGGGTTCATGATTTTACAATACAGCACAGCTGCTTTAGTCAGTGAAAATAAAACACTTTGTTTTCCGGCCAGTGCCGACAGCATTCCAACATCCCTCGGACAGGAAGATCACGTGAGCATGGGTTCCATTGGTGTTCGGAAAAGCCTGCGGATAGTGGAAAATCTGGAAAAAATTCTGGCCATTGAAATGCTTACAGCTGCCCAGGGATTTGATTTCCGGAAACCGTTGAAATCCGGTGTACTTGTGGATGAAGCACATAAAATCATCCGCGAACAAATCACTTTTGCCGATACCGACCGCATTTTTTCAGAGGATATTGAAAAATCTATTGAACTTATCAAGTCAAAAAATATTATCAGTCAACTCAATGAAGTTGCTAAAAAACGTCACATCGATTTTAAAAACGAAGGACATGAATTATTCGGAATTTATTAAAAAATACGCCAATCATCCTCATTATAAAGCTCCAAGAGGAAGTATAATACATGCTAAATCATGGCAAACAGAAGCTCCCTTACGTATGTTGCTGAACAATCTTGATGCTGAAGTGGCTGAAGATCCGGCTAACCTGATTGTATACGGTGGAACGGGACAAGCAGCGCGTAATCCGGAAGCAGTAAAAGAAATTATTCGTATTTTATTGGAAATGGACGAAAATCATTCCTTACTGGTTCAATCAGGAAAACCCATCGGATTGATTCGTTCACATCCGTTGGCTCCACGTGTTCTGATTGCCAACAGTAATCTGGTTCCGGCATGGGCCACGTGGGAACATTTCGAAGAATTGAAGTCGAGAGGATTGATGATGTACGGACAAATGACAGCCGGAAGCTGGATTTACATTGGTTCGCAGGGAATTTTGCAGGGAACATTCGAAACTTTTGTTGAATGTGGCCGTAAGTATTTCAATAGTGATTTAAAACACAAATTAATTGTTTCCGGTGGAATTGGTGGCATGAGTGGAGCACAACCATTAGCAGCCACCATGACCGGAGCCACTTATCTGGGTGTGGATGTTGATCCGGAACGTATCAAAAAAAGGTTGGAAACACATTATATCGATAAAATGACTTTCGATTATAATGAAGCTGTGAAATGGACATTGGAAGCAAAAGAAAGAGGCGAAGCGGTTTCCATTGGGTTAGTTGGTGATATCGGCGATGTCCTCGAAAAATTATTGAATGATAATATTATTCCTGAAATTCTGACCGACCAGACTTCGGCCCATGATCCGTTGAACGGCTATGTACCAAATGGTTTTAGCCTGGAAGAAGCGCTGGAATTACGAAAAACCAATCCAATATTATATAAAGAAAAATCGTTGAAAAGTATGGCGCGGCATGTCGGTTTTATGCTCGAAATGCAAAAACGTGGCAGCATTACATTTGATTATGGCAATAATTTGCGGGAATTTGCCCGTCAGGGTGGCGAAGAACATGCGTACGATTACGATGGTTTTGTTCCGAAGTTTATCCGTCCGCTTTTTTGTGATGGCAAGGGTCCGTTCCGCTGGGTGGCACTCTCGGGCGATCCGGAAGATATATTTACGACCGACCGGGAGTTGATGAAATTATTTCCGGAAAACGAACATCTGATAAAATGGTTGACTGAAGCCCAGGAGAAAGTGGACTTTCAGGGCCTGCCAAGCCGTATTTGTTGGTTGGGAATGGGCGAACGCGAAAAAGCAGGCTTGTTGTTCAACCAATTGGTGCGCGAAGGGAAAGTAAAAGCACCTATTGTCATTGGCCGCGATCATCTCGATTGTGGTTCGGTGGCGTCACCAAACCGCGAAACCGAAGGTATGTTGGACGGATCGGATGCAGTTTCAGACTGGCCGTTGCTGAATTTGATGGCAAATACAAGTGGCGGAGCAACCTGGGTTTCATTTCATCACGGTGGTGGTGTAGGAATCGGCTACTCACAACATGCGGGTATGGTAATTGTTGCTGACGGAACCAATCGGGCTGCTGAAAATCTGAGTCGGGTGTTGTTTAATGATCCGGCCATGGGAATTTATCGTCATGCCGATGCAGGGTATAAAACAGCAATAGAAAACAGGAAAAAATTTGATCTGAATACTTAATCTGATTTCGCAGTTTAAGTTCGTGAATATACTAATAATGAACGTGATTATAATCAACATAATCGAAACTATATGACTCTCACAGGACCATTTAAGCAAATTCTGACTATGGATAACTTGCCACTTAAAGGCCATTTATCCGACGACCAACTGCAAATCATTCCTGATGCCGGAATCTTGCACGAACATGGTAAGATTCTTGAAATTGAAAAATTTGAAAAATTAAAACAACGAAATCCTGATGCAATAGTTGAACATCTCGATGATGATTCTGTGGCTTTACCTGGAATGATTGATGTCCACACGCATATTTGCTGGGCAGGATCACGGACAACCGATTATACACTGCGATTGTCAGGAAAAAGTTACCTGGAAATAGCGGAATCAGGCGGTGGAATATGGAATACAGTAGAGAAAACACGCAATGCCTCGCTAATTGAGCTTGCTGAACTTACTGCCCAACGTGCTCAAAAATTACTCAAACTTGGGTTTACTACCATCGAAGTGAAAAGCGGTTACGGATTATCTGTTGAACAGGAATTGAAAATTCTGGAAGCCATCAAACTGGCCGATCGAAATTCCACTGCCGATTTAATTTCAACTTGTCTGGCTGCACATATTTTACCGGAAGATTTTGATGGTGATGAAGAAGATTACCTGCAACAACTGATTGAAAAATTATTGCCGGAAATAAAGAAAAAGAATTTATCAAGAAGGATTGATATTTTCGTTGAGAAAGGTGCTTTTTCAATTTTGTCAGCTAAAAATTATTTACTGAAAGCAAAAGAACATGGATTTGAAATCATCATTCACGGTGATCAGTTTACAACAGGTGTTGCCGCATTAGCAAACGAAGTGTTGGCGCTTAGCATTGATCATTTGGAAGCTGCCGACGATGAAGAAATTGCATTGCTGGCTGCGGGGAATGTAATCCCTGTTGTACTTCCGGGTGCTTCGATTGGATTGGGAGAACCGTTTGCACCGGCTCATAAATTGCTTGATGCAGGAACGTCATTAGTCATTGCTTCTGATTGGAATCCGGGTTCTGCACCTATGGGAAACCTCATGACAGAAGCTGCCATTTTAGGTGCTTATGAAAAACTGACTATGTCGGAAGTTTTAGCTGCATTGACATGCCGGGCTGCCGGTGCATTAGGCAAAACAGACAGAGGCGTGTTGAAACAAGGAAATATTGCAGACATAATTGCATTTAAGACGAAGGATTATAGAGAAATATTATACCGGCAAGGAGAATTAAGACCGGAGAAAGTTTGGAAAAAAGGCCAAATAATTAAATAATTTACTATTCAATATGAATAAAATCATAGAATGCGTTCCCAATTTCAGCGAGGGAAGAGACAGGAGAATTATCGATAAAATTCTCGAAGCAATTAAATCGGTTGATGGTGTTAAACTCATTGATGTAGATCCGGGGAAAGCTACGAATAGAACTGTGGTTACTTTTGTAGGTGCACCTGATGAAGTTTGCGAAGCAGCATTTCGAGCTGTAAAAATGGCCGCAGAAATTATTGACATGAGCAAACATCATGGTGAACATCCCCGTTTTGGTGCAACCGATGTGTTGCCACTTATTCCAATCAAAGGAATCTCTATGGAAGAAACTGTGGAATATGCCCGTAAGTTGGGAAAACGTATCGGGAATGAATTGGGAATTCCAATCTATTGCTATGAATTTGCAGCAACCGAAGAAAAACGCAGGAATCTGGCCAATTGTCGTGCCGGTGAATACGAGGGTTTGCCGCTAAAAATATCTAATCCTGACTGGAAACCCGATTTTGGACCGGATGAAATGACTCCACAGGTTGTAAAATCAGGTGCCATTGCGCTCAGTTCCCGCAATTTTCTGATTGCTTACAACGTAAATCTGAATACCACATCAACCCGTTGGGCGAACTCTATTGCTTTTGATATCCGGGAAAAAGGTCGGGTAAAACGCGAAGGAAATTCCCTGACCGGAAAAATAATAAAAGATAATCTGGGCAATGCTGTTTACACGCCCGGCTTGTTGAAAGGTGTAAAAGGTATTGGCTGGTACATTGAAGAATATGGTATTGCACAGTTATCGTTTAATATTACCGATACAACCGCCGTGCCGCTGCATCAACTTTTCGAACTGGCTTGTGAACGTGCAGCAGTTCGTGGTATCCGCGTCACTGGTTCCGAACTGGTCGGCGTGATTCCACTTAAAATTATGCTTGATGCCGGAAAATACTTTTTACGGAAGCAACATCGTTCTACCGGTATTTCGGATGACGAAATATTGAAAATTGCGGTCAAATCGCTTGGTCTTGATGAACTGGCTCCTTTTGATCCGAAAAAGAAAATTATTGAATACCTAATGGAAGATCAAACAAATAAAAAACTGGTGGATTTATCGGTAAAACAATTTACCCTTGAGACAGCATCCGAATCGGCAGCTCCCGGAGGAGGATCTGTTTCCGCATGCATGGGGGCCATGGGTGCGGCATTAGGAACCATGGTGGCAAACCTTTCGGCTCACAAAAAAGGTTGGGAAGACCGCTGGGAAGAATTTTCAAATTGGGCTGAAAAAGGCAAAAATTACCACGACGAAATGCTTCGACTGATAGATGAAGATACCATGGCTTTCAATGGAATTATGGATGCCTTCGGATTGTCTCAAAAAACCGACAATGAAAAATCAATCCGCAAAGTGGCTATTCAACAGGCCACGCGCCATGCAATGGAAATTCCGTTCCGGGTTATGCAGCTTAGTTACGAGTCAATGGAAGTGTTGAAAGCCATGGCTGAAACCGGGAATCCGAACTCAGTATCCGATGCCGGTGTAGGTGCTCTGGCTGTGCGTTCGGCCGTACTTGGAGCGGGACTGAATGTGAAGATTAATGCCGGAAGTCTGACCGATAAAGAATTTGTTGCCCAAATGCTAAAACAAGTGAATGAGTTGGAAGAAAAAACCAGATTACTGGAAAACCAGATTTTAAAAATTGTCAATCAGAAGATTATTGGAGTTTGATTTATAAAAACCCATGAATAATTCATATATTTGCAAAAGAAAAATAACATCCAATTGAGCGTTGCATAATAAACCTGACAAAAAGAAAAGGAGAAATTTTTGTTACAAACTTATGAGTTATTCTTTAAAAAGTACCGTCATGGAAAACGATTTAAGAGTTTTAGTAAAAGTAAATGACAGAATCATTGCCGGGGAGATTCAACGAATGCTGGAAGAATCCGAAATCTATTCAATGCTGGAGTCCGATAATCCGGCTTCATCTGTTATGAATATGTATTCTGGATTAAAAGCCAATGAAACCATTCGTCTCATTGTAAACAAAGATGATTATCAAAAAGGGCTCGAAATTGTAAATAACAGTTCATTCCATGATTTGTTGAAAGTGGATTGAAAATTTAAATGACCATGAAAAAAACTGTAAGTCTCGTTTTCGTACTCATATTATTTCTGCATCCCGCATATTCTCAAGCAAAAAACGATGGCAGCAAAACAGCCCTTCTGATTGTTGACATCCAGGATTTTTATTTTCCGGGAGATGGACCCGGTTTAGTCAATGCTGAAGGAGCCGCTTTAAAAGCAAAAGAAATTCTGGAAATCTTCAGAGAGAAAAAACAATTGGTTGTCCATGTCCGCCACAAAGCTTCCAGAGGATTCGAAATAAATAAAAATGTTGAACCTCTTTCTACAGAAAAAGTAATTACGAAAACGGAAGTCAATAGTTTTAAAGGAACGGATCTGTTAGAGTATTTGAAAAAGAACGATATTTCCCGGTTGATTATTATAGGCATGCAAACACAAATGTGTGTTGAAGCAGCTGTTCGTGCCGGGCATGATCTGGGTTTTGAATGTGTCCTTATTCAAGATGCCTGTGCTACCAGAGATCTTAAATTTGCAGACAAAATTGTCAAAGCTGAAGATGTTCAAACCGGCACGCTTGCAACTTTTATCGATGGTGGATATGCTAAAGTAATTGATTTTGCAAAATTCAAGGAAAATATCGATAAGTATTTGTTTCAAAAATTAGATTAGATTTTTATTAAACACTCAACGAATACCGGCAGTTTATTCATTGCCATTTAAGAATGATTCATGTTATTTTTCAATTATTTTCAACAGAACAATCTATTAAAATGAAACACACTGTTCTTTTGGCAATTACATTTTTGTCAATAATTGCCTCAGCGCAAAAGGTAAATCCCTATTTGCCGGATTCATCATCTCCAATAAAAATATCCGGTATGAAACTGGTTTTTAGTGAAGAATTTAATTATGTCGGAAAACCGGATTCAACCATTTGGAACTATGAAACCGGTTTTAAACGGAATAATGAACTCCAGTGGTATCAATCCGATAACGCTAATTGTAGCAAAGGCCGCTTGCTTATCGAAGGGAAGAAAACGGATTTCCCGAATCCAAATTACGTAGCCGGCTCTGAAAACTGGAAGACAAACCGGGAAAAGGTAAATTACACGGCTGCCAGCATTACCACCAGCGGGAAAAAATCGTGGAAGTTTGGTCGTTTTGAAGTACGGGCCCGCGTTGATACAACCATGGGCTCCTGGCCGGCAATTTGGTTACTTGGTGTGAACTATGACTGGCCTTCGTGCGGTGAAATAGATATGCTGGAATTTTATCGTCCTGATAATGTTCCTACAATTCTGGCTAATGTAGCTTGTGGTACAAGCAAACGTTGGAATGCAAAATGGGATTCATCAAAAAAACCGTTAGCCTCTTTACTCCTGACGGATAAAGACTGGGTGCGAAAATACCATATCTGGCGGATGGATTGGACTAAAGATTCTATCAATCTTTACGTCGACAAAATTCTACTCAACACTACTTTGGTCAGTGATATGGTAAACGCCGATGGCACAAATCCGTTTTTGCAACCACAATATATTTTGCTCAATCTGGCCCTGGGTTCTAACGGTGGCGATCCTTCTCAAAGTAAGTTCCCGATTACTTTCGAAGTCGACTACGTTCGAGTCTATCAGCAAAAATAAAAAACATATAAAACGATATCTTTGAGTTCGTCCGGGAAGAATAATTAATACCTTTGCAGGTAAATTGAAAATTAATACATGCTTCCCATCCGAGATGAATATCATTTGTATTTGAAGCTGGAGAAAGGTTTATCAAACAATACGATAGAGGCTTACGAAAGTGATTTAATGAAGTTGTCGACTTATTTAGCAGATGCCCACATCGCTCCGGAAGCCGCCACAACCGACCATTTACGTGATTTTATTATCGAAATTAGTAGTTTGGGGATTCATCCGCGTTCTCAAGCCCGGATTTTGTCGAGCATTAAATCATTTTATCATTTTCTGATTTATAGAAATATCCTTGACAATGATCCTACCGAATTACTTGAAAGTCCGAAAATAGGATTACGACTACCCGAAGTTTTGTCGTTAAAAGAAATTGACGACATCGTACAAGCCATTGACTTATCCAAACCGGAAGGGCAACGGAATAAAACCATCATCGAAGTTCTTTACGGCTCCGGTTTGCGTGTGTCGGAATTAGTAGGATTACAACTTTCCAAAATGTACATCAACGAAGGTTATATGTTGATAGAAGGTAAAGGAAGCAAACAACGGTTAGTCCCATTATCACCACAGTCAATCCATCAGATCGGGCTCTGGAAAACAGACCGGAATTTGCTGACTATACAAAAAGGGAATGAAGATATTTTGTTTTTAAATCGTCGTGGTTCAAAACTGACCCGGGATATGATTTTCAAAATTGTGAAAGAGCTGGCATTGTTAGCAGGAATTCGTAAAAATGTGAGTCCGCACACATTCCGGCATTCCTTTGCCACTCATTTGCTGGAGAATGGAGCCAATTTGCGTGCAATTCAGCAATTGCTTGGACACGAATCCATAACCACTACCGAACTTTATACCCATATGGACTTGCATTTTTTGCGTCAAACAGTGATGGAATGTCATCCGTTTTATAAAAATAAAAAATAGATTGATTTGAAAAATATTGCGTGAAATTGCGAGATTCTTCTTGAATCTCGCAATTTAAATCAGGAATAATTTACAGATATAAAATACTTCGTTGAAAAAAACAAATAAAATAAAGACTTTCATTGTGTTGCTGCTCGTATTATTAGCTGCATCTAAACTGTCGGCTCAGGAAACCATGGCAGTTGGACAGATTATAAACAGTATTGACAATAGTCCGATACCCGGAGTCAATGTCTATTTCAAAAACTCGTCCACAGGAGTTCAAAGCGATCAGGAAGGTTATTTTTTGATTCGCATTACAGGAAAAGAAACAACACTTGTTTTCTCTTCGGTCGGATTCAAAAGCCGGGAAATAAAAATAAAACCGGGACAAAGTATTGGAATTGATGTGAAACTGGAAGAAGAAAGTACCTTACTTCAGGATGTTCTGGTAATTCCGGGATCCAATCCGGCATTGGAATGGATGGAAAAAGTCCGGTTAATGAAAAAGGAAAATGACATTAGCCGGCAAATTGGATATTCAGTTGAAAGTACCGAGCAAAATCTGGTATTATTGAGTAAAATAAAGCAACCAAAACGCAATAAGCTTATCTATGATCAGCTAAAAAAAGGAAATCTTTCAAATGCAGATTCTTCTCTGGTAATTCCGTTGTATATGGCTGAAAATACCTACCAACTGACTGATAAAAAAAAGAATATACTTTCAAAGAATATCTTTTCATCTCCCAAAAAAAGTGAACAAATCATCGCTCAATTAGTTGGTGAAACGGATACTGAATTAGATTTTTACGATAACGCCATCTCTGTTTTCGGGAAAAGTATAATCAGCCCAGTCTCGAATGTCGGGAATATCTATTACAATTATTATCTCGCCGATAGTATCATAACCGCTACAGGGAAACAATACGAGATTCATTTTCGAACAAAAAATTCCAAGAATTTAGCCTTTAACGGGTTTCTCCGGATCGATTCCCTGACACTGGCTCTTACCAGCATCGATGCTGAATTGCCTACTCAGGCGAATATTAATTTCATTCACAATTTACATATTTCTCAAATTTTCCAACAGCTTCCTGATAAGCACTGGACCAGACACTCGGAGGAAACGGCATTGAATATGAACTATGAATTATTGGCCGATAGCCTGAATCAAAAACCGGAAATTTTCATTAAACGAAGTGCAACTTATAATCCCGCAACGATTTCAATGAAACAAAATAATCGGTTTGCGCAAAGTGAATACAGCGCATCAACTTTGGATGAAAAGTTGAAAGACCTGAATAATACCCCGATACTCCGAACTGCAAAATGGTTGGCGGACGTTATGTTTACAGGCTATATGCAGATTGGGAAAATTGATGTTGGTAAAGTGCAGCGAATAATCCGTATAACGGATCTCGAAGGTCTGCGCCTGACCCTGCCCTTTCGTACAAACGAAAAATTATGGAAAAACTTTTCACTCGGCGGTTCAGTTGGATACGGATTTAAAAATGAAGCAATTAAATACTCTTCTTTGGCAGAATACAAACTCCCAACAAAAAAGAGAAGAATTATTGGCATCTCTTACAATAACGATTACAGACGTGTAGATTATAATTACAACGATTTTATGTTTCGTGAAAACCCGTTAATAACAGGAGATGAAGATATTTCCAGTTCTATATTAGCATTTAAGTCTGCAGGAAAAATGAGTGAAAGAAAGGAGTTTTCACTCACATTATTAAATGAATGGAATCGGAATATTGAAACAAATGTCTATTTTCGTTCAAATGAAATATATTCAAATCCGGCTGTACCCATCCAAACAGGATTTTCCAGTGCAAACAGCTTATCGGTAAATTCCGCTACCGTTTCAACCCGGTTTTCCTTTGATGAAAAAAAATATGATGATTATATGCAACGAATATATATCTCCAATTATAATCCTGTATTTTATGCTACAGCTGAGGCCGGACAATATATTTTGGGAGGTGGCTCAGGTAATTATGCTAAAATTATTGGTTCTGTGAAACAAAATGTCAAACTTGATATCGGTCAATTTAATTATATTGCCGAAGCCGGTTGGATTTTCGGAAATGTACCGTATCCTTTACTCGAAATGCCCGCCGGGAGTGAAACCGGAGGTTACAGCACATATCAATATAACATGATGAATTATGGTGAATATGCTACAGATAAATACATTACTCTGCATACCGAATTAATGTTGAATGGATTGATCATGAATCAGATTCCACTGATAAAGAATTTGAATTTGCGTGAAATGGCTTCATTCAATTTGGCCTACGGAAGTTTAAACGATTCGCATAAATTATTACTGGATTTCCCTGCTTACATGAATCCATTAAAAAAACCTTATATGGAAGTGGGCATCGGCCTGACCAATATCCTGCATATTTTTACTTTGCAATCGGTTTGGAGGTTAACCGATTTAAATCGCGCAGGTGTTGTCCCCTGGGGAATAAGAGGATGCCTGAGTTTGAGCTTCTAAGTTTCCTAAATCACTCGAGGGGGGCTTCAAGAATTTTCAACTTTCAACAATGAATTTTGAATTAGTTATCATATCTTTGTAAATTAAAATCTAGAATAATTGTTTAACTAAACAAAGTCCCCTCCGGGGGATTTAGGGGGCTCATAAATATGGAAACAACAAACTTACAAATAGCAATCATCGGAGCCGGAAACATGGGTGGAGCCATTGTCCGGGGTTTATCGAAAGGAACATTGGTTCATTCAAAAAACATCCGTGTAAGCGATGTTTCGCAAGCAAATCTGGATGCAATTAATGCATTTAATCCTGAAATAACAATCAGCACTTCCAATCGTGATATTATAAAGGATGCCGATATTATTTTGCTGGCGGTGAAACCCTGGCTCGTGGAAATCGTTGCAGAAGAAATTCAAAATAAGATTGATCTTAAAAAACAAATCATTGTTTCTATTGCAGCCGGTGTTGATTTTGCCAGTCTGACGACTTTATTCGATACAGATGCCACGCTTTTCCGTGTGATTCCCAATACGGCAATCGATGTTTTGCAGAGTGTTTCTACCATCTCGTCCTTCAATGCCAACAAAGAACAGGAAAGTCTGATTGTATCCCTCTTCGGAGAACTTGGTAAAGCTTTTTTGGTTCCCGAAAGTCAGTTGAATGCCTTCATGTCACTTTCATCCTGTGGCATTGCCTATGCATTCCGATACATTCGTGCAGCCATGGAAGGTGGCGTGGAAATGGGTATTTACCCGAATGTAGCCAAAGAAGTAGTCATCCAAACTTTGCGGGGCGCCATTGATTTACTCGAAGCCAACGACTCACACCCAGAAGTTGAAATAGACAAAGTAACCACGCCCGGCGGCATTACTATTAAAGGTCTGAATGAAATGGAAGCATCCGGATTTACGAATGCGGTGATAAAAGGATTGAAGGCATCGCATTTGAAATAATTATTTGGCTAAAGCCAATATTGTTTCATATTTATAATCCTCCAGCTAAAGATGGAGGCAATTAATAAAGATAACCTTTAAAACTGAAGGTAATTGATGCAAATAACCTCTAAAACTGGATGCAATTGATACAGAATTAAACTTTAAATGAGAATAACATGCCATATGTAAAAGTTTATATTCATTTTGTATGGAGTACAAAAAACAGAGAACCTTTTCTTTCGGACAAAGAAATTAGATTCAAAATGTGGAAGCATATTAAGGAAAATGCCAAGTTAAAAGAAATTTATATTGATTGTATTAATGGTTATAATGATCATTGCCACTGCCTGATCTCATTGGGAGTTAATCAAACTATTCAACAAGTTATTCAACTCATCAAGGGAGAATCTTCATTTTGGTTTAATAAGGAAAAGGCCATAAATTCCAAATTTGAATGGCAGGATGAATATTTTGCAGCTTCAGTTTCTGAAAGTGTAATTGAAAGAACCAGAAATTATATTAAAAGTCAGGAAATACATCATGAAAAAGTCACATTTCAGCATGAATATGATAATTTCCTAGATAAATGTGGTTTCCAAAGATTTTCAGATAATTAAAATATTAATTGTTTATAGTTATCGGTGAAAAAGAGAAAATGCATCAATTGCCTCCAGCTTTAGCTGGAGTATATAGAAATGAAGTTTTTAATTGGCTTTAGCCAAATTATATATTTAAGATTTTAGCCATACTCCAATGAACACACAAATCAAACAAATTGCCGAACGACTGCGAGGATTGCGCGATGCCCTGGAGCTGACCACTGCTCAGGCAGCTGAAAAATGTGGAATTCCTGAATCTGATTATGCCCTTTACGAATCCGGAACTTCAGATATTCCTATGAGTTTTATATGTGAAGTGGCTCAAACTTTTGGCGTTGAAACAACAGCACTTATTTCCGGGAATGATCCACATTCGCTGGCATATTCTGTTACCCGCAGAGGGACAGGAGCCAGTGTTGAACGGACAAAATGTTATAAATATCAATCTCTGGCGCAGGGATTTCGCAATGCAAAAGCCGAACCGTTTGAAGTGACCGTGGAGCCTTGTCATGATCCCATTCACCTGAATACGCATTCTGGTCAGGAATTCAATTTAATACTCGATGGTACCATGCAATTACAGATCGCCGGTAACGACATCACGCTGTACGAAGGCGATAGTATTTATTTTGATGCCACGAAACCGCATGGAATGAAAGCACTGAATGGTAAAAACGTAAAATTTCTGGCGGTAATCATATAGATTTTATCCCATACTCAGGGTTTTTATCCCAAATTACCGGGTTTTATCCCTGTTTTTTGTCCCAAAAAGAGTCCTGTTGTTTCTTTGCAGCGCAAATCAGATTGCTTATAAACAAATTTATTACGTATGTTAGAAAAGTTTCTTCAACAAACCGAATTCAAAGACTTTGAAGATTTCAAAGCAAATTACAAACTACTGGTTCCCGAAAATTTCAACTTTAGTTATGACATTGTTGATGCGTGGGCAGCCAAAGATCCAAACAAAAAAGCCCTTTTGTGGACAAATGATCAGGGCGAATGTCGTGAATTTACTTTTGGCGAAACAAAAAAGCATACCGATCAGACAGCTTCTTATTTTCAAAGCCTCGGTATAAAAAAAGGTGATATCGTGATGGCTATTCTCAAACGCCGTTATGAATTTTGGTTCACCATTATTGCATTGCACAAAATAGGTGCTGTGATTATTCCCGCCACACACTTACTGACTAAAAAAGATTTGGTTTACCGCAACAATGCTGCCGAAATTAAGGCCATTATTGCTGTTGGCGAAGAAACTATTATCAATCATATCAACGATTCAATGCCGGAATCTCCGAGCGTGGAAATGTTGATCTCTGTCGGACCGATTGTACCCGAAGGATGGTTTGATTTCCATAAAGGAATTGAAAACGCGGCACCATTCAAAAAAGTGGAAAATGCAAATAAAAACGACGATCCGCTGATTATCAGTTTTACTTCGGGCACCACCGGAAATCCGAAAATGGTTTTACTCGATTGTGTTTATCCCCTGGCACACATTATTACCGCCAAATACTGGCAAAATTTGCATGAAGACAGTATTCATCTTACGATTGCCGATACCGGTTGGCTCAAAGCCGTTTGGGGAAAGCTGTATGGGCAGTGGATAGTTGGTGCCTGCGTTTTTGTGTACGATCATGAAAAATTCACTCCAGCAGCCATGCTGGAAATGATCCAGAAATACAGCATCACATCGCTTTGTGCACCTCCTACTATTTTTCGTTTCCTGATTCGCGAAGACCTGACCAAATACGATTTGTCGTCGTTGGAATATTGTACTATTGCCGGTGAGGCGTTGAATCCGGCTGTTTATGATCAATTTTTAAAACTGACAGGAATAAAATTAAAGGAAGGTTACGGACAGAGTGAAACGACACTTTCGCTTTTCACAGCACCGTGGGTTGAACCGAAACCCGGTTCAATGGGTTTGATTAATCCGCATTATGATGTTGATTTGCTGACCCCCGAAGGACGTCAGGCAGAAGTAGGTGAACAGGGACAAATTGTAATTCGTACTGACAAAAATTATCCGGTAGGCTTGTTTAAGGGATATTATAGAAATGCAGAACTAACAAATGAAGCCTTTCACGATAATATTTATTATACTGGTGACGTGGCCTGGCGTGACGAAGATGGTTATTTTTGGTTCGTGGGACGTGCCGACGATGTGATTAAAAGTTCCGGATACCGCATTGGTCCGTTTGAAGTGGAAAGTGCGCTGATGACACATCCTGCCGTGGTGGAATGTGCTGTTACAGGAATTCCCGATGATTTGCGGGGGCAAGTGGTGAAAGCCACTATCATTCTGTCAAGAGAATACAAAGCCAGAGCCGGTGAAGAACTGATGAAGGAAATTCAGGAGCACGTAAAAACAGTAACCGCTCCATATAAATATCCAAGAATTATTGAGTTTGTTGAAGAACTTCCCAAAACCATTAGCGGTAAAATCCGCCGGATAGAAATCAGAGAAAATGACAAAAATAAATCATAATTGATAGAATCATGAAAATAATCAATCTTTCGGAGAATAACTCCATTCTGAAGCATTATATAAAAGAAATCAGGTCCGTAAAAATTCAAAAAGACTCTATGCGCTTCCGCCGAAACATGGAGCGAATCGGTGAAATAATGGCTTACGAAATCAGTAAAACCATGCACTATAAAGCCGAAGAGGTAAAGACTCCACTTGGTATCGCGAACACGGAAGTTATTGACGAAAAAATTGTGATTGCCACCATTCTTCGTGCCGGACTACCTTTTCACACGGGATTTTTAAATTATTTTGATGGGGCTGAAAATGCTTTTGTCTCAGCTTACAGAAAATACAAAGATGCTTTGAAATTTGACATTTATATCGAATACATAGCGTCACCAAATCTGGACGGAAAAACAGTCATAATCACAGATCCAATGCTTGCCACAGGAGGATCCATGGAACTGGCTTACGGAGCATTACTCACCAAAGGGAAACCGGCACATATTCACATTGCAACGGTTATTTCGAGCCAGGTAGCCATTGATTACGTGGCTTCGCATTTCCCGGAAACAAAGACAACCGTTTGGGCTGCAGACATCGATCCCGGACTGAATGAACATTCTTACATTATTCCGGGACTGGGAGATGCCGGCGATTTGGCTTACGGGGAAAAATTATAAAATTAATCCAAAATAAAAAATTAAGATATGTCTCCATCCAAAATATTTCTGTACTATTGGAAATCAATCTCCTTAATTGCTTTCATACTTTATCTTTCATTTGCTCCTCCATCAACTTTTAATGGAGTTCCTTCTTTCGCATACGAGGATAAAGTTGTTCATATATTTCTATATTCAGTATTAACCTGTATTTTGATTTTTGATTACCGGAAATATGCTAAAAAAAACAAGACAAATACATGGGTGTTTGCGTTAATCTGTTTGGCATTTCCAATTTTTATCGGAGGTTCTGTTGAGATTCTTCAACCGACATTCTTTGCTCCACGTACTGCAGAATGGCTTGATTTATTTAGTGACATAACAGGCGTAATGATTGGTTGGCTTTGTATGAAATTCCTGATAAAACAAAAAAACTGATTTTAAATTCAATACGAATCGTGGAAACGCTGAAATACAAAATTGGCATTACACTCATCAAGGGCATTGGCCCCAATTTGGCTAAGAATCTGATTGCATACGTTGGCAGTGTCGAAGGTGTTTTCTGCGAAAAGCAGTCAGCACTCGCTAAAATTCCCGGAATTGGCGAGATTCTTTCCAGAGAAATTGTAGCGCAAAATGTATTGCCACGTGCTGAAAAGGAAATAGAATTTATACAGAAAAATAAAATAAAAACGTATTATTATACGGATCGTGAATATCCTTTTCGTCTGAAAGAATGCTTCGATTCGCCATTACTGATTTACAGCAAGGGTAATTGCGACTTAAATAATGGTAAATTTGTAGGAATTGTGGGTACCCGCAAAGCAACTGAAGCCGGTAAAGAAAACTGTAAAAAACTAATCAACGAATTAGCCGCTTCCCAACAAAATACAATCATTGTCAGTGGTCTTGCCTATGGTGTGGATATTTGCGCACACAAAGCCGCTCTCGATGAAGGACTTCCAACCATCGGTATTTTGGGGCACGGTTTAGATCGGATTTATCCGGCAGCTAACCGGCCGACAGCGGTGAAAATGATGTCCGATGGAGCGTTGGTCACCGAATACCTGAGCATGACAAATCCGGACCGTCCGAACTTTGTGCAACGAAACCGCATCATTGCAGGACTTTGCGATGCAATAATCGTGATTGAATCTGCAGTTCGTGGCGGCGCATTGATTACCGCTGAAATTGCTAATGATTACAACCGGGATGTGTTCGCATTTCCCGGACGGGTAAATGACGAGTGGTCGGCAGGATGTAACGCATTAATTAAAAACAATAAAGCCTCGCTGATTGAATCGGCTAACGATTTATGCCGTTTTATGAACTGGGAAAATAAAGACACGATCGGCACCCAATCCGTTCAAACAGCAATATTCCTGGACCTTTCGGACGAAGAACAGGAAATTGTTACCACTCTTCGGCAGTATTCCGAAGGTATGCAAATGAACGAACTGGCTGTCATGTTGGCAAAACCTGCCAGTAAAATATCTTCCATGCTACTCGAAATGGAATTTAAAGGCGTAGTAAAGTGCTTACCGGGAAGTGTGTACAAAATAGTAAAATAGTTGATTGGATAATTGGTGTTGGTTGATTGGTTGATTGGTTAATTGGTTAATTAGTTAATTAGTTTACATAACCCAGACGCTTATGCTTAACAGTATGAAAACATTAAGACATTCACTTGCAATCAAAAATAATAATAATTCTCCTGTCAACCAATCATAAATTAACAAATCAATCAGTTAACCAATTAACTAAATGTACAGCAGAGAAGAATTAAAACAACTGAAAAAAGAATTTTGGGAAGGATTTGGGACATATTGTAGTGAAATTCCTTCACTGAAACGCAGAAAAAGTAAGTTCATGTTGTACAATACCAAGATGAAAGGTGTGGAACTTAAGTTCGATGCCACCCGCGAGGGAGCTTTTGTTATTCTCGAGATTAATCTGCATGATGCAAAAGCCCGGTTCGAAAAATACATGCAATTTGCTGAATATAAATCCATCATGGAAAAGCAATTTCCTGCCGGGTTGTCCTGGGATCCGACGTACATACGCGAATGTGGAACCGAAGTATGCCGTATCTATACAAAAAAAATGGGGATCGATCTGCACCGCCGCATCCAGTGGATGGAATTTTATCAGTTTATGTCATCGGAAATGTTGAAACTGGAAAAAGCTTTTAAAACGGTGAAGGAGGCGATTGAGTAGTCGGTTTGTGGCCTTCATGCGATGATATCTTATACTTAAAAAACAACTTGCCTGTTTGTACTAATTATTGAATAGCATCTGGAATCAGATGCTATTTTTTGTGTTTTAAATAAAATGCAAACAAATAATTCATTCAATGCCAGGTATTCATATTTATAATTTATCATAAAGACTAGTTATTTGTAGTTAATATGTTCAACAATTGATTCAGATTTAAAACTTTTAAATATTGGCATTGTTGCAATGTTATTCTTTAATAAATGGATTTAATGTACTTTTATTTTTTCTGTTTATCATAATATATTCTGTTATTTTGAACCCAAAACCGTCTTCAGAATACACATTATTATTCTTTATCAACACCCTAATTTTCATGACAATGCAAAATTCTACCAAAAGAACTTTAAATAGAATACTAAAAATATCATTATTTTTTCTTTTCATTTTCACCGCTGCCCAGGAAATCAATGCCCAAACATACACCTGGACAGGTGAAGTCAGCTCCAACTTCAGTGACTCATTGAACTGGAGTCCAAACACCTGGATACCCTTAAAACCAACCGGAGCTGAAACTGTGATGATCGGTGCAGGATTAACCAACAATCCAATCTTTTACATGGGGAGTTCTACTTTACGTTATGGTCGTTTTAACACGAAAGGAACAGCAAAATTTACAAGCAGGGGAACCATATATACATGGAACAGCGATTCTATTAATGGAAATATAAATTTTGATTCTTATTCAGAATTCAATAGCAGAAACAACTGTTACATTGGTTATGGAAATACTGGTGTTGTTACATTGAAAGGGGTTTTGTCTACCAAATACGATGTTTATGTTGGATACGGAGCAAAAGGTGCCGGAACTCTAAATATAGATGGAGGTACGGTTTACGTTGGCAGAAGCCTTTATATTGCAACTTCCGGTGCAACCGGCTTAATCAACATTACCGGAGTTGGAGCATTAAACATACCGGGAAACGTCACTTCTACTATGCAAACATTAATCAATACAGGTAAAATTATAACTACCGATGCGGGCATGCAACTGGAAGCAGTTTATAGTAATTCAACAACGACTGTTCAGGTAAAGCGAACTATGACAGGCATGCTGATGGAATACTCTTCTTATGTGATTCTTGATAATGGAATTGTAAAAGCTAAAATCGAGAAATCGTCCGGAAAAGTTCTTTCGTTACTTTTCAATGGAGTTGAAATGATTGCACAGTCGGGAGGGCACGTTACCGCTTATTATGACTGGACAGATGGAACTAATTTTGAATCACTTTCACATTGTGTTTTTTCGGTTACACAACAAAATGATTCTCTTGTAGACGTTTCATTCAAAGATAATTATACACCTGAAATGGGAGATGTCATTGGTGGCGATATGGATGTTCATTTTGTCATCAAAAAGAATTTAACCGGACTTTATACTTACTCTGTTTTGGAACATCAACCTTCTTACCCGGCAGTTGGATTAGGTTCGTGGCGTTTGGTTTATTCACTAGGCCATGATGCAACTAATTATGTTTGCGAGAAAATTTATGTTGACAGTCTTCGTCACTGGCAAATGCCAAGTGTTACCGATACTTATGAAACAACTCCCATTCAGGAAATTGTAAAAATGACATCAGGAGCCCGGGCCGGACATTTTGATGGGAAATATGAGTATGTCACCGATTTGTGGAACATTGGAACCTGGGGATTTGCCAGCGATGTAAATAAACTCGGAACATGGATGGTTTTCGGCAGTCATGAATTTTTCAATGAAGGGCCCACGTATCACGATCTGAATGCTGCAGCCGGCATTATTCATGTTTGTCTGAATGGTTTGCATTATAATTTAAAAAGTTTTACAGTGGCTCCGGGAGAACACTGGCGAAAAATATATGGTCCGTTTTTAATTTATTTTAATCAGAAAAATACGGGCGATGAGTCGTGGGTGGATGCACAACAACGGGCTAAACATGAAGAAAAAGAATGGCCCTATTCGTGGTTGAAAAATAATCCGGAATACCCGCTGGCAAATGAGCGAGGTGCAATAAGCGGAAATTTCAAAGTAAGTGATGTGTTTAAACCTGAAGTTACAGGTGCCAATGCGTGGATAGGTGTGACTCAGGTCAGCAATGCCGATAACCAATGGCAACAAGAAGGAAAAAATTATCAGTATTGGTTAAAAACAGATTCAACTGGTAATTTTACAATTCCGGAAATCCGTCCCGGAACCTATTCTCTTTTTGCTTATACCAATGGAGAAGTTGGGGAATTCAGTAAGACAAATGTTACAGTAACTGCAGGTGATACAACTTCAATAGGTAACCTCGTCTGGACTATTGCCCGAAACAAAGGAAAAATAGCCTGGGAAATAGGCTATCCAAACCGCTCCGCATCTGAGTTTGGACACGGTCACACAGACTTTTTTGAAGGATACGTCTACGATAGTTTCTACAAAGAATATTCAAATCCGCTGGAATATAATGTGGATGATAAAAACTGGGATACAGCTTTGCCCTATGCACATAGTGTTTATGAAGATGCTGCCAAAAATTTAAGTTCCTGGAAATGGAGGCTTCACTTTAAATTACCCTCAAATATAGCAACTTCGGGTAATGCAACGCTTACAATTGCATACGCTGGCAACGATCATGCACAACAATGGATTTATGTAAATAACGAGAATTCTACGTTTAGTGCTTTTTATCCTCCAAATGGAGGAGGAAACGGACTTTTAAGACAAACAAATCATGCTATGTACGGAATAAGTACAATTACAATTCCAATGTCAAAACTGATGAAAGGAGATAACATAATCACGCTGTTAAACCCTTCGTCCAGTTCTATGGTAAACCATATAATGTATGATTATTTAAGTCTGGAAGTTCCAATGTACGACTGTATGGGAGTTTTAAACGGAACAGCTTTTGTAGATAGCTGCTCGGAATGTGCAGGTGGCACATCGGGGGTCACACCTGTTTTATCGAAAGAAAACTGCACATCTGCAGTCACTGCTGTAAACGAATTAATTCCTTCGGAAGTATTTCCGAATCCTTTCAACAACTCTTTTGTTTTGACATGTAACGGACAGGTTTCATATTCAATCATATCACTCACAGGTGAGACAATTGAGAAAGGGAGTTCTGATAAAAACATCAATCTGGGATCTGGTCTAAAACCGGGGGTCTATATTTTAAAATTAAATCAGAACCAAACCCTAAAATGCTTCAAAATAATAAAGAATTAGCGGCGGGGAATTGATATTGATTATTACAAACCGGAATGGCAGACTAAATTATTTTAAGTCTGCCATTCCGGTATTAAATTTCAAATCCTATTCAATCGCCAGTTTTTTGTGTATTTCTGTATCAACATATTAAATTTAGTTGGGTCGAAAAATCAATCTGTTTTTTATGTTGATAAAATAAGTATTTTTTTGTAGCTTTGTATCCCATAAATAAACGTAAAAAGGAATATGGAAATTAAACAAATTAAAAGAGCTTTAGTGTCTGTTTATCACAAAGATAATCTGGACATCATCATACAAAAACTATATGCCGAAGGAGTTGAATTTATCTCTACCGGCGGAACCCAAACTTTTATTGAGTCACTTGATATTCCTTGTACAGCTGTTGAAGATTTAACCGGTTACCCTTCTATCCTTGGAGGAAGAGTAAAAACTTTACATCCGAAAATCTTCGGAGGAATACTTAACCGCCGCGATTTAGCATCGGATAAAGAGCAAATCGCAGAATATGAAATTCCTGAAATAGACTTAGTTATAGTTGATTTATATCCTTTTGAAGCCACTGTTGCTGCCGGTGCAGATGAACCAACTACCATTGAAAAAATTGACATTGGTGGTATTTCCCTTATTCGTGCTGCTGCCAAAAACTATAACGATGTTGTTATCGTTGCTTCTCAAGACCAATACGAACCTTTGCTGGAAATGATTACCGCAAACGGTGCCAATACGACAATCGAGGAACGTCGTTGGTTTGCCAAAGAAGCTTTCGCGGTTTCTTCTCACTACGATTCAGCCATTTTCAATTACTTCGACAGTAAGGATGAAAGTGCTTTCCGTTACAGCGAAAACAATTCAAAAGTGCTTCGTTACGGTGAAAATCCGCACCAAAAAGGTGTTTTCTTTGGCAAATTCGATGATATGTTCGAACAATTACAAGGAAAGGAAATTTCGTATAACAACCTGCTCGATATTGATGCAGCAGTCAATTTGATCAATGATTTTGATGATATCACATTTGCCATTTTAAAACATAACAATGCCTGTGGCATTGCTTCCAGACCTGTTCTGGTAGATGCATGGAACGCTGCATTAGCCGGCGATCCGGTTTCAGCTTTTGGTGGGGTACTGATTACTAATGCAATAATTGACAAAGCAACAGCTGAAGAAATGCACAAAATTTTCTTTGAAGTAGTTATTGCTCCAGATTACGATTTGGAAGCTATCGAAGTTCTTGCTCAAAAGAAAAACCGTATCATTTTGATTATTAAAGATGCAAAAATCCGGAACAAACAATTCCGTTCATTACTTAACGGCGTGTTGATACAAGATAAAGATACACATACCGAAATCGCTGAAGAATTGAAAGTAGTGACTGAAAAGGCCCCAACAACCGAAGAAATTGAAGATTTACTTTTTGCAAATAAGATTGTGAAACACACGAAATCAAATGCCATCGTGTTGGCAAAAAACAAACAATTGATTGCCAGTGGTGTTGGACAAACATCACGCGTTGATGCATTAACACAGGCAATTGAAAAAGCTGAATCGTTTAAATTCGATTTGAAAGGTTCAGTTATGGCTTCGGATGCATTTTTCCCATTCCCTGATTGTGTACAAATAGCATTTGAAGCAGGCGTTACATCAGTAATTCAACCTGGTGGCTCCATCAATGATAAACTTTCAATTACATCCTGCAACGAAAACGGTGTATCGATGGTAACAACGGGATACCGGCATTTTAAACATTAATTTAATTTACAATTTAACTATTTACAATTTACAATTATAAAGAATTGACTGTAAACAGAATTTATCAGACAATAAGAATAAAACAACACGAAATAACGAAAGAAAATGGGACTATTTTCATTTACGCAAGAAATAGCTATCGACCTGGGAACAGCCAATACAATTATCATTCATAATGATAAAATAGTGGTAGACGAACCATCGGTAGTAGCTTTGGATAAACGTACCGATAAACTGATAGCAATAGGTGAAAAAGCACGCCAAATGCAGGGAAAAGAAAACGAAGGAATTCGCACTGTACGCCCGTTGCGTGATGGTGTTATTGCCGATTTTTACGCGGCTGAGTTAATGATACGGGGCATGATTAAGATGATTCCGACAAAAAATCATCTTTTCTCTCCTTCTCTAAAAATGGTTGTTTGCATCCCTTCAGGAAGTACAGAAGTTGAAATACGTGCCGTGCGTGACTCCTCGGAACATGCCGGTGGTCGGGAAGTCTACATGATTTACGAACCCATGGCTGCGGCAATTGGTATTGGTATCGATGTAGAAGCACCCAATGGTTGTATGATAGTTGATATTGGCGGTGGAACGACCGAAATTGCCGTTATTTCACTCGGTGGTATTGTTTCCAATAAATCTATCCGGATTGCTGGTGATGATTTGACTTTGGACATCGTGGAATACATGGGACGCATGCATAATATTAAAGTGGGTGAACGTACGGCAGAATTAATTAAAATAAATGTGGGTGCTGCCCTGACTGATCTGGAGGATGCTCCTGAAGATTTTATTGTTCATGGTCCAAACCGTATGACGGCTTTACCCATGCAGGTTCCTGTTTCCTATCAGGAAATTGCACACTGCCTTGAAAAATCGATTTCCAAAATTGAATCGGCTATTCTTAGTGCTCTTGAACAAACGCCTCCTGAATTGTATGCAGATATTGTGAAAGGTGGTATTTACTTAGCTGGTGGTGGTGCATTGCTTAGAGGCCTCGATAAACGTCTATCGGATAAATTGAATATTCAATTCCACATTGCCGAAGATCCATTACGTGCTGTTGCCCGTGGAACCGGTATTGCTTTGAAAAATGTTGATAAATTCTCTTTCCTGATACGGTAATCCCTTTCTATGTTTAATAACTATAAACTCAGATTCACAACAAGTTAAACATCAATGTCCACTGAATAAACATTGAAAATTATTCATTCTTCTTTGCATAGATTTGATACACCATAATGAAGAATTTAATCAATTTCTTGATACAATATAGTGTAGTGTTTTTATTTCTGTTCCTGGAAATAATATCTGTTACTCTGATTGTAAAAAATCAGGAGTATCAAAAAAGTGTTTTTCTTTCATCGAGTAATTCCATGGTTTCCGGCTTGTACGAATGGAGTAATTCTGTGGTGGAATTCTTCAAATTACGTACAGCTAACGAAAGCCTGTCGGAAGAAAATACAGCATTAAAAAATCAAATCGTTAATCTTCAGAATAAACTTTCCACCTTACTGCCCGAGGCTTCCGATTCGCTACGTTTCCGAATTCCACCTGAAATGGAATATCAATTTATTTCAGCCAAGGTAATCAACAGCTCGACCAATAAATTACAGAACTATATTACAATCAATAAGGGTATAATTGATGGTGTAAAACCTGATATGGGAGTGGTAAGCGATGAAGGAGTGGTTGGGATTGTAAAAACGGTTTCCAACCGGTTTGCCGTAGTAATTCCAATTCTAAATCCCAAAATTCAGATCAGTTGTAAATTCAAGCGAAATAACTACAATGGATCATTGATCTGGTCCGGAGAGGATTACAGGTATGCAAATCTGACCGACATTGCCCGGCATGTTCAACTTTCATTGGGAGACACATTAGTAACGAGCGGACTGGTAGCCAGCACATTTCCTGAAGGAATACCCGTCGGAATTATTGAAGATTTTAACATAAAAGAAAGTGATTCCTATTATAATATAAAAGTGAAACTGGCGGTAAGTTTCCGAACTCTTTCGCATGTAAAAGTTATTAATTACCTGAATTATAAAGAGCAAAAAAACCTTGAATTATCATCTGAAGAACAGTAATTAAATGCCGATCGTACTTTCAAATATATTCCGTTTCATTCTACTGGTGCTTTTTCAGGTACTGGTACTGAATAACATTCAATTTTTAGGTTATATAAACCCATACCTATATATTTTATTTATTATTGCTCTGCCTGTTCGTACGCCACGATGGTTCTCACTTATTTTAGCATTTGCAATCGGACTAACTATCGATATTTTCTCGAACACGCTGGGCATACATGCTTTTGCAACCGTGTTAATTGCTTTCCTGCGAAACGGGCTTATAAAGATATTTACGTCTATTGAAGAAGGAAGCAACCCTACTCCTTCTTTTTATACATTTGGTGTGGGTGCTTATATAAAATATGTTGTCCTCTTTGTATTTATTCATCATTCAATTTTATTTTATTTAGAAGCATTTTCATTCGCTCATTTCTGGATAATATCTGCGAAAATTATACTTAGTTCACTCCTAACTATCCTATTGATTTTGGGTATTCAATCAATTAAATCAAAATAAAAAATGATAAACGACACACTTCAAAACAGAAGAAATGTGATTGCGATTATCATTACAGCAGTGATTATTGTGTATATTTTGCGGTTGTTTACCATTCAAATAGTTGAGTCGAAATATAAAGAGGGAGCAGAAAGTAATGCCTTTCTTAAAAAAACATTGTATCCTTCCCGCGGTCTTATCTACGATCGAAAACATACGCTACTTGTTTTTAACAAACCGGCGTACGACATTGCTCTTATCATGCGTGAAATTCGTGGACTGGACACAACTGCATTTTGTCTGGCTTTAAGTATTGATAAAAAAGAGTTTATCAATCGTATTGCAGACATCAGAGACCGGAAAAAAAATCCCGGATATTCTTCTTACACGCCTCAACTTTTTATGACCCAATTGAGTACAGAAGATATTGCTCCAATACAACAATCGATGTATAAATTCCCGGGGTTTTATATTCAGGCAAGGACTTTACGTGAATACGCCTTTCCCAATGCTGCACATGTACTTGGTAGCATTGGTGAAGTATCACGATCGAAATTGGAGGCCGATGATTATTATAGTTCCGGAGATTATGCCGGTCGCGATGGATTGGAATATACTTACGAGGATCAATTACGTGGTGAGAAAGGTATGGAAATCTTGTTACGTGATGCAAAAGGCCGGATAAAAGGAAAATATGAGAATGGGAAAGAAGATATTGCCCCCAAAGCAGGCGAGGACTTGACAATTACGCTCGATGCCCAATTGCAAATATTAGGTGAAACACTGATGAAAGGTAAAATGGGAAGTATAGTGGCCATTGAACCGTCAACCGGTGAGATATTAGCCATGGTTTCCAATCCCGGATTTGATCCATCCATTTTGGTTGGACGTCAGCGATCAAAAAATTACTGGAGCTTGGTAAAAGATCCTACTAAACCATTGATGAACAGAGCTACACAAGCACAATACTCTCCCGGTTCTTCATTCAAACCACTGGAAGCATTGGTTTTGCAACAAATGGGTGGAATAAACGAACACACCATGTTTGCTTGTAACGGACCGGAATCTTCACCTATAAAATGTACTCACCATCACGGTTCTCCTGTCAGTTTATTAAACGCCATTGAACAAAGTTGTAATCCCTACTTCTGGAATGCATTCCGTGTAACAATTGAGAAGGATGGATACGGAGAAAAAAATGCTATTTTTAGAAAAACATATGACGACTGGGTGGATCATGTAAAAAGTTTTGGACTTGGAGAAAAATTCACAGACAGTGATATTTACGAACAATCGCGTGGTTATATACCAACTCAAAAGTTCTACAATAAAGTTTATTTGGGTCAAACAGGTTGGCGTGCCATTACCATCCGATCTTTATCAATTGGACAAGGTGAAGTTTTGGTTACTCCGCTTCAATTGGCTAATGTTATGGCAGACATTGCCAACGAAGGATATTATATCACTCCGCATTTGCTCAAATGTGATTCTATGTTACTCAAAATTCATCGGAGTAAAGTAGATAAAAAATATTTTCCCATAGTGTATGAAGGAATGTCTGGTGTTTTTGAAAATGGAACCGCCAGAGCATCAAAAATTGAAGGATTGGATATGTGTGGAAAAACAGGTACTGCCGAAAACAGCCATGGCAAAGATCACTCAATTTTTGTTGGATTTGCCCCACGGGTTCATCCAAAAATTGCCATTGCAGTGGTTGTTGAAAATGCCGGGTTCGGATCAACCTATGCCGCACCAATTTTCAGTTTATTGGTGGAACAATATATCAAGGGTAAAATTGAACGAAAAGATTTGCAGGAAAGAATTACAAATTTAGTTACAAACTCAAATGTCCAAGAACGTTAGTATAAAATATGCAATAGACTGGACAACGATATTTTACTTCGTTGTGTTGGTCCTTATGGGCTGGATAAGCGTCTACGGAGCAAGTTATGACTTCGATCAGGCGAGCATCTTTGATTTCAGCCAACGTGCAGGTAAGCAGTTTATATGGATCCTGACCGCTCTTGGAATTGGTGGGATTATATTGCTTATTGATTCCAAAATGTTCAGCATTTTTGCTTATGTGATTTATGGAGGAGCCATTTTATTACTCATTCTAACCATTTTTGTTGCTCCCGATATCAAAGGTTCCCGTTCCTGGCTGGTTCTCGGACCTATCAGTTTCCAACCTGCGGAATTAGCCAAAGTGGCAACTTCACTGGCACTGGCCAAGTTTATGAGTGCATACAATTACAGAATAAAAAACTGGAAAGACCTTGTTCCACTCGGATTAATTGCTTTCTTGCCTCTTACGCTTATTATATTGCAGAAGGAAACCGGCTCGGCCCTGGTTTTTGTAGCATTCTTGCTGATGTTTTACCGCGAAGGCATGAATGGAATTGTCTTATTAATCGGGACATTTGCCATATTCCTTTTTGTTATTGTTATCAGGTTAGGCATTATCCCGATACAAATAGACAGAGGAAGTCTGGGTATTGTATTGTCCATGCTTGCCATTCTGGTTATACAATTCGGATATGCGTTTTTCTTTGCCCGAAACAAAAAAGAAGCTACTTTTCTTTTATTTGGAATTGCTGGTATCGCTCTTGTTATGTACATTTTAAATTTCTGGTTTAGAATTAACTATGACATTATTGCGGTGATTACGGTTTTAGCATCTTGTCTGTATTGGTTTTTTATTGAAATCTTTTACCGGTTTAAGAAGTATTGGTTTATTATTTTCTTTTCGCTTGGATCTCTCCTGTTCAGCTTCTCATCCTATTATCTGTTCGAAAAAGTGTTGGAACCCCACCAGCAAATTCGTATTAAAATATTGCTGAATATGGAGAGTGACCTGACCGGTGCCGGTTATAATGTAAACCAATCGAAAATTGCCATTGGTTCCGGAGGATTTCTGGGAAAAGGTTTTCTGAATGGCACCCAAACGAAACTTAAATATGTCCCGGAGCAAGACACAGATTTTATTTTTTGTACAGTAGGAGAAGAACATGGATTTTGGGGATCCACTTTAGTACTTTTTGTTTATTGGCTTCTTTTTATGCGGATATTGCGGATGGCCGAGCGACAGCGCGATACTTTTAACCGGGTTTATGCCTATTGCGTCGTTAGCATACTCTTCTTTCACTTAATGATTAACATTGGGATGGTTCTTGGAATGATGCCCGTCATTGGTATTCCGTTGCCATTCTTTAGTTATGGTGGTTCTTCACTGTGGGGATTCACTATTCTGTTGTTTATATTGCTCAGATTAGATGCCGGTCGACTTGAAAGGATGCGTTAGATTAACTGTACCTTATTTTCCGGATCAACGGAACGATATTAAAAACTGATATCCACATTCATAAATTCCGGTTTTGAACAGCATAGAACCCTGCAGTTCCAACTAACGGGAAGCAGAATACTCCTGCCAATAAATAATAGACAGAAACTTTTTCAAATATAAGCAACACCTGTTGAAACAATCCGGTGCTTAAACCAAAGTACAAAGAGATTGCCATACCAATTGCCGCAAAAACCCATACAATCCAACTCCTATCAGTTTGTGCCGGTAAATTGCGCATAACACGTTGTGTAAATCCATTATCTGCAATTTCCTGTTTGTTTTCGCTGAAAAAGCTTTTCAGCAATTTGTCATTCGTTTCCATATCCTTCTTTTGTTAAGTAAACAGCTAATTTTTCTTTCCCTTTCAGGATATATGTTTTTATTGTCCCCAATGGACAATTCATAATTTTAGCTATTTCATTATGCGTTTTATCTTCCATATAAAACAATAATACAGCAGATTGTTCTTCCTTTCGCAGCAACTTTAACGCTTTATAAATATCCAATTTCTCTGCCGAAAATTCATTATGAGTTTGGTATTGACTGTCAATAACCTGCTCCTCGATATCTGCATAATGTTTTTGTGCCCGAACTGAATCGTAAAAAACATTGTATGCAATCCTGTAAAGCCATGTTGAAAAACCAGAAATACCCTTGAAAGCATTTATATTCAAATAAGCCTTGATAAATGTTTCCTGTGCCAGATCATCACTTAACTGACCATCGCCCGACGTCAGGTTCAGAAAGAACCGACGTATGGGCGATTGATACTTACAGGTCAGTTTATCGAATGCACTTTTATCTCCGAACAGCGCAACCTGTGTGACCCAGCGGATATCATCCGTGTTGCTCATTGTTTGGAGTTGAATCAGTTTTCGGTTTATCAAGATAATGAACCAACAAATAACCAATACCTACAAAGGTAGGAACAATTCCAATAAATAACCATTTATTTTGCCCCATCACAAGAAATGAAATCACTACAGCTACTCCAACAGCCAACCATAAAATTCCCCTTTTAAAATTTGATACATTATTTGCCTTTTTAGGCTCGTCAAAAAAATGATCGGGTATAGTTTGCCCCATTTCAATCGATTTCGTGTACAAATCGTAACGTCGTTTCGATTCTTCATTTTTTGCTCTTACATTAAGAGTAATAATTACTGCAGCAAAAAGGAATGGCAATAAACAAATGAGTACAATGCCGACGCCGTTTAAAGGCATATCCGATCGCCCTTCATTTTCAATTTCCTGTCTCCTTACTTCATTTTCTCCTTTCTTTAGTTCAAGAATTTGATCCGCCGACAATTTTGAATACATGACCGAGTCTTTCTTCTGTTCCTGAATTTCCTTGCTATTCTTGATAATTTCGCTTTTCAGGCTGTCGACATTTATACCGGCATTCGCGGTATTTACTCCGACAAATAATGTCAAAGCCAATAAAAATAATCCGATTCGTTTCATAATAATCTGTTTTAAAATGTAAATTTAGTGTTTGTTTTCTAATTAGACGCAACGAATCATCGATTTGGATTTGAAAAAAATAAAAAAAATAGAGATTTAACAGATATGATTGTTCTTCTGAATAAATCAAATACTATTCATATATTTGTCGGGAAAAACACAGAATTGATTTTTTATGAACAATGTGTTTTTTTGAATAAAGCTCTATGTGAATAGGGCTTTATTTTTATATTCAAACCATACCTCTAAATAGAATGGTATATATATTTTTTAATAATATATCAAATTGATAATTTCTGAACCCCGATTATATATGCAGCTGGATTAAAATAATTTCCCCAAAAAGATTACAAATGTTGATTTCAGTAGAATGGTCTGTTTTGTAACCGAAACCCTTAACAAAAAAATAATCCATCTCACCTTTTTCTTATTTATAAAAAATGAAAACAGTACTAAATAATATGTATGATTTGTTTCCATTTTTGACCTTTTTTTCATCTTTTGAAAATTTTATTGTCTGTATATTTGTCTTCATGTAATAAATAAATGATTTCATCTAAAGAAAAAGTTAATTGTCAATTCAAATTTATAATCTTTATGAAAAAAAACTACTTTTTTAATTTAAAGGGATTTAGCAAAATCTGTTTACTTTCAGTAGGTTTACTGTTTTCCGCATCGGTTTTATCAACAGATATCACTACCGGTTTAAAGTTTAATTATGACTTTGAAGCTGTCAACGGAACGACAGTACCGGATGTTACCGGAAATGGAAATGATGGTACTCTTCAGGGAGGAGCCACAATTGTAGCAGGTCATAGCGGACAAGGGGTGTTATTTGGAACAACAAAGGCTGATTATATGAGACTCCCTGCCAATATCACTGTCGGCATAAAATCATTTACTTATGCTGCCTGGGTCAATTTTTCTGCTTTAAAAAATGCCACCCGGTTTTTCGATTTTGGAAACGGAGCAGATGCAACCAATAATTTCTTAGCTTTTATTCCCAGTTACAATTCTGACAATGCTTACATATGTATGCGTTACCGCCCTGCATCCGGAACAGCTTACAACGTGGTGTCAACCGTAAAATGTTCAGTCGGAGCATGGACTCATGTAGCTGTTACATACGATTGGAGCGATGTTACAAGTACCGGAACGGCAACAATTTATGTAAACGGAGCCGCCGCCGGAAGTGTCACTGGCTTAACCTATAATTTAGATGCAATGGGAACAACGGCAGATAACTACATTGGATATTCACGCTGGGCTCAGGATACAAACGGTTTTAATGGAACACTGGATGATATTCGTTTTTATGACAGAGCTTTATCAAGTGATGATATTTTAGTTTTAAACGGAATTCCTTCCGATTTAATCGCCGCTTATAATGGACTTTCCATTGCCGGAAATTTAAACAATGTAACATCAAATCTGTCACTTCCAACAGCAGTTGGAACAACCGTAGCTGTAAGCTGGTCTTCATCATTACCACTGGTTGTTACCACCGATGGTAATGTTACCCGTCCCCAACAGTATGATGTAACGGTGAAATTATCCGCAACATTGACTGAAACAGTTGATGGAGTGACACATACTTTAGTAAAAGTATTTACAGTCGTTGTAAAATCATTTAATGTCACCGCCGATCAACTGGCCGAGTGGAATTTTGCCGGGAATTTAATTTCGGAAAGCAATGGAACTTTTACTGTAAAAGATAAACAAAGTGGATTTATTGGAACCATCATGAACGAAGCCCGAATCAGAACCATTGGAACCTCAACTCAATATAATGTATTGGATTTAGGCAATGGCACTGGTTATTTCGATATGGGAACCGAAATCGGAAAAGCGATTTATTCACTCAACAATTATTCCATGTGCGGTTATTTCAGAATTGATGCCGATTATGCTTACTTAAACAGCAATGGTAATTTCTACTGGACATTCTCGAACACGGCTGATGCAATGACTAATCAAACCGGTTACATCATTGGAAGTCTGAAAGCACAATCTCAAAGTATTTCTTCCAATTATTATGCTTTGGGCAATCAGGCTGTCGGACCAGGTACAAATGCTCCGGTTGGCGGATGGCATCATTTTGCTTATACGCAAAAAGGAACGACAGGAACTATTTTTGTGGATGGCGTTCAGGTTTCAACAGGAGTCGTTACAAACCTGCCTTCAACAACGCTTACCAAAGATGGTTTTACCGGAACACTTTACAATTGGTTGGGGCGTTCAAATTATGTCAGCGATGTTTACTTACGCAAAACATTGCTTTGGGATTTCCAATTACTCAGCATTCCTTTGACTGCAGATGACCTGAACTTTGGATTCGAAGTTCCGGCCAACATCGATAAATTGAATGTGGCTTATGGTGAAAATCCGGATTATATTCTTCCGGAATTAACTGTCGAACAAGGCAAACTAGACCTTGGCGACTTATCGGCAGTAACTTCAAACATAACCCTACCAACTCAGGCAAGTGATGCAACGGTTTCTATTTCCTGGAAATCGTCCAATCCAAATCTCATTGATGCCAATGGAGTGGTAACCCGTCCTAACTATTACAGTTATCCTGATACGCTCACCGCTACTTTATCCAAAAACGGTCAGAAAGTATTTAAAGTCTTCCCTGCCGTGGTGGTGGTAAAAGATGGAACTCAGTATACCAATAATCTGTTGGTGAAATACGATTTCTCTTCGGTTGCCGATTCGGTGGTTACTGATGTTGCTGAAAAGCACCTTACCGGAATCTTGAAAAACAATGCTTCAATCCGTTCAATCGGAAGTACTGTTAAGTATAATGTGTTGAGTCTTGGTGACAGTATCGGATATTTCGATATGGGAACTGAAGTAGGAAAACTCATGTACAATCTGAATGATTTCACAGTCAGTGCTTATGTCCGCATTGATTCATCTTATACCAAATTGGGTAGTAATGGTAACTTCTTATGGAACTTTTCAAATACCAAAAATGCGCTGAATGATCCGACCGGTTATCTTATTTTAAGTTTAAGAAACCAAGCTGCGACAATTTCGCCAACAAACTGGTCCACAGAACAAACAATTGCTGTTGCAGATTCTGCCTTCAAAGCAAGCTGGCATAACTTCACCTATACACAAAAGGGCAACACCGGAACTATTTATGTGGATGGAATGCCAATAAAGAGTGATACTATAACAAGTCTCCCTTCTAATACGCTTAAAAAAGCAAGCCAACTTGGAACTCTTTACAACTGGATTGGGCGTTCATGTTACGCAGGAGATGTTTATTTACGCAAATCGTTAGTATATGACTTCAGACTTTATGGTACCGCACTGACAGATGAACAAATTCAATCTTCGGTTTTAAATGTGGGTGCAACCATCAATGCACTTGATGCGGCTTACGGTGAAACTCCGAATGCGCTTAAATCGGTTCTGAATACTTCGTTCACAGTGATTCCTACTGTAGGGGCTATTAAAATTACCGGATTAACCGGTTCGGAAAAGGTTTCGTTGTACTACTTTACCGGTCGTCAGCTCAAAGTAAATAACCCGGCTCTGATCCCTGCAAATACCGGTATTTATATTGTTAAAATTGATAATTATGCGACTAAGGTGATTGTGAGATAAAAAAGTTACTTCGGGTTTAGTCAAATGCGATGTTATTTGCATCGTATGTCCCCTTGACTAAATCCGAAGATAAACTTAAATTTGTTTTGTACTTACCCAAATAATTTATTATTAAATTCAAACATAAAAATTACCATTAAATTACACAATCATGAAAAAAAAATCTTACCTAATTATTTTTTGTCTTTTATGGGCATTTTTACAGACATCTGCTGTAAATGTGACTCCTCAGACAGGCGTTTTTTATAAAATTATACAGACGCCATCCAACATGGTATTTGGTGCATTATCAATACAACCTGTCGTACAGAAAGATACTACCACTTTAGATCAGGCATTTGAATTTATCCCGGTCGAAGGTCTGACAGACACATATTATATCCGTAACTATTCCGGCATGTACCTGAACAAAAAGGCTACTAGTAACTGGAGTACGATTTACGAAACCACTACAAATACCACCAGCTCTCAATGGGTGATTGTAGACGATGCCAGCAGTACAACCGCATTTCGGTTAATGCTTGTAATGAATAGCAAATACCTGGCAACAGATGGAATAACTACAAATTCATATATGTATTGCGATAAAGCAGTCGATCATGCAAATGGGATTTTTACATTGGTTCAAACTGCAGTTCCCAGTGATATTAATGTCGCATATAAGAATCTGACTCTTGGTTCAATTGATGCTGTAACTTCGGATATAACTTTACCGTCTACTGTTGGAACTACCGGAGTAACAGTTCGATGGGCTTCATCAAATCAGTTGGTTGTAGATACTTTAGGACATGTAACCCGGCCTGCAAAATATAACACAGTCGTGAAACTGACAGCAACATTATCTCAAACGTTAAATGGTATCACTTACACTTTGAATAAGATTTTCACGGTGAAAGTACTGGGAGTTATTCCTACACCGGAAGAAATTGCTGAATGGAATTTTTCAACCGCCAATATCTCAGTTACAGATAAATCAATAAATGTCACCGACATTAAAAGTGGTTTTAAAGCCACACTTGTAAACGATGCAAGTATCCGAACTATTGGAACAACTCAACAAATCAATGTTCTGGATCTTGGTAGCGGAACTGGTTACCTCGATATGGGAACCGAAATAGGGAAAACGATTTATTCACTAAGCAATTATACAATGTGTTGCTATTTCAGGGTTGATGACACTTATACAAACCTGACAAGCAATGGTAACTTTATTTGGACATTCTCTAACACAGCTGATGCACCAACTGAAAAAAATGGATATATTATCGGTCACCTGAATTCTCAAATACAGGAAGTCACCCCAACAGACTATCAGTCGGGTAATCAAGGTTTATCTGTTGGCTCTGCCGCAGCACAAGGTAGTTGGCATCATTTTGCCTATGTACAAAAAGGAGATACAGGTACAATTTACGTCGATGGCATATTGGCTAAAACAGGCTCTTTCACCAACTTGCCTGCAACAACTATAACCATTGCCGGCCGCACAGGTACACTTTACAACTGGCTTGGACGTTCATGTTATCCAACAGATGCTTATCTTCAAAAAACATTGTTATATGATTTCAGACTGTTGAGTTTTCCAGTGTCGGCGGATGACCTGAACTTTGGATTCGAAGTCCCTGCCACAATTGATAAATTAAATGTGGCATACGGTGAAAATCCTGATTATAAACTACCGGAATTAACTGTCGAACAAGGCAAATTAGACCTTGGCGACTTATCTGCTGTAACTTCAAATATAACTTTACCATCACAGGCATCAGACCCGACAGTTTCTATTTCATGGAAATCGTCCAATAATAACCTGATCGATTCGACCGGAATGGTAACACGTCCGAATTACTTCAGTTATCCCGATACTTTGACAGCCACATTGTCCAAAAACGGGCAAAAAGTTTTTAAAGCATTCCCTGCTATGGTGGTGGTAAAAGATGGAACTCAGTATACCAATAATCTGTTGGTGAAATATGACTTCTCTTCGGTTACCGACTCTGTTGTAACTGATGTTGCAGAAAAACACTTCACCGGTGTTCTAAAAAATAATGCATTAATCCGTTCCATCGGAAGTACTGTGAAGTATAATGTATTGAGTCTGGGTGACAGTATCGGGTATTTCGATATGGGAACTGAAGTCGGAAAACTCATGTACAATCTGAATGATTTCACAGTCAGTGCTTATGTACGCATTGATTCATCTTATACCGGTTTGCATTATAATGGCAACTTCTTATGGAATTTTTCAAATACTAAAAATGCACTAAATGATCCAACCGGTTATCTGATTTTGAGTTTAAGGAACCAGGCCTCTACAATTTCACCAACAGACTGGAACATTGAACAAACAGTTACTGTTGCGGATTCCGCCTTCAAAGCAAGTTGGCATAATTTCACTTATACCCAAAGCGGAACTACCGGAACACTTTATGTAGATGGAATGCCTATCGTAAGCGATACTATAACAAGCCTGCCTTCTAATACGCTTAGAAAATCGGGACAACTTGGAACTCTTTATAACTGGATCGGACGTTCTTGTTACACCGGAGATGTTTATTTACGTAAATCTTTGGTCTATGATTTCAGGCTCTATAGTACGGCACTGACTGATGTACAAATCCAAAATTCAGTTTTAAATGTAGGTGCAACCGTCAATGCCCTTAATGCTGCCTATGAGGAAACTCCGAATGCGCTTAAATCGGTACTGAATTCAACATTCAGAGTTATTCCTTCTGTAGGTGCAATCAAAATAACTGGTCTGGTAGGGAATGAAAAAGTATTTCTATACGATATTACAGGCCGTCAACTTAAAGTAAATAATCCTTATATAATTCCTGTAAATACAGGTATTTACATCGTTAGGATTAATAACTATGTGACAAAGGTTATTGTCAGATAAAAAATAAAGTTGACTTAAATTTAAAAGAGAGTGTTTTCAATAAACACTCTCTTTTTTTGCATTAATTTCTGATACTTTATCGAAACAAATAAACTGACTCCTTTAAAATTTAAAATCCTTTTTTATTCGTATTTTCTTTAATTCTCTAATTTTAATTTAAGCCCTTAAAATAGAATCAAGAATTGCCAACTCCACATTTTTGAATGGATTTTACACCACATTACAAAAATTGATGTCTACATTTGTATCCTGAATAAATGAACAGTTTAATCGTTTAACAATTCCCTTAGGAATCTAATAATTTGAAAATATGAATCGCAAAATTACCTTTTTAGTTCTCTTTTTATCATATGCCTTTTTAACATTTTCGCAACGAACTCCTATTAATATTACGGAGAATGTAGTTTCTGTTGCTTCATATACCGATAAAGAAGTAATTATTGATGGTAAATCAGATTTGCATTTAACTTCAACTTCAAATCTGTTAAATAATAGTATTATTAATTTAAACTCAGTCAACTCATGGGTTTTCTTTGATAATGTCAGACCCGACGTTGTTATTAATTCCTTGTTGCAGTATATTTATATCAACAACCAATCTGCCGTTCTTAAAACAAATGTTCGTGTTTCCATTTATAAACAGGGAACAGTTGTTATCCCTCAATCATCATCTTATCAACCCTTGACGGTTTTTACCGGTCAAAATTTTTCAGGTGATTCTACAAAGTATTCACTTTTTACTTTTAATAAAGGATTGGGCTCGACTTTCGAAAATCAAATCCGATCATTCAGATTAAAAAGAGGCTACATGGTTACCCTGGCAACAAACCCTGATGGTATGGGTTATAGCCGTTTATACATTGCAGATGATAGTGATATCGAAGTTCCTGTTCTGCCGGACTTACTTGACAAGTCTATTTCATTTATACGTGTATTGGATTGGGAATTGGTTTCCAAAAAAGGCTGGTGCGGATATAACCCTACCGAATATGGATTAACGAAATCAACATGGCGTTACGACTGGAGTGCATCAGGCAATACCGAATCCACGATTGAATATGTACCCATTCGTCAAAACGGCGGCTGGCCGGGTTGGTCAGAAATTAATGGCAAACAATATGTTTCACATGTATTAGGTTTTAATGAACCCGATCATACCGAACAATCAAATTTGACTGTAGCTCAGGCCGTTGCTCAATGGCCTGATATGATCAGAACCGGTTTAAGAGTTGGTTCTCCCGCCTGTACTAACTTTTCATGGCTCTATCAGTTTATGGATAGCTGCAAAGCACATAATTATCGTGTCGATTATGTAGCTGTACATGCTTATTGGGGGGGGAAATCACCACAAAACTGGTATAACGATTTAAAATATATTCACGACAGAACCGGTCGTCCAATTTGGGTTACTGAATGGAATAATGGTGCAAACTGGACAACTGAAAGCTGGCCAACTTCTGACCATTCATTATCAACTGCCAATGCTGCTAAACAACTTTCAGATATAAAAGCTATTTTAAATGTTTTGGATACAGCCTCGTTTATTGAAAGGTATTCTATTTATAATTGGGTACAGGATTGTAGAGCCATGGTTCTTAATGGAATTCTAACTCCGGCCGGTCAGTATTATGCTGATGATAAATCGCCTATGGCTTTCAACAGAAAGTATGAAGTAATTCCTGCTTTTACAATTGGCACTCCATCTCTTTCCATTGCATTTAGTACAAGTAAGTTAAGCTTAAGTATTTCAGACCCAAACGCTGAGAGTTTTAACGGATTTATACTGGAGAAAAAAATGGACAATGGTGATTACACAGAATTTTACAGGTCAGAAAATTCTACTTTAAATACTTACTCTGACACTATTGACATCAATGCAGCCAGTAAGATCAGATACAGGGCACGTTCAATCTTATCAAATGGAACATTAACTAATTATTCAAATGAAGTAGGCCTGGATGTTACCAATGGGAATGAAATCCAGTATGGAAATTTGTCATTCTCGAATGTTGGTTGGAATTCCGTATTTTTCAAGAAAGGATTCACAACTACAAACTTGCCTGCTATCATTCTTGGCGCTCCAACTAATTATAACAGTTCGGTTTTACTAACGCCAAGAGCAAAGTTGATCAGTGCTTCCTCACGCTTTAATTTACAACTGGCACCCTGGGCATACCAAAATGTTGCTTCACTTACCAAAGATGAGACTGTACCCTATTTCATAATAGGACCCGGAAGTTATGATTTTGGCGGTCTTAAAGCTTTAGCCGGAAAAACAACTTTTACAGCTTTGTGGAGGACCATACCTTTCACTACTCCTTTTGATACAATTCCTGTAGTTTTTGCAAGTCAGTTAAATCCCACAACTGTTAATGCTACAACCGTTCGGGTCAGAAATGTTACTAAAACAGGATTTGATGCCTGCATCCAAAAAGAATCAGCTATAAGTATTACCCCTTCACCGGAAACCGTTTCGTTTTTTGCTATAACTACCGGAACCGGAGTAATTGGTGATAAAAAAATAATTGTTGGGAAAACAGCAAATAATGCCATTAGTTCATCTTTATACACTACCATAAACTACGGTGACAGCATAGCTAATCCAATCTTTCTGGCACAACTTCAATCTTGTAACGACGATACCGTTACTGCAACTTTGCGTTGCCTTACAATTTCGAAAAAATTTGCTAATGTAGTTAAACAAAGAGAAAGATCCCGTGGTATTGCTGCTTCTGCAAATGAATCGGCAGGTTGGATGGTTATTAATCAACTAGACAAACTTCAGGGTTTAAATGATCCTCAAGCAGATGAGATTACATTTTATCCGAATCCGGTAAAAGACTACATTTACCTGAAACAGAACAGTTCTGAAAATTTCATAATTGAAATTCATAACATGCTCGGATTATTAGTAAAAAGGGCAAATTCTCAGGACAATAAAATAGACCTTGAAGGTCTTTCACCAGGTTGTTATATACTTAGAACAGAAAAACACGGATCAAAAAAATTCATAAAAATGTAAATTCGTTGGGCAGTAAAATAGATAAATATTCAAATAAAGTTATTGTATTAAATTAAAAATATATTTTTCATAAAAAACAAAGAGAGATTTTTCAATTGAAAAGTCTCTCTTTGTTTTTATGTATGGTCGACGTATCAAAGATATTCGCAATTCTAATTTATAGTTATACTGGAAAGCCTCATATATCAGATTTTAAATGCTTTGTTTTTATAAATCCCAGTAATGTACTAAAATAAATTATAATCACCACAAACAATCTCTAATTGGTGTCCACAGGTTTCTTTGACTCCTGATATTCTCTGGGTGTAAGGCCAAACTCAATTTTAAAGCAACGGCTAAAATATTTTGGATCATTAAAGCCAACAGCAAAAGCAATCTCTGAGATATTTCCCGAATTTACCGTCAGCATCTGAACGGCATGTTTCAACCGGATATTTCTGATAAATTCACCCGGTGAAAGCCCCGTTAAAGATTTGAGTTTACGGTGTAGAGTAGACTTTGATAATGACAATTCTAAAGCAAACTGATCAAAATCAAATGTATCGTCAGCCAGGTTTTTTTCTACTTTTTCTACCGCTTGTTTTAAAAACAGCTCATCAATTGAACCATATTCCATCGATGAGATATTGATTTCCTTGTTTTGTTGGAAATTCTCTTTTGAATGCTTTCGTTTATTGATCAGGTTTTTTGCACGTGCATTTAGTACGGCTAATTCAAAAGGTTTTGCAATATAGGAATCAGCTCCTGCATTATAACAATCGATACGATCCTCGGCAGAATTTTTTGCAGTCAACATCAATACATTGATGTGACTTGTCTGAACATCATTTTTTACGATTTTACAAAGTGTGAGGCCGTCCATCTCAGGCATCATCATATCGCTGATTATTAAATCTATTTCATTTTCATTTACAATTTCCAGTGCTTCAACACCATTTTCGGCTGTTAAAACCCTGTATTTTCTGGCAAAGTTCTCTGCTATTATGTTTTTCAGTTCCCTGTTATCTTCAACGACAAGAATGCTAAAATCAAAATCACTTTCTGCATCCTTACCAATTTCCTTGGCATTTTCGTCTTGAAATGGAATTATGTCCATCATTTCAGTCTTATCGGTTTGGATTTTATCATCCATGATTTCATTTTCAGCATAAGCTGAAACAGATATCGGAATTTCAATTGTAAATACTGATCCTTCATTCAACTGGCTTTTTACATCAATGCTCCCTTTATGAAGTTGTAATAAATCATTTGTAAGTGCCAAACCAATACCATGGCTCTGACTTTGATCAGACGAATTACTGATATAGAATCTTTTAAAAATATGGGGTAAATCTTCCTCAGCAATCCCATCACCGGTATCTGAAACTGAAAGTCGTAAGATTGTCACACCCTGACGATCAATAAAACTCATTTTAACCTGAATGGAACCTCCCTTGGATGTATGTTTGAAGGCATTTGAAAGAAGATTATAAAGAATTTTATCCAATTTGTCCTGATCAAAAAAAGCCATGTAGCTTGAGAATTCCGAATTGATTGAAAAATGAATTTCCTTTTCTAATACAAGTGGATGAAAATTGGAATGACATATATTATTAACAAAAGCAACAATATCATTTTGTTGAATTTCTAATTTCATGTTACCACTTTCAGTTTTACGGAAAACTAATATTTGTTGAATCAGTCTTTTTAATCTAACCACATTGGCTTTCATCATTTCAAATTGCGTAGCATTACCGCTATTCTTCTTTTGAAGATTCTCAATCAGCAGCATAATAATTGTCAATGGTGTAAGAAGCTCGTGCGAAATATTTGTAAAATATTTCAGTTTAATTTGTGCCAACTCCTCCGATTTTACTTTCTCAATATGAGAAATTTTAAGCTCGTTTCTTAACCGGATACGGTTTATAACAGTTCTTGAAACAAAAAAGATTGCAATCATTGTGATCACGAAATAAAAGAGGAAAGCCCACCAGGTACGGTAAGGAGGTGGTAATATTTCAATATCAAGGGATGTAATCTGATCACTCCACATACCGTTTTCATCACTGGCCTTTACCATGAAAGTATAATTGCCGGAAGGTAAATTGACGTAATTTACAAATCTTCGGTTATTTCCAATATAATTCCAGTTGTTATCCACACCCGATAGTTTATAAACATATTGAATTTTACCAGATGAAGAAATATCCAGAGCAGAAAACTCTATACTCAGGTTACTTTCAGTATATTGCATAGTAACTTTGTTTCGCTTAGCATCGTAATGATGAAATTTACTATCGTCAAAAATTGATTTGTTTTGAATCAAAATATCGGTAAGGACAACATGTTGTTTTACCGGTTTTGGAGCAGCAACTATCGTTTCCGGATTGAAAACACAAATTCCTTTATTGCCACCAAATAATATCTGTCCTGTTTTTAATTTTACACTTGCATCCTTGAAAAATGAACTCACCAATATTCCATCTGATGAAGAAAAGTAGGTTGCAACATGCGACAGAGGATTATATCTGATAATTTTCTTTATGGTCGATATCCATAGAATCCCGAAATTATCCTCGATTATATCCATTATTCCTTCATCAGTAATTCCATACAATCCACTAATATCAGCTGCCACTTGCTTTTTCTGATCGTAAAAATAGAGACAACCTTCTTTGGTTCCAATATATACATCGCCGTTTTTAGCACAACAGATACTTTGAGCACTGTAACTTTGATAACTATCAATATTTAAATTGACTTTGGAAATTCTAAACGCAATCTTATTTTTTTGATATTCAGGGTTGAACAAGAAGACACCTTCTTTCTCGGTTCCAATCCAAATTTTTTTACCGGTATCTTCTCCAATACAATTTACATAATTTACTTGCGAAGATATTAGTTTAATGGGAGAATTTAGCGGTTTCATATAAAGACCGTCATTTGTACCAATCCAAACGTTTCCTCCTGAATCTTTAAAAAGCTTGGTAATTGAATTTTCCCGGGGAGTTTTAAAATTACTCAGAGAATATAATCTGACCTGCTCCAGTTCGTTATTTGCATTATTCCGGAAAACATGTATAATGTCTTCTCCTTCGTTTGCAATCCAAATCTCATTGGAGCTTGAAACATTAATTATGGCACTTATACTGCCAATGCTTCTAACATTTTGATCCCTTGGTCTGGAGACTTCCCCTGACTTTGGATTGAATCGAAAAAGACCAATTCGATTGATTGCTATATAAACTTCACCAGTGGTTAATTCACAAAAACGTGTTACATAGGAAGGCACATTAAGCGAATTTTTGATCTCGGTAAGTGGGAAATTTTGTATCGATAATTTTTTGAAATCAAGTTTATACAGTCCCTCTCCTACTGAACCAATCCAAAGATTTCCATCATGATCTTTTTTGATTTCATGAAATAATTTTGTATAAGAATCATCGAAAAATGAAGCCGCATCAAAGACTTTATTCGATCCATCCGTTTGTTTTTCAATGAAGCTCAAACCACTGAATGTTACCACCCATATATAACCTTTATTATCGTCTTGAGTGATACTGTATACAATGTTATCCAGTTTTTTATCCGAATTCTTCGCTAATAACATGGGGAAAACATCGATTTTTGAATTATCCCCGATAGTCATATTGAAAATTCCATCACCCCATGTACATATCCAGTACAGGCCATCCTTATCCTGATAAAGGCGGAATGGATTATCATCAACACCAATTTTTGAAATACATTGAATGTGATTTCTATTCTGATCTATGTAGCACAGACCGCTTTTCCATAATGAAAGCCAAATCCGCCCTGCATGATCTTCATATATATTAGTAACATTATTTCCTTTCAGTCTTAATTTGGAATTTTTGTCTGTGGAATACCGGATAAATTCTCCTGTTTTAGGATTCATTCGTAATGCACCATAATTGGATGTTCCAATCCAAATATAACCTTTCGTATCCGTTATTATCGAATTTATTCGTTCTTTATTGACATATTTATTATCAAACGATACAATCGAAAAGCTTTTTTTATCAATAATTGTGATTCCTTCAAATGTGCCCACCCACAACCGGTGATCATTATCCTCGGTGATACATTGAATTTCGTTACTGGTAAGTTTCCCGGGAGTCAGGGCACTTGATCTGAATACTTTCACATCGTAGCCATCAAAACGACATAATCCATCCTTGGTTCCAAACCACATATAACCCTCTTTATCCTGGTAAATTCTAATAACAGAATTAGATGGGAGTTTTTCCGGGTAAGGAAACTTTTCAAAACTAAACTGTACGGGTTTGCCAGATGCTTGAGAACAGGTAACTACTATAAAAAGACCAACGAAAAATAGTATACGCCTTATCATTGTTTGTAGTGATTTTTGAGATTTAATTGGAAATAATTAGTTGCTGAGACTAATTTGTAAATATATCATTCGTGGGATTAGTAATATGCTTAAAATAAAAAAAAACCACTTTAAAACCGATCTATAACCCTAAGATTGCGTTATGTACACTAATATATCAGGCAAAAGTAGTGAATTAAACTTGGTTTTAATTTCCTATTTCGGATAAAAAAGACATAAAATGATTCGAATTTGAATATTATGTGTTTTTTCGAGTGTTTTTTGACAGCTAAAGGAATAAATAATCTCGAGGCTATCGGATTTTTAATCATAACATTAAAATTCTGCTTTACTCAATAACAGAAAAATCTCCAAACACCATTTATTTTAATAAATAAAGTGTATTGGAGATTTTTCAATGCAAATACATTCAGAGCTAAAAAATTTGTTCTTTTTATCCAGAATTTGAGCTTATTACTTTAACTTCAAAAGCGTAGACAGAAAATTTTTCCTATTTTCTTAAGGTTAAAAACCCTAAGTGAAATTGAAATGAATGAGAGTTTACGTACAAAACTGATTGAGAACTTCTCTCAATCAGTTTTTATATCATCTTACTACAAGAAATACCAGTAGAAGGCTGCACACAGAACTACTACTCCGAGTGAAGCAATAACATCCCACTTGTTCCAGCTCTTAAAAATGAGTTTCTTGTAATCACCTGTGAAAGTTATAAACTCAATCTGTTCAGCGGTTGGTTTTTTAGTAAAGAAGGATACTAGAACCATAAACGCCATGATGAAGACAAGTAACCATATTTCAAAGATAAGCCAGTTCGTATGCCAGAACCAATGGGTCTTTCCCCAGAACCAGCCTGTCATGACGTCAGTACCTGTATTTGTAAAGATGTTGGTCAGCAAGCGTGCCATACCAATAAGAAAGCCTACTATTAAACCGGCTTCACCAGCTTTAGGCGTGATTTTTTTAGAAAAGATACCAAGTACGAATACGGCAACCATGGCAGGAGCGAGCAGCGATTGAATGCCTTGCAGATAGGAATAAAGACTGCCGAGACTCATCATGACCGGTATCCATGCAATACCAAGTAACACTACAACAACAGTTGCAATACGGCCTACCAAAACGTATGTAGTCTCGCTCTTCTTTTTAAACATTGGCTTATAAAAGTCTTCTGTAAATAGCGTAGCACAGGAGTTAAAGAATGCCGCCAAAGAAGCAACCAATGCAGATATAAAACCGATGGTAACAATACCTTTCACACCGGCGGGTAATACAAACTTAACCATCGAGCCAAAGGCTGTATCGGGGTTGGTTAACGTAAAGCCGCTGTCGGGACGTGCTGCCAATGCGGCAGCTATCATACCGGGAATCAGGAACATAAATACAGGTAATAATTTGAAATAGCCAGCAGCGATCGTACCTCTGCGCGCACGTCTCATCACTACTTCACTAGACTCACCTTTTGATTGTCCAAGCACACGCTGAACGATGTGTTGGTCGGTAGCCCAATACCAAAAGCCAATAATGGAGGCTCCGATAAATACCCAAAAACCGGGATATTCGTCATACATCGGGTCGCCCGTTTCAAAATGGAACATATGGTTGGTACCATATGCAACACCGTCTTTCCCAACGTTCAGCGATCTTGAATAGTCCATCATGGCAGTCCAACCCTCAGCAATACTGCCGTGTCCGAGTGCTGACAATCCTAAGAAAAGCACAAGGAATGAACCAATAATAAGTATTGGTGTTTGAATTGCCGAGAGTGTCATCACACCCTTCATACCACCCAAAACGGTAAAGATACCTGTTAATACGATTAATCCGATAGCTCCGTACCAGAAAGGTAAGCCAAGAAGGCTCTCCAGAAAGATCCCTCCGGTAAATGCTGTTACACTCACTTTGGTTAGCACATAAGCTATAAGTGTAATGATTGACAACCACGAACCAGCACGAGGTGTGTAACGGTTTTTGAGGAAGTCGGGCATGGTGATGATTTTCCCCAATTTATTATTCATAAGTTGGTAAAAAGGTACAAAGAGCCACCCCAGGATGAGTATCATCCAACCTTGCATCTCCCAGTGTGCCATACCTACACCTGCCTTTGCGCCTGTGCCGGCAAGACCTACAAGGTGTTCCGAGCCAATGTTTGCAGCAAAGATAGCCGCACCAATGATATACCATGGCTCGCCTTTACCAAACAGGTAATCCTGGCTGTCGGCACCCTTTTGCTTACGATTGTGTTTTCTTATCGAACGCGTTACAGCCCAACCTACGGCCAAAATCCCAACGGCAATAATTACCCAGTCGAGCCAAATAAATTCATGTGAATTCCAATTCATTTTTCGTTTCTATTAAATTTCTGATTAATAATTGTTTTATTTTTCTACGCCAAATTTATATATACAAGTGCTTTTGTAAACTTTTCCCGGTTCGAGAATTGTTGATGGCCATTGTGGTTTGTTTGGACTGTCGGGATAATGTTGAGTTTCCAGACAAATACCGGTACGTTGTTTATAAACAACGCCTTTTTTACCTTTAACTGTCCCATCGAGGAAGTTTCCTGTATAAACCTGTATTCCAGGTTCGTTCGTATAAACTTCAACTGAAATACCACTGATCGGGGAAGTTACTTTGGCGGCAAGTTTTGATACATCACCCGCAGTGTTCAACACCCAGTTATGATCGTATCCATTTCCGTTTTTCAATTGAATAAAATCATATTTATTAATGTCAGTTCCTATCACTTTTGGTATTCTGAAATCCATTGGAGTTCCTTTCACCGAATCAATAGCTCCGGTTGTCATAAATGTACTGTCAACGGGTGTATAACCATCAGCATTAATATAAACTATATTATCAGTTATCGGGTTGACCGGATTTCCCGAAAGATTAAAATAGGAATGATTACACATGTTAATCACTGTTTTCTTATCGGTAGTGGCCTCAAAATTAATCTTGATTGCATTATCAGCTGTCAGTACAAATGTAACTTTTGCTGTCACGTTTCCGGGAAAGTTTTGGTCGCCATCTGGAGAAAAACGAGTCAATTCAATGGTTGTGTCGTTCACCTGATTTACCTTTTGATAAACCTGATATTGCCAGCCTTTAGGGCCTCCATGTAAACAATGACCAAAATTATTTGGAATCAAATGAACAGTATCACCGTCTAAAACAAAACGGGCTTTGTTAATCCGGTTGGCATAACGACCGATGGAAGCACCGAAATCGCTCGGAATTTTTACATAATCAGCTACACTGTCAAATCCTAAAACTACATCTTGCATTTTACCTGCTTTGTCAGGAACCATTATGGAAACAATTCGTCCACCAAAATTTGTAATGCAAACTTCCATTCCTGCTGCATTCTTAAGTACATACAAGCCAGTAGAATCACCATTAATTACTTTCGTGAAGTCGGATTTTACCAACCCGGAAAGTGTTTTTTCGCTTTTCTCTTTACAACCCAGCATAAGCAATGGAAGCAAAGCTAAATAAATAAGTTTTTTCATGGGTAAATATATTTAATGATAAAAGGTTGAATATGACCCCTAAGCCCTAAAGGGGAACTGAATTAGCTTCGTATCGAATTATCTTCAATTGTAGTAATTGACAAATAAAAATCGTAACTTAGTTCCCCTTTAGGGGTTAGGGGTTGTTTTTTTATTTAGAGAAAAGTTCTTTCTCAGTGAACTGACCTAATTTGATATAATCTTTATATAAGTCTGCATATAATTCTACATTCTGTTTATTTGGAAAGTATTCCTGAGCAAAACCCATTCCCATAGCTTTCTGAGCATCTTCAACTTTATCGTAAACGCCTGCCACAACAGCAGCAAACATCGAAGCACCAAAAGCACAAGCCTGTTCGGCCTTAGCCACTTTAATCGGCATATTCAATACGTCGGCCATAGTTTGCATTACAAATGGCGATTTCAATGCGATACCACCAATTCCAATAATCTCGTTAATAACAACTCCATTTTCGATAAAACGATCCACAATTGCCTTTGAACCGTAAGCTGTAGCTTCCACCAATGCACGGAAAATAAGCGGTGCTGAACTGGCCAGATTAATTCCCGTAATGGTACCTTTTACCAGTTGGTTAGCATCCGGTGTACGACGACCATTCATCCAATCGGTGGCTAAAACTGTCGATTCAGAAACCGGAACTTTAGCTGCCTCAATAGATAAGGCAGGGATGATTTGATCCAGCGTTTCTTCAATCAGTTTTTGTTTGGTAGCTTCATCAATCAAGGTTGATTTTGCCAAAATATTTTCGATAGGCCATGCCACTACGCTTTTGAACCATGCATATACATCCCCGAAAGCAGATTGTCCTGCTTCAAGACCCACCATACCCGGAATAACAGAACCATCAACTTGTCCGCAAATACCCGGAATCAGTTTATCACCCATTTCCTTGTAACTTGAAACCATGATATCGCAGGTAGAGGTTCCAATGATACGTACCAAGGCTCCTGGTTTTACTTCAGCACCAACGGCTCCCATATGTGCATCGAATGCACCCGCGGCTACAGCAACATTGGTTGTCAAACCTAAACGGTTAGCCCATTCTTCTGTAATCATTCCTACTTTTTGATCGCTGGGGCAAGTGTCGGCATACAATCTGGAACGAAAACCGGCCAAAACAGGATCCAACGCAATCAAAAATTCTTCCGATGGAAGTCCGCCCCATTCATTGAGCCACATGGCTTTATGACCTGAAGCACAACGGCTGCGGTAAATATTATTTGCATCATTTGTTCCGGTAATTAATGCTGGCAACCAGTCACAATGTTCGACGATTGAATAGGCTGCTTTACGAACTTTTTCGTCAGCACGAAGCACATGCAAAGCTTTGGCCCAAAACCATTCCGAAGAATAGATTCCGCCTTCGTAAGAAGTGTAATCCACATTCCATTTTGCAGATAAATCGTTGATTTCCTGAGCTTCTTTAATTCCGGTATGATCTTTCCACAATACAAACATGGCGTTTGGATTTTCGGCAAATTCCGGTAATAATGAAAGCGGAGTTCCGTTTTTGTCGGTAAAAACCGGAGTACTACCGGTTGTATCGAAAGCAATACCAACTACCTTTTCGGCGGTTCCAGCCGGACATTTTGCCAAAGCAGTTTTTACTGTATATTCCAATCCTTCAATATAATCCAACGGGTGTTGGCGATATTGATTGGCAGTTGGAACACAGTATTTACCTTCCATCCAACGAGGATAATATTTTACAGCAGAAGCCATTTCGGCACCTGTGATGGCATCAATAACTACCGCGCGACAGGAATCGCTTCCATAATCTAAACCTATAACATATTTGCTCATAATATTTTTTAATGCATAATTCACAATGCACAATTATGCATTGTGAATTATTAATTGTGAATTATCTTAGTGCTTTATTCAACATGTAATACACTTCGTTGTTACGAATGTCTTGTTTGAAATTACGGATGTTGGTATCTTTATCAATAATCAACATTTCAATATCAGCGATTTCAGCTAAATCTTCCATCATCTCAGTTGTGATTGAGAAAGAAAAACTTGAATGGTGGGTTCCACCTGCAGTAATCCAGGCACCGGCACCTACTTCAAGGTTTGGTTGTGGAATCCACAAGGCACAAGCAACCGGCAATTTAGGCAAATCTTTCGGTTCAATTACTTTCACTTCGTTTACTATCATGCGGAAACGGTTGCCCATATCAACAATCGTTGCAGCGATACCTTCACCTTTGTGAGCCTGGAAAATAAGACGGGCACAAACTCCTGCATCACCAATTCCCAGAAAATGAACTTCGATACGTGGTTTTGATTCAGCAATTTCAGGATTGATTTCCAACATGTGCGATTGAAGAATGGAACTTTTTGCTCCATCGAAATTCAATACATAATCTTCGAGGAATGAACAACCACCGGGTAATCCTTTTGCCATTACCCACATGGTACGGGTAAGAGCGGCCGTTTTCCAGTCGCCTTCAGCTCCAAAACCGAAACCTTCTGCCATCAAACGTTGGGAAGCAAAACCCATTAATTGTGACATGCCTTCCAGTTCGTTGAAACTGGTAGTGAAAGCAGTTGCGCCTTTATCTTGTAAAAAACGACGTAAACCAATTTCCTGAGCGGCTGCCTGACGAACTGTAATATGTTTTACAGCTCCTTTTTTACAATCAGCAGCAAAGTCGTAAAGTTTTTCATATTCAGCAACTAAAGCATCTATTTCAGTTTCAGTAACAGCATTTACATAAGGAACCAGTTTCGCGATTGGCGCGTTGTCAACGTGGTAACCCAAACGGATTTCAGCTTCTACTTTGTCACCATCGGTAACAGCTACATTGTTCATGTTGTCACCGAAACGAATGATAAGCATGTTTTGTGAATCAGCCCAACCTGCACAAACACGCATCCACGAAGAAATTTTCACTTGAGTCGATTTGTCTTTCCAGTAACCGACAACAATTTTGCGTGGTTTGCGCAAACGACTGGTGATGAATCCAAATTCACGGTCACCGTGAGCCGATTGGTTCAGGTTCATATAGTCCATATCGATTTCGCTCCATGGAATTTGTTCATTAAATTGTGTGTGAAGATGCAGCAATGGTTTTTTATAATCCATCAAACCATGAATCCACATTTTAGCAGGAGAGAAAGTGTGCATCCAGGTAATTAAACCAACACATTTTGTATCACCGTTTGCAGCACGCATAATGTCTGCAATTTCAGACGACGAATTAGCAGTTCCTTTGTAAACCACTTTTACAGGCAGATTACCCGATTCGTTCAAACCCTTTACCATTTCGTTTGAGTGTGCGTCAACTTTTACGACTGCATCACCTCCGTACAGCAGCTGAGCTCCTGTTACGAACCATACTTCTAAATCCTTGAATTCCATTATAATTTAATTTGTTTGTTGTTTTATATATGTTTATTTTACATTAATTCCAGTGAAATAATTGCTTTTGCCGGAACTGTAACAGAAAGTCCGCTTTTAATCACTTTTGCTCCCGTGAAAGCTTCAGGTACTACTGCCTTCGGGTTGTCAAAAGTATTATAGGCATCAATAGTTTTAGCTGTCAGGATTGTTCCCGACACACTTTTAATTTTTAAGTTTGCTAAGTCAATATCAATTTTCTGCTCTTTGTCCGGATCAACGTTAGCAAGTGTGATATGAATCAACCCTTTGGCATCTTTCGAAGCTGAAGCACTTATTGCTGCAAATTTTTTATTGTTCGAAACCAATGAATCGCATTGAATATCAAGAGGTAAATTGGTTGCTCCCATGTGAACCTTATACATATCAAACACATAATACGTGGGAGTCAATACCATTTTCGGTCCGTCAGTCAAAATCATTGCCTGAAGTACATTCACTATTTGGGCAATGTTGGCCATTTTAACACGTTCTGTATATTTGTTGAATATATTCAAAGTTAATGCAGCAACAAAAGCGTCACGCAGTGAATTTTGTTGATAAAGAGCGGAATGAGAGCCCGGTTCCTGATCCCACCATGTGCCCCATTCATCTACCATCAATCCCACTCTGTTTTTTGGATCATATTTATCCATAATGGCAATGTGTTTTTTTACAACATCTTCAATTTCAAGGCATTTGCCCATTGTCCACAGATAATCCGATTTGTCAAACTTAGTTGCTGAGCCTTTACTTCCATTCCACCCTTTTACAGTGTAATAATGCAATGAAATGCCTTGCATACGATCACCAACATTTTTCATCAATGTTTCAGTCCAGTGGTAATCGTAGTCACTCGCGCCACTGGCTATCTTAAACAATCTATTGCCATCATAATCACGACAATAGGTTGAGTAACGACGATATAAATCGGAATAATAATCGGGAGTCATGTTTCCACCACAGCCCCAACTTTCGTTACCAACGCCAAGATATTTCAGTTTCCATGGTTTTTCACGTCCATTCTGTCGACGTAGATTAGCCATTGGGCTATTACCGGCCGAAGTGATATATTCAATCCATTTCGCAAGTTCTTCCACCGTTCCGCTTCCTACATTTCCGCTCAGATAAGGTTCACAACCCAGCATTTCGCAGAGGTTGAAAAATTCATTTGTTCCAAAACTGTTGTCTTCAATAACACCACCCCAGTTGTTGTTTGAAATTGTAGAACGTTTTTCGCGTGGACCAATTCCATCCATCCAATGATATTCGTCGGCAAAGCAACCGCCCGGCCAACGAAGGACTGGGATTTGAAGCTCTTTCAGGGCATTAAGCACATCATTCCGATATCCTTTTGTGTTTGGAATCGGTGAATTTTCACCAACCCAAATGCCGCCATAAATACATGTTCCTAAATGTTCGGCAAACTGACCATAAATTTCCTTGTTAATCACATTTTTGCCCTGATCAGCATGAATAGTAATTTTGGAAACCCCTGTTTGCGCGGACAGAGTCATTGAACCCATTAATAAAACTGAAAGTAGTATTTTTTTCATTGTAATTAACTGTCTGATGTTATAATATATTAGAGGATTTGTCTTTAAGTCCCCCTTGGGGATTGAGGGGGCTTTACTGTCCGTAATAAGCTCCGGGACCATGTTTCCGATAAAAATGTTTCTTAATCAAATGGTCATTCATAGTCAAATTTGGATTAACTCCATATGCTATGTACGCCATTTTTCCAACCTGTTCCATCACCACGGCATTATGCACGGCATCGTGTGCATTTTTTCCCCACGAAAAAGGACCATGGTTTTTTACCAGTACTCCGGGAATAAAATCCGGATTTTTCCCTTTGAAACAATCTATAATAACGTTTCCTGTTTCAAGTTCGTACTCACCTTCCACCTCAATCTGAGTCATATCGCGCGTACAAGGAATTGCATCGCTGAAATAGTCGGCGTGTGTGGTTCCTATGTTTGGAATATCACATCCGGCTTGTGCCCAGGCTGTCGCATACGTTGAATGCGTATGTACAACGCCACCAATATTTGGAAATGATTTATAAAGAACAAGATGAGTCGCGGTATCTGATGAAGGTTTTAATTTCCCTTCAATGATTTTTCCATTCAAATCCACAACTACCATATCATCTGCCTTCATATCATCGTACGAAACACCTGATGGTTTGATAACTACCAGTCCGGTTTCACGATCGATAGCACTTACATTTCCCCAGGTGAATATCACTAATCCGTGTTTCACCAAATCAAGATTAGCCTGGAATACTTCTTTTTTTAATGACTCTAACATCTTACTATTTTATCATTTACTATTTACTATCTTATTTACTTACTACTATCATCCTGTTTCTTACTCCAAAAGTTATTCGGGTTGAAAATACACTTAATTAAATAAAAAATCAGAGTGAAAAATGGAGACCTTGTTCTATCAGTTGATCGTACTTGTTTTTATTGAACTGATAATAAAATGCTCCTCTTTTAGAAGAACTTTTATCTTTTTCATCCAATTTCTCCAATATATCCATTGTCAATAATTTTTTTCTGAAATTTCGCTTATCAATTGTTTCCTGATAAATGGATTCATATAAACTTTGCAAAGTTGGCAAAGTAAATTGCTCGCCGAGCAAATTGAAACCAATCGGTTTAACTGCCGCTTTCCTTTGCAAAATGTTAATGGTATCTTTTACCATCTTGTTATGGTCGAATATCAGCTTCGGAAGTTGGGTGAGCCGAACCCAATGTGTATCGTTCTTTACTGTCAAAGAAGGATTAAATAAATCCATGTCAATCAATGCATAATAAGCTATTGAAACAACACGTTCACCCAAATCCCGATTTAATTCTCCATAAGCTCTAACCTGCTCCAGAAAAATATTATCGATTCCGGTAAGTTCGCCTACAACCCTTTCGGCTGCTTCATCTATACTTTCAGTAGCATTGACAAATCCCCCCATTAATGACCAACTGCCTTTCAGTGGTTCAAACGGTCTGCGGGCAATCAAAATCTGCAACTCATTTTCACGGAAACCCATTATTATACAGTCTACTGCAATGAGAAAACTATCTTTATTTTGATAAAAAGTTGAAGTCATCGATTTAATGTTTCATGGAAGTTGAGAACAGGAACAATTATATTCCATATTATCAACTATTTAATATTATTTTATTCTAGTGAGAAAATCAAACAAAAAACAAGTGTAAAGGAAACACTTGTTTCTTATTCTTATACGCACAATATTATGTTATACAACACAATTATGCCAAAAATGATAAATTTTCTATGATTTTGATTTTTTTTCCGACTTACAGGTTACATATTACTATAAACAGTATAAATTATATTATTCATGGAAAAAAAAATAAGTTGCGATACAAACAATTATCTCTGTTTCTGATATTTAATTTCCATATCTTTGTAGAAGTTTTTCAACACAAAAAAGGCTTTCTTTTTGGTTCCATTCTGACCAATAACGCCTTTCCGGTTCCAACCATCCTGAATATTGGGCAAAACACGTCTTGGAGAACGGAAATCATAAAGAATCCAGGGAGAAACACCACGGAATTGAGGAATTTTTGAAAGCATTTTAAGTGTCCTAACGTATAAATCTTCCTGATATTCTTCCGTCCACCGGGTTAGTGCATCACCGTGCATGCCTTGCAATGCATCTCCACCAAATTCACTAATCATAACCGGTTTGTTGTATTTTATCGTCCAATGAATTTGATCACATTTTTCGGGTAACCCATCGTACCAACCAATATATTGATTGAAATTTACAATGTCAACATAATCGGCAAATGGATCCTGTACTATTCTTTCATTCGGATCAGCCGGGTTACTATGAGTCTCAAGTGCTGCTGAGATTAAACGTGTGTTATCTAATGAGCGTGCATGTGCAGCCAACTTTTTCAAAAATTCGGTTCGGGCTTCACTAACCGGAGTTTCATTGGCCATGGACCAGATAATAACACTTGCCCGGTTTTTATCGCGCGAAATTACATCGCTTAATTGCTGCATGGCATTTGCCAGCGTTGCCGGATTTTCCCACTGAATAGTCCAGTAAACCGGATCTTCTTCCCATACCAAAATTCCCATCTCATCCGCCAGCCTTATCATTTTTTCCATATGCGGATAATGAGCCAGACGAACATAATTACAATTTAGCTCTTTAGCCGAATTCAGCAGCATTTGTGCATCTTCAGCTGAATAGGCCCGGCCACCACGAAGTGCATTCTCGGCGTGGATACAAATACCACGCAGAAAAACCGATTTTCCATTCAATAATATATCAGTTCCACGTGTCTCTATGGTGCGGAATCCTATCTTATCGGAAATAGTATTATCATTACATGAAATTTCAACCTGATATAATTTTGGATTCTCCGGACACCAATATTCAATCCTTTTAGGTTTTATTGAAAATGTGGCTTTCCCTGTTGAATCGGTTTTTACCTCAGTGGATACTTTCAATTCAGGAATCGTAATTTTCACCGTTTGCTGATTCAAATCACCATTCAGCTGCACATACCCGGTAATCAGATTTTCAGAACCTTTTTTAACCTGCATTAAATAGTCCTGAATAAATGTTTTCGAAACTTCAACCAAAGAAACATCGCGCGTAATTCCGCCATAGTTCCACCAATCGGTATTGAGAGTAGGAACGGCTTCGGGTTTCCGTTTATTATCCACTTTTACCACCAATGAGTTTCCTTCTTCTTTCAACAAAGTTGTTATTTCATAATTAAACGGAGTAAACCCACCAATGTGTTTACCCAATTTTTTTCCGTTCAGATAAACATCGCTTTCGTAGTTTGCAGCACCAAAATGTATGAAAATCCGATGGTCTGTTGATTTTTTCGCATAATCAAATAAACGCCGGTACCAAATAGTTCCTTCGTAATACAATAGCTTTTCATCCTGCGAGTTCCAGTCACCCGGAACCCAAAGAGTCGGCGATTTATCGAAGGAGTATTCAATCAGATCCGATTTGTTTTTTTGTTTTTTATCTAAGTAAAAGGCTCCATTTCCGGGATTCGTACTTTCATCATAAGGTTTGTAACGGTAGTCATAATAACCTGTTTCATAAGGGTCGATAATATAATTCCATTTTCCGTTTAAGGTTGTTATATTTCTGCCTGATGGGTTTTGAATCAGGTTTTCATTTCCCGACCGGGCAGAAAATGCAACAAAAAAGAAAAGAAAAAGTGAAAGAAAAATTTTTGACTTGTTCATGTTGTTTTTGTGATGGTTTCAATGATTAATTGTACAAAAATAAGGTTTTTGTTTTGAAAAATAGTATGAATATTGGTTCAATAAAGAGGATAAAAAAATAGCATTGAATATTTTATTTTATAAAAAGAAATGCCAGCATTGAAAATTCTTAAATAAAAAAACAAATAAAGACTCACAATTACGTTAATATCTATTATCTTTGCGAAGATAGCGGACATTAGTTCAGTACAAACATAATAAAGTTAATACAGACAACAGTAGCACATTAAAATAATTAACAACCATCTTTGATAATGCTTCTTGAAAAACAGATTAGTTATATTTAATTAAAAAATAATGAAAACTGCAATCCTTTTTTTCGTTTTATGTGTAATCCCTTTCAACTTTTATGGGCAGAATTCCCATATGTATTCTGATAGTGCAAATATTACCGGATTAAAAATAGTTGATAACGGAGATTATTTAAATTCACAATACTGTGCTGCAGAAAAAGATAAAAAAATAATCAACTATTTTCCATACGAAGTCAACGAATATGGATTTAATGATGGGCGGATATATGTATCAAAAAAAATCGAAATAGACAATACTGTAGAAAGAGTTTTTTTACTCCGGTTAGTCAATGATAAAACTTCATTATATTATTATAAGGGGAAAAACCTTACAACCTTCTTTTTAGAAAAAGACAGTACCACGTTTATTGAACTGCCAAAATATAACCTGAATAATCAAAAAAATGATTTTCACAAAGATCTGGCAGAATGGACCTCCGGCTGTCCATATATTCAGGATGCAACAAAACTTGTGAGCTACAATAAGAAGTCAATGACCAAACTGATTAAAAACTTCAATAGCTGTAAACCATTGCCTTTCCCTATTTTCAGATATGGTATTTTATTTGGAATAGGCACGAATAAACTCGAAAATTATAGCAGTGATATTTTTGATTATAAATATCAAACTGCATACATTCCGGGAATTTTTATAGATTATCCTCTTGATATGAGTAACTTTTCGTTGCATACCGATTTATTCTACGAAAAAAATGATTATAACTACAGTTATAATCAGCCTTCATATGATATTAATATGATGGTGAACACTACTTCCATTAATATGCCTGTATTAATCAGATACACTTACCCATCTATGAAACTCAGACCATTTGTGAATGCCGGGTTTATTTTTACTTACAACATTATAAACAATTCCAAGCTCATTACTTCTACTCCTTCGAATCACAGTGATATTGTTGGAACAAATATTGATGAAAATCCGCGCATTTCAAAAAGTCAAATTGGGCTTGCAATAGGCTGTGGAGTGGAATATAAATTAAATTACAAGCATTCCCTTTTTATTGAATTCAGATCCAATAATATATTTAGCCTCCATACAACAGAAGTATTAAATAAAACAGAATTTCAATTGATTACAGGGGTAAATATCTAAGGATTGTGAAAATTATTTAAGTGTATTTTCTAAAATTCAAACCTTAAGAACGAACTATCTTCAAATGAAAAATAATATTTTAAGATCCTTATTTCTGTTTTTAATTCTCTTATTACATTCATGTGTTATAAGCGACCTGAACGATCCATCCAATATCTCCGGAAAAGTTACAGATCCAACCGGGAAAGGATTATCCGATGTAACTATAGGGATTAAGACTTCTTCAACCGAAACGAGTATTATCACTTCGGAAGATGGGACATACAATATAAACCTGCAAGGAGGAGGTATTGCAGTTCTTACTTTTTCGAAAGAAGGATTTACTTCCCAAACAAGCAGTATTCTAATCAAGGGTGGTGAAAAAAAAATATTTGATATTAAGTTGAATCTGCTTTCGGAAGATGCATATTTAATTATGAATATTGATAAAAAAACGATAAGCAATGTCGGCGAAACATTTTTTATCACCATCAGTACAAACACAAACTATTATGCCGAATGGCAAGCCGAATGGATAAGCTGCACAAAAAGCAGCACAGGATTAAGCATTACATGCTCTCCAAATGATAGTATTGTAAAACGTAAAGTTTCAATAATTTTAAAAACAGAATATGACCTGACCGACACGATAAAAGTTACACAATTAGCCGGTCCAACCCTTCGTGTAACAGATTACCTTGGGAAAAATAATATCACTTTCCCCTATAATATACCTTTTGTAAGTTTTTCAAGAGAGATAAGTGTCATCTCATGTACAGGGTCTGGGATTTCTAATGTGCCCTTTGAAATCTCAAATGATCAAAAAACCGTATATTTTAACAACATCAAGTTGAATATTTTTTCTAAATATCCGATACAGTTAACTGTGAAAGATGCTGATAATAATCAATTGACCTTTAAGCTTGAGTTGAAATTATATGAGAATTTTCAAATAATACTTCCTTATAATGGACAATATATGTATTTTACAAATGATAATCAATATGTTTGGATTTATACAATCGATGGAAGTTCATATTCTTTAAGACAATTCACAACATCAGACTTCACTGAATTAAATCAAATTCCTGAGGTTGAATTTAATAGCCTTACCTACAATCCCTATAATAATTCTTTGTACACAATAAACAAAAAACTCATTGAAAACAGATATGTTTCGGAAATTAAAATTTTCGATGCAGCTACAGGTGTATATAAAAGTAAATTTACGATTGATTATAACGGATATACGGTTGCACAAATGGCATTCTCGGATAATGGATATGGAATAATGATGGTTGGGGAAAAATTATTCTATATAGACTCTTCTAAAAATAATGAGTGGGGTTTGCTTTCTGAAAGTTCAACACTTTATGATATATCATATCCGGATCAGATGATCCCGAATCATATTGAAATGTGTAACAACAATAAAATATTTATTTTGTATGGTACAGATACCGGTGGTAAAGATTATACATATACTTACAATGCCGACACCAAATTATTGACACTCATAAATAATACCTTTCATTACGGTAGTATGGTCACAAGTAATTCAGGTACCGGAGTAGCCCTTTTTTCGCGTGATGTTAATAATATAATGTATCAGGACGTTTTGACTAAAAGTTACAAAACGTTGAATTTACCAACTGCAGGTATAGGTAATTTAACGATACTTACTTCTGAAGATTCATACCCTTATATTTTCACCTCCGACATCTCGGTTATTTCTACCGGTGATAATACAGTTCATAGTTTTAGTAATCAGGGTGAATGTTATTATATTAAATCATCAAACGATGGCAAACAAATACTAATTAACAAAAGTGGTTATGTCTTTCTCTTCAGATCAGAAGTATTTACAAAATACTACGAATATATAAAATAGAATCACATGAAAAAAAGTATTCTTACCTGTGTACTTATTATCTCTTCAATCATATTCAGTTTCTCACAATCTAATTTCAAAAAAGGCTATATCATCACCAACAAAAATGATACTGTCTTTGGATTAATCGATTTCAGAACCGATCATACAAACTCGTTATTATGTAAGTTTAAATATTTCGAAAATGTACCGGATACTATTTATAAACCGACTGATATTTCCAGCTACAGGTTTATTGAAGAAGGTAAGTATTATGTTTCAAGAACCGTAGAAATAGATAAAATATTAAGAACCGTATTTCTGGAATATCTGGTTCAGGGAATCATAAATTTATATTATTTACCTGAGAGTAATGGCTATTATTTCTTTGAAAACCAAAAAGGAGAAATAATTAGTACAACTAAAAATAGAGATGTGATAGTTGAAAATAACAAAATTAAACAGGATAATCGTTACAAAGGAGTGATGTCGTACGTTTTCAAAGATTATCTTCCGCTGGCTCAAGAAACTTCAAAGGCTGAATTCGATCGTAGATCGATGATAGAATACACCAAAGAATACCACGATAAAATTTGTGATTCCGGAGAAAAATGTATTATTTTTGAAAACGATTATAAGAAAAAGTTTACTAAACTTGATTTTAGTGTTTATGGTGGCTTTGAATATAATAATATAAAAATAAATTATGACCTTATTCCTGAAATGTATTCATACTCTCCGGTTGTTGGAGCTGTATTAAATATTTCAAGTCCCAGAGTATTAAAATCCTTAAGTCTTTTTTTTGATTTAAATATGTCTGGAATTGCAGGAGCATGTGATTATATTAATAATAATCCGGATTCTGTTTCTTATAATCAATATAGTTATAATGGAATAAAGGCAACACTGAATAGTGGATTTAAATATACTTATGAAAAAGGCAATTTTCGACCAAGCGTTGAAGCTGGTATTTCAAAAACCTTTTTTTTAAACATGAAAAGTGTACAACTAACCGAATATCCGGATGATAGTCCTGTTTCAACAATTGAAAATGAAGTTCTTCCTAACCAATCAATAGTTGGCATAATGGCTGGAGTCGGAGTAGATTATATGATTAAAAAGAACAAATTTATTGTTGCCAGACTTATATATTCTCGTAACAATAATTATTATATCCGGAACACAACCATTCAATTTAAATTTGGTTACAAATTTTAGATATTATATCCCTCACAGAAAGTAAAAAATAAAGTTATGAAAAAGACTAAAGTTGCTCTGTTTCTATTTTCCCTCCTTGGAAGCAGCTTATTATCAGGCCAAAACAGGCAGGAACTGCCATTGTATCCCAATGGTATTGAGAATAATCCTGTCATCTTTGCGCAAAAAGAATCGTTTGTTGATTCCGTTGTAAACCCTAATTCCCTGTCGAAACTAAACAGGGTCTACAGCTTTGTTTCCGTGCCGACTTACACCCTTTTTCCGGCTTCCGAATTAAATAATAAACACATTGGGGTGGTTATTTTTCCGGGTGGAGGATTGGTAAACAACTGGTTGGATAAAGAAGGAACTGATCTGGCAATATGGCTGTCGGCGAAAGGAATAAGCTGTTTGGTCGTAAAATACAGGACAAATGAAAAGGATAAGAACGGTAAGTTTGTGATTCCGTATGATGATTATAAAGGAGCAATTTATGAAGATGCAAGAACCGGAATTTTAAAATTAAAAGAACTCTCGCCAGAATTGAACGTCGATGCAGACAAAGTTGGAATAATTGGATTTTCTGCAGGTGGTTGGTTGTCTGAAAGAATGGCTTTCAAATCAGTAGATGGCACATTCGACTGGAAACCTTCATTTGTTGGTTTGATTTATCATGGAGACATTGTACAGGAAATTAATAAAATTAAAAACAAAGCAGATTTACCTCCTTTTTTTATGGCCATTGCCCGTGATGACAGAAAAATTCCACTTAAAAAAGTTATCCCTTTCTTAACAACGATAGTAACTGAAGTAGACAAATCGGAATTACATATTTATTCGAAAGGCGATCACGGATTTGGTTTAGCCTATGACAAGGGTAACTCAGTGGCATTATGGAAAGACAGTTTTTACAGTTGGCTCCTGGATATTTATGAAAAATAAGATCCGTTAAAAAGAAAAACTATCGGCATAAAACTAAGCCATTCCTTCCCGGGAGTGGCTTTCTTTTATTAATTATTGCTATATTTGAGGTTCAATTTAAATTCAATGCAAGACTTACTTTTACCTGACGGTTTTTTGGAACAAAGCCGTGAAGGTGTGATAATTGATGTCCGTACACCCTCCGAATTCAGCTCGGGTCATATTCCCGGAGCAGTAAATCTTCCCATTTTTACAGACGACGAAAGGGCTGAAGTCGGAACTTTGTATGTAAAAGAAGGAAAAGACAAGGCAGTAGAAAAAGGCCTGGAAAGAGTCGGACCAAAACTGGCAACATTTGTTAGACAGGCCAGACAATTGTCGGAAGGGAAACCATTATTTCTGTATTGCTGGCGAGGTGGAATGCGTAGTGCCAGCATGGCCTGGTTATTCCGTACGGCTGGATTTAAAACATACTTGCTTGAAGGTGGATACAAAGCGTACCGTCACTCTTTCGAACAATTATTGTCAGCTCATTCATGGAAACTGATTGTACTGGGTGGACCTACGGGTTGTGGGAAAACGGACATTTTACATCATTTACAGTCAACAGGTCAACAGGTTATCAATCTGGAAGGACTGGCATGCCATAAAGGGTCGGCTTTCGGCTCTTTGGGTGAATCGAAACAACCTTCTACCGAGCAATTCGGGAATGAACTTCACAATTGTATGCGGAAAATGAATCCCCAAAAACCGGTTTGGTGCGAAGGCGAAAGCCTTAATATCGGTCAGGTTTATATCCCGAATGAATTTTATGCTTTAATGAAATCCGGATTATTTATTCAATTCGAATTAAAGACGGGTTTCAGGCTAAAACAGATTTTGAAAGACTACGGACATTTTCCGGCTAATGAACTGATAGTTTCTTTTCAAAAACTGGAAAAGCGATTGGGGCGCGAAGCAACATCCAATGCCATTGAACATATTATGAAAAACGAACTGGAAGAAGCCATCGCAATTGCTATACATTATTACGACAAGGGATATGAATCTTCCATCCTGAAACAATGGCCACAGACTCATACTTTTGTGGCAAATTCAGATAAGCCCGAAACAAACGCCAGAAAATTACTGGAATTTTATACCACAATATCAAATTAGGAAAATGAAAACAATAGATACAAAAGGACAGCTCTGCCCTGCTCCTTTGATTTTAGCAAAAAAAGGAATTCAGGAAGCCGCTGCCGGCGAAGAAATTGAAATTCTTACCGACAATGAAACATCGTTTCATAATTTAAAGAATTATTTGAAAGAACTAAAACTTACACCTACAATCAGAACGGAAGGAAATGTGCATATGCTAACGATTAATAAAACGGAAGTCTTATCGGATTACCCGTCTCCCGAATCTTTTTGTGCTGCTCCAACCAGTTCAAATTTTGTTGTGGCTATTAAATCGGAATTTATGGGAACCGGAGATGATGAAATTGGTCATTTTTTAATGGAAGCTTTTTTAGATTCACTCAATGAATCGGATAAATTACCATCCGCCATACTTTTATATAACAGTGGCGTTAAAATAGCCCTTAAAGAAACAGTAACAGCCCGATCATTACAGACATTGGAAAATATTGGTATTCCGATTTATGCCTGTGGGAAATGTCTGGAGTATTATAACATAAAAGATTTGATAGCGGTGGGCATGGTTAGTAATATGTTTACAATAACTAAACATCTGACTGAAGCAGGTCATATAATCTATCCCTAATTAATTTTTTTTTAAGTATTAAAATTTATGACTACATCTTCCTTTGATTTATTAAGTACCTGTGCTTCCGGAGGTTGTTCGGCTAAACTTAATCCTGCTGCACTTACCGATTTATTGTCTTCAATCCCCTTGATAAAAGATGCCCGTATCATGGTGGATATTGAAACTCATGATGATGCCGGTGTGTACCGCTTAAACGATGATATAGCGTTAATTGTGACCACCGATTTCTTTCCTCCGGTTTGCTCGGATGCCTTTACTTTCGGACAGATTGCTGCAGCCAATGCATTGAGTGATATTTATGCGATGGGAGGCACACCTTTGCTCTCTTTAAACCTCACCATGTTTCCATCAAAAGACATTCCGCTGGAAGTTCTCAGAAATATTCTTGCAGGTGGACAAGAAAAGATAAATGAATCAGGAGCTTTTACTATGGGCGGACATACGATTGATGATAATCCACCCAAATATGGACTGGCTGTGGTTGGAACTGTTCATCCGGATAAATTAATTACGAATGCAGGATTAAAAGCCGGTCAACTTCTTATCCTTACAAAACCTTTGGGTGTAGGCATCCTTATGGCTGCACAACGCATGGGCCTGACCAGTGAAGATACTTACAATCTGGCGTTGGAACAAATGAAAATGCTCAACAAAGCCGGAGCCGTTTGTATGCAACAGTTTGGAGTAAAAGGAGCAACCGATGTGACCGGATTCGGTTTATTGGGTCATGCACTCAAAATGGCAGAAGCTTCGGATGTCAGTATTCAGATTTCACTTGGTTCTTTACCTGTGCTGCCTCAGGTCATGACTTTACTGGTATCAGGCTGCATCCCCGGAGCTGCATTTCGTAATGCCGACTTTGTAAAAAAGCATGTGTTTTATGCTCCTTCATGTTCGGTAGAACAAAAAATGCTGGCCTGCGATGCACAAACTTCAGGCGGATTACTGATGGCCGTGGATACCAATAAAGCTAATGACTTGATAGCGGCTTTAAAGATAGTTCATCCTCAGGCCTGCATTATCGGGGAAGTAACATCCCGTAGGAGTAAAAGTATTTACTGCCTCTAAATAGACAAATATATAAACTTTCCCCAAATTTCAAAAATTCCATTTTAATAAAAAACGAATATCCGTTTTACGATTTCCGGAAATTGTCTCATTTCCTGTACTTAATGATTCTCGATCATCAGCATACACCGTTTGGGCAATTTTAAACCAAAAAGAAAGACTTTTATTCAAATTATAGCGTAGGTTCAGGTAATACCGGCTTCCCAATCCGAAATACATGGGAATGGAAAAAGCATACAACACATCCTTTTCGTACGAATAAAAACGGTTTTCGTAGTTGACTGCATCAAAAAATTGATATCTCACATCAATTGCGAGTGGAATAGTAGAAAAAGTGTAACTTAAATCCTGTGAAGCAATAATCCCATATGTCGGGGCATCAGCCTGTCGGACAAGATTTCCTTCCAGTACATTTTTAAATCTGAAATTACGGAATGAATAACTCAGATTGTAACGCAGCGAAGTCTTCTGAACAGGTACAACAAGAGGCATTACAGTTATTGTACCTGAAAGATTACTTTGTTTTTCCTCGTATTTAAATCGCCAAAACATCGCAATGTTTCGTTGTGCTGCATAATCTATCTGAAGAAGATAGTCTGCCCCGACATAAGGAGCATCTATGCCATACTTTGGCCAGACAAAGCGATAACTATCAGCATAAGCAGCAATTTTCCATCTTCTGAACGGACGAATTTCTGTACCCAGATACCAACCGCTTTCATTATTAATTCGTGAGGTTTCCGAAAAAGCAGTCGCATAAAAGGTGTCAAATTCAGGCGAATAATATCGATGGAGTGTAACAAGACTTACCTGTGATATTGGTGTGACAATAAATCCGTTTATCGTGGCTATAGACCCGTTACCAGTCATAGCTGTTTCGCCAAAAAGATTAAGTTTATACCACCGCATTCGGTAGTGAATACCGGCAGTTGTTTGTTGATTACCCGAAAAGTAGAAATAATTATAAACCGATTTGTCCGGCTCTAATTTAGAATTAAATATTGTATGAACAGCAGTTAATCCAATTTGAAAATTTGAGAATGTATATGTCGCATTACCTCCCATGACCTGCTGACTGACTGTCTGTTTTTTACTCAGCTCTGAAATAGTTCGGTGCAGGCCTGTTTTGTACAGGCTCGAAAAGGCCCCATTCACGGTGTCACCATCAATCATTTTATTTGAATAAAAAGCAGTCAGGTCAAACTTCCCCAATTGAACTGTAGCACCTGCACCCCGGAAAAAATTAGTTTCATCGGTAGAACCATACTTTTTTAATCCCGAATTCCGTGATGTAACATTAAGAACATAGGACGATTTCCCCATTCCAAATTCCGGCCGAAGAACCAAACCCATTCCAAAATTTGCACGGAAATCTCCAATGACGAGTGATTTCATTTTTCCAATATCATTTATCAGCGCATAACCCGAATAAGAATCATATCCGGTATGAGTTGATCCCAAAAATTGTTCTCCTGCATCTTTTTCGGCCGTTATTCCAATAAAAATCCGATCCTTTAAATGATAACGATATCTCAACGAATGATAAAGTGAGTTTCCCAGGTAATTTTTTACATTTGTTTCAGTTGCACCTTCATCCTCTTCGGGCAAAAACCGGTACCCTTCTTTCGTTTCAACACCCTGATCCGATCGGAAGAATAATTCATGCTTTCCATATTGAAGCAAATCGTGCCAATAAATCTTCTTGATTGTTTCGCCGGATTCACCCACGTTTACAAAAGGCAATATACGTCTTATATCCGTCATATCCAGTCCTTCAATTAATTGCAGTTCGTAAATGCTTTGAATTTTCCCAAACTGATAACTATATGCAAGAATACTTTCCACCTGAGAAACGGATAAGAAACGCAGTTTTTCTAATTCTTCTTTTGTTGTTTGATTTAAATTAATTGGATTTTCGGCACAATACATCAACTCTTCATAAAAAGTATCATAATCGATGTCCACTTCACTTTCAGCTGCATACTGCTCAAAAATATCAGCTATCAACTGTTCGGTTGTAGTTATTGCGTCCTGTGCACTTAATGAAAATGTGCCAAGAATAAAAACGCAAAACAAACAAATGACTATACGTTTCACAACAATAAATGGGGTTTCAGGTTATATCCACTTCATTTCTAGGTGCATGTTTTAAAAGGTATTATTTGGAGAACCGGTATTTTACCGATGCAAATGTATTCAGTCCAAGCAAAGGATGTAATTCACAGTTTAAATCCAGTACAAATGATCCTGCATTGCATCCAAATCCGAGACAGGGAACTAAATAGTCGGATCCATAAACTCCCAACTTTATGTTCAGATTTTGTAACATCCGATATTCAAACCCTGTTGCAAAACGATAATTACTACTCACCTCCTTGTCAATTTGAGTAAGCCAAACCAACTCCGGTGAGAAAAAAAACTCCGACCCCAAACTAAAAACAGAAGGGATACGTTTTATAGTATAAACAGAATGAATATTGCTTTGGAATGGATTAAATGCATTGAAACCAATGCTAAAGTTTGAAGAAAGCCGGGTGGATAAACCAACCTGTGGTAACAAGGTACCCCGATAAGAATTTGATGCATTAAAATAGACTGTATAGTAAACAAACTGCATGCCCATGGAAAATTTGTCTGAGAAATTACGTGCGAAACTGATACCTACCAGCATTTCGTGATAGAGCGAATAGCCAAAATGAGAGAAGGATAAACCGGCATTCACTATCTTCGACGAAAAACCGGCCTGTATGCTTTTGGTTGAAAGCTCTGAAAGCAAATATCGGTTTTCATATTGAAGCCCAAGTTCAGTTTCCTGTACATAGCCTAACATAGCCGGGTTATTAAATGCCGCCCAATTATGTGTATCGGCAACGGAAGTCTGAGCAATAGATTTAGATGCAGGAACGACTCCGGATATTTGAGCAAGGATACATTGATTAAAAAAAATCAGTATCAGCCAGAAAATGATTTTTTTCATAGTTATCAAAGATTTAGGTTTAAAAATCTGAAAACAAAGAGAACAAAATCACAAATAAGACATCAAAATTATAAAAATTTTACGAATTAACAACGATTGTTTAAAAAAACATTCATTTGGAACAAAATTTGTCTATTTGCATACATCATAATGATTTATTATCTAATTTTGCATCGATGAAAAATAGATTTATCATTCTAATCACTGCAGTAATTTTTATTTCTTTTACAAATATTTCTGCACAGAAAACCCATGATTATGTACCACCTGGCGGAGCACGGCTCATGGTACAAATTGATGGGAATGATACAATATTGCTTGCTTTCCTGCATGATATCTGGATTTTTCCACGGAATAACTTTAAGAATAAGGCTCAGGAACAATATTTTTGGCGGACAGTGAGGGATGTGAAGAAAACTTTGCCTTTTGCCAAGCTGGTTGCAAGTGAATTAACCAAAACAAATTTGCAGTTGGCAGCTTTGCCAAGCGACCGGGATCGGAAAAAATATCTTAGTCAATTTGAAAAAGAAGTTTTGAAAAAATATGAAGGAGATTTGAAAAAGATGTCCATCAATCAGGGAAGATTGCTCCTGAAGCTTATTGACAGGGAATGCGATCAAACGTCCTATGACCTGATAAAAGTTTATCGTGGTAGTATTACTGCATTTTTTTGGCAAGGTGTGGCACGTATATTCGGATCAAATTTAAAAGATGATTATGACGCCTCCGATAAAGATAAAATGCTGGAAAGAGTAATATTGTTAGTAGAGGCTGGACAGCTTTAAAAATCTAACTGGATTCTTGTCATCTGTATTTCTCTGCTAATAAGACCGCAGCATGCAGCCATAAACTTATATCTGACATTCTTATAAGTCGGAAAAATCAGGGAGTTTCCAAATCATCCGCTTTTGTCAGGATTTTTTCCCCTTTACGATAATAATAAATCAATCCAAACGAATTGCATTTCATTAAACGAGTATAGGGTCTTTCGTCTTTGTAATTCGATTCCACCTGATTCCATATATCCAAAATTATCAAATCTCCTTGTTCACGTAAACTAACCAGTTCTTCCCAATTACGATTAGTTGTGTTCTGATATTGTTTTTGGGTTGATTTATATTCTTTGAATACTTCGTAGTGAACTTTTACTTTGGCAATTGCAGGATTATATATGGGTAATCCACCGTTTCTGATTCGTTCATTTTCTCCATCAATAATGCATTTACCCCAATGAAGTAATGAAGCTTCGGTACTTAAATCCGGAACCGTGTGGACATTGGGATCTAATTGATAAAAGAGTTTGTGATCTTTTTTGATATCGCCCCGGATAACAGAAAGATTAAAGACCTGAATGAAGTGGGAGATGTATAAGCGGGCATTATGCACTATTTGCTGATAGCGTTTATTTGCAGAAACCTGACTTTCGAGAGTTTGTTGATATTGAATCAACTGCTTTTCGAAAATGCTGAGATATGTTTTGGCTTCGTGTAGGGTTTTATAAGCGATAACCTGTTCTCCAAAATTTTGTTTATCGGCTTGTTGAATCGCTGTACGCAAAGCACGCAAACGAGCTTGATCTGTATTGGGTAATCTCCGGTAAGGCATGTTATTTACAATTTATAATTTGCAATCTACAATTGAAAAAAAGTTTTCGAAATTGTAATTGAAAATCGGTAATTTAGAAATTGAAAATTCACTCTTGCCCGCAAAGATAAAAAATTATTCTTGTCGAAACATTAAATTTTCGGCTAAATTTCTCAATTCTTGCTTTTTATTGCTCAAAACAGTCACTTTTTCGAGTTTTGCGATGCCCTCTGTATAAAAAAACTGCATCTTGTCTTCGCAAATTTGTTTTACTCCGAGTTGATTGTAAAGCGAAGTTATACCTGTTATTTTGTCATTTCCCGATTTTTCATCCGAAATGTTTAACCAATATTGCAATGCAAGGGCGCCCTGATTTTTCGCCAGCTTAAGTGCTTGTATTAACAAATAGGTTTTTTTGTTACAAAGAATATCGCCTCCAATTTTCTTTCCAAATTTTGCTTCGTTGCCATATACATCAAGCAAATCGTCTTTCAACTGAAATGCCATACCAATATTAATTCCAAAATCGTAAAGTAACTGTGCATCCTTCTCTCCTGCTCCACCGATCCAGGCTCCAATCTGGAGTGAGGCACCCAGTAAAACGGCCGTTTTCAAACGGATCATCTCTAAATATTCTTCTGCTTCAACATCGTCGCGTTGTTCAAATTCCACGTCATATTGCTGACCTTCACAAATTTCAGCTGCCGTTCGGGAAAACAAATCTAATGTCCGCTTCAATTGGTTATCTGGAGTCTTAGCTATAAATTGGTAGGACGCAATTTGCATAACATCACCTGAAAGTATGGCGGTATTGTCATCCCATTTTTTGTGCACGGTTGGTTTTCCCCGGCGAACATCTGCACGGTCCATAATATCGTCATGCAACAAGGTAAAATTGTGAAATATCTCCAGTCCGAGCGCCGAATTAATTGCTGGACGGACATCGTCTGAAAACAGGTTACAGGCCATCAGCGCCAATGCCGGACGAATACGTTTTCCTCCTAACGAAAGCACATAACCGATTGGTTCGTACAATCCTTGCGGGTCTTTGCTCCAGTTGATTTTATTCAGCTCGGAGGAAATTAGTTGGGATATTTCGTTGAAGGTTTTCATAAATTTAATTTTTGAAATCACAACTCAGGGATTAAATTTAAAGAGAAATTTTTCGTACATTATCTCAAAAAAATTTATGCGTATGAGAAAGTAGTGATTAAAATTCATTCTCAATTATATCCGTCATTACATCTTTTATATCCAAACCGGCAGCGGCCACCTGTTGTGGGATAAAACTGGTGGCAGTCATGCCGGGAGTTGTATTTACTTCCAATAAATTAATCACATCACCTTCGGTTATGATGTAATCGATACGAACGATTCCTTTACAATCCAGAATATCATAAATAGCAGAAGTCAGTTTCTGAACCCGATCTGTCAATGAATCACTGATTCGGGCAGGAGTGATTTCTTCCGATTCGCCTTTGTATTTAGCATCAAAATCGAAAAATTCATTATGACTTACCACTTCCGTTATAGGAAAAACAACCGACTTCAGACTCGTTTTATAAACTCCGCAAGTAAGTTCAGTCCCCGCCATAAAGGCTTCAATTAAGACTTCTTTGCCTTCGCTAAACGCTTTGGCAATGGCCGGCTGTAATTCGTCCTGAGTTTTTACTTTAGTCACACCAAAGCTGCTTCCACCCACGTTAGGCTTCACAAAGCAGGGTAAACCTGTTTTTTCAATCACTTCCGAATTGGAAATTGATTTTCCGCTTCGCAATAAAATGGACTCAGCCACTTTTACTCCAAAACCTTTCAGGTATTGGTTACACATGAATTTATTGAAGGTGAGCGCTGATGAAAGCACACCGCATGAAGAATAAGGCATGTGTATCAGGTCAAAATAACCTTGCAAAATCCCATTTTCACCGGGTGTACCATGAATAGTAATATAAGCGAAGTCGAACACTGTTTTTTCTCCGTTACGCGAAAAGCTGAAATCATTCTTATCAAGCGTAATCTTCTCTGTATCGGACCATTCAACCTGCCAGTTTTGACCAACAATGGTCACAACGAAAATATTGTAACGTTCTTTATCCATAAAAGAATACAGTCCTGCAGCACTTTTGAGCGAAACCACTACTTCCGATGAATCGCCGCCGGCGACTATAGCTATGTTTTTTTTCATAATGATAACCCCTAACCCCTAAAGGGGAACTAAATTTGTATTATTTTTTACAATTCATCATTTTTAAACCTCTTATTCCCCTTTAGGGTTTAGGGGTTTCTATTCCATATTTTGAGCATAATTTCTCCATTTCCCAATCAACTCCTGCATATCATCCGGCAATTCGCTTTCGAAATGCATAAATTCTCCGGAACGAGGGTGTACAAACCCAAGTGTTTTTGCATGCAACGCCTGACGCGGGCAAATTTCGAAGCAATTCTTGACAAACTGTTTGTATTTGGATGCTGTTGTTCCCTTCAAAATATCATGTCCACCGTATCGTTCATCATTGAAGATTGTATGACCAATGTGTTTCATATGAACGCGAATCTGGTGTGTACGCCCGGTTTCTAAGCGGCATTCTACCAATGTTACATAAGCCATTCGCTCAATTACCTTGTAATGTGTTACAGCATATTTAGCAGCAGGATTTTCACCTTCGGGAAATACGGTGAACAACATTCTGTCGCGAGGATCACGGGCCAGAGCACCTATAATGGTACCTTCATTTTCCTTCACATTTCCCCAGACCAGTGCCTGATAACGCCTTTGAGTTGTCTTATCAAAAAATTGTTTTCCTAGATTTGATTTTGCTTCTTCGGTTTTGGCAATAAGCAATAAACCGGAAGTGTCTTTATCAATCCGGTGAACCAGACCAATACGCGAGTCGTTTGGATCAAACTCAGGATGATCTTTCAAGTGCCAGGCAATAGCATTAAGCAATGTGCCATCAAAGTTACCGAAACCGGGATGTACAACCAAATCAGGTTGCTTATTTACAAGCAAAATATCATCATCTTCATACACAATTTTGATGGGAATATCTTGCGGAATTATTTCAAATTGATTCGGAGGATAAGCCAGCACTATGGTTATAATATCGTGTGGTTTGGCTCTGTAATTTGATTTAACGGATTTCCCGTTTACCAAAATATTCCCTGCATCGGCAGCTTCCTGTATCCTGTTACGGGAAGTATTGGACATACAATTCACCAGATATTTATCGACACGAACGATGGCCTGACCTTTATCCACAATAAAGCGAAAATGCTCAAAAAGTTCCTGCTCCTCTCCTGCCTCACCCAACTCATCGAATGTCGGTTCGTCCAAAAAATCGTCTGCCATTTAAATATTAAAGTTTGATTTGTATATTATTAAACCTTGGAAATCCTTAGAAAAACACTTCATCGGTTTCTTTTGGTTTTTTATCCTCATCGAAAATTTCGTTAACACGCGATTTGTTCGTTGAAAGATAAATATCAACATTACTGCCTGCCGGGAGCGTAGAACCTGCAGCAGGAATTTGCCGGTAAATGATATAATCATTTTCATTCCCCGAAGGTGGAACATCATAATCTATGTTCCCTATTTTTAATGCGACTTTTTGTACTTCGACCGTGGCATCTTCCAGACTCATACCTTTCAATGCGGGAACAACTGTTGGAGATCCGGCAGTTCCACTTCCAACAACCAGCACGATTGTACTACCTTCAGGAAGCCGTGTACCAGGCATAAGGCTTCTTCCCTTGAATTTTACGTCTGTTACCAAATCTTTGTATTCAGATGGAGTATATTCCACACTTCCAAAATTTAATCCTATCGATTGAAGCATCGCAATAGCCTGACGATAGGAAATATCAGTAACATCAGGCAGAGTAACCTGTCGTACCTGACTGGAATTGATTATTAAATAAATGGACCGATTACTTTTTACAGATGAGTTTGGTCCCGGAATCTGATCAATAATGGTTCCCAGTTTTTTGTTCCGTACGTAAACGGAGTCAATTACCTGTGCGTGAAGGCTTTGATTTGACAATAAAGCCTTTGCTTCATTTAACGTCGATCCACGCAAATCGGGAACTCTCTCCGTTTGTCCATGATGTGTATAAAAGTCGATGATAAGTAAAGTGCCCCATGACAATGATACGATTAATACAATCGCTATCAAAACGTTTTTCAGTATAAGCCCTGCGAAAGTTTCCTTCCAAAATTTTTTGAAATTCATAAATAGTTTTGAGTTACAAGTTAGAAAACCTAACGAATACAACCTAAATCATAATTGAGCAACAATGAGTGAAATTAAAAATATTTATAGCTCAGATTATCTGTAAAATAGCATATAAATATCTATGTTTCCAAAATCATAAAAATGGTTTGCCAAAAATACAGAATTTATTGCGTTTGAAGGGCATAAAAACAAAAAAAGTAAAAACTTACCGTGAAGTCTTTACTTTCTTTATACTGTTCATTCAAGCTGATTAATGCTTATGGCGAGGTTCGTCTCCAACTGAAAGTTTTGTCCTACCTTTGGCACGACGGTGGGCTAATACTCTGCGGCCGTTTGCTGTAGCCATTCTTTCACGGAATCCGTGTTTGTTTTTTCTCTTTCTGACAGAAGGTTGGAATGTCCTTTTCATTGCTATTCTTATTTTATGTAATTACTTTTCTTTGTTTCGGAGTTTGGGACTGCAAAAATAGATGTTTTTTTTGGAACTACAAACTGTTGATAACTTTTTCTTTGAGTTTTCTTTGAGTTTGATTATAAAACAATATGTGAAAGTTGATGATAAGTTACATTTTGAAGAGAGAAACACCTTATTTTACAAATCTTCACAGGGGAACCTGATATTTTATAGCTTATCAATAAATAGTTAAGTGCTGTTATAAGTAACTTTGCCAACTGAAAACAAATCAAGAACATTAAACCTCAATTCAGAAATTTAAAAAAGTAATATATTTTTAGTTCTGAACAAAACAAGTAGTCCCCAAAAACGATTGTATAGGTATGGAAAATAAATCTACGATTCAAACTCCGGAGAAAAAACCGGAAAAACCGAATATCCTTGTCCTGCTAAAGCCGTATAAACTAATGATTTTTAGTTTAATCGGCTTTGCATTGTTGAGTAATGGAGCTAATTTAGTGATCCCGAAACTGATTTCACATGGTATAGATGATTTCTCGAAAGGCGTTTTTTCGTATCAGAAATTAATTACATGGTTTTTGGCGGCTTCATTAATAATCTTTGTGTTTACTTTTTTGCAGGGGATTTTGCAGACTTACGCCTCGGAAAAGGTTGCACGCGATTTACGGACAAAACTGGCAGATAAAATTTCCAGGCAAAGTTATGCTTTTATCCAACATGCAAATCCTTCTAAACTACTTACCAATCTTACATCAGATATCGATTCGATAAAATTGTTTGTATCGATGGCAATTGTGTCACTGACTTCTTCGGTCTTTATAATCATCGGGGCAAGTATATTGCTTATTTCAATCAACTGGAAACTGGCCTTATCCGTTTTAGCCATCATCCCAATTATCAGTGGGGCATTTTATCTGGTGTTCCGTAAATTACGCATTTATTTTAAGAAAAGCCGGGAAGTGATTGACTGGCTGAATAAAGTCATCAGTGAAAGTATTCTGGGCGCAGCACTGATTCGGGTATTAAACTCTCAAATGCTTGAATATGGTAAGTTCATGGATGCCAACACACAGGCCAAAGACCTGGGAATATCCATATTGAAACTTTTTGCCACTCTGATTCCGATAGTTGTTTTCATAGGCAATATGGCCTCACTTACCATTTTGGCCTTAGGCGGACACTTTGTAATAAACGGGACCATGTCACTGGGTGATTTTGCGGCCTTTAGTTCGTATCTGGTTATCCTAATTTTCCCTATTATCGTTATTGGTTTTATAAGCAATTTCATTGTACAGGCTACTGTTTCGTACGGTCGGATTTATTTGGTTTTAAGTGCTGATGAAACAAGAGATACAGGAACCGTGAACACTCCTCTGAACGGAAATATTGAAATGAAAGACATTACAGTGATGTATGGCGATAAACCTGCATTGGAAAACGTCTCACTTAAAATACAACCAGGAACCCGAACGGCGGTTATTGGCCCGACAGCTGCCGGAAAAACCCAGTTGCTTTATTTACTTACTGGTCTGGTTCATCCGGCAAGTGGCGAAATTTTGTTTGACGGTATTAATATCAGTCTTTATAATAAGGAATCGTTTCAGCACCAAATTGGATTCGTATTTCAGGATAGCGTCATATTCAATATGAGCCTGCGCGAAAACATAGCTTTCAACGAAAAAGTAACGGACGAATTAATGTCAAAAGCCATTGAAACGGCAGAACTGAATGATTTCATTGATGCTTTACCTGAAGGATTGGAAACCATAGTGAGCGAACGTGGCACCAGCCTCTCGGGCGGACAAAAACAACGTATTATGTTGGCACGAGCTCTGGCTCTTAATCCGAAAATTTTACTTCTCGACGATTTTACCGCGCGGGTCGACAGTCAGACAGAACAAAAAATACTTGATAACGTGGAACGAAACTACCCTGGAATAACTTTGCTCTCGGTCACACAAAAAGTGGCCTCAGTGATGAATTACGGGCAAATTATTTTGCTGGAAGAAGGTGAAATTCTGGCTAGCGGGACCCACGAATCATTAATGAGTATCAGTCCGGAATATGTTCAAATTTTTAATTCCCAACGCAGCACAAGTAATTATGAGCTATAATCTAAACATAAAAAAAGGAACTCAAAGTTTCGAAAAAGTCAGCACGGCAACAACACTGAACCGCTTGCTGACGCTAATGGGTAAAGAACGTAAAAATCTTTACATCGCGATATTTTTTATTCTCATCAACGCCGGACTAAACCTTGTAGCTCCCTATTTGATGGGACATGCCGTTGATAGTTATATTGTGACGAAACATTATGAAGGGGTGATAAGGTACTCCATCATTTTATTCGGGGTTTTCGCCCTGACCATGGTAAGCGGTTACACTCAGACACAATTGATGGGTCGCGTCGGTCAGCGTATGTTGTTTAATGTACGGAATATCGTTTTTAATAAATTGCAGGAGTTGCCCATAGACTTTTTCAATCAGAATAAAGCGGGTGATTTGATTTCGAGAGTAAATAACGATACCGATAAAATTAATCAATTCTTTTCGCAATCGTTGGTGCAGTTTATGAGTAGTATTTTTACGATGATTGGAGCCGGAATCTTTCTTATTTCTATCAATCCTGAGCTTGGACTGGCGGCCTTATCTCCGGCTCTCGCTTTATGGATTTTTACCCGGAATATTTCACCCTGGGTAAAAAACCGGAACACAGTCAATATGAGAAGCACCGGAACTCTGAGTGCGGAAATTCAGGAAAGCCTGAATAATTTTAAAGTGATTGTGGCTTTTAACCGCCGCGATTATTTCCGGAAACGTTTTGATGAAGTCAATACGGAAAACTACCAAAGCGCCGTGAAAGCAGGTATTGCTAATAATATGTTTATTCCTGTGTACGGATTTTCCTCGAATATCGGACAAATGGTGGTGATGGCTTTAGGAATTTATATGATTTCAAAAGGTGAGTTTTCAGTGGGTTTGCTTATTAGCTTCCTGGCTTATATTGCCCAGTTTTACAATCCGCTGCGACAAATAGCCACTCTCTGGGCAAATTTTCAGGTGGCTCTTGCCGGTTGGGACCGTATTTCTCAGATATTGGTGATGGAAAATAATTTAGCAGTTATTGATAAACAAGAAAAAGAAGATAGCTGTTGTGTAGTGTCGTTTCGTCATGTTTCATTTTCATATCCTAACGGAAAGGAAGTTCTGACGGATGTAAGTTTCGATCTGGAACGTGGAAAAACCTATGCCTTTGTAGGTCCGACCGGAGGTGGAAAAACAACAACCGCCTCATTGATGGCGCGTTTGTATGATCCGACAAAAGGGAAAATCATCCTGAACGGTACTGATATACGTTCGATGGACGTCGAAGCCCGCACTTCTAAAATCGGATTTATTCTGCAGGAGCCTTTTCTCTTTACCGGAACTATCCGGGATAATATCTTGTATGGAAATGGGTTATACAAGGATGTTTCAAACGAGGCTTTATCGAACGTGCTGTCTGAATCGGGATTAGACGGATTAATAGAAAGGTTCGATGGTAGGCTGAATGCCAAAATAAATGCATCGGGCGATGGCGTCAGTTTAGGACAAAAGCAACTTATCGCCTTTATCCGTGCCGTATTGCGAAAACCTGAAATTTTGATTCTCGACGAAGCAACTGCCAATATCGATACGGTTACAGAACAATTACTCGACGATATATTAAGCAAATTACCCAAAAGTACCATACGCATTATTATTGCTCACCGGTTAAACACCATTGAGAGTGCCGATGAAATTTTCTTTGTCAATTCAGGAGCCGTGACTAAAGCCGGTTCACTGCAAGATGCCGTGAGTTTGCTATTAACCGGGAAAAGAGAAAGCTAAATTAATTGGCAGTTTTGAAAAAAAATAATTGACAATGAAAAAAACTTTAATGCTGGCTGCCATAAGTGGAATGCTGGCTGTAATACTGGGAGCTATTGGAGCACATGTTCTCAAAAACATAATCAGTTCCGAAATGTTAGACGCCTATAAAACAGGTGTTCAATATCAATTTTATCATACTTTTGCACTTTTAGCAGTGGGAATTCTTATGCAATTCAATTCATCGAAAGCATTATACTGGTCGGCATATCTTTTCGCAACCGGTATAGTTCTATTTTCGGGTTCTCTCTATGTTATGGCTATTTCAGGGATTAAAGCTCTGGGTATTATCACTCCTTTAGGTGGTATAATATGGATTGCAGCATGGATTTTGTTAGCAGTTCATTGCATTAAGTCTATACCTTCTAAAAAATAAGAACATTTAGACACATCCTTTAATTCCGTACTCAGATAGCTTGTCGAAAACCGACAGGCTATCTGTTTTAAAAGGGCTTATATTTATTCAAATAAATTAGAGTGAATTTTAAAATAAATACATTTCTCCCTTAAATAAAAACACTTTAAATGAGACTAATCGGGAGTGATAATATATAATCTTCTCATTTATAAATTTTAAATCGTTGCAAATAACTATTATTTGTAATCTTCGAACTTAATATAACAATCTTTGTGGAAAAAGGAGAAACCATTAGAATGATTATGCTGTATTTTTGTCTTTTTTTAATTGTCTTTCCTATTAGTTAAAATATTAGTTCGTTGAAATTTATTAATTTATTCGAGAAAATTGAATTATATAAATCTATTAATTTAATTCAGAGAAAATGGGCAAAGTTGTTATAAATTTTTTTTATAGAATCTTGTATTGGTATATAAGTAAGGTTGATAAGTCTGCAGAAGTAACTTTTATGAATTATGGTTATTCGAAAGATAATCACGAAATTCAACTTGAAGAATCAGACGTAATAGACAGATATTCTGTACAACTTTATCATCACGTAGCTAATAGAATTGATTTAAAAGGGAAAGATCTGTTGGAAGTTGGTTGTGGACGTGGTGGTGGTTTATCTTATGTAAATCGTTATTTGTCTCCAAAATCGGCAACGGGCATCGATTTGAATAAAAGAGCAATTAGTTTTTGTAGAAATCACTATGAAAATATTGCATTTTTTCAGGGCAATGCCGAATCGTTGAAATTTGAAGATAACTCATTTGATGTTGTAATCAATGTGGAATCATCGCATCGTTACAATCAGATTGATAAATTCATTAGCGAAGTTTATCGGGTATTGAAACCTGGCGGATACTTTATTCTTACCGATTTCAGGTTTCAAAATGAAATTGAAAAACTCAATGACCAATTAACTAAATCAAATTTCAACTTGCTGAGACATGAGTTAATTACACCAAATGTTTTGGAAGCCTTAAAATTATCGTCTGCAAAAAGAGAAGATATCGTTCATCGATTAACTCCAAAAATAGCACATCGCTACATAAAAGATTTCGCCGGAACTGAGGGTTCACCCACCTTCAAAAAATTTGCTACTAATGAATTTGAATACTTACTCTATATTTTGACTAAATAACGCACTATTAACGAATGGTTATATTCATAGTTTCCTGTTATGCAAGCCTTTGAACATTTTGAATAAAATACAATCTTCTAATAAACTTGCAGTTAGATCTTAGACAATAGTAACGGTATCGTTACACAAATAAAAAAAAACCACTCAATTTGATTAAAACAGGACAATGATAGTTTGGTAAATCCAACGAACATTTCCTTTTAAATTTTAATCTTCTAAAGCTTGTCGAAATCCGTCAAGCTTTTTTTTATTTTAAACTGTAGAAATTATTTAAAATTATTTTCATTGGTTATAGAGATAAATACATATATTTGCAAACCATTCCGATATTTTTTTTAAATATAAATGATTAACAAAATACCGCCTTGAAAAACTGTCCCAATTGCCTCGAAGAAATAGAAGATAATTTTGACGTTTGCTGGAATTGTAATTTCAGTCTGGCTGAAAATAGAGTGATTGATTTTGAAGATTCTGCAATAAATGGAACCCGAAAAATTAATTGTTTGCGATGCAGCATACCAATGATTTATTCAGGGAATTATAAATTTCACGAAGGAACACGGCTTGGAATATTCGGAAACTTACTGGAAGTCTTTGTCAATCGGGAATCATTTGATTTATATCTTTGTTCAAAATGTGGAAAGGTTGAATTTTTTACCGCACAGACAAATTCCTAAATAACAAGCTTAAATCGGAGGTTTAATTTTTAATAATCATTCTAATACAAACATATCATGAAAAAATCAATCATTATTCTTTTACTATTATTGCCTTTAAGTTGGGCATTTTCACAGAATTTAAAACCCTACGTCGTTGGATTTGAAACAACAGAACCAGTAGCTGTTACACTGGAAAAAGTGAAAGTGCAACTAGAGCTAAACGGAATTAAAGTAGTTGGACAATACCAACCTGCCAACGATAAAAACCGCGCTATTATTGTTTTCACTTCACCCGAATTGGAATCTTCAGTCAAAAAAATGGGTGGATTAACCGGATTTGCTGCAGTTTTGCGCGTAGGGATTACCAGCGAAAACGGCAAAACGGTTGTATCGTACACCAATCCTCAATATTGGGGAAATGCCTACTTCAGAGCCGATTTTGATAACGTTGCCGGCAACTATGCTGCACTCACATTGAAATTGGAAAAGACCATGAAAGCATTGGGCACTTTTGCGGGAAAACCCTATGGTTCAAAAGCCGGTATAGCCGCAAAAGATCTACGCAAATACCATTACATGATGGCCATGCCCTATTTCGAAGATGTAGTGACACTGGGAAGTTTTGATTCGTATGCAGCTGCCGTAAACAAAATTGATGCAAACCTCAAAAAAGGAGTACCGAATGTAAAATTAGTTTCTAAAGTTACTATTCCGGGTAAAGATATGACGCTTTATTGCTATGCTCTTTCTGGCGAAAAAGGTGAGAGCAAATTTCTTCCGATTATCGATATCACTCAACCAAAACAAACCGCTTTTCTGCCTTATGAAGTGTTGGTTTCCGGCAATAAAGTGCTAATGCTTCACGGTCGGTATCGCATTGCACTTTCTTTCCCCGATTTGACTATGGTTACATTTACCAAAATAATGTCCGCACCGGGCGATATTGAAACCCTGTTGAAACAAGTTGTAAAATAACTGAATTGTCATTTAACTTAATGTGAATATTTTGTGAATTGTGCCAATTAAATAAGAAAAAACGATGAAAAGATATATATTTACTGCTGTATTAATAATTATAATTCAAGCTATTACTGTTACTGCACAGCAAAAATCGGGGAATCCGCAAGATAATTTACCGGTCAACATAAGCCGCATAACTCAGTTTGGTGAGCGGGCTGACTTTTCGCACGATGGAAAAAAAATTCTGTTTGTCGGGAAAACATATGGCGATGTTTTTGAAGTTGAATTATCAACCGGCAAAATTTCTTTGATAACCGGTCATTTTTATCATGGTGGTTTTACCAGAGCTCTTTACCTTGCAAATGACGATATCTTGCTCTCAGGATGTACTAGTTTTGATGCCGCAAATCCGCACATTAACCGGCAAATAAAAGCTGAACTCTGGGTGTTGGATAAGAGTTACACAAAACCGCCTGTCAGACTGGGAACCAAATGCAGCGAAGGACCAGCCGTTTCGCGAAAAAATATGAAAATTGCCTGGACAGTTGCGCATAGTCAATATCCTGACAGTCTCAAAGCGGGCCAATATCTTTTTTATATGGCCGATATTGTGTACGAAAATGGCATTCCAAAATTATCGAATAAAAAAGTTATACTGGATAATTTAAAAACCGAATTCAAGGATATGGAAGTGCAGAATTTTGTTCCGCCTCTCGAAAATACCATGACTTTTTCGGCTTACGGATACCAGGGAACGGAAGTAATGTTGCTGAATCTGGAAACCGGAGCAATAACCAATATGTCCAATGCCGACAAACAATATGATGAACCGGAAGGTATTTTTCCCGACGGAAAATATACATGTGTTGAAAGCGACAAAGAAACGGGTGCTGTGGATATTTATAAGCTTCCGCTTGATGGTAGCGGAAAGCTGGAACGATTAACTTTTTTCAGTGATTATAAAGGCTATAAAAGTTCGAATCCTGTTATTAGCGACGATGGAAAATATATGGCCTTCCAAATGGCACGTTCAGCTGATTTTGCCGGAATTGGATACGGAATATTTCTAATGAAGCTTGAGAAATAAGCTTATCTATTTTGCTAAATAAGCGTTAAACCTATACTTTAAAAAAGAAAGGTTTGACGCTTATATTTATATTCAGACTCATTTTCCCCTAAACTATTTTATATCCTGAAATTCATAACCAAGTTTTGTTTCTGTAACTTCAAGTTTTACAAAACTGGGTGTTGGAAATCCATCGAGCAATGCATCCATGGTAATATACGTGGTCCATCCTAACTTATCAATTGCACGATTATGGTCATGACCCATAACAACTAAATTGACACGATTTTTGGCAAACAAAGGCAACAAAACTTCCAGTTCAGTTTCCAATGGATTCGTTGAACCTGTGTGATGATCGCGGAAAAAATTGACATGGGAAAAAATAACACAATTTCGATAATTCGGACGAATGGTTTCCAACACATTTTTCAGCCAGGAAAGTTGCTTCCCACCCAAAGTTCCACCACCGGAATCGAGGCAAATGTAAATATCCTTTTCAGTAGGTGTTTGTACTGAGAAGTAATAAGTTGAAGAGCCAAAATATTCATAAAATGTTTTCCAACCATCGAAATATAAATCGTGATTGCCCACTACCAGAAAATATGGAATCTGATTGAAATCAGGCAATTCATTTTTGAATCTCAAATAATCTTCCTTTTTTCCTGTAATATTATCTCCTACCAACACAAAAGCAAGATTTCCGGGTTTCCTGGCCTCATTTACCAATTTATCAAAGTTTACCAATCCTCCAATATGACTATCGCCGGCAACCAAAAGTTGGTAATTCTCTGAATTTACGGTCAGTATTTTATAAGGATGTGTTTGATTCCAGGCATCCGATTGTTCAAAGCGACTATCAACCCGGTCGGGCGAATAGAGAAATCCATTGAAATCGAGGTTGCTGTTACAACTTAGAAACCCAAATGAAATCAGAACAAGCAACAGTATTTTTAATTTAATCGCCATATCACACCTCCTCTTAAATAAAGTCCGAAATAATTGACGTGCATATTCAACAGTCCGGCTTGCATATAACCCAATTCGCTGTAAAATTGCAGGTTGGAATTATAATTATAAGTCAGGTTTGTCAAAATCATGGGATTTGTTTCCTGTTGGATAAAATAGCGATCGTAGTTTGTAATACTGGCTTCGAAGTTTAATTTTGGACTAAACTGTTGATAATATGAAAATTTGTACATCGCATTAACCGGTTCCCAAAAACTGGTATGAATTGAGTCGGGGAAACCATATTTCAAAACAGCAGCCTGAGAGAAACTATAAAAACGCGTATTCACACCGACGATGAAACCAAAATGACTGGCTCGAAATTGAGCAAGCAAACCAAAATTTGTTTCCCGGAAATCGGCGGAAATCGGTTTCCAAAGATAAAAACCTTTTACATTAATATTGTGCTTATGAATCTGAATGTCATTTGATAAAGCCAGTGAATAAGCCGAAAATATATTTTCGCCTGCTTTTGAGATGGACAACAAACCACCGGTAGTGGCATTAAAACTTCCAAACTGCCCTGAAACTTGTGCCGAAAAGTTACCAAAAACTCCTTGAGAAACAGCATTGCTCCCAACTTCGGCATAGCTATTTACCGAAATTTGAGAAAAAGCTGAATTTTGACCATTGAGAAAAAAAAACAGTATACCAATCAGGAAGTTTTTGGTGAGAGTTGAATCAATGTGTGCTTTTTTTCTCATTTTTAATTTCGACTATTTAAGCCGTATTTCTTTATAGATATATTTTATACTCACCACATCGCTTACCTCCTTCATTTTCAAAATTAAAGTTTACTGTTCATATTTATTTTTACGGAAATCTCTTTGTCATTTCGGAGTAGAGTCATTTCCAATGGCCTCTTTGATGGTGTTTCCAATAGCATTTTTATTTCACCTATATTCATCTGAAAAGCTTTTTGCCCGTTAATTTCTCTAATCTGATCGCCAACTTGAACACCTGCAATTGCAGCAGGAGAATTTTCCCACACACGCCAGACTTCTGTTTGGGGGACAAAAGGAAGTACTTGCGTAATTTCTATTCCGGCAATGTTGTAAATGAATGGTTTCTTAAAATTACTATTGGGCTTAAAAAATAATTTCTTTTGATCATAATCAATGAAAAAATTAAATCGACTTAGTATCTCACTTCCTATAGTTCCATCACGTTCCGAATTCGAAACTATTTCAGCAATTGCTGCCGAATCGGGGAAAGATACAATAACATTATTCAGGCAAAACTCTCCTAAACAAATCTGGGGTAAACGTCCGAATAATCCGGCAATTTCTCCGTTTAGACCTTGTCCGATAACGCCGGAAATTCTGTTTATTGGAATATGCACTGATCCTTTCTTAAATGTCTGAAACCATGCATTCAGCTCAGCACCTGTATCAATCAACATTTTTACCTTTCTTCGGGTGCTGTCCGATTCTAAAACCACTAATTGAACAAACATCTTTTTACCTTCAATAGTCAACGGAAGCATGCCGTAACCCTTTGGTGGCTGGTAAGAAGGATCTTTCTCATAAAACCGAATTCGTTTGAGCGTATAGTTTATTTCAACAATATAGTCATCAAAAAAATCGGCTCCCATAATTCCGTTTATTTTAGTACCTGTGTGTTTGGACAGATTAAAAATATCTTCTTTAAGTACATAAACCGTTTTTGGCTGAATCTTTAAATTGCCAATCTTCAGTGTATTAAAATTGCTTGTGTATGCTTCCAAATGGTTCCCGCTCCCCAACCCCATCAAATCTTTTACATTGGAATAGTAGAGTGTAATATTATCTCCTGAAAATAATTCTGTAATGATGGTGTTCTTAACTCCCGAATCGAGAATTAAATTCAATGGGGATGAATCATTAATTTTCACTTTTACGACCACATAAGTTCCTACCATATCGAACGGGATGGATACGATTGATTTTCTTTTGCTGCCTGCTGAAATATCCATCAGAAAAAAGAAAATAAAGGTCAGAAGAAGGGCTCTTCTCATAGTATTGTGAATTTCAAAGGCGAAGATAATTAAAAAACTAACAATCGAACACAAAAAATTGTTCTTATATCCAAAATAGAAAGTAGCAAAGAGTTATCTCAAAACCCGAACAGGAACAGTTGAGCATTTAACACTTGAATTTTAAGGTAAATCCGGATATAATACAAACAGATCGAAAACAATTAAACCACTTCTATATTTTACAATCAATTAATTAACTTCTTTTCTTTAAACCAATCAATTGTATCTTTAACAGCAATTTTCAAATCAGTTTCTGGCAATTTCAAATCATTTTTTGATTTTTCACTCCTATAGAACTCTCGAATCATTAGCTGATTTAAATTCATGGAGCATATTTCAGTTCTAAATCCAAACCGGCGAATCAAATCACCAGCTTTTCCTATAAAACTCACTAAAAAATTTGGTAACTCAACGATGTATTGTTTATAAGATCCTACCACTTTCTGAAGTGAATAATACTCCCGAAATGTCAGATTTACACCCGAAGTCAGATAACGTTCTCCATTTTTCCCCTGTTGTAAAGCATTACATGTAGCCATAGCCACATCGCTGGCACTTACAAAATTTTTTCCTCCTTTGGGGACAAACATCAACCGTTTGTTGTAACCCATCAACACTAATTTTCCAGAACTAGGTTTAGGATCATAAGCGCCTATAATAAAAGTTGGATTAATAATAACGAAGTGATGATTTGCTTTTTCTGACGCTTTCAAAAACAACTTCTCAGCTTCCACTTTACTTTGTGCATAAAATGATCTTGAAAAAGGGAATTTTATCATAGAACGTTCATCTGATGGCTCTTGTTCATTGCCAAAACCTATTGTATTGGCAGTACTAATAAAAATTATTGTGCTAATTTCTAATTCATCTGCAAGTTCAATAATTTGCGAAACAGCGTCAACATTTATCCTTCTATAATCTTCATAATGCAATAAGTCGGTATTTGTAACTGCGGCTATATGCAAAATTGCCTGACAACCTTTAGCCGCGATTTTAAAAGTTTGATAGTCTACAAAATTCCCTTCGACAACTTCCACGGTAGCCAAATCGAAATAAATATTCCTTTTGCTGCGGATAATAATTCGCACTTCATATTGACGTTTCAATAATTCCAATACAACATGATGCCCCAATAATCCGTTAGCTCCAGTGACTAAAACTTTCATTTTTTGTGTTATTATAGCTTAATTGTACAAAAGTAACAAATCTTTCATGTAAATTATTGATTTTTAAAAATAAGAATCATTTTAATAATCTGTATATTTGCAACCTGAAACTTATCTGAAACAAATGGAAACTAAAGTCGTATTAATTACAGGGGCTAGTAGCGGAATTGGTCTGGCTGCTGCAATTCAGTTAATGAACAAAGGTGTTCGGGTTTATGCTGCTTCCCGTCGTGGTGGAATTTCTCAAAAGGCTTTAAATGGTGCCGGTGAGTTAATTCATGTAAATATGGATGTTAACAAGGAAGAAGAAATTGCTTTGGTTGTGGCACGAATATTAAAGGATAACAACAAACTCGACGCCCTTATTTGCAATGCCGGCAACGGGATTGCCGGTTCAATTGAAGACTCAACTTCGGAAGAGGTAAAGTACCAGTTCGAGACCAATTTTTTTGGTGCTGTAAAAACCATACAGGCCTGTATTCCAGTATTCAGGTCACAAGGTTACGGAAAAATCATAGCTACTTCTTCGGTTGCAGCTATTGTTCCCATTCCGTTTCAAGCCTTTTATTCTGCAGGAAAAGCCGCTCTGCTTTTATTTATGCAAGCGCTATCTATCGAATTAAAACCTTTTGGAATTCAGTGTTGCTCCATACTTCCTGGTGACACGAAAACAGAATTTACCGCTGCTCGGAAATATGCTGAAAAATCAAAATCATCCGATTCTGTTTATCTGCAAAAAATGAATTCATCTGTACAAAGAATGGAACATGACGAGCAAAATGGAATGAAAGCTGAAGTTGTTGCCGGAAAGATGGTTCGTCAAATTATGAAGAAAAAGATGAGTACCAATGTTGTTCCGGGCTTACAATATCAAATAATCTGTTTATTATTCAATCGCTTGCCTTCCAATGTACGCTTGTGGTTGGTTGGGCTGATTTATGGCTAATATTTAATATTTAATTTATCAAAAATCTATAATATGAAATGCCTCGTTACAGGTGCATCAGGTTTTTTAGGAACGAACCTAGTTCACGAGTTGGTTAAAGCCGGTTGGGATGTCAGAACAATTGTTAGACCGGGCTCCAATACAAAATACATAGAACCCTTATCAATTGAAATTATATATGGAGATATTACAAATCAATTGGATTTGGATAAAGTTTGCATAGGTTGTGATGTGGTTTTTCATGTTGCAGGTGATACTTCGTTTTGGAAAAAAAATTTCAAAAAACAACGATTTATTAATGTTGAAGTTCCATCTATGATAGCCGAAGCATGTATCAAAAATAAAGTAAAACGATTGGTTCATACGAGTACGGTTGATATTTTCGGTTGTAATCCGGCTGGTGTTGCTGACGAAAAATGGAACGATTATAACTTTGCAAATACCGGCTATAATTATTCTGATACCAAACGTGAAGGTGAAAAGCGAGTAATGGCCTACAACAATAAAGGACTCGAAGTAGTGGTACTTTATCCGGGAAGCATGATGGGTCCTTATGATTTTACATTGCAGTACGGGCGATTGTTTTTTGAATTACGCGATGGAAAAGTTCCCGGATGTCCTGCCGGAGGTGCCAGTTTCGGACACGTTACAGAAGTGGCAAAAGCTCATATTGTCGCTGCTATCAAAGGCATTCCCGGAGAAGGATATATTTGTGCCGGTGAAAATATTTCATACAAAGAACTTTTCGATTTGATTGCCGCCAAATTTGATAAAAAAGCACCGGGTTTAATTATGAAACCCTGGATGCTGGTTACCTACGGACATATTTTGCAGTTTATTTCCTCTTTTACCGGTAAAGCTCCTGAAATAGATCCCGGAAATGCACGCTATATGTCAGTTAATGCCTGGTACGACAGCTCAAAAGCCATTAAAGAACTGGATTATAAACTTGTTCCGGTTCAGCAAATGATTGATGATGCATATATTTGGTACAAAGAAAACGGGTTTATATAAATAATTGGAAGCATATTATTTTAGAGGCATCGAAAAAATCGATGCCTTTTTTATTCCTCATATCCTATCAACATCCTGTTGAAAACTTATTAAAAACCGGTGACAGAAATATTACAACTTCATTTTGAAACATGAAAAACTTATTCTCTTATCAATTGTTTTTATACCACCAAAAAAGTTAGCACATTTTTAGGAGTTCTTTTTTAACCTGTTTTATCGACTTATCATCATCTCCTTTCATAAAAACTTTCTAACTTTGCGGTTATTAACAAGCTGTTGATAAAATTTGTAATTTTCTTATTCTGAAAGAAATGACTCAATAAATTTTGTTGATAGATTACCCTGAATTTTTAATATCGGAATATACAAGGCTTTAACAGTATTTTTATCAACCTTATGAACACCCTATTATTATCTTCATAAAAGTTTTTTTAAAAATTTAAAAGAATAATATAAATATAAATTTGAAAACTTCGAAAATGAACAAATTTGAACTTATAGAATCAATCAATAAACTGAAGAAAGAAAAAAATGCTGTTATCATGGCTCACTACTATCAAACGGGCGATATACAGGATATTGCCGATGTGGTTGGCGATAGCCTGGCGTTGGCACAACAGGCAGCCAAAACGGATGCCGATATAATCGTACTTTGTGGCGTTCATTTTATGGGCGAAACAGCCAAAATTCTTTCTCCTCAGAAAAAAGTATTGATTCCCGATTTGAATGCCGGTTGCTCTTTAGCCGACAGCTGCCCTGCGGACGAATTTGAGGCATTTACTAAGGCTCACCCCGATCATACTGTCATTTCGTATGTAAATACCACAGCGGCCGTTAAAGCACTTACTGATGTAGTTGTAACTTCAACAAATGCAAAGAAAATTGTGGATTCGTTTCCCAAAGATGCGAAATTAATCTTCGGACCAGACCGGAATCTGGGAAATTATATCAACAGTGTAACCGGACGATCAATGTTACTATGGGACGGAGCCTGCCATGTACACGAACAATTCTCTGTTGAAAAGTTGCTGAAATTAAAATCGGAACATCCCGATTCGCTTATTTTGGCTCACCCTGAATGTACGCGTCCGCTGCTGATTCTTGCCGATTTTATTGGAAGTACGCAAGCATTACTGAATTATGCAACTGATTCCGATAAACAGTCATTTCTTGTTGCAACTGAATCGGGTATTCTTCATGAAATGCAAAAGAAAAACCCCGGAAAAGAATTTATTCCGGTACCACCTAATGACAGTACCTGTGCCTGCAACGAATGTAATTTTATGCGCTTAAATACGCTGGAAAAATTATA
>DIZI01000021.1:279477-279654 GCA_002427885.1 Paludibacter sp. UBA6032
ATTTTAAGGATGTTGGAAATGTCATAATTCAATCCCAAAACTCTAAAGGGAGATGTCTTTTAACAACTATAAAAAAGTTTCAATCTTTTTTATAGCCGTTTTTTATAAGTTATTCTTTTCAACGTAATAAAATTCAATATTTAAATATTTTATACAATAAAATTAATTTTGTTTAGT
>DIZI01000004.1 GCA_002427885.1 Paludibacter sp. UBA6032
CTTATGAACGATTCCTATATGGAAATTGCAGCCAAGAAACTTGGTTACAAAAGTGTACAGGAATTCAAAAAAAAAATAGACCCCAATATTTAAACAGTTGTATTTCAAAGATTGATGAGTATGAGTCGTCCAGAAAAATAAATTTAAAAAGTATATACCATGAAAAATAAATTTATTCTAACCTTGCTTTTTTGTATTTCTTTTTTGATAATTAATGCACAGAAACAGGAAAAAAAACTTGTACAATCCTATTTCAAATTAACCTCATCCAATGGGTTGATTGTAGCCGTTTACAACGAGAAGGAAAACCGTATTGACGATGTGTATCCGCATATCTTTGCCAATATCGATTCGAGTCATTATGTGTATCCGTTTGTGGGAAATATAAAGCTGAACACTACCGAACTCCCACTATCTACCGGCTATTTTAAAAATACACATGTTATCAGGGTAACTTACAAAAACTTTTCAGTGAATTACTTTTCATCATTCACACAAAGCAATAAAGTGTTTTATATCGTCGTACGCGGAGAAAAACAGAAAATCGAAAACCTGTCATTCACTGCCGAAACAGGTCAGGGGAAGGCGGTCAGCGGAATCACATTGCTCGAAAATCATTTGCAGAATTTGCCTATTCATATAAAAGGAAAAATACTGACAGGAACTGTTTTGCGAAAGTATGATAAAAACATCTACGAAAAATACTTTCTGTATTCCTTTACTGACTCTTTACATACCGATGCTTCTATTGTAACCAAAGCCATTCTCGGATTATCCAAAGCTAAAAAATCGTTGTTGGATAATGAAGTCAACTTTATGCTAAATACTTTCTCAGGTTGTACGATTCCATCCAATTTATCTGTCAAAGAACGAAATGTGGTAGAACAATCCATCAGCATTCTAAAAATGTCGCAGGTTGCGGATAACGAAATCTTTCCTTACTCTCACGGACAAATCATGGCATCCCTCCGCCCCGGCCTTTGGCACATAGCCTGGGTTCGCGATGGAAGTTACGCCATTCAGGCCATGACAAAACTAGGAATGTTTACTGAAGCTAAAAAAGGACTTGAATTTATGTTGAAAGCCCATTCAGGACATTTAAAACATTATATTTATACCGATGGAAAAGACTATGGTCCTGGTGTTGACTATCAGGTTTCACTTACCAGATATTTTGGAAATGGAGAGGAAGAATGTGACGTCAATGATTTTGGGCCTAATATTGAATATGATGATTTCGGGTTGTTTATGTGTGCATTTACTGATTACGTAAACTGCAGTAAGGATAGCAGTTTATATAAAAAATGGAACACGGTTATGTGTACCAAAGTAGCCGATGCCACCATACATTGCATTGATACAGACTCATTAATAAAGGCTGATTCGGGTCCATGGGAACATCATCTTCAAATGCCCAAACAATATACTTTTACTTCGGGCGTATGCGCCAGAGGATTGGAACAATTTGCTGAACTGCAACAGCACTATCATTTGCCTTTTGAAAAATATAAAACAGCTGCAGAAACATTAAAACAGGGTATTTTGACACACATGCTCTGCGAAAACAGGTATATTAAAGGGAACATAAATGATCAAGAAAAAACAGACCCTGAATATTACGATTCCGGTGTTTATGAAATCTTTGCCAATGGGCTGATGACTGATAAACGATTATTTTTGTCACACATGAATGAATACGATCCTGTATTGCGAATTAAAGGAGACAGACCCGGCTATATAAGACTCAATACAGCCGATCCATACGAAAATCAGGAATGGGCATTTATTAATTTCCGAATTGCCCGTGCCTGGCTTTTATTTGATGAAAAGGAAGAAGCAGCAAAATTGCTTGACTATGTAACCGAACAAGCTGGAGTTAATAACAATACTGTTCCGGAAATGTACAGCAATAAATTGCAAATGGATAAGGTAACTGATAACTTTAAATCAAATGATATTTGGTGTAATTGTATTCGTGATAAAGACGATCAATATATTGGCACCATACCCATGGTTGGCTATGGTTCAGCTACCTATATACTTACCTTGTTTGCTTATTGCGCAAAATAAAATTCCTTAAATATTATTGTTTTTACAAATTTCAAATAGGTTATTTAGGTGAAATAGTGATATAACAGTTCTATTGCAGAATGAAAATCGAACTATCCAGTTCATGACAGGTAAAAGTTTTGGTAGCCCCAATATATTGGGATGCCAAATGTCCATGACTTCAGTCGTTTTGCTTCGGTGTCGGAGGAAAGTAGAGGACTAACTACTCACTTATTTATGGATTTGAAATTAGCTAAAGTATAAACTACTGATTCCTTCTTCATTTATTCAGTAAAGAGTTAAAATAGAAAAGAGATATAAACCGAAGTTTATATCTCTTTTTTTTGTGAGCGAAAGACGGGACTCAAACCCGCGACCCTCAGCTTGGAAGGCTAATGCTCTATCAACTGAGCTACTTTCGCAAAATAATTTACAATTTAATAATTTACAATTTACAATTGCTTTTTCAAATGCCAAAGCACAAATTATTTCAATTGTAAATTTTAAAATTTATAAATCATAAATGTCCGTGGGCAGTGAAGGATTCGAACCTCCGAAGTCGAAAGACAGCTGAGTTACAGTCAGCCCCAGTTGGCCACTTTGGTAACTGCCCGGATCATTTTTAAAGCGCTGCAAAGATAGTTTTATCTTGCCAAACTACCAAACAATATTGGCCATTTTTATTGCGGTAATTGCTGCTTCTACGCCTTTATTTCCATGCTTTCCACCTGCCCGATCCAACGCTTGTTGTAAGGTATTGGTAGTGAGTACGCCAAAAATAACGGGACAACCATCAGTGCGGGTATTGAGTTCGGAAATTCCATAGGTTACACCCTGGCAAACGTAATCGAAATGTGGTGTTTCACCCTGAATAACGCATCCAAGTACAATGACAGCAGCATATTTGTGAATTTTTTTATTCTCAATCATGCAATAATAATCATTAACTAATTGTTTTGCGGCAAAGGTCAGTTCAAATGTTCCCGGTACGTGAATGATTGTTATCAGGGACTGCTTTACTCCATTTTTAATCAAAGTATCAATAGCACCCTGAAGTAATGTATGTGTAATATCTGGATTCCAGTCAGCTACAACTACAGCATATTGCTGTTTAAGGATATTTTCCCTTTCGGGCATTTGTTCGGCATTATAATCCGAAAGATTTTGATATTGTGTTGCCATCAATTTATTATTTGTATAGTTAATCAATAAATAAAATTGTTCTAAAAATTTTCATTTTTAGATTTTGGGTAAAAAAAGCCACTTCTTTCAGGAAGCAGCTTCAATTATTATTAGATGCGTAAAAAAGTTTTACTTTTGAACACGTGCAATATATTTATCTATATCAGCAGCTTCAGCACTTTTAGGATATTTTTCCTTGATGGTTGTATATTCTTTTTCAGCCTTGTCCGGTTGATTAAGTGTTTCATAAGCTAAACCGGCTTTTTTAATATATACAGGACTTAAAACCTCATTGCCAAAATCAGCAGCTTTCTTAAAATAGCTTATAGCTTTCTCCGTATCTTTCAGTTCTACGTAACAATCACCTGTCAAACCAACGACTGAGGTTGTGAAATAGGTATCTTTGCCATCAAATTGAGTAAGATATTTAATAGCATCATCGTACTGACCTAATTTATAATAACAAATTCCCGCATAAGCAGCAGCCAAATTTCCTGAAGCAGTAAATCCATAGTCTGAAACAATTTCCTTAAAACCAATTGATTCCCGGTCATTACCTTCCAAAGCTACACGGAATGAATCAGTAGCAAAGAAAGCCTGTGACTTGTACATTTCATTTTGAGCTGCCACTTCACGAGGTTCCAAATAAAAATTACGAACAGACAATGCAACCAAAATTACCAATACCACTGCACCAACTCCAAAAATAATTTGTTTTTGATATTTTTCTATGAACGCTTCCGATGCTGTTAAGACATGCTCTACATTTTCTAATTCGTCGTGTTTCTTTTCTACTTTTTTCGACATAAGATTTTATTAATTTGTTTCCTATTGTTTAGCGGTTTTTTTAGTTTGGCAAAAGTAGATATTTTCTTTTACATATCGAAATTTTAGCCCGGATTTTTTCGGTTAACTTTTACTTGTGTGTCTCAATGTTAACAAATAATGTGAGTATCTATCATTAACTATTTTATTATCTTAAAATACATACAACTTCAAGAATAATACACTATATTTGCATCATAAGAAACTACCGCATTGTTCTGAGATTGGAAAACTCAACGTTTTAAAATATTAAACGAGAACTGTCTGGTTTTTAATGGCGGGCTGCGCCTTCGGGTATCCTTTATGGACGGCAGATTACAAAGAAAACTAACAACTCAAATCCTATTTATAGGAGTTTTCTCAACTAACGGCAATGCGGTTTTTCTATGCCCTCATCCCAAGTTATTTAAGAGGGATTTAATTTACTTCAGACAATATTTCCCATGCTTTTTCCACCGTTTTTACATCCGAAAATACAACCGAGCGGCGCATGTTTTTTTCGCGAAGTTGGCATTTACGGGGATGATTTGTCATATATTTCAACAGTTGACCAAAAGCTTCCGATTGATAATAAGCAGATTGCGGATTAGAAACCAGAAATGCAGTCATACGATCGTTTTTCAACACTAATTTCTCTACACCGAGTCGCATGGCAAGCCAACGTACTTTAACTACAAGAATAAGGCTCTGTCCTTCAGCCGGAATCTTTCCAAAGCGGTCTTCGACACGTTCTACAAATTCCTGTAAACCGGCTTCATTTACGATACTATCCAACTCGCGATACAAACTGATACGCTCCGATACATTTTCGATATATTCGGACGAGAACAATACTTCCAGGTCCGAATCAATCTGACAATCAGTTACAAATGCTGTTGATGAATCATTTTCTGCCCGCTCATCGGCATAAAGGTCAGCAAATTCTTCGTCTTTCAATTCATGAACCGCTTCGTTCAATATCTTTTGATATGTTTCGTAACCTAAATCGGCAATAAATCCACTTTGTTCCGCCCCCAACATGTTTCCGGCTCCCCGAATATCGAGATCCTGCATGGCAATATTAAATCCGCTACCTAATTCCGCAAATGTTTCGATGGCTTGTAATCGTCTTCGAGCCTCAGGGGTAAGCAAACTTAATTCGGGAGCTAACAAATAACAGAATGCTTTTCGGTTGCTACGCCCTACCCTGCCCCGTAATTGATGTAAATCACTTAAACCGAAATTTTGAGCACTGTTTATAATTATTGTATTTACGTTCGGAATATCAATACCTGATTCGATAATGGTGGTTGCAATTAACACATCATATTCATAATCAATAAAATCGATAATGATTTCTTCCAGTTTATTAGCCGGCATTTGGCCATGTCCGACTGCTACCCTGCATCCCGGAACCAAACGTTTTATTAAAGACTCAATAATATATATATTCTGTATGCGGTTATTTATAAAGAAAACCTGTCCGTTTCGTCCCATTTCCAACTGAATAGCTTCCCGAATAACATCTTCGTCGAATAAATGTATCTCAGTTTGAACCGGATAACGATTGGGTGGAGGCGTATTGATAATAGACAAATCACGTGCTCCCATAAGTGAGAACTGTAACGTTCGTGGAATTGGCGTTGCCGTCATGGTTAGGGTATCCACGTTCACCTTCATTTCTTTCAGTTTCTCCTTAACTGTTACCCCGAATTTTTGCTCCTCATCAATGACCAGTAAACCTAAATCTTTAAATTTCACACTTTTTCCTACCAGTTTATGTGTTCCAATCAAAATGTCGATGTCACCTTTGGTTAACCGTTCAAGTACTTCAGCCGTTTGAATCGCAGTACGTGCCCGGCTCAGGTATTCAATGGTACAAGGGAAATCCTTTAACCGATCTTTAAAGGTATTATAATGCTGTAAAGCTAAAACGGTAGTCGGAACCAGAACAGCTACCTGTTTGCTGTCGGTAACTGCTTTAAAAGCAGCACGAATAGCTATTTCCGTTTTACCAAATCCGACATCACCACAGACCAGGCGATCCATAGGCAGTGTTGATTCCATATCTTTTTTTACATCAGCAGTTGATTTTACCTGATCGGGTGTATCTTCATAGATAAATGAAGCTTCCAACTCTTGTTGTAAATAACTATCGGGCGAATATTGAAAACCCTGCTCTGCCTTTCGTTTGGCATATAGTTTTATTAATTCACGGGCAATGTCTTTTACTTTTGATTTCGTCCGTTCTTTCAAACGTTCCCACGCACCAGAACCCAGTTTATTAATTCGTGGTGCTTCACCTTCTTTACCCTTATATTTCGAAATCCGGTGTAGTGCATGAATGCTTACAAATATAATGTCATCGTCTTTATAAACGAGTTTCACCATTTCCTGCATTTTACCGTTCACATTGGTACGAATCAAACCACCAAATGTCCCCACACCATGATCTACATGCACCATATAATCACCAATCTGAAATTGATTCAACTCTTTTAAGGTCAGTACAACTTTTCCTAAACGGGTTTTGTCGGTTTTAAGCTGGTATTTATGAAAACGGTCGAAGATCTGATGATCGGAGTAACACAAAAGGGATAAATCGTGATCGATAAATCCTTCGTGTAAGGTATTTTTAACCGGTTGAAATGAAATCTGATCACCCCTATCGGTAAAAATTGCTGCAATACGGTCGGTTTGCTTGCTGCTGTCACTTAATATGTAAATCTGATAACCATCCAGAAGCCATTTCTTCAGGTTATCACTTACCAGATCAAAGTTTTTATGAAAAATTGGTTGCGGGGAAGTATTGAAAGAAATAATTGTTTTGTGTGGAAAATATGATTTTTCGCCAAATTCAATTTTTCTGAAAGGTTCCACTAATTGTATAAATTCTTCACCGGTAATTTGCGTTTTATGAAGACTGGAAGTTTTATGTTCACCCGTATTGGCTTTAACCAAAGCCTCATCATACAACTGATTAATGCGTTCCCGCACATAGGCTGCATTTGAAAATGCCAGCAAACTTTTCGGGTCAATAAATTCAATGAAAGATATATGTGGGGATGAGTAATCGTTGTGAAGATTGGGAACAATGACTATTTCTGTTTTATGTTCCCTGGAAAGTTGCGTTTCTATGTCGAAAACTCGTATTGTTTCAATTTCGTCTCCAAAAAAATCACAGCGGAAAGGTAACTCAAAAGCAAAGGAGAAAATATCCACAATACCTCCACGCACAGAGAATTGTCCCGGTTCATAAACAAAATCAACTCTTTCAAAACCATACTCCAAAAGCATTTCGACAACAAAATCAATGCTCAGACTTTCACCTACAGACATTTTCAGCATTTTACTCTTCAGACTCTTTGCTGAAATAACTTTTTGCATCAATGATTCCGGATAGCAAACAACAACACAAGGAGAACCGCTACTGGCCAAACGGTTCAACACTTCCGTACGGAGAATTTCATTTGCCGCATCTAACTGTGACAGTTTTATTGCTCTTTTAAAGGATGATGGGAAGAAAAACACATCATTATCGGGTAGCATCAGTTTCAAATCGTGATACAAGTATGCTGCCTCATCGGCATCGTTCATTATCAAAATTTGGGTAGTTGGTTGGGCTTTAAAAAGCGAAGCCAGTACTAATGCCGATGAAGATCCACTCAAACCGGAAATTTTTACGTTTGGTTCGAGGGTGTTATTCCATCTTTCGAGCGATTTAACCTGCGAATGATTGGAATAAAGTTGTTGAAAATCCGTTAAGTTGATAAGTTAATTGGTTAATTAGTTATTTGGTTAACTGGTCTGATAATCAGTTTTTTTTCTTCATTCGAAAATATATTAATAACATTGGAAATTTGTTTTCTAACTATGTGACACCCTAATCAAACATCTAATGATTCAAAATTAGTTGTCATAATTAATGATTCTATCAAAAAACAGTACATTCATATTTACTACTTAACAAATTAACCATTCAACTAATACTTAACCTTATCTTCAGTATTTGTCCAGTCTTTGAAAGCTTCAATAGCTTCTTCCGGTAAAAGTTGATAAGTTTTTAATTGCCTTTTTTCAGCTGTCAAATCTATTTCATCGTAAATGAATGAATCATCAAAGCCAATATTTTTGGCGTCGGTCTTGGTATTTCCATAATACAATTTATCGCAGTGTGCCCAGTAAATTGCACCCAGACACATAGGACATGGTTCGCAAGATGAATAGATTTCACATCCGGCTAAATCAAAAGTTCCTAATTTCTTCGATGCTTTGCGAATGGCATTCACCTCGGCATGTGCCGTTGGATCTGTATGAGCTGTTACCCGATTCACACCGGTAGCAATAATTTTCCCATCCTTCACAATTACTGCTCCAAAAGGGCCACCGCCATTTTTTATATTTTCAATAGAAAGCTTTATGGCCTTCTTCATAAATTTTATATCATCCATATTCTTTATACTAAACAGAAAAAATCAGCCGTCAAAGATACACAAATTCTCAGAATCATTTTCCAAATCATATCAAAATGGGATATTCAACGAATAATTATTCTACAAATGTCTTCCTTTATTCGAAATTTGCTTTTTGCAGCAGCAAATATCAGCGAATTTTAAGATAAGGGAAATTCAATCCCTGTATGACTGAAAGTTACGATTCTTATTCTAACGTTTTTGCGAAACGTGTAAACAGTATCTTAAAACAGAATTTTTATTAGAAGATTATAATGATAAGATAGATGTTATGAAATTAATGGTTACAGATGCCATATGTATCTACAATACAAAACGTCCGAATATGTCTTTCCAGATGAAAACACCGGATGAAATGAACTCTCAAAGAGAAATTAAAATATAAACCTATAAAAAATCATCATCTTTGAAGGCTAGCCTTCAAAGATGATGATAAAATTAATTATTTTTGACAATTAAAACCTGTAACGGTTTTTTAGGACTAGTAAAAGGTTTCGTAATTCTTATTGAGCGCTTACGTGGCTGTAATAAAAACTATTTGCAAGTTGAGCTACTCTATTAAAGGAACTCTTTGGTGCAATTCTGACACTGTTGCTTTTATAATCGCTCATTTTTGGCTAATAGTTTTTTGTGCACTATAGTTTTTTTTGCCATCTGTGGTGCGGAAAGTGAGCGTAGTTTTACGACCAATGCCTGTATTAGCAGCAGCCTTGAATCTCATTACAGTACTAGTTCCTGCCGATTGGATAGATGAAATTGATAACCATGATTTAGCATCTTCAGGGATATCAACCGACACACCTTGCCCTTTACAGGTAAGGTATGCTGTTAATTCACCACCTTCGTGAGGAAGCACTGCATTTTGTACTGAATCAACTCTCACAAGTGATTTATTGATATTGATAACCGTTATATTTACCAACTCTGTAGTTCCATTGTAGGTAGATTTTGGTCCTTGAACAGTTACTTCATCCCCCACTTCAAGTCCTAAACTTAAAAAGTTTTTCGTTTGTTGTTTTTTGTCAAGTGTACCATAAATGTATATTTTACCAGTATTATCGGTAAGATACCAGTTTCCGTATATTGTGTTATCTATAGACGTACAAACACCCGTTACCTGATAGGTTTTGCTGTCCGGTCCGGCAATTACCTCCGCACATGTGGCAGTTGCAATTGTTGATAAACCTTGGATAATGTTAATTCTCTGAGTTTTACCTCCACTTTGAATTAAAACCTGTGCAGTGCGACCATTCAATGTCGATTTGGCTGAAAAGATAAGTTCAGCTTCTCCGGCAGCGCCAGTAGTTACAGAAAGAGTTAGCCACGAAATTGAGTCCTTCACAACAGAGTCATTTTTCATAATAAATACTTTCTTGGCTGTCCAACTATCTTTAGCTGTTACTTTGATTGTGTCAGAACCGCCATCTACAGGGATAGACACGTAAGACGACGATACTTGAATTTCATCAAGCAATGTCACTGTTGCTTCATCTGCACAACTTGTCATCAAGGCAAGTATTGCAATAAAAAATGGAATTATTTTTTTAAATTTCATAATTGTCAGTGCTTTTTAATTAGTTGAAAATATACTTGATACCGATTAATGCAGACCAACATTGACCCAGTGTGTAGCTTGGTGTGAATGTTTGGGTATTGCCATTGATTGAAGAAGGTGTAGAGAATGTAGCCACTCCGTCAGCATCAACACCTTCGTATTTGAGAATTCGTGCTTCGGAACCAATTTCCGGATTCAAATATTTAGCTACGCCCCAACTGGAGTTGAAAAGGTTCATAACGTTTTTGATATCAAAGCTTAGTTGCAGTGTGTTTTTAGTACTGTTTGTTTTGATAACAAAATCGTGTTTGTAACTTAAGTCAACACGATGTACCCACGGAGAGTAAACGCTATAGGCTTCTGCATATTTACCTTGTTGATTTTTCAAATAATCATTGGCATGCACATAGTCCATAAAACGAGTTTTATCGTCTGGTGAAACAAAGCGGAATTTATTGGTTGCGACGTCATTATCAGTTGGAACATAAATTGCATCGTAGTTGTAGCCATCACCATTGATATCGTTTACCGTCATAAATGAGTAGTTAGCTCCACCGCGCCATCCTTCATAGATAAGACTATAGTGATTACCGCTCTTATCGTGAGCTGAAAGTGAAGCTACAAGACGATCGGGTGTGGTGTATTGAGAGTTGTGCAATTTAATGTTGTTAGGACCTTCTACAGTTGGAACGTATGTAAATGCTGATTCTGCAGCAGATCCCGGCATTCCTGTAACGTCTTTAGCAACTGTGTGTGTATAGGCAGCCATTAAATTCAACCATTTTGCTGGTTGAGCATTTAAAGTAATGTTACCTGTCCAACCATAACCGCGAGAAGTGTTTTCCAGCACAAATGCTTTTGTTCCAACACGGTAACCGGATGGGTAAATTGGACGATTGTCAACACCGTTGAAACGAGCAAAACCACCTACAGATGGAATACTCCAGTCAGAAATAGAAACACCGTTGATTGTTTTGTTGAAAATTCCTTCTGCCGTTACAGAGAATGGAAAAGATGTTTTAAATGAATAGTCGACAGCAAGTGACGTTTTCCATACTTCCGGCATTTTGAAATTTGGATCTACAGCCGAAATAGCAGAAGGAACTGTTCCATCTTCGGGAGAAACGGTTGAAGGATAACCCAACCCTATTAACTTGTTATAAAGCGCATTGGTAGTAACCTTTCCATTAGCATCAGTTACAAGACCACCGGCAAATTGATCCATTGTGAAACCTTTCGTTGCCGCGTTTGCTGCATTAATTTGTGCCTGATACTGTACCAGTCCACCGTTTGTGGGCATATTGGTGAAGAATACAAGCGGTAAATTACCCGAGAAAATACCGGTACCTCCACGAACTTTCATGCTCTTATCGCCAAAAGTATCCCACACAAAACCTACGCGAGGAGAGATTATGATATTTGTTGCTGGCCATTTTCCTGTATCGATATGACGACCGGAATAATCAATAGCAAGGATAGCATTGTTCGTTATCAAGTCATTATTATTGAAGAAAAGTCCATCAATACGAAGTCCATACGTAAGTTTGAAATTATCAGTAACACTCCAGTCATCTTGCCCGTAAACTCCAATTTTGTTCGTCCTTACGCGAGCTGCAGGATTGCTCTCTCCATCATAACCATAAGTTAAGTTTACAACTTCAGGTGCTTTTTCGGTTAAGAAGTCGTCAAGACTTGAGTACCGATAATACCCCGTACCGTTACGCATATACGCATTATCAGCCATCTTGTATTCATAGGCTATTCCACCTACAATTTTATGATTGCCTAAATAGTGAGTGAGTTCGTCTTTGATATTCAAAACATTATTGTGTACAGCATTGTTCCATGTAAAAAGTTCATATCCCAAAGACATATAGGCTTGTCCATCTTTCAAAATATCAATAAATGGGAATGGTGTTGAATTGGATCCGCGTACATCGTCAAGTTTTGAGAATGTAGCCAAAAACTGGTTAGATAAGTTATCCGATAAACGGCTGTTTAAGTCAAGAGAGAGTGAGTGAACAAGATTGTTCATGGAATACATCGAATTGGCAAATGCCATTGAAGCTTGTGACATTCTAGCTTCAGATACACGGGTACCGCCGTCCATAGAAGTTGTATTAGGAGATGTCCAATTAAGGTTTTGTGTGAAGTTATATCGCAAAGCAAGACGATGATTGTTTGTGATATTCCAATCTAAACGAGCAAGAAATTTGTAGTTACTTTCATCTGCCGGGAAATTTGTATAAGATCCTGTATCATACCCATATTTAGTTTTTACATAATCAGAAACTGTCTGAAGATCACTTTCTGTTGTGCGTGAAATATAATTGTTTGCATCGGCAACACCATCTGTTGAAGCTCTCCAGCGATTTGCTATTGTTGGTGTTTTAGCCATTTCGCCGTTTACAAAGAAGAACAATTTGTTTTTAATAATTGGTCCACCAGCAGTGAAACCATAAGTTGTATTACGGTCTACATCACGCGCACCTGCGATTTGTTGGCCATTAACAGCATCACCACGTAAATTTTCATTTCTATGATAAACGTAAGCGCTACCTGTGAAAGTATTTGTACCGGATTTTGTAATAGCGTTTACACCACCACCAATAAAGTTCGTTTGACGAACATCGTATGGAGTGATTACAACCTGTAATTCTTCGATAGCTTCAAGAGAAATTGGGCTGCCTCCACCGGGAAGAGCAGAACTCAAACCGAAGTTATTGTTAAAATTAGCTCCATCCACTGTAAAGTTAGCCGTACGACCATCTGTGCCAGCAAAGCTCATCCCATTGCCTCCATAAGGTGAAAGGCGGGTAACGTCTAAAATGCTGCGGCTTACTGTAGGCAAATTAGCTATCTGATTGCTTGTGATATTCGTTAGCGCACCAGTTTTCTCAGTTGTGAATTTTGTACGAGTTGCAGTAACTAAAACTTCATTCAAAGTTGATGCTTCTACTGAGAGTACCACATTCAAAGGATAGTTTTCTCCCAAACTCAACGTAATGTTGTTAATTGTGCTTTTACCATATCCAATGTAAGTAATAACCACTGTATAAGGTCCACCAACACGCATACCGTTTAGGCTGTAACGACCCTCCGAGTTGGTTGAGGCTCCGTAAGTAGTTCCCGAAGGTGTGTGGGTAGCAATTACAGTTGCTCCAATAACAGCCCCTTCAGCATCAGTTACCTGTCCGCTCATGCTCGAAGTAGTAACTTGTGCATTCAGTGCGGCAAAACTCATCAATAGAATTGATAGAATAAATAGTTTTGTTTTCTTTAGCATAATAAAAATTTTAACGTTTATTTTTGTTATCAGTAAATATGTTGCAAAGAACGTGAAAAAATACTTAATTAGAAAATTATAAGATTAAATATTTATTACAAGTTATCAACAGTTGAAAATCCTATTTTACCAACTTAGTGACTATCAACACAAAAAAGTTATCAACTATATTGAAAGTTTCTTCAATAAAAATCAGTTGAAACAAATTTACAATTAATTTTATAATTACTTTGAAATATTCATAAATCATTAAATCGATTTATTGAAAATGAAACATATGAAATCTTACACTCAAACAATCATCTTTGAGATAAGTAACACCTCCAACATTTTAGGTTAGTCACATTACCTGTTTTATAACGCGGATTTTCGCATATTAAACTGATTTATAGCTATCGGGACGGAATAAAAAATGTAAACATTTTTTATTTTTCTTCATAATCAATCCCGATTCATCGGGATTTTATCCGCTCCTTCAAAATTAATCCGCGTTCTTCTTCTCATAATCTTTTGTTTCATTTAATTTTTATCAGTAATGCTATAAACTATTTAATTCAATGCTTTTATTAAAAAATAATCGCCAAATAATTAAAGAATCATATCGGGATTACCTGAACTATTTCAATTTTCATTTGTTTAAAAATCAATATACTAATTATAGAAAAAATGGATAATTCAACTCAATTTTCAGTAAAGGTCATCAAGGGTGGTCCTTATGTAGTTTCGGGAAATTTCAAATTAGATTTGCCTTCGGGCGAAGTAAAAGAATACGCCGATAAAACATTTTTTTGCCGGTGCGGTCACAGTAATAATAAGCCCTTTTGCGATGGATCGCATGCGAAAAGCGATTTCGACAAATAAACAGATACTTTTTATTGAAAACAGACAGATAGAAGTTTTTTCTATCTGTCTGTTTTTTAATGGCTTTAGCAGTCATTTATATTCGGTTAACGTTATTTCCGTTTATTTGTAAGCAGACTTTCAGATTTTAGTGTTAATTTTGTAATTATAATATCAGATAATGGATAAATTACGTTTTCAAAGTTTTGGCAGTGGTAGTAGTGGAAATTGTTATTTTATTGGTAATGCTTCGAGTGGCATACTAATTGATGCCGGATTAGGAGTTCGTTCCATTCGCAAAAGCTTACGAATAATTGGTCTAGATTTTGAAAATATTTGGGGCATTTTTGTTACCCACGATCATGCCGATCATATTAAAGCAGTCGGACCTCTGGGTGAAAAGCACCGGATTCCGGTTTATTCCACACATTTGGTACATGAAGGAATTCATCGAAGTTATTGTGTAACGGAAAAATTATATTCAAGCCGGAAATTTATTGAAAAAAACGAAACAATTGAAATAGGTGATTTTAAAATAACGGCTTTTCCGGTATCGCACGATTCAACAGATAGCGTTGGGTATACCATTGAATATAAAGAAAAAAGATTTACCTTTGCAACGGACTTAGGATATGTAAGTGAAGAAGTTGCGATGCATTTAAGACAAGCTGATTATATGGTGCTCGAATCCAATTATGATGAACAAATGTTACTAAGAGGGCCCTACCCTGCTTATTTGAAAAATCGTATTATTTCACAAACCGGACATTTGTGTAACGATCAGGCAGGAAAATTTCTGGCTGAAAATTATAACGAGCGAATGAAATTTATTTTTTTATGTCACCTGAGCCACGAAAATAATTTACCGGAAGTAGCCTATACTACCGTTCAAAACTATTTAGAGGAGAAACAAATCATTGTGGGAAGAGATATTCAATTGATTACTTTGGATCGGCTGTCTTCTTCCGAATTATATATTTTTGATTTATAGTCTGCCAACTGTTCACCGCAAATTGATAAAATATGTCAAACAATTTAGTCATTATTCCTACTTACAACGAAAAAGAAAATATTGAGAATATTATTCGTGTTGTTTTTGGACTACCATTAACTTTCAATATCCTGATAATTGAAGATGGTTCGCCGGATGGAACTGCTGCTATTATAAAAAGATTACAATCAGAATTTCCTTCACGTCTGTTTATGATTGAACGTAAAGGAAAGCAGGGTTTAGGTACAGCCTATATAGCCGGCTTCAAATGGGCGTTGGAGCGTGATTATAAATATATTTTCGAAATGGATGCTGATTTTTCACACAATCCGAACGATTTACCAAAATTATATGATGCTTGCGCCAATCAGGGAGCCGATGTGGCAATTGGTTCGAGGTATGTGACAGGTGTAAACGTTGTCAACTGGCCTATGGGGCGTGTTTTAATGTCCTACCTGGCATCTAAATACGTTCGGTTTGTACTCGGAATTAATATTGCAGATACCACAGCCGGTTTTAAATGTTATCGTCGGGAAGTGCTTGAAACGATAAACCTGAATAAAATTCGTTTCAAAGGATATGCTTTTCAGGTAGAAATGAAGTACACTGCCTTCAAATGTGGTTTTACATTGAAAGAAGTTCCCATTATATTTATTAATCGCGTGTTAGGTACGTCCAAAATGAGTGGGGGAATATTTGGGGAAGCATTTTTGGGTGTCATTCAATTGAAAATAAATAGCTTGATGCACAAGTTTCCACAAAAGAAAGGAGCTTAACCAATTATCAATTACCCAATTACCAATTATCAATTATCAATTTTGAAAACAAAACAACTCATACGAAATGCAACCATCGTAAACGAAGGACGAACCTTTGTTGGATCCGTGTTGATTCACGGCGAACAAATTGTAGCTGTTTATGAAGAAAATGAAACGATTGAATTTTCAGAGAATTGTGTTGAAATTGATGCTACCGGTTTACTACTTATACCTGGGGTTATTGATGATCAGGTGCATTTCCGTGATCCGGGTTTAACGCACAAGGGTGACTTGTTTTCGGAAAGCAGAGCAGCAGTGGCAGGTGGTATTACTTCATTTATGGATATGCCGAACACCCGTCCACAGGCAACCACCGTTGAAATTCTGGAGGAAAAATATACATCGGCTGCTGAGAAATCGCTGGCTAACTATTCTTTTTTAATGGGAGTCACAAATGATAACATTGAAGAACTGAAAAAAGTTGATGGCCATCAGGTTGCCGGAGTAAAAATGTTTATGGGATCATCTACCGGTAATATGCTGGTTGATAATACGGAAACATTAAACCGTGTCTTCGCTGAAATCCCCCTGTTAATCGTTACGCATTGTGAAGATGAAACAATCATACAAAAGAATATTGCACATTACAAAGAATTGTTGGGTGACGATATTCCAATTGAATATCATCCCTTAATCCGTAGTGCGGAAGCTTGCTATAAATCTTCGTCTTACGCCGTAGAACTGGCTACCAAATATAATTCACGTTTGCATGTTTTCCATTTGTCATCGGCCAAGGAGATGTCATTGTTCACTTCCGATATTCCTTTGAAAGAAAAACGTATAACAGCCGAAGTCTGTGTTCACCATTTGTGGTTTTCGGATGCCGATTATGCAAAATACGGAAACCGTATTAAATGGAATCCGGCCGTTAAAGCCGAATCGGATCGCCTGGCATTGATAGATGCAGTCAATTCGAACAAAATTGATGTAATCGCGACCGATCATGCTCCTCATTTATTGTCCGAAAAAGAAGGCTCTTGTTTAAAGGCGGCATCCGGAGGACCTTTGGTTCAACATTCGCTGGTAGCGATGTTACAAATGGTTAAGCAGGGAAATTTCAGTCTGGAAAAGGTAGTGGAAAAAATGTGCCACGCTCCTGCAGAATTATTTCGAATTGAAAAACGTGGGTTTATCCGGCCCGGATATTTTGCCGATTTAGTTTTAGTCGATCCAAATTGCTCGTGGACTGTCAGTTCCGAAAATATTTTATATAAATGCGGTTGGTCACCTTTTGAAGGTACCCGATTCGATGCATCGGTTTTAAATACCTGGGTGAATGGTCAATTGGTCTACGATAACGGACTAATCGACGATACGGTACGGGGTAAAAGGCTTCTTTTTAATTATTAACGATTTTCAATAATTTTAAAATTTATGAATAAAAAAGCTTTAGGTTATCTGATTGCCGGTTTAATTTTTGTTGCTTTTGCTTTTATTTATTATTCTCCTTTCAAAGAAAAAGCCAAAAAAGTCGAATATATTCATAACACAGGCCAAACACAGGGAACCTATTATTCAGCTACTTATTTGCAACCTCAGGGAATTGATTTACAACCTAAAATTGAGAAATTGTTGCACGAATTCGATATGTCACTTTCTACATATATACCTAATTCAATAGTTTCGCGCATTAACAGAAACGATTCAACAGTAAAGACCGATCGTTATTTTGAAACCATGTTCTATGCGGCCCAAGATGCAGCCAAACATACGAATGGTGCTATTGATATTACTGTAGGCCCTTTGGTCAAAGCATGGGGGTTTGCTTTTGGAAATAAAGATCACAGCAAATTGCCGAAGGTTTCTGATTATTTACCTTATGTGGGTTATCAGAAAGTTCGTATTGTAAATCATAAACTCATTAAAGACGATCCGCGTATTTTGATTGATCCCAATTCAATTGCTCAGGGATATTCATCGGATATAGTGGCTAAATTGCTGGAAGATAATAAATGTAAAAACTATATGATTGAGATTGGAGGTGAGATTGTTTGCAAAGGATTAAGCCCCGGTGGAGAAAAATGGAGAATCGGTATTGACAAGGCAATTGATGATTCTACCAGTACAAACAATGAATTACAAACAATAGTGTCTTTGACCGATTGTGCTATCACTACTGCCGGTGATTACAGAAAGTTTTACATCGAAGGCGGGAAAAAATACTCACACATAATTAATCCTCATACCGGTTATCCGGTAAATAATAACCTCCTGAGTGTAACAATTATTGCTCCAACTGGAATAATGGCCGATGCCTACGATACGCCATTTATGGTGTTGGGCGTAGATAGTTGTTTGAAAGTTTGTAAAAGCTTCCCGAATATGGAGTGCTATTTGATTTATGCCGACAAAAATGGCAAACATAGGGTTGTATATAGCGAAGGATTTAAAAAGTACTTAGCCAAATAATTATCATCAAATAATTAAAATAAGGTACTTTAGTTAAATTGAATTATTATATTTTTTTATTCCTGATAAAATAACTACTTTTGCACTCCAAATTATTATATGAAAAGGTTCCCACTTGTTCTTTTAGTCCTGATTTTATCACTTGTTTCCTGTAGCGAATATCAAAAATTACTCAAAACAGACGATGCAGACTTGAAATATACGAAAGCAGTTGAATATTTCGATAAAGGTGATTTTATGCGGGCTTCAACTTTGTTTGATGCTGTGGCTAATTATTATAAAGGTACAGAACGTTCTGAAACCGTATTAAATTATTTGGCGAAATCCTACATGGGTCAAAAGGATTATGCAACAGCAAGCGATTATTATAAAACCTATGTGAAGACCTATCCGAAAGGCAAATATGTTATCGAATCGAAGTACATGATAGGGTATTGCTACTATCTTGATTCACCCGATGCCCGCCTGGATCAGACTTCTACATATAGTGCCATATCAGCTTTGCAAGAGTTTATTGAAATTTACCCTGAAAGTGAACGGGTACCGGAAGCTAATAAATTACTGGATGAATTGACAAATAAACTGGCTTACAAAGCCTATTTAAACTCTAAACTGTATTATAATTTAGGCAACTACCTTGGAAATAATTATGAATCCTGTGTTATTACTGCACAAAATGCCCTTAAAGACTTTCCTGCAACCTCCTATCGCGAAGAATTATCCATGTTAATTTTGGAAGCAAAATATGAACAGGCAATACAAAGTGTTGAAGTAAAGAAAATGGAACGATACCGGAATACGGTAGATGAATACTACAATTTTATTAATGAGTTTCCGGATGGAAAATATCGGAAACAGGCTGATAAAATTTTCAATGAATGTAAAAAAATTGTGAAAGATTAAAATAGCAGCATTATGGAATACAAAAAAGTAAATGCACCAACAAACACTATTTCACGTGATATGAACACGATGAGTGAAAATATCGGGAATGTGTACGAAACTGTAAAAGTGATTGGTAAGCGTGCCAACCAAATTAGTGTAGAAACGAAAGCGGAGCTTGACAAGAAGTTACAGGAGTTTGCCTCTTTTAACGAGAATATCGAAGAAGTTTTCGAAAACAGAGAACAAATCGAAATTTCACGTTACTACGAAAAACTACCTAAAGCGGTACTCATTGCAACTCAGGAGTTTTTGGAAGACAAAGTTTACCATCGTAATCCGCTTAAAGATAAATTGAAATAAGATTTGTTTCAATCTCTTTCTCTTAAATAGATAAAAGAATATTGTGTACAATGTGACACTTTATTCTTTTATCTTTTTTTGTTTTGTGCGAAGTTCGATTCATTTTTGTATTTTTGTGCTTGCAATTCCGAAGTAAAAAAAAATGAACAAGAACAGGAAGTAGCAAATGATTTTTAAAAATTATAATATCCAGCAATTTAAAGGACTGTTCTTAAGTAAATGGTAAATAATTAAATAGTAAATAATCAGATGTTACAAAATAAAAAGATTATTCTGGGTGTAACAGGAAGTATAGCGGCTTATAAAGCAGCACAACTCATACGTCTGTTGGTGAAAGAAGGTGCCGAAGTGAAAGTAATTATGACTCCACTGGCAAAAGAATTTATTACCCCGCTAACACTGGCTACACTGGCTAAAAATCCCATTCTGGTTGATTTTTTTGACCCGACGAATGGGAACTGGAACAGTCATGTCGATCTGGGATTATGGGCTGATGCCTTTCTTATAGCACCTGCAACTGCCAATACCATTGCTAAAATGGCTTCGGGAGTTGCCGATAATCTGTTATTGACTACTTATCTCTCGGCAAAATGCCCGGTATTTGTTGCCCCGGCCATGGATTTGGATATGTTCGCCCACCCCACTATGCAACGAAATATGGAAACACTACAGTCTATCGGAAATCTGATTATCGAACCTGCAAATGGTGAATTAGCCAGCGGATTGGAAGGTAAAGGGCGAATGGAAGAACCTGAAAAAATTGTCCGTTTTCTCGATGATTATTTTACAGCGAAACCGTTACTAGGAAAAAAAATACTGATTACCGCCGGTCCAACATACGAAAAGATAGATCCTGTACGTTTTGTTGGAAATTATTCCTCCGGAAAAATGGGATTTGCTTTGGCTGAAGTTTGTGCAAAACAGGGAGCAGAAGTTTGCCTGATTGCCGGTCCGGTTCAATTAAAGACAGACCATCCGAACATTGAGCGGATTGATGTCAAATCGGCAGAAGAAATGTTTGATACGGTCATGACACGTTACTATTCGGAAGATGGAGCCATATTATGTGCTGCAGTGGCAGATTTTACTCCTGTAGAAACAGCTCAGACCAAATTAAAACGGGAAAATGAAAACCTGATACTGGAGCTAAAGCCAACACAGGATATAGCAGCCGAACTGGGTAAAATGAAAATGGAAAATCAGTTTCTGGTTGGTTTTGCCCTGGAAACAAATAATGAAGAAGCTAATGCACTGCAAAAGATGGAACGTAAAAATTTTGATTTTATCGTTCTGAATTCCCTGAAAGATGATCAGGCAGGATTTGGGTTTGATACCAACAAAATCAGTATTTTATTCCGTTCCGGCAAGATCAAATCATTTGATCTTAAAAGTAAAAATGAAGTAGCAGAAGACATTATTGCCGAATTAAACATTCTAATTGCTGATTGACATCTAATTAGTAAAAAATGAATAAACTGATAACCGATATGAAACATTGGATGATTATTCTGTTCATTTTCCTGTTTGCAGGATTTGTTCAGGCTCAGGAATTAAATTGTACGATAAAAATAAATTCCGATCAAATACAAGGAACAAATAAATCCGTTTTCAATACACTTGAAAAATCGTTGTCTGAATTTGTGAATAACCGCAAATGGACCGAAATGACTTATGCAAATTCTGAGCGTATTGAATGTACGATGAATATTATCGTAAAAAAATACGAAGACGATGTTGTAACTGCCGAAATTCAAATTCAGTCACGTCGCCCCATTTTCAATACTTCGTATTACAGCACACTCTTTAATTTCAAGGACAATGATTTCACCTTCAATTATAAGGAATTTGACCAACTTGAAATGAATGAAAATTCACTCACTTCCAATTTGACGGCGGTAATTGCCTATTATGCCTACATAATCATTGGTTACGATATGGATTCTTATTCCCGGTTAGGTGGAACCCCGTCCTTTCAGGCTGCAGAAAGAATCGTAAATGCAGCACAGGGTGCTAACCTTGGAAAGGGTTGGATCGCATTTGACAGTCCAAGAAACCGCTATGCATTAATAAATAATCTTCTGGATGAGGCATTTAAAAAATACCGTAATTTCTTTTATGAATATCACCGCTTGGGTCTGGATGAAATGTCGACAAATTCTGTCAATGCCATTGACCGGATTTCGGAAGGTTTGCCTACATTACGTGAGGCCAACCGGGCAAGACCTTCGGCCATTGTTATTTCATCCTTTTTAGATGCAAAAAACGATGAACTTATTAATATTTTTTCCAAAGCAACAACAAAAGAAAAAGCGGATGCCCTGGAAATATTATCGGATGTAAATCCAACACAAATATCGAGATACGAAACTATTTTAAAATAGTTTCCAACAATCAAATCTGACGATAATTTATCAAATAACAGTTACCGGATGCTCAAATCTCTACATATTTCCAATTACGCATTAATCTCCGAATTGAATATTAACTTCTATTCAGGTTTCTCGGTTATAACGGGTGAAACCGGTGCCGGAAAATCGATTATCTTGGGGGCACTTTCACTTATATTGGGACAGCGGGCCGATAATAAGTCTATAAACACCGATGCGGAGAAATGTGTTATAGAAGCTGAATTTGATATTTCCAGTTATCAACATTTAAATGACTTCTTTTCGCAAAACGATCTTGATAATGAAGGTTCCGGTTGCCTTATTCGCAGAGAACTGACCAGCTCCGGAAAGTCACGGGCCTTTATAAATGATACTCCGGTGTCGTTAAATGTGATTCGTGATTTAAGTAACAAGCTGATCGATATTCATTCCCAACACGAAAATTTATTACTCTCCAACGATGCCTATCAACTGGATGTAGTGGATATAATTGCCCAAAATTCGGTTCAGTTGGCTGCTTACCGGCAATCCTATTCTCAATGGATAAATCTGCAAGTCGAATTAAAACAATTGCAGAAAACAGCTGAAAAGCAAGCGGCCGATTTGGATTACATTCAATTTCAGTTTCAACAATTAAGCGATGCTCAATTAATTGAAAATGAACAAGCGGAGCTCGAACTGGAACAGGAAACCCTGAGCCATGCCGAAGAAATAAAGATGGAGTTAAATAAAGTGCATCAGCTTTTAGATGAAGAGCAAACATCGCTTCCATTATTAAAGGAAGCTACACAGGCACTTGCACGGATAAAAAACTTTATACCCGACGGCAATATATGGTTTGATCGGTTGCAATCGGCCTTTATCGAGATAAAGGATATTACCACCGAAATGAATTCATTCGAAGAACGGGTTGAATTTAACCCCGCACGGCTGGAATGGGTGGATAACCGCCTGAGTGAAATTTTTACCCTACAAAAAAAATACAAAGTTACTTCGGTCGGCGAACTTATTGCATTACGCGAAGATTTTGGGAAACAGCTGCAACGGATTGACTCGTTCGATGAGGAAATTGAGGCTATGAAAGCTAAAATTGAATCAGCATACAGCGAACTGCAAAACAATGCCCGGTTTGTAACCGAAAGCAGGCTGCTAGCCGTTAAACCGATAGAAAAACATATCGTGGAACAACTCACCATGCTGGGCATTCCCAATATTCAATTTGAGGTTTCCATTCTGGCTTTATCAGACTTTAGCGAACAGGGAATTGATGAAGTACAATTTCTTTTCTCTGCCAATAAAAACCGTCCGGTACAACCGGTTACTCAGATTGCTTCAGGAGGTGAAGTATCACGGCTTATGCTGGCCATCAAATCATTAATAGCTCATAAAGTTGATCTGCCAACGATTATTTTTGATGAAATAGATACAGGGGTCTCCGGAGAAGTTGCTCACCGCATGGGAGAAATTATGCAAACCATGAGTGCTGATATGCAGGTGATAACCATTACGCACCTACCGCAAATCGCCGCAAAAGGCGCCCAGCATTATCGCGTTTATAAAGACGAAAGCGGCAAACGCTCCCAAACATTTATTCAACATTTAAATACCAAAGAACGGGAAACTGAATTGGCTCAAATGCTAAGCGGGAAGATTATTACCGATGCGGCCTTACGCAATGCACAGGAATTACTGAAAAACAGTTGATTGTAGGCTAGGAACAACTTAACCTCTTTATAAAACAATAAAGAGGGTATCTCGCAATAAGATACCCTCTTTTTTTGTTTCATCTGAAATGACTCAAAGCCATCCCTGATTGAATATTGTATTAGTTCTTCAAAGCAGCTTGTGCAGCAGCCAGACGAGCGATTGGAACACGGAACGGAGAACAACTTACATAGTTCAATCCCATTCTGTGACAGAATTCTACTGACGAAGGTTCACCACCATGTTCACCGCAAATACCGACTTTCAAATTCGGATTTACCGAGCGACCTTTTTCGGTTGCCATTTGAACCAACTGCCCTACTCCATTTTGATCGAGAACCTGGAAAGGATCGGCTTTCAAAATTTTCTTTTCCAAATAAATCGGTAAGAAAGAAGCAATATCGTCACGTGAATAACCGAATGTCATTTGAGTCAGGTCATTGGTTCCGAATGAGAAAAATTCAGCTTTTTCAGCAATTTTATCGGCAGTCAATGCAGCACGTGGAATTTCAATCATCGTTCCGACTTTAAATTCAATGCTGTCACCTTTTTCGGCAAATAATTTGGCAGCTGTATCACGTATGATTTTATCCTGTTCGTTAAACTCGAATTTGATACCAACCAACGGAACCATAATTTCAGGTAATACCTTGATACCTTTTTTCTTGAGAACCAAAGCAGCACCTAAAATGGCACGGGTTTGCATTTCCGTAATTTCAGGATACGTATTTCCCAAACGGCAACCACGGTGTCCCAACATCGGGTTTTGTTCGTGAAGTGAATCAACACGTTGTTTGATAACTTTAATGGAAACTCCCATGGCTTCAGCCATTTCCTGTTGACCTTTTTCATCGTGAGGTACAAATTCGTGCAACGGTGGATCGAGTAAACGTACGGTTACCGGACAACCTGCCATGGCTTCAAAGATTCCTTCAAAGTCGGCTTCCTGATAAGGTAGAATTTTTGCCAAAGCTACACGGCGTCCGGCTTCATCTTCGGCCAGAATCATTTCGCGCATGGCTTTAATTTTTTCACCTTCGAAGAACATATGTTCCGTACGGCAAAGACCAATACCGGTAGCACCAAATTTACGGGCAACTATGGCATCGTGAGGCGTATCAGCGTTTGTACGAACTGTCATTTTGGTATATTTGTCAGCCAGCGTCATTAATTCGGCAAAATCGGCATCCAATTCAGCTTCGGTAGTTCCTACTTTTCCTAAGAAAATATCACCGGTAGAACCATTCAGCGAAATGTAATCACCTTCTTTAATAGTCAGGCCATCTACTTCTATGGTTTTTGCAGCATAATCAATCTTTAAAGTACCAGCACCCGAGACACAGCATTTACCCATACCACGAGCCACTACTGCAGCGTGTGAAGTCATACCGCCACGGGCAGTCAAAATGCCCTGAGCAGCGGCCATTCCGGCCAAATCTTCAGGTGAAGTTTCAACGCGAACCATGATTACTTTTTCGCCATTGGCAGCCCAATCGGCAGCGTCATCGGCATTGAATACAACCCGACCTGAAGCAGCTCCCGGAGAAGCAGCCAGACCTTTGGCAACCAATTTAGCGTTTTTGATAGCTGTTTTATCAAATACAGGGTGAAGTAATTCATCTAAACGATTTGGATCAACACGCAGGATAGCTGTTTTTTCATCCAGCATTCCCTGATTCAACATGTCAACTGCTATTTTAACCATGGCAGCACCGGTACGTTTACCATTACGGGTTTGCAGGAACCATAATTTACCTTCCTGTACGGTAAATTCCATGTCCTGCATATCTTTGTAATGATTTTCCAGTTTAGTCTGGATAGCATCCAATTCTTTGTATATCGAAGGCATTGCTTCTTCCATCGAAGGAAATTTAGCAACACGGTCGGCTTCCGAAACTCCGGCCAGTAGAGCCCAACGTTGTGAACCTTCTTTGGTAATTTGTTGTGGCGTGCGGATACCGGCAACAACATCTTCTCCCTGTGCATTAATCAGATATTCGCCGATAAACATATCTTCACCAGTAGCAGCATCTCTTGAGAAACAAACACCGGTTGCCGAAGTTTCGCCCATATTACCAAATACCATAGATTGAACGCTGACAGCAGTTCCCCATTCGGCAGGTATTCCTTCCATTTTGCGATAAAGAATCGCGCGGTCGTTCATCCATGAATCGAATACCGAGCATACAGCACCCCAAAGTTGTTCATATGCAGATTCAGGAAAATCATGACCTGTTTGTTTTTTTACTGCGGCTTTAAATTTGGCCACTAATTCTTTCAAATCTTCAACAGAAAGTTGATTATCTAATTCTACTCCTTTTGCTTCTTTTAAATGGTCAAGAATTTCTTCAAAAGGATCTGCATCATTTTTATTTTCCGGTTTCATACCCAGTACTACATCACCATACATTTGAACGAAACGGCGGTAAGAATCCCAGGCAAAGCGGGCATTTCCTGTTTTGCGGGTCAACCCTTCAACAACTGCATCATTCAAACCCAGATTCAAAATGGTATCCATCATTCCGGGCATCGAAGCACGGGCACCCGAACGAACTGAAACCAATAAAGGGTTTTCAATATCTCCAAATTTAGATTTCATCAATACCTCTAATCCTGCAATTGCTTTTTCAACTTCAGGTTTTAAAAGTGCAACTACTTCTTCTTTTCCAAGGCTGTAATACTCGTTACAAGTATCAGTAGTAATTGTAAATCCCGGAGGAACGGGTACACCGATCAAATTCATTTCAGCAAGATTTGCTCCTTTACCACCGAGCAAATTTTTCATGTCTGCTTTACCTTCAGCTAGTCCATTTCCAAAAGTATAGACTCTTTTCGTGTTACTCATATTGAATTATTAAATTTAAATTGTTTTTCTTCTTTAATGATGACAAAGTTACTATATATTGGGCAAAAACTAAAATAATGAGAAAAAAAATTACGAAGAATTGACAACTTGATATTACAATATCTTAATTCAATTAATATATTAACTGCCAATATAGCACTTTTGCCTGAAAGAATGTCCTATATATCAAGTATATAAAAATAATTCAAGACATAATTTCCGAAATACAAACTGGCAACAAATTTGTCTAAATGAAAGACAGAATAGAAAAATTAAATAAACTATGAACTTTAATAATTTTACACTCAAATCGCAGGAAGTTGTCCAGGAAGCTATAGAATTGGCACAATCCAATGGGCAGCAAGTGGTTGAAACACCGCATTTATTCAAAGCTTTGCTTACGAAAGGTGAGGATTTGACCCAATTTTTATTTGGAAAATTAGGGATCAATACAGCTAATCTTCAAGCTGTTGTAGATAGCATGATCAGTTCATTTCCACGTGTATCGGGAGGTGAACCTTACCTGAGCCGTGAAGCCAATGCCGTTTTACAAAAAGCCACCGCCCTTTCCTCCAAAGCCGGTGATCAGTTTGTTTCGATGGAGTATTTGTTGCTGGCTTTTACGGCTGAAAAAAATGCCTTGACCAAGGTATTGAAAGATGCCGGAATCTCTGAAAATGAATTGCAGAAAGCCATCGTAGAACTTCGTAAAGGTGCAAAAGCCGATTCAGCCTCGGCAGAAGAAAGCTACAATGCGTTGAATAAATACGCAATTAATCTAAACGAACAAGCCCGTGCCGGGAAACTCGATCCCGTGATTGGTCGTGATGAAGAAATTCGCCGGGTATTGCAAATATTGAGCCGCCGTACCAAGAATAATCCGATTCTGATTGGTGAACCCGGTGTAGGAAAAACAGCCATTGCCGAAGGATTGGCACATCGAATCGTGCGCGGTGATGTGCCCGAAAACCTCAAATCGAAACAGATTTTCTCGCTCGATATGGGCGCATTGATAGCCGGAGCCAAATACAAAGGTGAATTTGAAGAAAGACTAAAAGCAGTGGTAAATGAGGTAATCAAAGCCGATGGTGAAGTGATTTTGTTTATCGACGAAATTCATACGCTTGTGGGAGCAGGAAAAAGTGATGGAGCCATGGATGCTGCCAACATTCTGAAACCCGCTTTGGCCCGTGGTGAATTACGTGCTATTGGAGCAACGACCTTGGACGAATATCAAAAGTATTTTGAAAAAGACAAAGCATTGGAACGCCGTTTTCAGATTGTAAATGTGGATGAACCGGATATTCCGAGCACCATTTCTATTCTGCGTGGATTGAAAGAACGGTACGAAAACCACCACAAAGTCCGTATTAAAGATGATGCCATTATTGCGGCTGTCGAACTGTCGAGCCGGTATATCACCAACCGTTTTTTGCCGGATAAAGCCATTGATTTAATGGACGAAGCGGCTGCTAAACTTCGGCTGGAAGTAGATTCAGTCCCTGAAGAACTGGATAAAATTGACCGTAATATAAAACAACTGGAAATTGAACGCGAAGCTATCAAGCGGGAAAATGATACCCGAAAGTTGGCACAACTGAACGAAGAAATTGCCAATTTGAAAGAAGAAAGCAAGGAAATGCGTGCCAAATGGTCGAGCGAAAAACAACTGATTGACAGCATTCAACAAACAAAAATAGAGATTGAAGATCTGAAATATCAGGCCGAAAGAGCTGAACGTGAAGGTGATTACGGGCTTGTGGCTGAAATTCGTTACGGGAAAGTAAAAACGGCTGAAGAACAAATTAATCAACTTCAAATCAAACTTGCTGCCATGCAAGGTGTTCATGCGTTGATAAAAGAAGAAGTCGACAGCGAAGATATTGCCGACGTGGTAAGCCGTTGGACGGGCATTCCGGTAAAGAAAATGTTACAAAGCGAAAAAGATAAATTGCTGAATCTGGAAGATGAACTTCATCTCCGGGTTGTTGGGCAAGATGAGGCTATTCAGGCTGTATCGGATGCCGTTCGCCGGAGTCGTGCCGGGTTACAAGACCCTAAACGTCCGATTGGTTCGTTTATCTTTCTGGGAACAACCGGTGTGGGTAAAACCGAATTGGCAAAGGCGTTGGCAGAATTCCTTTTTGACGATGAAAATATGATGACGCGTATTGATATGAGTGAATATCAGGAGAAATTCTCGGTAACCCGGTTAATCGGTTCACCTCCCGGATATGTTGGCTATGATGAAGGTGGTCAGTTGACCGAAGCCATTCGCCGAAAACCTTATTCGGTGGTGCTTTTCGACGAAATTGAAAAAGCGCATCCCGATGTATTTAACGTGTTATTGCAGGTTCTGGACGATGGAAGGTTGACCGATAATAAAGGCCGGTTGGTGAACTTTAAAAACACGATTATTATCATGACTTCCAACATTGGTTCATCCCTGATTCAGGAAAGTTTTGAAGGCATGACCGATAAAAATCAGGCGGAAATCATTGAAAAAACCAAGACTCAGGTATTCGAATTGTTGAAACAAACCATTCGTCCGGAGTTTCTGAACCGGATTGATGAACTGGTTATGTTTGCACCGCTCAACGAATCACAAATTGAGGAAATTGTTCGTTTACAAGTTTCGTTAATTCAGAAAACTTTAGCTGGTAACGGCGTTCAACTGGAACTAACCGAAGCGGCTATCAAATTCATTGCTGCCGAAGGTTTCGATCCGCAATTTGGAGCACGACCTGTGAAACGAGCTATCCAGAAATATGTTTTGAATGATTTATCCAAACAACTGATTGCCGGAACCGTTCATAACGACCAAACCATAGTGGTGGATTATGACGGAAATGGTTTGGTGTTTAGAAATTGATAATAAATATTGGTAGAGACGCATTACAATGCGTCTCTACGTAAAAAAAATCCTGAACGAATTAAATCGTTCGGGATTTTTTTTACCAATTTCAAACCTGCCGTTTCACTCTAATTTCCGGTTCCATTATGATAATGACAGACTTTATTCATGACACAAATATCACATTTTGGGTTTGTCGGTCTGCATACTTCACGACCCAGAAACGAAATGGCCATTCCTATATCGTTCCACCGTTCACGGGGAACGATGGCCATAATTTGTTTCTCAATTTTCTCCGGTTGTGTCCCGGAAGCAATACCTATTCTGGGTGCCACCCGAACTACATGCAGATCAACAATAACTCCTTCCGCTTCATTACCCGATTCGCGAATAATCACATTGGCCGACTTTCGTCCAATTCCGGGCAGTTTTGTTAATTCAGCCAGATTGGTTGGTATTTTGTCATCATCGCCAATCAGTTGTGCCAGGGTGACGAGCCACACGGACTTATTTCCAAAATTCCGAACCGTGTTTATATACTGATGCAAATCTTCGGCAGTTGCCTTAGCCAGACTGTTCATCGAAGGATAGGCTTCAAAAATTACCGGAGCCAGTTCATTTATATGTTTATCGGAGTCCTGCGCAGAAAGTATAACCATGACTATCAATTGATAACGACTTTTATAGTCGAGCGGATGCTTGCGTTTATCATATTGTCTCATGAGTGGTTCAAGGGATTCCATCCAATTTTTTTCCATATCATTCTTTATTTTTTCAGATAAAACATTTTTTTTTTGCTACAAATATAGCAATAGATTCAAGAATTCATATCCCCAGGAGTAATTTCTTCCTGCAAAAAAAATAAGGAAGTCCATTGCGGGCTTCCTTGTTAAATAAAATCATATATCTATCATAATTCTATAGTTTACAACAACATATGAAAAAGAATTTAAAATTCAATATCATAAAGTCCCTGACCATCTTTCTCGAACTTATCCAGACTCATATCCGTCATAGGATGGCTTCTCAGGAGCTCAATTATTTCATAACTAATCGTCGCGGCATGACTGCCCACCATACTGACCCGGTGTATCTGGTCCACCGTTTTGAAACTTGCAGCCAAAACTTTAGTATTAAGTTTATATTCTTTAATATTTTCAACAATGTGTTTTACAACTTCAATTCCATGCGAAGAAATATTATCCAGCCGGTTCACGTAGGGTGCAACCCAATCGGCACCTGCTCTGGCGGCAACAAGAGCCTGTTGTTGTGTAAAAATAGCCGTTGCCGTTACATTAATACCGGCATCCTTCAACATCGGCATGGCTTTAAAGCCCTCTTTCGATACCGGAATCTTTGCAAAATAATTATCACCGAGGCTGTATTTCGCTTTGTAAGTCTTAGCCTCTCTAAGCATATCATTAGCCATAGTGCTTATCATTTGCACATGCAGCATTCTGTCACCCACTATTTCAATTAGTTCAGGAAGAACTTCCGATAATTTTCGGTTTTCGGCAGCAAGAATGGTTGGATTGGTGGTTATACCGGCCAGTGGAAAATAATAAAAAAGCTCCTTGAGTTCTTTTATGTTCGCGGTGTCAGCTAAATAGATCATAATTTATTTGTTTTGTTTAATGGCTGCAAAATTAATACATTCATTTTTAAATGGGCATTTTATGAGTGTAAAAAAGTGTAAATAAAAGGTTTTACCTTCTATGTTTAGAAATGACTGGAAGTTAAGATACATATTTTTCTAAATAATGTTTGGTTCATCTTGAAAACACAAAAAGAAGCTTGCCGGATTTCGACAAGCTTCTTTAAATATTTCTAGAGGATATTACAATCCTTTTTCAGACAAATAACGTTCAGCTTCAATAGCTGCCTGGCATCCTGTTCCGGCTGCAGTGATTGCCTGACGATAATGTGGATCCGAAACATCACCGGCTGCATAAACACCTGCCACGTTTGTTCTTGGAGTTCCGGGAATTGTCTTAATGTAACCAACTTCGTCGGTTTCAATCCAGGGTTTGAAAATATCTGAATTGGGTTTATGACCAATGGCTAAAAAGAATCCATCAATATCAATATGAACTTTTTCTTCATCGGCTTGTCCACGGCGTTTTACCAAATCTGCCCCCTGAACAACACCTTCACCGGTCAAACCGACAGTTTCATGTTCGAACAAAACTTCAATTTTAGGGTTTGCAAAGACACGTTCCTGCATAATTTTGGAAGCACGTAAAAAGGGTTTCCGTACAATCACATAAACTTTACTCGCCAAACCGGCCAGATAGGTTGCTTCTTCGCAGGCAGTATCGCCCCCTCCTACTACAGCCACTGTCATTTTACGATAAAAGAATCCGTCGCATGTAGCACAAGCCGAAACACCTGAACCGGCATACTTTTGTTCATCGGGCAATCCAAGATATTGAGCTGTGGCACCGGTTGAAATAATAATGGTATCAGCCTCAATTGTTTTTTCGCCATCAATGGTTACTTTATAAGGCGCTGAAGACAAATCGGTAGCCGTTGCCATACCGAAACGAATATCGGCACCGAAACGTTCAGCTTGTTTTTTCAGTTCTTCCATCATTTCGGGTCCGGTAATTCCGGCAGGATAGCCCGGAAAATTCTCCACTTCATTCGTGGTGGTTAATTGTCCACCGGGTTGCATACCTTCGTATAAGACAGGCAAAAGATTCGCACGGGATGCATAAATGGCAGCCGTATAACCTGCCGGTCCTGAGCCTATAATGAGGCAACGCACTTTTTCATTCATAATTTATATTGTTTTTGTTTTGTTTTCATTTAACCAGACAACCGATAGCTGTAAAATTCATAATTTATTCTTTCTGATATATTAAACAAAATCGCAATCAGAAGGTTTTCATTTATCAGGCATTAAAAAGTCTATATCGCAATACATAAAATCTATGTTCAGTTATTGGTTGACTTTTCAAATAAAAACGACCTAATTATCTTAAATCATTCATCAAAGCACCCTTAAATTTCGATGGATTGAACGTAAATATATTATCCGAAACCGGGACTCCTTTTTGAAAATTGCTCAGCGTAAGCAGGGAAGTAACACCATCTCTGTTTATTTGTTTTATTGACACCAGATTCGTATTCGATTTATTGACCTGAACTTCAATTTTGATCAAATCATTGCTTTTGACTTTTGGTGTCATTTCAATGTTATAGTTCGAAGCAGACTTAGTTTTACCAAAGAAGATATTACATCTGGATTTGTAAGCTGACAAAATGGCCATTGGATTGGTTTCAGAAAGTTCTTTCTCTGTCGGTTCGGTTATGTTTACTTCCTTGTTCTGCGTAACATAAGCCCATTGGGTTTTACCATCGAACCAGACTTTCATTTCATCCATTTCCAACACAAATTTATTTCCTTTCAGAAGAAATGAACCGGTTGATGTATTGTTTTGAGAATTATCTTTATTATTGATTATCAGCTTAAAGTTGGTTTTAACCGCATGCGTTTTAGCCTCAGTAAGCAGATCAGAAATTATCTTTTCCGCTTGAGCATTGTTTTGCGCAATTACGCTTTGGCATGAGAATAAAATGACAGTCAGAAAATAATAGAGGCTACGTTTCATGTTTGTTATATTAGTATAGTAACACTTTACAAGGAATGTGCCAGAAAACTTTTATGTCAATACATACATAAAAAATTCACCAGATTAAAACGGATATCAGTAAAAGTCTCTTACAAATTTTTGAGAATCTGTTCCAAATGATATTCATCCAGCACCAGTACCTGACGCGCCTTACTTCCTTCGAACGGTCCGATAATGCCTACAACCTCCAGTTGATCGACAATTCGACCTGCACGGTTGTAACCGATCGAAAATTTACGCTGTATAAGGGATGTAGAACCTTGTTGATGAGCCACAATCAGTCTGGCGGCTTCTTCAAAAAGCGGATCGCGTTTGGTCATGTCAACTGAACTGGCATCAATACCATCACCTTCAGCTCTCACAAATTCCGGCAAATAGAAAGCAGTCGGATAGCTTTGTTGTTGTTTAATGTGATTCACTATATTTTCCACTTCAGGCGTATCCACAAAAGCACATTGAACACGAATCAAATCATTTCCCTGAGAAAACAACATATCACCACGTCCAACCAATTGATTGGCACCGGGCGAATCGAGAATGGTACGTGAATCGATCATGGACGAAACACGGAAAGCCACGCGTGCCGGGAAGTTGGCTTTGATAACACCGGTGATGATATTCACCGATGGACGTTGCGTGGCAATAATCATGTGTATTCCCACCGCACGGGCCAACTGGGCAATTCGGGCAATGGGCATTTCCACTTCTTTGCCGGCCGTCATTATCAGATCACCAAACTCATCGACAATTACCACGATATAAGGTAAATAGCGATGACCTTTTTCTGGATTCAAATGACGGTTTGTAAACTTTTCGTTGTATTCCTTTAAATTACGAACATGTGCCTTCTTCAGTAAATCATAACGGTCATCCATTTCCATACAAAGCGAATTGAGCGTTTCGACCACCTTGCTGGTATCGGTAATAATCGCATCATCTCCATCCGGTAATTTGGCAAGAAAATGTTTTTCAATATCGCCGTAAATATTAAATTCCACCTTTTTGGGGTCCACCAAAACAAGTTTCAATTCCGAAGGATGTTTTTTGTAAAGCAAGGATGTGATGATAGCATTTAAACCAACCGATTTCCCTTGTCCCGTTGCACCTGCCACCAGCAAGTGAGGCATTTTGGCCAGATCCACCATAAAAATTTCATTGGTTATGGTACGTCCGAAAGCTACTGGCAAATCAAATTTAGATTCCTGAAATTTCTTGGAAGCAATAATGGAATGCATCGAAACTACCTGAGGATCGATATTCGGAACTTCGATACCAATGGTTCCTTTACCCGGAATCGGAGCAATAATACGAATGCCTGTAGCTGCCAGACTAAGCATAATGTCGTATTCCAGGTTACGAATTTTAGAAATACGAACACCGGCTTTTGGTACAATTTCGTATAGTGTAATTGTCGGACCGACCGTTGCTTTAATGGTATCAATTTCAATACCATAATTCTGTAAAGTGGTGATAATACGATTCTTATTCGTATTTTGTTCCACCATGTCAATTTGTGTTTCGTTGTCAGTACCGTATATTTTCAACAAATCGAGGGTTGGCGGTTTGTAATGAGTCAGGTCCAGTGTTGGATCATATTTGCCCAGTTTTGCCACATTATAATAGGGATCTTCGTTGTCTGTATCAGTGATTTCCAGTTCCAGTGCATCAATGGCTTTGCTATCGTCAACTTCGGGCTTTTCAATTTCAAAAGGAACTCCTTCAGCCTCGTTATTCAGTTCAATCGTCAATTCATCAGCCTTATCGTTACCTTTAACTATCCAGTCTTCCGGAATAATTTCAGTGCCAACTGCTACCGAGTTTTCGTCATTATTCTCATTTTCAAAAACTTCAGTGACTGAAGCATCAACTTTTTTTGGTTTCCGGGAGAATAACCGTTTCAAAAAGGGTATCGTTGCTTTAGAAGATACAACACAATAAATCAGAAACGTGCCGATCAAAGCCATTAAAGTTCCGGGCATTCCAATATATGACACGAGCCATTGGCTAACCGCATCTCCATGCTGTCCACCGGGAGAAAAAAACAAGTAGTCTTTATAAAATGATGAAAAACCATAAGCGAGTAAAACCGAAAACCATATCAGCCAGAAACTGGAATGAAAAAAAGCTTTCCAAAGCGATGTAATGCGCTTTTTCATTAGGCGGAAAGCCAGCACTGTACCGAAATATAAAATGGCAAAAGAAGAAATGCCAAACCAGCGATTGATAAACGTTTCGGACAATATAGCTCCGGTTACCGATGCCCAGTTTTTAATATCCAGACGCATTTGTTGCATTTCTCCCCACGGAAGATTAACCTTACTCTGGTCGTCGGCCCCAGTAAAGAAATAGGATATGAAAGATAGAAAAAGGAACAAAACGCCGATAAACAAACCTAATCCCAGTATAAAGTGAGTTCTTTCATCTTTCAGAAATAAAATAAATCTTCCCCACGAACCGGGTTCATCACTATTTCTTTTCTTTGGTTCCGGTTTAGGTTGAGGTTTCTGCTCCGGTCTGGTCTCGTTTTTAGGCGTGGTTTTAATAGGTTTCTTTGGTGCCATGTTTATAATTAATTCATAATTAGGAATTCACGATTCATAATTAAATCAATATTTTATTTACTTCTGTATAACGACTGAAATTCAAAATCTCGTGTTTAATTTGCAAAAATAATAAAAATGAGCGCCCTAATTACATCTTTTGATATAAATTTGCAGAAAAAAGAAAACTTAAAAAACAGAAAGGGTATTTGAGCGGAGTTTGTTTTACCCGGCACCCTAATCCTTTCAAACTTTAAACCTGAGTGAATGACGACAAAACAACGCTATAAACATGTTATTGATTGGTTCATTGAAAATGTTCCGGTGGCCGAAACTGAGTTGCAATACAAAGATCCCTTCGGATTGTTGGTGGCTGTTATACTTTCGGCTCAATGCACCGACAAAAGGGTAAATATGACAACACCCCGATTGTTAGCCGATTTTCCAACACCCGAGGCAATGGCAGCTACCAATCATGAAGTGATTTTTGAATATATCCGGAGCATTTCGTATCCAAATAACAAAGCAAAACATCTGGTGGGAATGGCACAAAAACTGGTATCAGATTTTGGTGGCGTTGTACCAGACGATATAGAAAAACTTCAGACTTTACCGGGAGTCGGCCGTAAAACGGCTAATGTAATTGCATCGGTGGTATTTAACCAACCGGCTATGGCAGTTGATACGCATGTGTTTCGCATTTCCGAACGCTTAGGCTTGACTACCAATTCTAAAAATCCACTCCAAACCGAACAGGAATTAGTAAAACATATACCAGGAGAGCTCATTCCTAAAGCTCATCACTGGTTAATTCTACATGGCAGGTATGTTTGCCTGGCCCGAAAACCGAAATGTGATGAATGCGGTTTAAAAGAATGGTGCAGGTATTACGAGAGCAGAGTAATTGGTTGAGAATGTATTAGTTGAATGACAATCAAATTGATTAGCCTATTAATTTCAAAAATCCAACTTAAATCAACGGATCAACTCAACAAAGATTTAGCATTTCAGCTATTTAAAAAAAATCTGAGCTTGCTCTTTGTTCATATTTAATTACTTATTACCTTTGTCCCTGAAAAGAAAAATTATACCAATTATAAAATTATTACCAATATGATAGATGAAGAATTAGTGCGTTGCCGCCCATGCGGTTATGTAATGAAAGCCGGAGATCTGGGCGATGTTTGTCCTGCCTGCGGTTTACCACGAAATGTTTTCGAACCGTATCGTGAACGGGTTTCGGCAAATCGTTTGTTAATCTTGTCTTTGGATATACACCCGATTGCTATCCATCTTTCTCAAACTTTTGTGGCTTTAATACCTTTGTTAATTGCGTTTCACGCTATTTTTCCCGATTTTCAAGCTGTAGTTGTACATTCGGTTATCAACTTTTCAATTTTTATGCTTCCATTATCGTTGGTTGCATCGTTTGTTTCCGGAATTGTTGATGGAATAACCCGTTTCAAAACGTTACGAACACCACTTTTAAAATCAAAAATTATTTATGGAATCCTTATTACTATTCTGTCAAGCACCCTGGCTATCTTAGTTTGGATTCACGATGTTCCGAATGAATATACATGGCCAATGATTTTAATAAGTATGGCTTCTCTGGCCTGCGCGGTTAAGTTAGGATTGCTTGGAAAACACTTAATTGATGTCATTTTACCCGGAACTTATGTACCTAGAAAGAAAAGAAGCAAATCGAAATATGCACCTAAGGGAAAAGTGGTGAAAACTGTAAAAAAAGAAGAAGAAGAATAAAATCATTTCAATAAATGATGAAAACGCGAATCGGAATTACCGGTTCGCGTTTTTCTGTTAAAATCATTGAATATCTTACATTTCGTGGAATGATTTCACTTTCAACGGGAATTTCGTACATTTGTACCAAATCCCGAATAAAAAGAATATCTGACAAGTTTCCTTCAAATTGAAAATGATAAATTACATCTACAATCTTATTCAACTTCCCGGTTTGTTTTTTAGGTTAAATCAAATATTCAACTATCAACGGTCCTTTATTCGGGAGACATTAGCCATTGATATTGAAACCAGTAAAAAAGGAAATGATGGAAGTTTAGAGGATAAAGATTATAAGAAAATAGTCAGATATTATGGTTATGCCGTTCCGGCCATTGTGGGTGAATCACTTTGTATATTGAGAGGGAGAAAAATGTCCCGAAAGGAAAGAACTGCGATAACTTATGTGGGTGCATTATCCGGTTTATTTGATGATTTGATTGATAAAAAAGTACTATCTGAAAATTACATCAAGGAATTAATTGAACAACCTTATGATCATACCGGAAATGATGCTCATGAAAAATTATTCCTTAATTTTGGCAGGAAGGTTCTTGAGAATTCGGCTGATACCGGTTTGATAAAGAAATATTATTTAAACGTGTTTGAAGCACAAATTTTAAGCAAGAAACAAAAACTTCAGGAAACAAGCGTCAAAGAAATTGAGGATATAACTTATTTAAAAGGAGGCTGTTCATTTCTTTTTTACTGCAGCATTTTTGGTCCAATTAGCAATGAACTGGAGAATACGATGATTTATAAGCTTGGAGCATTAATGCAGTTGGAAAATGACATTTTTGATATTTATAAAGATAATCAGGATGGTATAAGGACATTGGCTACCTGCGAAAAGAGTATGAAACAACTTCAGGAAGTTTATCAGCAATTAATGGATGAAATATTTCAATTAGCCCAACAAACCGGCTACCCTCGAAAAAATATACGGACTTTTTTGAGAATTGTTGTTGCTGTTATCTGCAGAGGATTTGTATGTCTAGACAGACTGGAAAAAAACGAAAAATCGACCAATAATATTTTTTCATTACCTGACTATTCAAGAAAAGATCTGATCTGTGATATGGAAAAACCCGTCAACTTTTTAAAGACGATAGATTATTATGCCAAATGTAATTTCAATTAATATAACTAATTAATTATATATTATTTAGCTCAAATATAGTAAAGAATATAAATACTCTTCCTTCATGCAAGACACTCAACTTCCAATATTTTTCGAAAAACTTCAATCCATTATTGACAATAAAGAATTGATAAAATTGTTGCTAACCAACAAAAGAGACAAATCTTCCGATTTGAATAAGCTTATAATTACAGCGGTTGAATTGAAAAAGGGATTAAGCTTAAACTTCGTGTACAGACATAACACAAAAGACATTACGAAGAACTTTGAAATCTCTGAAGGTTTGGATATAATAGACAAAGCACTTGAAAAGGACTTCTACAATGCTGAGATTTTTACTAACACCGAAAATATCAGTTATACTATTCTGCCCAATGGAAAAGCACAATTAAAAACCACAAAACCGCTTATACTGGCACCAGTCACCTTATCGCACGATAAAATTAAAGACAGGTTGATTGAAGTGAAGGAGAATATTTATTTACGTGAATTGGGCATCACCAATGCCGGTTGGGAAGTCCGGCGCGAAATGAGCGACAAGTATAAACAGATTAATAAATACATCGAACTTCTGGCACCTTATTTAAATGAACTGAGCCTTCCGGAGAATTTTCATGTTGTAGATATGGGTTCCGGGAAAGGTTATCTTACCTTTGCTTTGTACGATTATTTGACTAATAATCTGAAACAGCATGTGAATATGACCGGAGTTGAATTCCGTGAAGATTTGGTTGAAATTTGTAATTCAATTGCTGATAAAGCCGGATTCGATCAACTTAATTTCGTAAAAGGAACTATCGAAGAGACTGAACTGGAGAAAATTGATATTTTAATCGCCTTGCACGCCTGCAATACCGCCACCGATGATGCCATTTACCGGGGAATACAATCGGATGCTTCACTGATTGTATGTGCACCTTGCTGTCACAAGCAAATCCGTAAAGCAATGCATGTTACGAATGAACTGAGCAACATCACGAAATTCGGCATTTTAAAAGAGCGGCAGGCCGAAATTATTACCGATACCTTGCGTGCCATGATTTTAGAGGCCTTTGGTTACAAAACCAACGTTTTTGAATTTATACAATTGGAACACACCCCTAAAAACGTGATGATAGTAGGTAAAAAAATTCAAAAGGTCAATCATGACAAACAACTGATATTAAACAATATAGCAGCCATTAAACAAATTTTCGGAATAGAAAAGCATTATCTGGAAACATTGATGGGGATTTGAAATAGTTTTATCACTTCCAATGCTTCCTCACAACTTTTAGCGTGCATCAATTTATCTCGTCCTTCGGCGGCACCTTCAAAACCATTGACGTAAATTTTAAAAAAACGTTTTAAAATATTGAAATGCTTACAGCCCCAGGTTGTATCGAACAAATTTATATGCTTTGTTAGCAACGCCAGTCTCATTTCTACGGTAACATCCGGTTGGATTTTATTGAACATCCACGGATTTTTAAATACCCCCGTGCCAACCATAACACCATCAACGCCAAATTCCAAAACCTTATTCAAAGCCATTTCGTAACTTGTTATGTCACCGTTTCCTAAAATTAAAGTATTCGAATTCAGATTATTTCGCAATTGAACAGCCTTTCCGATTTCATCCCACATAGCGAGGCCTGTAGACAACATTTTTTGAGTTCGTCCATGAATAGTTATTGCGGCCGGATTTATTTCAAGCAACTCTCCTATCCATTTTTCGGTAATAACAGCATTAAATCCCAACCGTGTCTTCACACTTACCGGCAAACCTGTTCCTTCTTTTGTCGCCAAAACAATCTCTTTTGCCAAATCAGGATTATTGATCAGGGCAGAGCAACATTGCTTCTTCACCACTTTTTTTACCGGACATCCCATATTGATATCAATCCCATCAAACTGCCCTAAAGCGGAAATTAGTTGAGCACTTTTCATGAATTTTTCAGGATCGGAGCCCCAGATTTGTGCAACCAGTTTAGTACCGGTTGATGCAAGCAATTCACGTTCACTATCATTGACTGCTAACCGGTGAACAACATGTTGCAGCCCTTTTTCATTAGTCAGACCATCGGTAGATGTAAACTCGGTGAATAGCACATTTAATGCTTCAGGATGGGAAACCGAACGGATAACTTCACGAAAGACGGTATCGGTAACATCCTCCATGGGTGCAAGGGCAATAATCGGCTGATTGATTGTTTGCCAGAAATTATTCATTCGAATTTGATTTTATAACCGATAAACCTGGACGAAGTTCCGGGCGAAGCCAACTTTTAAATATTTTGCTTTCAGCATATTTTTGTTGGTTCAAAACCCGCAAATTCTTTCGTTCATCGGCCGAAAGCCGGATTATTTCTTTGCATTCATCTCCACAGCATCCATCATATTTCGTCCGGCATTCATCACATTGAATAAATAACAAATGACAATCGTTGTTTGCACAATTGGTATGTGTATCGGCGGGTTTTCCACATTGGTGGCAATGCGAAATTACCTGTCCATCAATCGATTCTCCCAGTCGTTGGTCAAAGACAAAATTCTTTCCATAAAATTTTGAATTTACACCCAACTTTTTAATTTGTTGCGCATATTCTATGATTCCGCCATGCATTTGTCCCACATTTTCAAATCCATTGTGAATCAGGTACGAACTGGCTTTCTCACAACGAATTCCACCGGTACAATACAACAGAAACCTTTTATCTTTTTGATCTTTGAATTTGTCAACAACATCCACAATAGCTTCTTTAAAAGTATCCGAATCGGGACAATAGGCTTTCTCAAACCGGCCAATCTCGCTTTCGTAATGGTTTCGCATATCTACAACAATTGTATTTGGGTCACTAATAGCCTTGTGAAATTCGAGCGCTGACAAATGTGTACCGACTTTCGAAAGATCGTAACTGCCATGATCCAGTCCATCCGCTACAATTTTGGGACGAACCTTGATAGTCAGTTTATAAAACGATTTTCCATCATCTTCGATAGCGTATTTTATCGGAACCTGATCCAGTTCGGCAATGGCATATAATTGAACTAAAAACGGTTGCAAATTATGTTCCGGCACACTCATTTGAGCATTAATACCTTCGTGAGCAATGTAAATACGTCCAAAACAAGTCAAGTCAAACCATTCTTTATAGAGTTGATTCCTGAAATCCACCGGACTTTCAATATCAAAATACTTATAAAATGAAATCGTTCTTCGTTTAAACGTTTCATTCTCGAGTTGTTCTTTTAAAATTTCTTTATTAATTCTATTTTCCAGCATTGTTCAGCTTTTTTGATTCAGAACGACATAACAATCAGATTGTGGAGATTGTTTATTTTACTATTCAATGATGGCATATTTAACTGAGACTTTGTCAATTCCCTGATCTGACAATTTATTGAATTTAAAAATTTAAACTACTAATATCGATGTACAAAATGAAAAATAATTCTCAAATTAATACGGTTTTTATTCAAACGATTATTTCATAGACCGCTAAAAATGTCTATCTTTGTGTTCAAATTGAAAGACAATCGAAAATGCATGTAAAGACCTTATAATCTGTCATTTCCATACATCAAATAAATCAATAACTTCAACATATTATCATGATTCAATTTTTCCGAACTCCCGCACAACATCTTTACGCGGTACAAACATCTTTTCCGCTTGAAGCCGACAATGTCCGAAAATTAGAATGGCTCTTTGGAGAATCCGTCCTTCTCAATCAAGAGAAAATCGAAGGAAACTACGTTGGGCCACGCCGCGAAATGATCACACCCTGGAGTACAAATGCCGTTGAAATTACCCAAAATATGGGAATCAGCGGCATTATTCGTATTGAAGAGTTTACAGCACTTCCTCAAACACCATCTGCACAAGGTGGTTTGGAATATGATCCCATGCTGCAACGTATATACACGGGAGTTGGTCAGGATGTTTTTACGGTAAACAAACAACCTGAGCCTATTTTATCAATCGATGATATTGCCGCTTATAATGCACAGGAAGGTCTGGCATTGAATAAAGAAGAGATTGATTACCTGAATGATGTCAGTGAAAAAATTGGAAGAAAACTGACCGATAGCGAAGTCTTTGGTTTTTCACAGGTAAACTCGGAACATTGCCGTCACAAAATCTTCAACGGTCAATTTATTATTGATGGCGAAGAAAAAGAAATGACCTTGTTTAAGTTGATTCGCAAAACCTCGGAAGAAAATCCGAACCGGTTGGTTTCGGCATATAAGGACAATGTTTCTTTTAACGAAGGTCCTAAAATTGAACAGTTTGCACCGGCCAGCGGTGACAAACCCGACTTTTTTGAAATTAAAGAAATTGAATCGGTTATTTCATTGAAAGCCGAAACACATAATTTTCCAACTACCGTAGAACCCTTCAATGGTGCTGCAACAGGTTCCGGCGGCGAAATACGTGACCGCTTGGCAGGTGGTAAAGCCAGTTTACCAATGGCCGGTACAGCAGTCTACATGACCAGTTATCCGAGAACAAATCCAAAGACCAGTCCGGAAGGACCTTCACGTTCCTGGGAAAAAGCCACAACACCACGCAAATGGTTGTATCAAACTCCCGAACAAATCTTAATCAAAGCTTCAAACGGAGCTTCCGATTTTGGAAATAAATTCGGACAACCGCTGATTTGCGGTTCTTTGCTGACTTTCGAACACGAAGAAAACGGCAAAACATTTGGTTTTGACAAAGTGATCATGTTGGCCGGTGGTGTTGGTTTTGGTACCAAACGTGATGCTCTGAAAGCGGAGCCGGTAGCCGGTGAAAAAGTGGTGGTAATGGGCGGTGATAATTACCGGATCGGTATGGGCGGTGGTGCTGTATCGTCTGTTGAAACCGGAGAGTATGCCAATGCCATTGAACTGAATGCCGTTCAACGTGCCAATCCTGAAATGCAAAAACGGGTAGCCAATGTAATTCGTACCATGGCTGAATCGGATAAAAATCCAATCGTTTCAATGCACGACCACGGTGCAGGTGGTCACTTAAATTGCCTCTCCGAGCTCGTAGAAAGCACCGGAGGAAAGATTGATGTATCTAAACTGCCTGTCGGTGACCCTACATTGAGTGCCAAAGAAATTATTGGCAATGAAAGTCAGGAACGTATGGGAATGATTATCAAAAAAGATGATATCGACAAAGTTCACCGAATTGCCGAACGGGAACGTGCTCCTATGTATGTTGTCGGTGAAACGACTGATGATATGCAGTTTGTTTTTGAACAGGCTGATGGACAAAAACCGATCGATTTGAAATTAAATTATATGATTGGTAAGCCACCGCGTACGGTTATTACCGATCAAACCATTGTAGAAAATTATGCCCCGATTGAAATTGATGAAGATAATTTATTGAATTATATTCAAAACGTTCTTCAGGTTGAATCGGTTGCTTGTAAAGACTGGTTGACTAACAAAGTGGACCGTTCCATTACCGGAAAAGTAGCTTTCCAACAATGTGCCGGTGAAATTCAACTGCCCTTGAACGATTTGGGTGCGGTTGCTCTGGATTATCGTGGAAAAGCAGGTATTGCCACTTCTATTGGCCATGCACCGCTGGCCGCCATGGTAAATCCCGAAGCCGGATCCGTATTGGCTATTGCCGAAGCGCTAACCAATATCGTCTGGGCACCGTTGGCTGAAGGTTTGGACAGTGTTTCACTGAGTGCCAACTGGATGTGGCCAAGCAAAAATCCGGGTGAAGATGCGCGTTTATATAAAGCGGTTGAGGCTTGCAGCAATTTCGCCTGTTCGCTGGGAATCAATATCCCGACCGGAAAGGACAGTCTTTCGATGACTCAAAAATACGGTAACGATAAAGTCTTCTCCCCGGGAACCGTAATAATTTCCGCCGGTGCAGAAGTATCGGATGTACAGAAAATTATTAGTCCGGTTTTAGTAAACGAACCTAAATCGGTCCTTTATCATATCGATTTCTCTTTTGATTCACTTAAATTAGGTGGGTCCGTTTTAGGACAAACACTCAATAAATTGGGTGAAGAAGTACCTACTGTTCAAGATGCCGAATATTTTAAAGCTGCTTTCGACAGCATTCAGGAACTGATCGGCAAAGGATTAATTCTTGCCGGTCATGATATCTCTGAAGGTGGTATGATTACCGCTTTGCTCGAAATGTGTTTTGCCAATGCAACCGGCGGACTGAATGTAAAACTGGATGATATTGCTGAAAAATCGTTGGTCAACATTCTTTTTGCGGAAAATCCGGGGGTTTTAATTCAGGTAACAGACAAAAAAGCTGTTGAAAAGATTCTGGCAAACAATGGCATTGGCTTTGCACGTATTGCCTCTCCAATTCAGGAAAGACGATTGGAAATCAAAAAGAAACTGGTATCATATACATTCTCCATTGATGAATTGCGTGATATTTGGTTCCGCTCGTCCTATCTGCTGGATCGTAAGCAAAGTGGTGAAATTTGTGCCACAGCCCGTTTCAACAATTACAAGACACAAGCATTGGAATTCAATTTCAATAAATCTTTCAAAGGAAAGTTCACTCAATTCAATCTGTCGCAAGACAGGAAACCAAGTGGCGTAAAAGCGGCTATAATCCGTGACAAAGGAACGAATGGTGAACGTGAAATGGCTTACGCCCTTTACCTCGCCGGATTCGATGTAAAAGATGTACACATGACCGATTTGGCTACAGGACGCGAAACACTGGAAGATTTGAACATGATTGTGTTCTGCGGAGGTTTCTCAAACTCCGACGTATTAGGCTCAGCCAAAGGTTGGGCAGGCGGTTTCCTGTTCAATGAAAAAGCAAAATCGGCACTGGATAAATTCTACAGCAGAAAAGATACATTGAGTCTGGGAATTTGTAACGGTTGCCAGTTGATGATAGAGCTCGGACTGGTCAATCCGGAACATGATGTTCAACCCCGTATGCTGCACAACGACTCGCATAAATTTGAATCCGGGTTTATTGGATTAAATATTCCTGAAAACAATTCGGTCATGTTGGGTTCATTGTCAAACAGCCAGTTGGGCGTTTGGGTAGCTCACGGTGAAGGTAAATTTTACCTGCCGAAAGAAGAAAAGGAGTACAATATTATTGCCAAATACGCCTATTCAAGTTATCCTGCCAACCCGAACGGTTCGGATTATGGTGTAGCCGGTATTTGCTCAACCGATGGCCGTCATCTGGCCATGATGCCTCACCCCGAACGTGCCATTTTCCCATGGCAATGGGCGCATTACCCGGCGGACCGCAAAGCTAACGACCAAATTACTCCTTGGGTGGAAGCATTTGTAAATGCAAGAAAATGGGTGGAAAAAACGGTTGCAGCTAAGCAATAGTTTTATTGTACTTAATATTATCACGGTTTCACTCAGGTGGAACCGTGATTTTTTATATACATTCTATCAAATCATTCCACTACATTCAGATTCAAACGAAAATTCAACATTAATCAAAAAAAAGAGCCGCGAAATATCGTGGCCCGGTTGATTTATTAGAATTTCCTCAATTATGCATTCATACCTGAATTATGCAATATGAATTATGCATTATGAATTATGAATTATGAATCATGAATTATGAATTATGCATTATTTTCTGGGTTTTTGTCTGTTAAACGACCCTTTTCCTTTAGCAAATTTCTTATGACCGAAACGGTGTAGTTCCGGTTTATATTCCGGTGCTTCGCCCAGTTCTTCGGGCATAGGGATTTTATAAATCGTTTTTTCGAGAAATTCTTCTATTTGTTTGAACTTGTATTGTTCCTCTTCCGACACAAAAGTGATGGACATCCCTTTGGCACTGGCACGCGCCGTACGACCGATACGATGAACGTAATCTTCGGCATCATGAGGTACATCATAATTTATTATCAACGAAATATCATCAATATCTATTCCGCGCGAAACAATATCGGTAGCCACCAGTATATTCACTCGATTATTCCGGAACTCGTGCATGATGTGGTCGCGTTGTACCTGGTCGAGGTCGGAATGCATTTCACCAACCGAAAGTCCCATTTGATGAAAGGTTTTGAAAAGTTCCTTCACCTTGAGTTTTGAACCGGAAAAAATAATCACTTTATTCGTTTCCTGTTCTACAAATAAATGACGAATGATGCCCTGTTTTTGAGCCTCATAACAAATATAAGCAGTTTGCATAATGCTTTCCGGCGGTTTCGAAACGGCAATTTTCACTTCGAAAGGATCGTGCATAATGGTTTTGGCAAGCAGACGTATTTTGGGAGGCATGGTAGCCGAAAACATGATTGTTTGCCGGTCTTTCGGCAGGCGGTTAACCACCAACATTATATCGTCAAAGAAACCCATGTCGAGCATACGATCGGCTTCATCAAGAATAAAGTACTTTACGTGTGAAAAATCTATGTCATAAAGATTAATATGCGACAACAATCGGCCCGGAGTGGCGATAACCACATCGGCTCCTTTTTGCAACCCACGTCGTTGTACATCCCAGGCATTAGAATCATTTCCACCATAAACGGCTACCGATGAAAAAGAAGTATAATACGAGAAACCTTCCATTTGTTGGTCAATTTGTTGGGCCAACTCACGGGTTGGTGCCATAATAATGGCATTTACTTTATCTTCGGGGTGCGGTTCCGATTGTAAATTATGTAAAAGCGGCAAAATAAAAGCAGCAGTTTTACCGGTACCGGTTTGTGCACAGGCAATTACATCTCGTTTTTGTAAAATTACAGGGATAGTTTGCTCCTGAACCGGAGTGGCTTCTTTAAAATTCATGGCTTGCAAGCCGTCCAACACGGCATCGCAAAGAGGAAGTTCGTCAAATCTCATTGATATCTTATTAATAAAGGCACAAAGGTACTCATTTTTATACAAACTATTGATCTGATGTTCCGATTTGACTATCGATGGCATATAAATTATCGTTTGTAGCAGACCATTTTACTTTTTTTAGTTGTACTTTCATTTCAGTAAGCCGGATCAGTTTTTTTATATTCCTTTTTTTCATTTCAATAAACTTAAATCCTCAAAAAATGTTTGTTTCAATACAAGTTTTTTTGAGAATTGAATCTAATTTCAACTTTTATTTTTATGTCAGCTAAATAAATGGTAATTTTGTACCGCTTTTAGCAAAACCGGAAAAAATTCAGCTCATAATAGAGATAATTTGCTATTATTCGCGTTTAAATTGAATAATGAAGAGAACATATACATATCTTATATTTACATTAGTTTGTTTTTTTAGTATTTTAGCCTCACCAACTGATTCTGTTTCTACATATTACAAAGATGGAGCTTTTATATCACAATATCAGCGCAAAATAAAAATTTCCAATAAAATTGTGTCCGCTGTAACAAGCGATTTAGTTAGTGATTTTCATACTACCCCCGGAAATCTGTTTAATTGGGCACTGAAAGATTTGGGGTTACAAGGTCACAAGGATAATGAATTAATTATTGTTTTAAAATCGTCCATTAATGACCCCAAAACAAACGTCACTCACGGACTTTTTGATGTCGTAATTCCGGGATTAACATCATTTGATAATATCAAAATGGACGGTATTATTCAAAAAACGATGTATTCAAATGGTCAGACCAAAGTTACAGCGGACATTATATATTCAAGTTTTGTTCTTAAAAAAGCTTATGGAACCCTAACTATAATTCCACTGAATAATAACGAACAACTTTATATTTCTAATTTAAAAATTGAATTTGATTGGTTTTTCAACCTGTTTATAACGAAAAGACGATACAAAACAATTGTTGAATGGCGAATAAAGAAGTTTACCGAAAATATGATTGACGAATCGGAAAGAAGGCAGAAAGCTGTTAAATAGTAAATACATGTATAAATTCAGTTCTGTTTTAAGCAACCGTAGCATAAGAAATTATACCCTGTTACTCTTTTCATTTCTTACGAATAGTCTATTCTTAAATGCTTCACCTGTCGATTCCATTTCCACAAACTATAAGGATGGAGATTTTGTTACATATTGTCAGGTCAGTGTAAAAGCATCCGATAGTGTGTGCAGTTCGGTAACAAGGGATTTCGATTACCAGATGCGTTATAATCTGGATGCACTTTTTAGCTGGGCATTAAAGGGAATGAATTTACGGAAAGAGAAGAACGAATTGATGGAATTTTACTTTAAGTCAACAAGTTATGATAAAGCAACTGCTGTTATCCGTGGTGTGGGCGATGTGGTTATTCCGAATATAATTACATTTCCCGATATAAGCATTGATAGTAAGCTGACTCATAAACGATTCAAAAACGGGAACAGTTCTTTTAATCTCGAATTGGTTCATTCGGAAGGATTTATAAAAAAAATGGATTGTACATTTACACTCATTCCAAAGAACAAAAAGGAATGTATGTATACACTTGAAACTCGTATCCGCTTTGGTTGGTTTTTTGATATATTCATTTCAAAAAAACGTTTTCAGAGTATTATGGAATGGCGGTTAAAAAAGTATGTGCATAATTTGAAAGATGAGGCTGAAAGAAGGGAAAGACTAACCCCTAACCCCTAAAGGGGAAAAATGGAAACAACAATTCTGATGATTTAAACATCATGTACGAGCTGGAAAATAATAAAAACGATAGTATCTTTAATTCCCCTTTAGGGGTTAGGGGTATACTTTAACAATATGGCAGAGAAAACATTAATAGAAAAGTTAGAAGGATTACAACACAAGTTCGAAGAGATTTCGACGTTGATAACTGATCCCGAAGTGATTGGAGACATGAAACGATATGTAAAACTCAACAAAGAGTATCGTGAATTGCAACGAATCATGGAGGCACAACAGGAATACAAAACTGCATTAACGCATCTGACAGAAGCCAAAGAAATTCAGGAAAATGAAAGTGATCCCGAAATGCGTGAAATGGCCAAAGCTGAAATTGACGAGATTGAACCCAAAATCCCGGAAATGGAAGAAAATATTAAGTTGCTGTTGATACCTGCCGATCCGGAAGACAACAAAAATGCCATTGTCGAAATTCGTGGTGGTACCGGTGGTGATGAAGCAGCTATCTTTGCTGGCGACCTCTACAGGATGTACGCAAAATACTGTGAAACAAAAGGATGGAAAATTGAAATAACCAATACCAGCGAAGGAACTTCGGGTGGCTTTAAAGAAATGATTTTTACAGTTTCCGGTGAAAACGTGTACGGAACCATGAAATACGAATCGGGTGTTCACCGTGTGCAACGTGTTCCTCAAACCGAAACACAGGGACGGGTTCATACGTCTGCTGCTACCGTGGCTGTACTTCCTGAAATGGAAGAATTTGATTATGAACTGAAAGAATCGGATGTACGTGTAGATACCTTCTGTTCTTCGGGAGCCGGCGGTCAATCTGTAAATACAACCTATTCAGCCATTCGTCTGGTACATATTCCGACAGGAACCACGGTACAATGTCAGGACGAGAAATCACAACATAAAAACAAGGCCAAGGCAATGAATGAGCTTCGCTCCCGTTTATATGCCGTGGAGCATCAAAAATACCTCGACGAAATTGGTTCTAAACGAAAAACCATGGTTTCTACAGGTGACCGATCAGCTAAAATACGCACTTACAATTATCCGCAGGGACGTATTACCGATCACCGGATCAACTTTACCATATATAATCTGTCGGCTTTTATGGGTGGTGATATTCAAGGTGTAATCGATCAATTGATTGTTGCTGAGAATTCGGAACGGTTGAAGGAAAACGAATTGTAATTTAGTTTATTAGTTATTAGTTGATTGGTTATTAGTTATTAGTTGATTGGTTATTAGTTGATTGGTTATTAGTTAGTTAGTTATTAGTTAATTAGTTATTAGTTGATTGGTTATTAGTTGATTGGTTATTAGTTAGTTATTAGTTAATTAGTTATTAGTTAATTAGTTATTAGTTAATTAGTTATTAGTTAATTAGTTATTAGTTAATTAGATATTAGTTAATTAGATATTTGATTGAGTTTTGGAAAAAATAGTAAATGAATAAATAGTAAATATATAGATGACAAAACAAGAACTATTTGAAAATATACAACGCAAGAAATCATTTCTTTGCGTGGGATTGGATACTGATGTAAGTAAAATCCCCGAACATTTATTTAATCTGTCGGAAGACCCGATTTTTGAATTCAACAAAGCGATTATCGATGCCACGGCCGATCTTTGTGTGGCTTATAAACCAAACTTGGCTTTCTACGAAAGTCTCGGTCTCGAAGGTTGGGAAGTGTTGGAACGCACGGTCGATTATATTCATGAAAAGTATCCGGATCAATTTATCATTGCCGATGCCAAACGGGGCGATATAGGCAATACATCCGCTATGTATGCCCGCACCTTCTTTGCTAATATGGAATTCGACTCTGTAACCGTTGCACCTTATATGGGTGAAGATTCGGTATCACCCTTTCTTACTTACGAAGGAAAATGGGTTACCTTGCTGGCTTTAACTTCCAACAAGGGAGCATTTGATTTTCAACTGATGAAAGATGCAGAAACCGGTGAACAATTATTCGAAAAAGTCCTGAGAACCTCTCTGAATTGGGGAAATGACGAAAACATGATGTATGTGGTTGGTGCCACCAAAGCGGAAATGTTGACACAAATCCGTGCCATTGTCCCCGAACATTTTCTATTGGTTCCCGGTGTTGGTGCTCAAGGCGGAAGTCTGGAAGATGTGGCTAAATATGGCTTAAACAGTTCCTGTGGTTTGCTGGTAAACTCCTCTCGCCAAATCATTTATGCTTCAGCTGATATTGATTTTGCCAAAGCCGCCCGTCTGGAAGCTGAAAAAGTACAACTGGAAATGGAAAAAATCCTTTTTGATGCCGGATTGATAAAAGAATATGATGAAATGTAACTTTGAATTACAGCTATACTTTTAAATATAAAGCTCTTAATCTTCAGTGATTAAGAGCTTTGTTCATTTTAAATTTCAATATAACGGTTATTATTCACAAGCTAGAACTAAATATTGAATATTGATATTTGTGGTCTGATTATTATCCTTCTGCAATAAAATGATTTCATATTTAATGAAACCAACTGCTTATTTTAAAATAAAGTGTTATTTTTGTGCTAAACATTCAAGAATATGGAAAAAATTATCTCTTATCCCCTGTCTATATTGGCCTATTTCTGGTTTTTGTTTTTTTTATGCCTGTTTCAGCCCATTCAGTGGATATGTTTAAATTTATTCGGTTATCAGGCACATAGAAAAAGTATAATCATTTTAAATTTCTTTCTGCAATACGCACTAAGTTTTACCTTTTCATACATGTCCTGTAAAAACAGAGAGTTGATACCCGAAGGGAAACCGCTGATCTTTGTTTCCAATCATCAGGGAACGTTTGATATTGTTGGCATGGCCTGGTTTTTTCGTAAGTATGATCTAAAATATGTAAGTAAAATTGAACTCGGTAAAAATATACCAAGTATTTCGTACAATCTGAGAAATGGAGGCTCAGTACTTATCGACCGTAAAGATCCGAGACAGGCTCTACCTGTGCTTCGCCAAATGGGTGAATATATACAGAAATACAACCGTTCGGTGACCATTTATCCTGAAGGGACACGAACCCGGGATGGTAAACCGAAGCAATTTGCCCCAAGCGGACTGAAAATTCTATGTAAATTTGCTCCCGATGCTTATGTGGTACCGGTTACCATTAATAATTCGTGGAAGGTATTCAAATATGGCAATTTTCCGCTGGGGTTATTCAATAAAGTTACTTTTACTGTTCATCCGGCCATTTCAGTAGCTGAAACCGATTTCAATACATTGTTCGAACAAACCGAAAAAGTAATTGTGGAAGCCATTATAGTTTAGTCTTTTAATAAGATTCAGATTCTTTGTTGTTTCCGGAATTCACATATCCAAGTGTTTCCAGATCCAGAACACTTTTTGTCAGGTAGGTTTTCCCATCTTTTATCACATATAGGCTATCACAAATATCGACAATATGCTGATATAAATGATCGGTTAGAATTATTCCCTTGTTTTGTTTTTCCCGCACAATTAGGTTCTTAATAGTATCAATATGAACCGGCATAACCTGTGAGAAAGGTTCGTCCAGCATGCAGAACTTTGTTTTAGAAGCCAGTATGGCATAAATCTCAATTATTCGCTGTTCGCCCCCCGACAGCTTACTGAATTTTGAGCTTTTGAACCTTTCTAAATCAGGAAACAAACCGGCAAAATCGGTAAAATCCAGGCCAAAATCATGAAAGATACGTTTAATCGTGAAACTTTTAGGAATATACCCGAATTGGGGTAAATATCTTATATCGTCCGGATTTCGGTTTTTATCAAACACTGATTTGTTATCCAACCGAATGGATTTATCATTTGGTATAAGTTCTCCATAAATGATATTCATTAAACAGGACTTTCCTGTTCCATTCCGACCAAGCAAACCGGTTATTTTGCCGGTCTCACTCTTCAAATACACGTTTTGTAATACTCTTTTTGTTCCAAAATCAAGAATTACACTATCCACTTCGAGGCTATGTACCATTTAATGTTTTAAATTTAATGTGAGGAAGAATAATGTGAGGAACAAAATCAGGTCAAACGAGAGGGTGGTAATCCATAAAAGCTTTTTGGTAACGCCCAGATTTTTATAGTAATAAAACTCGTGACGTTTATATGTATTGTTCAGATAAAATATCATGCCTAAGGTTAGCACTTTAAACCAGAAAACTTGTGAAAACGTACCAATTCCATACCTGTAGGGAAAATGCATACAGGCAAGAGTTATGGCAAAACTTGCAAATGCATAGGACATATAAAAACTTAGGATTGATCTTATTTTAATCATTATTCAATTCTCCAGAATTTTGAATATTTCAATTAACAATGAGTCTGCGCAAATATACAATTAATTTTCAGTTTAACAGATAAACTAAAAGGACAATCAAAATCCATTTTTATTTCACTGCGGTTTTGGCTATATTGATTTTGTCCAATTCTATCGACAACTCTATTGCTTCCTGTATAATTTCTTCCGGATAATCATTTATCTGAAGTATTCTGATGGCATTTCTGTTTTTTAATTTTCCATTCTTTATTTTATAATCGAAATCAACCGTTTTATTGTCTACTTTCTCGCTAAAATGATATAGTTCATACTCCGACTTTAATAAATCGGCCAATTCAATATCGTGAGTTGACACAAAAACAATATTATTTCCTTTTGTTAATGACGATAATACGGCTTTTCCTGCTGAAATCCGTTCAATCGTATTGGTTCCTTTGAAAATTTCGTCAAGCAAAAACAAATTGGCATCAGTATTTTTTGCTTGGTCAATCATTTCCTTAATCGTCAATACCTCTTCAAAATAATAACTCTTATCGTTCATTAAATCATCACTGATTCTTATGGCTGAAAATACGCTCATACCCGACATCAAGAATTGTTCTGCGAAGCAGGTATTGAGTGTCAATCCGGTAATGGTATTAATTCCGATGGTTCTGATAAATGAGGTTTTCCCGGACATATTTGAACCTGTCAGCAATATCGACTTTCCATCAACCCGAATACTGTTCTTTACACAATCGGGTATCAATGGATGATAGACATCTCGGGCAATAATTACTTTTTGTTTTTCTGTAATGGTTGGAATACAATAATTTAGCAAACCAGTTCTGAGAGAAGCTATAGAAAGTAATGAATCGATTTTTCCAACAAAAATAAACACATCCTCAATCTCCTTTCGCTTCGTATCCAGTTGCTTCAAAACCCCGAACAAAAGCAAAGGTTCCAGCAAAAAAAGTATTTTGAAAAGTTCCATGATTCCCCAAAATATCGCTTCAAAATCTCCCTGCAATTTTGCTTCAACCTTAAAGAATAACATGCGATTCTTTAATTTATCCAGCACGCCGATCGATTCGTGAAGGTTGGGATTAATTTCCTTCAGCAAGTCATTCTTATATAATTCCCTGCCAACAGCATTTAGTCTTAATAGTTGGGGAAATGAGCCTAAATACTCGTACAAATTTCTTTTATTCCAATAATGAATTCCAAAATTGAAAATGAAAACTCCAAGAGAGATAAACAGTATTGCCGGATAGAAAAACATCATCAGAAACGAAAATACACTTGTAAATGACAAGAGCTGAACAACAAAAAACCACTTAGGCTTTTGTAAATGTTCATCCTGAAAAAGAGAGGAGATATAAAAGGTTTCACTTTCATTCAATTTTCCCAACTGATCCTGAACATATAACCTGAAATCCTGATCCTGAATAAATTTATCTATTAATCTTTCATGTTCGTCATTCTCTTTTGAATCGAAAGGGATTGTCCTCAATTTATTATACAGGTATTGTTGCCCTACTTTAGAGTTTGTCCTGTCAAGAAACATATATAGTTCTTGAAAATCCAGATCATTACATGTTTTATCGGATAGTATCTGAAAATCAAGCGAATGGTCTTTATTTCGAAAATATTTCTCTATCTGTTCAAAATTAAAAGAATCAGCTTTTAATTTTCCGAATGCATCAAGTAGTTTTTCTCTAAATTTCTTTTGTCTCTTATTTATCATTGTTGCAGTTTTTTTTTTCACTGAGCATTTCATTTTTATTTTTCAACTGAATATTCATACGGTAACCAGTCTGCAATCCGTTGTTCAGCCATCTCCCCTTTCCAGTTTATACCTGCGGGATCGAAATACCCGGTTTCGTCAAAATAGACTTTTTCTGTAAGAAAAACAATGTAACTCGAATTAATATTGTAGCTTACAAATAAATTCCCCGGATATTTTAAAAATTTATTATCACCATCCTGAAATACAATATCTTTATATTTTAAAAAATCTCCGGCTGAATCTTTAATAATAAATCCTACAGGTTTCAATTCATTCGCCCAAAGTGCCCTGAAAAAGTGCATTCTCGATCCCAGATAAGTAAATTTTCTCATTCGTTCATAGAATTGTTTTTTAGATTGCTCGTTGGCAGCATCTTCACTGAAAATAATATTTCCCCTGAAAAAAGTGGCATACTTTTTTTTATAATACTCAAATTTATCGAGATAATACGTGATCTTGTATCCCAATATTCTATTGTCAATTTGGATTGGTTTCAGGGCAAAAGCCTTTAGCGTATCTTTATCAGAATCATAGTTAAAGGTAATATCATTTTCATTCAAAATCACACAGTTTTCAGCAGAAGCAGTCGTTCCCAGAAATTCAGCTTTAAACAGCTCCAGGTTTCTTCTCCTTTTCCTTTCCAACGATTTAGCAGCTACAGCCACTCCTGCCAATTCATACGTCTTGGGAGTCAAATAAATAATCAACGATTTTGCTGTTGAGAAATTATCCAGTGTAACAGAATAATATCCTATGGCACTAATTGTCAATGGCATTGCCCTGTTTTTGGAAATATCCAGTTCAAAATTGCCTTTCCTGTCCGAAGTAGTCCCTGAAAATGTGGCATTAAAATAAACCGACGCGAAACAAATGGTATCGTTCGTATTCTTATCTAATACGGTTCCTTTTATAACCTGATTATAGGCCACTGTATAGAAACTAATAAAAATAAATAATAAAATCAATTTTCTCATAATAATGCTCTCCTCCCCCTCGTTTGCTCATGATAGCTATCGCGGAGAGTGATTAATCTTAAATAATTATCTTGCATATGCCTGAATTTCATCAATCGGACCTTTTTTATATGCGTCTTTTACAATCTCCCATTCACCAAGACGGTTTAGATATAAACTAGCATAATTCCGCTGAATCAATGTGCCATTAAACAGATAGTATTTTATCTACTCGAATCCAAAGGGGTTAACTACAAGACTTAATGCAAAATCAACGTATCGGGTCATAACAAAGCTCGATTCACTTGTCAGGTAACTCATAATAAAGTCAACATCTTCTTTACTGCCTGTCTGGGCTTTATCGATTAGTTCTTGCAGTTTTCCTGTAAATTGATATTTCATTGTCGATTAATTATTAAACGATGGCTTCTTTACGTTTCCATTATAGTCGAATGAAAGTGTTATTTTCAATTTCGTTCTGTATCAACGCATAATTGAATTTTCCTAAAATTCCGGTTTCAGATAAGTAGTAGGCCTTTTTTGCCCCTGATCGACCGAGGCTTTGGGCATTTGCGTCCCGATAGTTATCCCGGGGGACTGCTAAGTACGATTCAGCCATCAGGTGAGCATAGAATGTGTTATGGCTTCGGTGTTCGATGTGTATATTTGTCATTTTTTCGTTACAAAACCTGGCTTATTCTAATATTATTTACATCCTTATACTCATTTTATTTTCTCATAATCCTGCAAAGCCAATTTAATACTTGAAATTACTAAATTAGGGTCATCTTGTTGAATATTGTGGCCCGATTGAGAACTATAGAAGAATTTTCCATATTTCAACGGGTTAATAAGCTCAAGCCAACGTTTTATTTTAAGATTATTGGAAATTCGCCACATTTTTTCTCTATCAAAAATGGTAGGTGGTTCATTAGAGGCAAACCCTCCTGCCTTTATAAAATGTACTGGCACATCGGGCAATGGGTTTCGGTCACATTCTAAAAAATCACTTTTATATAAAGACCTTGAAATTTTGACTTCCTCAACATAGAAACCAGGCATTTCTTTATAAAGTTTCTCAATAAAATTATCATATGGTTTTCCAAAAATTGAATCAATCTGATGTTTGGTCAATCCAATTTCGAGATAAGGCAAATCGCCGTCCCCTTTTTTTTGAGTAAAGTCAACAGGGTCCACAAAAACAAGACCTGCAATTTCCTTCGGATACATGGAGGCAAAACTCCTTATATATGCTCCACCAAATGAATGTGAAACCAATAAGTAAGGTGGTTTCAATCCTTTTTGCAAGAGCATTTTTCTCAGATTGTTTACAATATGCTCTGTTGTTGGCGGTAGGCTATCGTTTTCCGACTCTCCTATTCTTGGGCGATTATATCGAAACACAGCATTTGTTTTGGAAATTTCTTCCGCCACTTTATCCCAACTTCCAAAACTACTTGCCATTCCATTTTCTAAAACAACAGCAGGTTTATTTGCTATATTATTTTGCATCCCGGAAGTCAATACTTCAACTTTGTATCCATTAATAGTAATGAAGTCAATTTTGGAATAGGCTACGTCTTTATTTGCTTTAACCAACTCAATAATGGATTGCCATCTTTTATCACTATAAAGTGACTTAAAATCAGGATCTCCCTTTATATGCCCATAATCCCTGTAATTCAATTTAGTGGCAATATAATTTAAATGATTAAAGGCGCTGTCCGGATAGTTTGCCAAAGCCCACGAACAAGCAGCATTGTAACGGTGGTTTAATGTTATCTTAGAATCGGGTGCTTTAAAAGCAGCAGAAAACGCAAAAGCAGAGTTCTTAAAATCTTTTACCTGATACAGAGAGTCTGCTTTTCGGATAAGAAAATCATATTTGCGAGTAATAGTCTGACCAAATAACGATACTGCGCAAATCAAAAGGCCTAAAAATAACGTTGTCGTTTTCATATGTCTGATTAATGATTGGGTTTATATAGTCTTTAAGTAATTGAGCAAATAGTAGTTCTCTTTTTCCTTCTACACTGACGCTAACGACCGAGGCTATGCGCGAGACGTGTTTTATGTGCTAGGGCTTTGATTTTCATTTCATTTCGATTGTTTTTTCAGCCATTCAATCGCTCCTTTAGTTTGTCTCCAAATATGTTGGGCAGAATCTACATAAAAATCCGCTTCGTTTTCGTTTCCAAAGCCATAATGATCTGGAAGTTAATAGATTGGAAGTCATGATTTGAGTTTTTCTCCAACAAATTTGTTGTATTTCAAAGCTTTTTGTAATTGTTTCTTTGACTTTACAGTATCACCTTCTGTTTTAAAAGCAAATAAAGCTTGATTGAAGAGTGAAAATGCCATTTCGTCATCTTTATACATTTTAGTGTATTTCTCAAACTTCTTTATTTCATCAAGTTCAATTAAGTAAAGCATTAAATGATCTCTTACTCCCTGGTTGTCATTTGGATTAAGTTCAATCATTTCTTCTAAAATGTCAATACATTCTTTTTTCTTATTCTTTAGATAAAGAATTTCAGAATAGAGTTGTAAGCAGCGCATAAAAGGTCGTGTTTCGAGAATACCCCAAAACTTCCCTTTATAATATTCAAAATTTTCTTCAAAAAACAATCGTCTGCCGATTGCAATCCCTTTCTCAAGAAATATACTTTCAAGTTCAAGTGAACTTTCACAAACACTTAAATACTCATACGCTTCGATACAGTCAGGGTCTAGTTCAAGTGCTTTCTCAATCTTCTTTTTTGCTTTTGCCGGAGTGAGTTCATAAGCTTCAAGGACAAGGTCTTGAGCTTGCTCTTTATTAGTCAAAGCATTTTTTGAGAAAGAAGGTATTTTCTGTCCGACAAGACCGTTCATTAAATTTTTTAAATCGTCTTCATTTTGAAACTCTTGAGTTCCAAGAAGTCGATGTAAGTCAGTCATAAATTTGTCATGTTGTTTGTCCATTAATCTTTTGTTTTTATGTCAATAGAAAGTTCTTTATTATGTACCCTGCCCATAATGACCGAGGCGTGTGTTAGCAGTAGTGTTTGTTTTATTCAATGTTTTTCTTCATTCCAATTCTATCGGATTGTATGTCATTTTTGGAAGATCAGAGGCAGTAATTTGTCCATTCAATTCGGAACGAACATCTTTCCAGAACTGAATCGGATCTTTGAAAAAACGTCTGTATATTTTATCCATTTCTTTACGTTTCAGAGTAGTATATAGCAAATTATAGAATTTAATCGGTTCAGGTTTTTCTAATTGTTTAATGCCAATACATTCAAATGTATAACTATGATTTTCATCGTATATTTTTAAAATTAAGCCCGGCAGTCCTCCAAATTTCCATGGGCCATTGTTCGAAGGTATTTCAGGTGCAAACCATGCTGTATAGTTTCGACCTCTGAAAGTTGTTGTTGCTTTCTGACAGGAATAAGTTAGAATGGTAGTTGTGTCACTCTCTATTTCCCAATGAATGATAGGTACGTTTTCTTCGTATTTATAATTACCACCAAGTGAATATGGTCCGGCTTGGTCAGTAACTGTCATTTTATTAAAAGGATAATTTTTGAAAATCTCAAAACCACAAGCTCCATCTACCATTGGAATGTTTAGCACATTGTTCATTACTCTTTCACAATAATTAAAATAGTACTCACTGTAATATTTCGAAATACTATTTCCTATTACTAAACATTGCTTATCTTCTACCATTGACTTGTCTGAATCATTTCTGTCATAGCTTTTATTATATCTGAAAAGATAGGTGAATTTCATCTGTGCCGAATCAAGAACTGTAAACTTGTCGAGTGGAATTTCCGAGGAACCTACGTACTGTGCTTTTGTTTCCAGGACACACAAAATTGTCAAAAATAGAAATAAAGTTCTTTTCATATTATTGTTTTTTTATTTAATTTGAAGTTTAACCTTTAGCATGACATTTATAGGGCGAATATGATAGGTATTTTGGTAACTGTTTATTCCATCGTAATAGTAAGTCACAAAGTTATTAGTATTAAAAATATTATTCCAGTCAAATGAGAAATGTGTTTTTTTCCAGATATAAGTCAAACCTATATCAACGAAAGAAAGATTCCTATTAACCGTAGTAGCGCTGTTGTAATAGTGCTCAAAGCCCACATTAAAAATCAGGTCTTTGGGTAGGTCAATGTCCAGATTCAGATTATTTGACCAACTATTGTACACGGTTGTTTTCCCAGAATTTATCAAGCTTGTCTGACTTTTATTCCAGGTGCTCTTGTATTCCACATTCATAATTTCAATTGGTTTACAACTTATTGTTCCGTCTAAACTAAAGTATTTTCCACTCAAATCAATCAATTCATTTTCCTGAAGCATTTTCGATTGTGATACATTATACCAGGATCTAAATCTTATATTTAATCTTTTCCAGTCGAACCCTTTGTTAATGAAAACAAATGCTCCAACTCCATTGCTGGTGTTTTCTCTATTTACAGGAGAAGACACAGACAAGATACCTTGAAAATTTTGACCATAAAGCAGGTTGCTTTTCGAAAAGTTGTAGGATACTCTTGAAGTAAAAAAAAGTAAATTAACAATATCCATATATTCAATACCAAAGGCTCCTCCATTTGTTCGCGATTCGTAAATACGACCATCGTTCCTACTTAGACTTCGGTAATTCGAAAGAATATAGCTAGGGTAATAAGACATTACGTTTCCCATTTGGTTGTTGAAACGATAATCACCAGTAATGTCAAACTTTGAAGATAAGTGATAACGTATATCAAAGTGTGGTTGAAAGTATAACCGTTGTAAGTTTAGTTTATCTCCCTGAATCTTGTTGTTTATTAGTATAAAGCTATAATCTAATGGCAGATACAGATTTGCATCCAGATTATTGCTCTTATAACGTAGTGGTAGCGTGAATTTTGCATTGTATTTAGTCCAGTCGAGATTATTTCTCATGCTGTCGGCTTCAATTGTTTTCAAAATTCCTGTATTATCCTGCACCTGCATTTCGGAGGTCAGATTGCGGAATTCTACGTTAAGTTCCAAATCGGGTCTAATGCTGTAATCACCGAAGCTGAGAGGCGACAACAAGGTGAATTGATTTCTTGCATTGAAATTATTTACACGGGTTTCCTGTTTCAAAAGACTATAATTTACTCCAATGTTCAATAAATCACTGGAAATGCCCGGAAATATGGATAATTCCTGCGGAATGCTTTTTATACCAATGGTTGAATGTAAGCTAAATCCCTTTGTGCTACTGGTTTTCTTTATCCAATTGAAATTGTCTGTCGCAGAGAAAGATGGTTTCTTTAGTTCTTGATGAATGGTTTGGCTGGTAGTAACATCTCCACGAGCATCATCCCATAATGCAGAAATATCCAGCGAATTATCAATGTACTTTTTCGTTTTATTCAGATTATAACGTAAGCCTGCCTCTAGTCGATTGGTTTTTATTGTTGAATTCATTTCTTCACTTACCACCAAATTATCTTTACCCGGAATATAATAGGACGCAATGGCACTGCCTTCTCTGGTTTCCCTGTTATTCAGGTAGGCTACATTTACATTTACAGTTGCGTCTGAATCTGTTTTAATGATATTGTTGACGGTAATCATATTGGAATTATTGAACAGGTAACGCTTTTGGTCAATGCCGGGTGACGGAGGCATCTGAATTCCCAGTATATATTCACCATCGAAACCAGCTGATGAACCTAATGAATTTATTTCGGTAGATAAATCCACACCTGAGTTATTCCCTTTGTAAGTAGTTATATTTTGCCATTTTTTTGCAAAGCACATGGCTGCCAACTCGTTTTCCCACTGAATGGGTAGTCCGCCTATTCCTAGCCTGACCATAAACGTAAGTTTTCCCTTGGCTTCATCTTTTAGTTTCAGATTTATGGCCGCTGTCTCATCGTTAGTAATACCTTCCATTGCTTTTACAGGTTGGTGATGCTCCATAACCTGAACAGTGGCAACATCGTTTGCAGCCACATTGTTGGTAGCAATACCGTAACGACTTCGCAGTAAATCCATATTTTCGATGTAAAATGTATTAATTGGTTTCCCTTGCCATGTAATACCTCCATCTTTATCAACGTTAATACCCGGCATCTTTTTCAGTACATCGCCAATTACCAGATCTTTTTTGTCGGTAAAAGCTGAAACTAAGTAATTGATAGTATCTTTCCTCGACCATACTTTTTGTTCTATTACTGTGACCTCTTTTAGTTTGAGCTCTTTTTCATTAATTACAAAGTTCAGGTCTTGTGACTTATTTTTTATTATTAAGCTTTTAGTTTCGATATTGAATCCTGAAACTACTATGTTTATACTATCAAAGTCAAGGTTTTTAAAGGACAATTTGTAGCTCCCTGTTCCATCACTGAATGTATAGCCAATAATTGTTTTCATTGCGATATTTTTGATTGTCACCGATGCAGAATTTATAGCTTTACCAGATATATTTTTAATTTGTCCGCGAATAACTGTTTGTGCTTGTATATTTGCCAAATAAAAGAAAAGAAATGGTATAGTCCATTTTTTCATTGTCATAGTGTCGGTATTATTTACGAGTCAACTTGCATATCACTTTTCGAAAAATTAGTCGCACCCTGTCTCTTTTTTAACATTACTGTTAACGACAGAGGCTATGGGCATTTGGCGGTATGCGGGAGCATTCGCTGTCGTGGAACGACAAGGGGAATGCGGGAGCAAAGACTGCTAAATGCACGTCAGCCAGCCAATGCGCTGTCTCTTATACACATCTGACGC
>DIZI01000006.1 GCA_002427885.1 Paludibacter sp. UBA6032
GGATATCAACTGTATGGAAAATAGGATTTTAAATGCAAATGGCGTTTTACAGTCAACAATTTTAAGAGCAATTTTAAATCTATATAATGGTGGTTCACGTCTTATGACTGCAAGAATTATAAGAGAGGAATGTAAAAAAATTGAAAAGAACGTTCCATGGGGTGATAGAATTCCAGCAATTCGAAATGCAATGAAAAATGCTGCAAATTGTGGTGGAAGAATAGTTGGGGAAAATAGAGACTGTAATGATTTTACAATAGAATTCTAGGCTAAAAATAATAATATCTTTAAAATACATCCTTTAAGTTATCAAACAAATGAAAACATTTTATGAAATCGATCACGCAGATGACGAACTTTATAATAGAAAGAAAAAATATCTAAGTAATTTTGTAGTTAATTTTTATGATAAAGTAAAAGATAAACCTAATGTATTAAGTTCTGAGTATTTATATTCAAGAAGAAGTAAACTTTTTACAACTACTATTTGGGATAATAAAATATTTTTAATTGGGAGTAAAGTAATTTTTGGTTTAAAAAGTGGAATCTGCTTTGAACAAGATGAATACTCCTTTCAAATTCATTTAGTATACGGTTTTGGAACTGGAGATTCATATACTTTATTTCCGGGTTTACAAAAAATAGAGTTAAAATACAAGGGAAACTATATTGTTTGGTTTGGTTCTTATTCTGAAGAAAAGAAAATATCTACAAAAGCAGATATGGAGATTTTAAAAGATTTTTTTAATGAATTGGATAATCTGGCTGAAAAATTCGATTCTGATATATTAAAGGAAATAGATGATGAAAAGAACAAATTGAAAATTGAGAATGAACAACTTAAGGCTTCTAAAAAAATCATTCTTCAAGAGTTGGATAAAGATAGTAATGGTGAAATAGATTTAATTGAAAATGACTTTAATAAATTGCTTTCAAAATATCAAAAACAGGTTATTGGAATTGATAAGAATTACATTCATCAGTTTGTGAAAGTCTCTAATTATATAAAAACTAAAAAGAGTAATATCCAGAAGATATTTGAGTCAATTGAAAAGACAAGTTCTAAAGAAGAACTTGACGAAAGATTGAATCTTTTGAAAAATCAAATACATACGTATGAATTGCTTGTTTTTCATTCTATCAATATGATTAGTGCCTTGGTTTCGGAAGATTTGATTACGTTTTACGAAATATATGAATCGTTTGACAAAATAGGAATTTACAATTCTAACTGGGAGAATGAAGTATCAGATAAATTATCAACCATTGGAACTAAATTAGATGATTTACTACTTTCTATTTATGAAATGGAAAATAAAATAGTTTCTGAAATCAGTAATTTAAGTTATGTTACCCAAGAATCTTTCAGTGATTTGAATAATTCGGTCACAGCTAATCTGAAAGATATTAATTCATCCATAGACGTTAATAACCTGTTTACAGCAATAAACACCTATCAATTGTATAAGATTAATAAACAAACTAAACCACTTTTACCAAAGAACTAATTTGATGATTATCGTCATTCCACAAATCAGACATTTAGGCATTTCCGGCATAACGCTATTTCCGTTTATCATACTCAGAGATAAAGCTCTGAAACTGGATAAACGGATACTAAATCATGAGCGAATTCATATCCGGCAACAAGTGGAATTGTTGGTTTTGCCGTTTTATGTGGTATACCTTATTGAATTTGTAATTGGGTTGATAAAATACCGAAACAGACTTTCAGCATATATGAATATTTCCTTTGAACGGGAAGCGTACAAAAATGATTCGGATTTGAATTATTTGAAAGAAAGAAAATTGTGGGCTTGGGGAAGTTTGATTTATAATAAATTTTCTCTCTGATTAGTAAAAGTTTCCTACACAACTTGTCCAGCATAGCGCAAGTATAGCGAAGCGTAACTTCCCGACTAGTCTGGACAAGTTGTGTAGGAAACAAGAACAGTTATAAACTGAACATATTCTCAGTCAAAGAGCATACAAGCAAGATCAGATTTTCCCCTTATATAATAATCTATCAATAACACCTATGAACTTCATCCTACGTAAATGGACCCGGGCCGATCTGGGCAGTTTGATGAAACATGCAAACAATATTCACATCGCCAATAATTTGACGGATGCATTTCCACATCCCTACACCATCCTTTCTGCTGAAGCCTATCTGAATATGGCTAGCGGTAAGAACCCAAGCACTATTTTTGCCATTGATGTCAACGGCGAAGCTGTCGGTTCGATAGGTATTTATCAACAAACGGATATACATGCTTTGAATGCCGAAATGGGTTATTGGCTGTCCGAAGATTACTGGGGACAAGGCATTATGACCGGAGCCGTTAAAGAAATGGTTCGGTATGGATTCGAGACCTTCGATATTACACGTATCTTTGCGCGACCCTTTGGCACCAATAAAGCTTCGCAACGGGTTTTGGAGAAAGCCGGCTTTACACTCGAAGCCCGTTTTGAAAAGGTATTATTCAAAAACGGTGAGTTTGTTGATGAGTTGGTTTATGGAATTCGGAATGATAATTTATACGGAATAAAATGAAAAAAATAACGCTACTTCTTATCGGTATTTTTCTGGTTGGAATACCGGAGCTGACCCGGGCACAAGCCCCGTTTAGCAGGGGAGTGAATCTGACCGGATGGTTTCAGACCTCGAATACACGCCAGATTCAGTTCTCTAAATACAGCAAAAAAGACTTTGAAAACATCAAAAGTTTAGGTTGTGATGCGATTCGGTTACCTATTAATCTGTTTTATATGACCAACGGAAGTCCCGATTATACCATCGATCCTTTGTTTTTTTCGTTTTTGGATCAGGCTGTGGATTGGGCGGAAAGTTTACAGATGTATTTAATCATCGATAACCATTCATCGGATGATATTGCAAGTAAGAATCCGAATCTGGAAACGGTACTTTCTAAAGTCTGGACTCAAATGGCCGATCATTACAAGGCCCGTTCCGGCTATGTACTTTACGAAATACTGAACGAGCCGAATGGATCAATTACGACACAGTCGTGGGGAAAAATACAACAAACCGCCATTACAGCTATTCGGGCAATAGATAACCAACATACCATAGTGGTGGGTGGTGCAGGCTATAACAGTTATACCGAACTGGCTTCTCTTCCTGTTTATACAGACACAAAACTGCTCTATACTTTCCATTTTTACGATCCGTTCGTTTTCACACATCAGGGTGCCACCTGGCCAAGCCCGTCGATGGCTTCATTGGCAAATGTCCCTTTCCCCTATAGTGCAACAACGATGCCATCGGTTCCTGCCGATTTGGTCGGAACATGGGTTGGAAGTGCATTGAATAATTATAAGAATGATGGTACGGTTGCCAAAGTCAAATCGCTTATTGATATTGCCGTGGCTTTTAAAACAAGTCGGAACGTCAATATTTATTGTGGAGAATTCGGGGTATATAATCTGAATAGCAAAGATGCCGATCGGGTTAACTGGTATAACGAAGTGCGGAAATACCTCGAAGAAAAAGGAATTGCCTGGACAATTTGGGATTATCAGGGCGGCTTCGGATTATTTAAAAAAGGAAGTAATGAGCAATTTAATTTCGACCTGAATATCCCAATGGTCAATGCGCTGGGCTTAACTGCTCCTGCACAACAGGTTTATGTTATGAAACCCGATTCGGTAGGTTTTAATATTTATTCCGATTATGTAGGGGCGAAAATGACCGAAGCCAGTAGCGCGGGTGGAGGAACGGTTGATTTTTATGCTGCTGATAAACCGAATAATGGAAATTACTGCCTTTCATGGACAAATTGTACACAATATGGAACGGTCGGTTTTAATTTTTCGCCCGATAAAGATTTATCGGCGTTGAAAGCACAGAATTACGCATTAAGTTTCCTTGTCAGAGGAAATTCACCGGGGACAACATTCGATCTCCGGTTCACCGATACTAAAACAACTGTCACCGGAGATCATCCATGGCGAATGAATTTCACCATGAATGAAACGACCGCAAAATGGGATAATCTATGGCATAAAGTTTATATTCCGCTTAAGAATTTCACAGAAGGGGGTTCGTGGGATGGAAGCTGGTACAATGCAATAGGTGCTTTCGACTGGAAAGCTGTCGACCGGTTTGAAATTGTAGCAGAACAAATGGCTTTGACTAATAAAAAGTTCTGGTTCGACAACATTCAAATCAGTAACATGGATACTGCGCAGATCTATCAAACTTCTGCCTTTACCGCAATGAATGAACTCAGATTAACCCCTTCAACTTTCAGTATTTTCCCCAATCCCTGCAGTTTTTCGACAACAATTAGTTATAATCTGGTTACTGATGGTATAGTGAATATAAGTATTTACAATTTAGCCGGTCAGAAAGTCGAATCAATTTTCAATGATAAACAAACTCCCGGAAACCACACGATAGAATGGGTCAAAGGACCTGATTTTAAACAAGGAATCTATCTTTGCGTGATTTCCAAATCAAATTTAATCATGGAACAAAAGATGATAGTGATATAAAGTCATCCTGTTTTACTCCTAAGGTTTGCAAATTGTTCTTTCTAAAGTCGTCTTGACTTTTTTCCCGATAGCTATCGGGAGTCGCTCCTACGGAGCTTTTGTTTCAATGAAATGAATATTACTACTACCATAATGCTGCTCCTAACGGAGCATTTTTTTATAGCTTCAGAGAAGCTATATTATGGTAGAATAAAATTATATAGTTTTTTTAAGCTCCGTAGGAGCGACATTATTTTATCATTAAAAAGTCAAGACGAATTCTCTAAATAAAATAGTCTGTCTTAAAATAAATATTATTTTGTTCTGATAATTTACAGATTATTTTTACTTTTCACTCCCCCAACCCCATTTCTATTAAGGTTAAATTCGTACTTTTGCATAAGTATTCCGATTTTAATCAACTACAGATTCTATTAAAACTCTCCGGGAGTAATTCACGCTAATAAAATTATTATAATGAGAAAAATTATTTATTTATTGTCCGTCTTTATTTGTTTGTCGGCAGGAACTGTTTCTGCAGAGAAAAAGGCTTTTAGCATTGATGATTTATATAAAATCAAAAACGTGGGGGCGCCGGTTATCTCTCCCGATGGGAAGCATATTGCATTTACGCTTACAAGTTACGATTTACCCAAAGGGAAGTCAATGACTGATATTTATGTCATGGATCCGGATGGACAAAACAAAAAACAGATTACCGAAAACGGGAAAGGGAATTACAATCCGCTTTGGACCAACGATAGTAAGAGTATCTATTTTGTCTCGACTGAAAGCGGTTCGGCACAGGTTTACCTTTATACTTTCAATGACAACAAAACCACAAAAATAACCGATTTCTCTATGGGAGTTTCGGACCCCCTACTTTCACCCGATAATAAACTGATAGCCTTTTCATCGGAAGTATATCCTGAATGCGGATCGGACAGTAAGAAAAATGCCGAAGCCGATTCGCTGGCAACACACGGACCGGTTCAGGCTTATGTGGCCGATCATTTGTTGTACCGTCACTGGACGGATTATGCTGCCGGAAAGAATTCGCACATTATCCTGTATAATACGGAAACAAAAAGCTATTCTGATTTGACGCCCGATAATTTTGTTTCGCCGGTATTTATGCTGGGCGGTGGGGTTGGTTTCAATTTTTCTCCCGACAGCAAAGAACTTTGTTATGTCTCCAATCATACTCAACATCCCGAAGCAACGACCAATGCCGATCTTTTTCTGGTCCCTGTTACCGGGGGTGAAGCTGTCAATATCACCAAAGCGAACGAAGCATGGGATGGTTCACCAACTTATTCACCCGATGGAAAATACATTGCTTACCGGAAACAACTTATTCCCGGATACGAATCGGATAAATTCAATATCGCTTTGTATAACAGACAAACAGGAGAATCAAAACTGATTACGGAGAAATTCGATAACTGGATTGATGAAATTAAGTGGAATGCCGATTCAAAATCGATCTTTTTCACGGCTGAAGTTATCGGGCGTCAACCGGTTTACAATATTGATATCAACACATCTAAAATAACACCCGTAAGCGGGGAAAAATCAATTTATAGTTTTGATTTTGATTCCAAAGGTTATCTGTATTATTCTGCCAGTACGGTTGGCAAACCAACGGCTTTGTACCGTATGAAAATAGCAGACAACACGAAAGAAACAGAACTAACCACTTTCAACAAAGAATTTGAAAATACGGTTGATGTACGTCCTGCCGATACGATGTGGGTTGCCGGTGCCGATGGAGTGAAGGTGGAAGTCTTTATTGTAAAACCACATAATTTTGATCCGAATAAAAAATACCCGCTTGTTTTGAATGTGCATGGAGGTCCGCAGAGTCAGTGGATGAATTCATTCCGCGGTGACTGGCAGGTTTATCCGGGTGCGGGTTATGTGCTGGCTTTTCCAAATCCTCACGGTTCTACCGGATACGGACAGGCATATACCCGTGAAATTTCGGGTGACTGGGGAGGAAAACCTTTCGAAGATTTGATGAAGGTGACCGATGCTCTTGCCAATCTTTCATACGTCGATTCGACCCGTATGGGTGCCATGGGTTGGTCGTATGGTGGATATATGATGAACTGGTTTCAGGCTAAAACGAAACGTTTCAAATGCCTGGCGTCCATGATGGGACTTTACGATTTGCGTTCCATGTGGGGAGCCACCGAGGAGCTTTGGTTTCCGAATTTCGACTTGAAAGGACAACCCTGGAACTCCGATTTATATAAGAAATTTTCACCATCGGAATATGTCAGTAATTTTGCCACTCCGGCTTTGATTATTACCGGACAGCTTGACTTCCGGGTTTCGTATACACAAAGCCTGCAGTATTTCTCAACCTTACAAACTTTGGGGATTCCATCCCGTTTGATTATTCTGAAGAACGACGGACACTGGCCAAATACGGTGAAATCGATGCCACTGTATTACGATGCCCATCTGGATTGGTTCCATAAATACCTTGGTGGGGAACCTGCACCATATGATGTTGAGAAAATGGTGAAGAATCAGGTGTTTAACGATAAGTAATATAATGAATGCGAAATAAAAATGGCTAAGAATGAAAATTATTTTTGTTCTTAGCCATTCTTTTATTTTATTTCAAATTCATCGGCATCCAGCCAGACGGGAAACCTTTTCCGGTTGTGTTCCATGGGCTCAAACATGATTTCAGCCGTTAGTATTTCCGTTTTATTTTCGGGGAAATCAAGCAATGTACCCCCCTTATAATCGAGTAATACGGAATGTCCGTTATACTCTATTCCCAACCCATCGGTACCTGTTCTGTTTACTCCGCATACATAAGCCTGATTTTCTATGGCACGGGCCTTTAATAAAATATCCCAGTTAGAAATACGGTTTTGTGGAAAATTAGCCACATAAATCAATAAATCATATTCGTTGGTTACATTTCGCGCCCAAACCGGGAAACGGATATCATAACAGATCAAAACACAAATATTAAACCCCTTGTAATTCACCAATAACCGATGATCACCGGCCGAAAAATGCTTATGTTCACCACCCATACTAAATAAGTGGCGTTTGTCGGCCGTTTCGATTTCACCCGAAGGGAAGACAAAGAAGGCACGGTTATAAATCCTTTTATTCTCCGAAGCAATGAAACTTCCGGTAATAGCCAGTTTGTATTTTACAGCCCATTTGCGCAATGTCTGCATGGTTTTACCTTCCAGGGTCTCCGCCAAATGAAGATCATCAACACAAAATCCGGTTGTAAACATTTCGGGCAACACCACCAGATCGGTTTGCCCTGCCAATAAAGCCAGTTGCTCACCTGTTTTTTTCAGATTAGCCGCTTTGTCAGCCCAAACAATTGTGTCCTGAATCAATGAAATGCGCATAATCAGAAGTATTTGAAAAGTTTATTTGTTTAGCAGCTTGCCGGGATTATAAAATAGTTCCGGATGACAGGCAGTTACATTCTGGTAAAAATTCTGTATTTTTTCCAGGTCCGCATTTTCATCTCCCGTTGGATAAAATACGGTTGTGATCCCCATTTCTTTTTTAGCATAATCAAAATAGGCCAGTTCAATCGGAACACCGGCTTTGACGGCAATATAATAAAAACCCATTTTCCATTTATTTACCAAACTGCGTGTTCCTTCGGGTGTAATTGCCAAATGAAAATTCTCCCGCTTATTAAATTCTTCTGCCATTTGGTCCGTGACTGAAGTCCGTTTGGAACGGTCTATGGGCACCCCACCCATGGAACGAAGCAGACTTCCCAAAGGAAAGAAGAACCATGATTTTTTCATTAAGAATGATGATTTTCGATTCACCGACCAATAATAGAGTTTACCAATCAGAAAATCCCAATTGCTGGTATGTGGTGCTATGCAAATAACGCTTTTTGCAGGTTCTTCCACTTTTATGATGGCTTTCCAACCGCTAATCTTTAATATCCACTGACTGAATTTTTGCATGTTTTTTAGTTTGATAATTGAATCGAATACAAAAATACAGCTTTTATGACAAATTATACGCTGTTGAAAACTATTTTAGCAACGAACGAATGAATTTGCTAACTTTGCAAACAGAAAAAGATTTTTTACTTCGAGGTATCGGCTTCTGACGTTATTTCTTTAATTAGCACAAAATAATTCATGGATTTTCCATTTCTAAATGATTTAAACGAAAGTCAACAAAATGCGGTTAAATATACCGACGGTGCCTCACTGGTTATTGCGGGTGCAGGATCGGGGAAAACGCGCGTGTTGACTTACAAAATAGCCTATCTGCTTAAAACAGGAATGGCACCCGGTTCCATTTTGGCGCTTACTTTTACCAACAAAGCCGCACGCGAAATGAAAGAGCGTATTGCAGCCATGGTCGGGGTAAATACCGCCCGTTACCTTTGGATGGGTACTTTTCATGCCATTTTCTCCCGAATCTTACGCTCGGAAGCGGAACATATCGGCTTCAGTAAGAACTTCACAATTTACGACTCTGCCGACTCGAAAAGTCTGATAAAAAGTATCGTAAAGGAAATGAAGCTGGATGATAAGGTCTATAAACACGGTTTTGTTCAATCGCGGATTTCGTATGCTAAAAACAACCTGATTACTCCCGATTCCTATCTGGCTAATACCGATCTGATAAAAGCCGATACCGGTGCACGCATTCCCCTGTTGAAGGATATTTACAAAATTTACTGTAACCGTTGTAAGCAAGCCGACGCCATGGATTTTGATGATTTATTGCTGCAAACCAATGTCCTTTTTCGAAACCATCCGGCTATTTTGCAAAAGTACCAACAGATTTTCAGGTATATTCTGGTGGATGAGTATCAGGATACTAATTTTGCACAATACCTGATTGTAAAAAAACTGGCTGAACAGCACGAAAAAATTTGCGTGGTAGGTGACGATGCGCAAAGTATTTATTCCTTTCGCGGTGCCAATATCGATAATATCCTGCAATTTAAAAGCACCTATAAAAATGCCCGGATCTTTAAACTGGAACAAAATTATCGTTCCACCAAAACCATTGTCAATGCAGCCAACAGCTTAATTGACAAGAATTCGGCTCAAATAAAGAAAACCGTTTTCTCGGAGAAGGAAACGGGGAAACCTATCAAGGTACTGAGTGTTTTCACCGATTACGAAGAAGGTTTCGTTGTTGCAAATAACATTACCGATCTGAAGTACGAGAGTGACTATCGTTTTCAGGACGTTGCTGTTTTGTACCGCACCAACTCGCAATCGCGTGTAATGGAGGAGGCCTTGCGAAAACAAAGTATTCCATACCGTATTTACGGAGGTTTGTCCTTTTATCAACGGAAAGAAATCAAAGATGTAATTGCTTATTGTCGGTTGGTTTGTAATTCGAACGATGAGGAAGCATTGAAACGAATTATCAATTATCCGGCCCGTGGAATCGGCGATACCACGGTGAACAAGCTGATAGAATGTGCACAGCTTCATGCTGTCAGCGTTTGGGATGTACTGTCCGATATGCTGAAATACAATTTAGCTATAAATGCCGGAACTGCTAACAAACTGGCACAATTCCGGAACATGATCGATGTTTTTGCCCAACAGGTTTCCACCCAAAATGCTTACGATCTGGCTAACAGTATTGTGAAAACCACTGGTGTGATCAGCGACGCGTTTACCGATCGTTCTCCCGAAAATATGAGCAAACAGGAAAACGTGCAGGAATTGCTCAAGGCTGTTCATGAATTTTGTGAAACAAAACAAAGCGAAGGTCTGGAAATAACCCTGCTGCCCGATTATCTGGCGGAAATTTCGTTGCTGACCGATCAGGATACGGATAAAGAAACGGATAAGGATAAAGTCACCTTAATGACTGTTCATGCGGCCAAAGGACTTGAATTTAAAGCCGTGTTCATTGTGGGAATGGAAGAAGAACTGTTTCCTTCTCCGTTTTGTACGCAAAGCGAACGTGAACTGGAAGAAGAACGACGCCTTTTTTATGTGGCCATCACCCGTGCCGAGGAACGCTGTTTTATCAGTTATTCAAAATCGCGTTTTCGAAACGGGAAAACGAACTTTTCCAACCCCAGCCGGTTTATTGAAGATATTGACAAGCAATTTCTGGACATGCCCGTTGAACTAAAACCCAAACAAACCCAAATCGGTGACTGGGATGATGACATGGAAATTGAACGGAACCGGTTCAACAAAAGTAATACTTTCTCAAAATCTGTTTTTACCGAAAAACCGGCACCGCCTGTTCCTAAACGTTTGGTAAAACTGGAAAATAATAAAGGAAATGGCAATCCATCGAATGGAGTTGCTATTCCTGTGGGTGCATTTGTGAAGCACGGCATTTTTGGCATTGGGAAAGTGATAGAGACAAGCGTCGTAAATGGCAACGAAAAAGCCGACATTGATTTCGGTGAAAAAGGCATGAAATCTTTATTGCTGAAATTTGCAAAGTTGGAAGTTTTAAAATAGAAAAATGTATATCTTTGTACTAATAAGATTTGAATTAAATTTATCTGAAGCATAATCAATTAAAAAAATAATCAAATAAAACTATAAAATTATGGCAGCAAAAATCGCTGAGGTAACTAACTCACCGTCATCAGACAAACTCAAAGCATTGCAACTGGCAATGGACAAAATTGAAAAAGACCATGGAAAAGGCACCATCATGCGCATGGGTGACACGAAAGTAGAAGATGTATCTTTTATTTCAAGTGGTTCTATCGGGCTCAATATTGCTTTAGGCGTGGGTGGTTATCCACGCGGACGTGTTGTTGAGATTTTCGGACCTGAATCATCCGGTAAAACTACACTGGCCATTCATGCTATTGCCGAAGCGCAGAAAGCCGGTGGAATAGCTGCATTTATTGATGCAGAACATGCCTTCGACCGTTTTTATGCTCAAAAACTGGGTGTTAATATCGAAGAATTACTGATTTCACAACCAGATAACGGTGAACAGGCATTGGAAGTCGCCGATCAGTTGATTCGCTCTTCAGCAGTCGACATCGTGGTGATTGACTCGGTGGCCGCACTGACTCCTAAAGCCGAGCTGGAAGGCGATATGGGTGATTCGAAAATGGGTTTGCAGGCCCGTTTGATGTCGCAGGCATTGCGTAAACTGACTGCCAATATCAACAAAACCAATACAACCTGTATTTTTATCAATCAATTGCGTGAAAAAATCGGTGTTATGTTTGGTAATCCTGAAACGACAACCGGTGGTAATGCATTGAAATTCTATGCATCAATCCGTTTGGATATTCGTCGTATCGGTCAGTTGAAAGATGGTGACGAAGCCGTTGGAAATCAAACCCGTGTGAAAGTGGTAAAAAACAAAGTGGCACCACCTTTCCGTAAGGCAGAATTCGATATTATGTATGGTGAAGGAATTTCGAAAACCGGTGAAATTGTCGACCTGGGTGTGGAATATGGCATCATCAAGAAAAGCGGTTCGTGGTACAGTTACGGTGAAACCAAACTGGCTCAGGGACGCGATGCTTCCAAAGCTTTAATCAAAGATAATCCCGAACTGGCGGCAGAACTGGAAGCTAAAATTGTGGAAGCAATTACAAATAAATAGTCCGGAATAAAGTTGTGTCCTAAAATTGATTTTTCTGAATCAGTTTTAGGGCATTTTTATATTTAGCCACGAAGTGGTGTTTTCTCATAACATAGGGTGAAGCCCTATGACGCAGCATAGCTGCAATACAAGCCACGAAGTGGCATAATCACATGAGCAGTTTTATAGTTTTGTTATCCGCATTTCACAGGCATTACAGTCGAAGGTCAATGCATATTCCTGATCGTTATTTCTCAAAGTAAGCGGTTCTTTGAAAGTGGCTTTGTAACCTTCTTTCGGACACCAACCCATAGTGAATTTAATGCAATGCTTTGTAAACATCAAAGGAACACCTTCCTGCGCTTTGACTTCAAATCCGGGCATTATTTCTTCTACACCGTGCTCGTGGTAAAATTCTTCAGAAAGTTTATTGATTACATTTCCTAGATAAGTCAATTGTTTTACAGGATAATCAGCCGGTTTTGGTTCGTGTTTTGGAATCCTGATATAAGCTTTTTCTCTTACTTCATCCAATTGTTCCACTGCCAGCCTGCGCCAATCACTTAATCTGGATGCCGGAAAAAACCAGGGAGATTCAATTTGAATGTTTATATCTTGCGCTTCGTAAATGGTATTCCCCAATTTTGATAATTGGTTTTTGATATTATCATTTACTGCATCCGGTTTTTGGGCAAGTTGTTTATCACATTCAGTATCGTAAATAGTCGAAATACCATCTTCATCGGTCAGTTGAATGGAAAAGCCGTTGCTAATTTCTTTGAATAACATAGAAAGACCCACTTTTCTTTCAGCGGTCTTTCCCTTTAGTATTTTTTCAAAAGCCTGATCCTGATTCCGGTAAAGCATTACGCCATCAGTAATTTTTGGCATTTCTGCGGGAAATACTTGCTTTCTTTCAACCCGATTCACCCGAAATCCTGTTAAATCACCATGTTTATTAATAAAACAAAGCCCATCGCCGTTGTTCAGCAAGTGTCCGTTATGTACTTCAAAAAAGTTCCGTCCAATATAGGTCACTTTCCCAATCGGTTCACCCAATGATTTGGGCGTATCCAGTTGTGCAATATCAGGTTTACGCCCGTGTAAGAAATAATCGGTTGCTCCGCGCCGGAAACTTTTCTCAGGATTCGGTTCGAAAAAGAAAGTGGTACGTCCTGCCGATGCTTTTTCATAATTAGCATTTCCGTCTAACAAAACATCTAATTTCTTCCGGTAAAATGCCGTGATATTCTTCACGTAATCAACATCTTTCAATCGTCCTTCAATCTTAAAGGAAGTTACTCCGGCAACCATTAATTCTTCCAGTGAATCGGATAAATCCAGATCTTTCAGCGATAGTAAATGCTTGTTTTTTACCAATAAATTATCGTCGGCATCGGACAAAGTATAAGGAAGCCGGCAATACTGCGCACACTCTCCACGATTGGCGGAACGGCCGCAGTTAGCCTCACTCATATAACATTGGCCGCTGTAACTCACGCACAGAGCACCATGAACAAAGGCTTCTAGTTCCACTTCGGTTTTTGCGGCTATTTCAGTAATTTGCTTTAAAGTCAATTCCCGGGCCAATACTACTCGTGAAAATCCAACATCTTGCAAAAACCTGACTTTTTCAACTGTCCGGTTATCGGTTTGTGTACTGGCATGAAGCGCAATAGGAGGTAAATTCAATTTTAAAATTCCCATATCCTGAATAATCAGTGCATCAGCTCCGGCTTCATAAATTTCCCAAATCAGCTTTTCAGCTTCGGGCAATTGATCGTCAGTCAAAATAGTATTCAAAGCCACCAATACTTTTACCCTGAATTGATGCGCATATTTCACCAACTCAGCAATATCTTCTATCGAATTTCCTGCTGCAGCCCGCGCTCCAAATTGTGACGCACCGATATACACAGCATCAGCTCCATGATTGATAGCTGCCAAACCGCATTCAAGGTTTTTGGCGGGAGAGAGAAGTTCGATTTTGATCATAATCAATTCATAATTCACAATTTATAATTCATAATTGTGCATTATGAATTATGAACTGATCAATGTATTTTTGTTAAATCATAAGGAGTTTCCTGATATACAAAGTAATTCAACCAGTTACTAAAAAGCAGGTTGGCATGACTGCGCCAACGTACCAGGGGTTCGTTGTTCGGATCATCATTACGGTAATAGTTTTGGGGCATATTAATGGGTAATCCTTTTTCAAGGTCGCGTTTATATTCCGTATCCAAATTTAGCGGTGAATATTCTGAATGTCCCGTAATAAAGAATTCACGGCCATTACGTCCCATTACCATGTATACTCCCGATTCGGGTGATTCGGACAGTAAAGTCAGATCCGGTATTTTTCTTATATCTTCGGTACGTACTTCGGTGTGCCGGCTGTGCGGAACATAGAACACATCGTCGAAACCGCGAAAAATAGGATTTTTGTGTTCAAATTTCACGTGTTCAAAAACTCCGAACATTTTTGCATCGAGCTTATATTTCGGAATACCGTAGTAATGATGCAAACCTGCCTGTGCCGCCCAACAAATAAAAAATGTGGAAGTAACATGTGTACGAGCCCAATCGAATATTTTGGTGATTTCGGGCCAATAGGTAACTTCTTCAAATTCTAAAAGTTCTACGGGTGCGCCGGTTATAATCATACCGTCGTAATTACTTGCCTGAATGTCTTCGAAATTTTTGTAGAAAGCCATCATGTGCTCAATAGGGGTATTCTTAGAAACATGACTTTCAAGCTGTAGAAAATCGATTTCAATCTGAAGCGGTGAATTGGATAACAAGCGAATCAAATCTGTTTCAGTTGTGATTTTTACGGGCATTAAATTTAAAATCACAATTTTTAATGGACGGATCTCCTGACTCGAAGCACGGTCTGTGTCCATTACGAAGATATTTTCTTCCAGAAGAACATCCACGGCCGGTAATGTAAAAGGAATATTTAAAGGCATAATTTGTTAATTCAATTTGTTGATTAATTCAGTTCGCTGTCACATTTAATAATATTTTCTATATATCTCCCAATAAGCAGTGCTACCAATAAAATCGGTCAGAAATCCGTTCAACTTTTCAAGTAACAACGGCGATTTTTTATGTACAGCCCAAGCCAGATGTTGCTCAAAGCCGATGGGAATGGATACATCAATATTCGGGTACTGCAGTTTCAACCTTCTTGCAAACTGTTCATTACATATAGTATATTTTATTTTTCCTTCCGAAACCATACGTACCATTTGTTCCGTACTGGCATTTTTCATCTCAATAATTTGAATCGGACTGGCAATTTCATTAGACAAATTCCTGATACGCATGATATAAGGCGAATTAACCGGAACAAATAATGTGTCGTTAGCCAATTGAATTTGATGATATATAAGTTGATGTTGAGTTGAATCTTCTGGAATTCGTTGCACCAAAACCTGACGTGTTGTTAACAGAGGAATTGTAAAAAGTGCATCATTTTGCCATTCGGTTGTAATGGGAATGAAATCGGCAATTATATCATAGTCGCCACTTTTAATTTTTTCCATGCAATTTTTTATATCACTTTCTTCTGTTATTACAAGCTCGAGTCCTAACGAATCTGCAAATGCTTTGATGACTTCATACTGAAATCCGTAAATACTGTCACCCTTGTTCGAAAAACCCGTGCGGCTACTGTCCGTTAATACTGATAATCGCCCGGACTCAATGATACCAGGTAAATCATGAACCTGATTTCTGAAAGACCGTATGTATAAAAATGCGGCAATCATCAGGGTTAATGTTCCCAATACTATTCCTATTTGCAGTTTTCGGTTCACTTTTTTGCGATGTTATTTGTTCTGCTTTGTATTCTTTATCGTCGGAAGTATTTTAATTACAATGCTTTAATCATAAAAATTCCAGGAGAGTCCACCCTTCAAAATCGCCGGATCTATTGGATAATTTGGCATGGAATAATAACCTTCTTTTATAAACATTTGACTTATATTATAATACTCAATAAAGAAGCGGGTACGTTTCAGATGAAAATTCAAATAAGCATTTAAAACTGGATAATTTCCTATTTTTGTATGTTTTTGAGAGTAAAATTGTCCGGTAGCAGGCATATATGAAGGAGCATAATAGGCCGTATGATACCTGAGATTTGTCCCGATTTGTACCGTCAATACATCAAACCATTTATCGTGATAATATAAATTATGAAAGAGTGTTAAATCCGGTAACGCTAAGACATCCGGATTTGAACTAAGTTGATAGACGATGTTGTTTTCCAGCGTAAATTTACCGACATGAAAGTCTTTTTTAAAATTTGCAGCCAAAATCTGTATATTACCTGCGTATTGTGCCGGTAAGGCGTTTGCATCAAAATAAATATATTTTCTGATATTTTCAACAGCAATATCTAATGATAAGGAACGTGTGGGAATTGAAAAAGTTCCCCCGATATGTGTACGGTAGACATGATTAAAACTGTTATCCCAACGGAAGTGATTGGATTGATAATGTTGTAAAAAATAGGAGGGAAGATCTCTTCGGCTAAATCCTGTGGCAACCAGTGAGATACTGTCATTCCATAACTTAAAAAAACCTCCAACATTTCCCTGTAATAAATAATCACCGGCTTTGTATCCCAATAAATTGATTTCTCCTAAAATGTTGTACCTGAAAATTTGACCTTGTTGTTTGGAGAGAATCCCACCTACTTTGGTGGATGATCTCAACATATGGTTAATTACAAGTGTATCCGGGTTAAAAGGAAACTGCTGGATCTCATTTCCATTTAGAACCACCTGTTGTCGTACCTGATTACCCTGATTATACGTAAATTGTTGTATTTCATTTTCAATATATGCAGTCAAACCGAATTTCATCCATTTATTAAACTCTTCAGCCATGCTGACCGAAAAATTATTCGAAAGCGTTTGCAATGCTGATGTATCGTTTGTTTGTTTTAGAGTTGGAAAATAAGTGTTCTTATAAAAAGTTTTTTCAACACTATTTTCAAAATAACGTTTACTGAGACCATCAAATTTAAATGTATGAGCGAAACGTGTAACCGGAACATATTCCGACCCTACCGAATCTTTACTTACCTGAACAGGTCGTTCAAATCCGATACTGTATTGTTGATTGAAGTAAATCTCAGTTTGTTTATAATTGGAGTAGCCAACAATATTGGCCGGAATATCACTAGTAGCAATGTTTGTTGGATTTATACTAAGTGTATCACTTAAACCACCATTCTCATAATTATCTAAATTATTGGTAGTAATTAATCCAGTGGCATTGTAATGTTTTCCGTTGTAACTACCAAACAAAGATGCTGAAAAACGTTTAACGCCCTGGTTTTTATATTCACCCCGGGCATAGATATAATCCAGTGTTGTCCCTATATTTAGCTTTTTGTTTGCATTGCCCGTAAATAAAAATTTAATATGGTCTTCATCCCTGTAGTTGGTCCCACCTGTTTTATAGTCCAGATTAGTAAAAGCTGTTTTGGTATTATAAAATGTCGCATGTTGTACATTCATCATATACGGAAAATAGGCATTGGCAAAGATAAAATCGTTTTCGGCAGGACGATCAAAATACAATTTCGATTGTATGGGGGAACCCAGATTCCCGTTATAGGAATTGGCTATACTAAAACGATCAATGAGATTGACATCCTGAAAATTAAGAGGGATGGTATCCGCTGGAATTGAATCAACTACAGCAAAACGATCGGAAAGATGCCATGTCTTCAAATACCGGTAACCGGAAGGTATTTCCGATTGTGCCGACGTAAGAATCATAACAAAAAACAAAAAAAAGACAAACTTTTTCACCCGTTTCAAAAATTTAAAATGAAGATTGACCGGAATATTTGAGTCAAAAAAATGATACGTTGTTAACGTACAAAGATACAAAAATTTATTGGCGAAGCGGAATCCAATATTATTTAAAAATAACAAACGAATTTTGCTATAAAGTATCGAAAACTATCATTACTTTTGGATATTCAAAGTCAATTCAAAAACAGGTCGGTTTTATATAATTTCAACTGAATTAAAACCTGCATGTGGCTGATAATTATTTGTATATGATTTTTATTGATGAAAACTGGATATGAATAATTTGTCATTTCAAAATTATTAAAAAAAACAGGTCAAAATGTTTGAATATTACAAATAAAAACTCTAAACTTGCACTAAAATCAAAGTGGTACTAATTGTCGTCTTTAAATAGTATTTATATTTATATATAACTATAGATATTGTTAATGTAGATACAAAAACTATCTTTATGATTATTCCGGGCAAATATAAATGATTGATTCAATAAATAAGGTTTTTAAATCTAATTTTCTATATATATATTTTACACACATCTTAATATGAATATTGAAAAATTAATGCAATCGCTTGAAGCGAAACACCCCGGTGAAACAGAGTACTTACAGGCTGTACGGGAAGTATTGAGTACTATTGAAGACGTTTATAATGACCACCCGGAATTTGAAAAGGCAAAAATTGCCGAACGTTTAGTGGAACCCGATCGGATTTTTACGTTTAAAGTGCCCTGGGTTGACGATCGGGGTGATGTCCAGTTAAATCTTGGGTATCGCATTCAGTTTAATAATGCTATCGGACCCTATAAAGGTGGTTTACGCTTTCACGCATCGGTAAATCTCTCTATTTTGAAGTTTTTAGGATTTGAACAAATATTTAAGAATGCATTAACAACCCTGCCAATGGGTGGTGCCAAAGGTGGTTCTGATTTCAATCCGCGTGGAAAATCAGATGCTGAAGTTATGCGTTTCTGTCAGGCATTTATGACTGAACTCTGGCAACATATTGGTGCCGATACGGATGTTCCGGCCGGCGACATTGGCGTTGGTGCACGTGAAATAGGTTATCTTTACGGTATGTACCGTAAATTAGCTCATGTAAATACAGGCGTATTAACCGGTAAAAACCTGGAATTTGGAGGATCTTTGATTCGTCCGGAAGCAACCGGCTTTGGTGGATTGTATTTTGTAAAGCAAATGCTTGAAACGGCGGGCATGTATATTAAAGATAAAACCGTTGCAATATCCGGTTTTGGAAATGTGGCCTGGGGCGCAGCTATCAAGGCAACTGAAATGGGTGCAAAAGTAGTTTCAATTTCTGGACCGGACGGATATATATACGACGAACAAGGTATTTCCGGAGAAAAAATTGATTATTTACTTGAATTACGTGCAACCTGTAATGATGTTGTTGCACCTTATGCTGAAAAATTCGGAGCTGTTTTTGTTCCGGATAAACGCCCCTGGGAATTGAAAGTGGATATTGCCTTACCCTGTGCCACTCAAAACGAGCTTGATAAAGAAGATGCAAAACGACTTATTGATAATGGTGTAATCTGTGTCGGTGAAATTTCAAATATGGGTTGTACGCCTGAAGCTATTGAATTGTTTTTGTCACACAAAATTATGTATGGTCCCGGTAAAGCAGTAAATGCCGGTGGAGTAGCTACTTCAGGTTTGGAAATGTCGCAAAATGCAATGCATCTGACCTGGACTTCGGAAGAAGTGGATCTCAGATTACATCAAATTATGAGTGAGATTCATACACAATGTGTGAAATACGGTCGTGAAGCGGATGGATATATTAATTATATGAAGGGCGCTAATGTTGCCGGATTCCTGAAAGTAGCCAAATCTATGTTGGCGCAGGGAGTTGTGTAATTCATGTTGTTGGATATCACTGGTTAATAAAAAAAATTACAAAAGAGAAAATCCGGAACTTTCAAATCCGGATTTTCTCTTTTTTTGATTTGTAACTCGCAGTTAAAAATACTATCTTTGTTCTTCAAATTTTTATTATCTTTCAATTTCCAATTAATAATGTTAGACCAACTCAATCAACACCGGACTATTCGTAAATATACCGTACAAACTATTGCTCCGGAACTTCTTGATCAGTTATTGGAAACAGCTTGCAGAGCTTCAAATACCGGAAATATGCAAACGTACAGTGTAATTGTAACAACCGATGAATCAATAAAGAAGCAACTTTCACCGGCGCATTTTAATCAGTCCATGATTGTTGATGCTCCTGTTGTGTTGACTTTTTGTGCCGATTTTAATCGTTTTACAAAATGGTGCGAACAACGTCAGGCCGATCCGGGCTACGATAATTTTCAATCATTTATGGCAACAGCCATCGATGCATTGATTGCAGCCCAAACCTTTTGTATTGCTGCTGAAAGTGCCGGACTGGGAATTTGTTATTTAGGTACCACCACGTATAATGCACGTGAAATTATTGATGCACTCCAATTGCCACATTTAGTTGTGCCTGTAACTACAATTACGGTTGGCTATGCTGATATTATACCGGAACAAACTGACCGGTTGCCTTTGGGCGCCATCGTACATCGTGAAACGTATCACGATTTTACGCCGACCGATATCAATACATTTTATTTGGAAAAAGAAAACAGCCGGTTTTACAAAGATTTTATTGCAGAAAATAATAAAGAAACATTGGCTCAGGTTTTTACTGATATACGTTATGCCCGTAAAAACAACGAATTCTTTTCTGAGAAGTTCCTGCAGGTATTGAAAGAACAGGGATTTTTGAAATAAGAGTTTGATTTCAGGTATCATTTTTCAATATTGTATATGTTTTCCGGAAAATTGCAATAACAAATTATTTCGAATAGATATGAAAGTAAAATTATTTTTGACAACAGCCTTCGTGTTTTTGGCAGTTACTGCCCTTCAGGCCAAACCACAGTTTGGCAGAGATTTGCTTTTTAATGATAATTGGAGGTTTACGCTCTTGGATGTAAAAGAAGCTGCCAACCCTGATTTGGATGATTCAAAATGGAGGCTACTCAATTTACCACATGACTGGACTGTTGAGGGAGTTTATAGTCCGGATAAAGCCAGTGCCACCGGTTATCTTCCGGGTGGGATTGGCTGGTATCGTAAAACATTTAACGTGCCTGCAGAAGAAAAAGGGAATCCGGTATTTATTTATTTCGAGGGTATTTATAATCACAGTGAAGTGTTTATCAATGGAAATTCAGTTGGGAAACGACCGAATGGTTATATCTCTTTTATGTATGATCTGACCCCTTATCTGAAATACGGGGATAAAAATGTGTTGTCGGTGCGTGTCGATCATTCACTGGATGCCGACTCCAGATGGTACACCGGATCTGGAATTTACCGTGATACCTATCTCGTATATGCTTCACCCGTACATATTGATTTATGGGGAGTTTATTTCAAAGCATCCAATGTTACAACCAAAAAAGCGGATGTTTCGGTCGAAACAACTGTAGATAATAGTCTGGCTGCAGGTACGACTGTAAAAGTCTCACATGAAATAATGGACCCGGTGACCAAAAAAGTTATTTCAACGAGTTCTAAAACCCTGAAAGTTGATGCCAATAGTAAAGCAACTTCAAGTCAGATATTTTCTATATCCTCTCCAAAATTATGGTCATTGGAACAACCGGATTTATATATTCTTAAAACCGTTGTTAGTCAAAACGGAAAAATAATCGATCAGAATGAACAGGAAATTGGATTTCGCTCTTTAACTTTCGATCCTAACAAAGGTTTTGCCTTGAACGGTGTGTGGACAAAGTTAAAAGGAGTTTGTTTGCATCACGATGCCGGCTGTTTAGGCTCTGCAGTTCCGCGTGAAGTCTGGAAAAGAAGATTAATAACCCTGAAGGAAATGGGTTGCAATGCCATCAGAATGAGTCATAATCCGCAAGCTCCCGAAGTGTATGAGTTATGCGACGAGCTGGGTTTGTTAGTTATGGATGAAGCATTTGATGAATGGGAATATGCTAAAAAGAAATGGTTGAAAGGCTGGAACGCAGGTGTTCCCGGATTTCAGGGTGCCGCTTCGTATTTCGAAGAATGGAGTGATAAAGATCTTCGGGATATGATTTTACGTGACAGGAATCATGCTTCAATTATCATGTGGAGTATCGGCAATGAGGTTGATTATCCAAATGATCCGTATTCGCATCCTGTTCTTGATCACGCCAATATAAATCAACCGGTTCAGGGCGGATATTTGCCCGATCATCCCAAAGCAGAACGCTTAGGAATTATTGCAAAACGATTAGCTGCCATTGTCCGGAGTCTGGATACATCCCGTCCTGTCACGGCAGCGTTGGCGGGAGTTGTTATGTCAAACGAAACGGATTATCCCTATGTCCTCGATATTACCGGTTATAATTATACCGAAGATCGTTATGCACAAGATCATACTAAATATCCCAAGCGGGTAATTTTTGGCAGTGAAAACGGGCACAGCATGGAGTCCTGGAAAGCAGTCAGAGATAATGAATATATTTTTGGTCAATTTTTATGGACGGGAATTGACTATTTAGGCGAATCCGGTCCCTGGCCTTCACGTGGTTTCAATTCAGGATTACTCGATTTAGGTGGGTTTATGAAACCCCGTGCACATTTTCGTCAGGCATTGTGGAGTACAAAACCTGTTGCTTACATTGGCACATATCATCAAACGAAGCGTACTAACCGCTTATCAACTGATGCCTGGCCAATCTGGAATTATGAAACAGGTGAGACGATCCGGGTGGTATGTTATACCAACGCAATAAAAGCAAAATTGATTTTAAACGGAATACAGGTTGGTGAAATAAAGAATCAGGATGATAAAACCGGAATAATTTATTGGGATATACCTTATCAGGATGGAAAACTGGAGGTCGTAGGTTTAGATAAAGAGGATAAACCAACCTGTAATTATTCACTCCAAACATCCGGAAGACCCTATTCAATAACTGCCCAATCAGATTTATCAACTATAAAAAAAGGAAGTAGTGTAGCACAGGTAATTATTCGGATTGTAGATGAAAAAGGTGTTCCAGTAATTATTTCGGATGATGAGATTACTTGCAGGATTGATGGACCGGCAAAACTTTTAGGTATGGAAGCCAGTAATAATGAAGATATGGGCAATTACCATGATAATGTCCAACGGGTTTATCATGGTCGCTTAATCGCTTACATACAATCAACCGGTGATGTGGGTAAAATTAACCTGAAGTTTTCCGCTCCTTGGTTGAAAACTGCTAATGTTACAATTGAATCAGTAGAATAAAAAAAGGTTTTTATTGAAACAATACCAGTTGATTTTTATGTGAGTCTGTAAGAAGGGTATATAATACCAATTGAGCAGGAACAAAAAAACTCCCCAATCCGATAAGGAAAGGGGAGTTTCTGTTTCAATGTTTAACTTATGCGCCAAAATCATCAAACATCAGCATCTCACTTGGAACGCCAAGGTCCCATAACATATTTTCCACTGCTTTCGCCATTGGGCCGGGGCCACACATGTAGTATTCAATATCTTCTGGAGCATCCAGGTCTTTCAGGTAATTATTCAGAATGACGTTATGAATAAATCCTACCGGTCCGGTCCAGTTGTCTTCCGCATGTGGTTCGCTGAGTGCAATATTAAAAGTAAAATTAGGAAACTCCGCTTCCAGTTTACGAAAGTCCTGCTCGTAGAAAATTTCGTTTTTAGAACGGGCACCATACCAGTATGATATTTTACGATCGGTAATTTTCAATGTCTCAAACAAATGTAAAATGTGAGAGCGTAAAGGAGCCATTCCGGCACCACCACCAATATAAAGCATTTCACGTTTTGAATTGATAATAGGGTGGAAATCTCCAAATGGACCTGAAACCATCACTTTATCGCCGGGTTTCAGATTGAAAATGTATGATGAACAAATACCAGGTTTTACATTTCTGAATCCACCAATGGCACGATCGAATGGAGGTGTGGCTATACGTACATTCAGCATGATGATGTCACCTTCGGCAGGATAGTTGGCCATTGAATAGGCACGCATGGTTTCTTCATCATTTTTACAACTCAACTCCCACAACTTCATTTTATCCCAATCGCCACGGAAACGATCCTGCACTTCAAAATCGGAAAATTTAATATCATATTTTGGAACGTCAATCTGGATATAACCTCCTGAAATAAAATTAAGATGTTCTCTGGCAGGTAATTTTACAATGAATTCTTTAATAAACGTCGCAACATTTTCGTTAGATACCACTTCGCACTCCCATTTTTTTACACCTAGAATAGTTTCATCCATTTTAATGGTCATATCATTTTTTACTTTCACCTGACAACCCAAACGCCAGTTATCTTTAATTTCTTTCCGGGTAAAGTGAACCTTTTCGGTTGGTAAAATTTCACCACCCCCTTCTTCTACCTGACAACGACACTGGGCACATGAACCACCACCACCGCAAGCTGAAGGAAGAAAAATGGATTGTGTGGCTAATGTACTTAATAATGTACTACCCGCTGAGGCCACTACTTCTTTTTCACCATTGATGGTAATGGTAACATCACCCGAAGATACTAAATAACGCTTGGCTATCAACAACATGATAACCAAAAGTAAGATAACTACAAGGAATACAGCGAGACTGGATACCAATATTACGTTTGAGCTGACTTCTAAAATCATAATTTAATTTGAGTCTACCAGTTACTTCCTACAGGAGAAGTTTTTAACAGTAAGACTATTTTAATTGTTAGTAATCGTTTTTTTATTCCTCTATTGTGGCAGACCGTTTTAGATCTTCAACCCTGAAAAACTTAAGAATGCAATAGCCATTAATGCCACGGTGATAAAAGTAATACCCAAACCACGTAAAGGAGCCGGCACATTGGAGTATTCCATTTTTTCACGAATGGCGGCCAGGCCAACAATAGCAAGCAGCCAGCCCACACCCGAACCAAGAGCATAGGAAGTGGCTTCGGCAACATTATTGAAATTGCGTTGTTGCATGAAAAGTGAGCCACCCATAATCGCACAGTTTACTGCAATCAGGGGTAAAAATATACCGAGCGAAGCATAGAGTGAAGGAGTGAATTTTTCAATAGCCATTTCCACTAATTGTGTCATGGCTGCAATTACAGCTATGAAAAGGATAAAAGCCAGATAACTCAAATCCAGATTGGCCAGACTTGGACTCAGCCAGGTCAATGCTCCCTCTTTTAGTACATGAACCTGTAATAAATAGTTGATAGGTAATGTAATGGTTAAAACAAATATAACCGCAATACCTAATCCAATGGACGTTTTTACATTTTTCGAAACGGCCAGATAAGAGCACATCCCCAGAAAATAGGCAAAAATCATATTGTCGACAAAAATCGACTTGACAAATATACTAGCTATGTTTTCCATATATTTTTATAGTTACGGGTTACAAGTAAATAAGTTACAAGTAATCATGATCGTTTTAATTCTGAATTACTAATTTTAAAATTAATAATCTATTCCTGTAATTCTTTATTCTTCGAACGATGCCACCAAATAATACAAGCCAAAATTATTAAGGCCATTGGAGGCATCATCATCAACCCGTTATTCATATATCCGGCATCGTAAAATGATTGAGGAATAATGCGGAATCCCAATAACGAACCGGCTCCTAATAATTCACGGAAAAATCCTACAACTACCAGAATAACTGCATAGCCGAATCCATTTCCCAAACCGTCTACAAATGATTCCCAAGGTTTATTTGCCATGGCAAATGCTTCCAGACGTCCCATCAAAATACAGTTGGTAATTATTAATCCGATATATACCGAAAGTTTTACGCTCACATCGTAAGCATAAGCTTTCAAAAATTCGCTTACCACTGTAACCAGGGCGGCTACCACTACCAGTTGAACAATAATACGGATACGATTTGGTATGGTATTGCGAAGTAAAGATATAATCACATTTGAAAAGGCAACGATGACTGTCACTGAAATTCCCATTACCAGTGCCGGTTTCAGATTGGCGGTAACTGCCAGTGCTGAACAAATTCCTAATACCTGAACGGCAATCGGATTATTTTTGCTCAGGGGTCCTAAAAATACTTGTTTTGTTTTTTCAGAAAATAGTTTAGCCATTAGTTGGTTCCTCCGCTTGTTGTTTGTTTAAAAAACAGATCATATTGTCCGAGACAGGTCAGTAACATTTTTTCCACCCCTTTACTGGTAATGGTTCCACCAGAGATGGCATCGACCTTCTCCTGAGTTTTGGTTGTTTGACCGGCTTTTAAAACGGCAACTGATACAAATTCATTTTTATCATTTAATATATGCTTTCCAACAAACTGTTGCTGGAAAGGTGCTTCAGTTATATTAGCTCCCAGACCCGGTGTTTCGCTGGCATGGGAGAAATAAGTTCCGAAAATGGTATTCTTGTCAGCATCCAGGGCCAGGTAACCCCAGATTGGTCCCCAAAGTCCGGTGCCAAGCAAGGTGATAATATATTTTGTTTTTCCATCTACATTAGCTACATAAACAGGTAAGCGACGATCTTCCGGTTTTTTTGAAAGTTCTTTTTTTATATCAATATCGAAGGCTTCACCCGGTTTTTCAGAAAGAACTTCGGCTTTAAAATTGATTACCAGTTCTTTTACAATATATTTTTTGTACAAGGCATCGGCATCCTGTCCATCGGTGTTAATCCATAAAGAGCTAAGTATTTGTTTCTTCTTGTCGAGTCTTATGTTTTTGTCCTGCGTGCTCTTGAGAGCTCCAGAAACAAAAGCCAACATCAACGCGACAACAATAACCATCACGGTGGCATATATCAGAGTATATCCGTTTTTATTTGTATCCATTTTTTCAATTTTCAATTATTCAATTTCCAATTTCTTGGTTCCGGATTATTAGTTTTTGATTCTTTTCAATCGACGTTTGATGTTGGCATCTACCACATAATAATCGATAAGCGGTGCGAAAATATTCATTAATAAAATGGCAAGCATCATACCTTCCGGATACCCGGGGTTAAGAACGCGAATAATGATAGCCATAAAGCCAATCAGGAATCCATAAATATATTTACCGGTTTCAGTACGTGCCGAAGTAACCGGATCGGTAGCCATAAATACTGCTCCGAAAGCAAAACCGCCAAATACAAGGTGATTGTACCAGGGAAAATGGGCAACAGCAGTATCCGGTCCAAAATTATTAAATACCAAAGCCATAATGGCACCTCCGGCAAAAACCGAAAACATTGTTTTCCAACTGGCTACACCGGTAATCAATAATAGAGTGGCTCCTATGAGAATGGCTATTGCCGAAGTTTCCCCTACCGAACCGGGAATTAAACCGATAAATCCATCCATAAAACCGAGAGGATTACCCATTGTTCCTGTTATATGTGCAGTCTGAGTTGTTGATGTTGCCAGCTGTCCGAGTGGGGTAGCTCCTGTAAATGCATCAACCAATTTTCCGTTACCCAATCCAAAAGTACTGCCCGTACGTACCCAAACGGAGTCACCGGACATATACGTCGGATAAGCAAAGAACAAGAATGCACGGGTGACCAGAGCTACGTTGAAAATATTCATCCCGGTTCCGCCAAAAACCTCTTTGGCAAAAATAACCGCAAAAGCAGTGGCTACCGCTACCATCCAAAGTGGAGTGTCGATAGGGACAATTAATGGAATCAAAAATCCGGTGACTAAAAATCCTTCCTGAATTTCATGGCCTTTAATCTGAGCCACGGTGAATTCAATACCCAGACCCACACCGTAAGAAACCAATATAAAAGGAAGTACAGCCAGGAATCCGAATAAAAATTCCGACCAAAAACCAACCGACTGGCCTATTGCCAGATAATGCTGGTATCCGACATTAAACATCCCGAATAAAAGGGCGGGAATTAATGCCACCACCACCAGAATCATGGTTCTTTTAGAATCAACTGCATCATGGATATGTGTTCCGCTTTTAGAAGTGGTATTTGGGACGTAGAGAAACGATTCAAATCCATCGAAAACCGAATGGAATTTCTCCAGTTTTCCACCTTTCTCAAAATGTGGCTTCAGTTTATCTATTGTATTTTTTAATGCGCTCATATTTTTTTAATAACCCCCAACTCCTAAAGTAAAGCTGAAGTCAGTTTGTTTATATTCTAAATTTACTTTTTTATTCAACTTCCTTTTTCAGGTTATCCAATGCATCGCGAACAATCAGTTGGAGGGGCAGTTTTGACGTGCAAACAAATTCACAAAGTGCTACATCTTCAGGGGCAATTTCATATCCTCCAAGTACTTCTATTTTGTCAATGTTGCCTGCAATCATGGCTTTAAAAAGAAATTCAGGCAAGATATCCATCGGTAAAACTTTGTCATATTCACCCGACATGATGATGGCGCGTTTACCTCCAAGCAGACGGGCATCGTATTCGTAATTTATCTTTCCGAATATCTTCTGAAATAATTTACTCTCGATGATTCCACTAAAATACAAACGGCTCGCACTGTATTTGTGAATGCGTGGCATAGCCCATCCAAACAATTCGTGGATTTCGCTTCCTTCGTCAATCACGGTAATTTGGGAAGCATAAGGGTCGAGCCAACCATCGGACGTTACCTGCAATCCGCTGAGCACATTACCGCTGATAAAACGAAGTAGCGTTTTGTTACTGATACTGTTTTTTACAACAGCCTGAATATTACTTCCAACAATAGTAGGAAAATATTGAGGGTTAATTACCTGTGGACCGGTGAGTGCCACCAGCCGTTTTAAATCGACGATTCCCTTATTAAAGAAACGACCGATAAACAACACATCCTGAACGTTTACCGTCCAGACTGCTTCGCCTTTGTTTACAGGGTTTGTATGATGTATTTGAATTCCTACATTTCCTATCGGATGCGGACCACTAAACTCCGTGATTTCAACATTTCTTACCGAACGAAAATCGGTTGATTCACTCCCTGCTTTGATTCCTAAATGTACTTTTCCGGTAGTCATTTTTGCCAACGCATCAATACCAGTCTGAAAATCGGATATTTGTCCTTTTAAAACAAACTCGTAATTAGGGGCTAAAGGAGCCGAATCAAAAGTGGAAACATAAATAGCTTTTGGTGCTTTGGTAGGATTGGCAATTACGTCATAAGGACGTTGCTTGATAAAGGGCCATAAACCGGCTTGTAAAAGTTGGGTTTTAATTTCTTCGCCCGATAAACCTGAAATGGCTTTTATGCTGAAATTTTCGTATTTTATCTCGGTGTCTCTGGCTATTGTAATGCTTAATACTTTACGTCGATCGCCCCGGGTTACAGCAAGTACAGTACCGCTTACAGGTGCCACGAAATTCATATCTGAAAAATTCTTATCGTGAAAAACAGGAGTACCGGCTTTTACAACATCACCTTCTTTTACCACTACTTTCGGTGTTATACCGTTGTAATGATCGGGGACAAGGGCGATAACATTCGAAATCAGGGTTTTGCCTATGATTTCTTGTGCTTTACCGCTAAGATGAATATCCAGGCCGCGTTTTGTTTTTATTAGGTTAGTCATATTTAATAGTGAAATTAGTTTTGCTAAATAGTGAAAAACGGTGACAGGTAAAGAAGTAAAGAATAAACCTAAAACCTTGTAAAATAAAATTTGTGGTAGAAGATTTTTTTGTGCAGAAACAGAGTTGTTTATGCTCGCAGTTTAAAAGGATTACAATTTTTTTTAATCTTTGTAAAAGTACGTATTATTAATTGTTTAACCATTATAATTAAAGATATTTTTCATTAATTTGCAGAAGGATTAAAGACTGGAATCATTCTTACAAAATTAAAATGATATAACAGATTTGAAAATTTATTCCTTCATTTAGAAACAGATTCATTAAACATGACAACTTAAACAAAAACTTAAGTTGTTTAGTTTTGTGAATTATTGCCTGAATTTTCTTATTTTTGTGGAGGAAATTTTTTTTCGAATTTTGCTTAAACGCTAACATTATGAAAATCTGCCTTACGATACTGTCATTTCTGGTTAGTTTTACTCTGATAGCTCAGGAAACTTATCGGACGCAAATATTTGATCCGAAAATTAAGACACTTCAGATTGGTGTAAACGGTGAAACTATGGGTTTACCCATCATCGAATTAAACAGCTCCAATGTACTGTTAATCTCGTTTGATGAAATGTCACACGAATCACATTTTTACAGTTATGAAGTTTTGCATTGCGATGCAGACTGGACAATTTCGAAACAACTTAACTCCGGGGAATATCTGACCGGATTCACTTCGGGCAGTATAACGGATTATACTACCTCTTTAAACACGACATTTCTTTATACCCATTATAAATTTATGTTGCCGAATGATGAAATGGGTTTTAAAATTTCGGGGAACTATGTGGTGTTTGTTTACGAAGACAATCAAAAAGAGAAACCCGTTGCACAGGCATGTTTCTCCATTGTCGATCCGCAGGTGAGTATTACGACAAACGTCCGTGGAAATACGGATACGGAATTAAACGGGCGGTTTCAACAACTTGACTTTGAAGTCAACCTGAATGGTTATTCGGTTCGCGATCCTCAGTCCGAGATTAAAATTGTTGTGCGGCAGAATAACCGGATTGATAATGAAGTGACGGATATCAAACCCACTTTTATGTCCGGTTCAAAACTAAGTTACATTAACAATAAAGCCCTGATATTTGAGGGTGGAAACGAATACCATCGATTCGACATATCTTCGGTGTATGCAGCAGGTGTCGGAGTGGCAACCATTCGATTTGAACAATCCGGTTCAGGTTACAATGCTTATTTATACGATGATAAAATTCAACGATCCAAATCCTATGTTTACGATCAGGATGTGAACGGGCGGTTTGTTATCAATATGCAGAATGCCGGCGATGACGATGTGGAAGCGGATTACATGTATGTACATTTTAGTTTGCCGACTCCGCAACCTTTTTTTGACGGAATGCTTTATTTGGGTGGGGAGTTTAATTACAACCTGTTGAATGATGTTTCCGGAATGAAGTATGACGTGAATGAAGGAAAATATTTCCAGACTGTTTTATTGAAGCAGGGCGGATATAATTACCAGTATTGGTTTGTAACGAAAGGCGAAAAGAAAGCATCGGCCGAAAGGGTGGATGGAAGCTACTGGCAAACCGTAAACGAATATACCATTTATATTTATCACAGGCCCTGGGGAGAACGATATGACAAATTAATCGGGGTGAAAGATATTTAATCGGATATTATGGTCGCTCTAAACATCTAAGTAAAAGAAAATAAATAATGTCGTATTATTTGGAATAGCTTTTTAGTCGATTTTATCAAAAAACTAAAATAGTACAATCTATAGTTCCAATTACTTATACTACTCAACTACTCAACTACTCAACAAATCAACTAATATGAAAGTATATAAATTCGGGGGTGCCTCGGTGCGTTCGGCAGAAGGGATCCGTAATATTGTTCGTATTGTTTCAACGGTAAGCGATAATTTATTTATTGTAGTTTCGGCCATGGGGAAAACCACCAATGCCATGGAAATTGTATTGGATCATTTTATGAAAGCCGACCGGGATGCATCCCTTCAAAAATTGGCGGAGGTGGAGTCATACCACGATCAGGTTATAACAGACCTGTTTGCGACTAAAGAGAATGGAACGGCTGCGGTTAATCCTTTATTCAAAGAATTAAAGAGCCTTATCACCAGTGGGGTGGGTGATGATTATGACCGTTGGTACGACCGGCTGGTGTCCTATGGTGAAATGATTTCCACACGCATTGTTTCTGCTTTTTTGTCCGAATCGGGTATTGGTAATGAATGGCTGGATATGCGTGGATTACTGATTACCGACAGCAATTTTCGCGAAGCCAATGTTCGGATGGATGAATCACAGTTGCGCTTGCAAAAAGCAGTTGATTTTACTAAAAACAGGATATATATCGGGCAGGGTTTTATCGCTGCTAACATAAAAGGTGATCCGACAACTCTGGGACGTGAAGGTTCGGATTATTCGGCTGCCGTGGTTGGAAATCTGTTGAATGCTGAAAGTGTAACCATTTGGAAAGATGTTCCCGGTATTTTGAATGCCGATCCGCGATTATTTGAGGACACGGTACTTATTCCCGAATTGTCCTATCTGGATGCGGTGGAACTGGCATACAGCGGGGCACAGATTATCCATCCCAAAACCATCAAGCCGCTGGAAAACAAACAAATTCCATTGTATGTAAATCCTTTCGGCACTCCCGAACTCACAGGATCGGTCATAAGGGGCAGCATACAAAAACCCATCGATGTTCCGGTGTTGATTCTTCGTAAAAACCAGGTGTTGGTTACGGTCCGGCCCCGCGATTTTTCTTTCGTGTTGGAGGAAAGTCTTTCAAAAGCATTTGTAGTCATGAATAAACATCGCTTGAAAATCTCGATGATTCAAAGTTCGGCAGTCAGCATTTCGGTCTGTGTGGACAATACCCGCTACTTGTCGGGCGCACTGGATGAACTGGAAACAGATTTTAAAGTGTCGTACAATGATGGGTTGGAATTGTTGACTATCCGGGGTATTAATGATGCGATTGTTCAGAAAACAACCGGTGGCAGAGAGATATTATTGTTTCAGCGGACCCGAAGAAGCGGACGGTTTCTGATGAAAGAGTAAAAACATTGATCATTTAACTGCTAACCGTAAAAGGTGTGAATCTTATAACTAATTTCAAAAGTTGTGTAACATTTACTGACTGCTGTGTCCCTACATTTGTAGCGTTATAAAAACTCATTTATAAACTGCAAATAAGATACAAGTATGAGAACAATCAAAAGAATTTCCCTGATTTCTCTTTTCATGTTGGGAATGTTTATACAGCCATCAACTGTTGAAGCCCGTGTACAAGTAGGAATAACTATAAGAGTCCGAACAGCCCCTCCGGCATTGCCATATTACGATCAACCTTACTGTCCGGCCGATGGATATCTCTGGATTCCGGGTTATTGGGCTTATAGTAATTATTATGATGATTATTACTGGGTACCGGGTGTATGGGTAAGACCTCCTCACTATGGTTATTTATGGACTCCGGGTTATTGGGGTTATTCTAATGGTTACTATGGTTTCAATAATGGTTATTGGGGTCGTAGTGTCGGTTATTACGGAGGCGTAGACTATGGATATGGATACGGAGGTTCGGGTTATTATGGCGGGAGATGGAATGGAAACCACTTCCAGTATAATACCGCTGTGCTAAATGTAAACAGAAATGTAGTACGCTATGTATATACAGACCGAACTCACAGAAGAATCAATGCAACTGGTAGTCGTTCAAGTTACAATGGACCCGGAGGCGTAAGAACCATGCCTAATGCCCGGGAAAGAGTAATTATGCGCGAAACACATGCCCGACCTACAGCAGAACAAACAAATCACCAACAATCAGCCAGTAAAAACCGCAGTCAATTCAAATCCGTAAATAAAGGAAGACCCGCTACTACTTCAGTAAATAGAGTAGGAGGAAATCGCTTTAATTCCAGAGGACAACAAGCCGTTCAGCCACGTCAGCAAACACTGCAACGAAACAAACAACAGAATCAACAGCCGGTACGTCAACAACAAAAAAGTAATCAACAACAAAGACAACAGGTTGCACCTCAACAACAACAAAGACAACAACAGCAGCAGACGCGTCAACAACAAAATAACCAACAACAAAGACAACAGGTTGCTCCTCAACAACAGCAAAGGCAACAACAGCAAAGGCAACAACAGCAAAGGCAACAACAGCAACAGACGCGTCAACAACAAAATAATCAACAACAAAGACAACAGGCTGCTCCTCAACAACAACAAAGACAACAACAGCAGCAGCAACAACAAAATAACCAACAACAAAGACAACAGGCTGCTCCTCAACAACAACAAAGACAACAACAGCAGCAGCAACAACAAAATAATCAACAACAAAGACAACAGGCTGCTCCTCAACAACAACAAAGACAACAACAGCAGCAGACGCGTCAACAACAAAATAATCAACAACAAAAACAGCAGCAACAGGCTCCTCAGCAACAAAACAGACAGGATAATAAAAACCGCGAACGCTAAGGTTCATCGTTTTTAGCGATAACAACCGGTAAAGGTTACGCTCAACTACTACCACTCTCCCCTCGTCCCGATATCTACAGGGACGGGGGGGAAAAGTGGATTTTTTTTTGACTGCTTTACTTAAACTGAGTTTGTATCAATCGTTACTATTTTGTACTTTTACCGCATGAAACGCCTTATAATATATTGTTTGTTGACTGTTACCCTTATTTTAGGGGTAGCATCTGTAACGGTATATAATAAAACGAATGTATCAGATGCTGGATTAAGCGGACAGCAACCATCTTTGCCGGGACAACCGGCATCCAATTTCAGCACTATAGATTTCTATTTACCGGTAGCATTGGGTAATGGTCAAACCAGTCTCCTGACACCTCAATCTCTATCGTTCCGAATAAACACTTCATTTTCTAATACTTCCCGTATCAATTATTTGGTACAACTTCAACTTCAACAATTTGCTGTTAGCAATACCCGTTTCTTATTGCAGTCATCGTTAAAGCAACGGAATGGTTATTACTTATACCATTTGCGTAAACTCCTGATTTGATTTTACATTTCTTTCCTGCATTCCGTTCCTGTATGAACAGGAACATCTTTCTTAATTCAAAATATATTCAAATAACCCATTGTGAACAAACCAGTTTTTGTTCACAGCAATTTTTATATTCGTATGGAAAATAATGAATCAATCGAACATGTTCTGGAGAACATGGGTGAAAATTTAGTTTATAAGACTAAAAGTCCTGCTTACATATCAATTTTATTAATCGTTGCCGCTGTAATTTCGTTTGTTGTTTATGCTTCGACTGAATGGAAAGAAACAAATACCCTTCCCCATTTTCTTTTTATGGCAGGTTTATTCGGTATAATATCCGGTGTTTTGTTGTTCTTTTTCAGGAAAAGTTACTTTGTGTCAGCTAAAAATAATCAAAAAATAAAAAGTCACGAAGTATATTTTCAAACAACTGAACGTGACCGATTAGTAAAACTGATTGAAAACGGGAACTTAAACGTACTGAAAGAATTGAAGCCATCTGTAAGCAACGGGCTTATACTTCGGGTTATGTCCTGCAAGGATGGAGCGATATGTCTTTCGCAGGTAATTGCTTACGAAATTCATGACCGTATTAACGTTAATGTAGTCAGGAAACATTCAATAGAAGAGGCAATTTTCTTTGCTGATTATTTTCGTGAAAACAAGCGATAACAGATCAGACTTTTCATAACTGTTTTTTTTAAGGAGGTGGCTGATATTAGTCACCTCTTTTTTTAATGCTGTTGATTCAATAAGTCAGTTAAAAGATAAATTCTACAGCTACTTCATTTATCCCCTCGCTGCCGCACGTCGTCCCCCCGATAGCTATCGGGGAGTGAGAGAGTGATAATCAATTAGCTGTTGAACATTTATTATATGCTTCCACAATTTCCGGAATATCGTTTATAGAATAAATCTCCGCATTCACCATATTTCGAACCTTTTCACAACCGGTGAAATAAATATTTACAAACTGCTTAAATCTTTCCACTGAATTACCAGTCTTAATAATATATCCACTATTCTGATTGGAATTCTGATTAGAATTTGACCTGTTTCCATTGATAAATTGAAAATCAGTCTCATCCGGACAAATTTCATAATAGCCTTGCTGATTTTTCTTTTTCAAATAGTACTCAAATCTACTATCCGAAGGTATAGGTTCCCGTTCATAAAGTGTCACATTTCCTGTTGACAGCAGCTTTATGAAAAAATGTTCATTTTCTACTTTGGCCTTTTTATAAACAGTTTTACCAATTCCATATTCTAATAGCTTTTCAGCAGAAATGAATCGAATTGAATCATCAGCGTCTTTTGATACACAAAACAAAAACGGATTCATTTTCTTTTGCTTACTGAACACGAATAACTTTGTAACCACAGTATCTCTATTGTTATCAATAATATACCCGGACTCAAATACTGCTTTTGATAACCATGCTTTTTGGTTTCGCATTTCCTTTTGAATGTATTTATTATTTGCCTGACTGTAGCCATAGCTACACACAAACACCAAAGAAACTACTGTCAGAGACCTGAAATTCATAAAATGTAATTTAGTAATGAATATGTTTTCTTGATATATTTTCCCCTCTGCGGGGATTTGTAATTCCGGATTTGTATTATAAGCCTATTTAATCTGCTCTTTATATTCTCATTTTTACGGATTAAATCCACGATAACCCCGATAGCTCTCGTGGGGTGACCGAAGGATACATAAGTTGAGATGACATCCCCGATAGCCCCGTCCCGATAGCTATCGTGGAGCTATCGGGGGGAGCAAAAGAGGGGGGAGCTTGGTCGTATTTATTGCGGAATTTGTTCTACCAAAATTTTGTTTCCTACTTTGTCATAATAGGTACAAGTCATTTCATCAAGACAAACAAACCACTTTTCAATTCCTGTTTCTGCACAGAGTTTGCAAAATGTAAAATAGTCTGTTTCTCCCTGCTGGTGACTTTTCAGATACTGACTGAACTTTTTGCTGTTACTACTATCAGCTATTGTCAGTTTATCATATTGAGGGAATGATTTTGTTTGAAAATCATTCTTACCAAAATATTCAGTATGACTGTCGTTTACCCACGTTTCATATGCTGTTACTCCCATTTGTTTAATTTCCTGGATGTACTTAGGAAAGTCTGCTCCCGATTTTACTTTTTCGTGAGCTTTTTCAATTTGTTCTACAGTAAACATTTTTTCTTTGTTTTAATTATTAAACGATTAGTTGAATTACACGCAATTGCAATGCAGCAAGCTGGTAAAATGAGTATTGCATTTTCATTGCCGTTACATTCGATTGCGTTGCAAAATTGCAATAATTCAAATCTCTGTGATTGTAAAAAATCGTTTTTCTACATAAAACGTTTAAAATTCTCAGGAGTACTTCCTGTATATTTCTTAAAATCTCTAATGAAATGAGCCTGGTCGAAGAAATTGTTTTCATAGCAGATTTCAGTCAGTGATTTTGTTTCGTTCAGATTGTCAAGAACTGCGTTAAAACGCACAATGGAAGCAAACTTCTTAGCTGTTGTCCCGACAACTTTCCTAAACCGTTTCTCAAATGGACTTTGGCTGATAAACAGCTTTTCGTTCAGTTCTTTTATTCGAATGGTTCCTTTAGTCTCATAAATTAGTTTTACAGCTTCAATTATTAATTTGTCGGTTTCAATGTCTTTGAGTTGAGAAAGTAAAAAATGCTCCACAATTTTTACACGTTCTTTGTCTGTGGTCGCAATCATCAACTTTTCTTCTATTTTAGCTATTTCATTCTTGTCATAAATGTTGTCGAGTGAAATATTCAAATTAAATAATTCATTCGCAGGCTGTGAGGCAAAGTGTGCAAAGCCTGTTTCAGTAAAATAAACCAAAACGGTTCCTATATCAGCTGAATTTTTAAAGATTTTATAGCTGTCTGTAACCCCTGTAATTCCTGCCGAAGCCAGTTGATTCTCTTGGGTATTTTTAAATGTCGAAAGTTGTCCTTTATACTGAAAACCAATAACCAAACCCGAAGAAGGAAAAATATTATATTCGCTCTCCAATTCGTTCTCAGACACTACAAAATATTTAATGTAGGGTTTTAGAATTTCAGATGGGAAATATCTGTCAAATTTCATTGGTTTACTGTTGATTCGAAGTTTGTGAAATTGCTTACAATAACAAATTATTCGTTGTTATGTTCTTGAATACCACCATCGTTTTTCTTCTGTTATAATGCCGCCTAATGAACGAGGCGTGTGTTAGGGGGTCGTAATTTCTTTTTTTCTCAATTCTTTACACAGTCGAGTAATACAAACGGAACACTCAAGTTAACATACCCGTCTTTTTCAGATTTCAGGTTCAACAGGTTCTCAACACGGTTAAATATCTCTGTCTGTTTTTCTTCTGGTATAATGCTTTTCCAACCGTCTAAAAATGCAAGTCGAATAAAATAGTGATTCAACATTGCCGTTCCGTCAGCAAACATGTAATCGAACTGGTCGTTTAATATATTTGTCACTTTAAAGTTGTTCAGCTCAAGTAGTTTAACAAACTCGTTTAAGGGTTTTCTTTTCTTGTAAACTTGGTCATCTAACTTTTTAAGTTCTCTGTCCATTTTGTTCTCAGTCAATACCACTTTCAATAAGTCGTAGAACTCAAACATTGTAGTGTCGAGATTGTACGTGTGTATAAGTTGTCCGCCAGTTTTTAAAATTCGAGAACATTCGCTTAAAGCTTTCTCAATGCTTTCAACATTGTTTAGTCCGTTGTTACTTGTTATCAGTTCCACAGAGTTGTCTGGAAGCGGAATATTCTCCGCAACACCATTAATTATTTCGATGTTTTTGATTCCGTAAAATTCAATTTTCTTTTCAGTTCTACGGATTGCAGCATCCCATGGGTCAATGCCGTATATCTTGCAAGTTTCGCCAAGTCTCATAGCAATTTCTGTAAGTGGAAATCCTGCACCAAATCCAATATCTAAAGCAGAAATATTCTTTCTATACTTAATACTGTCAAGCAATTTTAGTCCAAACGGTGCAGCCCAAATTGGCAATTCATCAAACAATTCAAGAAGTAAATCTGAATCAAAGTCAAAGTCGGTTTTCAAGTAGTTACTCATGTCTTTCTTTTTTGTCTATTGCTTGCCCCGTTTTTACGGGGTCAACCAGCAGGTGAGCATAGCGTGCGTTATGGCCAGTTATTTGTTTTTACAATTTATGAAAATCATAATCTGATTCAACTTTTGCGATTCTAGTCTTAAATGACTTATACCAAATCTTTCGTCCATTTTCTCTTGCAATCTTATGTTCAGAATTTTCCTTCCAGTTTTTAATAGAGTCTAAATCCCTCCAGTAAGATACTGTTATTCCTATTTCATTTCTGGCACTCTCAACGCCGAGGAATCCGTCTTGTTGCTTAGCTAATTCAACCATCTGTTCAGCCATGTCTGCATATTCGTTATCTCCATCAGTTCTTATGGAGGTAAATATTACTGCGTAATAAGGCGTTTTTGGTGTTTCTGCAATCATATTGTCAATATTTAAAATCCCATTAATTTCCTAATATTATCAGCATTGTTTTTTGTTGTCAGTTGCTCCAATAATAGTAAAGCAACGTCTATCGCAGTCGATGGATTCCATGAAGTAATCACATTGTCATCCAATACAATAGGTTGATTTAATACATGAACACCAAATTCTTTCAATGCTTCTCGTCGAACATTACTATTATATGTCGTGCCTTTTTTGTCTTTCAATATACCGCTCTTTCCCAACGGCAAAGCTCCAACACAAATAGATGCAATCATTTTGTTGTTTGATTTAAAACCGCGAATTAATTCAAGGAATTTTTCATCGTAAGCATCGTCATAAAAACCATACACTTCAAATCCACCCGGAATGGCCAATGCATCAAATAAAGTAATATCAATATCGTCAACAATGAAGTCAACAATAAATCGTTGATTAAAAGAACTTTTTATTTCTTTCTTTAGTCCACAAGTAAATAATTGGGTAGAACAATCTCCTTCAACAAGGTTCCATCCAATAACATCAATGAATACGCTTGCTTCAAATGTTTCAAATCCATCCGCTAATAACAATAATACTTTTTTCATTCTAATTCAAATTATTATCGAGTTTATTTTTTTTCTATAATTGGCCATAACGACCGGGGCTCTGCTAAGTGCATAGCTTGCCCCGTCTTTACGGGGTCAGCCAGCCAATGAACATAGCATGTGTTAGGCGGTCGGTGTTTGTTCCTCTATCATAATGTCAGAAAACAGCAAGAGCAATCTAATCCGAAATTATTCCAATTGTTTTCAACCATGTTTCCGCTAATTGAGGCCAATTTGTAATTGGCAAATTCGTTTTTCTTAAACCAAATGCATGTCCGCCATTTGCATACAAATGATATTCAACAGGAACTCCTGCTTTTTTTAAAGCAATAAAATAAACCAAAGAGTTTTGTACCGCATCTACAGGATCGTCAACCGCTTGCAATAAAAACATAGGAGGAGTATCTTTTGACACAGGTACTGTAGGGTTCAGATCGAATTCATTAGTAGTTTTCTCAAGCATGTGCCCAGGATATATTGCCATACCAAAATCAGGACGACAACTTGTATAATCGACGGAATCGATTATCGGATATACCCTTTTCTTAAAATGTGTACTTATATCCGCTACTAAATGTCCACCAGCAGAAAATCCAATCACACCTATTTTATGAGGGTCTATATGCCATTCTCTAGCATGGAAACGCACTAATCCTAAAGTCCTTTGTGCATCTTCCAATGCCATAGGAGCTATAGGATCTTTATGACAATTACATTGTGGATCCCAATATGGTCCCGAATGCGGTACGCGATACTTTAAAAGAATTCCTGTAATTCCTGCGGAAGCCAGCCATTCACATATTTCTGAGCCTTCAAGGTCAATGGCAAGACATTGATAACCTCCACCAGGGAAAACAACTACTGCTGCTCCAGTATTCTTTCCATTTGGCGAATAGATTGTCATTGTGGGCAGTGAAACTCTTTCTACCGAAGTCCATGGCTTATTAGCAACGAGGTTTTCTCTTTGTCTCATAAACTCTGATCCAACCATAGGTTGAGCATCAGGAACATTTTTTGTCCATAATGGTATTTGTGTATGCCCAGATGAGGGTTGCCAAACGTTCGTTTGAGCATTCAACTTCCCAATAATCACAATGCAAATAACAAATAATAGTCTTTTTATTGATAATCTCATAACGTTTGAATTTCACTTTTTTTGTCTAATCATTTTAAAGTCACCACTTATAAATGTTGGTGTTTTTTTTATACTGATGCTAACGACCTCGGCTGTGCACACTTGCATTTTGCGGGAGCGTTCGCTGTCGTGAAACGACAAAGCTAATGCGGGAGCAAAACCTCCTAAGTGCATAGCTTGTCCCGTCTTTACGGGGTCAGCCAGCCAATGAACGAGGCGTGTGTTAGCAAACGTAATTTAGTTTTTTTTATTCTTAAGGTTGTCATATTTCATTATTTCGAGTGGAGCATTTATAGTCCATAAATGCAATGTCACATAGAATAGAAATGATATAATCCCACTAATCAAAACAATAGAAAAAATCCAAATAAATGGAATGTCAATATCCATTAGTTTTGATATTAAATAAATCAAAATTGGGTACGAAAAAACACTAATAATTTCATGAATAAGAAACCTTTTAATTTTGAAAGTATAAATTAGTTTTCTTCCCTTTTGGGATTCCAATATGTATATTTTTCCACTGTCAATGAAGTTCACGATTCTGTAATTGTTATGCCAACTCATTAAAAAGTTAAATTTGTCTTTGTCTCCTTTTAATTCAATTTCGTTGTCGTTTCTACAAATAGACACAAAATTTTCTTGAGTCAAGCGTTTGAATACGTTTTCGATAATTTCTGGCGTCGTAAATTCATCAAATTCGTTGTTCGCGAGTCGGTATATTTTTGTCACTTCGAAAGGGAATTTCATTCTTCGTTTTTTTTTATTATGTTTACTATCGACGACCGAGGCTATGCGCACCTGCGTCCCGATAGCTATCGAGGATACGGGAGCTTCACTTTCGCAACCCCGATAGCTATCGGGAGAAAAAGTGAATGCGGTAGCAAATGCTGCTAAGTGCATAGCTTGTCCCGTCTTTACGGGATCAGCCAGCATGTTAGCATAGGCGTGTATTAGCGGCTAGGTCATTTCTTTTGTTTTTCTTTTGTGGTCGTTAGTTCTTGAGTTTCCAACCATTTAGTAAACTCATTCATTACATCTGTCCAATGGTCTTTTCCGTTGGATACACCATTAGAATCTAATTCTTCAAAATTATGACCACTTCCTATTACCGGATACATTTTATAATTTGTCTTTCCTTCTAGCTCAAAATAGATAGGTAACGGATCGTATCCAATACATTTAGGATAATCTTCTGTACCAAAGGCTAAAAAAAGAGGTTTTTTCATTTTAAT
>DIZI01000001.1:0-73936 GCA_002427885.1 Paludibacter sp. UBA6032
AAGCTATTTCAGGGAAAGACACGATACAGAAATGATGTTTTAGGGGGTCTATCCAAAAAACTGTGGAGACTTTCCGTTTTTTTATGTTTCATCCGAACCATTTCCTTTGCCTGCTCGTTTAGATTTTCGTATCTTTGCAAGTTCTAAAAAAATCAATTTTGACAACAAATTCCGACATACAACCCCTCGATGCTTCAGAGTATGTAGAAGTGACAGGGGCACGGGTTCACAACCTGAAAAATATCGATGTTTCCATCCCACGTGATGCTTTGACCGTGATAACCGGTCTGAGTGGAAGTGGTAAATCGTCCCTTGCATTCGACACCATTTTCGCTGAAGGTCAGCGCCGTTATATAGAAACATTTTCGGCCTATGCCCGTAGTTTTCTGGGGAATATGGAACGTCCGGACGTAGATAAAATCACCGGTCTGAGTCCGGTCATTTCCATCGAACAAAAAACGACAAACAAAAACCCACGCTCCACGGTAGGTACAACCACAGAAATTTACGACTTTCTGCGTTTGCTTTATGCCCGTGCGGGCGAAGCTTTTTCGTATGTTACCGGCGAGAAAATGGTAAAATACTCCGAAGATCAGATTGTGGAACTGATTCTGAAAGATTACGAAGGGAAAAAGACTTTTCTGCTGGCTCCTCTGGTTCGCGGCCGAAAAGGACATTACAAGGAACTCTTTGAACAAATCCGCAAAAAAGGCTATTTGCATGTTCGCATTGATGGTGAAATACGGGAAGCCACACACGGCCTGAAACTGGACCGCTACAAAAATCATGATATCGAAGTGGTTATCGACCGGCTGGAAGTAAGCGAAAAAGACCGGAAGCGTTTAAAGGAATCGATGCAAAAAGCCATGCAACAAGGCAATGGTATCGTTATGATACTGGAGAAAGACGCCGACAATATGCGCTATTTCAGTAAAATGTTGATGTGTCCGACCAGTGGTATTTCGTATGATGAACCGGCACCTCATAACTTTTCCTTTAACTCACCGCATGGAGCTTGTCCGCACTGCAAGGGATTAGGATACGTGAACCAAATCGATATGGATAAAATTGTGCCCGATAAAAGCCTGAGCATTTTCAACGGCGGGATTTCTCCCCTGGGTAAACACAAGAGCAGCACTATTTTCTGGCAAATCGAAGCTATTTTGGAAAAATACGAATGTACGCTGAAATCACCCGTCTCGGAAATTCCCGATGAGGCGATGGATGAAATAATGAACGGTACGGAAGAACGGCTGAATATTAAAAATCAATCGATTGGTACAAATTATTTTCTGACTTACGATGGTATTTTGAAATATATTGAAATGCAACAGGAAAACGGAGCATCCGCGACCGAACAAAAATGGGCAAATCAATATTCAAAAACCATTAAATGCCCGGAATGTAACGGGGCCAAACTGAGTAAAGAATCGCTGCACTTTCGCTTACACGACAAAAACATCGCGGAACTGGCAGCCATGGACATTTCTGAATTAGGAAAATGGCTGGAAAATGTAGAACAATTTCTATCCGAAAAACAAAAATTAATTGCAGTTGAAATTTTGAAAGAAATTCGTTCACGGTTGCAATTTTTACTGGACGTAGGATTAACGTACCTTTCGCTCAACCGCAGTTCCCAATCGCTTTCGGGTGGTGAGAGTCAACGTATCCGACTGGCAACTCAAATCGGTTCGCAACTGGTGAATGTGCTTTATATTCTCGACGAACCGAGTATCGGGTTGCATCAACGGGATAATCACCGGCTTATCCGTTCGTTGAAACAATTACGTGATACCGGAAACTCGGTGATCGTGGTGGAACATGACAAAGATATGATGATGGCAGCCGATTATGTTGTCGATATGGGTCCGCACGCCGGTCGACTGGGCGGTGAAGTTGTTTTTTCGGGAACACCGGAAGAAATGCTTCAAGCAGATACACTGACTTCGGATTATTTGAATGGTAAAAAGAGAATTGAAATTCCGACGAAATTACGTCCCGGAAACGGGAATATGATAACCGTAAAAGGCGCACGTGGAAATAATCTGAAGAATATCGATGTTTCTTTTCCGCTGGGAAAAATGATTTGTGTCACCGGAGTTTCGGGAAGCGGGAAATCCACGCTCATCAACGAAACCCTGCAACCCATACTGAGTCAGTACTTCTACCGCTCACTTCAGGATCCCTTGCCTTATGACAGTTTCGAGGGACTGGAACATATTGATAAGGTGGTGGAAGTGGATCAGTCGCCCATTGGTCGGACTCCACGCTCCAACCCGGCAACTTACACCGGTGTATTTTCGGATATACGGAATGTATTTGTTACGCTGCCCGAAGCAAAAATCCGTGGGTATAAACCGGGACGATTCTCATTCAACACCACCGGCGGACGCTGCGAAGTTTGTGGCGGAAACGGCTACAAAACCATAGAAATGAATTTCTTGCCTGATGTGCATGTTCCCTGTGAAAGTTGCGATGGAAAGCGTTATAACAAAGAAACACTCGAAGTTCGCTTCAAGGGAAAATCCATAGCGGACGTGTTGAATATGACCATTGATCAGGCGGTGGAATTTTTCGAAAATCAACCCTCCATCCTGAACAGAATTAAAACGATGCAGGATGTAGGTCTGGGATATATCAAGCTGGGACAATCGAGTACAACACTTTCGGGTGGTGAGAGCCAACGGGTTAAATTAGCTACCGAGCTATCGAAACGCGACACAGGTAAGACTTTGTATATTTTGGATGAACCGACAACCGGATTACATTTTGAAGATATCCGGGTATTACTCGGTGTACTTAACCGATTGGTAAACAAAGGAAACACGGTGATTATTATCGAGCACAACATGGATGTTATAAAAGTAGCCGATCATATCATTGATATCGGCCCCGAAGGTGGAAATGGAGGCGGTTATGTTATTTGTACCGGAACACCGCAAACAGTGGCTCAACATCCGACAAGCGAAACCGGTAAGTTTTTGAAATTAGAATTCGAAACCGGTAACAATTAGCAACTATTCGTATCGTATAAACACAAAAATTATTCATTTGGAAGATAAATTTGTATTTTTCCTGTATCTTTGAAGTCAGTTTTAAATACTTATTCAACCTTTATACAATTTAATAAAATGGAAATTCACCCAAAGTTGAAACCTGTTTTATACGGCTTAGGCGTATTCATAGCTTATATAATTCTTTCATTAATAATACGTTTAGTTACGAAGCGAATTCCTGCCGATGCAGAATATTTCGGTATGTTTTCAACCAGTGATTTATTAATTGGTGTGGTTGTTGCAGTGGTGTTGACCTTTACGCATGAGAGGAAAAAGAGGATCAAATAATTTGAATGAAGATGATTTGGATATTGTTTATAAATGTTCAAATCAACATATGAAATTTACATGACTGAAATTATAGAATATATTATACAATTTTTATTGGGTGGAACAGCTTCACCTGAAATCATCGCTAAAATTGGCTATACCGCCAACAATGAAGATTTTCATAAATACAAACTGGTTATTGTTCCATCTTCATTTTTCGACAAAGAAGTTTACGGAACCGGGCAATCGCTTCCGGTTTTGCCTTTACCAATCTGGGAAGAAGTTCCCTTACTTTTCGGTGAACCTTTGGTTGAAAAAACCGGAGAAACATTAATACTGCACGCCGACCTGATAGCAAGCACTTATTTTTTAATTTCACGCTACGAAGAGATGGTTAATCACGGCTGCAGGGACGAACACGGACGTTTCCCCGGAAAAGAATCATTACCTTATCGGGCCGGATTTATTGATTCACCCCTGGTGGACGAATACGGAAAACTTTTGCGGTTGCAACTCAGCGAAACATGCTGCGAAATACCTGAACCTCCCAAACAAATTCAAAAAGTTTACCTGACACATGATATCGATCAGATTTCACATTACCGGAATATCAGGGGTTTTATGGGCGGTTTGCTACGGGGTATCCGTTGGCCTAAAGAAGGAAACAGGGCGCTGAGAAGTTTTTTCAGCGGATTGAAATTTGATCCCTGGTATACATTACCCTGGCTGTTTGATCTGGATAATTCAGTCAAGAAAAAATTGGGGAAACGTTGCGAAACAATTGCTTTTATCAAAATTGGAGGTGGATTCAGGAAAGAAGACAAACCGATTATCCTTCCACATCACCCTGATTTTCAATCGTTGCTTAAACTTTGCCGGGATGCGAAAATCATTATCGGCTTGCATACGAGTTACGAAGCCGGTATTTATCCCAAAAAAGTTACGGATGAAAAAAAGAGTCTTGAACGATTTTCCAAAAGAAAAATTTATTACAACCGGCATCACTATTTGGATACCCGGGAACCCGGGGACATGCAAGCCTTAATCGAAGCACGGATTACGGATGATTTTACCATGGGCTATGCCGATGTTGCCGGATTCCGTCTGGGAACCTGCCGCGCCGTGAAATGGATTAACCCGAATACACAGCAACTCACATCACTGGTTTTACATCCGCTGACCATTATGGACGTAAGCTTAAGTGACAGTCGCTATATGTACCTGAATGCACATCAGGCAAACGAATATTGTATAAAACTGATAAACATGGTGGAAAGCTGGAATGGTGAATTGGTTCTGCTTTGGCACAATACATCAGTTGAAAAAACCACCCGGTCGTACCACAGGCAATTGTATGAAAATATAATTGAACACCTCAAAACGAAATGAAAAAACGAATCATCATATCTGTCAGCAGCGATTTAAGTACAGATCAACGGGTATTGAAAGTGGCCCGTTCCTGCTTTAATAACGGATATGATGTATTACTGCTGGGTAGAAAATTAAAAAACAGCCAACCTTTAGTTTTACCTTATAAATATAAACGGTTACGATTGATGTTTAACCGTTCGGCCCTGTTTTATGCCGAATTAAATTTACGCCTTTTCTTATTACTTCTTTTTTCCCGTTCCGACATTTTCCTTTCGAATGATACTGATACCCTGCCGGCGAACTTTTTAGCTGCGAAAATCAGACACAAGAAACTTGTATTTGATGCTCATGAACTGTTTCCTGAAGTTCCTGAATTAGCAAACAGATTAAAGGTAAAACGTTTCTGGGAAAAACTGGAAGATTCTGTTTTCCCAAAACTCACACATTCCTATACGGTGTGTAAATCAATTGCAGATTATTACAAAAATAAATACGGTATCAATATGAAGGTAGTAAGAAACGTACCCTATTTTTATTCTTCAAAAAGCCCGGAAATCAAATTAAATTATCCTGATAAAAAAATTATTTTATATCAGGGAGCCTTAAACACAGGGAGAGGTCTGGAATGGGTTATTGAAGCAATGCCTTTTATTGAAAATGCCATGCTGGTCATTATTGGTGACGGAGATATCCGTTCAGAACTTGAAATGCTGACAACAAAATTGAAAATTGAACATAAAGTTGTGTTTTTGGGCAAAATATCAGGAGAAACATTGCATGAATATACTCCTTCCGCCGCTATCGGTTTATGTTTGCTCGAAGAAAAAGGATTGAGTTATTATTATGCTTTACCCAACCGGATATTCGACTATATTCAGGCAAATGTTCCGGTTTTGGCGACCCGCTTTCCCGAAATTGCAAACATTGTGGAAAAATATAAAACCGGTTTTCTTGTCGATCATTATGAACCGAATTATTTGGCACAGGTGATAAACGATATGCTTGACTTTCCTTTTAGTACGACTCATTTTGAAACGACGGCAAAAGAATTGTGCTGGGAGAATGAAGAAAGTCTTTTGATGGAAGTTATAAACGGACAATAAACTTTCACCGGTAATTATCAATTGGATACCGGTGAAATAAACAAAACAACTATTTAACATCATATTTTTTATGAGACCCTACATTTTAGCGGAGAGCAACTGGAATTATATAAAAGACAGCAAATTTGATTTAGCGATTTTACCATGGGGGGCAACAGAAGCACACAATTACCATCTTCCCTATTCATGCGATATAATTGAGTCCGATTTAATAGCTGCAGAATCTGCCCGTTTTGCAAGTGAAATGGGGGCAAAAGTAATTGTTTTGCCAACAATTCCTTTTGGTGTAAACACGGGGCAAAAAGACATATTGCTGGACATAAACATAAATCCAAGCACACAGATGGCTATTCTTAAAGATATTATACGCGGATTGGACAGACAGGGAATTTACAAATTAATGATATTTAATAGTCATGGAGGCAATGACTTTAAAGCAATGATACGAGAAATCGGTTTGGATTTCCCTAAAATGTTTATCTGTACTTCCAATTGGTTTCAAGCATTAAACAGATTTGATTATTTCGAAAACTCAGGCGATCACGCAGAAGAAATGGAAACAAGTTTAATGCTTTTTCTAAAGCCCGAATTGGTACTACCAAAAGAAAAATGGGGATTAGGTAAAGAGAAGAAAAACAAAATAAAATCCTTTGCCGAAGGTTGGCTGTGGACGGAACGAAAATGGTCAAAAATAACAGAAGACACCGGTGTAGGTAATCCTCATAAGGCAACAAAAGAAAAAGGAGAACGTTTTTTCAGGGACGTGACTCAGAAAATTGGCAATGTTATAGTTGAATTGTGTCATGCTGATATTGAGAATTTATATGAATAGGTTTAGTAATTAGAAAAGTCGTCAAGCCTAAAACAGAAAATGATAAGTAATTTTATAAAATTTATTTAGTTTCCAATTATCAAAAAAACATGCTTTCCATTCTTATCCCGACATATAATTACAACATCACCCGTCTGGTGGCAGACTTGCACCAACAGGCAATAGATTCCTATGTCGATTTTGAAATAATCGTGATGGAAGATGGTTCGAAGCTTTATGTGGAAGAAAACAAAATTGTTGCTGACTTTGAATTTTGCAGACATATTGTTTTAGAAAACAATATCGGACGTTCGGCTGTCCGCAACAAATTGGCAGACGAAGCCAATTACGGACATTTGCTTTTTATGGATTGTGATGCAGAAGTTAGTTCGGAGCATTTTGTAGAAAAATACATTTCGTTTTGCAGAGAAGAATGTGTGGTAATTGGTGGAACGGCCTATGACCCGAACGAGAATAACAAGGCTTACAGTTTACGATTGAAATATGGTCGTGAACGCGAAGCCCGTACGGCAATCGAACGTGACAAGAATAACTTTGCCACTTTCAATTTTCTCATCTCCGCATCCATTTTCAATCGGGTTCGTTTTGATGAAACTATACGGGGATATGGTCATGAAGACATGCTTTTCGGGCACCAACTTCACCAACTTGGTTATGAATTTATACAAATTGAAAATCCTTTAATCCACGAAGGACTGGATGACAACGAGACTTTTCTCAAAAAAACCGAAGAAGGAACGAGGAATCTTTTTCTGCTAAGTCAGACCGGCCGTTATCCTTTTTTGATGGACGAATCGAAATTGCTTCATATGTTTATACGAATTAATAAATTGAAATTAACCCGTTTATTTGCGTTGAAATTTGATATACTGAAAAGCATTTTAGTGAAACAGCTTTGCGTTGAATCACCCTCACTCCTGCTCTATGATCTGTATAAAATACTTTTTCTATGCAAAACATCGCTGACAAAATGACAAGTTGTCAGCGAAAATATCCCTCTTTTCCCTCCAACAACTTTCTATCTGTCAAAACTGACACCGAAAAGCTTTGGCATAAAATTCGTAAAGATGTAGACGCGATTCAAAACCTTTGAAGTTTCTGATTTTAAACTTTACAAACTTATATATTAACAACTTAAAAATACAGATAAGTATGAACATTAAACCATTAGCTGACCGCGTGTTGGTAAAACCAGTAGCGGCGGAAGAAAAAACGATTAGCGGTATTATTATTCCCGATTCAGCCAAAGAGAAACCCCTGAAAGGTGAAGTATTAGCCGTGGGTAACGGAACGAAAGACGAAGAAATGGTTGTTGCTGTTGGCAATACCGTGTTGTATGGTAAATATGCCGGAACCGAACTCGAATGGGAAGGCGAAAAATACCTGATTATGAAACAATCGGATATTCTGGCTATTGTATAACAGAGGTAAGAGCTAAGAAGCAAGAGGTAAGTATGCTTGCAATGCTAAATTGTAAATATTAAAATTGTAAATTAAAGAAATATGTCTAAAGAAATTCTTTTCAATATTGATGCTCGCGACCAGCTTAAAAAAGGAGTTGACGAGTTGGCAAATGCCGTAAAAGTAACGCTTGGCCCTAAAGGTCGTAATGTAATTATCGAAAAAAAATTCGGTGCTCCGCATATCACGAAAGATGGTGTATCGGTAGCAAAAGAAATCGAACTGGAAGATCCATTCCAGAATCTTGGTGCACAATTGGTGAAAGAAGTGGCTTCAAAAACCAGCGATGATGCCGGTGACGGTACCACAACGGCTACCGTATTGGCACAATCCATTGTTGGCGTAGGAATGAAAAATGTTGCCGCCGGTGCAAATCCTATGGATTTGAAACGTGGTATTGACAAAGCCGTTGCCGAAGTGGTAAAAAGCATTGCCGCCCAATCAAAAGAAGTGGGTGATAATTATGACAAAATTGAACAGGTTGCTTCTATCTCGGCCAATAACGATGCAGTTATCGGGAAATTGATTGCCGATGCCATGCGTAAAGTTTCGAAAGATGGTGTTATTACTATTGAAGAAGCCAAAGGAACCGACACAACTATTGAAGTGGTTGAAGGTATGCAATTCGACCGTGGTTATATCTCGGCTTATTTTGTTACCAATACCGAAAAAATGGAAGTGGAAATGGAAAAACCATATATCCTTATCCACGACAAAAAAATATCGAACCTGAAAGAATTGCTTCCGGTTCTGGAACCTGCCGTTCAATCGGGACGTCCTTTGTTGATTATTGCTGAAGACGTGGATAGCGAAGCGTTGACTACTTTGGTGGTTAACCGTCTGCGTGCTTCATTGAAAATTTGTGCCGTGAAAGCACCGGGCTTTGGCGACCGCCGCAAGGAAATGCTGGAAGACATTGCTGTTTTAACCGGTGGTATTGTTATTTCGGAAGAAAAAGGTATTAAACTGGAACAAGCAACTCTTGAAATGTTGGGAACAGCAGAAAAAGTGACCGTCAACAAAGACAACACAGTGATTGTAAACGGTGCCGGAACAAAAGAGGCCATTGCAAACCGTGTTTCACAAATCAAAGCGCAAATCGCTTCGACAACTTCCGATTACGACCGCGAAAAATTACAGGAACGTTTGGCTAAATTGTCAGGTGGTGTGGCTGTATTGTATGTTGGTGCTGCTTCGGAAATTGAAATGAAAGAAAAGAAAGACCGCGTGGATGACGCTTTAAGTGCAACCCGTGCCGCTATCGAAGAAGGAATTGTACCCGGTGGTGGTGTGGCTTACATCCGTGCTATCGGAGCGTTGGATGGTTTAAAAGCAAACAACGATGATGAACGTACCGGCATTGAAATTATCAAACGTGCCATTGAAGAACCGCTTCGCCAGATTGTGGCTAATGCCGGTAAAGAAGGTGCTGTGGTAGTTCAGAAAGTACTGGAAGGTAAAGACGACTTTGGATACAATGCACAAACAGATACATACGAAAACTTCCTGGCTGCCGGCGTTGTCGATCCTGCTAAAGTTTGCCGTGTGGCTCTGGAAAATGCAGCTTCAATTGCAGGTATGTTCCTAACCACCGAATGTGTCATCACTGAAAAGAAAGAAGACAATCCGGCTCCGCAAATGCCTATGGGCGGCGGAATGGGTGGAATGATGTAAATCAATGCATAATTCATAATGTATAATTCATAATGTATAATTCATAATGCATTTTTAATTATGAACTATGAATTAGAAATTATGAATTGATGAAGAACTATCTTCCCGCCGGCGAAATCCGGTGGACTCTATATATAAATGCAAAACCCTTGCTGCTTTCGGGCGGCAAGGGTTTTTTAGTTTAAACTATCAAAAATAAAAATCTACCACGCTCCTATTTCGTCCATAAACAACAGGCTTCCCTGACCTCCGCCATTCAGACGGTCGGAAGGACAAAGGCCGGCATTTTTTACCACCAGTTTCAGAAAGCGGACGTTCGCAGTCGGGAAAGTCAGTTCGGGACGAAACATTTCCCAGTCACCCGAGGCGGTGGGATTTAATTCTTTTTGGGCCAAAAGTTGGTAAGTCGCCCCATCAGTGGAACCGTATAATTGTATTTCGGGCGAAAGAATGGCACACATGGCAGGCACACTTAATAATCCTACCGAAAACTTTTCGATGGACTGATCCGTTTTCATATCAACAATGATTTCGGCATCCGAGCCATTTCCAACTCCCACCCATTGGTCGTCGACTTTGGTATTTCCCAAAACACCATCAGTCAGCGCGTATTGGGTTCCACCGGTGTACCAGGTATTTGAAACATTTTTTGTATAAGTCAAACCCGTCAATTTACTTAGCTGATAATGTTCCGAAAGCGGCTTACCCGTCATCTTTCCATTTACAAATGCGGCGGCGGTAAAAGTACCAGATTCAGGGATGGTAAATGCAGAAGAGTATAATGAATCTTTTACTGTTGGTATAGGTGAATTGGAAGTATAATGTATTTCCGCATCAGGATCGTCGCAGACAAGTTTGAGTTGCAATTTGCCTTCTGAATTAATGAATGGCTGAAACTGAACATCAAAAAAGGCTCCGGAAGGTTGAATATTCAATTCGTTATAGCGTTTAAATTCTGTCGGTATATTCGCCCGGAACCGGTCCCAATTTTTGCTTCCCTTATTTGTCCAAACCACTTCGGATAAAGCCGAAACTCTTGGAAACGCCATGTATTCCACACGTTTCGAATCAGGCATATATTCAGTCCACACATTGCCTTGCGCTCCTATGATGTGTTTTGCCTGATCTTCCGTCAATTCAGTCGGTATAGGGTCGTAACTATACACTTTTTCCAAAGCTAAAAAACCACCGATAGTCATAGGTTCGGATCTTGGTTCAGCCTGATATTTGTCTAAATAACAATATTCTCCCGGTGTCATAATCACGTCGTGCCCGGATTTGGCTGCCGCTATTCCACCATTTATTCCACGCCACGACATCACCGTGGCATTTGGTGCCAGACCTCCATCCAGAATTTCGTCCCAACCAATGATCATTCGGCCTTTGGAGTTTACAAATTGTTCGATTCGCTCCACAAAATAACTTTGAAGTCCGTTTTCATCTTTCAAATCCAGTTTCTTTATCAGCGACTGACAGTCCGGACAGGTCTTCCACCGGTCTTTCGGACATTCATCGCCACCAATGTGGATGTATTTTGAAGGAAAAATAGCCATAATTTCAGACAATACATTTTCTAAAAAATGGATAGTCGTATCACGCGGACAATAAACATTTTTCGAAATTCCCCATCGGGTATCTACTTTTATAGTCGAATCTCCATTGCATGAAAGAAAAGGATATGCTGCAATGGCAGCCTGAGCATGACCCGGTAATTCTATTTCGGGTATCACGGTAATGAATCGGGCTTTAGCATAAGCCACAATCTCTTTGGCTTGCTCCTGTGTATAATAACCACCATAAGGCTTTCCATCGAATTGCTGTGGGAAATGCTGATAATAATACCCTTCCAAAGTTTCAGCCCGTTTAGAACCCACTTCGGTAAGGCGGGGATATTTCTTTATTTCAATTCGCCAACCCTGATCGTCGGTAAGATGCCAGTGGAATTGATTGAGCTTGTGAATAGCCATGGCATCGATGTATTTTTTAATAAATTCCACCGGAAAGAAATGACGACACACATCCAAATGTAATCCACGATAGGCGAAACGGGGTGCATCGACAATTTGAACTGCCGCAACAATCCATTTTAAAGAAGAAACCTTTTTCTTACCGTAAATCTCAGGAGGCAATAACTGATAAAGGGTTTGCAAACCGTAAAAAAAACCGTTAGCTGATTTTGCTTCAATACGAATAAATTGAGGGGTGATTTTCAAACGGTACGCTTCAATATTCGAAAAAGCGGAATCAGTCTGCACAAATTCAATTCTTTTTTGATTTGTCCGTACAGCTATATCTTGTTTCTTGAATTTAATTCCGGAAACTAATTTAATTTGATCTGAAAACTGAAGAGCCAGTTTACTAAATTCAGGATTATTGTAAGGGAAAAGTAAAAGCGTGTGTTTATCAATTTTAAAACTTCCCGAATCGGGAATTAGTTGATTAGGATAGGGAATAATATTGTATTTATTCACTGCAAACAATGGGAATGTAGAACTTACAAACAGGATACAAAACGGAAGAAAAACAGAAAGAAGAAAAGGCCCTGATTTTTTCATAAATCATATAATTTTGAATATTAGTTGTACAAATATACGCCTTTTTAGTTTTCCAGGATTCAAAAATCGATCAAAAATATATTTTTCTTTCACTAATTGTTGTCTTAATACTTAAAGTATTAGAGAATATAAAATTATATCCAACTAAATATCAAACAAATAAAAATATATCTCGTATTTTCGAAAAAAAATGGCAAACTAAGTCGATCGAAAAAGAATATTTTCATACTTTAGTACTCTGAAAACTAACAATAGATTACATGTTAATAATTGGAATTGCAGGTGGAACAGGTTCTGGAAAAACAACTGTTGTTCGCAAAATTATGGAGCGTTTGCCTCAGGGCGAAGTTGTTATTCTTCCACAGGATTCATACTATCGTGACAGTAGCCATTTACCATTGGAAGAACGCCTTGAAATCAACTTCGACCATCCAGATTCTATCGAATTTGAACTGTTGGTCAGGCACCTGAAAGAACTGAGAAAAGGCAAAACGATTGATCAGCCGATCTATTCGTATTTAACCTGTACACGCGCCACCGAAACGATTCCTATCAAACCTTGTCATGTCATCATTATTGAAGGTATTTTAGTTCTCTCCAATCCTGAATTGCGCAAAATGATGGATTTAAAAGTATTTGTGGATGCTGATGCCGATGACAGATTGATCCGGGTTATTAACCGGGACATCGTGGAACGCGGACGTTCTGTTAATAAAGTGATGGAACGATACGAAAATACAGTAAAACCAATGCACTTACAATTTATCGAACCGACAAAACGTTTTGCCGATTTAATTATTCCCCAGGGAGGAAATAACCATATTGCTATTGACATTCTGACTAAATATATTGAAAATAAATTAGTAACATCTGATATCTTAATGACTCCGGCCACGGAAAAAGAACTTAGTTAGTACTTTATTATTTATCTTTGTATTTAAAATCATTGACGAGAGTAATAAAATTCCCTTTCAGGGGTTAACCGAAAAGCTATGCTAAGAAACGACCTGCCAAAAATTATGTTTTTGGACATTGAAACCGTTCCAAAAACAGCCGATTACACAGAATTGCCGGAAGAATTAGCTCATATCTGGGATGAAAAATTTAAGCTGATTCACAAGCGTATGCCGGAAAAATACAGCGAAGAAACGACTCCTGCTGAAGCCTATAATAACAGTGCTGGAATTTATTCGGAATTCGGAAAAATCGTTTGTATATCGGTAGGATTTATCCATTTTCAGGGTATTGAAATGCATTTCCGCACCAAATCATTTGCAGGAGATGATGAACAACAATTACTGACTGATTTTACCCAACTGATTAATAAGTTTTGCCTGACGAAGGAACATACGGTGTGCGGTCATAATATTAAAGAATTTGATATTCCTTATATATGCCGGAGAATGTTGATAAACGGACTGCCTTTACCACCCATCTTCCAGATTGCCGGGAAGAAACCCTGGGAGATTTCATTTATCGATACATTGGAATTGTGGAAATTCGGCGATTACAAAAACTATACTTCCCTGAAACTGCTGACCGCCGTTTTTGGAATCCCTACTCCGAAAGACGATATTGATGGAAGTCAGGTTGCTCACGTATATTATATTGAAAAAGATATTGAACGCATAGCTACTTATTGTCAGAAAGATGTACTGGCAACTGCGCAGGTTTTTCTGCGAATGAATGGCATGGAAATGATAAAAGTGGAGAATATTGATCATATTACAACTGATTCATAATAAAAGAAATGATATGAATTAACTACTTCTACTATGCGAAACAAATCACAACTTGTGCTCCTGCTTTTATCCGTTTTCTTAATTGTATCCTGCAATCATAAGAAAACGGAAGATGCATCAGTCGTTGTTTCCACCGACTTAAAAAATATAATTTCTTCCGATACACTGCGTGTCGCCACCATGTACGGTGCAACTTCCTACTTTCTTTTTCGTGATGAATTCATGGGCTTCGACTATGAAATGGCAGAGAATCTGGCCAGTCGTCTGAATGTTAACCTTAAAATAAGCATTGCCCAAAACCAGAGTGAAATGGAACAACTTCTTCTGGATCGGAAAGTAGATATAATCTGTTACAATACCATTGAAACCATAAATTTAAAAAAAGATTTTCATTTTGTTTTCCCGCAACCGGAATCCTATCAGGTTTTAGTACAAAACATGGGTGTCAATGCCTTGTCGGATGTTACCCAGCTTGCAGGGAAAAGCGTATATGTAAAGGCTAACAGTATTTTCCATCAGCGGCTAAAAGCCCTCAATGAGGAAATTGGCGGAAAAATAAATATTGTACTTGCAGCCGATTCGCTGTCAAACGAAGATTTGATTGATCTGGTAGGTGAAAATAAAATTGAATATACTCTGGCGTACCACAATTTAGCGACTCTTCATAAATCATACTATAATCGTTTAAATTGCCGCATGCCGATTGGATTCAATCAACCCAACGGCTGGATGATTCGTGCCGGAAGTAAGGAATTACAGGATACAATTGAAAAATGGGAAAAACTTCCTACAACATTGGAATTAGAATCCAATCTTTATCATAAATATTGGGAAAAGAGCCCTTATTTTGCTCAACTTAAAGTGAAAATTCCCAGGGGGGCGATTTCCCCGTACGACAAACTTTTTAAAAAATATGCTGCCCTTATCAATTGGGATTGGCGACTGTTGGCTGCCCTTGTTTACCACGAATCACGATTCGACTCCTCGCAAATATCCTGGGTGGGAGCAGCAGGACTTATGCAGTTAATGCCGCGCACTGCTGCAAATTTCGGACTCGATAAACAAACTGTTTTTAATCCGGAAATGAATATTGAAGCCGGTGTCCAGTATATTAAAAGTTTAAACCTCACATTTCGTAAAGTGGAAAATAAAGATGAACGGGTAAAATTCATTTTGGCAGGATACAATTCCGGTCCGGCACATATTCTAGATGCTATGGCTCTGGCCCAAAAATATGGAAAAAACCCACAGGTTTGGTTTGGAAATGTTGAATTTTTCCTGTTAAAGAAAAGCGAACCTGAATTTTACAACGATAAAGTGGTTAAGTATGGTTATTTCAGAGGAAAACAGACCGTTAACTATGTTCATAGCACCCTGAAAACATTTGAAAAATACTTGAGGAAAAAATAAAAGGGATGAAAAAATTTGAATTGTACAATTTACGTTCTGTAATCGAACAATATAACGAAGAACTGAAATTGTAAATGAATAAATTGTAAATAAAATTATGCCAAACAGCGAAATTATTCTTATCAAAATATCAGGTGAAGATAAACCGGGAGTTACATCAGCCATCACTGAAATATTAGGAACCTACGATGCCACTATTTTAGATATTGGTCAGGCCGATATTCATCATACCCTTTCTTTAGGTATCCTTTTCAAGGTATCCAATCAATCAGATTCAGGCAATATTCTGAAAGAAGTACTCTTCAAATGCTCCGAATTAAATGTCAATGTCCGCTTCACACCCGTTTCCATTGAAAGGTACGATAATTGGGTGGCTGCACAGGGGAAAAGCAGATATATAGTTACCATACTTGGTAAAGTTATTACCGCCAAACAACTGGCTATGGTTACCAAAGCTGTTTCAGAGCAAAACCTGAATATTGACTCGATTATCAGGCTGACAGGTCGGCCATCAATAGAAATAAATGAAGATAATTTAACGCGGTCGTGCGTTGAATTATCACTTCGGGGAACGTTGATTGACAAACACATACTGTCTTCACAGTTTATGCAATACTCTTCAGACTTAGGGATAGACATTTCCTTTCAGAAAGATGATATGTTCCGTCGCAATCGTCGGTTAATATGTTTTGATATGGATTCAACCCTGATTAAAACAGAAGTTATTGATGAACTGGCCGATCGCGCCGGAGTCGGTGCAGAAGTCCGGGCAATTACCGAATCAGCCATGCGGGGTGAGATAGACTTTAGTGAAAGCTTTGAAAAACGCGTGGCTCTATTGAAAGGGTTGGACGAAAAAATACTGGCTGAAATTGCACATAATCTGCCCATTATGGAAGGTGCCGACCGTTTGATTTCTATCCTGAAAAAAATAGGATTTAAAATAGCCATCCTTTCTGGTGGATTCAGCTATTTTGGAAATGCACTAAAAAAACGATTCGATGTGGATTATGTTTATGCCAACGAACTAGAAATAATAGATGGTAAATTAACCGGAAACTATATCGGCGATATTGTAGATGGTAAACGCAAAGCGGAATTGTTACGACTAATAGCTCAGGTTGAGAAAATTGATCTGGAACAGGTTATTGCCGTAGGCGATGGAGCCAATGATTTACCTATGTTGAATTTAGCCGGACTTGGAATAGCATTCCATGCCAAGCCTACCGTGAAAGCCAATGCGCAGCAATCTATTTCCACCATTGGACTGGATGGAATTTTATACTTTCTGGGATTCAGAGATATACATATTGATAATTAAAAAAAACCTAAAAACTATTCATATGAAGAAAGCCCTTGTTATCGGTGCTACAGGAATGGTGGGAACACAACTTATTCAATTATTGGCAAGCGATGAAACCTATACGGAAATCGTTTCGTTTGTTCGCAGGTCAAGTGGTTATACTCATTCAAAATTAACTGAGCTCATTATTGATTTCGACCAACCGGAAAAATGGAGAAATTTAGTAACGGGCGATGTATTATTTTCGACGCTGGGTACAACCATTGCAAAAGCCAAAACCAAGGAAGCGCAGTACAAAGTTGATTTTACTTATCAGAATAATTTCGCTGAGATTGCTGCTAAAAATGGAGTTTCGGACTATGTACTGGTTTCATCAGCCGGTGCCAATGCCAAATCAAAAACCTTTTATATAAAAACAAAAGGACAACTGGATCAGGCCGTTCAAACCCTTCCTTTTAAACACATTAATATTCTTCGTCCGGGGCCTCTGGATGGTGACCGCGATGAAAACCGTGTTGGCGAAAAAATCGGATTATCTGTTATGTATGGTCTGAACAAATTGGGATTATTCCAAAAGTACAGACCAATAAAAGCAAATCTGGTAGCAAATGCTATGATTCACGCAGAGCAAAAAAACAAGTCTGCCATCTATACATTCGATGAGATTCATAAACTGGCAAAATAAACTGTATATACTTCATTTTATCACTTTCCCTGCATCCTGATTCCGGTTGCAGGGATTTTGGTTTTATAACCCTTTTTCATTCTATATTTCAGATTTCAATTAATATTTTTATACACAGATATACTTAATCGCAAAAAAAATCGTTTGTTAATTTTAAAAAGTTGCCGTTAAAATCAAATCTAAATTTCAATCACTATGTTTCAATCCGTAAAATAATCATAATTATATGGTTTGCATGCTAAAACTATTAACAAAATAGTTGTAATTTATAATAAATCGTAAAATGTTAAATCAATCTATTAATTATATTTTCTTTTCATCTACTTTTGATCATATTTAACAAAATACTAAATTTAGTTATGAGAAAAATCATCCTGCTCTTTTGCCTTCCACTGCTTCTTCCGGTTCTTTCGTATGCCCAGAATTATACCATTAGCGGTTACGTAACCGATGCGAAAAACGGAGAGACGCTCATCAGTTCATCCGTGTTTGATTCAAAATCGAACAAAGGAAACGTAAGCAATGCTTATGGATTCTATTCGCTCACAATTCCCAAAGGAATGGTTGACATCCAATACTCTTACGTAGGTTATTCAAGTCAAAACCGCTCCTTCAAATTATCAAAAGATACAGTCATTAATATTAAGTTGCTGCAATCTACCGAACTTTCTGAAGTTACCGTTTTAGGCAACCGCAAAGAACTTGGTGTTCAGGGTTCGCAAATGAGTGCCATTGAGGTACCCATAAGTCAGATTAAGTCTGTACCGGCATTGTTTGGTGAAACAGATGTAATTAAGGCGTTGCAATTATTACCCGGAGTGAAAGCAGGAACAGAAGGTTCAGCCGGAATGTATGTTCGTGGTGGTGGACCCGACGAAAATTTGCTATTATTGGATGGCATCCCTATTTATAATGTAAATCATATGCTTGGATTTTTCTCGGTATTCAATGCCGATGCCATTAAAAATGTAACCTTGTACAAAGGCAGTTTCCCTGCACGTTTTGGTGGACGGCTTTCATCTGTGGTAGATATAAGAATGAAAGACGGTGATAATAAAAACTATCATGGAAATATAACCGTAGGACTTATTTCGTCTAAAATAAATATTGAAGGACCCATTTTTTCGGAAAATACAACCTTCAATTTCTCAGCCCGTCGTACGTATTTCGATATCCTTTCACAACCTATAATAGCGTTAGTTGCAAAACAAAGCGGTGCAGGGAAAACGAGTGCCGGATATTATTTTTACGATCTGAATGCTAAAATAAGTCATAAGTTTTCGGACAAGGACCGGTTGTATCTGAGTGCTTATATGGGTGATGATGTTATTTATGCCAATATGCAACAAAGCTATTCCGATTATGGTAGTGCCGGATCACAAGATAGCAGATTGAAAATGGATTGGAACTGGGGAAATTTAGTCACAGCATTACGATGGAATCATGTGATAAATAACAAGTTGTTTATGAATACAACTGCTGCTTACACCCGGTACCGGTTCGGTATGAGTGTAGGGACTAAATCAACAACAACAGTTATTGATCCACCTTCCACAGCCACACAATCTATTACTATGGGTTATAAGTCGGGGATTGAAGATTATTCAGCAAAAGTTGATTTCGATTGGTCACCTAATCCCAATCACGATATTAAGTTCGGGACTAATTACACATTTCACACTTTCCGTCCGGGTGTAACAATTGCACAGTTGAAAAGCACCGGCGAAGAGATAAATCAGCAAATGGATACTACCATTGGTGATCAGAATGTGATGGCGCACGAAGTCACAGCTTATATCGAAGATAATATCAGTCTGGGGCCTATCGTAAAATTAAATGCCGGATTACATTATTCAGCTTTTCTGGTTCAAAATCAGTTATATCATTCGATACCTCAACCACGTATTGGATTACGGGTTTTACTGACTGATAAATTATCTGTTAAAGCCGGATTTGCAACCATGAGTCAGTACATTCACCTCTTATCCAACAGTAGTTTAAGTTTACCAACCGATTTATGGGTGCCGGTTACCAAGCGCATTGCTCCCATGCAATCCACACAATATTCGGCCGGACTCTTTTATAATCTGGCCAATCTGCTGGACCTGTCTGTGGAAGGTTATTATAAATCAATGAACAACCTGATTGAATACAAAGATGGAGCAACATTCTTCGGTTCGAGTACCGGCTGGGAAGATAAAGTAAGCATGGGACGTGGTTGGGCCTATGGTGTTGAATTCCTGGCTCAGAAAACCGTTGGAAACACAACCGGTTGGATTGGTTATACATGGTCGAAATCGGAACGCCTTTTTGATCGTCCCGGGCAAGAGATAAACAATGGGATCGCCTTTCCGGCTAAATACGATAAACGTCACGACCTGAGTGTTGTGGTGTCTCATAAATTCAGCGACCGTTTTGATATTGCTGCCACATGGGTTTATAGTACCGGAAGTTGTGGAACACTGGCTTTACAAACCTATGGTGGAACAGATATTCCACAAAGTATTAGTAGTAATTATTATCCCGCATATTACTATGGAGGAATAAAACCAGAAACTAATCCTATCACAACATCACTTCCTTATATCAGTTCACGCAATAATTTCAGGTATGAACCTTATCACCGGTTGGATATAGGAGTGAATTTTCACAAACAATTGAAACACGGTCGAAGAACCTGGAACGTTAGCGTATATAATGCTTATAACCAACTAAATCCATTCCTGACAACTGTAACTACAAAATACAATTACAATTATCAAACAGGAATGATGGTGGAGAAAAAGGCATTAACCCAAATCTCCATATTCCCTATTATTCCATCTGTAAGTTATACCTATAAATTTTAATTTCTTCAAATAAGAATCATTATGAAATCAATTAAAATAGTTTTAAGCATCTTCGCAAGCCTTTTTATTTTTATTTCCTGCGAAAAAGACATAGAATTTAATGGAGAAATTACCGACCCATTTATTGTGGTGAATAGCTATATTACACCCGATTCTGTTGTTTCAGCTCATATTTCCGAAAGTCGTTTTTTTCTGAAAGATAGCATTACCTACAAAAACATAAATAGTGCTGATGTTGCTGTCTGGGTAAACGGAGTTTTTAAAGAAAAAATGAATTTTATAGAGAAAGGAACTTATATTGGCACCTATAAACCGATTGTTGGTGAAACAATTAAAATCATTGTAAATGTTCCTTCAAAAGCAGAAGTAAGTTCAGAAACAAAAATTTATCCTCAACCGGTTATTAATTCAATTGATACCGCCAGTATATGGACAGGTGATCGCTACGAAATTCAAAGTTCGGGTTCTTCGTATGGAAACGGCCCTATGACATGGGTATACGATACTATAGCAACTATATCCGGACATACAATCAATTATACTCTTAAATTTAACGACAATGCCAATGAGCAAAATTTTTATCGTCTGGTTGTACAAACCATTGAACACTACACAGTAACCGATACAATAATGCAGACTTCAAAAGATAGTATAATGACTAATTATTATTTTAATTTCACGGATGTAGTTTCAGGAAATAATACAACGAATGACCCAACAGTTATAATTGGAGGTGGTTATTATTCATATAATATGTATAATGCTTTTTCCGATGAACTTTTCAACGGAAAAACTTATTCACTTACTTTTAGTACCAATGAAGATGTTTACAAATATTCCCCTGAATATACTTATGGAAGAGAAACACCAGATAGGAAAGAAATTAAGATTTATCTTCAAAGTATCAGCAGAGACTATTACCTTTATCTAAAATCCAGGGCAGCCGGCAGTGGAGGTACAGATTTCTTTTCAGAGCCTGTTCAAATTCATAATAATATTATTGGTGGTATTGGTATTTTGGGAAGTTATACTTCTAGTTTGGTATACAAATTTGATTTGTAAATGGCAGCTTTTACGAATATGAATACTGGAAAGAGTACAACTTTCAATTTGTAAGCAATGTTTTAAATTTATTTTTAAATCGGATATTTTTTCTGATATTTTATTACTAAATTGATAAAATCAACCACATATTCTATAATTATAATTCAATTTAAAACTACTCGTAAAGCTTATTAAATAAGGCTTTATAGAAATATATCACTCGTTTGAGTAAATAAAGTTACTTTTATATACCAATTTGAAATTAATCTTGTATTTTTGCGTCGTTTTATACTCATAACAATCTAAATTGAGAAAAAAACTCTTACAAGCTACTTCTAAAATTGTATAAATATGAAAATTGGAATTCCAAAAGAAATCAAGAACAACGAAAGCCGCGTAGCCTTAACTCCATCGGGAGCAAAAACGTTGGTTGAAAACGGACATACCGTATTGATTGAAACCCATGCAGGTGAAAACAGCGGATTTAGTGATGAGCAATACCTGAAAGCTGGTGCTCAAATTCTTTCAACACCTGAAGAAGTATTTGCTTCGGCGGAGATGATTATGAAAGTGAAAGAACCTATTTCCAGCGAGTACAAGCTTATTCGTCCCAACCAATTAATTTTTACTTACTTCCATTTTGCATCCGGCGAAGAGTTAACTCATGCCATGATTGCCAGCGGAGCAGTTTGTTTAGCATACGAAACGGTTGAAAAATCGGATCGTACCTTGCCCCTGCTTATTCCCATGTCGGAAGTTGCCGGTCGGATGTCCATTCAGGAAGGAGCACGCTGCTTAGAGAGACCTTCAGGTGGAAAGGGTATTTTGCTTGGCGGAGTACCCGGAGTAAAACCGGCTCATGTTCTTGTTTTGGGAGGTGGCGTTGTAGGTACACATGCCGCTTTAATGGCAGCCGGTCTGGGAGCTCACGTTACCATTGCCGACATTTCATTGCCACGCCTTCGTTACCTGAGTGAAATTATGCCGGCTAATGTAGACACCATGATGTCGACAACATATAATATCGAAGAACTTTTGCCACTTACCGATTTAGTTATCGGAGCAGTATTAATCCCGGGGGCCAAAGCTCCACATCTGATCACCCGTGATATGCTAAAATTGATGCAACGGGGTTCTGTTTTAGTGGATGTTGCCATCGACCAGGGTGGTTGTTTTGAAACATCGCATCCAACAACACATGCCGATCCTGTTTATACAGTTGACGGAGTTATGCACTATTGCGTTGCCAACATTCCGGGTGCCGTTCCGTTTACTTCTACGCTTGCACTTACCAATGCCACCTTACCTTATGCATTAAAATTGGCTAATCTGGGTTGGGAAAAAGCCTGTGAAGAGAACGAAGATCTTCAAAAGGGGCTCAATATTGTTCATGGGAAAGTCGTTTGTAAGGCTGTTGCCGATACATTTGGATTATAATCCAAATAGACTTCAAACTTCTTGCAGATTTTTCATTGCATCCAAAATCATTATTCTGAGGGCTTCAACCATGTTGAGGCCCTCTTTGTAACCATAGAGATTAATTTCGATATTGATTATAATACTAAAAATTCTTTCAAAAAATTCAATTACCTTTGTTGCTTAATCTTTTGAAAATTATCCAGGCTTTGGAACACAAGTCTTTCAAATAATTGAAAATGAAAAGAATCTCACTACTTCTATTATTAATCTTAGTCTCAATTTTTTCCACCTTTCCGTCCAATCAGTTAATACAGGGTATAAAGGAACGAATTTTTGATATCTGTCGAAATCCATTTTTTCAAAATCAGGAACAACATGAATTAGCAACCAATATTTCGAACAAAGGAAATACGACTGATCTAAGTTTACGTGAATTGTATTGGAATACCTACCAACCGGAATCTGAATTGGATAGTATGATAAGCACCCAACAAACCGATGGATCCTGGAAAGATATTGATTATAACGATTTAGCTTTAAGCAATTGGCAACCTACAAATCACATTTCACGCCTTTTGTTTCTTGGTAGGGTTTACATCACACCCGGTTCGAAATTCTATCAAAATAAAGAAGTTTCCGTTGTCTTGCATCGAGGTATCAATTATTGGTTCAAAGTAAAACCTGTTTGCAAAAACTGGTGGTACAACGAGATAGCTGTTCCCCGCTTTATGGGATTGGTTTTTATATTTATGGAAAACGAACTAAATCCCATAGAGAAAACAGAAGCAATTAAGGTAATGAATCACTCTGGTTTTAGAATGACCGGGCAAAATAAAGTCTGGCTTGCAGGAAATGTTTTATTAAAAGCTCTTATCACAAACGACGAAATACTTGCAAAAGAAGCAAGAGATACGATCGCATCAGAAATCTTTATTACTTCAAAGGAAGGGATTCAGCCCGATTACAGTTTTCATCAACACGGGCCACAACAGCAATTTGGAAATTATGGACTTGCTTATATTTCAAGCATGGCTTATTATGCGAATGTTTTTGGAGGAACATCGCTGGCATTTTCTCAAAAAGAAATAGATATTTTACGTAATTATGTGTTTGATGGTGAAAATTGGATTGTCTGGCGTGGATTTATGGATGTAAGTGCCTGCAACCGACAACTTTTCAAACAGGCTCAAGTTGGGAAAGCACTTACTTTGTGCGTCGCTGTTGATCAATTAAAAAAATCAGATCTTTTAAACTCAAAAGCATACAACGATTTTCTAACAAGGAATTTACAGCCCGGGATTTTGAAAGAAAATAACAGTGCCAAACATTTTTGGTGCTCTGATCTAACTGTTTTCCGGGCTGACAATCACTATATCTCCATTCGGGCATGTTCTCCTAGGGTAAAGGGAACAGAATTTACCAACAACGAAAACAAAAAAGGTCATTTCATTTCTGATGGTTGCACAATTATAATGCGACGCGGTGATGAATATGAAGACATTTTCCCCGTTTGGGACTGGAATCGTTTACCGGGTGTTACGGCACCGGTTATAGATAACATAAAACCACAAACTAAAACAGATGACTATCATAATCCCAATCCATTTGTTGGTGGTTTGACTTTCAAATCAAATGGAATCTCAACATTTCATTTATCCCGGAATGGAGTAGATGCAAAAAAATCATGGTTCTATATACATGGACTTTTGGTTTGCCTGGGCTCAGATATTCAAACGAAAGTTAATAAAGAAATAGTAACGGGTATTAATCAGGTTAAACAGCAGGGTGATGTATTAGTTACGTTAACTAATGGCAAATCCCTTGTCGTAAACGATACCTTAGAAAATTATTCTACTGTAAAGTCTATCTGGCATGATTCTATTGGTTATTTATTCCTGAAGCAACAGAATATCAGGGTTTCAACAAAAATACAATTTGGAAATTGGCATGACATTGCCGATCCTTACTCTTCTGAAGAAATATCCGGAAAGGTCTTTAAATTGTGGATAAGCCATGGTGAAAATGCTGTTTCAAATCCAACCTACGAATACATAATCATTCCCTCAGTTTCTCAAGACAGTTTAAACAGGTTTACACAAAACCAACCGATTGAAATAATTGAAAACAGTAAAACTTTACAAGCGGTTAAACTAAAAGACAATACTTTGTTTCAACTTGTTTTCTTTAAACCTGTACGTATAACTACTTTCTCAAATAATGAATATCTCGAAACAAAAACGCCCGGATTGCTCATGCTTGAGCGTAAAGTATCGAATGACTTAATTCTTACCGTTGCAGATCCTACCCAGAAATTAAGTGAATTCAATATTAATATCAAAGGTAAATATTCCGGGGAAAATGCTATTTTTAATACAAAAACAAAAGAAACAATCATCTCGATAAAACTTCCTTCAAATGAAAATGCAGGGAGTTCCGTTACATTACTATTAAAAAAAATTGAGAATTAGTTTGTGATTAGTCCTGATTTGAGTTACCTGTTTTTATTTTTAGTTAATATATTCTATAGACTAAAATAGTATAACAATACGTATTAGGGTTAAATTTCTTTCAAAATAAGTAAAAAAATAATGTTATTAAACAGAAATATGAAAATAATGACAAAAAGATTTTGCATAGAACAAACTATGTACTAATTTTGGTCAACCAAATTGGAAATTTATCGTTTTATTATCTAATCAACAGTCTCTGTCCAGAATAATTATGAAAGTAGCGACAAAAACAAGAAGAACACAAAAACCAGAAAGACTGGAAAAACCGGAAGATCTGGTTATTGCTAAAGTAAAAGAACTAATTCATTCCGGTATCTTAAAACCGGGAGATAAACTACCTGCTGAACGAAAAATGGCATTTGACTTCGGTTTTGGAAGAACTCAAATTCGGGAAGCCTTACATAAGCTGGAGTTTTATGGTATTGTAAAAACATTACCACAAAGTGGATCAATAATCAACGGGCTAGATATCAACACCTTGGATGGTCTAATATCCGATGTTTTAAATCTTCAGCCATACGATTTTTTCTCACTGGTGGAAACACGGGTTCTTTTGGAAGTTAAAGCGATCCAACTCTGCGCTGAAAGACGAACAGAAGAAGACGTAAAAATGCTTGAAAAAGTACATAAGAATCATATGAAATACTTTGAAACCGATGATCGTGTCAGTCATGATTTTGCTTTCCACCGTGCCATTGCTGAGGTTAGCCACAATCCTGTATTCAAAGCAATGCTAATGATTGTGATTCCAGATATAATGTCTGTTTACCAAAAGGAACGAATTTGTGCACCCAATTATGCTATTTTAGAAGAACATCAAAAGATGTTGGATAGTATAAAAAGTGGCAACAGTGAATTAGCTGGTGAATTAATGAAACAGCACTTACAAGGCGTTCTTGATTTTGCAAAATCCAGATTAGGCAATTGATGGGACAATAATATTTCACAAAAAATTATTAGTTTGAAAAGCTGCTCCAAAATGGAGCAGCTTTTTTTATGGATATGAATTAACACAAAAATATGTTGTACAACAGAAAGTAAAAAAAAATACAAAAATAATTTGGTAGATGAAATTTCTTACCTTACTTTTGGTCGACCAAATTATTGGTAGACCAATTTTACATTAAATAAATATTGTATTCTGAATTGTGATTCCAACTTTAATAACAAAATATCAGACCAACAAAAAAAAAATCAAAACATCACGACAACATATTATATATTATAACTTTAAATTTAATTAAGCATGAAAAAAAACGGCAAAAAACGATTCTTCAGGAACGTAACTTGGGTGTTCATTCTATTTTTACTGAACACCGCCGGAGCATTTGCTCAGGTCAAAGTAAGCGGAGTAGTCATTGACAAAAACAAGGAGCCATTAATTGGTGTAAATATCACTGTTAAAGGCACGACAATTGGAACAATAACAGATGTAAATGGTAAATATATCATTCAGGTTCCGGATGCAAAATCCACTTTGACATTTTCGTACATCGGTTATAAAACTGATGAAGTAATTGTAGGTAAAAATACATTGATTAATATAGTTCTTAATGAAGATGCACAAAATATTGATGAAGTAGTTGTAGTTGCATACGGATCTCAGAAGAAATCACATTTGACCGGTGCTGTTTCTTCCATTAAGAATGATAAACTTGATGAAATACCGGTATCGAGTATCGGTCAGGCATTACAGGGGAAGTTAGCCGGTGTGAATATTCAGAATATTGATCCACAAGCAGGTGAGGCTCCGATTATACGGGTTCGTGGCATGGGTTCGATCAGTGCTTCAGTAAGCCCTCTTGTAGTTGTTGACGGTTTTCCAATCCCTGATGGATTATCATCCGTAAGTATGGGTGATGTTGAATCAATAGAAGTATTGAAAGATGCAGCTTCAGCAGCTATGTACGGATCGAGGGCTGCCGGGGGCGTTATTTTGGTGACAACTAAAAGTGGTAACATAAAAAAACCGAAATACCAGTTTAAGATGTATACCGGTATTCGTTCAGCACTTAAACTTCCGGATATGATGAATACCGATCAATACACACAATTGCTTTATAATGAAGCAGCTTTGCGTATGCAGGATCCTTCCATTGATGGAACTGCAAATACAATGAAATACAATCTTATTACAACGAGTGAGCAAGCATCATATTTAATTCAGAAATATTACGATGATCAACCAACAAACTGGTTAAATGAAGGTTTGCGGAATAATGGATCCTCACAAAACTACCAGTTAAGTGCATCGGGTGGAGATAAAAATATAAAATACTATATTTCTGGAAATTACACCAGTGAAGATGGAATTATGAAAAATAGCAATTATGACAAATATAATATGCGGGCAAAACTGGATATCAATTTGTCTCAAAACATAACAATCGGGATTAATGTTGCTCCTACTTACAGCCGTCAGGAAAAACCGGTGAATGACCTGACCGATTATACCCGTTTTCCTTCCTGGCTAATGGTTCGCCACAATGCAGCAACTGCAGCATTAACCGGAAAAATTGTCGGTGATTACGCACAACCATCTGATTTTAATGGAACTAATATGAGTGGAGTTGGCATAGATGGAACAACATGGAATTTAACTGCTGTGAATCCTTTCAGTTCGAGCAATCAAAATCCGACTTCCATTCGTGAGCGGACAAGCATTATAACAGATGATTACCGGTTGCAAAGTAATGCCTATTTAATTATTAAACTTCTTCCTGGTCTGGAGTTCAAAACATCAAACGGTGTTTATACTCGTTACATAGAATATAACAAAAAAGAACAGTCTCAGGCAAATAAAGCCGGTGTCCCAAATCAATTAACACGTCAAACTACATTCCATACAGAATTATTGTCAGAAAATACATTCAACTATGTAAAGAAATTCGGTGACCATGATTTAAATGTACTTGCCGGATTCACGTATCAGCAAACCGGAGACCGCAAGAATCAAATTGTTGGAACCAATTTTCCGGATGAACTTATGCTTTCATTTAATTATGCAGGGGCAATCTTAATGGAAAGTCCGGCAGTAAATGGAACAACTTCCAATTACGAGACCGAAAGTCTGGCTTCACTTATTGGACGTGTTACTTATGCATATAAAGGCAAATATTTACTCTCCGGTAGCATACGTTCGGATGGAACCTCTAAATTTGCACCGGGGAATAAATGGGTCGCTTTTCCGGCAGGCTCTCTAGGTTGGCGTGTATCAGAAGAAAGTTTCCTTAAACAGTATGACTGGTTATCGAATTTAAAACTACGCGCAAGTTTCGGATTGACCGGGAACAAAAACATTCCCAATAATTCCGACAAAAATATTCTCAACACCACCAATTACGTTACAGGTTCTGGTACCGGAAACCTTGTTGCCGGACTGGCAGCCAACTATCCTTCCTCCGGCAATCCCGACATTACATGGGAACAGACTGCTGAAGGCAATTATGGAATCGATTTCGGATTTCTGAATAGTAAATTTAATATTTCTGTTGAGTATTATAATTCAAATACCATCAAACTGTTACTTCTTCAGCCCACAATGTATATTACAGGATATCAAACTTATTGGAACAATATTGGTAAAGTAAACAATAAAGGTATTGAAATTGAAATAGTTACGACTAACATTGAAACAAAGGATTTCACATGGAAAACAACCGGTAATTTCTCTACAAACAAAAACACACTGTTAAATTATGGGGATCGGGATTATACAGATAATTTTGGTGAAAGAAGTGAAGTGTACCGTGGTATAATCGGTCAGCCTTCCATTCAATATTATGGATATAAATCCGATGGTGTATATACTTCATTCGAAGAAGTTGCAGCAGCAAAAGCACTAACAGATGCGAATGGTGTCGCGTTTACTTATGCCAAATTCGCTCCAATACTCGGAGGATTGAAAGTAGTCAATACAAACGGTGATAATAAAATAGATCCGAATGACCGGGTTGTAATTGGATCACCATTCCCTGATTTTACATATGGAATAAATAATACATTTACTTATAAGGGCTTTGATCTTGGTTTTTTAATTCAGGGCGTTCAGGGAGGACAATTAATTGATGGTAATTTGAATTACAATGAAAATCTTCGCTTGAACACAGCTTACACCAACAATCGTTTTGTTAGTCCCATGTTCCCGGGTGATGGTAAAACAGTCTATTCAAACACAACGTCAGGAAGTGACCTGTTATTAACTGATTATGCCTTAGAAGATGCTTCCTATGCCGCTTTACGTGAATTTACATTTGGATATACTTTGCCTCAGAAAATAATTAATCTATTGAATATTAATCAATTCAGAGCCTATTTTTCTGCTCAGAATTTAATATACCTTATGGCACCAGGCTACAAAGGAGTAAATCCTGAAGCCCGTCGTAACAGCGGTCCGTATTCAAGTGCTTCTCCACTGGTCGATGGATATCAGAGAGGAGTGTTTCCTTTGAGTAGAACTATGACGGTTGGTTTTGATATTTCATTTTAATTCATTATAAATCAACAACCTCGTAAAGCTTATTTTCTAATAACGATAAAAATAAATGAAAAATGAAAAATAAAATTAGTTTAATATTAGTATTTATCGCAGCTATTGCATTTTCAGGCTGTGACAATATAATTACCGATGTTCCCGAATCGGCATTAACACAAACAGATTTCTTCACTACACCAACCCGAATTAATAATGGTATTATGGGCTGTTACGAGGGAATGGCAAATATAAAGGAAGTCGAATGGCGGTTTACTGAAATCAGAAGTGATAACACCTGCGTATCAAGTACGGGAACAGGACAAACAGATCGTGCAGACATTTGTGACTTGAAATTTTTCAGAACTTCTCCAAGCCAAACCGGATTACTCAATTTTTGGTATCTTTTATACCAGAATATATCGAATGTAAATTCAATTCTACCCTTTGTTGCAAAGGGTCAAACTTATGTTCCCGTCGAAACACAACGTGAACAATATGAAGGAGAGCTTTTGTTTATCAGGGCATTTCATTATTACACATTGGTAAGTCTTTGGGGTAATATGTTTAAAGTAACCGGTGTTGTTGGCCCGAATGAAGCAAAAACAATTCCACGTTCACCGGTTTCAGAAATATATAATGATATCATTATCCCTGACTTAATTAAGGCAGCGAATCAACTACCTCCTTCATATTCTTCGAGTGATGCAGGCAGAATTACGAAATGGGCTGCAAAAAGTTTACTTGCAAAAGCTTATATGATGATTGGTGGAGATGCCAATCTTACATTAGCAAAAGGTTTATTGGAAGAAGTTATGGGGGCTCCACAACATGGGTTACTTACAACCGGAGTCACAGTCGGTGGTAAACTATTAAGTCCCTATGCCAGTATTTTTGATGTTTCAAACGAAATGAATAAGGAAATCATTTTTGCCATCCGTTATAAAGGGGGTGCTTATGGAATAGGCTCTACGTTTTGGGGAACATTTGCTCCAGAAGGCTCAGCAAATCAAATACTTAAAATAGGAACACCCATTGGAAATAATAATCCGACTCCTGATCTGATGAATCAATTTTATACCGATTCAACCGATACAAGAATAGATGCATCATTCAGAATCTGGAAAAAATCATCTACAACTAATATCCCATATATTTCAAAATATATTGATGCGAATATGACTCAGGCATTACAAGCAGAAAATGATTGGATTGAAATTCGTTATGCAGATATAGTTTTGTTACATGCCGAAATTGAAGCTCAACAAAGTGATTTTCCAGCAGCATTAACTGATGTAAACCGAATCAGAACAAGAGCCGGAATTAAATCATACATAAGCTTCGATTCAAAAACGGAAGCATTGGATTCGGTATATACTGAAAGGCGGAAGGAACTTGCATTTGAAAATCAACGTTGGTTTGATTTATTGCGTATGGGAAAAGCATACGGTGATCCGGAAAAAGCTATCAATATTCTCAAAACAAGTGTATTTGTTACGGACTGGACAACCTTATATTCTTTATATAGCCCAATTTTACCTCCAATCGAAAGTTCTTTCATAACCGATAGACTTTTATTGCCGATTCCTCAGCAGGAAATCGATACAAACAACGATATGGTTATTCCTCAAAACACAGGTTATTAATTTTTTAATCAGATCATTATGAAACAGATAAATAAAATCTCATTATTGGTTATATTAACAATATTTTTTGGCTTCGGATTCAGTTCCTGCACGGTGGACGAACCAATCGTGGTTGTTCCGAAAACAGTAGATCAGTACATTGCACAATTCAGTACTTATGTAGCCTCTGAAAGAACTTTTTTGGACAATTGCGTTGTAGGATACAATAAAGGAGACTTCACTCCTGTGTCAACTACTTCATTTAACACGTACACAAGCAATTATCGTGTAGCTTTACAGGCCGACTCGGCAGTGATTGTAAAACCAAATGTTAGCATTGCTGAACTTGTTGCTGCCAATACGGCTCTAGCAACACCCGGAAAAGCATTTTGGGGAAAAATTAATATTTCCGATCGCCGTCCGTTGAATGATTTAATTATTGAAGTAACTACACTAAATACAGGCACATTAGTAGGAACTGCAGTGGGTCAGGTTTCGCAGGATGCAAAAAACACTCTTACAACTGCAATTGGAACTGCTACAACAACACGGGATGCATTGACTACAATTGATCGTCAGGTGGCTGAAGGTGTGACTGCTCTCAATGCAGCAAAAGATGCATTTACAAATTCAATAGTAAAATAATAGAACTCCAAATCACTGCTGTATAAATTTTACAGCAGTGATTTTTCTACTCATTTTTTCTAATTACTTTCTCTCCACCAGAACACTTAAGTTCCTTTTAACTACAATCAAATGAATACCAGACTCTTAATATTATCATTCATCATCCTTTTTATTCATTTTAGTATTTCAGCAAAAATCTATAAGGTTGAAAACACAATCCAATACCAGGAAAAAGTAAAACTTTTATTACCGGGTGATACCATTATGCTGGCTAATGGTGTTTGGAAAGACGCACAATTGGTTTTCAAAGCTAACGGAGAAAAAGACAAATATATCTTTCTGGAAGCTGAAACACCCGGAAAAGTCACATTGGAAGGAAAATCTGGATTACAGATTTCCGGGAAATGGCTTCAGGTTTCGGGTCTGGTTTTCATTAATGGAAACAGTCCTAAAGGAACTGTTATTGATTTCAGAACCAATTCAAGAAATTATGCATATAATTGTATAGTAACCAATTGTGTCATTGACAAATTCAATCTTGCTGCAAAAGATTCATCGGATCACTGGATTGGACTTTATGGCAAAAATAATACGATAGAATATTGTTATTTTGGTGGAAAAACTAATCTGGGAACTACTCTTGTTGTCTGGCCAAACGATTCGAATTCAATCAATAATCATCATCTGATTTATCGTAACTATTTTGGTCCACGACCACGATTAGGATCAAATGGCGGCGAAACCATCCGAATCGGGACAAGTCAGGTTTGCACAAACAGTTCTGCTTCAATTGTTGAAGGAAATTATTTTGAGCATTGCAATGGAGAAGTAGAAATTATCTCCAATAAATCAGGCGATAATATATATTCCAATAACACATTTTTCGAATGTGAAGGTTGCCTTACCCTTCGTCATGGAAATCGTGCAACTGTTTGCGGAAACTGGTTTATAGGAAATGACAAGGAAAATACCGGTGGAGTTCGGGTTATAAATGAAGGACATTTAATATATAACAATTATTTCTATAAACTTCGTGGCGATAATTTTCGTTCAGGACTTACCATTATGAATGCCATACCTAATTCTCCGGCAAATGGTTATGCACCTGTCAAAAATGTTGTCATAGCAAACAATACGTATTACGATTGCGCTTTTCCATGGGCTTTTGGAGCCGGTTTCGGCGAAAGAGACCGAACTGTTACAGCACAAAGTACTTTGTTATTGAACAATTTAGTTTACTGTACCAATACTGATGAAATTATTAAACATTACGACAAAACTGATGGAATTATACTGAATAATAATATTTTGGTCAACAGTAAAGGTATTTCAAATGAAACAGGTTGTGTTCCGGGTGAGGTGAAAATGACAAAAGTTTGGGGAGTAGATGTGCCATACACAACCGTGAGAGCAAAAAAACTTCCTTATGTAAAATATGATTTAGTTGGAGAAGTACGTGGAGATGCAGTTATTGGTGCATTGCAGAATAAAGATGAAAAGCCGGCAGTTGTAATTGCCACTTCCATCAATTGTGGTCCTCAATGGTATAAACCGGGTTCGGTTGAAACTCAACAAAAAACAAAAAAAACAGGTAAAATTACTACTTTAAAACCCGGAACGGACAACTTGTATCAGGCGGTGAAAAATGCAGGAGATGGTGATGTTCTGTTATTAAGTGAAGGGGAATATGTAGCAACAAAAAAGATAATCGTGTTGAAAAATATTACAATTAAAGCTGATTCTGATAAAAAACCGGTTCTTCTTTTAAAAACCGATAGAGAAAACGGAAGTCTGTTTGAAATTGGTGGAAATGCAAATCTCAGAATTCAGGGTATCGCCATAAATGGTGACAGCAAGGCTGAATTCCCGGCAAAATATGCCTTTATTTCTTCAAAAGATGCTGCAGCTGGTTATTCTTTAATAATTGACAACTGTGAAATTTACGATTTTAACGTGTTGTCCGGAGCCATTTATAAAGCATATAAAGGATCGGTTGCGGATTCCATTGTAGTTACAAATTCTTTATTCAGAGATTCATATCGTGGATTTAGTTTGGGTGAAGAAAAAGATGATATTGGAAAATACAGTGTCGAAAACATCAAATTTGACAATACTATTTTCACTCATTTTGCTCAATATATTATTGATTATTATCGTGGTGGAAATGATGAATCGACACTGGGAGGTTCGCTGAATGTGAATCACTGTATTTTCGACCAGGTTGGAAACGATGAAAAACAGACGATACTGAAATCGACAGGCATAAAAAACGTAGCGATTAATAATTCAGTATTCAATAATTCTATGGCTAAGACTTCCGTCAAACTATCCGGTTCTAAAAATGCAATTACAAATTGTGATTTTAATGGTTGTCCGAAACCGAAACTAGAAGATGGAGCAAAATCTGTCAATATTTTATTTCTTAATCCGGATTTTGAAAAAAACAGTTTTAAATCGTCATCCAAATCCGGTTTGTCAGGCAAAAGTTTAGATGGTAGTAATATCGGACTCCGTTAAAAAACCTGATATATAAAAAATATAATATCTAAATTCTTTAGAAAATGAACAACAATAAAAAATATGTAATTCTTTTCCTTACAATCAGCCTATCTTTTTCGTTTATTCATGCGACAAATTATAAGGTTTCCAATACAAAAGAATTAAACGAAAGAATGAGAAATGCAATACCCGGTGATTGCATTATTATGGCAAATGGCATTTGGAATGATCTTCTGATTGAGTTTAAAGCCAAAGGGACTTCAAAAAAACACATTACACTTACAGCCGAAACTGCAGGTAAAGTTCTTATTGAAGGAGTTTCAAATCTTTCAATTTCGGGTGAATATCTGGATGTTTCAAATCTTGTATTTACGAATGGTCACACACCGACACGAACAGTACTGCTCTTTAAAACCTCCAATACCGAATATGCATATCATTGCAGGGTTTCTGATTGTGTGATTAACAAATTCAATCAACCAATACGCGAAACGGAAGACAACTGGGTATCCATGTGGGGAAAATACAATGAAGTATCCAATTGTTATTTCGGAGGAAAAACAAATGTAGGTACCACTTTTATTGTTTGTCCAAACGATACGAATAGTATTTACAACAAACATTTGATTTCGCACAATTATTTTGGACCCCGTCCCCGACTTGGTTCAAATGGAGGAGAAACCATGCGTATCGGTACAAGTGAAGTTTGCCTAAAAAGTTCTGAAACTGTCGTTGAGGGTAATTATTTTGACCATTGTAACGGTGAAGTTGAAATTTTATCTAATAAATCAAGTGATAATAAAATTCTGAATAATACTTTTTTTGAGTCTGAAGGTAGTCTGGTATTGAGACATGGAAACCGTGAAACCGTTTCAGGAAACTGGTTTATCGGAAACGGTAAACCATTTACCGGTGGAATTCGTGTAATAAATGCCGGGCATCAGATTTACAATAATTTCCTGTATAAACTTACCGGCGACGAATTCCGATCTCCACTTACGATTATGAACGGTATTCCCGATTCACCTTTAAGTGGATATGCTCCGGTAAAAAATGTTCTGATAGCAAACAATACTTTTTACGATTGCAAACTTCCATGGAATTTTTGCGTTGGAAGAAGCGAAAGAAATCGTATTATTACACCTCAAAATACGCAGTTAATCAATAATATTGTGTACAGTCCTAATGAAAAAGAATTGATAATAAGCTACGACAACACTGACGGCATTACACTTTCTAACAATTTAATGATTTCTGCGAAAGGAGTTTCAACTAAAAAAGGAACTGTTGCCGGTGAAGTTATGAAAGCGAACTATCAGGGGAAAGACTTCATATTTTCAACTATAAAAGCAGAGAGAATTCCTCTAGTAAAACAGGATATTCTTGGTCAGTCAAATTCGAGTCCGGTAATTGGTGCGTTTCAAAATAACGAAGATAATACTAAAACATTAGTTGCAAGTTCCGAAAACACAGGACCAAACTGGAATTTTAAAGAACTTGTCTTTGCTACGAAACCAATTATTAATAAAAAAATAATTAAGGTTAAACCGGGAACAGATAATCTATATAATGCCGTATATCTGGCAAATGATGGTGATATCTTATTGCTGGATTCAGGAACTTATGTACTGACCAGAAGAATTATATTCACAAAAAGCCTGACAATCAAAGCTTCATCAAAACTAAAATCGAAACCAATAATAAAAATGGAAACCGAAGTTGCAGGCGAATCACTTTTTGAAATTAATTCGAATGTTTATCTTCGAATAAAAGGATTGAAAATTGAAGGCAAAAGCTCTACAATATCTCCTGAAAATGCTTTTGTCTCAGCTGACCATGCATTACGCTATTCTTTGTTTGTTGATAATTGTGAAATTTCTGGTTTTAATCAGAAAAACAGTTCTGTTTTCACCGGTTTATATTGCACAATGGCCGATTCGATTGTAATCTCTAATTCTGTTATTCGCGATTCATACAGCGGAATTAATTTGCATACCGAGAAGGAAGATGGAAGGTATAATGCTGAAACAGTAATTTTCAACAATAGCGTTTTTGCCAATTTATCGGATTATGCGCTTGATTATTACCGGGGTGGAAATGACGAATCAACTGTCGGCGGTTCCTTGTCGGTATATCATTGCGTTTTTGATTCGGTTGGAAATACCGACAGTCAGGCAATTTTGAATTTAAACAGAATCATGTACGTTAAAATCAACAATTCGATCTTCTCGAATTCTAAAGCGAAAAGTTCACTTACACTTTGGTATCTGTACGATAAAATATCAAACTCATGTTTCTACAATTGTCCGAAACCTGAATTTACAAAAGAAGCAAAATCAAAAAATCTGATTTTTGAAAATCCTGATTATGAGAAGAGAACATATTCACTTTCAATCAATTCAACTTTGACAGGAAAAGCATCTGATGGTAAAAGCATAGGTTTGAAATAACAAATTCAATTCAAAAAAAGCAATTATGAATATTCTCAAAACAGCGGCATTTTCTATATTTATTTGTTTTGGTTTTTCAATGAATGTATTATCGACCATCCATGAAAAAAGCAGTAATAAAATTCGTTCTTCAATAAAAAGTAAAATTATCAACACTGAAAAAGAAAGGGTTTTGCGCCTGGCTGACAAATTCATAAAGGATAAACCGGAAACCGTTACAGCTCACAGTAGTAAAAGAAGTGCCGGTGGAATACACGATTATTATTCAGAAGGAACCTATTGGTGGCCCGATCCTCAACATCCGGATGGCCCTTACATTCGAAAGGATGGCTTAAATAATCCCGATAATTTCGATTATCATCGTCAGGCCATCAGTCAGTTTTCGTGGGTAGTTGGTACGTTAACTTCTGCTTATTTGTTAACCGGAAACACATTATATGCCAAAGCAGCTGTAATTCATCTCAGAGCATGGTTTGTAGATACAGCAACAGTAATGAATCCAAACATGCTTTATGCACAAGCAATTAAAGGTATAAATACCGGTCGTGGAATTGGAATAATTGATGCAATTCCATTTATTGAAGTAACAAAATCCGTTCAGATATTAGAAAATAGTCCTTTTCTGAATAAATCAGACGATCAAAAAATTCATAGATGGTTTAACGATTTCATGACCTGGTTGAATACAAATAAATATGGAATTGACGAAATGAATGCCAAAAATAACCACGGCACCTGGTGGCACGCTCAGGTTGCTGCCTATGCAAAATTAGTTGGAGACAAAACGATATTGGAAAAATGTCGGAAACATTACACAGAAAATCTTTTACCAAATCAAATGAAAGTCGATGGAAGTTTGCCGCTGGAAATTGAACGTACAAAACCTTACTCCTATTCACTTTTTTGCCTTGATGGATTTGCAACTTTAACTTATTTGATATCCGACAATGATTTTGATGGTTGGAATTATAAATTATCAGATGGAAGAGGAATGCAAAAAGCTGTCGATTTTATAAAGCCCTATATTATTGATAAAAACACCTGGCCATATGCAAAAGATATTTCTCATTGGGACGAACAACCCGGACGCAGACCGTTCATGTTTTTTGCAGCAATAATTCAACAACAACCGGAATGGATTTCAATCTGGAAGAAATGTAGTTCTAACTTTCCAAGTGATGAAAGTAAACGAAACATGCCATTGAAAAATCCGGTATTATGGTTGGGCATAAATAAACCGATTTTTTAATTAATACAGCCGTTAACATGTCATATAAAATAAAATCCTATTTTACAGTTGTTATTATGTTGGTTTTTACAACCAATATTTTCTCATCAAAAAATACAAAACCTGACGAATGGGTTCAAAAGGCCATTGATCGTGCTGAGTATCGGTTGTTGGATGCAGCAAAAATCTACAAATCTTCAAAATTAAATCCACGAACTTTTGAAAATGGGAAAATTATTTATGCAGGTTCAAACGACTGGACATGTGGTTTTTTCCCCGGATCGTTGTGGTATATGTTCGAACTGACTAAAAATGAAAAATTTAAAACAGAAGCAGAATATTATACCGAATTGAATGATGCCGTACAATTCCGTAAAAATACGCACGATCTCGGATTTATGTTGTATTGTAGTTATGGAAATGGTCTCAGGTTAACAGGGGATACTGCTTATAAGAAAGTATTGATTACAGGTGCAAAATCGCTGGAAACACGTTTTAAGCCTAAGGTTGGACTTATTAAATCCTGGGATTCAAGAAAACAATGGCAATACCCTGTCATCATAGACAATATGATGAATCTCGAATTTTTGATGGAAGTTTCAAAAATGACCGGTGATAAAAAATTGAAAGATATTTGTATTTCTCATGCTGATAAAACTATAAAAAATCATTATCGTGCTGATAATAGTTGTTTTCATGTAGTTGATTATGACAGTATTACAGGAGTTGTTTTGCACAAGCAAACAGCTCAGGGTTTTGCCGATAATTCTTCGTGGGCACGCGGTCAGGCCTGGGGGTTATATGGATTTACCATGATGTATCGTGAAACAAAAAATCCGAAATACCTTGAACAGGCTCAGAAAATTGCAGCCTATATTTTAAATTATCCGACTTTACCTAAAGATAAAATTCCATTTTGGGACTATAATGCACCGAACATTCCAAACGAACCCCGCGATGCTTCTGCAGCAGCAATTACAGCTTCAGCATTATTTGAATTAAGTTCATATGTCAAAAATCATCCGGAATATTTTAAGACTGCGGAAATAATTTTAAAAAATCTTTCGTCCTATGAATATTTTTCAACCAAAGGTGAAAATGGTTTTTTTATATTGAAGCATTCTACCGGAAACTACCCAAAGAAATCGGAAATTGATGTTCCGCTAAATTACGCCGATTATTATTATCTGGAAGCTATTGTCCGGTATATGAAAATAAAAAAAATCAGTTATAAAAAATAAAGAACCAATTAAAAAATTGAAATAGAACTAAATACGCTAATAATCAACAGAATGAAATTGAACACAGCTTTCTATATAAAACGAATATTATTGAGTTTTCTGATATATATACCTGTAATCGGCAATGCTCAGGTTCTGCTCGAAGCCGATGGACCCGGAAACACCTATGAACTTATCAATAGCGTTTTAGCTCCAACTGGTGGCGATGTTGTCGAGAATCCGGAGTGTGTTCATCCACAATTTGGCAGGCACATTGCAGAGGTATGGGATGCAGATTTGAATCAATATGTATTTGAATTTTACATTCATGTAACCCCTGATAATGACCGCTGTATCAATTTCGACCGACAACGGGTCGAAATTAAAACTTACGATGCATCTCCAACCAATTTAAAAGGTGTTTCGGGTGAAACGGTCGTTTATAAATGGCGCTTTAAAGTTCCGACAGGATTTCAGCCCTCATCCAGCTTTACGCATATACATCAGGTAAAAGCTGTTGGTGGTGATGAAGCTGATCCGCTTTTTACATTGACAGCACGAAAAGGAAGCCCGAATAAGTTAGAATTAAACTATTACTCCGATTCAAATCTGAGTTCAACCAAACTGACATCAGTAAATCTTTCGTTGTTCGAAAACACATGGGTTGAGGCTACTGAAAGAATTCAGATTGATAATGTAAACGGAACATATTCTATCACTATAAAAAAAGTGAGTGATGGTACTACGATATTGAGTTACACAAATAATAAATTACTCACTATTCGTGCTGACAACAATTTTATTCGTCCCAAATGGGGCATTTATCGCAGTTTATTAAATCCTCAGGATTTAAGAGATGAATCGCTCCGCTTTAATAATATTTCGATTTATGAAGAGCCCTCTACAGCTGTAAATTCAACGTTTTCACCTGTTGAGAATGAATTTAAAGTGATACCTGATATTTCGAATAAAACACTAAAAGTTGAATATAATCTATTGGAAAAAGGGGATATTGGAATTAACATAATGAATATCAGTGGGCAATTTGTTCAATTGATTAGTAAAAATGAGAGTTGTAATAGTGGTTATAATCAAAAGCTTATTGATATTTCTAATTTAAAGTCTGGAATCTATTTTATTCAACTTCAAACTTCATTTTCAGAAAGAACAATTAAGTGCATTTTATAGAATCAGTTATTAAAGAAACGATATGATGAGAAATATATCAGGACATAATTTATTACTTTTGGTTCTAGGGTTTTCAATAGCTTCCTTTGCTCAGAACCAAACAAATATTCGTTTAAATAATAACTGGCAGTTCCTTCGCGAAGACTTAGGGAGTCCATGGGAAGCTGTACGTCCGATTGTAAAACCCGGAAATCCCGAATGTCAGCCAATTTGGGAAAATGTAACTTTGCCACATTGTTTCAACGCTTTTGATGGTGTAGATCCGGACGTGAATTACTATCAGGGACCTGGTTGGTACAGAACACAACTTGAGATAAATAACCCTTTCAATCAAGGACGTACTTTACTTCATTTCGAAGGTGCCGGTCAAAAAACAGAAGTTTATATTTATACCACAAAAGTTGGTTCGCATATTGGCGGTTACGACGAATGGACGGTAGATATCACCGATGCCATTAATACATTTTTAAGAAATAAATCAGAACTGGAACGTTTCAAAGGTAAAATTCCGCTTTCAATACGTTGTGACAATTCCCGCGATAATGAAATGATTCCATCGAGTCTTTCCGACTTCAATGTTTACGGTGGAATTTACCGCTATCTGAATTTAGTTTACGTTCCGGCATCATCCATTGAAAGAGTGAATATTAACGCTGAAGTAGATGCAAAAGGACAACTCGGGAAATATGCTGTGGTTTTAAAAACAAGAAATAACTCCACCTTGACAAAAGCAAACCTGAAAATAGAAATAACAGATGCAAAAGGAAAAATCATTTCAACTAATAATCAGGAAATTAATGCCAACGATTCCGACAAAATCCTTTTCAGTTCAAGCTTGAAAAAACCGATACTCTGGTCGCCAAAGCAACCAAATTTGTACACTTGTAAAGCAACTATTTCCAGCGAAGCAGGAACACAAACTTTAATTCAGCATTTCGGATTTCGGAATTACGAATTTGTTGATTATGGTCCTTTTATGCTGAATGGTAGCCGATTGTTGATTCGTGGCACACATCGTCACGAAGATCATGCAGGTGAAGGAGCTGCCATGACCGAATCGCAAATTCGTGCTGAAATGATTTTGATTAAAGAAATGGGTGCCAATTTTATTCGGTTAGGACATTATCAACAATCCCGAATTGTTCTTGATTTATGCGATAGTTTGGGAATTATGGTTTGGGAAGAAATTCCGTGGTGCAGAGGTGGTGTCGGCGATGAACGCTATAAAAATCAAGCATATAGCATGTTGACCAATATGATTACTCAGCATCGCAGTCATCCGGCTGTCATTCTGTGGGGATTGGGAAATGAGAACGACTGGCCGGGTGATTTTCCTACATACAATAAGAAGGAAGTGACTGATTTTATGACGACCTTGAATAACCTGGCACATAAACTCGATCCATCCCGAAAAACGACCATCAGGCGTTGCGATTTCTGCAAGGATATTCCGGATGTTTATTCACCTTCAATCTGGGCAGGTTGGTATCGGGGTATTTTTACCGAATATAAAGAAATGTCTGAAAAGGAAATGAAAACGGTGAAACATTTCTTTCATGCCGAGTGGGGAGGTGATAGTCATGCCGGACGAAATTCCGAAACTTCTGACAGCGTCTTAAGGCTGGTTGAAACCGGCACCGGATTTGACAAAAGGATCGGTGATGCTTCATTATACGGAGATGCTGCCAGGGTTTCGAAAGACGGTGACTGGAGCGAAAGTTATATTTGCAATTTATTCGATTGGACTCTGAAAGAACAGGAAACCATGCCAAATCTTACCGGTTCCGCTTTCTGGACTTTCAAGGATTTTTCAACACCCGTTCGGCCGGATAATCCTATTCCCTATGTAAATCAAAAAGGAGTTGTTGAACGGGATGACACAAAGAAGGAATCATATTTCGTATTCCAATCCTGGTGGGCAGAGAAGCCCATGGTTCATATTTACGGTCATAACTGGCCTGTTCGTTGGGGAAAGGACGGAGAAGAAAAAATGGTAAAAGTTTATTCAAACTGTGATGAAGCTGAACTTTTTTTCAACGGAAAAAGTATGGGTGTGAAAAAGCGAAACAGTCAGGATTTTCCGGCTGCAGGATTGAGATGGAATGTAATTTATGCTGAAGGTAAAAACGTTCTTAATGTTATTGCCCGTAAAGGAAAATCAGTAGTTACCGATCAGATAGAACAAATTTATCAGACAGAGAAATGGGAGCAACCCACTCAAATGACTTTGACAATAATTGCTCAACAAGGCGATACAGCTAAAATTGAAGTGAAATTATTTGATAGCCATAAAATTATGTGTCTGAATGCTCAAAATGTAATTACATTTGGTTTGACTGGCGATGGAAAACTAATAGACAAATTAGGAACGGTTTCCGGTTCCAGAATTGTCCAGCTTCAAAATGGTCGGGCATTTATCAGTGTAAAACTGAATGGTGGTAATAGTGTCGTCAGCGTAAGTTGTAATGGGATTCCGACGGTCTTTTGTGAATTGAGAAAATAAAATTATTAATATTGACTGTATGGACTTAATTTCAAGAAGAGATTTTATTAAAAAATCTGCGATTGTGGCAAGTACAATCCCTTTTATTAGTATTGGTGAAAAAATGATGGCTATAACCAGACAAACTCAACCTACAGAAACTCTCGATGTTAGTATATTTTCCAAACATCTTCAGTTTCTAAATTACAGAGAATTGGGCGAAAAAGCAGCAGAAATGGGATTTGCAGGAATTGATCTAACGGTTCGTGCAGGCGGACATGTAGAACCCAAAACTGTAAAAACAGATTTACCAAAAGCTGTAGCTGAAATTAAACAGGGCGGTTCAAAAGTCAGGATGATCGCTACTACCATCGAAAATGTAAACAATCCGATGGATGTTGATATTTTAAGAACAGCATCCGATTGTGGAATCAAATACTATCGTCCCAACTGGCTTAAATATCCAAAAGGAAAATCATTGCCTGAATCATTGGAAATGTATGCCCATCAATTGAAAGATTTGAGCCTTTTAAATAAAAAACTAGGCGTTATAGGTTGTTATCAAAATCATGCTGGCAGTTTGGTTGGAGGATCTCTTTGGGAAGTTTATAAAATTTTAGAGTTGGTTGACAAGAATTATTTCGGAGCACAATACGATATTCGCCACGCTATAGTGGAAGGAGCCAATTCGTGGGTAAATGGGTTGGAACTTATTCATTCACAGATTAAAACCATAGTTGTAAAAGATTATAAATGGAGTATTGTAAATGGAAAATGGGAACTTATCAATACACCAATTGGTGAAGGCATGGTTGATTTTAAAAAATTCTTTCGAATGTTGAAGGATTATCAGATAAAAGTACCTGTTTCTATGCATTGTGAATATGATTTGGGAGGAGCCGAAAAAGGGAACCGGAAAATTTCGGTTTATCCCCGGGTTATTTTTGATGCGATGAAAAAAGATTTAAATAAAATACAAGAGCTTTGGAGAGAAGCTTAGAAATAAATAACTGATTTTGAAATAAAAAAAAACTATTATGAATATTAAATCCATTATAACAGGTGTGCTGTTTATTTGCAGCATAAGTAGTTTTGCACAAGAACCGGAGGTAAAAAAGGTTTTATTTCCAACCGGTTATGAATCCAAAATAGATGAAGTCTATACCGATGTGAGAGATTGGAAAGGACGATTGGACGTGTATTATAATCCACTAAGCTTAAAACCAACACCGGTAGTTCTGCACATCCATGGAGGCGGTTGGAATCATGGTACTAAGGAAAGTCAAACTGGTTTCAGTTCTTACTTCAAAGCCGGATTTGCGGTAGTGAATGTTGAATACCGATTGGTACAGATTGCCACAGCTCCGGCTGCCATTGAAGACATCAGAACGGCACTGCATTATATTAAAGAGAATTCAAAAAAACTGAATATAAATCCTGATAAAATTGTAATTGAAGGAGGATCTTCAGGAGCACATTTGGCACTTATGGGTGGACTTTTAGAAAATAACAGGTTATTTGATACCAATTGTTCAGGCGAATTGGATATGAAAGTTGCTGCTATCATAAGTAATTATGCTCCATCTGATTTACCCAGTTTGTTGACTAATTCAACCCTTACCAATTCGTTAACTAAATGGTTGGGTGATAAAGCAAATAATCCTGAATTTGTAGCATCGGTATCTCCACTTACATACATTAAAAAATCAAGTCCTCCGGTATTTATTGTTCATGGCAATGCCGACAAGATTGTGCCTTACAGTCAATCGGTAGAATTGCAAAAAAAACTGAATGAATCAGGAGTTTACAATGAGTTTATTACTGTTGATGGTGGTGGACATGGTAGTTTTGAGAAAGAAAAGAAAACAGAAATAAATTTAGCCCTGATTAAGTTTTTAAGAAAAGTTAAAGTGATTGAATAAGCTATCATGAATTGGCATACCAATTTTATGTTCTACAACATATTTCGCAAAAAAGACCCTAAATAATTTTTTTATTGAATAAAGATAGCTTACTTTTGGTTGACCAATAAATTGGTTGACCAGATAAAAGTATACAGATCAGACAAAAATTTCAATTTTAATTGTTTAATTAAATTGATAAAATGTATACATTTACATTTTTAAATCATAATCCGGATTTACTATTTTTTATGAAATACAAAGTTTTTAAAATTATATTTATAATCTGCCTTTTCCCCGTGTTAAATCTAAATGGACAAATACGGATTTGGAATATAGACAATTTAAAAAATGCAAAATCTCTGACATCTGAGGCTGCCAAACTCATTATTCGGGATGCAAACAAGGATCTGGCAAAAACGTTGGTAACAGTTATGGATAAGCCCATGACTCCACCAAGTGCAGATAAGCATGATTATTTGAGTATGGGGCGTTATTGGTGGCCTGATCCATCGAAAGCGGATGGGTTACCCTATATTCGGAAAGATGGCGTTGTAAATCATGAGATTGATAAACTGGATCGGGGTCCTCTTGGAGCTTTTGCCAGAAGTATTAAAAATCTTTCAATCGCCTATTTTTTAACTTCAGAGGATAAATATGCCCGGAAAGCTGTTGAAAATTTACAAATTTGGTTCATTAATAAAGACACAAAAATGAATCCGAATATGAATTACGGCCAAACAATTCCGGGGCGTCGGGATGGCGAAGGTCGTGGAGAAGGGGTGTTGGATACCTATTCATTTGTTGAAATGCTGGATGGTGTGGAATTATTACGATCTTCCAAATTATTTACTGCCGCAGACCAACTAACCATTAAAGTATGGTTTACTTCATATCTTGACTGGATGCTTACTTCAGAAATAGGAAATGAGGAAAGAACAGCAAAAAATAATCATGGGACAGCGTTCGATGTTCAAGCGACAAGATATGCTTTGTTTACAGGGAAAAAAGATGTGGCTACCAAAATTATTACTGAATTTCCGGCAAATCGATTATTTAAACAAATTCAACCGGATGGATCACAGCCACTCGAATTGGCTCGTACTACAGCATTAGGATATTCTACATTCAATCTGACTCATTTTCTGGATATGTGTTCAATTGCTAAATCAATAAATATTGATTTATTTAATTCAACATCAGGAGATGGAAGAAGTATTTCAAAAGCTGTCGATTTTTTAGTTCCCTTTATTGGTACTCGAGTTGAAGAATTTAAATATAAGCAAATTAAAGATTGGGATGCTGTTCAATTAAAGCTTTGTTGGCAAATTTACAGAGCTGATCAGTTTCGCCCAAGACCAATCTATAAAAATATTTATTCTCATTATTTAAATTCAGACGAAAAAGAGATAAATACATTACTTTACTAATTAACTATCAACGTTTTACTTTAAAAAAAAAATCATCATGAAAAAATTATTTCTACTTTTAATGGTGTGCATAGGTATTATGACACTGAATGCACAAAATGTTTTTGTTGAAAACTTTGCAACTGCACCACTTGGTGGTAATTTAGAAGGTTACAATAACTGGTATGTTTGTCTTAAATCAAGTGACAATTTGGGAGTTAGCCCTAAAATAGGTGAAGGAGCATTATTTTATACCGGTTATGCTGGTTCCAACATTGGCAATGTTGCTATTCTAGATTCAATTAATGGAAATATAGCTGGCACACAACGCATTTCAACTAAAACAATTACTCTTGGTACCGATACAGTTGTATTGGCCAATCAATCTAAGATATATATAGCATTTTTAGCTAAAATTTCGATTGATAGTAAAAAGTCTTCATTACGTGACTTCTTTACGTTAGAAGGATCAAAAACTTCAAGTATGACGCGTGGTCGTGTCTTTGCAAAAGTTACAAGCACAGGCGATTTAACATTCGGAATTACTAAAAACTCGACTTCAATGACCGAATCCCCTGTATCTAGTCTTGATGTAAATCATTTAATCGTAATTGTTTATGAAACTGTCGGTTCGGTGGCAAGTGATGACAAAGTTAGTATGTATGTTGACCCAGATTTAACTTTGACCGAAGCTCAGCAAACGAATGTTTTAGTAGCTGCTGATAGCCAAACCGATTATGGTTTATCAAACAAATTTGCGATTAACATCCGTCAACGTGGTATAGGTGCTCAGATTGGCGGAATACGAGTTGGAACTTCCTGGAATTCTGTAGTTTTAGGAATAACTTCGGGTGTTAATCAGTTAAATTCAAACAATCAAATGATTACTGCGTTTGGAAAAACGATTCAAACACCAGAATCCGGAAGTTTGAAAGTATTCAACCTTGCAGGTGCTCAAATACTTTCAGCTAAAACTACAGGAAAACTTGAAACTTCATTAAACTCGGGTTTGTACCTTGTACGTTTTGTCAGTCAAAATGGGCTAACTACTTCTGCAAAAATCCAATTAAATTAATAATATAAAGCAGGATACTGTTTAGTCAATTAATGCTGAATAATAAGGATTACGGGCAAGTAAATTAATTGCTTGCCCGTTTTTCATTTAAATTTCAAAATGAAGATACGTTTTTTAATAATTATTCTCTTGGCTTTTAGTATGGAAATTTACGCAAGCCATGCTTTTGTTACTACAGCTTCAGCCATTAATAATGGCAGTTGGATTGCAGGTGATACCATTATTATGAAAAACGGTACATGGACCAACCAGTCAATTCTTTTTAAAGCTACGGGAACAGCTGATCAACCGGTTGTATTAATGGCGGAAACACCCGGAAGTGTAATTTTGAATGGAACTTCAAAATTAGGGTTTTCAGGTAAATATGTTGAAATAAACGGTTTATATTTTAAAGATGGAACACTAAGTGGCTCAGATGTAATTTCTTTCCGAAAATCGGGCACTGATGTTGCTGAAAATTGCCGACTCACAAATACAACTATAGAAAATTATAACCCTGCTCTAAATACAGTTGACAGCAAATGGGTTTCACTTTATGGTTTAAATAACAAAGTAGATCATTGTTCATTTATTAATAAAAACAATTCAGGAACACTCTTGGTAATTTGGTTAACAAATGGTGTGACTGTAAATCACATAATTTCAGATAATTATTTTGGATATCGCAATTCCAATCTCGATTCGTCGGGAAATGAACTTAACGGACAAGAAATAATCCGTGTGGGTGATAGTTCGACCTCCATGACAACAGCTTCATGCATTGTATCAGGTAATTTTTTTGAAAAATGTAATGGTGAGATTGAAGTCATATCGAATAAATCATGTGGAAATTTATACACAAATAACTTATTTCTTGAATGTCATGGCATGTTAACACTGCGACATGGAAATAATTGTACTGTAAATGGAAATTACTTTTTTGGTAATGGTGTCACCGAAAGTGGTGGGGTACGTGTAATTGGTGAAAACCACAAAGTATTCAACAACTATTTTGACAACTTAAGAGGTACCGACTATCGTTCAGGAATTTGTATTGTCAGGGGGAAAGAAAATTCGGCTTTGAATGAATACTTTCAGGTAAAAAATGCAATGATTGAATTTAACACCTTTGTAAATTGCAGTCAGGCTTTTAGTATTAATTACAATAGCAGTTCATCATTAACCATGGCTCCTATCGGGACAGTCATAGCTCACAATCATGTGTACAACACAACCTTAAGTTCAAGGAAAAATGTAAATATAAGTACTGTCAATATAGCTGCAATGGATGTTATATGGAAAAATAACTTAATGAATCAGGGAATTTACTCAAATTTCACTTATACTACCAGCCAAATTGTTACGGGTCAAGATGCAAAAATGGCATTGGCTGGTACTACAATTAATATGTTCGAACCTTCTGCAGGTTCAGCTCTGGAAAATTATTCAACTTCAGAAAACGATGATGTACTTAACGATATAAGAGGTCGTTCAAGAAATTCGACAAAATTACCTGGTGCAAGTCAGGTGAATGGTGAAATATCCAGATTTATGCCCGTAAAATCACAGGTAGGTTCTTCATTTTATAATAATCCAACTTCAGATACGAAAAACATCCAATCAATACATTCTATTAATGTAAAAACAATAAATAATCGACTTGTTATCAATTCAATCCATGCAGGAAAAATCATTATTTTAGATAGCTCAGGGAAAATCATTTGTCAAAAAACAGTTAAATTTGGAACATCTGAAATTAAAATTGAAAATCAGGGCATTTATCTTATTGTATTTGAGGCTGATAACGGGAATAAATTTAGCCAGAAAATAATCATCAATTAATAGGATATAAATTTGGTTGACCAATTTATATTGCCTATATTTGCCATTATTTAATTGGTTGACCAATGTTTAAATAATGAAATTTCTTCATTAAAATATGAGTTGAAATAATAAACAAATAACAGAAAGTGAAAAAGATAGCATTAATTATTTTCTTAATTATATTAATACCATTTGCAAATCTATTTGGTCTTGAACATCCCGGATTGTTTTTAAGTCCAAAAGGAGTAAAAGAAATCAGGGCTTCATTAGGTAAATACCCTAATTTTGACAAGTCGGTAAATGAATTGAAAGCAATTGCTGACCAAGCATTGAAGGAAAAGATTGAAGTTCCTGTTCCAAAGGATGGAGGAGGCGGTTATACGCACGAAAAACATAAAAACAATTATTACGAAATGAATGCGGTCGGAACGTTATATCAGTTAACCGGAAATGAAAAATACGCTCAATTTGTCCGTAATATGTTGATGAAGTATGCGGCATTATATCCAACACTGGGATTACATCCGGTAATTAAATCGGAAGCCCGGGGCAAAATTTTCTGGCAAACGCTAAACGATGCAGTTTGGTTGGTGCATGCTGCGAATGCATACGATTGTGTCTATAATTTTATTGCTGAAAGCGATCGGACCTTAATTGAGAATAATCTTTTTAAACCAATGGCTGAATTTCTTTCGAACGGAAATGAAAGCAATTATGAAACATTCAATAAAATGCACAACCACGGAACCTGGTCACTGGCGGCAGTTGGAATGATTGGTTATGTTATGAATGACAAAGATTTAATTGATAAAGCGTTGTATGGTTCAAAGAAAGATGGTAATACAGGTTTTATTCGTCAATTGAATGTATTGTTTTCGCCTGATGGATATTATACTGAAGGTCCATATTACCAGCGGTATGCGTTGTGGCCGTTTGTCACTTTTGCTCAGGCAATTCAGAATCATCAACCTGAACTGAAGATTTTTTCTTACCGCGACAGTATTTTACAAAAAGCTGTCATTACCAGTATTCAATGTGCTTACAATGGTAAATTTTTCTTTCTGAACGATGCGTTGCCAAAAACGTACAAAACGCAGGAATTGGTTTATGCTGTAGATATTGCATACAAAAACAATCCGAATCAAAAGCAATTGCTGGATATTGCCGCGCAACAGGGAACCTTTTTTGTATCCGATGCCGGTTTGATAACAGCCAGGGCATTATTACAAAAGCAAACAAAACCGTTTGATTTTCATTCCGTTTTACTACGCGATGGAAAAAACGGGGATAAAGGCGGACTGGCTATCTTACGTGATGGAAGAGATGATAACCAAACCTGCTTGACTTTCAAAGCAACCTCACATGGACTGTCGCATGGACATTACGATAAACTTTCTATCGTTTTGTATGATAATGGCAACTGCATATTACCGGATTATGGTGCTGTTCGTTTTTTGAATATTGAACCGAAAAATGGCGGGGGTTATACCAAAGAAAATCATAGCTGGGCAGTTCAGACAATTGCTCACAATACAGTTACGGTTGATGAAAAAAGTGATTTCAATGGTGATTTTAAAATTTCGTCTGCAAATCATTCCGATATTTTATATTCGGATTTCTCAAATCCTAACGCACAGGTAATCTCCGGCTCAGAAAACAATGCTTATAATGGAGTTGAAATGCAGCGTACATCAGCAATGATTAGAACAAAAGAGCTTGAATTCCCTATCATATTAGATATTTTTAGGGTTAAATCTACAGAATCACACACACTTGATTTTCCTTTCTATTATTACGGACAGGAAGTAATGACTGACTTTAATTACTCCAAAAATACTACAGAACTCAAACCTTTAGGAACGAAAAACGGCTACCAGCATTTATGGTTCGAAGCTACAGGTAAAACTGACAAACCCACTGCTTGTTTCACGTTTGTAAACGGAACACGGTTTTACAGTATCACTACTTTGACAAATCCGGAATCAGAATTAATATTGACCCGAATTGGTGCGAATGATCCGAATTTTAATTTGCGAAATGATCCGTGTTTTATGGTTCGTCAACCAAATGCAACAAAACATACTTTTGTTAGTGTTATCGAACCGCATGGTTTGTATGATTTATCACGCGAAGTAACATCCGATTTTGAAACTAATATCAAGGGACTTGAATTGCTGAATGATAATGAAGATTTTTCAGCCGTGAAAGTACTTATGAAAGATGGTTCGTCCTTTTTATTCATAACAACAAATAAAGAATTCGGACAAAATATAAAAAGAACAATTGAACTAAATGGTAATACGATCAACTTTACAGGAAACTATTACTTTACAAAAATTAATAATGAATAGAATATGGCAACTAAAAGCGAGAATTTTTTAAAAGGGTCATCACTTCCAACTGTTCAGGTTGATGGTGGAATGAAAAGGAAATTAATGGGTTATGATGGACAATTAATGTTATTGGAAGTAAAATTTAAAAAAGGGGATATTGGTTATGTTCATCAACATTTTCATTCGCAATGTACTTATGTTGTTAGCGGAATCTTTGAAGTGACAATAGGAGGAAAAACTGAAATTCTGAAAGTTGGTGATGGTTTTTATGTTGAACCCGATATTCTACATGGTGCTGTTTGTCTCGAAGATGGAATTTTGATTGATACATTCAGCCCTATGCGTTTTGATTTTATCTAAAAATAATTTGTTAATTAAATGAAAGTAGTATGAAAGTCAAAGGATTAAGATGGTGGATAATTGGAATGATTATGCTCATTACCATTATAAACTATTTGGACAGAGGCACATTAAATTATATGTGGGTAGCCAATATAGAATATAAATTGGTGGATAAAATTAATCCTGCTCGAATTGAAAATCAGGCTGTTTTTAATCCTCAAACGAAATCTTATCGCCTTGTAACAATAAAAGGGGACGAGATTTTCCAAAAAGCAGAAATCGTTTCTTTTAAAAATAACGGAAAAATCATTGTTAACAGACAAGGTATAGCTTACGATCTGGGAATTGTTGATTCAAAAGCAAATCCTGAATTAGCGACAAAACAGGCAAAGGAATTTTTAGGCGAAATCACTATCTTTTTTATGATTGCTTATGGTTTCAGCCAGCTCTTCTCTGGAAAATTATATGATAAAATTGGTACACGTAAAGGCTTTTTTACATCCGTATTGATCTGGGGAACAGCCGATGCTTTGACTTCATTGGCACAGGGAAAAATTACGCTGACCGGATTCCGAATGATGCTTGGATTAGGTGAAGCAGGTCCCTGGCCTGGTGCTACTAAAAGTAATGCGGAATGGTTTCCTCAAAATGAACGTGCATTTGCACAGGGGCTTTTTGGTGCGGCAGCTTCTATTGGTTCAATTCTGGCACCGATTGTAATTTTGATGCTTTATATTTCTTTAGGATGGCGGATGACCTTTGTAGTTGTCGGTAGTCTGGGAATTTTATGGTTAATTCCCTGGTTAATAATTAACAAAAAAGGACCAAAAGAACATAAATGGATCACCGAAAAAGAACGTGAATATATATTGAGCGGTCAACCGGAAGCAAAAATCACCAATGACCGTGCAAAAAGCTGGGCTGAATTGCTTTCGAACAAGAAGAATTATTCTGTAATTCTGGGACGATTTTTCCTTGATCCGATTTGGTGGATGTTCGTCACATTTCTACCCATGTATCTGGTAGATGAATTCAAATTAAATATCAAAGAATTGGCTTTTTCTGCATGGATTCCTTACGTGGGAGCCATGATCGGTGGTCTTGCCGGAGGTTGGTATTCAGGCTATTTGATTCGCAGAGGTGCAACTGTTGACAAAGCACGTAAAACGGCCATTTTAGTTGGTGGATTAATAATTGTACCATCGGTTATTGCTTCCGTTTTAGTGCCAAATGCAGTTTTTGCAGTTATTTTGATGGCTTTTGTCCTCGGAGGTTTCCAGTTTACGATTGTCAATATCCAAACTTTACCAAGCGATTTGCATTGTGGTAAATCGGTAGGGTCATTGGCAGGATTAGGTGGTGCTTCGGCAGTTCTCGGAACTATTCTCGCCATTCTTTTTGCCGGACAAATATCAAGTTGGCCACTTTTATTCGGTTTACTGGCCGCTTTAGTTCCTTTATCAATTGCTTCGGTATATCTGACAGTCGGCAAAATTGAGCAAATAAAATAATAAATATTTCAACAAAACAAAATCTCATTTTGAGATATAAAAAATTAAAAATTATGAAACTTGAAAACAAAGTTGCCGTAGTAACGGGAGGCGCACGTGATTTAGGAAGAGCTATTTCCATTAAACTTGCTTCTGAAGGAGCAAAAGTGGTTATTAATTATTTCGATAATCCAGATGATGCTCAGGAAACATTGGAAATGGTTCGGAAATTGGATTCAGAAGGGATTATTGTTCAGGGTGACATGACTAAAGCAGCCGATGTAAAACGATTATTTGATGAAACCATAAAAGCTTTCGGAAATGAAATCAATGTTTTGATCAATGTGGTTGGTGGAATTGTCGGACGCAAAACAATTACGGAACAAGATGAAGACTGGTACAACTTTCTTATGGATGTAAATATGAAAAGCTGCTGGTTGTGTACTCGCCAGGCTGTACCTTACATGCCGGCAGGTTCTGCAATTGTCAACTTTTCATCATTAGCTGCCCGCGATGGTGGTGGTCCGGGAGCATCGATGTATGCAACTGCCAAAGGTGCTGTTATGACTTTCACACGTTCAATGGCAAAAGAGCTCGGACCAAAAGGAATCCGTGTAAATGCATTGGCCCCCGGAACCATAGCTACTTCGTTTCACGATCGGTTTAACACTCCAGAAAATCGTGAACGCATGAAAGGAATTTATCCACTTCGCAGGGAAGGTGATGCAGGTGATGTGGCAGATTTAGTATTATTCCTGGCTGCCGCCGATTCTGATTACCTGACCGGGACGAATATTGATATTAATGGGGGAATGTCATTCTCATAATACACAACACATATTTAATTCGCAAGTAGAAATAATTCATAATCAATGCAATAAGCTCCACATTAATTTAAATTAATATGGAGCTTATTATTTCAGATCTTAGCATTCATTACTAAATTTAAGAACCTACGCTACAAGATGACTATTTAATACTTAATTACATTTAGTAAAATCAGACGAATGCAAGAATGAGTATTTGAGCCAGAATTACTCTCAAAAACATAGTCATTGGATATACCGTAGAATAAGCAACTGAGGGTTCATCGTTTCCTGAAACTGCATTGGCATAAGCCAGAGCTGGAGGATCAGTTGTACTTCCCGCCAAAATACCCATTAATGTGAAATAATTCATTTTCAAAAATTTACGACCAACAATTCCTACAATCAATAAAGGTAAAATTGTAATTAAAAAACCACAAGCTATCCAAAGCAATCCATTACTCGATACAACTGTTTCTACAAATTTTCCACCGGAAGCGATACCAACACTTGCAAGGAACAAAGCAATTCCTATTTCGCGTAACATATAATTAGCACTTTGTGTGGTATAGGTAATCAGTTTTATTTTATAACCAAAGCGCGAAATGAGAATAGCCACAATAAGTGGTCCACCTGCTAATCCTAATTTTACTGGCATTGGCATTCCCGGAAAGTAAAACGGAATACTGCCAAATAAAATTCCCAAAAAGATTCCTACGAAAATGGTAATTAAATGAGGTTCATTCAATCTTTTCAACGTATTGCCAAGAATGAGTTCTACACGTTCAATTGCAGCTAATTCACCAACTACCATTACCCGGTCACCGACCTGTAACACTAAATTGCTGGTCCCGAGTAAGTCTATTCCCGAACGGTTAACACGGGTGATATTCACACCAATTGTATTGCGTAAGCCCAAAGAGCCAATAGTTTTACCATTTATTTTTGATTGTGTGATAATAATCCGACGAGAAACTAACTGTGTCTCTGATTCTTTCCAGTCAAGTTTGGTTGGTTCACCTATAAATGCAGTGATGGCTTCAACATCTCTGGTGGTTGTAACCACCAATAATATATCATCTTTCAAAAGAACTGTTTCACCCTGAGGAATCAGGAACTCATCAACGCGTTTCAACCGTGAAACAACGAAATTACGACCAATTAAATGCTTTATATCCCGCAATTTACGACCTTCAACCAGTTTGTTTTGAAAACGCAGGGTAAGTATTTCAGGCTTTTCCGATAGTGTTTCACTGTTGGTATTTAATTTCTCCGTTTCTTTATCAAAACTTACTTTGAAAATAACCCGAATCAGAATCAGTGCAGTAATTATACCAACTACAGCAAGAGGATAAGCTACTGCATAACCTAAAGCTATTTGAGGTATTTCAACAATTTCTCCGGCTTCGTGCAACTGCCTTAAGGCTTCCTGTGCAGCTCCAAGTCCCGGCGTATTCGTTACAGCTCCCGAAAGAATACCAACCATCATGGCCATAGGAATTCGTCCGGCTAAAATGTAATACAAGATAATGGTCACTCCTACCCCTAAAAAAACGATTAATGCTGCCAGCATATTCTGTTGCATTCCTCCTTTTTTAAAAGACGAAAAAAAACCGGGTCCAACCTGCATTCCAATAGTAAAAACAAATAAGATCAGACCGAACTCCCTGATAAAATGCAAAACTTCGAGATTTACCGAAAATCCAAAATGTCCGACGAACAGTCCGGCAAATAACACAAAAGTTACTCCCAAAGAAATCCCGAATATCTTTATTTTCCCAAGCATGACTCCAATTGAAATCACAAATGCATACAGCAAAACGATATGAGCCACACTCTCATCAGTTAATAGTGAATTTAGCCACTCCATTTTTACTTAATTATTAAATTTATAAACCAACTGAAATATCTCCATTCTAATAAATTCAAAATTACTGAATTAAAATCAAAAAAACCAGAATACTTCAACTTATGTTTTGATATTCCGAATAAAAGTAAGCATCGAGTCAATTCATTTTCTCATCAAATAAAAAATGGCTATTTTTGTAGTCAGTTTATCATGACTGCCGGACCAAACAGAGATTTTACCCCAATCCAATCATCATTAAACTTATGACGAATATAGAAAACAGCAATATAAAAAAGAAAGTACTTTTTATCGACCGCGATGGAACAATTATAGTTGAACCTCCGGTAACCTTTCAGGTGGACCGGGTAGATCAGATTGAGTTCTTACCTTCCGTATTACGAAACCTGCACTTCATTCGTCATAAGCTCGATTTTGAATGGGCGATGGTGACCAATCAGGATGGACTCGGCACCCCGGTTTATCCGCAGGAAAATTTTGAGAATGTTCAGGCCAAATTCTTACAAACTCTGGCAAATGAAGATATTCAATTTGATAAGATATTCATTGACAAATCTTTTCCTGAAGATCATTTACCTACGCGAAAACCCGGAACTGCTCTGCTAACTGAATATTTTTCGGAAAACTATGATTTAGCGGGTTCGTTTGTTATTGGTGACAGATACACCGATGTGGAATTAGCAAAAAATTTAGGTTGTAAAGCTATTTTTCTCAGCGACGATGCAAGCATTTTAACAGATAGAGGATTAACTGAATTTTGTGCCCTGCAAACCATGAGTTGGGACAGGATTACAGAGTTTCTTTTTGCAGGCGAAAGAACAGCAACCGTTAAACGAACAACCAAAGAAACAGATATATTAATTGAACTGAATCTGGACGGTTCAGGAAAGTGCAACATCAACACGGGATTAAAATTCTATGATCACATGTTGGAACAAATCGGTAAACATTCCGGTTCCGATCTGACAATTCTGGTAAATGGAGATTTGGAAGTGGATGAACATCATACCATTGAAGATACTGCCATTGCCCTTGGTGAAGCTTTTGGAAAAGCATTGGGAAATAAACGGGGCATTGAACGTTACGGATTCAGTTTGCCAATGGACGATTGTTTGTGCTCGGTGGCACTCGATTTTGGAGGTCGTTCGTGGCTGGTCTTTGATGCTGAGTTTAAACGTGAATATATTGGAGATCTTCCCACAGAAATGATTTTTCATTTCTTTAAATCCTTCAGCGATGCCGCAAAAATGAATTTGAATATCAAAGCTCAAGGTTACAACGAGCATCATAAAATCGAAGGCATATTTAAAGCTTTGGCAAAGTCCATTAAAATGGCTGTCAAGAGAGATATTTACCAATATGAATTACCCTCTACCAAAGGAATTCTTTAATTTACAATTTACATATTTACAATTTATAATTTACAGTTCAATATCGGCATAGACTTTATTTAGTCGGTTTTTAATTGGAAAACTGCTTTTCAAACTCTCATAAAAAATGAAATTTAAACTTCGCAATATTTTTCTTACAATCACATTTTTATTTTATTGTATTAGCTTATATTCCCAACCGGCTGATACCGAACGACCCCGCTTGGTTATTGGAATCATGGTGGATGGCTTACAGCAAAAACACATTGATTTATTATGGAATTATTTCGACCCGAATGGTTTCAAAAAAATTATCGGAGAAGGGAGTAATTGTGAAAATGTTCATTATGATATTATTTCAGCCGGAGATGCATCGGACATTGCCAATGTAATGACCGGCTCCATTCCCTATTTCAACGGAATTGCCGGCAATAATTATTACGATCGTGATTCCAGAAGCGTGGTACCCATTATTGAGGACGATAACCAGGTTGGTATTGGAACAAAACGGACTGTTTCGGCTCACAATATGCTTTCGAGCACCATAATGGACGAATTGATGCTGGCCTATCCGAAAAAATCGAAAAGTTATGCCGTGGCCATCAATGCAACAGATGCCATAATGCTGGGTGGACATACTGCAAATAGTGTAGCATGGATTGATGATGAACAGTTGAAATGGGTTACCACCGGTTACTATACCGATGGCTTATCGCATTGGGCTGATGATATGAATGTAAACGGAGTATTTCAAAATTACACCGCCCGCACCTGGGGTCCTCTTTATGCCATCAATACTTATTCTTCGGCTCCAAACAGAGAGGACAAACGATTTGGTTTTCTTTACGATCCAAGAAGCCTGAAATCTAAAAACTTACCGGAAACGATCCTCAAAACCACCCCTTCAGCGAATTCTCTGGTGGCCGATTTAGCATTGAAAATTATTACGGAAGAACAATTGGGAACAGATAAATATCCCGATATGATGATGTTACAATTCACGGTTCGCACACCTTTCGAAAAAACATCGGCTTTGCAATCAGCCGAAAAGGAAGATATGTATTTGCGATTAGACAAAGACATCCAAAACTTACTTCAAAAAATTGATGTGAAAATCGGTTTAAATAAGACCCTGGTTTTTATGTTTGGGAATCAGACCGGTGTACATTCGCCGGCCGAATTGGGAGAAAACAAAATTCCTGCCGGTTATTTTAATGCCAATCGATCTATGGCTTTACTTAGTACTTATTTAATGGCAGTTTATGGACAGGAACGCTGGATTGACGGATATTATGCAAAAAATATCTATCTGAATAAAAAGAAAATCGAAGAGAAGAAAATCAACTTCCACGAAATGCAACAAAATATTGCCCAGTTTATGCTCGAATTCGAAGGTATTCAGGATGCTTTTCCTTCTTCTCAGGTATTGAATATGGGACGGAATGGCAACAGCATACTTGAACGGATTCAAAATTCTTCCAATAAAAAAAGCATTGGCGATATTATCCTCACCTTGCTTCCGGGTTGGATTGAAGTTGATGATAAAAATAATCCTGTCGGAGAATCGAATGCAATTGTTTCATATACGCCGCTGTATTTTTATGGTTGGCAGATTCCGGCTAAGAAAGTAATAAGATCATACCAAACGACCGATATCGCACCAACAATATCCCGGATATTAAATATTCCCATGCCGAATGCAAGTCTCGGAAAACCGATAGAGGAAGTTATTTCAAAATAAAAGACAGATAATAAACGAACAATAAAACCATATTCTGAGGTTTGAATTAAATTAAACACATGAATTATAATTTCGATGAACTAATTGACCGTCATAATACTGACTCAGTAAAAGTAGAACGTTGCAAATCACTTTTCGGAACCGAAAATATATTACCCCTATGGGTTGCCGATATGGACTTCCGCACACCCGATTTCATCCTGAAAGCTATTCAACAGCGGTTGGAACATCCCATTTTGGGCTACAGCATGACACCCAAGAATTTCTATCCTTTGCTTATCAAATGGATAAAAGAGCATCACAACTGGGATTTAAAACGGGAATGGATTGGGTTTTTACCGGGGATTGTACCGGGATTATCATTTACAGTTCAATGTTTTACCGAACCCGGTGACGAAATTATAGTTCAGCCCCCGGTTTATTATCCTTTTTTCCATGTCGTTCAAAAAAACCACCGAAAACTAGTTTACAATCAATTGAACGAGGTTAATGCTAAATACGAAATGAATTTTGAAGATTTGGAAAGCAAGATTACTTCCAAAACGAAGATGCTTATTTTGTGTAATCCCCACAATCCCGGGGGCAGAGTATGGTCAGCAGAAACATTAAAACGTCTTGATGAAATTTGCAGCAAGCACAATATTCTGATTATATCCGACGAAATTCACGCTGATATGGTGCTACCGGGCTCAACTCATACACCTTATGCAACCGTTTCTGACTCGGCTACTCAGAGTTCCGTTACCTTTATGGCACCAAGTAAGGTATTTAATATGCCGGGGCTGATCAGTTCATCGTATATCATACCCAATGCAGGTCTGAGGGAAAAATTTGTTGAATTTTTGGAAGCATCAGAAATGGGTGGTGGCAATGTTCTGGCTTATGCAGCAACTGTTGCAGCTTACGAAAACGGGGAAGAATGGCGGACACAAATGCTTGATTATGTACAGGGAAACATTAACTACATTGCTGATTTCTTGAAAAACAATATTCCTCAGATTAATCCCATGATTCCGGAAGCTTCGTTTCTTGTGTGGCTCGATTGCAAAAAAATGGGTATGGAGACCGATGATTTATTCAATTTTTTCTCTCAAAAAGCCGGATTAGGATTGAACAAAGGAACCGTTTTTGGTCCCGGAGGTGAATATCATTTACGATTAAATGTGGCTTGCCCCAGAAGTATTTTAGTGCAGGCAATGAAACAATTGAAAGAAACGATTGATGCGTCGCGTTATTGATAGTTATTTGGTACACGATAGTAATTCGTGAAATTCGTTTTAATTCGTTTAATTTGTAATTTATGGATGTAAAAATTGATGCTTCCTGGAAACAGGCTTTAAAGGCTGAATTCGACAAAGAATACTTTGCCGGGCTAACCAGTTTTGTGCGAAATGAATATAAAACAAAATTGACCTTTCCACCCGCTTCGTTAATTTTCAACGCATTCGATCAATGTCCCTTCGATCAGGTAAAAGTAGTGATCATCGGACAGGATCCTTATCATGGCGATGGACAGGCACATGGTTTGTGTTTTTCGGTGAATGATGGTGTGGCTTTTCCACCTTCGTTGCTTAATATTTTTAAAGAAATAGAACGCGATCTCGGTAAAAAAAGTCCCGCAAGTGGTAATTTGACACGCTGGGCACAACAGGGTGTTTTGCTACTGAATGCCACCCTCACCGTTCAGGCTCACATGGCCGGTTCTCATCAGGGAAAGGGTTGGGAAACATTTACCGATGCAGTCATCCGGAAATTGGCTACAGAAAAAGAAAGTCTGGTATTTATGCTCTGGGGATCGTATGCTCAACAAAAGGGGGCATTTATTGATTCCAACCGTCATCTGGTTCTAAAATCGGTTCATCCCTCTCCTCTATCCGCCTATCGCGGTTTTATTGGCAACAATCATTTTTCATTGGCCAACAGGTATTTAAAAGAGCATAACAAGCCAGAAATAAACTGGTAATCAGTTTAATAAATTTGCCAATGCTTTATCAATCCTTGGAAAAGTAAAATGATAGCCAATTCCAGACAATCGCTTGGGAATGACATACGAACTGTTTAAAATCAATTCCGGTTCGGTTCCGATAAATTTTGCAGCAAACTCAATAACAAATCTCGGAGCCGGAATTCCAAAAGGAACATGAAGCGATTGTTGAAGTAAAAGCATAAATTCCCTGTTGGAAACCGGTTGTGGAGCTGTACAATTGAAGATTCCCTGTTCATCTGTGTTTTTCATCAGGAATAATAATATCCGGAAATAATCCTCCTGATGTATCCAACTAAACATTTGCGTTCCTTCAGCTTGTTTTCCTCCCAGCCCAAAACGGGTCAACAATACCAATGGATTCAAAGCACCGCCATTTTTTCCAAGAACAACCGATGTTCGCAAAGCAATCTGTCGGGTATCAGGCAATTTAAAATCAAAAAAAATATTTTCCCATTGGCTAACTACTTCGGATAAAAAATCAGTTCCCAAAACAGCTTCATCTTCAGTCATTGGAAGTAACAACGAAGGTTTATAAATGCCTGTAGCACTTGCATTCACCCACAGTTTCGGTGGATTTTTACAAGCCTTTATCGCATTTCCAATCAACGATGTACTATTTATTCTTGAATCTAAAATGGCTGTTTTGTTTGCCTGTGTATGTCTGCAATTGATGGATTTCCCTGCCAGATTTACGACCAACTCTGCATTTTCAAATGCACTTGTCAAATCGGCGGGATTCCATGAAATCCCTTCAGGGTTTCGCGAAACGATGAAGACCTTATATCCCATTTCTCTGAAACGCATATTTAAAAAAGTGCCAATAAATCCGGTACCTCCGGCAATTACTATTTTTTTCATTGTTTTTTTGTGTGACTGCAAAATTCGTAAAAATTCTACACTGAAATTACATTAAATAAAAACTCCCCTGTAAAAGTTACAGAGGAGCTTTCGCATTGAATTGAATAATTCAATTATTCATAGATCATTATTGAAGTCAAATGATCAGGCGTGTGCACCCATTTTAAGCATCTGTACTTCACGCTCACTAAGGAAACGATATTTCCCACGCGGAAGACTCTTTTTGGTCAATCCTGCAAAGTAAACCCGATCCAAACGAATAACTTTGTAACCTAATTTTTCAAATATTCTGCGTACAACGCGATTTTGGCCTGAATGAATTTCAATCCCAACTTGTTTTAAATCACCTTCTTTTACAAATTCCAAAGCATCCACTTTAATAACTTCCTCGTCAAGACTGATACCACCCATTATGGTATTAAAATCAACTTCTTCAAGCGGTTTATCCAAAGCAACATGGTAAATTTTCTTTTTATCATATTTCGGATGAGTAAGCTTCGAAGCCAAATCGCCATCGTTAGTTAGTAGTAAAACACCGGTTGTATTTCTGTCCAAACGACCTACCGGATAAATTCTTTCGCTGCAGGCATTTTTAACCAGATCAAGTACAGTGAGGCGATCGTGTGTATCTTCCGAAGTAGTAACACAATCTTTGGGTTTATTCAACAGAATATATACCTTTTTCTCTGATTGCACGGTTTGCTCGTGGAACATCACCTTATCCGTGATCAATACCTTCACACCCATCTCGGTTACGATTTGACCATTTACCGAAATCACACCGGCTAAAATATATTCGTCAGCCTCCCGACGGGAACAAATTCCCGCATTGGCCAAAAATTTATTCAAACGGATCGGTTTGGTCGGATCCACCATAACCTTTTGGTATTCGAGTTGTTTCTTGTTGCTGTATTTTGAATTCGGATCGTAATCATCACTCCGTTTGCGGAATGTCACTCCATCCTTTTTATTATCGTAACGGGTTTCGGTATATTCCGATCTTTTTCCTTCCGGTAATTTTTGCAAATTCAGTTTGCCGGTACGAGGCTCATCATCCGAAGATTCTCTGAATCTCCCATAAACTTTTTCACCATTGGCATCTGTATTTAACGGGCGAATGTCCTTATCATAAGGTTTACGCGGACCATACGATGGTTTGCTATCGCGACCTTCAAAAGGTTTACGATCACCAAAAGGTTTGCGGTCACCATAAGCCGGTTTGCTGTCACGGTTTTCCCATGGCTTTTTATCACCATATGCCGGGCGGGAATCTCTGTCACCGAAAGGTTTACGATCGCCGGAAGCGGGTTTACTATCACGATTCTCCCAGGGTTTCTTATCTCCAAATGCAGGGCGTGCCTTTAATTCGGCAGCTTTGCGTTCAGCGTAGGTAGGTTTACCTTCACCACCAACATATCTTTCGCTGCTGGCAGGTTTTCTATCACCAAATGCAGGGCGAGAATCTCTGTCTCCATAAGGTTTACGATCACTGTATGCAGGTTTGCTATCATTATTTTCCCAGGGTTTACGATCACCGTAAGGTTTTCTGTCGCCGAAGGCCGGTTTGCTATCTCTGTTTTCCCATGGTTTTCTTTCACCAAAGGGTTTATTATCTCTGCTTCCAAAAGGTTTTTTATCACCATAAGCGGGTCGACTATCATCCTTTTTCTTATAGTCTGAACTTCCGGCTGAGCGATTATCATCGCGTGACGATCTGTCAGAACCAAATTTTGCGGCTCCTCTTGAGCCTTTTAATATCGATTTCACATCGCGTTTCTCAAACGGTTTACCATCACGGCCGGCACCAGCAGTCGATTTTCCTTTCGAACTTCCTTGCCATTTTTCATTATTCGTTTTCATTCAAATTTTTTATTTGTATTTGGGGTGCAAAGGTCGTAATAATTCTCGAATAAACAGCACATTTTTAGCCTAAAAGCAAGTTTATTCCGAAAAAAGTCCAATTCAATTTTCTATTTCCAATGATTAATTTCCATTTATCTGATTTAATGTCGTTATCATTAAAATTAATATTAATGTTTTATGTTTTATAAAATCCTTTTTTGTGAAGGTATCTGACTTAAAAAAGAACAAACGTTTGCAGCAACAAAAATGCGTTTCTTCTAATTAATTCTGATTATTATAAACGCTTAATTCTTACTTTTGTTTTAATTAACGACAAATTGCATCCTGAAATAAAATTAAGTTTATATGAAAAAAATCACACTGTTTCTAATTGTTTTAGCTGTTAGTCTGAGTAATAAAGCTGAAACATTCATGTCACCCGATAAAAACTTCAAAATGGAGTTTTTGATGAATGCCACGGGTGAGCCGGTATATTCGCTAACTTACAAAGAGAAAACTGTCATACAACCTTCCAAACTAGGGTTGGTACTAAAAAATGCCCCTGCGCTTTTATCGGGATTTAGCATTTTGAAAACTGAATCAAGCACATTCGATCAAACATGGAAACCCGTGTGGGGTGAAGTTAGTGATATTCGCAACAATTACAACGAACTCTTAGTTGTTTTGGAACAAAAAGCCGAACAAAGAACCATTAAAATTCGCTTCCGTTTATTTAACGATGGATTGGGATTCCGCTATGAATTCGATAAACAACCTAACCTGAATTATTTTCAGATAACTGATGAATGTACACAATTTGCACTTACCGGCGATCATAAAACCTTCTGGATACCTGGCGACTACGATACAAACGAATATTTCTATACTATTTCCAAACTGTCCGAAGTAGATGCCAGTAAAGTGAACGGGAATGGAATTGGGACACATGGATTTTTCGCAAAAAATGGAGTGCAGACCCCGTTGTTAATGAAAACAACCGAAGGATTATATATCAGTATTTTTGAAGCTGCACTGGTAGATTATCCGGCGATGCAACTGCTTATCGATCAAAAGAATTTCATTTTAACTTCGGCTCTGGTTCCCGATGCAGTCGGGACAAAAGCTTATATGCAAACACCACAACACACACCCTGGCGTACTATAATAGTTAGTGATAAAGCCGCTGATCTGCTGGCATCGAAAACCATTCTGAACCTGAATGAACCCAGCAAAATTGCCGATCCGGGCTTTATTCATCCGCAAAAATTTATTGGTATTTGGTGGGGAATGCATGTTCCGAATCATTGGTCGTGGAATTATGCCGATGCACCGAATATTCGTCTCAAAGATACCGATTGGAACGCACTGACTCCGTTGCCACAACATGGAGCTAAGACCGAAAATGTAAAGCGTTATATTGATTTTGCAGCTGCCAATGGAATTTCAAGCGTTTTGGTCGAAGGTTGGAACGTTGGCTGGGAAGACTGGGCGGGAAACTGGAAAGAAGAAGTATTCGATTTTGTGACTCCTTATCCCGATTTCGACGTAAAAGCAATACATGAATATGCGGCTTCCAAAGGAGTAAAAATCATCATGCATCACGAAACTTCCGCTTCGGTAACTAATTATGAACGTCATATCGATAAAGCCATTGAATTTATGAAAACGAACGGTTATGATGCTGTAAAAACCGGTTATGTGGGTTGGATTATTCCACGTGGCGAACATCATGACGGACAATGGATGGTAAATCACTACATTCGTGTAGCTGAAAAGATGGCTGAGAATCGGATTATGCTTGATGCACATGAACCCGTAAGACCGACAGGATTGAGCCGGACTTACCCCAACTGGATGGCTTGTGAAGCTGCCCGTGGAAATGAATACAATGCATGGAGTGTCGGAAATCCACCCGAGCACGAAACCATTTTACCGTTTACCCGTTTGATGGGCGGTCCAATGGATTATACACCGGGAATTTTTGAAATAAAAATGAGTCATTACCAACCCGGTAACAAATGTCAGGTACACACTACACTAGCGAAACAGTTGGCACTTTATATTACGATGTACAGTCCTTTGCAAATGGCAGCAGACTTACCCGAAAATTACGAAAAACATATGGATGCATTTCAGTTTATAAAAGATGTAGCCGTAGACTGGGATGATACGAAATACCTCGAAGCCGAACCCGGTGACTATATTACCATGGCGCGGAAAGCCAAAGGAACTTCCGACTGGTTTGTGGGAGCTATTACAGACGAGAATGCACGTACAGCTATAATTCCATTTAAATTTTTAGACGATAAACAATGGTATATTGCAACCATTTATGGTGATGCTGCCAATGCTGACTGGAAAGAAAATCCTATGGCTTACCAAATTCAAAAAGTACTCGTTAGCTCCAAAACCGTTCTAAAACAGAAACTTGCTCCCGGCGGTGGCGCTGCAATCAGCCTGAAGAAAGCTGGAAAAGAAGAAATGAAAGGATTGAAAAAAATATAGTAACTGAAATTAAAAAATACCAATGTATCAATTATACTGCATTGGCATTTTTTATATTTACACACAGAAAACTTAATAAACATAATTAAAACCGGTTCATATAAAAAAGTTTCCTATTTTTGCAGGAAGATTAACATTCAATTTATCTAACTAACCAGATGAAGTATATGGAAACTTTCAAAAGTGACTTTTCAAATAAAAAATTCCCTGTATCAGAAAAAATTTCGGGAAAAATGATCAGACAGTCCATTCTGGAAATTATTCAAAAAGAAAAACCTGAATTCACAAAAGACAGCTATTTATCTGATAGTGAATTAAACACATTCAGACAGAAATATGTAGAGGTGTTTTTGATGAAGCAAATAGGCGAACTGACAACTTTAGAAAAAACGGTGTTGAATTCGTTGAAAGACCAAACCACATTAACTGATAAATTGGATGGTGAAGAACAGATGGTTTTGACTTATGGGCAAAGAGTTGCAGATCGTGTAGCTTCATTTGGAGGGAGTTGGACATTTATCATTTCGTTCGGGTTGTTCCTTTTAATATGGATTTGCATCAATATTTACTGGTTGGGAAACAAAGGGTTCGACCCCTATCCATTTATACTTTTGAATTTAATCTTATCCAGTTTGGCAGCCATCCAGGCACCTGTGATCATGATGAGCCAAAATCGTCAGGAAGAAAAGGACAGGGAAAGAGGAAAAATGGATTATATGATAAACCTGAAATCGGAACTCGAAGTGAGGATGCTTCACGAGAAAATGGATCATTTAATCATAAATCAACAACAGGAAGTACTTGAAATTCACAAAGTACAAATTGATATGATGAATGATATTTTGAAAAGGGTAGAAAAAATTTCAGAAAATGAAAAGAAATAAATTCACATACAAATTCTTAGGGATATTCTCCCTGTTTTTCATAGTGCATTTCACTACAAACGCTCAAATTGCGTCTGATTACAGCAATGTCAAATTTCTAAAAATGCTTGATCATGATACCTCTTACGTCAACCTGAAGAAGAGAATCATCAACGATTTTATCCACGCTCAACCGGGACATTGGGGGGAATTTGTAAAAGGTGTAGATGAAGATTTCTATACAAAGCAAAAATATATCGCTTTTACTTTCGATGGGTGTGGCGGACCTAAACGTAACGGTTATGATGCGGAATTGATCAATTATATGCGAAAGGAAAAAGTGCCAGGGACGCTTTTTGTAACCGGTAAATGGATTGATGCAAACTTCAAAACATTTCTCGCTCTGAGTAAAGATACTCTTTTTGAAATAGAAAATCACGGGTTAAATCATCAACCCTGTTCTATTGATGGTGAAAGTAAATATGGCATTCACGGGACAGCAAATGCAGCTCAGGCATTTGACGAGATTGAAGCTAATGCACGCAAAATAGAAGCTATCACACACCGCCGGCCTATATATTACCGTTCTGCAACAGCATTTATTGACGAAGCCGGAGCACGGTTGGCAAGTAAACTGGGCATAACTGCTATCAGTTTTCAGGTTTTGTCGGGCGATGCTGTTCCATATACACCGGTTCCGGTAATTGAAGAAAGCGTCCTGCAAAATATTAAACCCGGTGCAATTGTCATAATGCATTTCAATCATCCGGAATGGAATACGTACGAAGCCATGCAAAAAATTGTTCCGAGACTTCGTCAAATGGGTTATCATTTTGTAAAATTGGATGAGTTTAAATTGCGAAGTGAGAAAAAATGAATACCTATATTTCCATATTAAGGGGCATCAATGTTGGCGGACATAAAAAGATAAAAATGGATGCCTTACGCAAAATGTATACCGGACTCGGATTCTCAAAAGTCGAAAGTTATATACAGAGTGGAAATTTCATTTTCACTACGCGTAAGACTGAAACTCAGGAATTAGAAAAAATGATATCCCGGGAAATATCAGAAACTTTCGGCTTCGATGTTCCTGTTCTGGTACTTACAAAAGATGAACTAAGTGATGCATTGATAAAAAATCCTTACCGAACAGATTCTTTGAAAGATCCCGCCAATATGTATTTGACTTTTCTGTCGGAAACACCTGACATGACTCTGTTGGACGGGATTTCACCTGTCTGGTATGCTCCGGATGAATTCCTTCAGATTGGCAAAGTTATTTATAACTTTTGCCCCAATGGTTATGGAAAAACCAAACTCACCAACAGCTTTTTTGAAAACAAACTCAAACTCATTGCCACCAGCCGGAATCTGAGAACGACAAATGAATTAATGCTGATAGCTGAAAAACTCACGGAATAGAGAATCTCATTTTTCTCCCTGATTTAAGAACAGGAGAAACGGGCATAAAAACCTGTTTCTCCTGTTCTTTTGTAACACAAATGAATATCATTACAGATTCAGGGTTTCATTTATAGTATTTTTGTTATTCATAAAAACATTTCATACTTTTGTAATCATTTCTATCAATAAAATATATAGACATTGCCATGAAACCAACATTATTAGAACTCGTCTCGCAAGGAAAAACATTGGTATCGGATGGTGCCTGGGGTACTTTTTTACAAGCCAAAGGTTTGCAGCCCGGTGAATGCCCTGAACAGTGGAACATTGACCATCCCGGTATCGTGCTTGATATTGCACTTGGTTATATAGAAGCCGGTGCTGATACGATAGAAACAAACAGTTTTGGTGGCAACCGTTTCAAACTGGAAGTTTTTGGATTAGCTGACAAAGCATATGAACTGAATAAAAAAGCAGCAGAAATTTCCCGACAGGCAGCCGGGAATGATAAATACGTGTTAGGTTCAATCGGACCAACAGGAAAAATGTTGATGATGGGTGATGTAACCGAAGAAGAACTTTATAACGCCTTCAAAGAACAGGCAATTGCACTCTACGAAGGTGGAGCCGATGCACTGGTTATCGAAACCATGACTGCCATCGATGAAGCTGAGATAGCGGTGCGTGCTTGTCGCGAAAACACTCCCTGTGAAGTAATTTGCACAATGACTTTTGATAAATTATTGACAGGTGGTTACCGGACAATGATGGGCGTTTCACCGGCAGAAATGGTAGTAGCTTTAAAGGAAGCCGGTGCCCATATAGTTGGTGCTAATTGTAGCAACGGAATCGAAGGAATGATAAAAATTACGGAAGAAATCCGATCGGTGGATAAAGATATACCTGTGTTGATTCATGCCAATGCCGGTTTGCCTGTTTTGCAGGGAACATGCACTGTTTTCCCGGAATCCCCTGAGTTGATGGCATCATTTGCCCCACAACTGGCCAAAGCAGGTGCCAATATTATCGGCGGTTGTTGCGGAACTACTCCCGCTCACATTCACAAATTGGTGGAAGTCCTGAATTCAGGGCATTAATAATAGTATTTTTTTACTCAGATGGAAGCAAGAACAATAGCCCCTTGTGGGATGAACTGCGGAATCTGTTTAGCCTATTTAAGAACCAGAAATACCTGTGGCGGTTGTTGGGGTGATAACAAGCAGAAAATAGGTCATTGTTCTGCCTGTGTTATAAAAAATTGCGATTTTCTGGAACAAACAGATTCAAAATTTTGCTATGAATGTTCTAAATATCCATGTTTGCGTTTAAAACAACTGGATAAGCGCTATCGGTTGAAATATCACATGAGTATGATCGAAAACCTGGAAACGATTAAAAATTCGGGGCTGGATCGGTTTCTTGAAATGGAACATGACAGATGGCTTTGTCCTGATTGTGGAGGAACCATCTGTGTACATAGAGGATTTTGTTTGAAATGCAGAGAAACTGCTTCAAAGCTTAACTGACTTGAAAAATGCAAAACGAACGAAAACTTATTCTTTACATTGCCATGAGTCTCGATGGTTATATTGCCACATCCGATGATGGATTGGATTTTCTTTCGATAGTGGAAGAAAAAGATCAGGATTATGGGTATAACAGCTTCATAGAAAATATTGATACAGTGATTCTGGGACGTAAAACATATGATAAAGTTTTGTCCATGGGTTACGATTTTCCTCATGCCGACAAAGATGCTTTTATCATAACCCGAACAGCAAGACCGCCAATAGGATTGGTAAAATTCTATACAGGAAATCTTAAGGAACTTGTTGCTGGCCTGAGAAACAAGCCAGGTAAAAATATTTTTGTGGATGGAGGTGCTGAAATCGCGAATGAATTATTAAAGGACAATCTGATTGACGAGTTTTATATATCGATAATACCGGTGCTGCTTGACGAAGGGATTTCTTTATTTAAAAATGGCAGACCTGAAACGAAGCTAAAACTTGTCAGCTCAAAATCGTTTCCTAAAGGATTGGTACAAATGCATTATGCTCGCTATTAAACTATTTATACTTTATTATTAAATAGCTAAAATATTACGATATAAAATCATATTTCCACATTTACACGTGATACCGATAATCCCGGAAAAATGAACCCGAGTCATCATACTTATAGAATAACTATGATAAACTTACAGGAAATAAGAATTGAAAAAGCCCTGGAACAGGATTCTGAAGCTTTGACCATAATTTCATTCGCGGCAAAAAGGCATTGGAATTATCCGACACACTTCTATGATATATGGAAAGATGAATTGACCATTACAGGTGAATATATTCTTCAGAACACTATATATAAAGCTATTTACAAGAATCTGATTATTGGTTTTTATTCCATTGTTGAGAACAAATCCGAATTTTATTCGGGAGGCACTTTTGTACAAAAAGGATTTTGGTTAGAACATATCTTTATACATCCCGACTATCATGGAATAGGTATTGGTCGAAAATTGATAGAAAATTTAAAACAAATTTCATTGGAAAAGAGAATTCATAACTTGTTAATTTTTGTCGATCCATTTGCAAGGGGTTTTTATGATAAAGTAGGAGCTGATTATTTATACGACACTAAATCATCTATTCCTGACAGATTAATACCGGTTTACAAATTGAAAATATGAGTGATATTGTAAGTTTTTAAAAGTGATAATGAAGTAAATTGTTTTTTTATGAAGAATAGTTAATACTTCCTTATTAATAACAAATATAATTTCATATATTTGTACAATATTGATGAGCTTTAACGGGGGAATATTTTTTTTAGTGACATTGCGTTTTTTTAAGTGAATTATAACTTCAACCATTATAAACTATTTATATCCATACTATTCAAAGTATTATTGGCATCAACCAATTATGTTGTATTAAATATTTATTTTTTTAAAAGCAATCGCCATGAAAAAAACATTGACTTTATCAGCATTTATCTTTGTTATTATATTTATTTTCAGTAATATTTGTAGCGCCCAGACATCTTCCATTGACAAAACCCAACTAATTGGTATATGGCAACAATGTGATTCGGTTGGCAATCCCGTTCCTCCTGTATCAGGTTTTACTGAGTACAAATTATTAACTCCCGAATCATTTACTGTATTAAAAGCAAACAAGGAAACCGGAGTTTTTGTCGGAATATTTTTTGGCTCCTATTCTCTTGAGAACGATACTTACATCGAAACACTCACTTATGCAACTCCTCAATTGATCTCAATAAAAGGGACTAAAAACCTCTTTTATATGGCTCTAAAAAATAATCTGTTATATATTTCAGGAATTAATAATCCATATAAACAGATTTGGAAAAAGGTGAATGTGTTTGCTGAAAGCAAATAACTGAACACATATTTATTCAACTCGCGTAATGATTTAAGATCATTTCGCGAGTTGTTTTGTGTCAATAAAAACTGTCATTTTAGAAGAAATTCTTTCTGTTCTTTTCCGAATATAATTGGCATCTTGACACATTATTACTACATTTGCCTATCTAAAAAACAAAAATAACCATGCCACCTTTAGCCGAACGCCTCCGTCCTCAAACCCTTGATAATTACATAGGACAAAAACATCTGGTTGGGGAAAATGCAATCCTGCGGAAGATGATTGAGTCGGGACATATTGCCTCTTTTATCCTGTGGGGACCTCCGGGTGTGGGCAAAACGACACTGGCAAAAATCATTGCAAATAAATTGGATCGTCCTTTTTATACGTTAAGTGCTGTCAGTTCAGGAGTTAAAGATGTGCGTGAGGTAATTGAGAAAGCAAAAGCCAACCGCTTCTTTTCACAAGCCAATCCTATTCTGTTTATCGATGAAATACACCGTTTCAGCAAATCGCAACAAGATTCTTTACTTGGTGCAGTGGAAAATGGAACAGTTACGTTGATTGGTGCTACGACCGAAAATCCATCTTTCGAAGTAATTACCCCTCTCCTTTCCCGTTGTCAGGTATATGTACTAAAATCACTGGACAAAGAAGATTTATTGGCATTAGCCGATTATGCTGTCAAGACTGATATCGAGCTTAAGAACAGGGAAATTGTGTTTGAAGAAACAGAATCTTTACTCCGTTTCTCCGGCGGTGATGCGCGTAAATTACTCAACATTATTGAATTGGTTGCCAATTCCGATCAATCGGAAAAAGTTGTCTTCACCAACGAAACAGTTACCGAGCGTCTGCAGCAAAATCCATCGGCTTACGACAAGGATGGCGAAATGCACTACGATATTATTTCCGCATTTATCAAATCCATACGGGGAAGTGATCCCGATGCAGCCATTTACTGGTTGGCACGCATGGTTGCCGGTGGTGAAGATCCAAAATTTATTGCACGCCGTTTGGTTATTTCAGCTTCTGAGGATATTGGACTGGCAAATCCCAACGCTTTGTTGCTGGCAAATGCCTGCTTTGATGCTTTACAAAAAATAGGCTGGCCCGAAGGACGTATTATTCTGGCCGAAGCAACGGTGTATCTGGCTGCATCTCCCAAAAGCAACTCCGCTTATCTTGCCATTGACGCTGCCTTAGCTTTAGTGGAACAAACCGGCAATCTTCCCGTTCCTTTGCATCTGCGAAACGCTCCTACCAAATTAATGAAAGAACTCAACTACGGAAAAGACTATAAATACTCTCATGATTTTGCCAATCACTTTATTGATCAACAATTTATGCCCACCGAACTCAAGGACGAACGTATCTGGAAAATTCAAAATAGTCCGGCGGAAAGTAAATTAGGAGAGTGGCTAAGAACTTTGTGGAAAGGTAGATATTAGTTCAGGAGCCTGATATACCGTTTATATTTAAACCCTCAGTTTGTTATGTTTCAACCGAGGGTTTTCTGTTTCAACTTTTCCAAAGCTCAGTTGGAATCAAAAAAAAGCCCCGCATAACTGAATATGCGGGGCTTTTAAAAAACGGCGGCTATCTACTCTCCCACCTTGCGGCAGTACCATCGACGTGGACAGGCTTAACTTCTCTGTTCGGAATGGGAAGAGGTGGAACCCTGTCGCTATAACCACCTAAGTGATTTCAGTAAGTAAGGAGTAAGTCTCTAAGGAGTAAGGAAACTGCTTGCGCACTCTTTCTTACCTCTTACCTTCTTGCCTCTTACCCCTGTAGGGGTTTGACATTGAAAAAAGAGAGAAATGCATTTCATAAAAAAAGCTATACCATACCATAAGGTCTAAAAAAAGCGTTCG
>DIZI01000001.1:74065-74310 GCA_002427885.1 Paludibacter sp. UBA6032
GGCTCTACATTTCTGTTATACACCTGTAACCTATCAACGTGGTAGTCTGCCACGACCCTCAATGGAAATCTAATCTTGAAGATGGCTTCGTGCTTAGATGCTTTCAGCACTTATCCTAACCGAACGTAGCTACCGGGCAGTGCTCCTGGCGGAACAACCCGTAGACCAGAGGTTCGTCCAACACGGTCCTCTCGTACTAGTGTCAGACCTTCGCAAATTTCCTGCGCCCACAACAGATAGGGACC
>DIZI01000002.1:0-7942 GCA_002427885.1 Paludibacter sp. UBA6032
TGAGTTACTGCAAAGTGGGTTAATATGGAAGTTTATTAATATCACTTTATACAAAACGCTAAATTTGAATTAATTTATTCAATACTTTTAACTCGTTCCCATTCCTCTTTCAATATATTTTGAGTAATTTTTATAATATCATTTTTAATTGATTCATAACTTTGTTCTTTTGCAAAAGAAGAATAATCTGTTGCCAGATTTAAGTCAGTCATTAGTTCTTTTAATTCTTTTGATTTTTCTTCAATAGGATTTAGCATAAGTTCAATTTTATATGAAAAAGATTGCCATTTTTTAAATTCAACTCTATATTCAGGAGTATTGTTTTTATCGTTCTGAACAATAATCTTTGACATCTCATGACTTGCAATATAATTACTCACATAATTTCTTAATGAATTTATCCATTCTTGTCGATTATTTGATAGTATATCTTTTTGAATAGATTTTAAAGATAACACAGATTGAATTTTCAGTGTTTTTTCCGCATTTTTTGATTGGTTTTTGTTAATTAGTATGTTTGCAATTATGGTTAATACTCCAATCATTAAAGCCACAATCCAAGGCATATAATTATTGATCTGGATTAAATTATTCAATTCAGAATTATTTGCAGAAAAGGCTTTCAAACTATCATTTAATATTATAGAAAGAATCATATTTATTTTTTTTAGGTCTATAATTGAATTTAGCCAAATTTAATCATCCCCTCTCCGCACTACCCCATAAGTCGAAGAGGGGATAATCTATTTATTAAGCTACAGGAGCATCCGTTGCCGGTTTGTCTCCCCGCTTTTTGCTTTGAGTAATGGCATCATTAGCACGACCAATACGGGCATTCATTTCTTTTACAAACTCGGTGTAATCAGCTTCGCCGTTCACAATGATCAGCGCATTGATGCGCTCTACAATTTTGCGGTAAACGGCATCAACTTCCACACGTACTTGTTTCATGCGCAGTTCGGAACGGTTGGCTTCTTCGGAGTTACGCGAACTTTCCAGAGCGATAAACACATTGTTTTGTCGTTCCAGTTCGGCAATCCAATCTATCACTCCAAGAGTTACCAGATCGGTTGGAACTTTCGTTCTCAAATCAGCAATTAAGCTCGTGATAAGACCCGATTCTTCATCGTTAGGTTTTGGAGCCAAATTTCCATATCCGTCCAGAATCACCATAACCCTTTTGGCTGCTTCGCGCATTTCGGCGTTAAAGTGATTCAGTTTGTTGCGTACTGCGTCGGAAAAACCGCGAAATGTAAAGTCACGGTCTTTGTCGCCAGTTTCTATCTGCTCGGTGGTAGCACTTTTGGTGATTGCCACCAAAGCCACGCCTTCGTCCTGCAAATGCGGAAGGTAAGCCGCATAAGCATCAACAATACCAAGTGCCTGGGGTGTGTACTTGATTACTGTACTGTTGAAGTCGGTTTGAAACTGGTAATGCGCCGCATTACGTTGATTGTTTAAATGCAAACTTTCTACTTTCATAGGCAAACAATTTTAAAGATTAGACATAGATTTATATAGAATTCAAGAGATAAAATCTAATGGATCGGGTAAATATTCAGTCACACGCTTGTGAATGTTCTTCCGAGGGGTCAGCGAAGCTTTCACATGCCTGTGAATGTCCCGCTGAGGGGTCAGACAAGCTTTCACATGCTTGTGAATATCCCGCCGAGGGGTCAGCGAAGCTTTCACACGCTTGTGAATGTTCTGCCAAGGGGTCGGGCAAACTTTCACACTCTTGTTACGCTTATTTTTACCTATAAAACCTTAAATATTCATTTGTTAATAGGGCTTTCAGAGGATGTATTGTTCTGATATGGCCTATTTTCGGCATTAAACAGGTCAAAGATAGAATTAAAATTTATAATAACAAGGGTTAATAATAAAAATCTAAAAAAAGATTTCAACAGGGGAGGATGGGTGATGTAATAATGTGGTAATGTGAATTGATTTCTATTTCGCTCCAATGCTATATCCAACTGTCCATTCAATAAAATCGGATACATGGAACGCATAGTCGCGCAGGATAATCCCAACGAAAATGTCATCGGTAATGTGGTATTTCAACCCGATACGTTGGTGAAAGGTGGGGGATTGGTTTTTAAACTGTTTGCGATAAATATAAAAAGCCGGTTGAAGTACCAACGACATTTTATTGACAACCAATTCGTACGAAGGGAAAATACTGATTTGAAATTTTTCCATAAAAGGTCCGTCCACATCTACAATATCATTATTCTGAATGGCGACTTGTCCGTTAACCGATTCGTTATATGCCAGATTCAACCCGATACCAATTTTCGACATTCGACTAATTTGATGGTTAAATGTGCCGGTAATTCCCAAAACGGTAAAATAAGCACCTTCATATTTTTCCAAAATGGCAACATTGGTCAAGGTATCGAAAACCAGATTTTTTGTGCTGACAAAAGTGCTGATTTCCCAGTCGTTGGTTGGTTTAAACTTAGGAAGTTGCTGTTTGATGAATTTTGGGCGATCATACAAATTATATTTCAAGGCTACTTTGGGAGCAATGGAATTAATTCCCGAATTTGGAATTTTCATGGCTCCGTTCGAAAAATGGGTGAGGCTGAAACCTGCAATTAAATCCAGGTGGTTAGATAGTTCGAAATCGAGATTCAATCCGGCATCAATGAAAAAAGATTGTCCGGCGCCTATGGCTACATTGTATTGATTGGTAAGTGGGTTAAACGATTTCCAGTTGGCTGTTGCTCCGAAACTGATTTCGTAGTTAAATGTTCCCCTATTCCAACGCACAAAAGGAGCATTAAAAAAACCGTATAAAGCAATAGGGTTACCTATTTCTGCCGGGTTATAAAAATCGGCCACGTACATCCCAAATCCCCAGTTCGGGTATTTATAAATTTGCTCCCACAATTTATTCCCCGTTGTTTGTTTGGACAATTTCAGATAAAGATCCTGATATTCGTCTATATTTGTAGCTTGTGTATTACGTCCCCGTAGAAAATCGTTGGTCTGAAAAACATACCCGTTCTGATACCCGAACACAATGGATTTATTTTGCCAAAACGAAGGTTTTGTTGTTTTCAACGAATCGTTTTGTGCAAATGTAAAAAGAGAAAATGCAAGAAATGTAAGCAGTAGATTTAATTTTGAAGTCATAGTTTATTTTCAGATTTTTATTTTCTGTTTTTTCATTATCAGTATTAAAATTCCGGGTAATACAATCAATAATAAAGGCAAAGCTACAATTAATCCGCCAATAACCGCAATGGCAAGCGATTGATGCATTTGTGCACCGGCGCCAATACCCAGCGCCAATGGAATTAATGCGACGATTGCACCGCTGGCAGTCATTAATTTAGGCCGCAAACGCGCCGAAATGGCATAAACCAAAGCTTGTTTTACATCGGTATGTTTTAGTTCAGTCAAAAATTGCTGAATGGTAAAAATACTATTTTCACCAATAATTCCCACAATCATAATTAATCCGGTGTAACTTCCCACATTAAGTGCTGTATTTGTGAAAAATAAAGCTGCAACGCCACCAACTACACCCAGCGAACTCACAAAAATAACGGTGAGCGAGAGTTTGAGATCTTTGAACATAAAGAGCACCACAGTAAATACCAGCAATCCGGCTATAAACAGTATTTTCAATAATTCGGAGAACGATTGTTGCTGTTCGGCGTATGAGCCTCCATATTCAATCTGATAGGAGTTCGGAAGATTTATTTTGCCTACTTTCTGCTGAATATCCTTCATTACACTTCCCAAATCGCGGTTGTTCAGACGGGCAGTCACTACGCCCATGGTTTGCAGATTTTCGCGTTCAATTTCGGTAACACCGCTTTGAATGCTGAAATCGGCCATTTCGCTGACAGGAATATAATCGCCGGTGCCGGTGCACACTTTCGCATTTTTCATCTCCTCAATCGGCGTTTTGTTATTCTGAGGAAAAATCATACGGATATTGGTCAATTGTTCTCTTTCGGGAATTGAACCAATGACCAAACCGGAAATGTAAGTTTCAGTTTGCGCCTGCAAATCATCAGGATTAAGTCCGAATTGTTTCAGCTTTTCTTCTTTTGGAAGTATTTTCAACATGGGCCCTGCCACCACAATTCCATCAAAAACGTCAGCAGTTCCATCAATCGTTTTCAGACTGTCGGCTACTTGTTTAGAAAGTACCTGTAGTTTTTGGTTGTTATCGCCAAATATTTTTATTTCGATGGGTTGAACGCTGCTCATCAAATCGCCAAGCATATCGGTAATTACCTGCCCGAAGTCAACCGTCAAAGCCGGTAATGTCTTTTCAATGCGTTTTCTGATATCGTCAGAGACTTCGTCCGTCTTTTTATTTCGTTTAGTTTTTAATTCAATCAGGTAATCGCCGCGGTTGGGCTCGGTAATGAAAAAGCCCATTTGAGTTCCGGTGCGTCGCGAATACGTTTTTACTTCGGGTGTAGTTTCCAGAATATGATCCACTTCGTTCAACATACGGTTCGTTTCTTCAAGCGATGTTCCCGGAGGCGAATTGTAGTCAAGCACAATCGATCCTTCATCCATTTCGGGCAAAAATCCCGTTTGCAACTTTGGTAACATCAGCACAAGGCTCAGGATTAATACCACCACAAAAGCAATGCTGATATATGGCCGTTTGATGAAAACTTCAATCCACGGACGATGTTTTACAAGATGAACTTCAGTCGATTCGGAACGGGGTTTGTTTTTTGATAAAAGCAGGTAAATAACCGGTAACCCAAGCCAGGTAACGATAAATGAACAAACCAGGGTGATGATCATGGTTTCGGTCAGAATCTTGAAATAAGCTCCTGCTACGCCAGACATTAATTCAAACGGAATGAGAATAACAATGGTGCTGAGCGATGAACTAACCATAGATGGGAACAGAAAACTAATGGCTTTGCCCACTAATTCCTTTGGTTTCTTGTCGGGAAATTCCTCGTGCGTCCGGTGAATTTGCTCCACTACAATTATGGCATCATCGATGATAAGCCCAATGGAAGCGGCAATGGCACCAATGGTCATGATATTGAAATCGTAACCAATAAAAGCCATGCTGATAAAAGTGAGCGCCAGAGTCATGGGAATTGTTATCAGAAGAACCGAACCGGCTTTGTAGGATTGCAGGAATAACAAAACCACGATAATGGACAGTGCTAATCCAATCCAAAGTACATCGATAATACTTCGAATACTGGTTTTTACAAATTCAGCCTGATTGTAATAGGGTTTCAAAACCACACCTTTGGGCAGGATTTTATTCAGCTCATCCACTTTTTGAGAAACCTGATTGGCCACATCGATCAAATTGCTTTTGGGCTGCTTTACCACGGCAATTAACGGCACGTTTTTCCCGTCGGCTTTGATTTTGATATATTCATTTTGTTCGGCGACTTGAACGGTAGATACATCACCGATTTTCACCTTTCGGATTCCGTTGTCGAAAATAACCAACTCTTTCAGTTGCTCAATGTTTTTGAGCGTGGCATCGGTTACCGTTAAATACATTCGGTTGTAATCGATGGTGTAACCGGTGGATTTGATAAAATCGGTTTGCTGCAGAATTTTCTGAATGTCAAGCGGATTGATTTTAAGTGTGCTAAGCTCCCGTTCATTCAGCACAATGCGGTATTCTTTTTCTTTTCCACCAATAACCTGTATCGATGAAACTCCCTGGATTCTGGATAAATACGGTTTTATAGTATATTGTGCAATCAATTTAAGCTCTACCGGACTTTTGGTGTCCGATTGAAGCGAGTAACCCATGACCGGCAAAATAGATGGATTCATTTTCTCCACCGTAATCTGAACATCGGGTGGCAAATCGTTTTTAATCTGTGTAATCTGTGATTCTACCTGTTGCTTGTCTAAGTCTATGTCGGAATTCCAACTCATAAACGCTGAAATTTCACAACTTCCCATGCTGGTTGTGCTTCGGATCAGTTGTATATTATCGACTCCTTTTATTGCGTTTTCGAGTGGTTTGGTGACTGTAACCATCATTTTCTCAACGGGTTGTTCACCATTTTGAGCAATGATTTTAATTTTCGGGAAAGTCACATTTGGAAAAAGCGATGTTTTCATGTTTTGGTACGAAAACGCCCCGCCTATCAAAATAAGCAATAATATGACTGCTATCGGACTTTTAAAACGGACAAAAATCTTTTCCATATATTTAGATGTTAGAACAAAGAACCAAGAGCCAAGAACCAAGATGTTAGAATCAAGAATCAAGATGTTAGAATCAAGATATTCAATTATTCCAGTTTATTTTTAAAACCTATGATCATTTTTTGAATTTCAGAAATCTTAGATTGCAAATCATTGTAAATATCTGAATCTATATAATTTAAATTGAATCCCAGTAATAATTCGGTTTCAAGTTCAAAAGAAGATCCAATTGAGATTTCTAAAAACCTTCCAAAATCTTTATTACTGGATTTAGCTGAACCTTCTGCGATATTTGATGGAATTGAAACAGCAGAACGTTGCATTTGAGAAATTAACCCAAACCTTTCAATACCTGGAAAGGTGTTTGTAATTCTATAAATCTCTGTAACGAGATCTATGGATTTCATCCAAATGTCTAACTTTTTGAAATTGTGCATATTGTTTTAAATCTTGGCTCTTGGTTCTTGGCTCTTGGTTCTATTATCTACTTATCTTCACCACCGTACTATCATTCAGGCCATAAGCACCTTCGCAGATAACCACATCGGAAGAAGTTAAACCGGAATTCTGAACTTCAACCAGATCATCATTTTCAATTCCTTTTTTTACCGGGACCTTAATTGCCAATGTATTATTTACCACCTTCATAACCCAGAATTCGGTTTGGGTTTCGTTGGTCATCACAGCGTTTCGGGGCACTAAGCAGGCATTGTTGTGTTTGGCTTTTAAAATGTCGACTTCCAGATTCAGATTTTCAGGTAATTGTTTATTTGTGAGCGGTTTTATAAGGATTTGCTGGGTTTGATTTGCCTCATCGACCGTAGGCAGAATTTGATTCACAATTCCCTCGAACTTAGTATTATCACCCAAAACTAATGTACATTTAGTACCGATTTTAATTAATGAATTAAATTCGAAAGGTAAATTTAATTGAACCAATAACTTATTGATTTCAGTCACAGTGCAAAGCGAAGCTCCTTCCACCACATACGCTCCGTTTTCGGTTACATTTAAAGTGCTTATAAAACCATTTGAAGGTGCAGGAACTTTAATGATACCCAAATTGCCGGAAGTGGAGTTTTCTAACGCTTTGTTTTCCTTCGTTTGTATTTCAAACAGCACATTTCCTTTATGAACGGTATCTCCAAACTTAACCGTCATTTTGCTCACATACCCCGAAATGGGCGAAACGACCATATTCTTTTTCAGATAAATGGTTTTTCCGTTGAAAGACAAATTATTATCAATTTCACCAAAAGTTACTTTTGACGTTTTTACGCTTACTACAGGCGTCTGTTCCTGCTCGGTTGCGGCCTTTTTTGCGCAGGAATTCAGCATAAATGCAATCAGGCAGGTCGAAAAAATGATTGAAATATTTCGCATTGAAGTAATTATGAGTTGTAAATTAATAGTTCCAGTAATTATATGAATTTACCAACAATTGTTTTTCCATTTTAAGCAACAGGTAATCCTGTTTCTTGGCGGTAATATCTTTCAGTAAATTTTTAAAATCCATGACGGAAACTAAGCCCTGGGCCAGTTCATCAGCATATACTTTATAAAGTTGATCGTATTTAGCTACCTGATTCACAAGTATTAATCTGCGTTCATCCAGCGACTTTAGTTGACTTATTATCTTAGACTTATTAATTTCCTGTTGCGTCATAAAATAATTTTTCTCAAACTGAAGCGTATTGATATTGACGTTCAATTTTTGCCGTTCCAGTTTCCGTTGTCCGCCGTCATACAAATTCCAGCTAAA
>DIZI01000002.1:8205-8500 GCA_002427885.1 Paludibacter sp. UBA6032
GTTGAGGTTTGTATTTCAGTTCATTGATGGACTGATCGGCTAAAAAGCTCAGACTATCGAGCTTATACGACGCAAGAAATTTTGAATCAGTAATTGATTGTGGCTCCAAAGTTAACTCAATATCACTGATATCGGTTTGAGTTGAATCTTTAATGCCGCACAGCAGATTCAAATCGTATAAATTGCTTTTATAATCATCTTCGGAAGATTTGATAGTCAGCTCTATGTTTTGCTTTTCAATTTCGAGAAGCATTAAATCCGATTGCTTATAAACCGCATTTTCAACTAATTTATG
>DIZI01000019.1 GCA_002427885.1 Paludibacter sp. UBA6032
TTAAGTGCCCACTAGTGATAATAAGTATATTCTTTTTTTTCGTTTAATGAATGGAAATTTTTCTTTTTCCATTTTCCTCTTCTTCTATATCTACATTTATTATCGAATCGGGTAGGATAGGAGCTATATTTTCCGACCATTCAATAAAGCAAAGGTTCCCGCTATACAGATATTCTTCAGCTCCCAGATCGAGTGCTTCCTGAATCTTATTGATGCGATAGCAATCGAAATGAAAGATGATTCTTTTATCGGCAGCTTCATATTCATTCACGATTGAGAAGGTAGGTGAGTTAATTGTTTCTTTCACTCCCATCTCTTCACAGATGGCTTTTATAAATGTTGTTTTGCCGGCGCCCATTATACCGTTAAATGCAAAAACCGTATGGTCTCCAATTTGATTAATAAATTCCCGGGCAGTTTTATGAATTGTGTCTAATGATTTTATTTCGTAAGATGTCATAATTTTATTTTTAGAAGTAAGAGGCAAGAGTTAAGAGGCAAGTAAAAGTTGAGTTAATGTTCCTGTTCGGATACTTGCCTCTTGCCTCTTGCCTCTTATTCCTTAGCTCTTATTTTTTTGCAAATATAAGCGTTTTTCCGTCTCGTAATGCCTGCAATCCGGACAGATGTTTTATTTTATTCAATTCTCAGGCTGTCAAATCAGGGTTAAAATATTTATAAATAACTGTAGCTCTGGCAGTTCCTATTGTTTCAACCAGCTCCTTTAATTCTGCACTTCTGATTCGTTTTACGCTCTTAAAATGCTTTATCAGGTCATTTTTTGTTTTTTCCCCGATGCCGGGTATCGTATCGAGTTCCGAAACAGTCTGAGTCTTGCTTCGCTTGTCACGATGAAAAGTGATGGCAAAACGATGAACCTCATCCTGCATCTGTGCCAGTAATTTGAATAAGGGATCAACCGGTTTCAGACCGATCGCTTTTGGAGGAAATCCAAAGAGCAATTCACGGGTGTGATGCTTACTGTCTTTTGCCAGTCCGGCAATAGGAATATTTAATTTTAACTCATCAACTACAACCTGCCGGATGACTTCCATTTGTCCGATTCCTCCATCGGCAATAATTAAATCGGGGAGGGGAGACTCTTCATTGATCATTCGGGTGTAACGTCTTCGCACCACTTCTTTCATGGAGGCATAATCGTCGGGACCCACTACCGTTTTAATATTATATTTCCGGTAATCCTGTTTGGAAGGCCTTGCTTTTTTAAAGACGACACAGGCAGCAACCGCATCGGTGCCGGAAATATTTGAATTATCAAAACACTCAATTGTCATAGGTGGTTTTTCCAACTGCAAAGCATCTTGTATTTTTTTCAATAGTTGAATGCTTCGTTGATCGGGATTCAGTTTCTCTGCCTGTTTCAGTTTGTCAAACTTGTATTGCCGCACATTTTGTAATGATAAATCAAGTAATTTTTTCCGGTCACCGCGTTGGGGAACCGATACCGAAACTCCTTTTACCGGAAAATCGATTTCAAAGGGAACAAGAATTTCCTTCGAATTGCTTTGAAAACGCTCCCGAAGTTCAACAATGGCCATAGCCAGCAAATCTTCTTTTTGCTCTTCGAGCCGCTTTTTATATTCTATCGTGTAGCCCTGAATAATGCAACCTTTCGATATCCGGAGGATATTTACATAGGCAGAATTCTCATTTTCATCGTAGGCAAAGACATCGGTATTTTCGACAACCGTATTGGCAACAACCGATTTTGTCTTGAAATTTTCAATTAAATCGTATTTTAATTTGAGTTGATGTGCTTCCTCAAACCTGAATTCTTTTGCTAATTCCTGCATTTGGTCCAGCAATATTTTGCTGATTTCGTTTGCATCTCCCTTGATGATTTGTTCTATTTGTTCTATATTTTTACGGTAGTCCTCCGCTGTTTCCTTCGCTTCGCAGGGTCCTTTGCATTTATGAATATGATACTGGAGGCAAACCTTGAATTTTCCTGCCTGTATATTCTCTTTGGTCAGGGCCAGTTTACAGGTACGGATAGGGAATATGTCGTGGATTATTTCCAGTATGGAATTGATGGTATAAGTAGAACTGTAAGGTCCGAAATAGGTTCCTCCGTTTTTATAAATATTCCTTGTTTTAAAAACGCGGGGAAATGGTTCGTTGGTGATACAGATACTCGGGTAGGTTTTGCCATCTTTAAGCAATACATTGTAACGCGGTTGGTATTCTTTGATCAGGTTGTTTTCCAGTAGAAGGGCGTCTTCTTCGTTTTTTACTACGATGTACTTCAGGGATGCAATGTTTTTTACCAGTACATTTGTTTTGCCCTGCTCATGAATTTTATTGAAGTAGGAGCTAACCCGCTTCTTCAGATTCTTTGCTTTGCCGACATAAATAATCTCTCCGCTCTCATTAAAATACTGATACACTCCCGGGGTATCCGGAAGGCTACTAATCTCTGCTTTTAATGACTGACTTTGTTTCATAAGTAGCTAAGCTGCTTGACAGGTGTTCTTTATGTGTTTTATTTCTGTTTATTGTCCTTAGTTCCACGTGGAACTAAGGACATCTCCTATTCTGATTGTTCAATCCGTTCGGACTATTGTTTCACGTGGAACAATGTTGTTTTAAACCCCTCTACTACATTCGACTTCTATATAAAACGGATAATTACGAAGTAAGAGTACATTTGCATTTAATCTGATTTTATTAATTTTCACTCCCAACTATAAACTCCCAACTAATCTATCTCCCCATCATCACCAACAAAATATTGACATCGCTGGGCGATATCCCCGGGATGCGGCTTGCCTGTCCAATGGTTTCGGGTGCAATCTTCGTCAGCTTTTGACGGGCTTCCGTGGAAATAGAATGAACGGAGTTGTAATCAATTTTTCCCGTCAGTTTAATATGATCGAGCCGTTGCAGCTTTTCAGCGATCAATCTTTCGCGTTCGATATAGCCTTCGTACTTCAATAATACTTCCGTTGCTTCCACAATTTCTTCTTTGCGGCTTTTTATTTCATCCAGTTTCTGCTGTAATTCGGGAACCGCTTCGGCCAGTTCGAAGATGCTCAGTTGGGGACGGAGAACCAAATCACTCAATTTGCAGCCATGCTTTAATTCTGATGAATCTTTTGAAACAAGAAAATCATTTATCTGAGCCGGCTTTACCGATTGGGTTTCTACGAAATTCCGAAGCCTGGTTTGTTCTTCTCTTTTGCTTAGCAGTTGTTCCATTCGGTTTGCTTTTACAAGACCGATAGTATTTCCTTTTTCAGTTAAGCGCATATCCGCGTCATCCTGCCGGAGCAATAAACGGTATTCGGCACGGGAAGTAAACATACGATAGGGTTCGTCAACGCCTTTGGTAACCAAATCATCAATCAAAACTCCAATATAGGCTTCGTTGCGTGCCAGTGTAAATTCATCTCCGCCGTGGCAATTGATATGTGCATTGATACCCGCGATCAATCCCTGTCCGCCTGCTTCTTCGTAACCGGTGGTTCCGTTTACCTGTCCGGCAAAGAACAGGTTTTTGATGCGTTTGGTCTCCAGGGTATGCTTCAATTGTGTCGGATCAAAAAAGTCATATTCGATGGCATAGCCCGGACGAAAGAGTTGTGCGTTTTCCAAACCTTGTATGGTGTGGATCGCCGCAATTTGAACCTGAAGTGGGAGTGAAGAAGAAAAACCATTTAAATAGTATTCCTGCGAATCAACTCCTTCCGGTTCCAGAAAAAGTTGATGCGAAATTTTATCTGCAAAAGTAATTATCTTCGTTTCGATGCTCGGGCAGTAACGCGGTCCGATACTTTGAATTTGTCCGTTGTAAAGGGGAGAGTCTACCAGTCCATTTCGCAATTCGTCGTGAGTTGTTTCATTGGTATTGGTGATCCAGCAACTCATTTGTTTCAATTCCCGTTGTGATTCTTCCAGAAAGGAGAACTTGTGGAAGTCCGTTTCTCCCTTTTGTTCGGTCATTTTACTGAAATCAATGCTTCTTGCATCAATCCGGCAGGGAGTGCCTGTTTTCATTCTATCCGTGGTGAACCCGAGCGATTTCAACTGTTCGGTTATTCCAAACGAAGCCGGTTCCGAGATTCTTCCACCGACAATCTGGCTCTTGCCTATGTGTAGCAGGCCGCTTAAGAAGGTCCCTGCGGTGAGTACGACGGTTTTTGCGTGGAAATGTATCCCTAATGCCGACTTTAAGCCGGTCACTGCGCCGTTTTCGATCACTAATTCTTTTACGGTATCCTGCCAGATAAATAGATTATCAGTATGCAGCAGGGTTTTTATCCATTGTTGTATAAATTCGTGACGGTCACTTTGAGAGCGGGGACTCCACATGGCCGGGCCTTTCGAACGATTGAGCATCCGGAACTGAATGGCTGAACGGTCGGTTACAATGCCCATTTGTCCACCGAGAGCATCAATTTCCCTTACGATTTGTCCTTTTGCAATGCCGCCTACAGCGGGATTACAACTCATCTGACCGATTTTATTCATGTCCATGGTGATGAGCAAAGTCCTTGAACCCATATTGGCTGCGGCGGATGCAGCTTCATTTCCGGCATGGCCGGCGCCTATAACGATTACATCGTATGTAAAATCCATATAATTTGTTTCCTTTTTTCTTATTTATTGTTGCCCTTCGGGATCACGGAGACCCTTTTTGTGCTTTTTTTTTAATCGAAATGCACGGTTACAGGCCATATAACATATATCCGACTCTTAATGTTTTGGGCTGCAAAGTTATAAAATAGTTAGGACTTATGGCTTAGCATTTAAAAGTTTAGCCTTTTGAAGGGTGATGATAAGATAATTTAACGTGTATTTGAGTCTAAATTACTTGAATATTCAATTATCAACTTGTTTTTTTAGGATAAAAGTCACTGAAAACAACCCGAATTCTCCGGAAATACCCCCAATAAATACAGATTCGGTCCTAAAAGACGATAAATACCCTCCAACAGTGATTTATTGACTATGAATGATTTTATTTGCCCTACAGCTGCTATTCTCCTTTTTTCAACTTAGATTCAAAATTTACGCGATTTCAATTTATCCGGTAAATTCAGTCGTATTTGTATTTTCATCCTGTCTGTTTTCTCAATTGACAAATTTCAATCTGTCCCTTGTTATTTTTTTTTATAAAAAAGACTGCTATGGAAAAAATTTCAGCAATTGAAATCCCGACCCTAAAATTTCCGACTTAAATTCTAGCGGAATTTTTCTTCATCAATATTGCTTCCTTACAGATGAATTTAAAATTATTCCCGATTTATTTACTTGTTCTTTTCGCTTTCCTTTGTCCATCCGAAAGTAATTATTTCAGACAAGCAGATACTGAAATTTCTGGATTTTCGAATTATTTATCAATTCAAAATAGCTATTTATATTAACAAAAGAAGGAGAAGAGGCTGAAGGATTCTGCTTTTCGATTTTTATTTTTTCTGAATTTAAAAATTCTTGTCGGTCGGGCATTTGATAAAAATGAATTGGCATCAGCACCCTGAAGAAAGATAAAATATTTGATTCAAATGACCCTAAAATGGATTTTGCGAACAGGAATATAATTTAAACCTATGCTAACTATTCGGGTATTGACATAAAGGAGTCTTATCTTTCTTTTTCCACTCAGTTGAATGCTGAAACGAATTCTTTCCTGAAGAATTGCACTTTTGGTAAACTATTAATATATAAATTTATAAATCTAAATCGGGATTTCAATCCGGATTATTATTCTTATTCTACATACTTTTTCCTGTTCCGGAAAATTAGCATGAAAATTGCGCTGTTTGACACGAAGCGGTTCTTTCTTATTTGGCTGAAACCGGCCTAAATTTGGCTGTCCGCTGATTTTTGTAAAAGCATCAATCTGAACTCATCTCAAATAATTCGACGTCCGTATTTTCATTCAGGGATCAGCCTTCCGCCTTCACCCGTCAGTCTGTTTTTTATCAGAAACGGCTTATTTTTTATCCCTTCGATTGCCTGTTTTCCTGACTTCTGTTTTCCAATTTCCCTGCCTGCTGTTTTCGAAATAAATCTTACTGATTTCATTCACTATTTGAGTAATTATTGCATTAAATTTTGTGTTTGAAATTTGTTGCCTTACAAATCCCTGAGACCTATTTTCACATTAAACCATCCGGTTTACAGCCTCCATTTGAATGTAATTAAACCAACTAATTGCTCTTTTCCTTAATTTTTCAGAATTTTTCTGCCATTTCGGACTTTTTTCAACAAAAATGAACGTCCATCGGAAGATTCGACATCAATTTTTTGTTGCCGGCCACCGATTCAAATTTTTTCGGACAATTTTCTTTCAGATTTTTATACGACGAAAAAAAATACGGAAGAAAAGAAGGACGAATATTTTGGTTTTGCAAGTCTTCCGATTATCATTTTTCGTTCGGTTTTCAAATTCATTTTTTAGCATTCGCTCTTTTCCGGAAGATTTTATGCCCTGAAGCAAAGTCGATTTTTCGTACCTGTTTTTGAAATTTTCCCGGAATGATCCTCTCTTTTTCCGCGGTCTGGGACTTCAAATTTTCCGACTGAATCAATCCGAATGTTAGTTAAATATATCGATCCCTCTCTGAGGAAATTATTCGTTCGCGGACCGTTTTTTTCGTTTACTTTTTCTTTCAAAGAAACCACTTTTACGGGCGTCGCTTTCAGGCTTAACTTCAAGGACAATGAAAGTCTTTTTTTTGAGATATTTCCAACTTCAGCGAAAATTGTAACAATGTCTGTTCCATTCAAGGGTCGTCTTTATTTTACAAAACACTTTTTTCTGTTTCGGTCTTATGTTTTTATAGTTCTATTAAACAATGTATTAATATGTCAATTGATTTGTCTGCCGTAAGAGTGAAATATTGAGAAGATATGTATCCGTGTCTCAATTTTGAGGATGATTTGCAGACGCCCTTTTCCACCCGCGTTTTCCCGTTGCTGTTGTATTTACTCATGTTTCTGTCTTTTTGGCTCAAAACAGTCTTCTGCGAAGACAGTAGCAATAGAAAATATTATAAAACCTTCACAAAGTCAACAAAAGAGCTTATTTTGCATTATTTTATTGAAAAGAACCATCCTATTTTAGTTCAACCGAATGATACGGGACGCTGATTTATTCTTCTTTTTCAACCGGACGGAAGGCTATTTATTTCCGGTCATATTCCATCACATTCCCGGCAAGGTCTGAAATTTCTGTCAGCGAAGAAACTGTTTTCAAATCCTAAGCCTTAAAAATTTTGACAGCGACTGAAAGACCTTTCCGCGATTCAAATCAGAGCAGAACGTGTGAAAGCTGCAACTCTTTTCAAGAATTATGTAATAGTTGCCTGCCGGAATAGCTTGAACTTTGTTCCGTGGAATATATTCACATCTGCCCCGCCAGTAGCGGGAAGACCAAAAACAAAAGATAATGATTAAAAAGAGAAATGTTGTTTCTGTATTTGCCCTGCTGGTTATCGGACTGGGAATTATTTTCCTTCAGGGATGTACGAAAGATCCTGTTGAATTACGCTCCACCACCTACAACCTGAACGTGGAAGATGTACTGGGTGTAAGCGGGACGGTTAAGTTTACCGAAACATCCGCGACGATTGTTACCATTGATATTGCCCTCACCGGTGTTTCAGGAGGAGACCATCCGGCTCAACTTTGTAAGAATACGGTTGTTGAAGGGGGTATTGTGAAAGTAATTCTGAATCCGGTGGATGCGAACGGTAAAAGTTCTACCTTGATTAACACCATGACTTACGCTGAACTGATTGCTTACAATGGATTTGTCAGGGTACTTAAAAGCGATTTAAATGCCAATATTATTCTTGCACAGGGCGATATAGGCGGAAATGTTCTTACTACCACCAATAAATCCTATCCGTTGGCTACCCTGGATAACTACGGAGTTTCAGGTTCTGCTTTGTTTCAAAAACGGCTTAATGGAAATACCCTGATCACCCTTACCTTAAGCGGAACCATTGCGGGCGATTATTATCCGGTTTCATTAAACCTGGGATCAGTGGCTTCGGTAGGGGGCGGACCGGTAGTGAAAACGCTGCAGTCTGTCAATGGAACCACCGGTAAAAGTTATACCAATGTTACGGACCTGAACAGCGGAGTGGCGATTACTTACGATAACTGGATGGTATACGATGGTTATATCAATGTTTATCAGTCAGCCGCCTTTTCGAATGTTATCATCAGTCAGGGGAATATCGGATCAAATTGAAGTTATTGACTATTTATTCATTTACCATTTACCATTTAAAAAGCAGAGTTACCCAAATGGTAGCTCTGCTTTTTTTAGTTGAACACTATACATACTATTTCTTTGCCTTTCCCTTCGCCTTTGCCTTTGTCTTCCTCCTTCACCAGTGAGCTTTTTCAACTAAATTTTCATCAAACTAAAAATAGTTAATTTAATTGTAGTTTTTGTCAAATAGTATTTGTAGATTTGTCATCTGTAAAAAACGGAAGTGATCCATGCTCTGTTTCTGATTAAATTAGAGTAGCTAAAATGACTGTATCTTCCGGCAGATTCTAACGTACGAATGAATAAAAATAGCTGCATACATAAATTGATAAGTAATGGTCAGAATATAATGTCGTATTTTATAAAATAAATAGAAAGCGGATTTTCACGGAATAAGCGGATATTTACTGAGTATAATTAAACTGATTTAAAACGGATTATAGTCATGCAAGCATGACTGATAAGACAGTGAATGTCTTAATATCAATTTCGACTTGTCGAGATTAAAATCCTCCCGATAGCTATCGGGATTAAAATCCGCTATATCAGCGTTTATCAGCGTGCCATTCTTCATTTTTTTTATTCGATTATACGACATTATTTAGTTCCACTTACTTAAATCCGACAGATATAGTTTATTGCAAACAGATTTGAGTTAATTGTAAACGTAATAAAGATAAAAGAACGATCATGCGACAATCTCTGAAATTTATTCTCCTATTGCTTATTTGTTTTCAATCCGGTTTATTTGCACAAAATGTTCCTGCTAAACCGGTACCGAAGCCGGGCGCTGAGAAGCTTTCAATACCGATTCTGGGAAATAGTTGGGTAGTGTCAGCTACAAACTCTTCAAAAGTTATAAATTCAAGCGGGATAAGCAACTGGACGAACGCTGATAATATCATTCGAACCTATTTCTATGCAATGAAACCTTGTCAGCTGACATTGGCTATTGATGCTAAAATTGAAACCGGGACTTCTGTGATTAAGTGTAGCTTTGAGGGAAATACTAAAACGATTAAGCTTGCTAATACTGTTTTTAAACCTGTACAAATTGGTTCCCTGAAAATTACGCATCCCGGTTATTATTATGTAGATATGCAGGGGCTGAAGAAAGACGGTAAAAGCTTTGCACAGATAAAAAATCTTTTAATAGACGATGGGGCTGATAACTCATGCATTAAATATATTAATGAAGATTTTTATTTCGGACGTCGCGGACCGTCGGTACACCTTTTTTATCAACTACAACAACCGGAAAAAGATATTGAATGGTTCTACAACGAAGTAGAAGTAGAAGAAGGACAGGATGTAGTTGGATCCTTTTTTGAGGCAAATGGTTTTAGCGAAGGATATTTCGGCATGCAGGTAAACTCACCTACCGAACGCCGCATTCTTTTTTCGGTATGGAGCCCGTTCAAAACAGATAATCCAAAAAGTATTCCGGAGGATGAAAAAATCAAACTGCTGAAAAAAGGGGAGAACGTTTACACGGGTGAATTCGGAAACGAAGGTTCCGGAGGGCAAAGTTACCTGCGCTTCAATTGGAAAGCCAACCAACGTTATAAGTTTCTGTTACATGGCAAACCGGTTGACAATAACTCGACAATATACACAGCCTGGTTTTTCAATCCCGAAACGAAAGAATGGAAGCTTATTGCAAGCTTTATGCGTCCCAAAACAAATACCTATCTGAAAGGGATGTATTCCTTTCTCGAAAACTTTATTCCCGACACCGGAAATATTGACCGTAAATGCGGATACTACAACCAGTGGGTAATTGATAAGGAGGGTAAATGGTATCCTGTAAACAAAGCCTTAATGACTGCTGATAATACAGCTGTAAGCCAACGCCGGTTCGATTTCTCAGGTGGTACTGAAAACAATGGTTTCTATCTACGAATGGGTGGTTTTACGAATTACAATACTCCTGTCTATACCAGGTTTACCCGTCTGCAAACCGATTATATTCCAATCATTGACTTCGATAAATTACAGTAGTCTGATAATCATCAAATCAACCTCATTTTGCAAATCCGCTATAACGGAGTAGGATAATGACGCTTTTGTTTATATCCCCTGCTCCTGTACGTCCCGATAGCTATCGGGACGTGCGGCAGCGAGGCAGCTTGGAGGGTGAGGAGGAAACTTATTTATTAACTATAAACGCTTAAGAAACAAATAAAGAATAGAACGCTGATTTTCGCGGTTTAAACGGATTTAAAACGGATTATAAAAATGTAAACATTTTTGATTCTGCTCCTAAATCAATTTACTCAGTAAATTTTTATCCGTATTTTT
>DIZI01000036.1 GCA_002427885.1 Paludibacter sp. UBA6032
ACAACTCGGGAGATCTATTTCAAGGGTGAAACAGATTAAACCAACAACTCGGGAGAGTTATTTCAAGGGTGAAACAACTAAACCGACAACTCGGTTGACTTACAATTGATTGCAGGAAATAATCAAAGAAAAAAAAGAAAAATAATACAGTTATGAAAGTTTTATTTATTGGCGGAACAGGAAATTTAAGTTCTGCTTGTTCCGAGTTAGCTATTAGCCGTGGCATTGATTTGTATCATTTAAACAGAGGTAAGAGTGCAGGAATATACGATATTAAGGGAGCTAAAACAATTATAGCCGATATTCGTAATTTTGATGAATCAAGAGAAGCTTTAAAGGACTACCAGTTCGATGCTGTTGTTGATTTTATTGCTTTCGAACCTGAACATATTTCAACTGATATAAAGCTATTTACAGGAAAAACAAATCAATTTATATTTATTAGTTCCGCATCCGTTTACCAGACTCCTCCCGAAAAACTTCCGGTAACTGAAAATACTCCGGTTGAAAATCCATTTTGGGAATATTCACGCAAAAAAATAGCCTGTGAAGACAGGTTACAAGAAGAATACAGGAAAAATGGATTCCCTTATACCATTATACGTCCATCCCATACTTACGGAAAAACTCTTTTCCCCCTGATTGGAGGATATACGGTATTACACAGAATGATACAAGGTTTACCGGTTGTTGTTCACGGTGATGGAACTTCTGTCTGGACTTTTACACATCATAAGGACTTTGCAGTTGGATTGGTTGGTCTGTTAGGAAATAAGGATGCAATTAACGAAGCTTTCCATATCACCTCTGATGAATGGCTCACATGGAATGGCATTTACAATATTTTTGCCGGGGAATTGGGTATAACACCTCACTTAGTACACATTCCATCTGATATAATCGTAAAATACGATACCGTAATTGGTGATGGTTTACTGGGCGACAAGGCTCATAGCATGATTTTTGACAATACAAAAATCAGGACTTTTGTACCGGAGTTCAATCCGGTTATTCCTTTCCGCGAAGGAGTGAAAGAGATTGTAAAATGGTATAAAGAAAATACCCTGCAACTGAAACCAGATGAACATATTAATAATTTAATGGACAGGTTGATCAGCGATCTTAACAATTCCAGATTGGAAAATCACAGTTAATCTAAAAATCGTGTTTGTCTTTTATATTCTTTCATTCTAAAAACAATCCAAACACTTCATGCGTTCTTTAGTGTGTATAAAAATTTGGATACAAAGCTTATAAAAAAGATTTAAAATGAATTTATCGATTAACACTTATCAATATGGAGACCGTCCGGAAGTAACCCTTCCCGATCGGATGTTTTACAAGGTGCTTGGAGAGGAAGGTATCCGTAAAATGGTAAGCAGACATTATGATTTACTACGGGAAAGTTCAATTCAGGGACTATTTCCGGTTGAAGACGAAGAATTTGAATTGGCAAAACTCCGTTCGTCCGATTTTATGATTCAAATTTGCGGTGGCCCCGATTATTTTAATCAGCATCGTGGTAGTCCGAAACTAATAAACCGGCATGCTCCGTTTTCAATCACACCCGAAGGTCGAATCGTTTGGCTGAATTGCTATAAACAGGCACTGTTGGAACTCCCGATAGCTGAAAATATCATTCTTTCATTCTGGAATTATATAAATGTTTTCTCTTCCTGGATGGTAAATACTGCTCCCCGAATAAAATAATAAAAGTCGAATTTCTGAAATTGAAATTCGACTTTTTTTACAGATTAATTCGTTTATTTTCTAATAAACAGATTTTCAGATGATTTACGAACTTTCGTGGCTTTTACTAACTGATCATTGGTCTCATCCCGATAGCCAAGGGTTAGAATGGTAACAGAACTCAGGTTTTGTTCTGACAAACCCAATATCTTATTCAATGCTTCATTATTAAATCCTTCCATAGGTGTTGCGTCAACACCTTCAGCTGCCGCTGTAACTATTCCTACACCGAAAGCGATATATGCCTGTCGTGCTGTCCAAATAAAGTTCTGTTCGGCAGCTCCTGCTACAATACCATCAAACGCTGCACGGAAATTATTCAGCGCATCAACCGGAACTCCTCTGGTAGTAGCTATTAATTGCATATATTCGTCAACTTGTTCTGCATTAATCTTCTTATTGGCAGCAAATACCAAAATATGTGATGCTTCCTTTATTTGAGGTTGAGGGCAAGCTTCATTAAAAATTCTTTCACGAAGCTCCGGACTCTCTATCACGATTACTTTAAAGGGTTGTAATCCAAATGATGTAGGAGCCAGCCGGATGGCTTCTAAAATATACTCTAATTTTTCAGTTGGAACTTTTGTTCCATTCATTCTCTTAGTGGCATATCGCCAGTTCAATGTATCAACTAAACTCATATTTATAATTTTATTTATTTTGATACATACAACGCCAAATATGTTCTTTTGTTTATAATCTGGTACATCTTTCTATCTTCTTTTCTAATCATCAGAGATAGTTCATTGTCAGCTAAAATTCAATCAATCTTGCATTGTCGAATCTATCGGCCTGCAAACAACTACGGTTATATGGAAACAAGATTGTTTTCGTTCCCGTACTACCAGGAATTTACAGTCTTCACGCATCTCTCTCAATACTGAAGTTAATGCCTGAACAGCTTCATAACTACTCTCAATACTATCGGTTTGAGTATTGTAAAAATTCTTGTAGGATATATCTACGGTAGTACCATATAAATGTGAAGAATGAATTGAAGCATTGCTATTACGATGACTCAGTTTATTCTGAGCTTCTTCCGTTCGTAATAGTGACGTAATAAGGAATCTAAAATTCTTGTATTTTTTTTCTTTTAATCGTTCTTGAAATTTATATCCTATTTCGTTCAACATATCAATGGCTTCGGGAATGAGATAGGGTTGAGAGTGTTTTAAAGACTTTAATTTATAGAACTGATTATCTGCCACTTTTACCAGCAATGCCATACGAACCAAATCATCTATTTGAGAATAAAATGCAGAATCTGTCTCAAAGGGCTTCTTAAGCCCATTCTTCATTGCATGTAATAAATGAATATCATTTTTATCGTTTAATGTGCTTCTTGGAGCAATTGGAGCATTCGCAAATCGAACGTGATCACATTCTTGATAATTAGTATATCTGGTACTTTTTTTAGGCAGAAAGAAGAAGAAAAAAAGAAGAAACAGAAAAATAGAGAAAATAAAGATTGAAGAAAATCCAATGAGAAAATATTTTTTTTTACCGGGAATCATAATTGAAATGAATTTTTAGCAGGTTGGAAGTGTATTCGTTTTGCAAAGATAAAGAATTTAGAAACCAAAGATATTGCAGCAATTTAGAAAGTTATCAACAAAATCAAGTAAGATTTTCGTTTATAGGATTTTGAATATCGATACATAATAGTTCATAAAATGGTTACTAAATAATTTCAAAATTGGAAACAATTGGTTAACTTTGCGCCACTAAATCTAGAAATAAAATTATATGAAACCAACTTTATTTGTACTGGCTGCGGGAATGGGCAGCCGTTATGGCGGACTAAAACAATTGGATGGGTTAGGACCCAACGGTGAAACTATTATGGATTATTCCATATACGACGCTATTAAGGCAGGCTTTGGGAAAGTCGTTTTCGTTATAAGAACCAGTTTTGAAAAAGATTTTAAAGCAGTGGTTGTCGATAAATTTAAAGATTTAATTGACACTGACATTGTTTTTCAGGAAATTTCAAATGTTCCTGAAGGCTCCACTTATATCCCAGAACGTGAAAAACCATGGGGGACAAACCATGCTGTATTGATGGGAAAGGATGTCATTAATGAGCCTTTTGCTGTAATCAATGCTGATGATTTTTATGGACAGGAATCCTTTGCTATCTTAGCCGATTTTCTACGCAGCGTCGAAGGCAAACAAAACGAATATTGCATGGTAGGGTATCATGTTGGTAATACGCTGTCTGAAAGTGGAGCTGTAAGCCGGGGTGTCTGCGTGGTAGACGAAAATAATTTGTTGAAAAACGTCGTTGAGCGTACACATATCGAAGAAAAAGGAGGTACTATTTTTTACCTTGACGAAAAGGGTGAAGAAGTTTCTATTCAGGCCAACACTCCTGTATCGATGAATATGTGGGGATTTACTCCCGATTATTTTGATTATTCATTTGATTATTTTAAAGAATTCCTGGCAGAAAACGGTCAAAAATTGAAATCGGAATTCTATATTCCTTTGGCAGTAAACAATTTGATTGTTAAACACAAAGCAACTTGCAAGGTGCTTGATACACCTTCGAAATGGTTTGGGGTGACTTATGCTGAAGATCGTTCACAAGTAGTACTAAAAATCAATGAATTAGTCCGTAAGGGTATTTATCCTGAGAAACTATTCAAATAAAAAATATTTATGGCAAAAATTTTAGTAACCGGTGGAACTGGTTATATCGGTTCACATACGGTTGTTGAATTGCAGAGGGTGGGTTTTGAAGTAGTGATTGTTGATAATCTTTCCAATTCAAACATTGATGTTTTATCCGGCATTGAAAAAATCACAGGCATTCGTCCCGAATTTGAAAATATCGATTGTGTTGATTACGTGAGTATGGATCGAATGTTTGAAAAACACACAGATATTGAAGCAATCATTCATTTTGCTGCCAGCAAAGCAGTTGGTGAATCTGTTGAAAAACCCTTGATGTATTACCGGAACAACCTTGTTTCACTCATCAATTTGCTTCAATTGATGCCAATTCATAAAATTAAGAATATTGTTTTTTCATCTTCATGTACAGTATATGGTCAGCCGGATGTGCTACCTGTTACCGAAAGTGCTCCTATTAAGCCGGCAATGTCACCTTACGGCAACACGAAGCAAGTTGGAGAAGAAATTATCCGCGATACAATCTATGCCAATTCACAATACCAAAGTATTATTCTTCGGTATTTTAATCCGATTGGCGCACATTCGTCGGCTGAAATTGGTGAACTTCCGATGGGAGTTCCTAATAATTTGCTCCCTTTCGTAACCCAAACAGCCATAGGCTTGAGGAAACAACTACAGGTTTTTGGAAATGATTATAATACCCCCGATGGATCGTGCATTCGCGATTATATCCACGTGGTTGATCTGGCCAAAGCGCATGTTATTGCCGTACAACGTATGTTGAATAAAAACACAAAAAGCACGGTGGAAATTTTCAATTTAGGAACCGGACGCGGTTTATCCGTACTGGAAATTATTGATTCATTTGAAAAAGTAAATGGAGTAAAAGTACCCTATAAAATTGTAGCCCGACGTGAAGGTGATATAGAAAAGGTGTGGGCTGACCCAAGTTATGCAAACGAAGAATTGGGTTGGACTGCTAATGAAACACTTGAAGAAACCTTACGTAGTGCCTGGGTATGGGAACAGAATCTTGCAAAGCGCTCGAAAGTCGAATAAAATAATAATAACATAAAACAAATGAACAATTGATACTCACTTAATAAGAATTATCAGTTGTTCATTTGTTGTATAATCAACTCTTAAAATCCAACTATCATGCTATATCCATTAAAATTCGAACCTGTTTTAAAAGATAAAATCTGGGGAGGCACCAAATTAAAACGTTTATTCAATAAAGCTGCAACTTCTGATAAACTTGGTGAAAGTTGGGAACTTTCAGGTTACGAAGCTGATGAATCGGTGGTAACAAATGGTTTCCTGACCGGTAACAACCTCCCGGAATTAATCGAAATTTACATGGGTGAACTCGTTGGGGACAAAATCTATGACGAGTTCGGCCTTTATTTCCCTTTACTTTTTAAACTCATTGATGCCAATGAAAATTTGTCTATTCAGGTTCACCCGGGCGATGAAATAGCTGCCGAAAGACATAATTCATTTGGAAAAACGGAAATGTGGTATGTGATAGATGCCGATCCGGGTGCCGTACTGATTATCGGATTTAAAAATGATTGTTCACGGGATGAATACCTCGTTGCACTTGAAAAAGGACATGTGGAAGATTTATTGCAGAAAGTTCCGGTAACTAAGGGAGATGTATTCTTTATCCCTGCAGGTTTGGTTCATGCCATTGGGAAAGGGGTTGTAGTTGCTGAGATTCAACAGAGCAGTGATATTACTTATCGAATATACGATTTCAAACGCACTGATGACCAGGGAAATGAACGTGAATTGCATACCGAAGAAGCATTGGATGTTATTCAGTTTGAGGCTTCAAAAAATCCTAAGATAAATTACAACTTGCTTACAAACGAGATCACTCCGGTGGTTAACTGTCAATATTTCACCACCAATATTTTGCATTTCAATCAGTATTTAACCAGAAACTATGCATCAATAAATTCTTTTGTTGCTTATATGTGTATGGAAGGTAATTTTGTAATTGAATTTTCCGGAGAAAAAACTATCGTCAATAAAGGTGATACAATTTTAATACCGGCATGTATTGATGAACTTAATTTAATTCCGGACAATGATGTGACTTTATTGGAAGTTTACATAAGTGAAAACTAAGAACTTTCAATACTCCAAATATCTTAATTACTCAAACCTAACACTTTTCAGTGTTAGGTTTTTTTTGTGCTGAAATTAATTAGTTCAAAATGGTATAATTATTTTTCAAACTTTGTATATTTACAAAATAATTGTAATTTTGAAGCAGCAACATTGAATATTAATATTAAATCACAGGATTATGCGTAAACTACAATTAATGCTACTCTCGTTTTTCCTGCTCATCAACATGAATGTTCAGGGGCAAATGTTGGATGAAATATTAAATGTGAAATACAAAGCAGGATTTGCAATACTAAATAACGGTGACACCCTGAGAGGGGCTTTTGAATTTAATGATTGCAAACAGAATTATCGCATGCTGGTATATGTTGATCCCCTTACTTTAACAAAAAGTGCTTATGAACCTCAGGAAGTTAAGTATTTTGTTCTCGACAGTCTTACTTTTCAACCTAAAGAATTAAAGGAAGGTTTGGTATTTGTGCGTTTATTACTCTACGACAGCTTAAAAGTATACCTTCACAAACGCTTTTATACGAGTAATGTAAGCTCCGGTGTAGAAAATCAGATTATGTATGAAAAACCGAATGGAAAATATTTATTAGTTTCATTTGACAATTTCTTCCCTTTCAAAACACAGGTTGGGAACTTCTTTAGTGACGATCCTGAATTACTGAAAAAAATCGAGAATAACACGTATACAAAAAAAGACGTTTTTAAAATTGCGTTGGACTATAACAAATGGTTGCGACGTGACACAAAGAAATAACATGAATAAACTAAGAACTTTTCTATCGTCAATTTTGATTTTTTCATTTGGAATTTGTTTTGCACAAACTTCGAATGTATCAGTCAACGATTCAACGAACAGACAAAAAAAACATTTGCCTAAAAATGCGGTGCATGATCCTGTTATGGCTAAAGAAGGGAATACGTATTATGTGTTTGGAACAGGTCGTGGTATATCGATAAAAACATCTACAGACAGAAAAAACTGGGAAAATACCGGAAAACTTTTTCCCGACACTTTGGCGTGGTGGAAGAATGATATTCCCACACAAAAAGGTGATCTTTGGGCTCCGGATATACATTATCTCGATGGCAAATTTCATTTGTATTATTCTGTATCCGCCTGGATGGATTTTAATTCAAGTATTGGATATGCCACAAACACAACTTTAAATCCATCAAACCCACACTATAAATGGGTTGATCAGGGGAAAATTATAGATTTCAGGAATGGAGGAGAAGGTGTAAATTGCATTGATCCCAATGTATTTGTTGACGACGATGGTAAGGTTTGGCTATTTTACGGATCTTATAAAGCAGGGCTCCGGTTAGTTGAACTCGATAGAAAAACCGGAAAATTAAAAAATGATCCTCCGGAAATTACAACAATTACAACATCCCTTGGCGAAGGTGTTTTTGTGATTAAAGTTGGTGAATGGTATTATATTTTTGCCTCACGTGGAAGATGTTGCGCTGGTTTGGAGAGCACTTATCAGGTTGTTATGGGACGTTCAAAAAACATAAAAGGTCCTTACCTAAACAAAGAAGGTAAGAGTTGGGTTGATAATTACTATACACTTTTCATGGCAGGTGATTACTATGAACCCGGACGTGGACATAATGGTTTCTTTACTGAAAATGATACGACATTCATCGTATATCATGCCTATACACGATCCGAAAATGGAACTTCTATCCTGAACATCAAACCAATGTATATGGATAATGAATTGTGGCCCACATTAGATGCAACAAAAAAGATACTGTTTGCAAAATCTAATCTTATAAATTTGAAGAAATAGAGAATACTCTATGTTCAAATCATTATTTTGGGAATAAAATGATGTTGTTTATTTCGTTTCAAGAAATGTTATTAGATTTAGCAGTTTTTTGTTTCTGGTACCAAAAAAGCTCACATAAGTCAATATTTTTGATATCGCAGCCTGATAATTCTTTGCTTCAATGTCAGGCGAAATAATCCGCTGTAAGGCAAGAAAAGCCTTATCTCTTGGTGCTGCTAAACGTACATATTCATCGTACACAGGAAAATCGGCTATTTTATATGGTGAACAAAGTGTTAATTCATTGCTTAACGCTAAAATTTCATAGTCTTTGGTTTTTAATTGATTCAACACTTCATCGTGATATTTGTCATAGAATAAATCCAGAGTCAGCTTTTCTCCATCAAGAGTAAAAACATCATGATAGAGTATTAGAGCATTATCTCTTTTCATTCCCGTAAAATTATCCACACAATATTTCAAAACCTCAAGATTCTCGGTTTTCATAGCAATAGAATATATACTATCCAGTGCAATCTGTTTCAGGGAATTAGTTGGATACTTTTCTACAAATAAGCGATAATCATTCCAGTCATTTGAAGTTATAGTTTCAGCATAGAGTCTCTTATCATACAGGCCAGATGCCTGAGAGAATTGCTTACAATAGGGATAATCGGTAAGAAATTTTTTATAGGAGGCGGAAGTATTTTCTTTTTCAGCTTGTGAAAAGGCCAGTTCATGAATCCTATCCCATGCCAGCATGACTTCATTAGCACTCGGATACCGAATGACAAAATCTTTATAACTGTCAATATTATCACTCTGTCTGGCTTTCTGAAACGCTGACACATTCCGTTTTGATATTACATCGGCATATTGAATTGCATCAGGATAGTTGGAAATAAAGTATTCAAATGATTCCAGTGAATTTTTATCACAGGCTATTTTGTATGCAGAAACATCCCTGTTTTCAATTATTTTTTTTCTGTAACTTTCCGGTGCGGTTTTGTAATAATCAAGATATCTTACATATGCTTCCAGATTATTTTTTGTAATTGCATCTTCCATTGCAAGACGGCAAACAGTGTCCGTCAGGTTCAAGAAAACGGTCTGATTAATTGGTATTTTATTTAATTTCTTCAGATCATTTTCTCCTTTTACATTTTCAAAAAGTCTGATGCATTTCGTTAAATATTCGTAGGATTTTTCCGTATTATAACCTGTATAATTTCGTTGGGCCAACAGCAGCGACATAGCATAATTTGTTTCAATATCATCAGGTGTTTTCAATAAATCTTTATTAATTTTCTTTTCAGCATCCGCAAATTCACCTTTTTCGATTAGTTTTAAAGAACCCGGTCCAAAAAGGGAGAATTGTCCTAAAATATAGTGGCATGAAATTAACAATACGAACATTGTTATTAAAACTCTTTTCATGGTTTATTTTAATATTAAAAATTAATACTGAATTAATTATCTAAACTAAAAGCTTATTTATATTGTTTATGTATATTTTCCAACAGAGTATTTTAATGCATTTAATTTGCACACAAATATACATATTTTAATTTTATAATTTCAAAACAATCTACAAGTTCTAAGGCAATTCAATTACATAAAATATATATAACCATAATATACTATTAATCAGATATTTGAAATATTGGTTACCAATCTCAATTTGAATATATTCATATCGTTACAACTTTAACCCTGATATCTTGTTCTTAACTTCATACATCTAAAGATGTCTGTTGTCCCTTTACTCAAATCTTCTTAGTACCTTTGTGCTCCTAATTTTCTAAAATAATTTATGACATACTTACGTAAACCCGAGTGGTTAAAAACAAAACTTCAGAGCGATGTACAATTTGTACTCGTAAATAGCATAGTAAAAGAGCATGGATTACATACCATTTGCGCCAGTGGTCGCTGTCCGAATATGAGCGAATGTTGGAATAAAGGAACTGCTACCTTTATGATTCTGGGCGAAATATGTACCCGTTCCTGCAAATTCTGCAATGTAATTACCGGTCGTCCGCTCGCTGTTGATCCCCATGAACCCGAAAAAGTGGCTGAATCTATTCACCTAATGAATCTGAAACATGCCGTCGTGACTTCTGTTGACAGGGATGAACTTCCCGACCAGGGCGCATCGCATTGGGCGGCAACAATCCGGGCTATTAAAAGAGTGAACCCCAATACAACCTTAGAAGTTTTGATCCCTGATTTCAGTGGAAATACTGCTTTGGTTGATCAGGTCATTGCCGAAAAACCGAATATTATCTCTCATAATCTGGAGACTGTACGCAGGCTTACACCCGAAATACGTTCCAAAGCAAAATACGATACAAGTTTAACTGTACTGGCACATATTGCTTCGCAAAACATTGTTGCAAAAACCGGAATTATGTTGGGATTAGGCGAAAGAGAAGAAGAAATTCTGACTTTAATGGACGATGCTTTAGCTGCCGGTTGTTCTATACTGACAATAGGACAATATATGCAACCTTCCCGTCAGAATATTACTGTTACTGAATATATCAGACCCGAAAAATTTGAAGAATACAGACTAATCGGACTAAAAAAAGGATTTAAATTTGTAGAGAGTGCTCCACTCGTACGATCGTCCTATTGTGCTGAGAAACACGTTCAATAGACCTGCTTATTTGCTGATATACTGTCTTATTTAGAATTTGATATTTTTATTTACGTGACTATCATTTAAGTATTGTTTCACTTTTTAAAAACAGTATATTAGCAAATTAAGTAAATAGTGCCTCTTTATATTATTTTATCTCCTCCATGTAAATCTGACCTGTTTCGTACCGTATTACCCGTAACACCGTACATTTTTCGATAAAACTTTGAATGGAAACGGCTTCATAACTAACACCATTAATACTTACTTTTCCGGATGACCGCAGAACGGTTGAAGCAATTCCTGTTTTACCTACCAACTTAAGTTCTGTCATTGAAACACCAATATATCCTTCTTTTGTTTCCATCGTTGTGTTCAAAGCCATTTTACGAAAAATCCCTTTGGACCCGATTTTATTGCTCAGATAAATTATCATTCCGAACGCCAGCCCCATTCCTGCAGTTACAGTCAACAGCGCTTCACCAACAGCACCTGATTGAACTTTTTCAAAATCGAAAACAACATTATTTACCAAACTCAATATTAACCCGGCCATAATAAGTATTATACCGGAAATGCCGGCAATTCCAAACCCGGGAATGATAAAGAGTTCTAATCCCATCAATACCAGATCAATAATAAACATAAATATTTCCCAGTTAGCGGCAAGTCCGTCGATATACAAAGGAGCAAAATATAACAAAGCTGCTGTAATAGCCAATCCGAGTGGAAAACCTATACCCGGTGTTTGCAATTCGAAATAAAACCACCAATAAACTTGATCAGAAAACTATGGAATACCACTTTCATCAAACGACCTTTCAGGTTATCCCATACTGATGGTTCATAAGCAATTATTTTGTATGAACTAAAATTCAGTTGTTTCTCAACCACTTCCTGCATGTTTTCGGCCAAACCATCACAATAACCATATTTAAGTGCCTCCTATGCAGTAAATGTCAATGTTTTTCCGGAATCGATTATATTTGGAATCACGGTACGGTTATCCACCATGGCTTCTGCAATCAACGGATTGCGTTTCCATTGATAGGTTGTGTCATTTCCATTGACAATTGTATCTTTACCGTGTGCTTCGGCTGTGGCACGCATGGTAGTGCGCATATACGACTGGTACTTATCGTGCATTCTTTCAGCGTTTTGAATTACAAAAGTAGCAGCACCTATACTTGAACCGGGACGCATAAATGTCTTATCACACGCAATTGCAATCAATGCCCCGACCGAAGCAGCATTGTTATCCACAAATACATAAACCGGCAATTTAGAGTTCAGAATTTTAGTACGAATTGAATCAGCATACTAAACTTCACCTCCATAAGTATTCATATGAATAAGACTGGTATCAGCGTTGGATTCTTTTGCCTGTGCAAAACCTTTTTGAATATAAATCCAGGTTGTACTTCCGATTTCTTTCTTCAAATCAATTGAAAATATGATAGTTTGAGGTCTTTCTGCGGCAAATAATTTAGGTTATATAATTGTAATTGTTACAATTATATAAAGAATGCATATTTTTCTCATTTTGTATATATTTTTTTCCCAAATATACGTAAGAATAAAATATTTCATCTATATTTGTATCGAAATCTAGAACTAAATATTTTAGAAAGAGATCTTTGTTTTTCATTCTTCAGTATAGACAACTGACAATCATTTACTTGTTTCTATTTCAGAAAGTATTTTTCAAAAAGAATTCGTTTTTAGATGAAAAAACCGACTTAGTACGATAGCTAAGTTTAAATTATTCACACAAAAAACAATAACAGTATGAAAAACGACCACTTTGAAAATGAATTAGTCGCATTACAAAGTAATATGCGAAACTTTGCCTTTTCACTTACGCTAAACCGTGATGATGCAGAAGACTTATTACAAGAAACGACTTTGAAAGTGTTGGATAATCAGGAAAAGTTTGTTGACAATGTAAATTTTAAAGGTTGGGTACTTACCATTATGAAAAATATTTTCATAAATAACTACCGAAAAATTGTAAGAAACCAAACCGTTGTAGACAGAACTGAAGATTTATATCACTTGAATTTACCGCAAAATTCAGGTTTTGATAGCCCAGAAGGTTCTTATGCCATTCGCGAAATCACTAACAGCATTGCTTCTTTTGCCGATGAGTATCGTATCCCTTTCTCCATGCATATACAGGGATTCAAATATGAAGAAATTGCTCAAAAAATGAATTTGCCTATTGGAACTGTAAAAAGCCGGATATTTTTGGCACGTAAAAGATTGCAAGAGCAATTAAAAGACTATCGTTACTAAAAGTCAATCTACTTCACTCATAGAGTAATCATAGAAGGCACAATAAGAATTATAAAGCTGAAGAAATATTTCTTCAGCTTTTTTGTTTATTACAATCAAAATCAATACTTTTACAGCAACAAACCGTGATAATCATCGGATATTATAAAACCTGTTCTATTAACAAACTAATGTTATTCCATCCAAAATGAACGCAGCACTTGTAATGTTGGGAAGCAATTCGCAAGCCGAAGAAAATCTATCACAGGCATTTAAGAAACTGTCTGCCAATTTTGATATTATCAAACAGAGTTCAATTCTGATAACAAAGCCTTTTGGAAAACATTATGTACACAATTTTCACAACATGGCACTAAACCTTTTTACAAATGAGAACCTGGATGTAACAAAAGCAATTTTTAAACGAATAGAAAAGGAACTGGGCAGAATTCCCGAAAGTAAAAAGTCAGGCATCATCCCTATTGATATTGATTTAATTTCTTGGAATGAAACTATAATACATAAGGATTACGAGCGATTTGAATTTGTACGGAAATGCATTGATGAAGTCAAGTAAAAGAAACAAAGAGAACCCGCAAACCTATTGTTTCATGCATCAAAACAGATCAAGAAGTAATTCTCTTATCTATTTCAACGCAACATTTCATTACCGTAAACACGATCGATACATATTGCACATTTAATTTAAAAAGTGTATATTTGTGGTTTTCACCATGACAGAATTTTACTATTAATGAACTGTTTATTATGAAACACTTTCCACCATCAGAATTAATCATAAATAACGATGGAAGTATTTTCCACTTACATATAAAACCGGAACAACTGGCAGACAATGTCATTTTGGTGGGTGATCCCGGTCGTGTCGCCTTAGTTGCAGCTCATTTCGACACGCAGGAATGTTCAGTTTCAAGTCGTGAATTCAACACAATAACAGGAACATACAAAGGCAAACGAATTTCTGTTATTTCTACCGGTATCGGTACAGACAACATCGATATTGTAATGAATGAATTGGATGCACTTTCAAATATAGATTTTGAAACGCGTACAGAGAAAGCCGGTTTCCGACAGTTGACCATTATCCGAATTGGAACTTCCGGTGGTATGCAACCGGAGATTCCGCTCGGAAGTTTCTTAATTTCAGAAAAATCCATTGGATTTGACGGTATGTTAAATTTCTATGCCGGTCGCGATTCGGTCAGCGATTTGGAATTTGAGGAAGCAATGAAAAAACATCTGCAATGGAATCCTCAACTGGCAGCTCCCTATGTGGTTGATGCCGATATTGAGTTGATTAACCGGATAGGGAAAAACGATATGCTACGCGGTGTAACCATCTCTGCTAATGGATTTTATGGGCCTCAGGGTCGCGTTTTACGCATTGATCTGGCCGATATGCAGATCAACGATAAAATTGAAAGTTTTAGATTTGGAAAATTTAAAATTACAAACTATGAAATGGAAGGTTCAGCCATTGCCGGCTTATCCAAATTAATGGGACACAAAGCTATGACCGTTTGTTGCATTATTGCCAATCGCAGGATCGAAGATGCCATGACCGATTATAAAACTCATATTGAGAAACTGGTAAAAACTGTTTTAGAAAGAATCTAGGATTACCTCCAATTAGCAAATAATTAATGAATCAATTGAAAATTAGTCCATGATAACTGATAAAGCCTCCTATAGGTATTATTTGGAAAGAGATTTAAAAGCTTATCAACTGGAGAAGCTTTCCTTTTATAATTATTGTTGGATGGATAGTTTGCGGTTTCAGAGAAGGTTGCGCAAAATAGAATATTTGAATAATGTAAAACGTAAAAATATATTTTGCAGGATTCAGTTAATTTTACTTGAAATCAGTAATCATCATCTAGCTACACGACTGGGGTTTTCCGTACCTAAAAATGTATTTGGAGCTGGGCTTTGCTTTGTTCATTACGGAACAATAGTGGTGAGTGCAAGAGCAAAAATCGGAGAGAATTGCCGGATTCATCCTTCTACATCTATAGGTGACTATAACGGCGTGCCAACAATTGGGGACAATGTTTATATTGGACCCGGTGCTAAGATTTTCGGGAATATAACCATTGGAAATAATGTTGCCATTGGAGCTAATGCAGTTGTAAACAGCGATATACCAGACAACGTTACGGTTGGAGGCATTCCTGCAAAAATAATTTCCCAAAAATCATCGATTGATCAAGATGTTTTTCCGGAAAGCCTGATAATTCAGAAAAAAAAATGATAAAAAATACAACCATAGCTGCCATATCAACTGCTCCCGGAATTGGAGGAATTGCTGTGATACGTGTATCCGGAATCGATGCATTAAAGTACTGCAATGCAATTTTTGATTCACAAAGGGAATCATTTTCTCTAGAAAAGCTTGAAGCTAATACGGTTATTTTTGGAAGAATTATCAACTCAAAAGCAGAATTAGTCGACGAAGTATTGCTGACTGTTTTTCGTGCCCCTCATTCGTTTACAGGCGAAAATATAGTGGAAATTTCCTGCCATGGTTCTACATTTATACAGCAGCAAATTTTACAATTACTTCTGGAACAGGGCTGCGAATTGGCTCAACCGGGCGAATTCACCCAACGGGCTTTTCTTCATGGGAAAATGGATCTCTCACAAGCTGAAGCCGTAGCCGACTTAATTGCATCTACATCCGTTGCATCACATCGCATGGCGATGAACCAAATGCGAGGCGGGTTCTCAAATGAATTACTGAAACTCCGAACCAAGTTACTTAATTTCGTTTCATTAGTGGAATTAGAACTTGATTTTAACGAAGAAGATGTTGAATTTGCAAACCGTACCCAACTAAAAACATTAGCGACCAATATTGAAAAGCTGATATCAAAGCTTTCAGAGTCTTTTCGTATTGGCAATGCCCTGAAAAAAGGAATTCCTGTAGCTTTGGTAGGTGAAACCAATGTCGGAAAATCAACTTTACTCAACGTTCTTTTAAATGAGGAAAAAGCCATTGTGTCTGAGATTCACGGCACCACACGTGATGTGATTGAAGATTCCATCAATATAAATGGTATAACTTTCCGTTTCATTGATACTGCAGGAATCCGGGACACCAAGGATAAAATTGAAAACATGGGTATAGAGCGTACCTATCAGAAAATCGAACAAGCCTCAATCGTACTCTGGATAGTAGATTGTACAGAACTAAGTGAACATATTGAATGGCTCACCGAACGAATCGCCAAACGTGCAACCGGCAAAAAAATTATTTTGGTTTTTAATAAAATTGATAAAATTGCTGAAGAAGAACGCGAAGTACTTGGACTCCTTTTTGAGCAGTTTGAAGGCGAACGCATTTATATTTCGGCACGTGAACGCATCAATACTGAAGGTCTTCAAAATGCGCTGATAAAAGCAGCTGAGTTACCTGAAATAACAGAGAGTGATGTCGTGGTAAACAATGTTCGACATTTTGAAGCTTTACAACATGCTCATTCCGCAATTTGTCGTGTAATCGATGGAATTGAATCGGGTATTTCCGGTGACTTCCTGTCACAAGATATACGTGATTGCATGCATCATTTGGGTGAAATCACTGGGCAAATATCCAATGATGAAATTCTTGGAAATATTTTCAGTAAGTTCTGTATCGGAAAATAACTCTCACTATTTCATTTGTATTTACCTTGATTATATGTAAAAAAGAAAGCACAATACAGAATATCAGATTTAATTATCCGATTTTCCAACATTAATATAAATCTATTTTATACTCAACAAAAGCCTCAATTGCCTCGTAAGAAGCCAAGCCAAGGTTATTATAAAGTGTTGCTGTAGTCTGATTTCGGTCTTCAGCACGTTGCCAGAATAATCGTTCATCGTTGCCCATAAACGGAGCACTTTCCATTTGCGATTGGTGTTTGAGTATTGAATGACGTTTTTTCCGCAATTGTTCAGGACTTATGGGTACTGCCATTTCGATGTGGTCAATTTCCCACTCGGCCCATGCACCACGATACATCCAAATGCGACAGTCTTTTATCCACGGTTCGTTTTTCAGTTCCTGAATCGCCGCCAAAGCACCGTCCAAACAAATTTTATGTGTACCGTGCGGATCAGCCAGGTCGCCGGCAGCAAAGATTTGATGTGGTTCGATAGAATTCAAAAATTCCATAATAATATATACATCAGCTGCATTAAGTTTGTTTTTTTGAACTTTTCCGGTTTCGTAAAATGGAAGATCAAGAAAGTGGATATTTTCGGGTTTTACACCTACGAAACGACAGGCTGAACGGGCCTCTTCACGCCGCAACTGTGCTTTTACAAACAAAACATCGGCTGTGTCCAGATCTCCCGGTTGTTTTATTTCTTTAACCCATCTTGCAGCATTT
>DIZI01000025.1 GCA_002427885.1 Paludibacter sp. UBA6032
TATAAGAGACAGGGGTATGAATGTAGTCCGCTTGAATTCGGCTCATTTACAACGCGAAGGCTTCTTAAAGATCATTAATAATGTACGGGCTGTAAGTAAGCACATTGCGATCCTAATGGATACCAAGGGACCGGAAGTACGGACAACAATTGCTGAAAACGATGCTATCGACTTAAAAACAGGCGATATTGTCAAAGTTATTGGAAATCCCGACCTTAAATCTTCAAAAGAATGTGTGGCCGTAAATTATCCTTTCTTTGTCCGCGATTTAAAAGTAGATGACGACATTCTTTTTGACGATGGAGAAATTGATTTAAAGGTGGAATCGAAAGATGAAAATTATTTGTACTGCAAAGTATTGAATGATGGCGTACTCGGAAGCCGGAAAAGTGTCAACGTTCCGGGAGTACGTATCAACCTGCCTTCACTTACCGAACGTGACCGTCAGAATATCCTTTTTGCAATCGAAAATGATCTGGACTTTATTGCTCATTCATTTGTGCGCAATAAACATGATTTGCTTGACATTCAGCAAATACTGGATGAACATAAAAGCCCAATTAAAATTATTTCTAAAATTGAAAATCAGGAAGGAGTGGATAATATTGACGAAATCCTGGAATATACCTATGGCGTCATGATTGCACGCGGTGATCTGGGTATTGAAGTTGCTCAGGAAAAGATTCCCGGTATTCAGCGTCGTTTGATCCGCAAATGTGTGGTCGCTAAAAAGCCTGTAATTGTTGCAACGCAAATGCTTCATTCCATGATTAATAATCCACGACCAACACGTGCTGAAGTAACCGATATTGCGAATGCTATTTATTATCGGACTGATGCATTAATGTTGAGTGGTGAAACAGCTTATGGGAAATATCCTGTAGAATCTGTCCGTACCATGGCTAAAATTGCAGAAGAGGCAGAAAAAACCAAACTTTCGGAAAATGACATTCCAATTAATATCAGTACCAGTGATATTACTTCTTTTCTGGCTAATGCTGCCAACGAAGCAAGTATTAAGCTTGGAACTAAGGCAATAATTACTGACACATATAGTGGCAAAACCGCCCGTCACCTGGCTGCATATCGCGGAAGCAGTCCCATATTAGCAATTTGTTACCATGAACGTTCTACACGGGAATTGGCATTGTCTTATGGTGTTTTCCCAATGTTCCAAACCGAGAAAGGAAATACGCAACAATATTTTATCGCAGGATTGCAGGAATTTATTAAAAAAGGAATCCTGAAACCCGATGATCATGTTAGTTATTTGAGTGGTAGTTTTGGCGAAGGATTCGGTACAACTTTTCTGGAAGTAAATCGTGTGGATAAGATTCTGGAGTCACGTGAAAAATATCTGCTCCCTAATTTCTGATTTGATTTAAACAAAAGGCGTTTTCAAAAAACGCCTTTTGTTATTTATTAACAAATTAAAGGGAATAACAGATTAAACCCTGCTGCTGTTTACCTGTCTAATAAACTCATTCCAATCATCTCTAAAATATATTTTACATTTCTATTTGAATTTATTCTCTTTCTTATGAAAAAACTTCTTACTTTCACTTTTTTCTTCTGTTTGACTTTTCAACTTTTAGCATCATCTACTGTTAAAGGAAAAATTATTGATGCAGGGACACAGTCTCCGCTTGATTTTGTAAATGTAGCACTTTTTAAACAGGGCGACGAAACTCCTGCTGCCGGTGTTACAACCGAAACAGATGGAACCTTTACGATTCCGTCGGTTGCCAACGGAAAATATACACTTCGACTCAGCTTTGTAGGATATAATCCTATCAATCAGGTTTTGACCGTGGCAGGAAAACCCATTAACCTGGGAGTGATAAAACTGGTTGAAGACAGTAAAAATCTGGCCGAAGTTGAAGTAGTAGGACAAGGTTCTCAAATGCACTTTGACATCGATAAAAAGGTATTTTCAGTCGATCAGAATATTGCTTCATCCGGCGGTTCAGCATCGGACGTTCTTAAAAATATCCCCTCAGTCACAGTTGACAATCAGGGAAATGTATCGCTCCGTAAAGATGGAAACGTGGAAGTATGGATCAATGGCAAAGCTTCCGGTTTAACTGCCGATAACCGTGCTCAGGTTTTGCAACAAATGCCGGCCGAGAATATACAATCGATCGAAATAATGACTAATCCTTCTGCCAAATTCAATCCGGAAGGTTCAGCCGGAATCATCAACATTGTCATGAAGAAAGAACATAAAGCAGGCTATTATGGTAGTGTTTCAGCCGGGTTAACGTATCCCGACGGAGGAAAGATTGGCGAGAACTTAGGTGCAAACTTAAATTACAGCAGTAGTAAAATTGACGCCTATATGAATTTAGGTTACAGAGCCATGTCGTTTCAGGGTGGTGGTAAAACAGACCGTACCAGTTACCCGGGAAATGATAGTATAGCCCTGAATAAAAATACAACTTTACTGAATCAGAACAGTACTATGACTAATGCATTTAGCGGTCTGTTTGTTCGTGCAGGATTTGATTATCGTTTAGACAACAAAAACACATTGAGTCTTTCCGGGTTTGGAATGGCCGGTAGTGGAGAACAGGTAAACAATATCAATTATCTTACAACCAATGTAGTTACAAATGCAGTTATACGTAATTACAGTCAGGTTAACAATGGAAAAGGTACTCGTCCCAGTTTAAATATGAACCTGGATTATCGTCATGATTTTGATAAAAAAGAGACTTTCCTGACATCAACCTTGTCGTATTCTTCACATAACAGAGGTGGAAACAATACCTATGTTCAAAGTGATTCAATTACAAATGCAAAATCGAACAGAACGCAAAATAGTGATGGGAAAAATACCGAACTGGACTTTAAATTAGATTATACTAATAAATTGACTGAATACAGCAAATTAGAAGCAGGATGGGAAAGTACAGTAAGTAACTGGTTAAGCACTTCTTCGGGGTTTAATAATATAACACAATTGGACATGCCTTCGTATTTTAATGATTTTAACTACGACGAACAAATTCATTCAGGATACTTGACCTATGGCAATAGGTTCGATAAACTCACATTTCAGGTTGGAATGCGTGCGGAATACTTCCTTAAATCATCATCAAACACAACAAAAGCGTTACTGAATCCAACCATGGATACCGTACAGGTTGTTCCGCTTCAATCAAGATTTCATCTATTTCCAAGTTTCTATTTATCCTATGGTTTGCCTAATGATGCTGAATTACAGTTTAATTACAGCAACCGTGTGAATCGCCCCCGTGGACGTCAGATTAATCCATATAAAGATTTTTCCGACTCGACTACCATTAGTTATGGTAATCCTGATTTAGCACCACAATATTCATCGGCACTGGAGTTGAATTACGTTAAAAGTTGGGATACTCAATCACTTTCGGCTTCATTGTATTACCATAATACCAATGATGTCATTGAAAATGTGCATTTCGTTCACAACGGTGTGATCGAAAGTACTTATTTGAATGTTGCCAAATCGCAAAACACCGGACTTGAGTTGATATCAAAAAACCGTTTATTCCGGATTTTAAGTTTAACCTCGTCCCTTAATCTGTATTACAGCAAATTAGATTCTGCAACTTTTGTTGATCCATATAATAATCAAACCATTGGAATAAAAGGAAGTTCCAATTTATCGTGGAGTGCGAATATATTGGCTAACTTTATGTTAAGCAAAACTTTCTCCGGTCAGATTACCGGTGAATATGAGTCACCGGAGTTGGTTGCCCAGGGTACCCAAGATGCTAATTTTTCCATCGATTTAGGATTCCGGAAAACATTTTTGGACCGGAAACTGAGTCTGAGCTTAAATGTGAGAGATCTTTTAAATTCCGATCGCCACCGGTCTACCATTTCAGGAGTCGGTTTCACACAGAAAACCGAAAACTATTTTCATGGACGAATGTTCGGAATTTCCCTCAGTTATAACTTTGGTAATATGAAACCAAAACAAACCGAAATGAAGAAGCAAGGTGATTCACCGGACATAAATATGGATAGTATGGAATGATCGGGATAAATTAATCCGATGAGATAAGTTCATTAGTTTCAAGCATCATCATAAAAAAAAACCGCTATACTCGTTTTAAAACGATTACAGCGGTTTTTCTGTCAAAATAAATCTTTCTAACGAACTATGATTCTTTTAGTTATCACCTCAGTCTGAGTTACTCCTTTTATAACGTACACTCCATTCGATAAATTCATTTGAACGGTTGTTATTTGATTGGCATTGAAGTTCAGTTTTGAAACGACCCGACCGTAATGAGCATCGTAAATTGTCAGATCACCTGTACTGGCTGTTGGATTATCTATTACCAGGGTTTTATCAGCGTTAAATATATTGAGAGTTTTATTGCTGTCATCCGGTTTATATTGATTTTCAGGAGTTGAATTTTCATCGGGTTTACTAACGGAGGTAACAATTTTAAAACGATTCACCGGAGAATTCGTTTGAGCTGCTACGAATGAGTATTCAGTTCCTGAAGTATGGATATCAATTGTTTTGTTTTCTACCAAATCAATTAAATATAGTTCAGTGTAACGTTTATCCAGATTATAATTCGTAATCTTCAGCGTATAGTTGGTATCTTCACCCGGAAGGAATCCAAGATTCGTATTATTTATATCTTTCAACACGTTAATTTGATAGTTTCCGTCGGCTTCCATATCATAAAGCTGAGGTTCCAGGGGAGAACCGAAGGTTTTGTAAGTGTCTTTGCCATTATCAAAATCGGGAGTACATGTTGAATCGGAGAAAATAGACAACTGATCATTGTAACGGGATCCGTAGACATCTATAATTGTACCTATACTGTTTTCAGGAATTATTACGGGTGCTATGTCTGTACTGATAATTTTAAAGCGTTTCTCAAGGCTGTCTGACCTTTTTGCAACAAATGTATATTGTGCACCGGTTTCAAAAATATTTATCGTTTTGTTTTCCAGCAAATCAACCAGATAAAGTTCCTGATAACGCGTTGCAACAAAATAGTTTGTGAAAGTAAGGGTATAAATGGTATCTTCTCCTGCACGAAATCCGATATAAGTGTTATTAATATCCGGAACAGAGTTTACCTGAAAATTTCCGGCTTCTTCCATAGCATAAATCTGAGGAGCAACAGAAGATCCAAACATTTTAAAACCATCCCAACCATTATCAAAACCGGTTGTACATTGAGGGATAGAGAATATCCACATACGATCTGAAAAGCGGGAACCTTTTACATCAATTACTGAACAAACGCGGTTTTCGTCACCGGCTTTTTGTATTGTACTTCCTGAAGCTGAAACGGGAGTTTGAGTATATACAAAATTCGAAAAAAGGATTAATGTGAAAAACACATTGAGTGTATTTTGTATAGATGTTTTCATAATTTATGGGGGTTTTATGAAATGATTTTTCGGATTTAGCTGATTAAAAATTGCATGAAATAATTATATTGTAAATATACAACATATCACGCATAATGCTCATTTTCAATAGCTTGTAGTAATATAATTACTTTTCGTAGTAAAATCTATTGATGAATAATTGATTTTCTTTGAATTGCATCTCAGTTGATTTCCCGAATAATTGAAAATCTAAATGGACAAATCATAATCAACTGATGTTGTATGAATTAAATAAATGAAAGAAGAAAAAAACAGAATTAATCGTGCTAACTTGTAGTAATCCGTTTTTACTTTCGGACTACTTTTACTACATTTAAACGGAAGCTGTATTATTTCTCAAATGACAAAAAAGTATTGGTCTTAATATAGTGCAAATAACAACGAATAGAATACATATATATTAACTTTATGTTCCATTTTATTGACTATAATTAACCGTAAATGGGCCGACTTAAATTTCAGAGATTGTTAAATGGACTGGAGAATGGAATAAATTGATTAACCCGTCGGAATTATTACTATTATTATTCTACAAAATAGATAGGCTTATCTACCTAAATATAAGTATATTAAATAGCTTGACAGTAATATCGGGGGATAAGTCAGGTAAAAGATGAATGGTGGGTATATAGAAATGGGATGTTATGACAAATAAAAAACGCTATCAACGTTTTAACATTGACAGCGTTGAAATTTCAGTCCTACAACAAACTACAATACCAATTAGAAAATTATTTTCAATGATACTGTGCTGTTTTTTATACTAACTTCTATTGCTTAATATAAATGAAAGGGGAAAATATTATGTATAAAAATTATAGATTCGTTTCGTTTAAAATTAGTCATTTCACTAAATCGTGGCAGGCCGAATAAATCGTTTAACGAAAGAATATACTCCGGCCATAAGTAATAATATCCAATAACCATCTCCAACCGGTATCGGTGGTCCTGTTGGATCACCACCCGGATCCGTACCACCATCTAATGCTCCTGCACTTGCACCCTGCCGTGTAGTGACAGTCGGATTTTGTATGGTTGTTAAGTCGTTTGATAAAGTTAAAGTACCTACACCGGTATTTTGATCGATTGAATTTTTATGTGAACTTCCTCCCGAACCGAAAGCAGCAATACCTGAAACGACACCGGTACCCGAAGTATTTGCACCCGTACGACCGGCCATCGCTGTCGAAACACTGTAATTCGTTCCATTATTGACTTTAGATGAACCCGAAGCAGAGTTAACGGTATAAGTTTTTTGTTCCGGCGTGTAAGTTGGAATACCCAAATCGGGCGTTGAATATTGATCGTTGTAATTGTGAACTTTGGGTGCATTAGCTATACCGCCACTAAAATTCACACCGTGATTATAAACGATATATTTGTTGCCGGTGTATAAATCGGGGCTACCAATGGGCGAATAGATCACAACCAGAGCCAAAACGGCCCAGGATAACAACCACATCAATATTTTACCGCCCTTCTTATTCACTTTTATCGAACCATTAATTGTTTACTGACTTTCTCTCCACCTGTGACAGCTACAGCAATATAGGCACCGGGTCTTAAACTCCTGGTAATGGAAGTTACACCTTTAGCTACAAATGGAACTTTCATCAGGTAATGCCCTGCAATATCATAAACACGGCATTCACCATTTACATCGCCAAAATTCTGTATAAAAATTGAGCTTTCCGAACTGAATATCTTGACCTGAGTTTCTTTATCAGATGCATTCTTTTCATACGGGCGGGTAACGATTCTAAATCGTTTTTCGGGTGTTGGAACTATTGACTTTAAAAAGCTGTATACTGAACCATTCTCTTTAACATCAACTGTTTTGTTTGTAACTAAATCAACCAGATAAACACCGGCATATCTTTTATCTAAATTCTGATGGTTAAAGGTAAATGTATATTCATCATCTTGCCCGGCCTGGAAACCTAGTTCAGTATTATTCATATCTGAAATGGAATTTACCTGATAATTCCCATCGGGTTCGACTGCATAAATCTGAGGCGATAAGGCAGATCCCATAATTTTAGGTCCGTCCCAACCATTATCAAATTCATTCGTACATGATGATTCTGTAATTATCCACATTTTATCGGCAGCATGTTGACAGCTTACATCTATTGTTGTACAACTGATATTGACAACATCATCTGCAATATTATCGGCAACAGTATCCGTTGTAGTATTGACAATTGTATTTGCAACAGTATTTGTATTGGCTGCTTTTACGCGCTGTGCATAGACATTATTAGTTGTTCCGGTAGAATAAGTGATCGCAACTGAACCGGTGGTACTCGTGGCTTTTACTAAAAACCCCGACATGGATGGAATTTCATTTGGCAAATCAACGCCGATTCCAGCTGCCCGTTTTGGAATTGCCAGATATTGCCCGGCAGTAGCTGAGGCTTCATCGTAGGTTGATAAACCTCCTTGAGTAGACCACGATCCGAAAGAGCCTGTATTGTATAAATAAACAACAGCTTCTGCATTTGTGAAGACTAAATTCCGCACATTAATGGATGCCGTATAGGGATTCGAAACAATATTATGCCCCTGATCAAATACCAGCGCATCCGATGATTTTGTTAACGAAATCGTTTTGTCAGTATTTATCAATTCCCCTTTGAAAACAATAGTTTTGGGTGCATCTTGTGTTATTTCGTAGCCCTTGGTTGGGAGTAAGGTAGATGTATTTGTCAACGCAACCCATTTAGTAAACTGTCCTTGTTTGTTCTCCTGATACTCTCGTACATAAGAACCATCGAATGTAGGAGATGCAGTCAAAGTCGTTACAGGAATACCAAAAAATTGCCAGGCATATTTGTAGGTTGTTGCACCAACGGTAATTGGAGTAATTTTTTGTGCTCTCGAATACATTTCTACTGTGGCTTGCACAGCTAATGCATTCGGAAATATTAATGAGCCATTTACAGCAGGAGGAGGTCCCGATTTTATCAAAATTCGATCCGGATTAGAACCTGTACTAACAGCCCCATTAATGGTTAATCCGGTACCGGTAGGGATTTCAAGTCTCATAGGGGACAAATTGGTTAAATCACCAATAGTTCTGTTTTTATCAAGTACTAAATTATTGACAGCCACACTATAAGGAGTACCTGTAGAAAATTCAACACGTTCACCATTTATTGGCACATATTTGGCTGTCCAGTTATCTGCCGTAGCCCAATCGTAGTTAATATTCCCACGCCAATAATTTTTCATGACGTTAATTTGATAATCTTCCACTTCTCCATCAAAGGAAGATTCGCAGGAAGAAGAATAACTTCCTAATTTAGAAGATACCCTCATTCTGCAAAATCCAACTGTGGCAGTAGCAGGGACTGTCACTGTTAACGGGCTTAAACTAGTTAATCCATTAGCACTATTGTAGACAGTACCAAGCTGATAACTTTCACCTGTATCGCCAAAAATGCCATTGTGATTCCAATCAATCCATACCATACAATACATTGTATTTGTTCCAATTGTATTTAACCTGACACTTAAAGGATAAGGTGTATTTACAATGACATCTGTAGAATTGTTACCATAATCGGTATATCCGGATGGTTTTGAACTGGAATTATTGATGGTATTAAAATTCACCCAGGTAATACATTTTTGAGAAACAGTAGTTCCAGACGAAGAACAAACGTTTTGATTAATAACAGTTCCAAACAAGGCTACATATTTTGTCGTTGCATTCAGTGAGCTAACTTCAATATTTCCAGGGTAATCATAAACCGCTAATCCTGCTTTCAAACGAACATATATTGGAGTACTTGTAACATTACTTCCTGATTTTGTAAGTGATATTGCTGTATTTTGATAACTTGTACCATCCAATGATATTTCAAAATTTGTAGGTGGTGTTAAAACAATGTCCGCATCCAAACACGAGCCACTTACATACAGTTTTTGACGTACAGATGGGCCTGCACCTACTATATAACTAAATCCGACCAAAGTAGTAGTAGATATTGTTATACCCGATTGAATTACAACAGGTAATGAAGCCGGGCTGTAGCAATCTGAAGCTAATGAGTAGTAAAATGCATAATAAGTCCCTGCAGTTGCTGCAGTTGGAGTGGTATATGCAACACCTGTATGACTTGGATTAGTAAACCAAACTAAAGTTGTATTTACAGGCGGAGTGCCGTTTACTAATATAGTTAAATTCGCGCTTGTTGCCGGACAGACAATACTTAAGTTAGTAGAGTTTAAAGCAGGAGCATTAATGCCGGCAGGGCAACTGAAGAAATTACAAATTCCGTCCGGACCATATTGTACAATACGAGCCAAGCCATGGTAGATATTGGCAAAAAACTTATCTGCTAAACTTGTGATAGTAGCATCGTTGGTTAAACCACCGGTTACACCAACAAAACCAACATCTGCCAGATAAATATCCCCTGTTGTAGTATTTACGCAACCTGTTATAGCGTTTTGAGCATCTTTTACTAATGCACAGCCATCTCCGGTAGATGTATAATATGCTTGATATGCTCCACCCTGATCATATTTGTCAGATGTAAAATCAAAAGGTCCATTAATAATTGCATGACCTTCTGTCGTAATTTGATTTGGGTTTCCTACACCTGCCGTCTTAGAACTTCCTGTAAAAAGTGCCCCCCCCAAATTACAACTAACCCCTTGAAATGCTAATACAACCCTATTGGGAGTTCCAATTGTCCAGGATTTTATTGCAGCAAGCTCTGCTGCTGAGTATGATTTAACGGTTGAAGCCGTAATATCACCCGCATCGGGTGTATTTATACCTAAATCCAGAATTTGTACCCCATTGGCTATGAGACCTGCTTCAGTGATTTCAGTAGACCCAAAATCGTACAATACAAAAGTATAGGGAGATGGAGCTGTCGAACCTCCAAAATTTGCCGGATTAAGCAACTTTTCATCTGCAAATTTACGGTCGGTACCATTAATCACATAATAGTTATCAGTAGGAATTCCTGATTTATAGCCCACTACAATGGTTGGGTAAAATGGCGAGACAGTACCGGTACAAGTTACTGTTTTAGGCGTAAAACCGGTACAAGTAAGATTGATTGTTTGTGGTCCATAAGTTCCTACAGTTAAATCTTTTTTTAATCGGACATAAATATTTTCACTTATCTCCCCACTCACAGGACTTAGTATTATTGGTATTGTTTCATACTCGCCGCTAATCGTTCTACAAATTTCATAAGCAAGTGGAGGTGAAACCGACAATGTATTTGTGGTAAGCACATTTATCGTAAACTTCTGTGGTACTGATGGACCAGATTGATATACATAATTGAACCCGCTAATTGTATTTACCGAAAGGTTGATAGCAGATCCATCAATAATAATCAAATTTGCTCCATTATCTGCAGCAGTAACAACCGGATTACTTGCCACTACACGTATTCTATATCCAGAACCGGCTACTGCAGAAATAGGTATAATCCCATCAATTACTCCGGTTGTAGTACCTGGTTTTGACCCAACGGTTACCGGACTTGTGAAACTTCCGGAAGCATCAGATAATTGAGCTGTAAAAACATTGCTGGCATTAAAACTACCAATAACTGTATAGGGTATAGATACCGCATCGCCCTGATTAAACGGTGAACCTGTAATTATACCGGTTGTTAAACCGGGCAAAACTACAATGCTGTAATCTTCTACTTCACCATCGGATATAGAACAAGGATTAGTGGGGTCACTACTGTATTGTGAAGCAATTCTCATTCTTGTGAAACTCGCAATTGCACTAAGCGGAACAGTTATACTAAAAGGCGATGCACTGGATATTCCAGCTGTATTAATTGTAGCTCCAAGATTATATGATTCGCTTGCATCAAATACACCGTTTTGATTCCAGTCTATCCATGCACGAGCATATTGTGTGTAGGTACCATCTGGATCCTGGTTTACTGTAAGTGTATAGGAACTCCCAATATTAACAGAAGTTGAGATAGCTGTATTATCAATATATTTAGTAGTATTGGCTACACATCCACTTGGATTATTAATAGTATTGAATTGTACCAACGTAATTCCATCCGCATAACCAGGATTTGAAATTGTTGGTGTACAATATGTCGCACCACTTCCCCACGAGATTACAACTTTTCCATTAGCACCGTTACCACCGGCAGGTGTTCCAGTTCCAGTTCCTTTTTTTGCGCCTCCACCGCCCCCACCAGGAGCTGCACCAACTGTTCCGGCTATATTATTACTAGTTGTACCGTTACCACCACTACCACCTCCAGCGGGAGCAATTCCACCAGCATTTTGAACTCCTGTAACTCCATTTGACGAAGTGCCAGATGAAGAACCACCCCCTCCACTATATGAATTAATTACACCTGTTACACCAATACCACCTGCATAACCTGTAGTTCCATCTGCTGAACTCCATGTACCTCCTGCACCGCCGGTTGTTGTATTTGAAGATACGCCTTTACCACCACGGGCAACAACTGTAGTATTGTTAATAAAATATGAATCTCCACCATTTAAATTGGCATCATTGTATCCTCCTATTCCAACTACAACATCATATGTAGTTCCGGATGTAACAGTAATTATTTTTTTAGAATATGCACCACCTCCTCCTCCACCACCGGCTTTTGATGTACTGGGCGTATTTGCTGAACCACCGCGGCCACCAGCACCCCAACATTCCACGGTTACGCTTGTAATCCCTGCTGGGACGGTGAATGTTGTTGTATTAGTGAACGTTTGAGTTTGTGTAAATACATTCAGGTTAAAACCTAAAAACACAAAAACCGCGGCAAAGAAAATCTTCGTCGATTTAGATATAGTATATTTAGGACTTGTTTTCATAAATAGCATTGGCTACAGTATGATTTTTTATATCTTGTAAAATAAATTTCTCTTTCTTTTCAAACCAGACAGGTTTTTGGAGCCTGTCCGGTTTTTCACTCATTTTCCTTACGCAGTTTTTGCTTTCGCGGTGCGTGCAGAATCGACCACTTCAAAACCAAACTCACCGAGAGCCTTCGGGGTTTGACGATAAATGCCAAGCAGTACATCGCGGCTGGCTTTTACCGTTTCGCCAATAGGATCCAGCAGCGCGTTGCGCCGTGCTATCAATTCTTCAGCCTGTCGTTTCAAAGCTTCAGCTTGCTGATGAAGTTCCAGACAAGTTGTAAGCTTTGATCCATTGTCCGTCCAGTTGGGCGAAACCATGGATTTTAAAGGTGAAGCATCTCCTAACTCCGTGTGCTTGTTATACACCTGAGTGGCCAGATCCAATAACTCTTCAGCATTTTTAGGGATATTAACCCTAACAGTTGAATTTGCCATTTTACCTCCTTCTTTAAATTGTTAATAATATATTTGTAAAAAACGAAACGAGATCACTTTAAAAAATAGTATTATTGAATCAAAATAGATATAAACAACTGAAATGTTGCTTCTTATGTACTTGTTTATGCTCCGTATTCTCTAATCGGGGCTCAACATCTCTGTTTTTGAGCTTGAAAACTCATTATTCGAGCTCTATATTCCTGTTTTCGTGCTTGAAAACTCATTATTCGAGCTTGATATTCCAGTTTTCGTGCTTGAAAACTCATTATTCGAGCCCAATATTCCTATTTTCGGGCTTGAAAACTCATTATTCGAGCTCAATATTCCTGTTTTCGTGCTTGATATTCCTGTTTTATTGTTTGAAAACTTATTATTCGAGCTTGATATTCCTGTTTTTGAGCTTGATATTCATGTTTTCTGGGGCTTAATAATAAGGGTTCAACTATATACTTTATTTAAATCAATTAAATTGTTCCGAAGGGCATAATGCATCAGTTCCGTATTCGTCTTAATATCCAGCTTTTCAAAAATCCGGGCTCTGAAAGTGAAGATAGTACTTACACTCAAGGTCAATTCCTCTGCTATCTCTTTTATCTTCTTACCTGAGGCAAGCAAAAACAGGGTTTCCATTTCCCGGTTTGAAAGTTGTTCGTGTGGTTTTACCTGATTTTCTGAAGCAATACTCATTGCCAATTGTTCCGTCAGTCTTTCGCTTAGATACCTGCCATTTGTATGAATCCTCCGAATGGCCCTTACCAGTTCTTCGTAGACCGAATCCTTACATAAATAACCAACAGCTCCCGATTTTAAAATCCGAAACGCGTGTCTATCCTCTGCTTTCATACTTAAAGCTAAAATCTGTAGTTTTGGGTATTTTTTCTTTATATCACCCATCAACTCTAAACCACTTCTCTCGGGAATATCCATATCCAATAATAAAATATCACAAGATTGAATGGGGATTTTTTGTTGAAGCTCAAGAGCTGAATGCGCCTCACCAACAACTGCTATATCCGTCTCAGCTTTTAAGATCATTTTTAATCCTTCCCTGATAATTTTATGATGGTCTAAAATGAATATTTTTATCATAGTTGAAATTCTAAATTATACATTTTGTAAAGCGTAGTTAATGATCTGACTGTCTAGAAAGAAAGGGCAATTAAAACCTGCGCAAATGTAATAATAAAAATCTGATATTTAACCTAAAATCCAAAATATTTTTAATATCTGTTCAACAAATTAAATTAAAACAGCTGTATTACGGTCTAATATACTAAATATCATTTCATTTAATAAAAATATGAATGTAATATCCTTACCTTTATGCATATACCCTATGCAAAGTCTTTGTTGGATATAACAAGTATATCAAGTTATTTTTGGTGATGATACAACCTCAAAGATTTATTTATACTTGGATGAAAATATTATTTTGTAACTTTTTTACTGGGTTTCAATTTTGTCCGGTCATTATTCACGAAGGAATAATCAATATGGATGATTTGATTTGAACAAATGGGTTTTGAGTATTCGATTTGATTTAAATCAAAAACGCCCAACAGTTATATACCATTGGACGTTAAATGAAAATTTGAAAGTTAACTCTTTCGTTTATAAATATTCTAATTTGAACATTTCGTTGAAAGTAATTTTCTTTTAATCAAAATATAAATTACAGCAAGAAACATTGATATCCAGAAACCATCACCAACGGGTATCGGTGGTCCTGTTGGATCACCACCCGGGTCAGTACCACCATTCAATGAGGCACCCGCTCCTTGTCTGGTCGTGGTAGTCGGGTTTTGAATGGTTGTTAAGTCACCGGATAAAGTTAAAGTACCTATGCCTGTATTTTGATCAATTGAATTTTTCTGAGAACTTCCCGTTGAACTAAAGTTAGCAATCCCTGTAACACCACCGGTACCCGAAGTATTTGTTCCGGTACGACCGGTTATCGCCGTCGAAACACTGTAATTCGTCTCCTTGTTGACTTTATTAGAAGAACCCGAAGCGGAGTTAACGGTATAACTTTTTTGTTCCGGAGTGTAAGTTGGAATACCTAAATCGGGCGATGGATATTGATCGTTGTAATTGTGTACTTTAGGCGCATTAGCTATACCGCCACTAAAATTCACACCCTGATTATAAACGATATATTTGTTTCCGGTGTATAAATCGGGGCTACCAATGGGCGAATAGATTATTACCAGAGCTAAAATAGCCCAGGATAACAACCACATCAATATTTTAGCGCCCTTTTTATTCACTTTTATCGAACGATTAATTGTTTACTTACTTTTTCGTCACCGGCAATTGCCATGGCAATATAGACACCGGGCCTTAATCTGTTGGTAATGGCAGTTACACCATTAGCAACAAATGGAACTTTCATTAGGTAATGTCCTGCAATATCATAAACAGAACACTCACCATTCACTTCGCCAAAATTCTGTACAAAAATTGAGCTCTCCGAACTGAATATTTTTACAAATGATTCGGCATCCGAAGCATTCTTTTCGTACGGACGGGTAACAATTCTAAACCGTTTAACCGGTGTAGGAGTAGACTCAGCCAGAAAGGCATATTGTGTTCCACTCACTGAAATATCAATTGTTTTATTTTCAACCAAATCTACCAGATAAACTCCGGCATATTGTTTTTCCAGATTCATATGCGTAAAAGTCAATGTATCTTCCACATCTTGCCCGGCTTGAAATCCTAATTCGGTACCATTCATATCGGGCACAGAATTCACCTGGTAATTACCATCTTTTTCTACGGCATAAAGTTGTGGTGTCAAAGCTGATCCCATTATTTTGGGACCATCCCAACCGTTATCAAATCCCCGTGTTGAAGTAGGTTCTATAAATATCCACATTCGGTCTGCAGCATGAGCACCCCTTACATCTATTATAGTGCTTATTTTGTCATAAGATGAAACGCTTTCAACACCTGGTGCACGTTGAGCAAGCGTATTGATCATTGCTACAGAATTATAGCTTATACTAAAACTAAAATTTAACGAAGATGTGGTAAGTGGTCTAATCAGCATGGTTCCCATAGAAGGTACCTGCCGTGGGAGAAAAGAATTACCTGCCTGACTTTTTGGGACAGCTATATATTGTCCTGCGTTAATAATCGAACCATCAGAAGCGACCCCGGCAATTGCTGACCATGCACCATAAGTGCCTGTATTATACAAATAAACAATTTCTTGTGCTCCTGTTCCAAAAGTCAATTGTCTGATATCAATAGCTACTGTATAAGGATTTGCAAAAATTTGCTGACCCGGGAATAATGCAGTGCCTGTATAAGCCAACTGACCGGAACTGAAATTACTATTTACCAATGTTCCTTGAAAAACAAAGGTTTTGGGAGCAGCCTGACACAATTCATAGCCGTAAAATGGTCGTAGTACAGAGTCGTTGTATAAAGAAATCCAGTGATTTGATATTGAAGTTCCATCTTCATGCCATCCCCTTACATAGGAACCATCAAAGGTTGGATGAGCAATCACAGAACTAACTGGGATTCCAAAATATTGCCATTTATATCGTGTTTGAGCTATAGAATCGGCTGGAGTTAAGCTCCATGAAGCCTTGGAATACATTTCTATAGTTGCATTAACGGAAGCGTTGAGTTCCGGATGAATAAAAAGTAACGAACCGTTGGCAACCGTGGTACTTGATTTTATATATATACGATCAGCAACGCCATCAGTTTGAATGGTATTATTCACTACCAGACCCAGATTGGCAGGAATAATCAATGCTTTGGCTGTAACATTAGTCAAATTACCGATTGTGCGATTCTGATCTAATACTAAATCATTGATAGCATCTGAACCATAGTCATTTGAGTTAGCAGCATACACAACATCATTTCCAGGTATAGGAATATAACCGGCTGTCCAGTTAGAAGCTGTACCCCAATCGGTTCCATTTGTTCCTCTCCAAAAGTTTGTTCGGGTAAGAGCCGTCAGTTGATTAGAAGTAGCCGGATTGCCTGTTGGACAAGGAGCATTGGATGTCATTACACAAGTAATATTGTCGCCTGTTACGGGTATATAAGTATAGGTTGAACTATTTGTTCCTGCATTTAGAGTATTCACTTTCCACTGATATGTTGGCGTTGAACCACCATTTAAAGGAGCTGCAGTAAATGTTACAGAACCTCCCGAATAAAGCGGATTTATAGATGCAGAGATGCTGACACTTACAGCTACCGTAGGATTTACAATTAAATTGACCGAAGATGTAACAGCACTTACTTTCCGAATTGAAATATCGTCAAGTGCAAAATCGTTACCATTAGCATCCGTATTTTGATTAATTAATTCCAGATTAGCTACTGTTGTATTACCAGGAGTAACGTTATAAGTAAATTGAGTCCATAAAGGAATTGTTGAGGAGGCAGTATAAACAGGACCTGATTTAACTCCATTTACATATAACTGTAATAGGGAAGGACTAGGCATAGCAACTGATTGAATCCAGTAAGTAAATTGATAAGCAGTATTGGCTACAACAGGTACAGATTGAGACCAAACAACTTTACCCGCTATTTTGTACCCATTTACAACCATTTGTAAAGTTCCTGGAGTGGGAGTATGATCTCCATTGGTAGTGAAGGCAGAATGCATTGAATTTGGATCTGCAACAATAAAATAGATATTTTCGAGTGTTGATGGTGTTGAATAATAAGTATAGCTACTTCCAAAACCTGTATTTCCCTGTTCAAAATCACCATTTGTAATCAGGTTTGGACCGGTTAATGCATTCCCGGTTACAGTGTAAGTTCCATCTTTTGAACCGTCAGTAAGAGTACCTAAACCTGGATTTTGAAGGGTACTATAAAACCCGTTTGGTCCTTCCCAATAATAATTTATAATACTTGAATTTGGGGTGCTATTTAATGTCACATTTGTATTAGGGCAAATTGTGCCACTTGGTGTAATACTGGCATTAATTGTAGGTGCATCGTTAACTGTTCCGTTGCAAGTAACAACCTGGCTTGTAGCTCCTGATGCTGCTGTTAGTGTTCCTGCGTAATCACCCAGAGCTTTACCTGATATTAATCGAACATAAATTCGGGTAGGATTAATTGTTCCAGTACCAAGATTAATAGGATTTGTAGGTACAAATGAGCCACCACTGCTTGTCGATATTTGAAAGTTAGAAGAGGGCACTATAGTCAAATTTAGAGTTAATAAAGCAGCACTAACTGTAAATGATTGTTCAGCGGAAGGACCGGCTCCAATTGAATAAATAAATCCGGATAAGGTATTTGTTGAAGTTATTATGGTTGCTACTGTAACGGCTTTACCGCTAAGCGTTACATTTTGAGAAATCGCTCCGGTCGATGTTACTGTAAGATTTATAGGAGCAACAGTTGTGGGTAGTGCTAATCCTGCAGTTAAACGGACATAAATTGGGGTTGAAGCAACATTTCCTGAACCGTCTTTAGTAAGAGTAATAGGATTTGTTGAAACAAATGAACCACCTGTACCAGTTGAAATCTGAAAATTTGCAGGAGGAGTGATTGTTATGTTGCCTGACAGATTAGCACCGGTAACTGTAAAACTTTGTTCTGCCGAAGGTCCTGCACCCGAATAAATAAATCCTGCCAGAGCAGATGTAGATGCAGTGATGGTAGGTGAAGGACTGACTGCACCACTACATGGCACATTAACGGGGTTAGTACTTGTTGCAGAAAGTACAATATTCTCAGCATAACTGCCTATTCCCAACGCAATCATCATACGCACATAGATAGTTGTTCCTGTGGTAACAGAAAGTGGGGTTGAAACAAATCCCGATCCGGATGTTGTTGAAATTTCAAAACTTGGCGGTGGTGTTACTGTAATATTTGACACAAGATTTGTTCCACTGGCTACAAACGACTGTTGAGTTGATGGACCGGACGTATAAGAATAACTAAATCCACTTAATGTGGCTATTGTTGTGATTATGGGTGCCGGTGTAACGATTCCACTACACGAAATGGTTTTAGTTGTTGCCAAATCAGATGTACACGAAATTGTTTTTACAGGATTAATATTACCTGCGGCCAAACCGGCTTTCATTTGTACATAAATAGTAGTTGTTGCAACAACTCCGGCAACAACTACCAGTGTAATTTTAGTTTGTGTTACAAAAGATGGATAAGCTGTCAATGATATATCGAAGCTATCAGTCGGGTTAACATCAATGTTAGTTGTCAGATTAGTTCCACCAACTGTAAATGAAATAACCTGAGTTGATGGTCCAAATCCCTGAGGATATGTAAATCCACTTAATGACGTGGTTGATGCAGTGATAGTAGGTGCACTAAGAATCGTTATTGTTGCTGCATTTGATGTGTTCGTTGCTACATAAGGATTTGGTGAAACATTATTTATACTGCTTAGGATTGAATTTCGATAGACATAATAAGTGCCAGCCACATTAAATGGTGTAACGGTTGCATTTGGGATAAAAGTTGCAGCAGTAGCCCCTGAAATATTCGTGGTTGCACCTCCGGGAGTAGTACTGTAAACCCATTGATAACCTGTACCGCTGAGTGTGATACCGGTTGGTAAAGTTCCAAACACATCTCCACTAATGGCTGTTCCTGTATTCCCACTTGTAATAGACTGAGCTGTATTGGTAGTTAGATTATTGACAAATATCTGAGTAAGGTTTTGAAAATAAACTGTATTTCCCCCTCCATTTTCATAATAATCATACGTTAACGAACTTGCACCATTCAGGCTCATTAATACTCCGGGATGTGAACTGGTAGCGTGGTTAGCCCAATCAGCATACAAAAGGGTTCCATCGACGGTTAACCGATTTCCATCATCCGAGCCCATATCAACAGTCCATAATCCTTTTTTTGTGGAAGTCATTAAGTAACGTACTGAAAAATTTTCAGTATAAATCGATCTTGTGGCAGAATTGGAAGTTATGGAGAAACAAGTAGTAGCTCCACCGAAACTTTCGTTAAATGATTCTGTTTCTGTGTAATGTCCGTAGTAGATATTGTTATTAAAGTTTGTATTTTGCCCCGAATAAACATAACCAATCCATGAATCGGTTCCGGGAGTTTGTGTGTCAGTGGAAACGGAAGGTAAAGTGGCAGTTACTATTGTGCGTGGACCGTCACAACCACCGGCATTCATAATCGCCACCCAAAAGTTGGTGGTAGAAACCAATGCTATTGTTGTATAAGTATTATCATTATTATCTGTACTTGTTTTTAATAAATTTCCTGCTGTTGCAGCGTCGTACCAGTGGTATTTTTGACCAGCTATTGCACCCGAAGCCGATAAAGTGGCTGTTGATCCAATGCAGATTTGAGCCCCGGTTGTAGTGGACGCTGCAGGACTTGCATTGACAGTTAATGTTGTACTAGTATTATTCGGAGCGGCTTTCAACCACGTGTTGCCTGCATAAGCATAGGTAATAGTATAAGGACTACCGGAAGTAGGAATTGTAGCCGAATTATAATTTATCGTAAAAGCACCAACTGCTCCAGCAGTTGTTGTGTTTTGTAAAACTCCATTGATTGTAACACCAATAGTTTCTAAAGATCCGGGATAAACAGATCCGGCACTAACTGTGCCACCTAAAGCAACTGTTGATGTCCCATAGCAGATGGACTGACTTCCGGTAATTCCTGAAAAGGTTGGAGTCAAACGGGTATCATTAGTAACAGTGACAATCCCGGTTGTTGCCGCAAAAAAAGTGTTATCTTTATATGTTGCACTTGAAGTAGTGGATCCCCATGTTCCGTTTATTCTACTTAAACCACCCAATGTTAGACTGCCTACGGCAATATTTAGACCAGCATTAATGCTGGCTGTCGCACCTGAAATACTAAGAATACCAGGAACTGATGTGCCTGTAGCTATTGTTTTTGCACTAGTGCCGGAAAGAGTAAGATTAGTATAAGTTGTTGCACGAACAGTTTGTGTACCACTTCTACTATATATTACCGTAGCACCCGTTCCACTTAAAGTTATTGTATTAGTTCCTGTTCCTGAAATAGTAAAAGGTGTTGCACCCCCAAGATTTAGTATAGGTGAAGAATTGCCTAATGAATAGGTGGAAGTGTTAACTGCATCTCCATTTACAGTAGTCAATGAACCATTAACAGTAACCGTTCCACTTGTTTGTGTAAATACTCCATTCGCTATTCTATTATTGCTAAAGCCGATTAAGCTTTTAATTGTCAGGTTTCCTGATATAGTTATTGCAGAAATTGTTGATGTTAAAGTGTGAGTACGAGTAGTACTACCAGATGTTGGTGCTGTATTATTACCAACATTTACTGAAGCACAGTTTAAAGCCCCTGTTCCAGCAATAGTTGCTGCTGTATTTGCAGCTGCAGCATTATTCAAGGTTACTGCACCAGTTACATTCAAAGTAATACCAGTTATAGTTAAAGTAGCTGCGGTTCCGGTAAATGTCAATGAAGCAAGACTGTTAGCAGGGGCAATTGTCAAAAGAGGTTGATTTGTTACAGTTGGGATATATACAACATCACCTGCTGCCGAACCTGGATTTCCAGTAGGACTCCAGTTGGTTGTTGTCGCCCATGCAGAACTTGTAGTACCTGTCCATGTATAAGTCGCTCCACTTACTTTCCCCACTCCCACCATCAAAAACAGAAAAACCGCGGCAAAGAAAATCTTCGTCGGTTTCAGGAGTTTATATGTAGTGATTGTATTCATAAACAGTACTTATAATGGGTTGCTCTGATTAAAGCCAATGATTAATCGACAGAAAAACATCAAGATAGCCTTCCGAACAATTGATTTTGAAAATACATAAAAGGAATAAAAGAGTGTCAGTCCATTATTTCTAAAGAAACAAATAGCATAGAAAAAAGAACTTAATGCAACTAAGTTATGGGTAGAGCCGAGCTGAAGGAAAATTGGAATTTTCATAGTTTGGGGATTTATGAAAATTAAAAATAGGATTTGACAAATAGAACACATTTAATACTATACAAATATATACATTATCTTATATTATACTGATATTTAATTATTTGTAGTCTTTTTTCCATTCATTGTCACAATAATTACTGTGTAAATATTATCCAGTCATAATTAAAGAGTGAACAATGAAAATGTCTTATTCAGGAATTATTATATAATTAACTATCAATGTGTTATTTAATTCATTTTTAGTTGCAATACAAATGAGAATGCCGTTACTTGTTTGTCATAATAAGTTTAATAATAAATAGATATTATGACAATCAAACAAACAAACTATTAAATAAAGAAAGCTGTCCTGATTTATTTATTGTACAAATGAGTAAAAGTCAAAATATATTGTTACGTATATTAACTTTTATTTCCTATTATTTAAATATCTATAACTGTAAAATAACAGAACGGCTCTGTAAATTGCTCTTTTTAAATATTAAACCCACATTAGAAATATCAATTTTGTAAAAAATACTACTAATTCCACAAGGTTTTTGCTTAATCATATCAATTGTCGGATATGAAATAGAAATTTACTCATTGCTTATCAGAAACCATTTTAACACATAATTATTGGGTAGCCTCCTTAAATTAATAAACGAATCAACAAAATCAACTAATGATACCGTAAATTAAATTAACGGAATCGTAAAATGATTTGAAAAATCAACTAATTTAAAAAACTGCCCTAATAATTGATTTGACGAATATGAAAACCAATAATTCGGAGCTGCAAGTTGCAAAACGGAACAAAAATCAACAATAGCAATTTCTCCAATGCGATAAGGTAAGAATTCTGGATTTGAAGGAATAATTTATGAAGATTCAGAATAAATGAACTCTTTATAGTTAAACTATATTAATAATTCGAACTACTAAGTTAATATATGCAATTTGTTTAACGACTGATATTAATTTATGACACTTCTTAGTTCATTTTTGAAAGTAAAGTTGTACTAAATGATCAATTAAAAGCAAATCGGGATTAGAAAACATTAAAATTATTACTACAGATTTTTGAAGGGACTACTAAACAGAATAACTCAAATTAACCTGAATAAACATATTATCAAATCGTTACAATCAATTCAATTCATCAACGGGGGCGCATAGGCCAAGTGTTAGAAAACAAACTAAAAAATACTGTAATTAAGCACTGTAATAATTACTACAAAGACAATCAAAAACACTACACAAACCTATATATCAGCATAATAAAAAATATTTTATATCTTTACATCGTCATTAATTCAAACAATTATCCGACAGTAAATCTTTTAGTATTCATTTCAATAAAATCTACTATTATGAAAGCAATTATTCACCAACACCAATCATTAATCCATACAGCATCATTATTATTTTCTGCATACATGGTAGTACTTGTAGTTCTGGTTGCATTGTTTTCATAGTTTCAATCAGATGATCAGAATCGTTTAAAATTCAAAAAAACCGTTTTCAGGATCTTTTCACTATTGGTTTATTCCACAAAGCAATTTACAAATTCTTCTAAAATCCCAACACAATGAAAGTCTTAACACACCAACACCAGCACAAGCACCAACTTCAATCTTTGTTTCAAACTGCAACTTTGATTTTTACACTGTACATGATTGTACTTACAGTATTGGTTGTTTTATTTTCATAATCACATCATATATTTTCATATATTTCACCACTTACAATCAGAATGAGTCATTGAGCTCCAATTATTTTTGTAAGCACATATCAGCTTTTGCAGATTAATTGGTAGTATCGATTGCTTTAAAACTGATTTTCAATTCATTCAAGCTAGAGTCTACTCCGAAAGATCCGTTTTTATTCATCTGAATAAGACAAGGAAAGTCAATAAAAAGACTTACTAATAGCTAACATTTGGGGATTTGGAGGTATTAGTTATCGGAGTAGACTCGAACTTTTTCACGTTAAAAGTACACTATCTACAGAAAATAAGGACGGGGTGACTTCTGCAAATTGCAGAAAGTCACCCCGTCCTTATAAAAGAATACCCTGAAAATTATTCAATTAATTTATTGGTAATCGCATAATGTGTAAGTTCAACATTATTCTTTACTTTTAATTTTTCAAAAATTCTGACACGATAAGTGAAAACAGTACTGATACTCAAAGTAAGTTCCGCTGCAATATCTTTCACTTTTTTTCCAGCAGCAAGCATAAACATGATTTCCAGTTCACGGTTTGATAACTGCTCATGCGGTAGGGCATCCTGTTGCGGCATAACATCGAAAGCCAACTGTTCAGCCAGTGTAGGACTCAGATACCTGCCTTTGGCATAAATCTTACGTATAGCAACTACCAACTCATCAAGGGCAGTATCCTTACATAAGTAGCCCGATGCTCCCGCTTTCAGAGTACGCAGGGCAAATTTATCCTCCGGATGAATACTGAGTACCAGGATATGAAGTTCCGGCTTCATGGTCTTCAAATCACTCAACAAATCGATGCCACTTCTTCCGGGCATATTCATATCCAAAAGCATAATATCGCAATCGAAATCGGGCTTTTGCATTAGCTCGAACAGTTGAACTCCATCCTGAGCTTCTCCTACAACGATGAAATCGGACTCTTCTTTTAAAATCTTTTTTAGTCCTTCACGTATAATTTCGTGATCGTCTACAATGAATACTTTTATCATAAGCTTATTTTTAATGTGATTTTATATTTTAATACCTGCTTGCTTCATAGTCCTTAATACACAAACAATTGTTGGCCCATTAACGTTCATTTATGACTGATTATTAATGAATATATAAGGCATTTCTACTCTTACGCTTGTTCCCTTGCCTAATTGGCTGGATATAAACAATTCTCCTTCCAAAAGAAAAGCACGCTCTTTCATACCAATAAGTCCATATGAGTTCTTATCAACCTTTTGTTTCTCGGAAAACCCAATTCCATTATCAGTAATGTTCAGGATCAACTTGTCGTCTTTTGTAAAAAGATTCACATTAACCTGAGTAGCTTTGGCATGTTTCCCAATATTACTCAATGCTTCCTGCATTATCCTATACAAAGCTATTCCTTGTTGTGAATTGATTTCAAGACCGGAAACAGAATTTGCAAACTGGCAATTTATATGATATTTATCTTTAAAATTGTTCACCTGCAATTGAGCAGCTTCAATAAATCCTAACAGATGTAATTCTTCCTGTCTGTTATCTGTCATAATTTTCCGGGTAGTATTAATCGTGTTATCAAGCAAACCCAAAAGATTTTCAAATTTAGGCAAAATATCATTCGATTGTTTAACATCGATTGCATTTAACGTTTTTTGCTTCAATATTCCCATATCAATTTTTATAGCAATCAAAATCTGACCAATTTCGTCGTGTATTTCATTCGCTAACTGCAGCCGTTCTTCTTCGCGGACATTTTGAAGATGAGCAGCGAAACTTTTCAATTCCTCCCTCGAATTACTTAAGGCTTGTTCAGCTTCCAACCGACTCGTAATATCACGCATCACACCTTCATGGTATACTACTTCATCTTGTTCATTCAGACTGTACCAACCGTGGTCTTCTATCCAAACTGCCGATCCATCTTTCTTTTTTAATCTGTAAATCCCCATTTCCTCCAATTCCTGATCTAAAATCAGACTTTCCCGATCGGCCGGTTCAAAATATAACTGTTTTTTTATGTCTATACTCAGCAATTCCTCCATTGAATCATATCCCAATAATTTTACCATGGCAGGATTGACAGCTACAAATTTTCCATCGTGAGTGCTTTTATAAACGCCATCAGGCATTCTTTCTACCAAAGTCCGATAGTGTTCTTCACTCTCACGCAAAGATTCTTCCATCTTTTTCCGGGTGGTAATGTTTCTACCTATACCCACTAAACCAATAATCTGGTTATTTTTGTCACGTAAAGGAAGTTTTGAAGAAAGAATCCACATTTTATCTCCATTTCCATCAGTTATCAGACCTTCTCTGTTATAATCAGGATCACCGGTTTTCAGTAACAATTCATCGTTGGCTTTAAATTTTTCGGCAAATTCTTTTGAATAAAACTCAAAATCATCTTTTCCCAATACTTCGGACTCTGACTTCGCACCTAAAAGCAGTACTTCAGCCTTGTTAGCAAGCGTTTTCCTGCCATCCATATCTTTGGCATAAATCGGATCAGGTATATTATCTATCACTGTGCGAAGCAATAATCGCTCATTTTCAAGCGTTTCAAGTGCGAGTTTTTGTTCGGTAATGTCACGTCCAACACCAACCAATCCGATAATATGATGATCCTGATCAAACAGAGGAACTTTTGATGTTTGTAACCAGCGGATATTTCCTTTATCATCTGTTACAAACTCTTCCCTTCTAAAAATAGGTTTTCCTGCTTTTAGAACCAGATGGTCATCTTCAGAAAACTTTTCGGCAATTTCCAACGGGAAAAGCTCAAAATCAGTTTTGCCTAAAACTTCCATTTCAGAATTTGCACCTATATTATTAATGTCGGCTAAATTTGCAAGAGTCTTGGTAAGAGTTAAATCCTTTGCATAAACCGCATCCGGTATATTATCGATAACTGTCCTTAACAATAACCGTTCATTAATAAGAGTCTCCCTTGCTATTTTACTTTCTGTCACATCCTGAATTGTTGTACGAATCCCGGTAATAAAACCTTCATTATCTTTTAGTATTTTGTCATTAACCAGAACATGTACAGTTCTCCCATCCTTTGTTCGGAATTCACGTTCGAAGGACTCTACAGGAATCAGACTCCCTGCAAGTTTTTCATCTACAGCCCGATGCGACATAGGCGCGTCGGCACTCAACATCCAAACATCTTGTCCCATTAATTCTTCTACAGTGTAACCCAACATATTACACTCGGTTTGATTTATCCGGACTATGCGACCTAAGGGATCAATCTCATGATAACCAATTGGTGCGTTATCAAAAAGTTCCTGAAAGTCCGAACTATTGGCTTTTAGTAAATTTTCTATGCGCTTTCTTTCTGTAATATCCTGTACTTGCAATAAATATCCGTGAACAGTTTTTTCATCATTATATTTGATAGGAGTAATAATATAATCTAATTCAATTTTTCCTTTCTTTTCTGTATTATATTGATCTAATTCTTTTACTTTATCAAAATCATAAGTTGACTGATAAGTAACTGACTCGCCTCTTAAAAGTATTTCTTTATTTTCAGGCGTTAAAGTTGTTCCTGCAAAAAGATCAAATCCTATATTTACATCTAATCCTGTTATGCCGAAAATTCTCATATTCGATTTATTTTCATCGATCAGTTTCCCATTTGCATCGTACAATTCTATCCCGATGGGTGATTTATCAAAAATTGATCTGAATTTTTGTTCGCTGTTGCGTAATTCTTCTTCGACCTTTTTTCGTTCGGTAATATCGCGCACTATTAATTGTATTGCCGGTTTATGATCAAAAGTAATTGACATAGTTTTCACTTCAACATCCACAAAGCTACCATCATTACGAATAAATTTCTCTTCTTCAACGGGTAATGCTGATTGTTGACTTACTGCAGTTTTCATTCGCTCATCAACAAATAACCGATAATCGGGATGAATAAATTCAATCACCTTTTTACCGATCAATTCATCAACTGAAGCTGCACGCATCAAACGCAGGTATTCGTTATTTACCAGAACAACTGTTCCATCTACATAAATGGCAATGGCATCAGGCGAATTATCAATTAATCCCCGGTATTTTTCTTCGCTTTCTTTAATTGATTTTGTCTTTTCAAAAACCGTACTTCGCAATAACCAGTTCCAAAACATCAGAAAAATAATTATTGCCGTAAAGACTCCCAGTATGGTAATTAAAAGTGACTCGTGTCTCTTTAGCCAACCCGGTGAAGGTATTTTCTCCGAAAGCCATTTATCAGTCAATTTTTGAAGTTTCCCCGAAGCTTTTAGTTTAGCTATATTATCATTAAGCAACAAAGTTAATTGTTTATCTTTTTTACTGGTTGCAAATGCATATTTACGTGGAAAAAGATTCCCCTGAACCATCTTAATATCAGATATATTATATTCTTTTAATATTTTTATCGCATTTTGTTCACTACAGAAAAAACCATCAATCTGATTGGTTTTTAAATGCATAAATCCATCTAATTTTGAAAGGACAATATGCTTCTGAAAATCCGTACGGGTAGCAAAAGTATCGAGTAAGGCATCACCCTCAATAAGTCCAATAGTATTGCCTTTCAGCGAATTAATATGTATATTTTTTTTACTGTTTTCATTTTGAAAAAGAGCCTGAGTCAATTGGCAATATGAATCAGAAAAACCGTAGAGTTTTGCCCGTTCAGTAGTTAAAGCCAAAGGAATCATGTCAACCTTACCGCTTTCAAGTGCGGCAAGTGATTCCTTAAAAGTCATGGGGACAAACTCAAATTTTATACCGGTAGATTTAGAAATTTCACGAAGTAAGTCTGCTGTCAAGCCATCAGGTTGGCGGGATTTGTTCAAAAATTCAAAGGGATCAAATTGTTCCCTAAACCCAATTTTGTAGGTATGTTTCAGCGTATCGGTTGGTTGGCTCTTAACTGTAACTGAACAGATGATAAAAAGGAACAACAAGACAAATTGAAAATACTCCCTTTTACTTTTTTGAATATTATGAAGCAGGCATTGAAAATTCACAAACATGATATAGATTTGATTATTTATATTGATTAAACCGGATTCTATCTCCAGGGATATTGTTTGGATTTGTTTCGGTCTTATTAAAATATTAATTAAATAATATTGAATTGATTATCAACTCAATTTAAGTTGCAACACGAATAATAGCAATGGCGTATTTACCACTAATTATAAGTTATGTACGGGATTTCAACTTTTATACTTGTTCCTTTTCCCAATTGGCTGGAAATATACAATTCACCATCCAGCAAAAAAGCCCGCTCTTTCATGCCAATAAAGCCATAGGCATCGCGTTTTGTTTCCATTTTTTCGGTGAATCCTATTCCATTATCAATAATTTCCAACACTAATTTGTTATCTTTCTCAAATAATTTAACCTTCACTACTGTAGCCTGAGCATATTTAGCAATATTGCTGAGGGCCTCCTGAAGTATTCGAAACAACGCTATGGATTGTTGTGTATTAATTTCAAGATTCTTGATTTCACTTTTAAACTGACAATTTATCTGGTATTTTTCCTGGAAATTACTTACCTGCAATTTAGCAGATTCAACAAAACCCAGTAAATGCAATACTTCTTGTCTGTTATCTGTCATAATTTTGCGGGTTGTATTAATGGTATTATCAATCAAGTTCAAAAGATTTTCAAATTTGGGCAGAATTTCATCTGAATTCTTCGGTTCTATAACTTTCAATGTTTTTTGTTTCAATATCCCCATGTCAATTTTTACCGCTATCAAAATCTGACCTACTTCATCATGGATTTCATTCGCTAATTGTAACCTTTCTTCTTCACGAACTGTTTGAAGATGTGCTGCAAAATTTTTCAATTCCTCCCTTGATTTTTTCAAATCCTGTTCCGATTGTAACCTCCCTGTAACATCCCGCATGACTCCCTCATGGAATAATATATCACCAATGTCATTGAGAATATACCATCCATGATCTTCGACCCAAATCTCGGAACCATCTTTCTTTTTCAATCGATAAATACTCATTTCATGCATCTTATCCACAGAAATCAAACTATCACGATCCGATTTATCAAAATATAATTGTGTTGTGATGTCGATGCTCAACAATTCCTCTTTAGAATCATATCCAAGCATCTTAACCAGAGCATCGTTAACGCTGACAAACTTTCCATCGTGCGTGCTTTTATACACTCCATCAGGCATTAATTCCACCAGTGTACGGTAATGTTCCTCACTCAGTCGCAAAGACTCTTCCATTATTTTACGGGAAGTTATATTTCGCCCAATACCTAATAATCCAATAATCTGATTATTCTTGTCACGTAAAGGAATTCTTGTAGAGATAATACAAAGTTTATTCCCCTTGCTGTCTAAAATATAACTTTCAGCATTTAAATCGGGGGTTCCGGTTTGTAGCAGTAATTGGTCGTTCAATTTAAATTGTTCCGCAATTTCTTTCGGGTAAAATTCAAAATCATCTTTACCCAACACTTCAGATTCAGATGCTGCTCCTAAAAACTCAACTTCGGCCAGATTGGCAAGTGTCTTTTTACAAGCTAAGTCTTTGGTATAAATCAGATCCGGGATATTATCAATAACCGCACGAAGCAATAATCTTTCATTCTGAAGCGATTCTTCCGCTTTCTTACGTTCGGTTATATCACGTACTATTAACTGAACAGCAGACTTATTTTCGTACTTAATTTGCATAGCTTTTACCTCTACATCAACTATAGAATTATCAATACGAATAAACTTTTCCTCGGCGAGCGGTAATACAATATCTTGTGCTGCCGCTTTTTTCATACGTTCTACTATAAATGCACGATAATCGGGATTAATAAATTCAATCACATTCTTTCCCAACAATTCATCGACATTAACAGCATGCATCAATCGAAGACATTCTTCGTTTACAAAAACAATTATGCCATCCACATAAATGGCAATGGCATCGGGCGAATAATCAACTAATTCCCTGTATTTTGTTTCACTTTCTTTTATCGACTTTGTTTTTTCAGCAACCATGCTACGCAACAACCAGTTCCAAAACAAGAGCAAAATTATGGCTAAAGTAAAAATACTCAGTATGGTAATTAATAGTGTTCCGTGGGTTTTTAACCAGTTTGGTTTAGACAATTCAACTGTTAGCCATTTATCAGATAACTGCTTTAATTTACCAGAAGCTCGTAATTTTGAAAGTTGACTATCGAGCATTTGAATTATTTGCCGATGATCTTTGCCGGTAGCAAATGCATATTCCCTGGGATAAAGATGACCTGTTACCAGTTTAATGTCGGTAATGTTATTTTCTTCAATTAGTTTTATTCCATTTTGTTCCCCGCAGAAAAAAGCATCTATCTGCCCGTTTCTCAGATGTAAGAATCCATCTAATTTTGATAAGACTATATGCTTTTTAAAATCAGTTCTGGTCGCAAATGTATCGAGTAAAGCGTCACTTTCAATAAATCCAATCGTATGACCTTTTAACGTATTTATAGTAACAGGGTTTTTGTTATGGGTACTTTGAAAAAGTGCTTGTGTGATTTGGCAATATGGAATAGAATAACAGTATTCACTTCTCCTTTCTAAACTGATAATCAATGGAATAAAATCTACTTCGTCATTGTTTAATGCTTTTAAAGTTTGGTTAAACGACATGGGAATCAAATCGAAAGTAACATTCTCAGATTTGGCAATTTCCGCCAGTACTTCTGCAGTAATGCCAACCGGTTTATCGTATTTATTCAGGAAATCAATAGGTTCAAAATTGTTTCTTATTCCAACTTTGTAATGATATTTCAGAGTATCTTTGGGTTGACCGGATAATGATATTGAGCCGGTAAGCAACAATATCATCAGCATAAGTTTCAATCCAATATTTTTCCCCTGTTGAATGAAAGCAGACAAATTACAAACACGCACGTCTGACAAGACAAAAGTCCTGTTTAACATATTGTAAAAGCTCATTAGGCTTTTTACTTCCACAGTTGCATAGTTTGGGGATGTACAAGTATTCATTTTAATTCTTTCAATTTTTCTACTCCCATACTTATGTTCAAATACGGTGTAGACTAAAATCAAAAACCTTTACATTAACTAATCATTGACCATGTTTTAACATTCTATCTTTTCTTTATCAGAGTTTCATACCTGCCTGATTAGCGTCATTTATTTACAAAATAAGTCTGTCATTTGCACTAAACCTGGACCATAATTTTAAATTTAAATTAATTTGGGTTCAACAAAATATTTATTATTTCTTCAATGACTCTTTAAAAGTATCAAATATAAACATTTTTATGATAATCTGTTGATATATAAATAATTGTAGTAATTATTTCAGGATAGTCAAACTAGTTACTACAAATCATAATTGAAACCGATTTTCTTTACAACCTCTTTTCATCTTCGTTCGAATAGCGGAAATTATTCATTTTACAATAACATGATAATGAGTAATCAAAGTAATATATTGATGATTAATCAATTAAACCAATACTATATTATGTAGCAGTAAATGCTACAAAACAATCTAAAATATTCATCTTTTTAAATCAAATCGACCTGAATTACGCACATATTTTAAGGATACAGCCTGTAAAAGACGAATTAAGTTCTATTTATTTAATTATTTGTACTTTTATTTAACTTAGCAGAAAGCGATAATGACATAAAGAACAATCATATTCTTTAATCAATCGAATGGTATTTCAAGATTATAATGATCATTTCTGTTTTCAGCTTTTAGTTCAGCAACAGACGGCACTTCAACTTTCACAATGGTACCAAGTCCTATCTGACTTGAGATACTTAAATTGCCTCCCAACAAAAACACCCTCTCTTTCATACCAATCATTCCATAGGAATCTTGCCTGCCTTTGTTATTTATATCAAAGCCAATTCCATTGTCTTGAACCTCCAGCAACAATTTGTCTTCTGTTTTTGTCAAGTGTATTGTTACCTGACTAGCTTTAGCGTGTTTTACAATATTATTAAGTGCTTCCTGGACAATCCTGAATAATGCAACTGATTGTTGAGAAGTAATTTCGATATGTATAATGTTACAGACAAATTCACAAGTCAAATGATGACGCCCCTCAAATTCAAGTAGATATTGTCTGGTAGCTTCAACAAAGCCGAGCAAATCAAGCTGCTCCGGTCTCAGACCATTCATAATTCTACGGGCCGTTTTAATGGTGGTATCAATAAGATCAACAAGGTTATCAAATTTAGCCAATATATCATCTGAACCAATAAAAGTATTGGATTTTATAACTTTATTTTTCAACATACCCATGTCAATTTTTAAAGCCACCAAAATTTGACCTAAATCATCGTGTATTTCACGGGCCAGGGCTATTTTTTCTTCTTCCCGGACATTTTGCAGATGCGAAGCAAACTTTTTCAATTGTTCTTCCGACTGATTCAATGCCTTCTCAGCTTCCTTTCGTTCTGTTATATCGAACATAATACCCTGCGAACCTACTATGGTACCGGATGAGTCTACAACAGGCATTCTCAGTACATGCATAAACGGTCTGGAACCATCGGCAGCCTGATATTCTTCTTCCATCTCATACGTATTCCCTGTTTGCATGATTTCATTATGGATTTCTTCACCTAAACTCGAATATTTAACATCACTCCTATGTTCATTAAAGATAGAATCTTTTTTTTCAATTATTTCCAGCGGTTTTTTCCCAATAAATTTTTCTTTGGAAATTCCCTTGAGTTTGCAAAATTGTGAATTGACCAGGACATAACGACCTTCACTATCTTTACTGAAAACCGGATTAGGCAATTGTTCAATAAAGGAATGGTAAAGCAATTGTGTTTCCAGTAACTCACTTTCTATCCGTTTTCGTTCGCTTATATCAATATTAAAACCGGATATTCCGATGATTAATCCATTATTATAAATAGGAAATATAATTTGCTGATAGGTATATTTCTTTTCATCAACAATATATTCAACCAGTTCATCAATCATTTCACCCACTAAAACCCGCTTGTTATTATTATTCCATAATTCAACCGTATCAGGATGTTGTGTTTCAAAATCCCGGGACGTTTTACCCAGAATGGAACCAAAGTGTTCAACCATTTTTTTATTTTCAAGAATCCCAACATTATTGACATCCCTGGCCCAAATTTCAAAAGGTGCATTCTCAATAAAGGTCCGTAAAAACATTTCACTTTTATGCAAGGCATCTTCAGCCTGTTTTCTTTCAGTAATGTCTATCAAACTTAACAGGAGTGTTCTCTTACCATCAGTATCAATAATGGCAGTGGATCCAAGGAGGGAAACATCTCTCTTGATACCATCTTTGACAATTACTGTTTCATATTCAATATAAGTATGAACCCTACCGGTTCTGAAAGAATCTTCAATGGATAATCTTAATGTACATTTTTTACAATCTTTTCCGAAGCCGCAGCCCTTCGGATTTTCCAAAGAATTAATACAACCGATCACACCTCCCAGCGCCTTCTCATATTCCATATCTTTATTGAACGATACGGCATAAGCATTAAATGCATGATTGGCAAAAAGAATATGTCTCTTTTCATCAAGTACACACATCACTACCGGTGCGTTGTCGTATATGGCTTTCAGTTCGGCACGATTATTTTCAAGTTTCTGAAGTATTTGCTTATTCGCAGTGATATCACGAATCATCGCGATTACTTTTGACTCACCAAAAGGGAAAACTTTACATTCATAAAACCCTAAAACATTTTCAGATGTCAGTTCATATTCAAACGGATCAACCGGCTTCTTTTGAATAACCGCGTCAATGGCGTCTTTCGTTTGCCGTGCAATATGTTCCGGTAGAAACATAAAAATACTTTCACCCAGAAACTGCTCCTTCGACACATATAAGTCCACACCACTTCCCGATTTATAGTCAAGGAAATTACCCTCCGCATCAAATACAAACATCAAATCAGGAATTGCCGCCAGAATGGAACTTGTATATTGCTCGTTGTCTCTCAGGGTTTGTTCCATTATCTTACGTTGCGTAACGTCACGTCCCGAACCGACAACACCTATTAATTCTTTCTTTTCATTATATAACGGGGCCTTATTTACGTCAAGGAATATAAATTTCCCTTTTACATTACCATATTCATCAAACTGCATTTCTTTCATTTCCTGCAAAGTAATCACATCGGTATCCGCACAAATCTCTCCAAATGTATGCCAGTTCGGATCATCAGGATGAGAGTTTCGTTCCCGTTTAGCAAAGAAAATATCGGTTTTTCCAATCGGTTCTGTAGTATCTACTGCATTCAAAATTCGTTGGCAGAATGCCTCGTTTGCAAATATGTACTCGTTGTTTAAGTTCTTGGCCCACATCATATCGGGCATGGTATCACTCATCGATCGCAACAGGGTAAAGAGTTCAAAGTATTTCGATTCACTCTCGCGTAAAGCATCCTCTGCATTTTTAATATCAGTGATATCCTGAATAGAACCTATCATTCTTAAAATCTGATGGTCTGCATTAAACTGCAATTCACCTATTCCATGTACCCAACGTTCAGACTTATCATTCTGTCGAACAATTTTATACACCTGATCAAAATTGGCTTGTTTACCAATGACTTCCTTTTCAAAATATTCTGTCATCGTTGTTTGCCAGTCTGGATGAATTAACGATGCCCATCCTTCAATCGACTTATCGTAATCATCAGGTATTCCAAAAATTTCATTCAATACCTCAGAACTTACCCAATGGCTGCCAGCCAAATTAAGAGAATATGATCCCAATCGGGCAATCTTTTGCGTTTCCTTTAAGAACGATTCACTTTGTCTTATTTTTTCCTGAGCTTCTTTACGGTCTGTGATATCATGACCTGATATTTGAATTGCAAACTTACCATCAAATATTATTGGCATTACTTTTATTTCGACATACATCTCTGTACCATCCAGTCTGGTATATATTTCTTCCACTTCAGGTAATGCTTCATTAATAGGTGCTAATGCCACATATTTCATTCTTTCGAGAACCAACTCACGGTTTTGTGGGTGAATGAAATCTGTTAATGATTTTCCAAGCAGTTCACTTTTATCTTTAGCTCTCATTAATCGAGTTGCCTCTTTGTTGATATAAGCAATCTTTCCTTCAATATAAATAGTAATTCCTTCGGGCGAATTGTCCATTAATTCACGATACTTAAGTTCACTTGCCAGAAGTTCTTCTTCCACTTTTTTACGGTCGGTTATATCAATAATTATACCTCTGAAACCGATTAAATTGTTGTCTTTTAGTATTCCATTTGTATAAATTAATGCTGTAAAAACTGTTCCATCTTTACGTAACATGGTATATTCCCTGTCAACAATTTCCTTCCAACTTGGTTTTTGTTGAATCAAATCAACAATTCTGTCTCTTTCTTCCGGCACATGAACAATAACTGATTTTTGTCCAAGCAGTTCGGCACAAGTATATCCCAGAATTGCAGGACACTGGTCGTTAACATAAGTTACAACTCCGTTTAAGTCTATTTCGAAAACAATTTGTGGCAAAAGGTTAGCCATATCTCTAAATTTCTCTTCGCTCTCCTTTAAGGCATCTTCAGCATTTTTTCGTTCAGTTATATCAGAAGCAAAATTTAGTGAGGCTGGTATATCATTCCAGATAATGCGGACAGAATTGATGGTTAACCAAACAGGATCACCCTGTGCTCTTTGAATAGAATAGGTTCCGGTATTGCCATGAACTATACCTTCTAATAAATCTTTATGTTGTTTTCTTATTTTATCCTTTTGATCATCAGATACAAAATCCATAAGCGATTTTTCTAATAATTCCTCTGATGAAATTCCGGAAATTTGATTACAAGCCGGATTGGCAAATACAAATTTTTCATTTTGAATGACGTAAATGGCTTCACTTGAGTTTTCAATTAACGTACGGTATCTTTCCTGACTTTCAATGAGTGCTTTTTCAGTTTCCCTTCTTCTCGTATTTTCCTTGTTCAAATCTTCGAACAGGTTCACCGTTGAAATATAGTTTTCATTTAATTCGCGTGTACGTTCTTCCACCAAAGCTGCAAGCCGCATGCTTTCATTCCGTTTTTCCAAACCGGCAGTTCGTATTTTTACCATGGCCCGTATCTGGGCAACCAGTTCACTTTCATCAATTGGTTTTGCCAGAAAAGCGTCAGCTCCAACCTCCAGAGCTTTTATTCTGTTTGCTTTATCACCTTTAATTGCTGTAACAAATACAACCGGGATTTCACAAGTTTTTTTATCATCTTTCAGCTTTTGACAGACAGCAAAACCATCCATATCGGGCATAACAATATCAAGTAAAATAACATCGGGATCTTCTTCTACAGCCAATTCGAGCCCTCTTAATCCATTTAATGCCGTTATTACCAATGCATCCTGAAAAGCTTCCATTATCAATGCTTTAATGGTGATGATATTGTCAGGATTATCATCAATAGCCAGGATTTTAATTTTCTTTCTTTCCATAAAATTGGAATTTATATTCGCTTCAACCGATTCTAGCGGAATGTAAGCATTTGTGATTTTATTTTTTTGACCCTTGCACGGGCTTTAAGACTCAGTTTTAAAACTTTCTTATAAACAAATAACTTTCTATTTTCACTCTTCAGCCCCTCCACGATAGCTATCGGGATTGGGGGTTGGGGGTCATTTAATTACTATTTTATCCTTCGCCATAAGTTCATTTCGTTTTGAAAGTCAACTCCCGAAAAGCACTTCATTTATCGTATGGTAAAATTCTTTATCATCAATTGGCTTGGCAATATAAGCATCGAATCCATGCGCCAGAATGGTTTCCCTGTCAGTCGTCATTGCGCTTGCAGTCAGCGCAATAACTGGAATATATTCCAGTTCTGCATCAGCATGTATGGTTTTAAATGCTTCAATACCATCCATAGACGGCAAGGCTATATCCATTAAAATAAGATTCGGTTTGAATTTCTTTGCCACCAGAATACCTTCTTCACCGGCAACAGCTTCAATAATCTTAAAATCATTGGCAAGAATAGCTTTTACAGTGATCATATTGTCCGGATTATCTTCAATTATTAACACAGTAGGTTTACCGTCAATCTGTTGCAAACGGCGTATAGGTACTTGCTGTTCTTTAACTTCGGTCGAAACCATGGAAGCAACGGCTGATATAAGTTCTTCGCGTTTTACATCACCTTTCTGGATAAGCTGATGTACATTATTCCGCTTTAACTCTTTTAGGTCGTCTTTTGTAATGTGTTTGGCCGTAAGCACTAATACTGGAATATGAGCCGTTGGTTCGGCATTTCGTAACGATTTAAGCACTGCAAATCCATCAATATCAGGCATCATTAAATCTAAAATCATAGCATCTGGAATTGTCTGAGCAATTAAATTCAAAGCACCCGCACCATCATTTGCTACTAAAATCTGATAACCACTTTCTTCCAAAAAGTCCTTAATCTGGATAATAGCCGGTTCACTGTCATCTACCAATAAAATAGTTTTACCATCAACAGGTTTTACAGGTACTTGAATAATCGTCTTGTTGTAATATGATATTGCCGGTTCTTCCATAATTCTGTTTTCAACCGAATATGACAACGGCAATGTAAGTGTAAAAGATGAACCTTTCCCCAGTTCACTTTTTACGGTAACAGTACCACCTAACAAATTTGCATATTTTTTGGCAATGGCCAGACCCAGACCTGTACCCCCAAACCGTCGTGAAGTGCTCCCATCAGCCTGACGGAATTCATCAAAAATATGGACTAAATGGTTTTCGGCAATCCCAATTCCGGTATCTGTAATGGTAATACTTAATTTATTAGCACTTTGTTTAGATTTAATTTCCACTGTCCCTTTTTCAGTAAATTTCACGGCATTGCCTATCAGGTTTTGAAGAATATGACGGCATTTGTTCAAATCGCTGTTAATTAATAATTCTGCATCTTTTCCGGAATGAATGAGTTTCACATCTTTTGTTTCTGTTTGTGGAAGTATCATACTCACAATTTCAGTAATCAAATTAGTTACATTAAAATTTATGATTTCAATTTCTTCACGACCCGATTCAATCCGGGAAATATCAAGTATGTCGTTAATAAGCAACAGCAAATTTTTTCCGTTTCGCTCTATCACTTCCAGATAACTGTATTCTTCTGCCGGAATTTGGTTGGAGAGACGTCGATTCAGAACCCCGGATAATGCAATAACTGAGTTTAATGGTGTTCTTAATTCATGGCTCATATTCGACAAAAAATTAGTTTTTAGCACATTAGCTTCACTCAACATTTTCTTTTGCATTTCCAGTTCGCTATTTTGCTCCGTTAGTTCAGCTGATTGTGATGCCAGTTCTTTTTTTTGTGCTTCTAATTCCATGTTTGAAACTTCCAGATATTCAGAACGAATCGTTAATGTATCATACAGTTCTTTCAATTTCATCTCATTCTGTTTTCTTTGAGTGATATCTCTTGCCGATGCAAAGATTCCTACCATTTTCCCTTTTTCATCGCGGAACACCGAAGCATTGTACAAAACAGGAGTTATCTTTCCATCAACATGTTTTATAGCTAGTTCGAAGTTTCGCACAATTCCTTCTCGAAAGACCTGCAGAAATATTTCCCTGGCCTGATCGGGATCAGTAAAATAATTTGAAGAATCGGTTCCGATAAGTTCTGAGCGTGAAAGACCGGTAATACTTTCTGTTGACTTATTTATATCTGTGATTTTCCCATCTTCTCCGGTAGTAAAAAATGGGTCGACATTAGCTTCGAGTAATGTGCGGGTGTATGTACCGGCTTTAGCAAGTTCTGCACTCTGAATTTCCAGCTTATTATATAAATGATTCAACTCACGGTAGGCCAAAACACCTTCAATCCGGGCAGTCAACGAATTATAAATGCTCTCTATTAATTGATTTGATTGTGGGGTGTAGGCACGAATACTTGCCAGTGAAATAATGGCCATCACTTCTTTGCTAATCAGAAATGGGATGGTAATGATTTCACGAGGAATAAACTTTCCACTCACGGTTTGAAAAACAAAATGCGTGTCAATTGGTATATTTTTAATATGTTGAATTTTACCTGTAGAAATTGCAGCACCAAATTCGCCTTCAAAACTATTCGCTTTAAAATTCATTCTGGCAGATTCGTCCAGGCCGAAAGATTCAAAATGCTCATAAGATTGTTTATCCTCGCTTAGGATGTAAACCGCTGCCATTTGCGAATTAGTATAAACGGCTAATTCGGGGAGAACAGATTTAAAGAAATTATGGGCATTTTCTTCAATCAACATGGCATCGGCTAATTTCGATGTTTTATCTTTTAACTCAAGATTGGCCTGAATTGATTCTACCATCTTATTGAATGATGCAGCAAGCAATCCAAACTCACTTTTTGAATTATTCGTACTACGCACATTCAAATCGCCCTCTTGAAAACGATTTGCAGCATCAGTCAACTCTGTAATCGGGTTACGAATATATCGCAAGAAATAAAACCCTATCAAAAGAGAAAGCAAAATAATACCACCTACTAAAAGAAACAGCCTTTGATTCAGCAATTTATTTAATGACAAAGAATTGCTGTATAAGTTATCTCCTCTTTGAACAGCATAATTTTCTATTACCTGGATTTTTGCCAACATTTTATCCCTTAAAACTCCAACAGTTCCTGTAGAAAGAACGCTCTCTTTCACTTTTTGAATATCTCCCGAAAGTGCCAGTTTAGTATTCTCCTCACGGGCTGTTAACCAACTGATAAATGCTTCGTGAGCCTGCTCTACATCAGAATGGGGACCTAAATAAGTCTCTTTTATTACGACGAATTGTTGTTCAGCATCGCTGGCAGATACGTTCATTAGTTGAATTGCATTTTGTTTTTCCTTTTCGGTTTTCGACAGCATCAAATCTCTGTTACCTAGACGCATACTAAGTATATCAGCATCCAGTAATCCGATAGCTCTTCGTACTTGCATGGGATGCTTGTACATGATTTCCGTCTGCAAACTTAATTGATCTGAGTGAATGTATGCCACAACTCCCAGAACAATAACAAACAACAACATAAGGGCAAAGCCAAGCATAAGTTGTAATCCGATTTTTAGATCTTTTATTCTCATTGTAATTTATTTATAAATTTGAGTTCGATATAAGTAAGTTTACTCTATTGATTATTAACTATACAAAAAAACTTAGAGATTCTTCGTGGCATAAAAATTATTGCCACGAAGTCACGAAGACTCTAAGTTTCACAAAGAAGAAAATAATCTTTTTGTTCGGTTTATATAAAAACATTATTTTTGTTTGTAACCTTAGTAGGAAATATGAATCCCTAATCCCCAACCTTATTAGCACCACTATTCTTCAAATCTCTTGTTATATGAGTTTTCAAAGTTTGCAGATAAAACTTCAAAAATGTCTGATATTCTTCTTCAAATGTTTGTTTGTGATGATGCGTCTTTTGATCCAAAATATATTTGCAAACTTTATCTACTTCTCTTTTGGAAACAGAAAATGCCGAACAAGTCATTTGCCACTGAAAGTTTCCAATACAGAGTTTATTTTCATTTATAAAACGGCTCGAAGAAGATGCAATTATCCCTGCTAAACGCTCTTCGTCCATAGCAGGTGAACGAGAGACAAGAAAATGTACATGTTCAGGATTAGCATAAATAGCATACATTTAACAATCGTTATTGTTGACAATGCCTGTTATATATTTTTCTATACGCTGCTTATTTTCTGCTAAAATTAAAGGTAGCCGATGCAGCGTTGTAAAAACAAAATGAGTATAAAGATTATTATATTCAATTTTCATAAAAATAAGGTAATAAGGTTTAACTAATACTTACTTGTTTTCTACTAAGGTTACCAACAAAAAAAAGTTCTAAAAAATATTTTAACGTTAGTTCGATATAAGAATATTTTCAAATTTTGATAATGTTTTGATTAATAATAAGGTAATAAAGTTGTAATATTCGTTTTGATTTTCTATTAAGGTTGGTTTAATAAATAAGATTTTAAAATGCTGAGAAATAACCTTATTTTATTTTTTAAACCTTAGTAGTAAGAAATTAAGTAATTATAAAAAACCTTATTACCTTATTTTCAATTAGCTGCGTAATTAGTTATATCGAACTCACGTAAATTTATACTGAAAAATTGTTTAATAACTTCATTCACTTCCTTTTATATCACTAAGCATCTCCTAACTGTTGTCAGGATTGAGGGTTTTGTATTCTAAATATTGCCGATTGTGGATAAACTTCTACTAAATTATACTTCATGAGTATGCTTCTTTCCGTTTCACCGGTCATCAAAAATCCACCCTTTGTGAGACATTGCACAACCTTTTCTATTATTTTTTTTTGAGAATCCGGTTTATAATAAAACAACAAATTAGCACATACTACCAGGTCAAAATTTCCAAAAATACTGGTTGGTGGTGAACTCAATTCTTCATTTAATAAATCGAACACTGAGAAATCAATATTTTCATTCAATTCAGGCTTAACAGTATAGATATCTCCTTGTTTTGTAAACCATTGATTAATTCTCTTTAAACTCAAATTTGTTAAGGATTCTATGCGAAATTCAGCTTTTCTTGCTTCGTTAACCACCTCTTCACTACAATCGGTAGCAAAAATACGAAAATTTATTTCCTCACCTTCACCATTCTTAAATTCTTTCAATAACATAGCTAAACTGTACGTTTCCTGTCCCGATGAGCAGGCTGCCGACCAAATCCGGATTTCTTTTCTTTTGGAGTTCGTTTTTTTTAATAAAATGGTTTCAAATATGATTTTCTCCAATACAGAAAATGAAAGTGAGTTACGAAAAAACTCACTGTAACCAATCAGTAATGAGTTTAAAAAAGCTTCTCCTTCCTGATTGTTCTGCTCCATAAATGTATAATACGCTTCTTCGTACCCACAATGCATTTCAGTCATTCTTCTCTGAAGTGATTTTTCCAGAAAGGTCTGATCGTATTTAGAAATATCAACATCTCTTGATTTTAATAGCAATTTAGCAATTGGTCTGTTTTTCATTTAATTAATTTCCGGTATAATGTTCCTGTTTTTTGTAGAAAATTTTACTCAACAACTTTATATTTTGCTTCCTCTCCGTTTTTTTTGAGCAATTCATTAATTTCCTTTTTCAATTCTACCATGACTAATTCGCGCCCGACAATCATCCGGTGAAAACGTGTCATCTCATCCATTTTGTTTTGCAGAGCTTGTTCAGCCATTTTCCGGTCAGAAATGTTTCGGATAAAACCTCCAACCCCGATTTTCCCCTTTTGGTACTCCACGGGAAATTTCACGGTTTCAAAAACCATATCACCTTGTCTTTCTTCCATAATGACGAGACTATTAGTAGCTATTGCCTCATTATCGGAGATCTGACAACTTGCAGCAAACTGTTTATCCATTAAATCATAATCGGTCTTTCCCAGAATATCTGCTTCGGGTTTTTGATAATACTCACATAAAGGTACATTCACAACAATATGTTTTAAATCTTCGTCTTTTAAAAAAACAAAATCGGGCGTAGAGTTAATAAACTTACGGTATCTGTTTTCGCTTACCTGTAAAGCTTCTGTTGCTAACTTGCTTTTTGTTAAATCGCGAAACGTTAATACTCGACCAACAATGTTATTTTCAACTTGCAGAGGCATAGTAAATCTTTCGAAAAAACGGCCATCGGCTAATTCATCCTGATCAATATTTGTTTTTTCTTTATTTTTAATAATATCTCTTACTTTCAACATGAAACTTTCCTTATCAACTAACAGAGAAGATGCATATTGTAACATTTCACCCTTCACCCCGTTATTCACCAAATTCTGAGGGATTTTCCACATTTCAATGAATCTACGATTAAAATGAGTTGGATTTCCATTCAGGTCGACAATCAAAACTCCATCGGCAATCGATTCAAAAGTAGCATTTAACAAGGAATTGGACGAATTCAAATCGTCTTCGGAGTTTTTTCGTTCGAGAAATAATCCCACTTGGGTAGCAAATAGTTCTACTATTTCCGGATTTTGTAATTTATCCCCTTTTTTAAATATCAAGGTGAAATCACCTTTTTGAGTATCGTTTTTTGTTATTTTTACAACACTTACTTCGCCCAGTTGAAACGTTTTACTTATCAAATAGAAAACAGGGCGAGGCATCAGATTTCCTACATAATCATATAAATTATCAAAGTTCGTAATAGTTCTGTCTTTCGTCATATTATTACGTTCACTATCAAACTTCCACTTTTTATTTAAAAAGTCATAGCCAAGGTATTTTTTCGACAGAGAATTAAAATCTTTTAATCCGGCAAATCCAACGGTGGAATATTCAATTTCATTTTTATCAAATAAATTGAATGAGGCATATTTCGCTCCGGATATTTTTAGAATAGTTTCCGATAATTTATTGAAATCTATTGTTGTTGATTCATTCAATATCAGTTCACTATTGTCGATGAGTAATTCTTTTAAAATGTCACGGTTTTTTTGCAAAGCTTCTGCTGCGACTTTCCTTTCAGTAATGTTACGCACAATCGAAATTGCCCCTATAATTTCACCGTTCGTGTTTTTAAGTGTGGAAATAGCATCCGATACCCAACCCGGTTTTCCGGTGGTATTAAATTCCAGTATAAATTCAATTTCGGGTCCAATAATTCCTTTCAGTGCTTTTTCTACATTTTCAATTACACCCGCTTTTTTTAAAAACGGAAAAACATTTTTTGCGTTTTTTCCAATCATATCTTTGGCTAATGCACCTGTCAACCGTTCCATAAATGGATTCCAGGTAACATAATTCAGTTGCAGATCATAAACAATAATACCTTCGAGCGCACTATCAATTATTTGGTGATTGAACTGATTCAACTCTATCAACTCCTGTTCACTCCTTCTGAGCTTGATTTCTTTTTCTATTTCGGTACTGATGTGAGTTACCACTATTGGTATCATTTCAAGAAAAGAACCATCTTTTACGATATAGTCCAAAGCACCCAGCTTCATCATCTCAACGGCTATGTGTTCATCTCCCTGACCTGTAGAAACAATAAAAGGTGGTATCGTAATTTTATTTTCGATAAGCCGATAAATTAACTCTTTGCCATTCATATCGGGCAATCCAAAATCGAGCACGACCAAAAAAGCCGTGTTCAACTTCAGCCAATTGATGGCATCTTTACCGGTTTGCACACAATGAGTTGAATAACCCGATGATTGAATACTTACAGAGAGTAATTCTAAAATCCCGGCATCATCTTCTACGATTAGTATTGTATCTGATTTTTTATCCATAACTTATATTTTTTTGACATATCAATCAACATTATTCAGTTAATTGATAATTAGAAATTGGTAATTGATCAAATCTTAACTATTTGAATAAATAAACCCATGCGCTTCAGTATTTCGGCAAATTTAGTAAAATTTACCGGCTTGGTAATATACAAGTTACAACCCAGTTTATAACAGGCCTCCACCTCGCGGGGATCGTCGGTGGTTGTAAGCATCAAAACCGGTATTTCCTTTAGTCCGACATCTGTTTTAATTCTTCGTAAGACTTCTACCCCATCCATTTTGGGCATATTAATATCGAGCAATAAAAGATACGATTTATCTGCATCGCGTATTTCCGTTTCAGCTTTCCCCGCTAAAAAAAGCCAGGCGTCTTCTCCATTTGTGAATCGGATTATTTTATTACAAACGCCCGATTCCCTTAATCCGGCCCGAATCAGTTCGGCATGTCCATCGTCATCTTCGGCAATGAGAATGATTAGTTCTTTGTAATTTTTCATTTTGATTACTATTTTATATATCGCTTAAGATCGTTTAATAGGTTGCTTCCCCTTTAAACAACTCATATTTTGAACTATAGATTGTATTTCAGCGTCGTCATTTTTTGAACCCTTTTATCACAATTTCCTATTCGATTCCGGAATTTTCAATATTGAAAAGCTATTTTTCAATATTGTTTTTTGAGTTTTCAATATTGAAAAATGAGTTTTCAATATTGTTTTTTGCGTTTTCAATATTGAAAATCGACTTTTCAATATAGTTTTTTGAGTTTTCAATATTGAAAAATGAGTTTTCAATATTGTTTTTTGAGTTTTCAATATTGAAAATCGACTTTTCAATATAGTTTTTTGAGTTTTCAATATTGAAAAATGACTTTTCAATATAGTTTTTTGCGTTTTCAATATTGAAAACTGACCTTTCAATATTACTTTTTGCGTTTTCAATATTGAAAAAAGCCTTTTTTGAACAGTAAACTGCCCATGTTATACCGAAAACTCTGAAAAAGCAACCTTATAAGTTGAAAACGGATGAGTAAATAGAAATGGATGGAAAACATCCTCAAATTCAATTCACTATTCCGTAAATAAAAGTTATGTTTCCATTTTCCGGTATGTCATTTTCAGTAAAAAGTGTTCGATTTCTTTCATGTCAGCATCGTATTTTCCTGTAGACTTTAAATTTTTCAAAAATAAGAATAAACTTTGGAAAACATGATGTACTCACCGGATACAAACTACCGACTATTTATTATTCTTCAAATTCATTTTTTTGTAATTCAACATAAAACCGGCTTCCTTTTCCTTCTTCCGATTCAGCCCAGACTTTGCCCTTGTGTTTGTCGGCAATTCGCTTCACTAAACTCAGCCCGATGCCGTCACCGGCTTCGCTAACTGTTGAGTCGACGCGGTAGAACACATTCCAGATTTTCTCTATGTTTCGTGCTGCAATGCCAATGCCATTATCAACTATACAATAAATCACTTTATTAAAATGCGTTTGTGCCGAGACATTGATTTGCAATTTCCGATTGCTATCCCTGTATTTAAGTGCGTTGCCAATAATATTGGCGAAAAGCCGGTTGAGTTGATTTTCATCGCCATAGCAATCGGGTAAATCGTCGATACTAACCGTTGCATCTATTTCGGTAATCTCAAAACTATCATGTTGAATGATGGTATTGAATAAATCATTCATATTCACTTTCTTTATTGCCATTACAATTCGACCGGTTCTGGATATTTGCAACAGTCCATTAATTAATGCATCCATCTTGGTAACATTCGACAAAATAAAGTTGAGTGTTTTGGGAATAGATTCACTCGTCAATATATCCAGATCATCATGCTTTATTTCTCGCTGTCCATTTGCAGCCAATGCCAGTTTTATTTCTTCGGTTTGCTTTTGCAACCGCTGGCTAAATCCCTGAATGTTGACCAATGGCGACCTTAAATCGTGAGAGGCCGCATAAATATAGTTTTCCAGTTCTTTGTTTTTGTTCAGGATAATTTCTTTAACTTGTTCCATGGCGGTTATATCGGTAATAATTGTCGAAAACCTATTTTTTCCCGTAGAAACAGCCGAAATCAATAAATACTTATCCAACGGTGGATAGAAGATATTGTGTTCAAACGATTCGCCGGTGATAGCTACCCGGGTGTATGTTTCCAGAAATGGGGCTTTATCCAATTGATAAACCTCATTAGCCAGTTTCGCAACGATATTTTCTTTTTTAATTCCAATATTCAGCGAAAATGCATCGTTACAATCAATTATCCGATAATTAATTGCCTCCCCCACTTCATTGAATACCAGCTCGTGCATGGCCACCATTTCGGTCATGGAAGCAAAAAGAGTTCGGAGTTTTTCTTCACTTTCGGAAAGTGCTTTTTCTGCTTGTTTTAACTCCGTCACATCTCTTGCTACGACCACTGAACCTATAATTTCTCCTTTGTCGTCGCGCATCGGGCTGAAACTGTAACTTCCTATCCAGGTTTCACCTGTATCTTTACGGCGAAGTTTATATTCAAAATTGTTGACAATTTCCCCTCGCAGTGCCCTTGCAACAGCCCACGTTTCGGGGGGTACCATTTCATCATTCGAATTAAAAACGTCAATAATGTTGGAGAACTGATTAAAATTTTTGGGAAGTTCATTCCGATTTCTAAAGTGTAGAAATTTAACAAAAGCATCGTTGAATTGAATATAATTACCCTCCGAATCAGTGATAAAAATAGCATCGGTCGTACTTGCCAAAGCTGTGTCTAACGTGGCTTTGCTTTTTTGGAGCGCCAACTCTGTTTCCCTTATTTCAGTAATGTCACGTGTAATATTGAGAATGTGTTTAACGCCATCCAATTCGATAATGGAGGCCGACATCATCCCATATACCGTCCCCCCCGATTTAGTAGAAAACTGAGCAACCAGATTTTCAACAAGCCCTTTTTCCTTCAAACCCTTAACTAATTTATCCCGGTCGGCAAAATCGACCCAAATATTTTTCTCTATCGAAGTTTTGCCCAAAATATCTTCTTCGGTGTATCCTGTAATACGCGTGAAACCATTATTAATTGACATGTACATGCCATCTTCCAACCTGTTTATATTGATGGAATCAGGACTGGTCATAAATGCTTTTTTAAATTTTTCTTCGCTGATTTGTAAAGCATTTTCAGCCTTTTTTCGTTCGGTAATATCCTGTAAAATGCAATGTGTTTGCTTGAAGTTTCCTTTCAAATCTTTCCCTATTCTACCTTCGAAAGCGATAAATAAGATGGAACCATTTTTATGCAACATTTCAAATTCGCTGTGAATATGTCCTTGTGCTTTGAAAACCGGGAAACGCTGGCGAAAACCATCCTGATACATTGGTGTAAGAAAATCGCCAAACCATTTTCCAATGACTTCCTCACGCTTGTAACCGAGCATTTCTAACCATTGTTGATTTACTTCAAGAAAATTACCATCAATATCGAGTGATTGGTAGCCAAGTGGTGCCTGATTGAATAGCAGTTGGAATCTCTCGTCACTTTCTTTTAATGCCAGTTCGGTTTGCTTGCTTTCGGTTATATCATAGAGGATACCTGTCCAAAGAATTTCACCGTTTTCAACCGGACGAGGTATGGATTCCAAATGGACCCAACAAATTTTATCCTGAATCAGCATACGTCCTTCCCAACGAAAAGGAATAAGTTTCGCATTCGCTTCTACGTTCCTGAGTTTGAAGTCGGATTTATCTTGCGGATAAACCAAATCGTCAATTATAAATGGATTTTCTTCAAAATCCTGTCGTGTTATTCCCAGGATCTCACAAAAACGGTCACTTGCCAACTCCATGATATAAGGAGATTTTTTTGAATTTGTCCAGGCGTCCTTTTCCCATTTATTCATTGGCAAAACCCTGATCCGGTAAATACCTGCAGGTTGGTTGTTAACTAGATCAAAGTACAATTCACGTTCCTGTTGAAGTAATTTATTAACCTGCTTGCGTTCTGAAATATCCTGAAATGCTCCCTGAATTTTAATGATATTCCCGGCTTCATCTTTTACGGATTCAGCAATGGTTTCAATCCAAATTCTTTTGCCACTCGCGGTAATAATCTCCATTTCCTCATCGTAAGGTATTCCATACAGGGCGCAATCGGTAAAAACTTTTGTGATTTTTTCGCGCCATTCGGGAGCATAAAAATTAATTACTTCTTCCACCGATGGCGAATATCCTAATGGCATTTCGTGTAAAATGGCTACTTCATCCGACCAATACACTTTGTTATTCGAAAGGTCGGCACTCCAGCCGCCCAATTTTGCTTTTTCGCCTGCTATGCGTAATACTGTATAACTTTCTTTGATTTTTTCTTCCGCCTTTTTGAGGCGGGTAATATCCATTCCAATGCCGGTGAAGTATTGCGAATCATTAATTTTTAATGCCGAGAAAGTAAAATATACCGGAAGCCTGGAGCCGTTTTTTTTCTGCAAATTCGCTTCTGCGTCTCCATATCCTTTCAGAGCCATTGCATTAAGTGCTGAATCGATATTATTCTGGCTTTCATAATCATCTTTAAACCAGTCCATCATATTCCGTTGCAAGAGCTCCTTTGATGAATATCCAGTCATATATTCATGCCGGTTATTCCATTTTACTAGTTTGCCATTTTCGTCGTACAAATAAATTAATCCCGGAACACTATTGAAGATTGACTCAATAATACTGGAGTTTTTCTTGTTCTCAGTAATTGACTCCTTTAGCGTAACATTCATTTCTTCGAGCTCATGGGTCCGAAACTTTAGCTTTTCTTCCAATTCGCTGTTAGCTTCTTGTAATCGAATCAGTAAATCTAAAGCTTTATCATTTTCACCCTCTTTGATCAAATTGACAATAAGGTCTTGCATTTCAGTTGCATCCATTGTAAGAAGTGATTAGTGATTTTTCATTTTTGATCTCCCAATTTCTTTGATATCACATTACCGACTTTGAATTCAGTAACGATTTAAAACGACAAAATAAAGCATCAATATTAACAATTTTGATTGATAAATTATTTGTCTTTTTAAATACAGCTTTTACATTTCTATGACAAATATAGTTATAATTAAACCGAAATATAAGGCAAAAAGTCACTTATTTAGATAAAAGTTTTATTAAACTTCCTTTTCGGATTTATTTGTAGTATAAATTTTATTTTATTGAGGTATAAACTATTACATATTCATTATTCATGTAACAATTCCATGAAATAATAACAGGATTAATATCAGGGTCTTTTTATTTCTTTGTTTGGCCAATACTTACCAAATGATTTTTTGGAATAATTCCGTTCTCTGTTTTACTTCTAAAGCTAAATAACCTTGAAATGCAAAGAGGGAATCTCCAAAAATGGAGATTCCCTCTTGAAAGAAAAATAAAATTGTATTTGTACGGAAAATTAATTATTTAAAATCGTCCCAGTTTGTTCCCAACATAGAACCTGTTTTCATAAATTGAGTATGCATCCCGAAACAAGCATGTAAATTTGTTGGCGTGTGGCAAGGACCCGACAAAGCTAAATAATCGGTTAGCATTTGTTTGTATTCAGGTGCTACACAATTTTCGATAATTTCTTCGGCACGTTGTAAAGGTGATTTCCCACGTAAATCGGCTACACCATATTCGGTAATAAGGATATTGACCGAATGTTCGTTTTGATCAACATGTGTAACCATTGGAACGATGGCACTAATGGCTCCTTTTTTTGCAGTGGATGGTGTTGTAAATATCGAAATATAAGCACTACGGGTAAAATCAGCGGAACCACCAATTCCGTTCATCATCTTCGATCCCATAACATGGGTACTGTTAATATTCCCGAAAATATCTGCCTCTAAAGCGGTATTAATAGTTATTAGTCCCAGGCGTCGTGCCAGTTCAGGACTATTCGACATTTCCTGCGGACGAAGAACTATTTTATCACGGAAAAATTCCAGATCTTCATAAAGTTCTTTCAAAACGGGAGTTGTAATCGTTAGTGAACAACCGCTGGCAAATTTAATTTTTCCGTTTCGCAACAAATCAATGACAGAATCCTGAATTACTTCGGTATACATTTCAAAGGTAGGTATATCCGGATTTGTACCCAATGAAGCCATCACCGCGTTCGCAATATTTCCTACACCCGACTGAATCGGCAGAAATTCTTCCGGAATACGGCCTTCTTTAATCTCGTTCGCCAGAAAATTAGCTACATTGTTCCCGATTTTATCGGTAACATCATCGGTTGGTGTAAAACCACCCACTTCATCATCGCGGTATGTTTCAACTACACAAAGAATTTTCTCAGGGTCAACCTTAATCGCCGGAGTACCCATCCTGTCGGATGGTTTCAGCAAAGTCATTGGCAAACGATGTGGAGGATCCAGTGGTTCAAAAATATCGTGGAAACCACGTAATTCTTTCGGATGTTTATGATTCCATTCCACAATAATATGATCGGCCAAATGAGCAAGAGTTGGAGAAATCCCTACTCCGGTAGTCAAAATCAATTCACCATCAACTGTTAGATCACAAACTTCGATAATGGCAAATTTCGGTTTTGGCATAAATCCGAAACGTAAGTGGGGAGCAATGGAAGATAGGTGCATATCGAAATAAGGAGCACGTTCGCAGTTCAAAGCAGTACGCAAATCCTTATTGGATTGATAAGGAGTGCGGAATAAAATGGCATTGGCACGCGCCAAAGCACCATCCAAAGAATCACCTGTAGAAGCACCCGTGTACATTCCTATTTTAAATTCCTTTCCTTCTGCATGAAATGCTTCTGCCCTTTTGGCAATTGCAGTTGGTACTTCTTTCGGACAACCGGCAGGAGTGAACCCGCTGAATCCAATGATGTCGCCATTGTTTACATAGCTTGCTGCCTCTTCGGCAGTTACAAATTTATACGTTTGTTGCATAACTTTTAATTTTCAATTGAGCAGTTTTTTTACCAATTGATTGTATTTGAATTTATTTATAGATTCTTTAAATGTAAGACTGTATATCTATTTTTCAATTTGAGCGCAAAATTACCAATTTTATTTCATTAAACCTTGAAATTTCAAGCCTAATTACAGAAATATTTCATTAATCATAATTGCTCATATGTTAAAGAGAATACGGCTATTAAATATACATAAATGGTCCTGATTGAACAAGTCAAATGATTAGTAATACCCTTCCGCCACCACCAGAAATATTTCCGTTATAGCTGATATCAGTTCAGATTGACTACTTTCCAAATTATTTCGGATTTGGTATTTCGAAAAAATCAGTGCGTATTGTTCTTAAATATGAATATTACAAAAAAACACACTCAGAAAACTGTTAATCTCAAAATAATTGTGCATATTTGCATATCATACCAGCTGAATAAATATACAACAAATGGATAAAAAAAGTTGTAGGTTTTTTATGCAAACGAATTTATATCAGGGCAGAAAAAATAAACCAAGCAGAATTAGCAGCATTAAAAATGACAATAAACAATTAATTAATAGAATATGAATTCAAACGACATTCGCCAACTGGAGCCCAAAGCACTTTGGCAAAATTTTTACTCGCTCACACAAGTTCCTCGGCCTTCACACAAAAAAGAAGAAATTGGTGCTTTTCTCGAAAACTTTGGTAAATCGCTTGGTTTAGAAACTCTTCGCGATGAAATAGGAAATGTTCTTATTCGTAAACCGGCTACTCCGGGTATGGAAAATCGCAAAGTAGTTGTATTACAGGCTCACATGGATATGGTTCCGCAAAAAAACAGCAATGTAACTCATGATTTTCAAAAGGATCCCATCGATGCCTATATCGATGGCGAATGGGTAACTGCCCGCGACACCACGCTGGGAGCAGATAATGGTATCGGATTGTCTGCCGCCATGGCTGTAATTCAATCGAAAGGAATTCCTCATCCTGCCATTGAAATGTTTATCACTGTAGATGAAGAAACCGGCATGTTTGGCGCTTTCGGTTTACAACCCAACTTTTTGAAAGGGGATATTTTAATCAATATGGACTCTGAAGACGAAGGTGAACTTTATGTTGGTTGTGCCGGTGGAATTGATGGCGATATTACTTTTTTCTACAAAGAAGTGGAAGTTCCCGAAGGAGATGTTGCTTTAAAAATTTCCTTAACAGGTCTTAAAGGCGGTCATTCAGGAGTTGATATTCATTTACAACGGGGCAATGCCAACAAATTAATGTTCCGTTTCTTGAAAGACGCGGTTGCTGAATACGAAGCCCGCTTAGCCAGCATTGACGGTGGCAGTTTGCGTAACGCTATTCCGCGCGAAGCCTTTGCGGTCGTGACTGTTCCTGCTGAAGGAGTCGACGATTTAGTGGATTTTGTAAAGGAATGTGAGGAACTCTTTATCGAAGAATATAAAGGTGTTGAAGAAAAAATTTCTTTTACAGTCGAACAGGTTGAATTGCCATCCGGACTTATCCCTGAAGAAGTGCAGGACGATTTGATCAACGGTGTAACAGCTTGTCCAAACGGTGTTATGCGCTTTATTCCCGAATTACCAACCGTGGTTGAGACTTCGAATAATCTGGCAATTATCAAATCCGATGGTAAAACCATTATCCTTCGTTCACTTATGCGCAGTTCGGTTGAATCGCGCAAAGAAGAACTGGCTTCGATGGTAGAAAGTGTGTTTTTATTGGCCGGTGCCAAGGTGGAATTAGTAGGCGGTTATCCCGGTTGGAAACCTAATCTTGATTCTCCGATTTTGAAACTTATGACCACGGTATACGAAAACAAATATGGTAAAACACCTAAAGTGATGATTATCCATGCCGGATTGGAATGTGGAATTCTCGGAACTCATTATCCAAAAATGGATATGATTTCGTTTGGCCCAACCATTCGTTATCCACACTCACCGGACGAAAAAGTAAATATTGCTACCGTGGTTAAATTCTGGGATTACTTACTTGCAACGCTGGAAAATATCCCGGTTAAATAAAAAGAACCCCTACCTCTAAAGGGAAATTCGTTCCTCTGAGGTAGGGTATCTATCAATTATTATTTATGAGAAAACTAATATTTTTTATTTCGCTTCTGCTATTGTCAGGAGCTACCTTCGCACAAAAAGATACAACAGCGGTTGATTCTTTCAAATTTACAACTGTCAAAGAAAACAGGATTACACCCATAAAAAATCAGGCCAGTTCCGGTACCTGTTGGAGTTTTTCAAGTTTAGGTTTTTTTGAATCCGAGCTACTGCGTATGGGAAAACCTGCCGTGGATTTATCGGAAATGTTTGTTGTGCATCACTCCTATTCAGATAAGGCTGATAAGTATGTCCGGATGCACGGAACCAATAATTTTGGAGGAGGCGGTTCATTCTACGATGTTCTTTATGTTCTGAAGAACTACGGAATTGTTCCCGATTCACTTATGACCGGATTAAATTACGGGGAAAAGAAACACAACCATGGGGAGCTCGATGCGCTCACCGAAGCATATGTCAAAGTAATTGTAACAAATCCAAATAAAAAACTTTCGACAGCATGGAAAACCGGTTTCGACGGGATACTGGATGCTTACCTGGGAAAATGTCCGGAGGAATTTACAGTGAGTGGGAAAAAATACACCCCGCTAACCTACGAACAATCGCTTGGGTTAAATTTGGATGACTACGTATCTTTGACATCGTTCACTCATCATCCATTCTACACTCAGTTTGCTATTGAGATTCCTGATAACTGGCGCTGGGCAGAGTCTTACAATTTGCCTTTGGATGAATTTGCACGTGTTTTTGATTATGCTGTTGACAATGGCTATACCATTGCCTGGGGAACGGATGAAAGTGAAAAAGGTTTTACACGAAATGGTATTGCCGTCAATCCCGAAACGAAAGTAGAAAATATGCCGGCTGCCTGTCAGGCGAAATGGTTGGGTGTCTCGGATAAAGACAGAGACGCAAAAATATTCAAACTTTCAAAACCGCAACCGGAAGTAAAAGTAACACAGGAAATTCGTCAGGCTTCATTTGATAATTACCAGACAACTGATGATCATGGTATGATTATTTTTGGCAAGGCAAACGATCAAAACGGGACAAAATATTATATGGTAAAAAACTCCTGGGGAACCAATTCTAAATACAAAGGAATCTGGTATGCCAGCGAGTCATTTGTATTGAACAAAACAATCAATATTTTAGTAAATAAAAATGCTATTCCTAAAGATATCCGGAAAAAATTAGGGTTGGATTAAATTCATTTCTGAGTAAATTCAAAAAGGTGTTCCCTGTCGGAACACCTTTTTTTATTACTAATCAAAGCTAAGCTGGTGAGGATAAAAATGATTGACTTTTTTAGATTCCATAAATATTTGCTATGTTTGTTTAAATTTTCAATAGAAAAAAAATCATTCAACTAAATTTTCAGCTCTTTTGTCGGGGAAAAATGGGTCTTTCATCGATTTTAGCTTGTTTTGTGCTATCGATTGCCTGTATCTTTGCCGAATAATTTTTAAAAGATAATTTTATGGAAAATGAAGAAAAAAACCCGTTTCGTACGGGTTATAGTAAAGGGCTCGGATTTGGACTAATTCTTATGCTGATAGGTGTTGTATTTCTGGGATTTAATTTTGGGTTTATTCCCACAACATTACGAAGTGTTATAATTTCCTGGCCTATGCTTCTCATCGTTATTGGGATGGCACAATATTTTAAAAGACACATTTTTTCGGCAACAATTCTGGTATTAATTGGAAGTTTCTTCCTGATTCCACGTTTTATTGAGGCATACCCGACTAATTTCCCGGGAATTAATGGCGATTTCACACATGTTTATTGGCCACTATTACTTATTGCAGCCGGGATTCTGATTATTGCCGGTCGGATTTTCGGACCTAAATGGGGTTTTGAAGAATGGAATCAAAATTATCACCACCATCAACATCGTCGCAATTATCGTCATAACGATTATTCGAAATGGAGTTCTACCGGTGAAGGTTTCTCAAAAAACAGTGTCTTTGGAAGTGGCGATCACATTGTGCTCGATCCTGAATTTAAGGGCGGTGAATTAAATGCTGTCTTTGGCGGAATCACCCTGGATTTGCGTAGAACCAATCTACCTGAAGGTGATACCCGGTTGGATGTGAATGCTGTTTTTGGTGGAATAACCATTTTTGTTCCCAGCGATTGGTATATCGAAACTCATCTGGATGCGGTATTTGGCGGTTTTCAGGATAATCGCATGCCAAAAGATCCAACCGATAAAACACGAAAACTGGTTATTACCGGATCCTGTGTATTTGGAGGTGGAGAATTAAGAAACTAACATACAGAAGTAAGGAGTAAGAAGCAAGGAGTAAGAGGTCAGGAATTTGCTCACTCTATTTTTTACTTCTTATTAAAACTCAATCCCAATTAAACTCATAACTATTAACTGACAATTGTCCACTGTAATGATTCATCCATTTTTTGAAAACCAGAAACAGCTTGTCCAATTTATTCTTATTTGGATTCTCTATGCTGTACTTCAGGCACTGGTACTGGATTGGTTAGTTCAACTTCCATTTTGGATGTTACTGCTGGATGGATTGTTACACGCTGCAATTTTTGGTGTTTTATGCATTTTAATTTTGAACGTGATAAAATATGGCAATTTTGCAGCTTTACAACTTTATCAGCGGCTTGTCAACCATATAGCATTAGTAATATTAAGCTTAAGTGTTTGGCTTGGTGCCGGTTTTGGTTTGATTTATATTTTCTTTGGTTTAGAATCTGCGGTTCTGTTTATTCCTGTAATCCCAATTCGGGGCTTCATCGGTTTGCTGATTTATTTTATCATTGTTCAACGATTTCGATCCACACTTTCAAAGAATGAAACAACAACCGCTATTCCTGAGACTTTAGCAATATCAGAAGACTCAAAGCCAAAAGAATCAGATCAAAAAGAAAAAATTGAACGAATTGCAGTGAAATCGGGGATGAAAATTCATGTGATTCTGGTTTCGGAAATATTATTCCTGCAATCCGATGGTGATTATGTTCAGATAGTTACGCTACAGGGGAAATATCTGAAAGAACAAACCATGAAGTTCTTCGAAGAGCATTTACCCGAAAGCAGATTTGTGCGGGTGCACAGGTCTTACATAGTCAACGTGGAAATGATTTCGCGCATAGAACTTTATGAAAAACAAAACCAACTGCTAATACTGAAAAATGGCCAACAGATTAAAACCAGTCCATCAGGTTATAACTCGTTGAGGTTGGCTCTTAACCTGTGAACAGAAAGCAAAAAAATATTGTTTTGATTAATATCTGAATTAAAACAACACTATGAAAAAGATACTGATAACGGTCATCTTTATACTTTCCCTGTTAAGCTCATGTACTGTTATTAGTGAACTCACGAAATTTGACTTGCCGCTTGAGCATTCGGTCAACATTCCGAAAGCAATTGTTGTTTCCGGCATTCCGGTTGATATTTACAGCACGGAAATTGAAACGAATTCAGACGATTTTCTGAAACAAAACAATATTAAAGCCGATTTGATTGACAAAATTACGTTGCGGAAAATGGAACTTATTGTTTCAACTTCCTCTGACGGAAATTTTAACTTCGCAGACTCAATTCAAATTTCCATTTTAACCGATAGCTTGCCAGAAATCAGAATTGCGTCAGTAGATAAGATCACGGCTAACGCAGGTGGAACTATAAAATTTATCGTTGATCCAATTGATTTGAAACAGTATATTCTAAAAAAGAAGATCAAACTGAAAATTACAATGGCAGTAAATGCAACCGTTCCGGAGGATTACACTGTAATGATTAAACCAACTTTTTTGATTGATCTGAAAGTGCTTGGTTTATAAACAAAAGAAGTGCGTTGAATGACGCACTTCTTTGTTATTTGAAAATAAATAAGCTCTAAATATATTGTCGGATTTATGATTATTTCATCCTGTAACCAGTCCCGAAAACTGTAGTAAGCCATAAACCAAAAAAACGATCATAAACCTGATACACATTCTTCTCTGAAGTGATAATTTCTTTATCTAATAGCTGTTTGGTAGCAGTCTGAGCAGAACTAGATGATAACAATCCGTGTTTTTTTATAAATAATGCCGAAGTAATTGCAGTTGCTTTTCCTTCCTTAGCAACAGCGTACAGCATTTCTTTTTGCCTTTCGGACAAAAGCGATAATGTACTGTAAAAAAGTGGCTCGTACGATGCAATCCTATTCTCAATTGCTTCCTGGGCTAACTCCAAAGTACTTGTTTCTCCATTATCCGTTATAGCATACAATTCATTAAATACATTCTGAATATACCATGTGTGACCCTCAAAAAGGTTATAAACAGCACTAACTAATTTATCTGAAATAACTTTATTTTCCTGATTAAAATGCTTTTTTACAAATTCAATATAAACCTGTTCATCGATTTCCTTTAACTCCAACAGGCTAACGCTTTGATAAAATGGTCTTGATGAACTAAAAAATATGTTTTGCATTAAATGTCGCTGGCTACCAGCAAATATAAACGAAGTGTTTTTACAATGCTGAATATGAGTTCTTAGAACCGCTTCAATATTGTTTTCGGAATAATTGGCAATTTGTTGAAATTCGTCAATAGCCACGAGGCAGGGTTTATCGGCAGACTCAAGGTATTTGAATATCTGTTCCAAACTAATTGCAGCTTCAGCAATTTCTCCAATGCCAATATCGAAAGTTGGAAGCCCCGTTAAAGTGTCGAGTTTAAAGGCCGGACGAAGTGAACTTATGATAGAGAAGAAACTGTCAACAAACTTTTTACCATTCGGCTTTAACGTTTCAAAAATTTCCTTCCCAAGTTTAAATACAAATTCTTTCAGGTTATTTGTGGCGTAAATATCAATAAAAAAACAATAATAATTTTGACTAATTTCGGGTTGATGAAAACAGTGTTGAATTAATCCTGTTTTTCCCATTCTTCGGGGCGAAATAATAGCCAGATTATTGCCATTTATTATGGTTTTGATTAATTCTTTTGACTCAACCTCCCTGTCACAAAAATAATCATCCGAGACATAACCGCTTGTAATAAATGGATTTAATATCTTTCTCATAATGATAAGTTTTATACAAAAGTAATTATTAAATTTCAATTATTGAAATACAATAATTGAAATTTAATAATTTTCATCTAAAAACCTGGCATTTGCTACAAAACAGCCTTATTATATCATTTTTTCTTTCAAAAACCGACCCGTATAAGAATCTTTGCAACTTATAATTTTCTCGGGCGTCCCTTCAAACACAAGATTTCCACCTCCATCGCCTCCCTCGGGCCCAATATCAATGATATGATCGGCACATTTAATAACTTCCAGATTGTGCTCAATAATGATGACAGTATGACCTTTAGTTATAAGTGCATCAAAAGCTTTCATTAAGGTTTTGATATCATGAAAATGTAAACCGGTTGTCGGCTCGTCGAAAACAAAAATAGTCGGTTCAGGTTTTTCATTGGCTAAAAACGATGCCAATTTAACCCGCTGGCTTTCACCTCCCGAGAGTGTGCTGGAAGATTGTCCCAGTTTTACATAACCCACACCTACATCCTGCAGAGGTTTCATCCGTTTCACAATTTTCTTTTCGGTATGTCCCGTGTGCTCAGTAAAAAAATCAATCGCCTGATTTACCGTCATTTCCAATACATCGAATATATTGACACCTTTATAAGTCACATCCAACACATCTTGCTTAAACCGTTTTCCGTGGCAATGTTCGCATTCCAATACCAGATCGGCCATAAACTGCATTTCAACGGTTACCGTTCCTTCGCCCTGACACTCTTCGCAACGTCCACCTTGTGTATTGAATGAAAAATGAGAAGCAGAGTAATTCATTTGTTTTGAAAGTTGCTGTTCACTGAAAAGTTTCCGTATCTCATCGTAAGCTTTTATATAAGTTACCGGATTTGAACGCGAAGAACGTCCAATCGGGTTTTGATCAACAAACTCGATGTCTTTAGCCAGCAACATGCTTCCTTTCAAAGTTCCAAACTGTCCGGTACGGTCAGCAACACCGCCATAATGTTTTTTTAATGCAGCATAGAATACATTACGAACCAGCGATGATTTTCCCGAACCGCTGACACCCGTTACCACTGACATCACATTTAAAGGAAATTTCACATCGATACCTTTCAGATTATTTTCGCGTGCACCAATTACTTCAATATAATTATTCCATTTCCTGCGTTGAAGCGGGACAGGAATTTTTTCCTGACCTGATAAATACTTTAATGTATATGAATTTTCTATTTCCGAAGCAACCGATTCACTTTCGCCCAATTTTTTCGGATTTCCCTGATAAACGACTTTTCCACCCAGACGACCCGCATTCGGACCAATATCAATAATGTAATCGGCCGCTCTCATAATTTCTTCGTCGTGTTCAACTACCACCACTGTATTCCCCAAATCCCTGAGTTGCTTCAACACTTTTATCAGTAAATGTGTATCACGGGCATGTAAACCGATGCTCGGCTCATCTAAAATATAAAGAGATCCGACCAGACTACTCCCAAGAGAAGTTGCCAGATTAATTCGCTGGCTTTCACCTCCTGACAAGGAATTAGAAAGACGGTTAAGTGTCAGATAACCCAACCCTACATCGAGTAGAAATAAAATTCTGTTTTCAATTTCAACAAGTAGACGTTTGGCTATCGAAGCATCTTGTTCGTCTAATTGTAGTGTATCAAAAAATACTTTCAATTTCGTGACAGGCATTAGTACCAATTGAGAAATAGCCTTATCAGCAATACGAATATAAGAAGCTTCCTTTTTCAATCTACTCCCGTTGCATTCCGGACAAATGGTTTTTCCCCGGTATCGCGCCAACATGACCCGGTATTGAATTTTGTATTGATTGGCTTCCAAATGTTTGAAAAAATCATTCAATCCTTCGAAATAGCGATTACCAGTCCAGATTAGTTGTCGTTGCTCGTCCGTGAGTTCATAATAAGGTTTATGAATTGGGAAGTTAAATTTGGAAGCAGATTGAATCAGTTTGTTTTTCCATTCACTCATCACTTCACCTTTCCAGCATGCGATGGCATCTTCGAAGATGGAAAGTGTTTTATTGGGCACCACCAGATCTTCATCAATACCAATAACACGACCAAAACCTTCACATTTAGGGCAAGCACCAATCGGACTATTAAAGCTAAACGTATGGACCGTGGGTATTTCAAATTCTATCCCGTCAGCTTCAAATTTCTTCGAGAAATAAAGCAATTTAGATTCTTCGCCGTTAATAACCTTTAATACACAAGCTCCGTTTCCTTCGAAAAAAGCAGTTTCAACAGAGTCAGTTAACCTGCTAATGGCTGTTTGAGTATGTTCTACTACTAAACGGTCAATAAGTAAATAGACTTCAGAATCTTTTTTGATTTTTACCTGATTTTCAAGAAACTCCTGAATTTGAAATGTTTCATTGTTTATCTCCATTCGGCTGAAGCCTTGCATTAATAAGCTTTGAAGTTGCTCATCAAGCGTTTTTTCACTCGTTGGAATTACGGGTGCTAAAATCATCAACCGGGTATTATCATCTAAACCCATAACCGCCTCTACAACATCATCCGCTTCGTGTTTTTTCACGATCTCTCCTGAAACAGGTGAGTAGGTTTTACCAATACGTGCATAAAGCAGTTTTATATATTCGTAAATTTCGGTAGAGGTGCCCACGGTTGAACGTGGATTGCGGGTATTGACCCGTTGTTCGATGGCAATAGCAGGTGGAATACCCTTTATATAATCTACTTCGGGCTTGCTCATTCGACCTAAAAACTGACGGGCATACGACGACAGACTTTCTACGTAACGTCGTTGCCCTTCGGCATAAAGCGTATCAAAAGCCAAAGAAGACTTTCCTGAACCGGAAAGCCCTGTAATTACAACTAATTGATTACGGGGTATTTCAACATCTATATTTTTAAGATTATGAACACGGGCTCCTTTTATTATTATATTTCCTTGTTTAGACATATTTTCAATCAACTCACAATTAATAATTTACAGTTTCAATTGTTGATTTTATTTAAATATAAATTGTTTGTATATTTAAACTACAACTAAAAAAACTGTCATTTTTATGACTTGCAAAGATACGACTTAAGAAATGATTTTTTATTATTGATTTATTAATAATTACTTATCCTTTATTCAAAGGAAAAATTACGAATGAAGATACACATTAAAATATGCATTACTCATACATGAATTATTCAAAGAAATGTATAAATATCGACGAATATCCACAAATAAATTGAAATATGGAATAAATATCAAATAAAATTCAAATAATTCATTGCAATATACATATTATGTTGTACTTTTGCCCGAAATCTAAATAATTATACATTTATGAAAAATAAGCGAAATCGGTTGCAGGTTATCACTGAAATTCTTAGGTCGAGTGTAGTAAGTAGTCAGGATGAATTACTCAAAATGTTGAGCGAAAAACAATGTTTAATAACACAGGCGACTTTGTCGCGTGATTTAAAATTATTGAAGGTTGCAAAAACCCCCTTGTCGAATGGTGCTTACAAATATATTTTACCATCTTACAACAAGCCTATTTTAAGTGAGGGAACTTTCAACCCTATGGTTGCACATGGTGCTATTTTAAGTTTAGAATTTTCGGGGCAGTTGGCTGTAGTTAAGACCAAACCTGGATATGCAAGCGCAATCGCCTGGGACATCGACAACAAAGCAAACCAACAGGTACTCGGAACTATTGCAGGAGACGATACAATATTAGTAATACCGCGTGAAGGAGTCAGACGTGAAGACATTTTGGAAATGATGAATGTTACTTTTTCTGAAAAGGAATAAGATAATTCTCAAAAAGAAATTGTGTCGTTTATTTAGAGTTATTTATTGATATAAATGTAATTATCAATAGACTATTGATAAAATTAAGGGGAATTAAAAAGTGACTGTGGAATACTTTATGAGGTTTTAGCTTTTATAAAGTGGTATTGAACTCATTCAAAATGAATATGGATACAGAAATTGCCGTTGATAAAATTACGGTAGAAATTGCTAATGAGCAATTTTTAGAATATGTGGATACGATTTTAACAACTATATCTGATGCTGCTAAAGTGCGTGGAACAGGAATTGCCAGACGATCACCCGAATATATTGAACAGAAAATCAAAGAAGGAAAAGCTATCATAGCGTTAGCCGGTAAAGAATTTGCAGGTTTTTGTTACATCGAAACATGGGGCAACAAAAAATTTGTGGCTAATTCCGGGCTAATCGTTGTTGACAAATACAGAGGGAACGGACTTGCAAAAAGAATTAAACGAAAAGCATTTGAGCTTTCGCGACAACGTTATCCTGAAGCAAAGATTTTTGGATTGACAACCGGATTGGCAGTTATGAAGATTAATTCCGAACTGGGTTATAAGCCTGTAACTTTTTCTGAACTGACTACCGATGAGGCATTTTGGAAAGGATGCCAAAGTTGTGTAAATTACGACATCTTGCAGCGTACAGACCGCAAACATTGCTTATGTACAGGCATGTTGTATGATCCTTCAAAGGAGAAAAAAGACAAAGTTGATTAAAAAAATTAGTTGATCAGGTATTCAAGGGACGTATTTTTACACCCCTTTTTATCTTATATTTTAGAAATAAGAACATGAAAGAAAAAGTTGTTTTAGCATTTAGCGGAGGATTAGATACTTCTTTTTGCGCCATGTATTTAGCACAGGACAAAAGATATGAAGTTCATACTGCTGTTGCGAATACAGGTGGATTTAGTGAGGAGGAATTGAAAATTATTGAAGATAAAGCATTCCGTCTTGGAGCAGTAAGTCATGTGGCACTTGATGTTACACAGGAATATTACGAGAAAAGTATCAAATACATGGTTTTTGGGAATGTGCTGCGTAATGGAACTTATCCGATTTCTGTCAGTTCGGAACGAATTTTTCAGGCCATTGCCATTATTAATTATGCCAAGGAAATCGGGGCGGATTATGTGGCACATGGCAGTACCGGAGCCGGAAACGACCAGGTACGTTTCGACCTGACATTCGACGTATTAGCTCCTGAAATTAAGATTCTTACTCCTACCCGCGATATGGTTTTGACACGTGAATACGAAATCAATTATTTGAAAGATCACGGCTTCAAAGCCGATTTCACTAAAATGGAGTATTCCATTAACAAAGGTTTGTGGGGTACCAGTATCGGTGGAAAGGAAACGCTGAAATCAGAAAAAACATTACCGGAAGAAGCCTATCCGAGTCAGGTTGAAAAACAAGGCGAAGAAACTGTAACCATTCAATTTGAAAATGGTGAAATTAGTGCTGTTAATGGTCAGAGGAATGACAATAAAGTTCTTTTGATTAATCAATTGGAAGAAATTGCAAATAAATACGGTATTGGTCGTGATATGCATATTGGCGATACAATTATCGGTATAAAAGGGCGTGTCGGATTTGAAGCTGCCGCTCCACTCTTGATTATCAATGCCCATAAAATGCTCGAAAAGCATACGCTTACCAAGTGGCAACAATACTGGAAAGACCAACTGGGTAACTGGTATGGTATGTTTCTGCATGAAGCACAATACCTGGAACCTGTGATGCGCGATATTGAACAATTTCTCCAAAGTTCGCAACAAAATGTTACCGGGACAGTCATTATCAACCTCCGTCCATACAGTTATACGCTGGTAGGTGTTGAGAGTACTTTCGATTTAATGAAAACTGATTTTGGAGAATACGGCGAAATCAATCGTGCCTGGAGTGCAGAGGATGTGAAAGGCTTCACCAAAATTCTGGGTAATCAAATGAAAATTTATTACAACGTTCAAAAAAGGAACGAGAAGTAAATAGGAAGAATATGAATAAATCCCCTCTTTAAGCCTCTGCAAAATAAGCAGAGGCTTTTTCATATTATTGATATTCAAACGGTTTTGATAATTAGAATAAAAATAGTACTTTTGCACACTAAAAAAATAACATATAAATAAGATTTACTTTATGATGAATGCTCAAGACATCAAAAACGGAACGTGTATCCGTATGGATGGGAAATTGTATTTTGTAGTAGAATTTCTTCATGTAAAGCCCGGAAAAGGCAATACTTTTATGCGTACCACACTTAAAGATGTAGTTGACGGCCGCGTTATTGAACGTCGATTTAATATTGGTGAAAAACTGGAAGATGTGCGTGTTGAACGTCGCCCCTATCAATTTGTTTATAAAGAAGCCGATGATTTCATTTTCATGAATCAGGAAACATACGACCAACACCCTATCAGTAAAACCCTTATAAACGGGGTTGATTTTTTGCTTGAAGGAATGATCGTTGAAGTAGTTTCAGATGCATCTTCTGACACTGTACTTTATGCCGATATGCCCGTTAAAGTGCAAATGAAAGTAACTTATACCGAACCGGGTATGAAAGGAGATACTGCCACCAATACTCTCAAGCCCGCTACTGTTGAGTCAGGAGCTAGTATACGTGTTCCTCTTTTTATCACCGAAGGCGAAACTATCGAAATCGATACACGCGATGGATCTTATCTTGGTCGCACAAAATCATAATTCGATAAATATTTATTTTCTAAATATATCCGACAAACAAATCTGTTTGTCGGATTTTTTTATAAATTTGCATTCCAATTATGCAGTTAAAGGTCAATGAAAAAGAGAATAAAGAGTTTTGGTTTCGCCGGACGCGGAATTTATTCCGTTATTAAATCGGAATTCAATATGAAAATTCACATTACAATTGGAATTCTTGTATTTATCTGCGGTTTTATCTTTGATATTAGTTTCACAGAATGGATGTTGTGTTTGTTATGCTTCGGATTGGTGCTGAGTGCTGAAATGATGAACACAGCAATCGAAAATGTAGTAGATTTGGTTTCACCCAATCATCATCCTTTAGCCGGCAAAGCAAAAGATGCCGCCGCTGGGGCAGTTCTTATTTGTGCTGTAATTTCTGCTATTATTGGATTACTGATTTTTGTTCCAAAAGGCTGGAGTCTCCTGATGACACTTTTATAACAGACAATAATTTTCCTTAGAGCATTTTTCGATTATGAAAAAGTTCAATCCTTTTGCAGACTTTTTTAATCTAATGTATCCCGATTTGTGCATTGTATGCGGGGAAAATCTACTGAAAAACGAGCATCACTTATGTCTCTCCTGTTTGCATGGGATTCCAAAAACCAATTACCATCTACTGGCTGATAATCCGATCGAGAAACGTTTCTGGGGGAAAGTTCCTATTTATCGTTGCACTGCATTTTTCTTTTTCCAAAAAGGTTCTCCATTTCAAAAACTACTGCACTGTTTAAAATACAAAGGCAACAAAGAAATCGGTCAGGTACTTGGAAAATATGCAGCTGTTGATTTACTTGATTCACCTGATTTTGCATCAGTTGATGTGATTATACCGGTTCCACTCCATCCTAAGAAATATCAAAAACGGGGTTACAACCAAAGTGAATGGATATGCAAAGGGTTGTCCGAAATACTTGAAAAACCGGTGGACATTACTACTTTAATCCGTGTTCGCGAAAATACCACACAAACAAAGAAAACCGTTTTTGAACGATACTCCAACACCGAAGGGATTTTTGAATTAAGTAACAAAACAACACTTTCCGGAAAACATGTGCTGCTGGTTGACGATGTGCTGACAACCGGCTCCACGCTCGAAGCATGTATTCACGCATTAATAGAAACTGAAGAAATAAGAGTAAGCATTTTTACACTGGCTGTTGCTTAAGAAAAATATCATTTAAAACATTCAGGGATTTCTTCAGTCTAAAGAAATGATAAGACATTTAATATTTAATCTTGCCGGAAAAACTCACAACTCAATTCTATCCGAAAAATCAGCTTTCTTTGATTAATCATCAAAATTAATGTTGTATAATTATCCTTTTTTAATTTGATTTTTTGGATGCACATTTTTTTTTATGCTTTTTTTGAAATCAGGCTTCAGGAATAGCATTATAAACCAAAAATAAATATGTAGTTTTGCAACTCAATGCATTCCTATCTATTTTTGCATTGTACATGATGAGCTATGCACTTTAATCCCCGCATATTTATACCGTTTTTTTTCCTGTGGCTAGCCGGATGTTCCCTCTTGCCCAGCGAGATGAAAATTGCCGAGCAGGTTATGGAAACTGCTCCGGACTCTGCTCTGCATCTGTTGCAAGGTATGCGTATTGATCACTCAATGTCAAGTGCCGATCGTGCCTTGTACGGATTACTCTACTTTCAGGCATTGGATAAAAACAATCTACCATTAAAGCCAGACTCATTAATAAATTTTTCTTTAAGTTATTATTCAAACAAAAAAGATAATTCACGACTTCCTTATTGCTATTTTTATAAAGCCAGAATATTTAAAATTGCTCAACGCTATGATGAAGCCACAATTTGGTATCTTAAAGCATTAGATCAACTTCAAAATAATAAAAACTATGATCTATTAGGTAAAATTTATGCTGACATGGGTGATATTTGTTCATTTCAATCGGATTATAAAGCAGCACGAGAAAAGTACCAACTTTCAGCAGACTGCTTTAATCGGCTTGGTAAGTCAATAGATGCCGGTTACAGAATCCTTGATATTGGAAGAACGTACCATTTTGCCAAAGAATACCAAAAAGCATTACAATATTTTCGAAAAGCTCTTTCTCAAACCACTGATTCTTTATTATGCGGTTCAGCATTTCAGGAAATTGGTGTTAATTATTATTGGGCTAAACAATATGATTCAGCCCAACACTATCTTCGAGAAAGTATAAGTTATCCTTATGAAGGAAACGATTTCGCCATTAGATGTTATAACTTGGCAGATATGTATTTTGATATTGCTCAATATGATTCAGCTTATTTATATGCTTCTAAGTCTTTAAAATATCCGGGAAATTTTTTTACAAAACGTGATTGTTACCGAATACTGGCAAATACAGCATACGTAAAAGGAGACTTTAAACAAATGGCTAAGTTTATGACTAAGTATCAGGTTTGTACTGATTCTGTTAGAAAAATTGAAATTCAAACAAAAACTTCCGTATTGGAAGATCTTCATCTGACAACAGAAGCTGCAGGTAAAACCAGACAGTATTTAACTATATTAGGATGGATTTTACCGTTTCTGGTGACGATCAGTATTTTTATTCTTTTGCGGTTACGTAAGCGGAATAAAGGGAATGAAGAGCAACTGGAACAGGTTGAATTGCAGTTGAACGAAAAGCAAACCTTATTGAGAAACAGTTTAATGCAAAAAATTGAGGAAACAAAGGCTTTGCAAGCAAGTTCTCGCAAAAAAGCGTCTTTAGCTGAACGGGAATTGATGGATAAGGAATTATATATTATTTGCCTGCATGTAAATGATTGGGCAAAATTCAATAATTTGATGAACCATACCTTCAATAACCTTATCAGCAAACTTGAAAGTAATTTCCCGGATATTACACACAAAGAAATAATCTGGTGCTGTTTATTTCTGTTGGATGTACCCACTCCCGAAGTCCTTTTATTACTGGAATACAAACCCGATAGTTTGTATAAACTCAAACAACGTTTGGTTCAAAAATTGAACCTGAAAAATGCAAAGGAATTGGAAAGCTTGCTCGAGAAGCTGGTTGAATCAAAATAACTCCGTGAACACCGCTTTTTAATTTTCACACCCCTTCAAAACCCCTCTTTTTTCTCTTTTTTTTCAGCAAAAAAAACCTTGTCCAGATTTTTCCCGTCCGGATAACTCTATTCCACTCATTATCTGATAGATAAAAAATGACTTGTCCAGATTTTTTTTAGTCGAAAATTTGGATGCACACCAGGCATTGTCTAATTTAGCAACAGAAAGGAAGGCTAAATTTATGTTTTCCGAAAACATTGTTCACATTTAAAAAATCCATGTAAAATGAAAAAGTTTAATTTTTTGCTTTGTAGCATCTTTCTGATGCTGGTTTGTATTATTCCATTTCAAAATGTTTTTGCAGTTGATGTTCCACTTAGTAAAGATGACCCCGCTCCAGCAAGTCAGCCAAGAATAACAACATCTTTAAATTCTTATTCTTTATTGTCAACTTCAACCATTACAGAAACAGTTAATGCTGTAACCGTTGATTTAACCGGAAATGAACTAATTCTGAATTTCTACAATCAGGTTGGTATAGTTCAAATCTCGATTGTTGATCGCAGCGGATTTATCGTTTATCAAGATGCTGTTGATACATACAGTACAGATCAACTGATTATACCAGTCGATTATTTGATTAGTGGAAAATATACAATTAATATTTCCTACGGAACAACTTCGCTGACAGGAACATTCCGGTTATACTAAGTTATAAACAATACATGGTGATAAGCGGTACAGCCAGCATAAGTAATAATGAAAAAAAACAAATGGTCATGAACAAACCACTTCTTATTATTTTGGCTGTACTTCTTAGACACCTGGTATTTCAAACAAGATATTACATTATTTTATGTCAAGAAAATTAAAAGCTTCGTTAAGAAAGAATCAATTAACCGAATACTCAAACGACTATGTCGCTCAGATTCTGGAAAGAGGAAGCATGAACACGGAAAATATTATTGATGAATTGCTAAACGACGGGGTTGAACTGAACCGGAAGATGGCATTGGATATCATTAATAGCTTCAATGCTAAGGTCTCCGATCTGGTGCTCTCAGGTTTCAATGTAAACACAGGCTTGATTAGTATTCATCCTGTAATCAAAGGAACTTTAAATGCCGGAAAATGGAATTCCAAAATCAATACAGTTTCAGTATCCATTAGTGAGAGTTACGATTTACGACAGGCAATTTCTGAAACTTTAGTAGAGGTAAAGGATGACAACGGGGAATCCTATATTATTAACAGCCCGACAGAAATCAAAAAAATAAAAGGCTTTAAAATTGAGCCGGAAAGTGCAGATTCATCGATTGAAACTGATAACACAGCTTGTGGTATCGCATTCAGAAAGTGGTTGTTTGAACCCTGACTGTTCGTTAAAACATTTTCACAGAAATACATAAAACAGAATTTAATAAGACCACTCAAAATAAAGAAGTTTAGTTAATCATTTTTTCATCATTAAAAATTTTTTCATATGAAAGCACCAACAATCCGTCCGTTTTTCGAAATAGCATTTTTGCTCTTTACAAGTTATGCATTAGTTCTTTTTGTTTTGTTCGTGATATACAATTAATTGATCACTATGCCGGCTTTAAATTCAGGCATTCAGGTAATATTTCATTTGTGATTGATTTAAATTAATCCTCACGAAATGAAAAGCTTGAGCTCAGCCTTGAAAGAGAAGAGATAAAGATATTCCTGTCTTTTATCCCGGGAAATTGGTTTTTTAGAAATTTCCCATGTGAAAATTCACATCGGGAAAATACTGTATTCATCCATCCTTAATTCAAATTGAACATAGCTATTGATAAGCAATAAAATGGAATTATTTGTGTAGTTTTGCAATCCGTCACGTCATTGAATTGTAGATTATGCATTCTATTTTCCGTTTATCACTCTCCGCATTTTGTTTTTGCATACTGGGCTGTTCTACTACGCCTCAAAAATTAAAAATTGCCGAAAAAGTCATGGAAACCGCTCCCGATTCGGCCCTTCACTTATTGCAACAACTACAACCCAATAAATTTCATTCTAATGGTGACCGTGCATTGTATGGTTTACTCCTTTTTCAGGCATTTGACAAAAACTCATTACCTTTAAAGCCTGATACGTTGATTAATTATTCATTAAATTATTACCAAAATAATAATGACAGACAACGGCTAGCGAACTGTTATTTCTTCAAAGGGAGAATGTATAAATCCTTACATCGTTACGAGGAGGCAACAATCGAATATATTAATGCATTAGATTGCCTGAATGACAAAAAAGACGATACCTTATTAGGGAAAATTTATAGTGATATGGGGGATATTTGTTTTTTTCAAGACGATTATTTAGACTCTCGCAAAAAATATCAACTAGCTGTTGATTGTTTTAAAAAAGCAGGTAAAAATATTGATGCCGGTTACAAATCATTAGACATTGGCCGGACTTATTATGCTGTAAAAGACTATAAAACGGCACAAAAATATTTTCATAAAGCCTTATATCAAACCACAGATTCCTTATTATGTGGTTCGGCATTTCAGGAAATTGGGGTTATTTATTTTTGGACCAAACATTACGATTCAGCTCAATACTACCTCCGGAAAAGTATGCAATTCCCATCTATAGGATATAATTTTGCAGTAAGATCATATATTTTGTCTGATTCATATTATAATACCCAACAATATGATTCCGCCTATCTGTATGCAGCAAAGGCCGTAAAACAACCATCAAATTTTTATACGAAGCGTGAATGTTACCGAATTCTGGTCAATATAGAGTATCTCAGAAAAGACTTAAAGCTTATGGGTAAATATATGGTTAAATATCAGGCTTTGACTGAATCTATCCGTAAAATAGAATCCCAAACGAAATCCACCGTTCTGGAAACCATGCATAAATCAACTGTGGATGCAACAAACTCAAAGTTTGAAAACAGGTTATTAGCCGGACTAGCCATATTAGTAATTGGATTAAGTGCATTATTATATTACATATATCGCCGACGTACCAGGCAGGAAAATATTGCCATCGAAAAACAACATAATGAGCAAACTGAAAGTATATTAAAAGAGGAAATACTTAAACGTCGGAACGTTTTGTTGCATAAAATTGAAACATTAAAAACCGAACAAGCAGGTGAACGAAAAAAAGCTTTGCCATCGGAAAAGGAAATGATAGATAAAAGACTGTACGATCAAATCATCCGCTTTGACAATCCTGAAATATTTTTCAGGGAAATGGATTTAACTCTTAATAAGCTGGTTACCAAATTAAATTCACTTTATATCGGGATTACTCCTAAAGAAATGACCTGGTGCTGCCTGCACTTACTCCAAATCCCCAATCAGGATATTTTGCTGTTACTGAATTACAAGCCAGAAAGTTTGAATAAATTGAAACAAAGGTTGGCAAAGAAGACTAAACTATCCAATGTTAATGAATTAAATGATTTCCTTCTAAAAATAATGTTCGATAAATAATTCCAATTTAATGGATTTTCCGATTAAACCATCCGCTTAATTGGAACTTCTACTCTACAATACCCGATATTCTAACTATGTTTATAGTTCAATAAAAGCATGTCCGGCATATTTTTCTTAAAAAACATATAACATATTGATTTAAAGCAATTATGAAAATTGAGTTGTCCGGCATTTTTAAGCTTTTATTTTTGGACTTTCACTGTCATTTACCTACTTTAGCGCCACAAAACAATATATTTTAGATTAACATTTATCTTTAGTCCAAAACAGGAACTTCTGTTTGAATTAAAAAAATCAATTCTGAAAATCTAAACAGACCTTGACATTTCAAACCTGCTAATTTCTATAAAGCAAGCGGTACAGTCAGAAAATTGAGTATGTAGTAGTGAACAATGATATTTTTCCTCCCGACCTAAACCTTCAAGAGGAACAAATCTGACTCGAAATTTTGCACTGATTGTACCGCTCTGCTTTTTATTTCATTTTATTATATCAGCTCTTCTTTTTATCTTCAAAGAAAGGTATACTAAGATAAATTCTGCATTAAAATTCATTTCTATATTTTCAATTTCCCCTACCGTCCACCCTGATAAGACGCACATAAATTAGTTATCCAAAAAAGTTACGCTTTCCATTCATTACGAATAGATTATTCGAGCTAGTTACTTTTCTTCTCAAATGAAGTTCCAGAAAACTATATAACAAATTTAATTTTGTAATTTTGCGGTTCAAACCTCTTAATCGCCAGAAGACAGCATAACGATCTAAGAAAAATACTTGTACATCCCTTAATTACGAATTATGAATTTCTATTTTCGTGTTTTTCTTCCGGTATTTTGCCTCTGGTTAGCCGGTTGTTCGGTTGTTCCAAATAAATTGAAGACTGCAGAAGAAATAATGGAAGTTCATCCCGATTCGGCCTTGCATATCTTACAACAAATCCATCCTGATAAAATACTGAATGAATCGAACCGGGCTTTATATGGTTTGTTGCTTTATCAGGCTCTGGATAAAAACGATAAGAAGTTACAATCCGATTCATTGATTGATTTCTCAATAAATTATTACCTCAATCATAACGACGAAATTCATTTGGCAAAAAGCTATTTTATCAAAGCCAGAAAGTATAATATTGCTCAATGCTACGATGAAGCGACTAGTCTGTACTTAAAATCATTAGATTATCTTCAAAAGAAAAATGACTTTGCGTTAATGGGTAAAATCTATTCCGACTTGGGGGATATAAACGCGATACAGATTAATTACAAAGAATCTCTGAATAAATACCGATACTCACTTGATTATTATCATCGTGCGGGAAAGAAAACAGATGCCAATTATGTAAATATTAGCATTGGTAGAACATATAGGTTCGAAAAAAAATATAAAACTGCTCTGCGTTTTTATAGTAAAGTAATTGCACAAACAAATGATTCAATTTTATTTGGAGTGGCTTTGCAGGAAATTGGGATTAATTATTTTTGGATGAAACAATATGATTCTGCTCAGTATTATCTTCGAAAGAGTTTGCTTTATCCTTACAGAAGCACAAACTACGCTATTAGATGTTATATTCTGTCCGATGTATTATTTAATATGGGGAAATATGATTCGTCCCGTATTTATGCTTTAGATGCGCTGAAACATCCATCGAATTTTTTCGCTCAACGGGAATGTTACCGTATTCTGGTCAATATTGAGTATCTGCGAAAAGATATAAAACAGATGGGTAAATACATGACTAAATATCAATCTTATACTGATTCCGTACGCAAAATAGAATCCCAAACAAAGTCGAGTGTATTGGAAACTATACATAAATCGTCTCAGGAAGCGAGCAATTCAAAACTGGAGAACAGGCTGATTGTTGGACTAATCCTTTTAGTAGTAGTATTTAGCTCTTTATTTTATTATTTATATCGCAAACGGACTAAACGGGAAAAAGTTTTTATTGAAAAACAATACAATGAACATGAAGACAGGACCCGAAGAGAAGAAATATTTAAGCGTCAGAACGTTTTATTACATAAAATTGAATCACTTAAAACCGAACAGGCTGAAGTCCGTAAAAAAATTACGCCATCGGAAAAGGAAATGATGGATAGAAGACTGTACGATCAGTTAATCAGGTTTGATAATCCGGAAATATTTTTCAGGGAAATGGATTTGACTCTCAACAACCTGGTTACCAAATTAAATTCACTTTATATCGGAATTACGCCAAAAGAAATGACTTGGTGCTGCCTGTATTTACTACAAATTCCAAATCAGGATGTTTTGATGTTGCTGAATTACAAATCCGAAAGTTTGAATAAATTAAAACAACGGTTGGCAAAGAAAACTAAATTATCGAACGTTACTGAATTGTATGATTTCCTTTTCAAAATAATGATTGAAAAATAAATCCTATCATTGAAACTACTCTTTTATAAACTACACTGTTTATTGCTATAAATCTTTTCTTAGCGACATTCCGTATATTGCATAAAACACAACTCCCATAAATAACGGAGAACAAACCTGCAATTTATTGTTAATTAAAAAGATCTCTGAACAATAATTGACTTTTTAAAGCGTTCTTAACTTAATTATCTAAATAATCTATCTTACTGACTGATACTTAGAGAAACGATGTAGAATCTTTAAAAATTAATCTTATGAGAGCTTTTCTGATTGCAACTGCTGTGTTTTTTATGTGTTTTCTTCATTCCTTTGCGCAACAAAAAGTTGAAATGACCACTTCAATTTCCAATTCTAATCTTCAGGCAATATCGTTAGGAGTTGGGATTTCTCATGGTACAAGCTATAATACAGGATTTGTGAGTTTCGGGTTTCTAAATGAATTTGGACTCGGTCAACGTACCAGCCTGATTTTAGGTGGAAATATCATCAATACGACTTATGAAATTGGACCTCTAAATACTAATGTGGCTTATGGAATTCAAATTTCGATCCTCGCAGAAGGACGATGTTATCTATCGAATAAAAATAGTCTGTTAAACAAAGGTTGGTTTATTGGATTACCTTTAGAAATATTCAGTAGTAATTTTATGAATGCCACCCCTTTACTGGCACCTTCAATTGGTTACCGTTTATCTCTATTGAACCGAATGCTTTTGGAAACCGCTGCAGGTATGGGTCTTTCCCTTCGGGATTTTAAAAGATTCGATGCGGTTCCTTACCTACGTTTAAAAGCCTGTTATGCATTATAATGAGAAAATCTAAAGTTGGCTATCAGCTTCTTTTCGTACAATCTTTCTTTATCGGCTGCGTGCGCTACGGAGTTGTAGAAATACCTTTAAAAGTTGATCTTAAAAACAAAATTAATCTTTTCTTGTTGTCTTTCCAGAATATTACGATTAGTAAGGACTAGTGCATTGGAGATTTTAATGTAATCTCAACGATATTTTTTATCAAATTAATTTCTTTCTTCAACAAAGATTTTGTTTTCCTTTATGTAATAGGAGGATTTAAGAATAACGAACAACTTCGTAATCTCATTAATTATTGCCTGAATAAAAATTTGTTGGTCCTTACTAATATCATCAACCGGCAGAACACACGAAACAATGATATTTAGATTCTTGGGGTTGGAAACAATTGATGTACAGGATAATATCAGTTGATTTTCGACTATCATTTTATTACTAACGTGAGGATAGTTTGAAGTAAATCCGTACCTTTGTTCAAAGTGCTCACTGATGGTATGTTGGGTATTGCTATTGATTATCCTGATTAAAACCCAATCTGAATTTACAATTCCGAGAATCCGTTCAGCAAAGAAAATATAGGTTTTTTTTAAATCGGCTTTAGTGGCCGGATATTCGCTGATACTATTAAAAATTGAATTTATTTCCTGAATTTGAACATTCAAGATGCCAATATAATGATCCGACTCTTGTAATCTGTTTTCAACGGACTTTTTATCTTTATTGATTTTATTAATAAGTTCCTTGTGCAAGCTAACTTCACGTTTATATAAATTAAAAATTAAGATGCTCAGAATAAATAAAATGGCAACAAGTGAACCTTCTACCGTTTCTTCTTCAATAATAAATTTTTCCGTTATATGTAACGGTCCTTTAATGAGAGTGGGGATATAAATTATAATAGCAAATAAAATCAGAAAGAGTATTAAATATAGAATTTGAAGAAACGAAGGATGAAAGTTTAGTTTTCTCATAATACTTTTGAGTATAGTATTTGAAATATACCATCTTCAGTTGCAACTATGCGGTAGGATATGAAGCCGGCAATTATTTCAATAAATAGTTTGATTGAGCAGTAAAAATAGTGATTTGATAAAGAATATGTGTAAAAACATATTGATTTTTATCAAATATTCATCCTGCTTAAAAGTATTTAGCGAGAAAACAGACAAATTATAAAAGTAGACCTTTTTCAGCTTTACGAACTTTATCAAAAGTAAACTGAGCAACGACTTCATTCTTGTACATACAAATTTCATCATTGTACAGGTTACTAATACTCCCTTCATGGGTATGGTTCACTACTTTATTTGGTTTAAAGTTTCCGGCTTCAATTTCCAAACCCACTTGCTTGTAAGCATCACGGAAAGGCATACCTTCGAGAGTCAACCGATTCACTTCTTCCACGCTGAACAGGTAATCGTAGCGAGAATCGTTTAGAATTTCCGTATTAACTTCCACCTGAGCCATCATCATAGCTGTCACTTCCAGGCAATCTGTCAGTTCGGCAAAAGCCGGCACAAAGACTTCCTTGATAATTTGCAGATCGCGAAAATAACCTGATGGCAAATTATTGGTTATCATCATTATTTGTTGCGGTAGCGATTGCAGTTTATTGCACTTGGCACGAGTCAGTTCGAACACATCCGGATTCTTCTTGTGAGGCATGATACTTGAACCTGTGGTAAATTCATCGGGCAAACGAATAAAACCAAAATTCTGAGAAGTGTACAAACAAGCATCAAAAGCTAATTTTGCTACTGTTGCAGCCACACTTGCCAGTGCGTTTGCCACAGTGCGTTCCATTTTACCACGACCCATTTGTGCATACACCACGTTGTAATTCATGCTGTCGAACCCCAGTAAATCTGTTGTCAACTGGCGGTTGAGTGGAAAGGAAGAACCATAGCCTGCAGCCGAACCCAGCGGATTGCGGTTGGTTATTTTCCATGCTGAAAGTAAAAGTTGTAAATCGTCTGCCAGACTTTCAGCATATGCACCAAACCAAAGTCCGAAAGACGAAGGCATAGCCACCTGTAAATGAGTATAACCCGGCAACAGAACTTCTTTATAGCGGTTACTTTGTGAAATAAGAACATCAAACAAACCGGAAACAGCCTTAACTGTTTTTTCGATTTCTGCACGGGCAAAAAGCTTTAAATCAAGCAACACCTGATCATTACGCGAACGCCCACTATGAATTTTTTTGCCAATATCGCCCAATTTTCGGGTTAATAATAGCTCAACCTGCGAATGTACATCCTCCACACCTGCTTCAATTTCGAACTGTCCACTTTCGGCAATTTGGTAAATATTTTTCAATTCATCCAACAGCTGCTTTAATTCATTGGTTTGCAATAATCCTACAGATTCCAACATGCGGATATGAGCCATGGAACCCAAGACATCATATTTTGCCAGAAACACATCTATTTCTCGGTCACGACCAACAGTAAAAGCTTCAATTTTAGCATTTACCTGCGTACTTTTTTCCCAGAGTTTTTTCATATCAATAAAACTACCCCTAACCCCTAAAGAGGAATTAAGCTACTTGTATCTCTTAATTCTTTTAGATATTTAGTTATTAGAGCGTTATAATTATTAAACAAAACCTTCATTTAAGTGCTAAACCAATATTCCCCTTTAGGGGTTAGGGGTTAACCCTTTAACCAACAAATCCGCCACCTTATTGATACCTTCCTTCAGTTTTTTGTCCACCATCATTTTTATCATCATGGGCAATTCAGCCTTCAGGGTCAACTTCATTGCAGTTTTATTCTCTTCTGTTTGTTTCAACTGAACCCACACACTCAGTTGAACCGGTGCATTTTCGGAATTCAGCTTAATGGTTTTGAAAGGTTCACGTTCCACCACCCTGAATCCAATTTTACCGATGCCATCAATCCCAAAACTACAACTATCGGTATCAAAAATAAGGTCTTTGATCTTGTCGGTTTCCGGTGACTTATTCTGAAGTTCTTTTAAATTGTTCAGGTCGCTTAATTTATTAAAAACCACTTCCTCGTTCGAAGAAATGGTTTTTATATCGCTTTCATAAGTTGTCATTTTTTTATTTACAATTTATCAATTTACAATTTACAATTTATACTTGTAAACTGTTAAGTAAACAATCTGAATCTTTTAAAGTTCAGTCCTCCAGACAGCAGGATTTTTACGCCACTCCTGTAGCGTTTCAATATCTTCTTCCGAAATATAGTTGGTAGCCAGGGCCTCACCTAAAACTGCATCGTAAGTACATAAAGTGGTCAATTTCACCTTGGCTTTTTTGAATTTTTGTTCGGCTATAGGGAATCCATAGGTAAAAATAGCCAACATCCCCAACACTTCCGAACTATCGTTGCGTATGGCTTCAACCGCTTTCAGACTGCTTCCGCCGGTTGAAATAAGATCTTCAATAACCACCACTTTTTGTTTCGGTTTTAAATCGCCTTCGATCATATTTTCCAGACCATGATCTTTTGGAGTAGGGCGAACGTATACAAAGGGTAATCCCAGCGCATCGGCAACCAACGCACCTTGTGCAATTGCACCGGTGGCTACACCTGCAATAACCTGCACATCGGGATACATTTCAAGAATTATCCGGGCTAATTCAATTTTTATATAATTCCTAATCTGCGGGTACGACAATGTTTTGCGATTATCGCAATATATGGGGGATTTCCAACCGGATGCCCAGGTAAAGGGATTGTTGGGTTGTAATTTTATCGCTTTGATTTTAAGTAGCTTTTCAGCAACGTTTTTTTCTAAAGTTTTCATTTTGAGTTATTTTTAATCGCTAACATTTTAAAAATATAGTTAGTGAGGTTCAGTTCAATCAGACCACAAAAGTACACAAACATGTTGAGACACAAAAATAATAAAAGTATATTGTACAACATTTAATTGAATGATAATTGTCTAAAGTATCGTTTAAATGTATATTATACACATAATTATTGATATTCCAACAATTCATTCTATTTTAAAAACAACAAAAAGAATTTTTGTTTATAAATTGTTATATATAATAATGAATAAACAGAAATATAAAAAAAATATTTTGAAATGAATTAAAATATAAGAAAACAAAAAAATAAATGCTGATTACATATTTTCAGTTCTTACGTCTTAATCATTGTAAATCTAAATATAGACATGAATTAACTGCATGTCAGATTCACTTGAAATCGAGAATCTGGTTATTTGGCTTTTTTCATGGTTTTTAATTCTTTAATAGTCATACTGAACTGAATAAATCAGCAAATTCAAACAATACCTCAAATAAAAAATTCTATGGATCACAAAAAAAGTCAGAAGCGGAATAATTTGTTATTTCATTTTCAAGGTTCTGTCAAAGCCATTGTTTTTCTGATGGTTTGCATGTTTATTGGTCAAAATAAACTTTATGCACAGGACAATATGAAAACTACGGAACAACAAATTACTGTCAAGGGATATGTTATTGATGAAACAAATTATCCGGTTATTGGTGCATCAATATCAGTTATTGGCATGAAAAACAAAACAATAACTGATGTTAATGGTAATTTCACTATTGCCTGTACTTCAAATTCAACTATTAACGTTTCCTACATAGGGTATGTTACTCAACAATTTAAAGCAACAGACGATTTAATGCATATCAAACTCAAGGAAGATGCTGCGAAGTTAGATGAAGTTGTTGTGGTAGGTTACGGACAGGTTAAAAGAGCGAATCTTACCGGTGCTGTCACCAGTGTAAGTATGAAAGATTTAGCAGACTATCCATCAGCAAATTTAGCTTCAGTATTAAATGGAGTCATGCCAGGAGTTCACGTTAGTGAGCCAACTGGAAATCCTGTAGGCGGTGCCAGTATTAGTGTTCGTATAAATGCATCATGGACCGGGGGAGATCCATTGTATGTAATTGATGGATTTATCCGTGACGTGGATGCTTTTAACCGGCTTGATCCTTCAGAAGTCGAAAGTGTTTCTGTTCTGAAGGATGCTTCAGCTTCCGTTTATGGTGTGCGAGGTAGGGATGGAGTAGTTCTTGTTAAAACAAAAATGGGAAAAGTAGGAAAGCCAAAAGTTAGTTATGCTATGTCGCTTGGTACGTTGCAGGGTGTGGAAATGCCAAAAATGATGAATGCTTATCAACAGGGAATAGCATTAAATGACTTATGGAAACAACAGGTTGCATACGATGGAGCCGATCCTGCTACAAAAAATTATTTTACTACCGATGAGTTGGAAAAGATGAAATCGTTGGATTATAACTGGTTACAAATGGGATGGCATGATTCAAACAATACGCGTCATACGATAAATGTTAGTGGAGGTTCGGAAGATGTCAGGTATTTTGTCGGTGGATCGTATTTGTATTCCAACGGAAATTTTGCCGATTTAAGTGTCAACCGTTATGGTTTGCGTTTTGGAGTTGATGCAAATATCAGCAAACAACTTAAAGGAACATTCTCTATGGATTATGCTCAAAAAGACATCAACCTACCTTTAAACAGTATTGACACAGAATACGACAGAATGTACGGGACATTTAGTGAATTGGCCCGTACACCGAGGTTTATTCCAGCTTATATTAATAGCATTCCGGTAAATACTGGCGGTGGTGTTAATGCATTGGAAATGTTTAATTCCGGGTCTTACCGCAAGAGTAACACTACAGATATTTCTACAGGTGCTTCGTTGGAATATTCAGTTCCGGGTATAAAAGGATTAAAAGTTACTTTAACCGGGAATTACAGCCGTACTTCAGGCTATGGGAAACAATTATCTTCGCCTTATTATATTTATGGTTTTGCAAAGGATCCGGTTTATACACATTTGTACTCAACTAATCAATTGGCATTATCAGATGCCAATTACAGAAAACTAATTTCAAATGGCGATAAAATTTATGAATCAGCTTCTTTTGGTTATTCATATCAAATAAATCCACAAATATCTTATGCTAATAAATTTGGCAAACATGATATTAATACTCAATTAATTTACGAACAGGCTGATGGAGGTGGCAACGGCTTATCTGAAAGCCGTCAAACAGTTATTATCCCAAATTATGAAGTTATGGCCGGGTATTCAGCTACTTCGCAAACAACAGCTTCAAATATCAATACCTTAACCAGAAGACAATCTGTCATTGGCCGATTCGATTATAATTATGACGAAAAATACTTTATTGAAGCAGCAACCCGTATGGATGCCTCTACATTATTTGCTAATGGCTACCGTTGGGGAGCTTTCCCTACAGTTTCAGCTGCGTGGAGAATTTCAACCGAACCATTCTTTGAAAAATTGTTACCGGTTATTGATGAAATGAAGTTACGCATTTCTGCTGGTAGAATGGGCGGTGACCAGGCAACAGGGAATCAATACCGGCAAGCTTACATTACCAATGGAACAACATTACTTGGGGGTGGGGTTTTATCAACCAACTTAAAACCTCAGAATTCGGGTCTGGTTTATTATATCTCTACCTGGGAAAAAACAGATCAGTACAATATAGGTTTAGATTTTAGTCTTTTGCACGATTTGTCAATTAATCTTGATGCTTTTTACAAAAGAACATCCGATATTTTAGATGCACCACAAAGTACTTTTGCTCAATCATCAGGTATTGGAACTATAATTCCAAAATTGAATTACGGAATTGAAGACGCACATGGTGGCGAAATTGATATAAAATACAACAGAACTATCAACAAAGATTTTAGCATACAACTGAAAGCTAATTTGGCATATGCCACAAACTTAACCATCAAAAAATATCAAAATCCGGGAGTGATTGGCACTTGGGCAGATGAAAACGGAAAAGTCAGCGGAGGTGAAGTAGGGTATCAATGTATGGGAATTGCGCGTACACAAGCCGATGTAGATAATTATATAAAATACTTGCAATCTCATACAGCTTCCGGAACTGGAGAAGTAGATGTAATGGGACTCAGATCTTCATATACTGACACACAAGGAAATGTAAAGACCGACTTTTATCCGGGAATGTTGATGTATAAAGATGTTGGTAGCGCTTCTTATCAGGATGCCAATGGAAAATGGCACGATGGAAATCCTGATGGAAATGTTGATAATAATGACCAACGTATTATTAGTAAATATAGCTTTGCGCCATTTAATTATGGTTATTCACTTGGCTTTACCTGGAAAAATTTTAAGTTCGATGCCATGTTTACCGGTTCATTTGGTAATGACGTATTATTTGAAAAAGGATTTTGGACAACGGCTTCAGGCGGTGGCAGAACAGGAGATTTTCTTTCTGAAACCTCCAATCAGTTACAGGAATGGTCAGGGAATTATTGGACTGAAACAAATATCAATGCAAAATATCCACGATTGGATGCAAACAGTTTAAGAGGCTATCGTTCCACATTCTGGATGCGCGATGGACATCAGTTACAACTTAAAACAATCAATGTTTCTTATACTTTGCCAGTTAAATACTCCAAAGTGCTCGGTATAGATCAATGTCGTGTTTATTGTCAGGGATCAAACATTTGGACAATAATAAATCCTTATCCTTATAAAGATGCTAGTGTAGGCTTTTGGTCAGATTATCCAATGGTTCGTACAATTAACTTTGGTTTAAATCTTACATTTTAAATAATTATAGCCATGAAAATAAATAAATATATATATTTAATAGTGCTGTTACCTTTGTTTTTCGGTTCATGCTCTGACTTTTTAGATGTGCAGGATGAAGCAGCTATCAACCCAACAATTTGGGATAATGAAGCTTCAGCAAATTTGTACGTTAACAATATCTACGCTTCCTGTATGGTATCATTTGGTGGTGAAGGCTTAACAACATCGCTGGCAAATTTATCGGATGAGACTTCGGATATGTCGTCATCGATGCTTCTGGGTCAAATGACATCCGGTCAAATCACGACTTACTCCAGCTCTACTTATGAAACTATTCGTTATATCAATATTGCTTTTGAAGCAATGAAAACTTCAATATTACCAACGGATGAAAAAAACAGAATACTCGGTCAGTTGTATTTTTTCAGAGCCTGGCAACATTGGAAAATGATTAATTTATATGGTGGTGTACCCTATATGAGAGATTATGTAAGTTTTTTAACTCCGGATAGTATTAATAATTCTCCAAGAAATACAACATCTCAATCTATTAAGTACTTAAAAGCAGATTTGGACTCAGCCATTGCTAAATTACCTGCAACCTGGGTAAAAACTGATTATGCCCGCATAACACGTGGAGCTGCAGCCGCTTTTAAAGGTCGAGTTTTATTGTATTATGCAAGTCCGCAATTCAACCCCGATCATAACGCCGACCGTTGGCTGGATGCTTACAATGCCAACCTGGCCGCAAAAGATCTTTGTACACAAGATGGATATCAGTTAATGGATATAACTTCTCCTGTTACTACACAATGGCCATACGGATACGATTTCAATAAAATATTTATGACAAAAGAATCCGATGGAAACAAAGAAGTTTTAATTGCAACTCCTTATTTTACAGACATAAAAGTTCATGGATATGAGAATTCGGTTTGTCCGAATGAATTAACAGGAGGCACGGGTGCACCTTCGTTATGCCCAACCTGGGATTTAGCTATCGCTTTCCCTATGAAAGATGGCAGTCTGGCATTTAAATATAACTCAAGTAATAAAAACACGAGAACATTTATTGGAAACGGCAGCGATGTGACTAAATTCTATTTGAACAGAGATCCACGTTTCTATGCCACAATTGCTTTTAACGGAGGATATTATCAACTGGAAGGGAATGCCAACAGACGGCAATGGAATTATAGTTGTCCACAAAAAGTTGGCAATGTAATTACAACTTACTATGCAGAAAACACGACTTCTGATAAAGTTACACCTACCGGTTTTTATTGTCGTAAAATGGTCAATCCTGCTTTGTTGAGAGGAAATTTTGCAAAATCAACTACCGACTGGATTACGATGCGTTATGCTGAAGTATTGCTAAACCTTGCAGAATGTGCATTTGAAACCGGAAATACGGAAACCGGATACGATTGTATGAAACAAATCCGTGCCAGAGCAGGAATTGATGCAGGAACCGATGGATATTACGGACTAAAATCAAGCCCGGACATTTCTCCTATCGAGTTAGTAATGAATGAGCGACGCATTGAGTTTGCTTTTGAAGGTTTACGGTTTTACGATTTAAGACGTAGAAATATGTTTACTTCCGATTTAGGTACCTATATTTTTAAGCTTAACGGATGGAAAAAAAGCGGTTCTGGATATGCAATCACGTTGAAAAATGTAAAAGATACTGCGATTTTCCTTTACCCGGCCAAAAGAGATACCGTAAAACTCAGCAATTTGTATAGTTATTTCACTATGACAGCCAAATCAACCGGCCCATTGGTAAAATCAATTGCGTATGTTTGTGTACCTGATTCAGCTACATTAAGGACTACAACTACAACTAATTACAATTTCTTTGATATTCCTCAGGATATTATAACCCGTAGTCCGGCAATCCAGCAAACTATTGGCTGGCCAAACGGAACATTTAATCCGTTTGAATAATGTTATTTTTATAAAATGAAAAAAATAATTTTAACTGTTATTACGCTGTGTATTTGCATTATTGCAAATGCACAGCCTTTTAAATTTATAGTTGCAAAAGATGGAAGTGGAGATTTCACCAGCATTCAAGCGGCTATTGATTCTTGTCCGGAGAATTTGCAGAGTATTATTTTCATAAAAAACGGGACTTACGACGAACAGATTTCACTTGGAAATAAAACAACCAGTTCAACAAAAAAAATTAGTCTTATTGGTGAAAGTGCTACAGGAGTTATCATTACACATTCACAATCACGAGCCAGTAGTGGTTCTCCAACTTTCGAGGATATTTGTACCGTAAAATTGTATGCAAATGATTTTTACGCCGAAAACATAACCATACAAAATACAGCTGGAAATACCGGTATGGCTGAAGCTTTATATACTGCAGGAGACAGAGAATCTTTCAAAAACTGTCGTATTTTAGGTTACCAGGATACCTATCGTTCAAAAAAAGGAACACGCGGATATTTTAAAAATTGCTGGATTGAAGGAGCAGTCGATTTTATTTATGCCGGCGGAGTGGAATTTTTCGATGATTGTACTATCAATTGTGTAAATGGTGGTGGATACATTACAGCTCCCGAAGATGCTTACGTTACAATACCAAAAGCTTCTACAGTTTGTCAGAAGTTTTTACGGGTGGGATTTTTCTTCAGAAATTGTACTATTACTGCCAATAGTGATGTTCTTGCTAATAGTTTTTATCTTGGACGTCCCTGGGCAGGAATGGCCGGTACATTTTATTTAAATTGTAAACTGGGTAAGCACATTAATCCGGCAGGTTGGAAAGAGTGGGGTGGGAATGAAATCTCCAGCAGTTTTGCCGAATATAATAGCATGGATGTGAATGGTACACCTGTAGATACTACAAAACGGGTGAGCTGGAGTTTTCAGCTTCCAAAAGCAGATGTTGACAATTTATTTGGTTTGCAGGCAATTTACCAACGTGTTTCAACTATAGCTTACGACCCTGTTTCAATATGTGTTGCTCCATCAGCTCCTGCTTCTGTAACTTTGAATGGAACGACAATCTCCTGGCAACCGGTTGCTGGAATTACAGGTTATATTGTTTTACGAGATGGTCAATTTCTAAGTGCTACAAATGAATCAAGTTTTACTGACAACTCTGGACAAACAGGAGTTTATAGTGTAAAATGTGTAGGTGCTTTTGGTCAGTTAAGTGACAGCGCATCTACTTCTACTGCATTTGAAGATATTGAATCAAAAAAAATAAAAACCATTGTTGAAAAAGATAGAATTTTGCTTTCTGAACCTGCAACAGTGAAACTGTATACTTTAAATGGAATTAAATTATTATCATCAGAAAAATGCAGTTCTGTTTCAATAGAAAAACTTACAAATGGTGTATATATTTTACAAACCCAGGATGCTAATAATTTAATTAATTCTCAAAAGTTGATAATAGAAAAATGACTTTCATCTCAATTTATCCACCAAAAAAGTCAATTTTGCACCTATCAATCTTCCTAAAATACAATATATTTGTAAAATAAATAAGAAAAAATCATGAATAAAAAGACACAATTAAAGTATATTATTTTTCTACTTGCACTGATTACTTTTAGTGGATTAAAAGCCCAAACTCCTGCATTTCCAACTGCAGAAGGATTTGGAAAATTCTCCGTGGGTGGGCGCGGTGGACAAGTAGTGGAAGTTACCAGTTTAGATGATTATTTGACCACTGATACTCCAATTCCAGGAACTTTACGTTGGGCTTTTGTCCAGTATTCAGGTCAACCAATAACGATAGTTTTCAAAATCTCCGGAATTATTGTCCTGAAAGCTGATATCCGGAGTATGCGGAATAATATTACCATAGCTGGTCAAACTGCACCGGGTGATGGAATTTGTATTCGTGGCGGAAAAATAAATTTGGGTGGAAGTACAAACCTAATAATACGTCATATTCGTTTTCGTATTGGGTTGAGCAATGGTGATACCGGTGGCTTTTTGGCAGGTGGATCTTTAGGATTTGAAAATGGAAGTCAGGCAATTTTTGATCATTGCGATTTTGGATGGGCAGCCGAAGAAAATATTACCATGTATGACGATCATTATGTGACAGTCCAGTGGAGTATTTTGCACGAAGGGCTATTTTGTGCCGGTCATGAAAAAGGTGAAAGAAGTTATGGAGCTCAATGGGGCGGCTCTCCTGCAACCATGCATCACAATCTTATTGCTGATAATGTAAGTCGCTCGGGCAGATTTAACGGGGCAAACAATGCTTTAGGAGATAGAAATGTATTAATAGATTACGTAAATAATGTAAATTATAACTGGGGAAAAACTAATTCCTGTTATGGTGGCGAACGTGAAGCCGGAAAATTCTCGACTCATGAAGTAAATTTCGTTGGAAATTATTATAAACCGGGACCAGCAACTCCCACCAGTGGAAATTATTTCTTCGAACAATCGGCCGCACGTTCAGGTTATACTTTAGCAGGACCGTCCTATTGGTATGTATCTGGTAATGTAATGGAAGGTGATGCATCAGGAACAAGCGATAACTGGTTAAGAGTTCACAACAATTCACCTTATCCAATTGATTCGCTTAAGAGTTTGAATCTACGACCTATTCCCGATACTTATAAAATAACCTATACTTCAGCAGCTGATGCATATACAGCAGTACTTGCAAAAGCAGGTGCTTTTCCCCGCGATAGTGTAGACAGAAGAATTGTAAATGAAGTATTTACTAAAACAGCTTCCGGAAAAAGTACTATTTCACGATATCCCAGTAGTATAACAGGTACTGATACAACATGGACTTCAAATAAATATTATGGCACCGTGATAGGAATTATCGACCAGCCAGCAGGAGTTGGTGGCTATCCGGCATATAACACATACAATGGAATTGTTGACAATGATCACGATGGAATGGATGATGTCTGGGAAACAGCAAATGGATTAAATCCTGCAGATCCAAGTGACAGAAATTTAACTACTTCCGAAGGTTATACTGCTCTCGAAGTTTATTTAAACAATCTAGCAGGAGAAAGTATTGCACATGATTTTACTGCACAAGGAATCAAAGATCTTAAGACTAACAAAATTGTTATTTATCCAACTATCGTAAAAAATGATATTAAAATTTCATCTGAGACTTCTGTTCGATCAATGAAGGTTCTAACTTTGAACGGACAGAAAATAATTGAAAGAAATGAAGGTGACCTTAATTTAATTGATGTATCATTTTTATCTCCGGGTTGTTATTTGATTTCAATTATTGATAATAATAATGACTCATCAATGTTTAGATTCATCAAAAATTGATTATTACTGTGATTTCTAATAATTAAGAAGTACAAATCAAGGTTTGATACGTCTTATTAAAACAGACTATTTATAGAAGATAAACTTATGAAAACCAACTAATAATCTAAAATTACAAACTTCAAAAAAAAGAATAATATGAAAAACATTACTAAATCTATTTTCGGCCTTATCTTTTTGGCTCTTGGCATTAATGCTAACGCTCAGGATTGCAGTGGCTATTATTACATAACTTCAAATGCCGGCTGGTCAAACTCTGAGTATTATAAAATCATTGATATAGATGCTGCTACGTTAACAGATCCAGCGCTACCAAAATTCACAGCATCTGAAGGTAATGCAAATGCCTTGAATACAGATTTCGGTTCCGGGAATTTCAAAACCCCTGTTCTAACTACAACTGATGGTGTAGTGTACACTCCAACTTCTGTTTTGTGGCCTATTAATTATAAATTGTGTGCTTTTGCTCCCACCATGCACACCAGTGCTTGGGCAAAGATGAACCTTGTTGGCATAAACCCTTCAGGATCAGGAACCTATGCCACTTGTACATTGAACGATAACTCTATAAAAGTCAGCAATATATTCGACAAACCAGGATTTATTGAATTATGCAGACTTCCATCTGCTGTTCTAGATACTCCTCCTAGCCTTCATGGAATAATAGAAATTGACAGTTTACCCCAGGTTGAAAGAATTCAATGGTCTTATTCATCAACATCATGGAAACGCGGCGTAAAGTGCGATATTAATTATAATGATGGCAATGGCTGGATACCTCAACGTTGGGTAGCCAGTGATTACAGTTTCTGGGAAGCTACTTTCTCAGAACAAGGATATCAATTTGAAGAAATGATTGGAAAACAAGATGATCCAACTTCATTTGTTTCTATTCGTTTCCGTATTTGGGATGGCGACAGTATTCATATGAAAGTAAATGCCAATGATTTAAGTTTACAAACTGTACCCTACACTGCAAAAATGAATCCACTAGCCCAGTATCAAACAGTACGTATTCATCAAATTAAAGTTTTCAGTAATGTTATTCCAGTATCAGCTCCAGCTGCAGTCAATTTAGTCAGTGGAGTTAAAAATATTCAAGTAAATAATATGAAAATCTATCTATCAGGTTCAGATATTATTTTATCGGAAAAAGCTAAAATTGATATGTACAGCATCGAAGGGAAAAGAGTGTATAGTGGAAATACTGACAAAATTGACGTTTCCAATTTCACAAAGGGAATTTATATAATTAGAGCAATAGATTCCGAGGGGAAAATACAAAATAAAAAGATTGCTATTTAAGTGGTTTTTTGAAGTAATTATTAATTAATGGAGGTTTCGGTTAAAGTATCGTAACCTCCATTTATTGTGTGTATACTTACCGTTTTTTTGAGTACAATTGCAGCAAATATTGCGTCTTATGATTGAATTTCAAACACAATAAATTTACTAAATTCAGTTGATATAATGAACAAAAAAACATTTCTGAAAATTTCTGCAATGCTGCTTTTTGCACCTCTTGCATTGCATGCACAATACCCCGACGTACCCAAGGATTTAAAAGCTGCTGCCGATAATATGATTATGGCTGAAACAAATTATGCAGATAGCGTTATGCTTGCCAATACGGTAATTCTGAAAGCAGAAAAATGTAATGGAAAGCCTTATATTCCGTGGGCTGCCCGTCCAACCGATTTACCTCAGGCTAAAATTCCATCTTTCCCCGGTGCCGAGGGTGGTGGTGAATATTCGTTTGGTGGCCGTGGTGGTAAGGTGATTACTGTAACCAGCCTTGCAGACAGAGGTCCGGGCACCTTGCGCGAAGCTTGTGAAGGAACTGTTGGAGCGCGTATTGTAGTGTTTAATGTGGCCGGCTTAATACGCCTTAAAAGTCCTATTATTGTTGAAGCTCCTTATCTTACTATTGCAGGTCAGACAGCGCCCGGTGATGGCGTTTGTGTAGCAGGCGAATCCTTTTGGGTAAATACACACGATGTGGTTGTTCGTCATATGCGTTTCCGTCGTGGTGAAACCAAAGTAGAACGACGCGATGATGCATTTGGAGGCAATCCGGTTGGAAATATTATGATTGATCACTGTTCATGTGAATGGGGATTGGATGAAAATATTTCTTTCTACCGTCATATGTTCAATCCGGGACCGGGAATAAAAGAAGAAAAACTACCAACTGTAAACGTTACTATTCAAAATACCATTTCAGCACAGGCCCTTGACACTTACAACCATGCATTCGGGAGTACGCTGGGCGGTGAAAACTGTTCGTTCATGCGCAACCTTTGGGCTAATAATGCCGGACGAAATCCGTCAATCGGCTGGAACGGTGTTTTCAACTTTGTGAACAATGTAATATACAACTGGCATAACCGGTCGGTGGATGGAGGTGATTACACTGCATTATATAATATTATTAACAACTATTACAAACCGGGACCGCTTACTCCTAAAAATGAACCTGTCGGGAATAGGATTCTGAAACCTGAATCAGGTCGCAGTAAACTAGGTTATCTGGTTTTCGGACGTGTTTATTGTAACGGTAACATAATGGAAGGTAACGATGCAGTCACCAAAGATAACTGGAATGGTGGTGTGCAGGTGGAAGAAATGGAAAACGCGGGTCAATATACCGACTCCATGCGTTGGAACGAGCCTTTTCCAAAACCTGAATTTCCGATTATGCAGGCGAAAGATGCTTATAATTTTGTCATGGACAATGTGGGAGCTAATATTCCAAAAAGAGATATCGTAGATGAGCACATTATAATACAGGTGAAAACTGGCAAGGCTTACTACAAAGAAGGGCTTGATTCTGTAAACTTTTTCCAGTTTAAACATCGCCGGTTGGGAAAAGATTCGTACAAATATGGTATCATTACAGATATTCGTCAGGTGGGTGGGTATCCCGAATACAAAGGAAAACCTTATGTAGATTCTGATAAAGATGGTATGCCCGATGCCTGGGAAAAAGCAAATGGTCTGAATCCAAATGATGCTTCTGATGCCATTAAGGATTGTACAGGTGATGGATATACCAATATCGAAAAATATATCAATGGTATCAGTACCAAACAAAAAACGGATTGGACAAAACCTGAAAATAACCACGATACCCTGGCTGAAAAAGGAAAACTAATGTAAATTTACCATAATTCATTTACAATTTACAATTATGTACCAACAATAGTTCAGGGAACAAGACGCTAAGATATATCTACGTTTTGTACTCCAGACTACATGTTTAAACGAATGAAAATGATTAAAAATAGAATTTTAGGACTTACACTTTGCCTTTTTATGCTGATACCGATTGTAAAAGCAGTTGAGCTTGACAATAAAAACCGTGATCCGAAATACGTGGAAACAATTGTTGCCCGGTCGAGAAAAATAGTGGATAAACTGGATTTGAAAAATGAAGGAGTGGCAATCAATGTGACCAACATTATTGCAAACAAGTATTTTAAGTTGAATGATATTTATGCCGAACGCGACAGTGATGTGGCCAGAATCAAAAGGACATTGACCGGCGAAGCTAAAAATTCAGCATTAACCGCTGCCCAGAACAAAAAAGAATCGGCTTTGTACCGTTCCCATTTTGCATTTCCTTCCGAATTATCGCTTTATCTGAACGATTCTCAAATAGAAATGGTGAAAGATGGTATCACTTTTAATGTTGTAAAAGTGACTTACGATGCCACTGTTGATATGATTCCATCGTTGAAAAATGAAGAAAAAGAGCAGATTATGGCATGGCTAAAGGAAGCCCGTGAATTTGCCATTGATGCAGAAAGTGCCAATAAAAAGCATGAAGCATTTGGAAAATACAAAGGTCGTATCAATAATTATCTTTCGGCCCGCGGATACGATCTGGTAAAGGAAAGAGAAGGTTGGTATGCCAGAATTAAAGCCCGTGAGGGAGACAAAAAAGGGAAATAAAGATTTAATAGGATAATAAAAAAGCTCCCGCAAAAGGCGATTATGTCGATTGCGGGAGTTTTTTTAAGGAATTCGATTTTTACAATTTTATCTCCATATATTTTATCCGTTGCCTGCGCCAGGTATAAACAATATGGATCCTGCCATCATTCCCCTGAATAATGCTTGGATATGAATACTGGGATACGGGAGAATCTTCCAATGTCATCACCATTTTCCAATTCACACCATCGTTCGAAACAGCCACATTAAGCGGTGTGCGTGGACCTTTCTTTTCTCCGGGTTCCGTGGCTACGGCATTGTAGACAAGAACCTGCCTGCCATCCTGCAAAGTGACCGCATCAGTTCCCGAATTGTTGTTCGGTAAATTAGTCAATGTAAGCGGTGTCCATGTTTCACCTTTATCAGAACTCCACGAAGTCGCTAATTTTCCGTTGCGGGTGCGGCAGAGAATTTGCAGTCGACCATCTTTGTATTTTAAAATACTGGGCTGAATGGCCTGAACAGTATTTGCGGTTGAGCTTTCGCCACTTTCCATATCAGATGCGGTTGATTTGGCTTCACCCTGAAACTCACTCAACAGAGCTTTGGAAGCAGCAATCGGACCAACAATATGCGTTTTGCGACCACCGTCTTCAGCAATTTCGAAATGCACTTTCCATCCACCGGTTTCGGTGCTCGACGGCGCAATGGCTTTTCCGTCAACATCCACAATTTTATTTTTAATTGGTCCCAGATACCCTTCGGGCAACTGAAAAGCCTTGCTCCACGAATGTCCGCCGTCGCTGCTCATTTTCAGGTAGCCTGTCCAGTCCGAAACGCGGTTGCCAATTTTATAAAACAAATACAGCGGACCGTTTTTCATTTGATATAACACTGGATTGTAACAGGCTTTACGTTCAGTTGCACTTAAAATACCATCTGCTGCCAGTTCCGGTTTGGTCCATTCGGAACTTCCTTTATCTTTACGACAAACATAAATGCAAACATCAGGCGCTCCTTCGCGTGTTCCCCCAAAAAAGGCGGAGACTAAATCACCGGTTGTTGTTTCAACAATGGTGGCTGCATGGCATTGTGGAAATGATGCCTTGGTATATAAAAACTGATTCACTAATATCCCTTTTTTCTGTGGAATATCAACACTGAATGTGTACGATCCTGAACCGATATTCTCCATCTTACCATTCGGCAAATGTACTTCGGCTGTTGTATTTACGGGAATGGAAACTTCCCAGTCGAGATGCATCAACGTCTTCTTCCAGTTGCTTATTACTTTGCCATAAGGCGTAATATAAGAAGCATCTGTGTATTCCAAATCAGGAATGGAGAAATCGGGTTTTAAAATAATGTGTTTGAATGCTGTTTGATTATAATCTGTTTTGATACCTCCCAGATTTTCGTACGCCCAGGTCAATAAGTCACCAAGCAACATAACATGGTTCCCCGAGTTCATTTCTGGATTTGCCGTGTTGCCATTCCATAGTTCCCAAATGGTGGTGGAGCCGTTGGCTGCCATATATCCCCACGACGGATATTTGGTATTCGAAGCCAGTGCAAAAGCCACTTCGGCACGTCCCATGTTGCTCAATTCGCGCATCAGCCATTGTATCCCGATAACCCCACAGGTTATATTCAATTCAGCTGTTCCCATCTGCGATTTGATATTACCCGGAACAACTACGTGTAAAATCTGTTTTGCAACCGTGTCGGTATATTGTTTCGGAACCATGCCAAATGTCAGTGGCAAAAGGTTGGATGTTACCGTATTATTTCCATAAAAAAGCGAATCGGGATGGAAGAATCTCGCATTGAATCCGGTTTTTATTTTTCCGGCTAATCCTGTAAATTGTTTCGCATCGTTTTTCAACCCCTGAATATTCGCGAAGCGTGCCATTACTTGCAAAATCTTGTAATAATAAGCTGTAGAAATCAACGTTCCATTAGTAATACGCTTTGGATCTTCGCTGTGAATCATTTTAAGGTTTTCGGGCGGCATACACCAGTCGCCGTATTCATCTTTGGTCATCAGATAATCGGACGACAAATAGTTTTTCTCCATATGCGCCATCCACTTTTTAATGGCATCGTAATTATCTTCTATCGGTTTTTTATTTCCAAACTGCGTGTAAGTCATATCACACAGAAACGGCAAGGTCGCCGGCCAGGTAACATTATCGGTATAATAGGTCAGATATACCGGCGCCACATCAGGTATGCAGCCATCAGATCGTTGTGCATCATGAATGTCGTTACCCCATTTGGCATACATTAAGTTATTATCGAACAGAAAACTTTCGCCCCAACAACCCATAGCGCGGTCTCCAAGCCACGGTTGTCGTTCGTCACGTTGCGGACAGTCCACAGGCATCCCTTTGTAATTGCTCAGAATGCCCCACCATGCATTTTTCAATACCTGATTCAAAACATCGTTCGAAGTTGTCAGCGAACCCAATCTTTCCATCATATCACTTACCACTTCAGCGGTAAAATCAGTTAATGAAGGTTTGTATTTTAGTCCACTGATTTCAACAAAACGGAAACCATGGTAAACAAAAACCGGAGCCCACTCCTCTCCTGCTTTATCTCCTTTCATAATATATACATCGGTTGCTTTTGCGCTTCGCAAATTTTCGGTATAAAGTTCACCATTGGGTTGAAGTGTTTCGGCAAAACGCATAATTACAGAATCACCGGCATTTCCACGAACTTTTATCCGTAACCAACCGGCCATATTTTGACCCAAGTCCAAGATAAATTTATCACCCAGCGGTTTAATTGAAACTGGTGTAATTTTGTCGACAACTTCCATCCCCGGCATCATCTGATTCCGAAGTTGACCATCAGGGAAACGCACCCGTTGCGCATTTTGCCATTTTGAATCATCAAAACCAACCGAATTCCAACCCGTCAATTCCTTTCGGGCATCGTATTCCTCCCCGTTGTATTCGTTGTTGCTACGAATAGGTCCGTCGGCAGTCAGTTTCCAGTTGTCCTTTGTCACAATATTTTCCGTAGTGCCGTCAGTATATTCCACAATAAGCATCATACGAACTTTCGGATAACCGTAAGTCGGTACTTTCCAGGGTTTGTATGTTTGACGCATATTGTAATAACGACCATTTCCTAACGTAACTCCAATAGCATTTTGACCTTTGAGAAGCAATGATGTTACATCGTATGAATTATATAAAACAGTTTTATTGAAACCTGTAGGGTCGGGTGCCAAAACCTGATTACCCACCCGTTTACCATTGATAAACAGCTCATAAAGTCCTAAACCTGAAATATGTACTGTTGCACGTTTAATTTCTTTCTTTGTGTCAAATTCCTTACGAACATAACGTGCCGATAGCCTGCTGTAATACGTTTCACTGTCCCACGGCATGGCTTTATCCAACCCAATCCACTGAGCGGATTTCCAGTCGGTTTCTTCGGGTAATCCCATGCTCCAAAAAGCAGGCTGACTCCACTCTGTTTCATCTTTATTTGTCCACACTTTTACTTTCCAGCAATATTGTCCGTTACTTTTTAGAACATTTCCGGCAAAAGGAATCCATAACTGTTCGGCAGATAATACTTTTCCGGAGTTCCAAATATCGGCATCGTTTTGTTCCAGTTTTTGAGTTGAAGAAGAAACTATAATCTGATACGCTTTCTGTTGTACATTAGTTTCGGCAGTGGCTTCAGTTTTCCAACTGAAACGCGGATTTAAAACATCTATTCCCAACGGATTTTCCATTCCTTCCGTACGCAATGAAGTCACAGAGATTGTAGCGTTGGCAAATAATGTCAGCGTAATTAATAAAAAGGACATTATGATTCTTTGTCTCATCAATTGATACATTGGCATTTTATTTTATTTGCAAATTCTTTATATAATCTTTTGAACTATCCAAAGCAATTAATACACGATCATTTCCAGAATTGTAAGCAACATCCTCGGTAAATACAACCGTTTTTTTCCCATCGAACTCAGCAATAAACTGTAATTCTCCGTTTTTGGGATTGAACCACCAACAGTTTTTCTTTGCTCCGCTAATTTTAGATAAATCAATTGTCATCGGTCTTCCGGTATAATTATACACCATCAGATAATCATTTCCGCGGGTGGCAATGGCACGATCGTAACGCTCACCGTTTTGTCCGGCAATAATGCTTTGGTCAGGTACACGTTCAAAAAACGGAAAAGCCAGCATTAGTTCTTTCAGGTATTTCATTTGATTGTAACCGGGATCTTCGATACAATTATACCACGCACGATTTGCACCATAAGAACCTTGAACTCCCGGTTTATAAAACTGCATAATGGAATTATTGCCGTAAGTATGTCCGAATGAGCCCGCAAAAACCGACCAGTAAGCATAACGACGTACATCGTTGGCATTCCACCGTACTTCGTTGAAGTCGTGCAATCCCTGAGGAATATCTTCGTACGACGGTTCACCATCCAAAACAGGTTTCAATGGTGTCATGGCCTGACTTTGTTCCACGTACCGCCAGTTGTCTTCTTCGGTATTATCCTTTATCGTGTAATCACCATCGCCCATTCGTTGCCCGTAACGCCGGTGTCCGCTTTGGAACATATTGAAATCAAGCCAGTCAGCATTGTTGAACCACGTTGCTGAACAAGTTCTTCCTCGCGGATGAAAAGTCATCAAATGATTTTTGTCCACGGCTTTTATGCTTGTTGCCAGTGCTTCCCACACTTCCGGTTTTACATCTCCCCGAATATCGCCTCCAATAAACCAAATTATATTCGGTGAGTTTTTATAGCGTTCTCCAAGAAATTTTCCGTAAGCCTGTGCTTCCTGCACATTCATTTTCGCTGCTTTTACCAAACCACCCCAAATACAGACCATACCAATATAAATGCCGTTTTTCTCGGCCGTTTTGATAATATAATCCATGTGATCCCAATAACCATAAACACCTTTTTTGTTGATATTACTGAAATCGAATCCATCAGGCATCGACGACTGTCCGTAAATGTTTAAGGACGGAACATCATTAATAGTTTGGACCTGTACTACATTATAGCCACGTTTGCTACATTCAGTCAGATAAAAATCTGCTTCATCCCTGTCAAGACGTTCGGGCAAGAGCCAACCTGTATCACCCAACCAAAAGAAAGGAGTTCCATTTTCAAATTGCAGGTAATGATGGTTTTCGCTTACCTTCAATTTTCCATTTTCCCAGGGAAGTTTTGCAGCTGAAATAGATATTGAGATAAGAAATAAAAGGAAAACCCCCAACCCCCTAAAGGGGGCTTTTGAGTTAGATTTGCGTACCCCTAGCCCCTGAAGAGGAACTAAGTTCGTTTTATATTTGAATAAGGCTTTGAAATTCATCTTTGTTGTTATAAAAATTTATAAATCAGTGGTAATTTTCTCCCCTTTAGGGGTCGGGGGTTCTCTTTTTAGTTCCCCTTTAGTGGTTAGTGGTTATAATGTAGGTTTTACCTGCTTCTGTTTTCAAATCGTAAAGATACGTATTTTTTAAAATCACCGGATTCAGTTTCGCATCTTTATTAATCAATGGTTTGGAAGTAGTTGGAACTGCATATAATGGATTCGCATTGTCGCCTGTTGCCTTTACTAATCCTTTCCCTTTCAATGGTGTAAGCGAACGCAAGCGACAATTGCCACCAATGCGGGAACGGATAGTTACTTTTTCAACTTTCCCATTACTCCATTTCAAATCCATTTCGAAACCGCCACGCGCCACCAAGCCTTTTATTTCTCCATTTTTCCAAACCGAAGGCAATGCGGGCAACAGGTAAATAAATCCATCGTAACTTTGCATCAGCATTTCGGCAATTCCGGCTGTGCAACCAAAGTTTCCATCAATCTGGAAAGGCGGATGTGCATCGAATAAGTTCGGATAAGTTCCGCCATGTTTCGGTTCATTGCGCACAATGGAAAGCTGATCCGTGATTAGTTTGTAAGCATGATCACCATCGAGTAAACGCGCCCAGTAGCAAACTTTCCAGGCCATACTCCAACCGGTCGACGGATCGCCGCGATGGATAAGCGAAGTCCGTGCTGCATCAAATAATTCAGGGGTACGGTAAGGTGAAATCTGATTACCCGGAAATAACCCCCAAAGATGCGAAACATGACGATGCGTATCTTCGGGATTGTCCCAATCGAACATCCATTCCTGCAATTGTCCCCAGTGGCCAATTTGGAACGGTGCCATTTCTTTCATTCTGTTTTGTAAGTGATTGGCAAAATCCGCATCCGTATTTAAAACTTTCGAACTTTCAATAATGATATTCCACAAACTCGAAATCAGTTCATTATCCATAGTTACCCCACCGGCAGTGGTTGCATTTCCATCAATGCCGACATGTTCGTTTTCAGGAGAACTGCTTGGACAAACCACAAGCCAGTTGTGTGTTGGCTCTTTTACCATGATCTGGTCAAAAAACACAGCAGCATCTTTCATAATCGGATAAACTGATTTAAGAAATTCTTTGTCTCCCGAATACAAATAATGTTCCCACAAATGACTGCTTAACCATGCACCACCACTGAGCCACATGCCCGAAGTAGCACGATCCACTGGACCGGTAATCCGCCAGATATCAGTATTGTGATGCAACACCCAACCTTTAGCTCCATACATGATTTTAGCAGTTTCCTTTCCACTTTCGCTCACCTCTTTCGTCAGACGGAAAAGCGGTTCATTCAATTCTGTTAGATTGGTCACTTCAGCCGGCCAGTAATTCATTTCCAGATTGATATTGGTAGTATATTTACTGTCCCATGACGGAAGCATTTTATCGTTCCAAATACCCTGGAGATTTGCAGCCTGTCCACCCGGTTGGGAAGAACATATTAGCAAATATCTTCCATATCGGTAATAGGTTGCTACCAAATTTGCATCATTTGTTTGTGCAAAATGTTCAATTCTCCTATCGGTGGTTTCTTTCGACAGGTTCGGTCCCAAATCGAGTGAAGAACGCTTCATATATTGATTGAAGAAAGCGGTATGAGCTGTTTTGGCTTTTTGATAATCAACCTTCAACGCTTTTTCCAGATAGTTTTTTGCCCGCTCGGTTTCATTTCCATCAATGTCTTTATAATTATTGAAATTGGTTGCAATTGAAACATAGAGAATGGCTTCATCGGCATTTTCTACCGACAAAACGCCATCTTTACAGGTCATTTTTCCACCCTGAATTTTTGCTGTCAGTCGTCCATTGAATCTTATTTTTCCTTTTTGACGTTCGTGTGTTGGAGTGATACCGCTCAAGGTTACCGTGTCACCAGTCGAAGCGATAAATACGTCCTGCTGTGGTGATGTAAGTATAGCATTAAAGGTTATTTTCGCTTTTTCCGAAGCTGTCAGTCTAACAATCACCACCTGGTCGGTAAATGAAGTAAACATTTCGCGCTGATAGGTCACGCCATACACATTATAACGTACGGTTGCCTTTGCCGAATCGAGATTCAGATCGCGGTAATAACCGGTATACCTGCTATGCCCGGGAAAAGAAATACGCAAATCGCCAAAAGTCTCATATGGCATACCTGAATTAGTATTTGACATTACTTTTTCAGTGGCGAGTGTTTGTGCTTCCAAATATTTCCCGGCAAAAACGAGTTCCCGAACTTTTGGAATGTATTCAAGTGCAGTGGGATTCGCATTATTATTCGGACTCCCCGCCCAGATGGTTGCCTCATTCAATTGAATTTGTTCGGTCGCAGGGTTTCCAAAAACCATGGCTCCCAACCGACCATTTCCCAATGGTAAAGCTTCAGTCCAGACTTGTGCAGGTTTGTCATACCAGAGTTTGTAATCATAATTTTGAGCTGATAATGAGTAAAATACTGAAATTACAGCAAGAAGCGACAAGAGTTTTTTTCCGGATTTGTATTCCATTTAAATAGATGGTTTATATATGTTTCAGATAGTAGTAAAGACGTGAAACAAGCTGTTTTGTACCCATACAAAAACCGGCAGCAATGAATCCTTTCACGCTGCCGGTATTGTAAAAATGGTTGTCCGGCTTTTACTTGTCAGCAATAATAAACTGCACATCATATGTTTTAAGCCATTCAATGTCTTCCTGTTTTATTTTCGAATCGGTTATCAGGTAGTTAATCAACGAAAGAGCGCCCAGACTGGCAAAGGCATTTTTTCCAATTTTATTGGAATCGGCTACCAGATATACTTCATTGGCTGATTCGATCATGGCTCTTTTTACACAAATGTCACTGATTCCCGGATAAGTAAGTCCCGATTTAAGGGCAATCCCCGCAGTAGCCAAAAATAATTTATCAACATGCAGGTTCTGGAAAAAATCGGCGGCTTTCTGACCGGTTAACGACAAGGTCGGAGCTTTAAATTCACCTCCGGTAACTACCACATTTATCCCCGCCTGCGCTCCTAAAATTAAAGCAATATTGAGGGCATTTGTAATGACAGTAAGATTATTATAGCCGATTAAAAGTTTAGCAATTTCAGTTGTGGTGGAACCCGAATCCAGAATAATCGCGTCACCATCACGGATAAATTCGACAGCCTTGCGGGCAATCATCATTTTTTCGGCCAGATTTTCCTGATTTTGCAAGCTGAAATTCCGCACATTCAGATCAATATTCTTGAGGTAGGCGCCTCCATGTTCACGGACGATAGAACCTTCTTTTTCAAGATGTTCCAAATCCTGACGAATGGTAACTTCCGTCACTTTAAAAATCCGGCTCAGGTCCATCACTTTGGCATGACCATCTTCCCTGATTAATTCAAGTATTTTATCGCGACGTTGATTCTGAAGCATGTTAGTGATTTTTTGTTTTCCTGTACTCAGCAAGTTGTTTGATGGAAATCAGTTTGATATTATGTTCTTTTGCCACTATTTTCAAATCAATCAATCGAGCCATGGTTCCGTCGTCGTTCATCACCTCAACCAGTACACCACAAGGATTTAGCCCTGCCAAAAGCGGTAAATCAACTGAAGCTTCCGTATGACCCATACGCCCTAAAACGCCATCGGTATTTGCTATCAGTGGAAAAATATGTCCCGGACGACCGAGTTCAGATGGTTTTGTACTCTTATCAACCAGTGCTTTGACAGTTTTTGCCCTGTCGGACGCTGAAATACCGGTGGTGCAACCATGTCCGAGCAAATCGACCGAAACGGTGAAAGCGGTTGATAATGTGGCCGTATTATTCACCACCATTCTTTCGAGTTGAAGCTCAGATGCCCGTTCTTCGGTGATAGCCGCACAAATCAGGCCACGGCCGTATTTCGACATAAAATTGATAATTTCAGGTGTAACAAATTCGGCTGCAGCTATAAAGTCTCCTTCATTTTCGCGTGCCACATCATCAAACACCAACACTATTTTTCCTTCACGGATATCTTTAACGGCTTCTTCAACCGAATCAAAATTTTCAAACATGTAATTATTATTTATTTCTCATTATCACACAATTTCCGCTACCTCTGTTGAAAATTGTTCATTTCTTTCGGGTGCAAAGGTAATGAATTATTTTAGAAGTCTTTTACAGCCGGTTATTCCCGAAAACACAGTTAAAATAGCAATGAATTTAGAGATGTGTGATTTTTTCATGGTATCATTTTCAAGGAATTTAAATGCGGTTTACATTCCGGTTTTCAATGGATTATTTATGAATATAAATATCCCAACCCATATAATTCCCGATAGCTTCTTCCAGAATTTCTTCAACATGTCCGCGAACCATGGCCACATGATGTTCAAATCCGTTTTTACACATGTATTTCATTAAATTCTGAAGATTCGGAATTTCACAAACTGCAATACCACCATCCATGCCATACGGATCATCGGTCATAGTTCCTTCTCCCAGATAAGTCTTGATAGTTCCTTTCATGTCATCAGTCGAAATCCGGAAATAAGTCATATCACCGGCAGCCACTTTTCCTTTTACAGCTCCGAAGGTGTCTTCATGGCCTAAAACTGTTCCCAAAACATCCAATGTTCCGATTTCAATATCGTTCTGAAAGAATGATTTCGGATAGTTACTGCAATGTGTGCAGACCACTTTGTCACGATCTTCAGCGAAATTGTTGTTCCAGTCGAGAATAGCCGAAGGAGTCTGGGCAGCCAGAGCCAACGCATACATCGAAATTGTTCCTGCTACATCCACTTCGCAAGCCGATGGCATAAGTTTTTCACCCATCATGCTCATGGTAACACAAGCCGCACAACCATAATTCTTTTCAATGGATTCCCAGCATTGAATAGCCGAAATATCAATATTGTTTTCCTGAATCCAGTTTTCAACAGCCAATCCAAAACGAGCCTGTTTGGCAATTTTCCCCTTATGAACGATGGAACATGAACCGTAATTCTGAATCGCTTCCACTTTCTCAATCACGGCAGGATCCGTTTCACTGATTTTTTCTGCCGCTGCAATAATTTCCGACATATCAACCGGAATGATGGTTATATCATGCATTTGCAACAATTTTTCGCTGAAACGCATGGTTTGGAAACCCATAGGACGCGTTCCGATAGCTCCCACGCGAAGACCTCTCATGCCTTTTACCACACGGCAAATTCCGGCAAACTTTAGAATGTCTTTGGTGAATTCATTGCTATCCAGGCTATATGTGTGGTAAATGGTGTCGGTAAATTTAATGCCGTACTGGTAGAAATTATTGCAAACCGAAAGTTTTCCGCAAAATGCGTCACGTCGGCTTTTTACATCCACTTTGTCGTTGTCATCGTCAATAGCCTGCACCAGAACCGGCACTTTCAACCCCGACATTTTGATAGAATTGACCACCCCCAGTTCGTCTCCGAAATTTGGAAGAACCACGATAATTCCTTCAATGACATCACTGTTCTTTTTAAATAATTGAGCACATTTTACAGCGTCAACATAACCTTCAATGTTGCCGGTGGGGGTTTCTTCTGAAGCTAAAATAATGGTGTTAAAACCCATTTTATCCAATTTGTCCAATACTTTAGCACGTGCCTCCACTGCCAATTTCGCATTAAAAATATTACGGGTTGCAATAATCACCCCGAATGTTTGCTTATTTAATTTCATTATTCTATGTTTTTAATGTTTTTATTCTGTTAATCTTGAACGTTTTACTGCTAGTTTCCAGCCTGAATACAATTTCTCTGATTCTTCAGGTTCCATTTTTCTATTAAAAGTTCGATCTTCTTTCCGGAGTGCATTGACTTCCTCCAACTCTTTCCAGTTGCCAAGTGCCAAACCGGCAATAAGAGCAGCACCTAAAGCGGATACGTCTTCAATATTACTTCGGACCACTTCATTTCCAAGCATATCCGCCTGAAACTGCATTAGAAAATTATTTTTTGTCGGACCGCCATCCACACGTAATTCAATCAATTTCACTCCCGATTCATTTATTAATTGCAGCAAATCTTTCACCTGATAAGCAATAGATTCGAGGGCAGCGCGGACAACATGTGCTTTTCGCGTTCCCCGGTTCATACCGCAAATCAGTGCTTTGGCTTCGCTGTCCCACCAGGGAGCTCCCAATCCGGCAAAAGCGGGAACAAAATAAACACCATCAGTACTTTCAACTGAAATTGCCAGCGATTCGGTTTCGATAGCCGAACCAATCAACTCTAAATCATCCTGCAACCATTTTATTGTAGCACCGGTGCAGTGGATGTTTCCCTCGAAAGCGTAATACACTTTCCCTTTCGCTGCAAAACCAATGGAAGTTACCAAGCCTTTTGGGGCAGTTAAAGCTTTCGTACCGACATTGATCATAATGGACGAACCGGTTCCGTAAGTTGCTTTTCCCATACCATCTGAAAAACACATTTGTCCAACCAACGCAGCGTGCGAATCGCCCAAAACTCCGGCAATCGGTGTTTCCTGTAAAAGGCCGTTTAATGTAGTTTTGCCGTATTCGCCATCGCAGGGAAATACTTTTGGTAACATGGATGAAGGGATGGTAAACAAATCGAGCAGTTCATTGTCCCAATCGAGTGTGTGAATATTGAAGAGAAGTGTTCGTGAAGCGTTTGTAAAATCAGTGGCATGAATTTTTCCTTTAGTGAAATTCCATATCAGCCAACTATCAATGGTTCCCATCAACAAATGCCCTTCATTAGCCGTTTTGCGTGCTCCTTCAATGTTGTCGAGAATCCATTTTACGCCGCTTGCAGAGAAATACGTATTGATAATCAGACCTGTTTTCTCAGTGACCATTGGTTCGTATCCACTGGCAATCAGTTCTTCACAAATTTGCGTTCCACGGTTACATTGCCATACAACGGCATTATAAACAGGTTTACCGGTGCGTTTATCCCACACTACAACGGTTTCGCGTTGGTTGGTTATGGCAACTGAAACTATATCGTTTTTGTCGATCGCACTTTTTAAAATTAATTGTTCCACCGCCTGATAGGTGTTCACAAGAATTTCCGAAGGATCGTGTTCTACCCACCCGGGTTTTGGATAATATTGATGATGTTCGATGGAAGTTCGGGAAATCAAAGTCGCTTTTTTGTCGAATAACATCGCTTTTGTTGCCGATGTACTTTGATCAATGGTTAGTACGTATTTCATTAAATATCAAATGGATGTGAGTTTCTTTATTTAGATTTAGGTCTCAAATTCAATATCACTGGCAATCTGAACATTTATAAGACGTTTCAAGTCAAATTTTGTCTCGATTATGGGAACTTAATTTATAAATTATAAAATGCAAGTGCCTTTTCAAAAATTCCATCGGTATCAATGCCGTAATAATGAAAGATTTGCAGGGCTGTTCCATGAATGGCATTTTCATCAGGAATACCCAGAATTCGCATTGGAACCGGACAATTTTGCGATACGATTTCGGAAACGGCACCACCCAATCCGCCACTGATGCTATGTTCTTCAACTGTAATTATTTTTCCGGTTTCTTTTGCAGCTTTTATTACTATTTCCCTGTCGAACGGTTTAAGCGTATGCATATCGATAACGCGGGCTTTGATTCCCTTTTCCAGGAGTTTTTTACCAGCCTGTAGACAATGATAAACAGTTTCGCCTGTTCCGATAATGGTCAGATCATTTCCATCGAGTAACAGATTGGCTTTACCTATTTTGAAAGGTGCATTTTCATTTTCGTACACGTTTGGAACTGCATTCCGTCCGACGCGGATATACACAGGAAAAGGGTAATCCACTAATTCCTCTACTAATTTTTCGGTTTGATAAATATCGCAGGGAAGTACAATATGCATTCCGGGAAAAGTACGTAAAACAGCAATGTCGTGCAGGCTGTGATGTGAAAAGCCGAGCGCACCGTAACTCACGCCGCCGCTGACACCAAGTATTTTAACCGGATTGGCCGAATATGCCACATCCACTTTTACCTGTTCGAGACTGCGCGCCACATAAAAACAAGCGGGACCGCAGACAAAAGCTTTTTTCCCGGCCGAAACCAACCCGGCTGCTACTCCTACGGCATTTTGCTCGGCAATACCAAGTTCCACAAATTGTTCAGGAAGTTCACTGGCGAATTTATCGAGGGTCACCGAACCACGTGCATCGGTAGTTACCACAACAATTTGTTTATCGTTTTTTGCCAGTTCCACCAAGGTATCGGTAAACATTTTACGGCAAGGAATTGTATTTAAATTATCTGTACTCATGATTAAGCTGTTGTGAGATTTTGTATTCTTGAGTCAATTTCGGACAGGGCCGTTTTGTACTGTTCCGCATCGGGAAGTCCATGGTGCCATTTTGCATTTGCTTCCATATACGAAATGCCGCATCCTTTGGTCGTGTGGGCAATTATCAGTTTTGGTTTTGCATTGGTGTGATCGATGTTTTCGAAGGTTTCCACGATATTTCCCATATCATTTCCCTGCATATCAATCACTTCCCAGCCGAATGCTTCCCAACGTTCCCGCATAGGTTCAAGCGACATGACGGTTTCCGTTTTTCCACTTATTTGCAAGGTATTACGATCGATAATGGCTACCAAATTATCCAGTTTATAATGACTGGCCGACATAGCAGCTTCGTAAATAGAACCTTCACCTTGTTCTCCGTCACCCATTAATACATAGGTGCGAAAGGATTTTTTATCCATTTTTGCAGCCAATGCCATTCCTGTTCCAACCGATAAACCATGTCCGAGAGCACCGCTGTTCAGTTCAATGCCGGGAGTCTTTTTAGTTGGATGACCTGCCAAAACGGAGTTGAAGTGCCCATAAGTTTCCAGCACTTCCGTATCGATAAATCCGGCAGCTTCCAACACTGAATACAACGCTTCCACACTATGGCCTTTGCTCAATATAAAACGATCGCGTCCTTCCATTTTTGGATTCTTCGGATCGATGTTCATAATATGGAAATATAGTGCCGTTTCAATATCAACCGATGATAACGAGCCGCCAATGTGTCCGGATTTTGCACCGTAAACAATTTCAACTACTTTTCTTCGGATTTTTTCTGCTTGTAGTTGGAGCTCTTTTATTTTTTGTTCATTTTCCTTTTTCATATTAATATCTTCGTATATTTTCGTTTGCAAATATAATAATAAATAAACGAAAGTAGAACTAATCGGTATAACAAAGTGACCGAATTAAATAATTATAACGGAAGAGCTAATTGTATAGCAAAAAAATAGTTGCAAAAATTTTTATTTTTGCAACTATCGTATTATTTAAAAGAACGTTTTTTACTTTCCTGTTTTTAGCTTTTCTTCTTCCGCCTTTTTCTTCGCTTCTTTTTCCGCTTTTATTTTGTTCGTGAAGTCTTTGTACATTTGATGCCAGTTGCGACCGTTTTCATTCAGGTATTTCTCGCAATTGGTTTTGTATATTTCAAAAATAGCCGAAATATCTTTCATGCTTTTGTAATCGATTGCTTTCTCACGCGCCAGTTTAAGCTGAACAAGAATATAAGCTTCTTCTTTTTCAGTAAGGTTTGGAACGATTGCCTGATAGCCTTTCATTGTAAAAGCTACTTTGCCAATGGTATAGAAATCAAGAATTTTTCCCACTTGTTCTTCTGTCAAATCTTTTCGTAGCCCGTTCATCAAATCTTCATGAACGGATTTTGGTTTTGCCGAATTAGCAATCACTTCACGTTCAGTTTTTGTAAGTGGATTTGCGGTAATCGGATCAATACCTTCCGGAATAGTTGTGTAAGGATGTTCGTTATGCCAGTCGCGTACGGCTTTGATGTGCTTCAATATCACGGCTTTTACGCGGGCTTCCTTTTCTTTATCGTTCAGTTTTAATGAATCGGTCCAGGTTTGAGCTTTTTTTTCTGCATCAATGTCCGAATTAATCTTTGCATCAGCTTTTTTATCAAAGAATTTTTCCACATTTTTGAATTCATGAATGGCATTTTTGGGCATCAATTCTCCATTATCACCAAAACTCAGCATCGCCTTTATTGGTTCAATGGTAACTTTGCTTTCGTCGAGCAATTTCGAATTCAAACCAAATGTATTGATAAAGAAATTGTAAACGGCAGTCCGTTTATTAACACCAAAATCGTGCTTTTCGGCAGCCAAATGCACATTTGTAACTTTGTCTGTTGCATTATAAAAACCGTAAATTCTTTGCAAATAAGGGAATTCAAGTTCCGGCACGGAAGCCGTCCAGTCACCACCATCCGAAATTACACATACCGGTTTTGGAGCAAAAGTAGCCATCAATTCGGCATTGTTTGTTCCACCACAAGCCAATGAAATCGGCATGCCGCTTTCGCACGGACAACCGCCGTCGAAATGTGAGGCAAGACTAACTGTGGGGCAAGCCGCAGTAAAACGATTGTCCAACACGGACAGCAATACGACCTGCGAACCACCACCTGAACCGCCATTTGATGCAACACGTTTGGGATCAATGTCTTTGCGCGTCAGCATATAATCAAGAATAGTCAACCCATTCATAATCTGAATGATGTGGGCTTCACTTGTTCGGTGAGCGGCCATGGTAACCTGCAATGCAGATTCACCCCAGCCAAACAGGTCGTAACTCACACAGGTTGCACCCATACGGGCCAGCGTTCCAAAACGGGTTTGTTCATCTTTGTTATAACGTCCATCAGCCCAATGTCCGTTCGGACACAATATCAATGCATGTTTTCCTTTGCTGAGCGGATTGTAAATGGAGCCGCAAGTGTAAAGGCCGGGCAACGTTTCGATAGCGAAATTTTGTACGGAATAACCATCAAAATTTCGGATTTTGGAAAGAATTGGTTTTGAATTTACCCGTTGAGCCATAACCGGATCAATCTGAAGTTTTTCACGCACTTCCTTTTTCAGGCAAGCTTTACGAATGTTCCATTCGGATGAATCTTTGTACAGCGTATTGAGGTAAGTCAGCATTTTCCGGCCATCTTCGGGCGTGCGTCGGGGATATTCGTACGCTTTTATTTTATAGGTTTTTTCGTCCTGTTTGGCAAACTTATAATCGAATAGCGCCAACACATTAGTCAGCGATTCTTCCACTGAATACGGACGAATGCGAAAATCGGCGTAAGGAACGACTTTTCCTATCGTATCAATATCATATTTCAATTTTACATTGAAACGGGTACTGATTTCCTGCAATACAGTTCCCAGTGGTTTGGTAAACTGGGTTTCATAGCTTTGGGCATTGGCAGAAACGGCAATTAAAAGAAGAAAAAGTCCAATTAATCCACTGAAGGATAAGTCCCCTAAATCCCCCAAGGTTGACTTGAAGAATGTATGTTTTTGATTTTTCATTACTACAGAATTTCTTATTTATGAATGATTAAATATATTGACTAAATAAAAGTCCCTCTTGGGGGATTTAGGGGGCAGTTATTTTCTCTCCATTCACATACACATCAGTCAATTTAATGTTTTTGCAATTGGTGAAACCTGGTTTTTGCTTGCAGTTTAAAATATTGACATTTGTCATAGTGATATTTGTAACCGGCGATTCTTCGAGTCCGTTTATCCGGATGGGAATTAAAACATTCGTAGCTGTAATGTTATTAATATTTATATTTCTGAAAATAGGAGTTCGTTCACTTAAAGTTTCGTCTGGCATTTTTGTGTATTTTAAATCCAGAACAATGGCTTCTTCTTTTATATTTCGCATAACAATATTATCCACCTGAATATCTTCAACCACTCCGCCACGCCCACGGGTCGATTTTATACGAATGCCCCGATCTGTTCCATCGAAAACGCAATTGCTGATAACTACTTTTTTCACACTACCACTCATTTCGCTGCCGATTACAACGCCTCCATGTCCGGCCAACATAGTGCAATTGGTGATGGTAATGTCTTCATCGGGGGCATTTAATTTTCTCCCCTGCAAATCTCTTCCGCTTTTCAGCGTGATACAATCGTCACCTACCGAAATATGGCAATTTGAAATGTGCACGTATTTGCACGATTCAGGATTAATACCATCGGTATTTGGCGAAAGCGGATTTTCAATGGTAACGCCATCAACAGTTACATTTTCGCAAAATTCCGGATTGACTGTCCAGAATGGTGAATTAATGATTTTAATTCCTTCAATTCGCACATTTTTACAACGTACAGGTTGAATAAACGGCGGACGGAAAAACCGGCGTTGCATGGATGAAACGTAATCTTCGTTGGTTTCAGCATAAAGTGCTTTTACGTCATTGGCTTTGTCCCACATGGGTTGATATTTATTGATATCACGCACACCGTTTTTATCCAAATCAACAATCACCCTGAAAAATTCGTCCCACCATTTTTTCCCTTGTCCGTCGATGGTCCCTTCGCCTTTGATGGTAATATTTTCTGCATCAACAGCATATATGAGGGGAGAAAAACTTTTCATTAGAATTCCTTCGTGTCGCATTTCCACGAAAGGCAAATAATCATCAAAATTATCGGAAAAAAGCAAAGTGGCTCCGGCTTCCAGCTCAATCGTAATATTGCTTTTCAGTTTGATGGCTCCGGTCAGGTATTTCCCGGCAGGAAAAAACAATGTTCCTCCACCATTGGCATTGAGTTTATCAATGGTTTTGTTAATCAGAATTGTGTTGAGTTTGGTTCCGGATGGATTTGCTCCGGCTTTGCGCATGTCAACACGTTCGGCGTTTACAGATAAAATGCTGATTTGCAATATCGCAAGTAAAATAAAAAAACTTTTCTTCATATTGGTTTATTTAATTATTTTATCAAACGAATAGTTTCCGCTTTTGACAATTTTAGGTTCTTTTTCTTCCGGCAAATATACATCAGCCGTACAATTTACCGGAATACTGACATTTAACGTAAATTTGTTTCCATCCCGTTTCCATTCTACTGACACAATACCATAAAACGTTTCGTGCGATGCTTTTACATACTTCATATCTCCTACGACTTCCGGACGGATAACTAAATGCTGAAAACCGGGTTTGTCCGATTGGGTTTGGATTCCGGCTAATGACCGGAAAAACCATTCGTCAATCTGCCCCATCATAAAATGGTTCCACGAAGCTCCCCGACGAGGATCCCATTGCTCGGTGAGCGTGGTGGCCCCAAATTTAAGTTGGAAACCGTAACCCGGCGCATCGTAATGATTTTGCATGGTATACATCAAATCATTCAAATCGTTGGTTGCCAGAGTCCGGAATAAATAACGATTGCCAATATCGCCGGTAGTAAGCCGGTTTCCATGTGCTTTGATGTCTTTCACCAGATTATTAAGCACCGCCTGTTTGTTTTCCGTTTCAACGATATTCATGTAAACTGCCATTGAATTGGCAGTCTGACTTCCTGTGCCATATTCTTTGGTTACCCGATTGAAAAACTTGGCATTAATAGTCTGCCTGACTTTTTCGGCTAACTGGCTGTAATATTGTTTGTCATACTCATTGCCAACCATGGCTGCATATTCTGAAATTAATTTAAGATCGTAAAAATAATAAGCCGTTGCCACAAAAGGAACCGGTGTATTTCGGGAATATCCGGCCGTGAAATCTCCGAAATCGTACCAATCGCCCAACCCAAATGAGAGTATGTTTTTTTCGGCACGACTTGTTAGATAATCGACATAACGGCGCATTTGCTGATAATGATTTACAATCAGGCTTGAATCACCATAAAAATTCAAATACATTTTTGGCATAATCAGAAACGTACTTCCCCATTCGGGTGAATCGCCAAAATCATCGAATCCGTTTTTATTGCCAAAGATATTATACATAGGTGCAATGGTTGGAATCATTCCGTTGGGCTGTTGCGCATCGATCATATCTTGCATGACTTTTGGCATAAATGCCGACAGGTTATAATTGTACATCAATACCGGACCGTTCAGGTGAACTTCTTCAAGCCAACCCAGTTTTTCACGTTGCGGACAATCGGTGAAAATGGCCTGCATATTACTTTCCACAGCTTTTTCAATCAATACATGTGTTTTATTGAAAATGTCATTGGAGCATTCGAAAGTAGAGACCTGAGGAGATGAATTGTACACAAAACAGGATTTAATATCTTTCAAAACTGCAAGTTTCCGTGGATTTTTGTCGCCTTTAAGTACTGCACCTTCCACCTGAATGTAGTGAAATCCGTAGTACGAAAAACGTGGATGCCAGGTTTCGTCACCGTTTCCGCTGAGTGTGTAATTATAAATATGTGGTCTGCCGGTCTGACGTTGATCGGCAGCTCCTTCGGCCGTTACCGACTCGGAAACAATCAGTGTAAGATGGTCGCCTTTTTTGCCATTAACCGTAATTTCGGGAAAGCCGGAAAGATTCTGATACATGTCAAAAATCAGGGCTGAATGGCCAACTGTTCTTTTTGTTTCTTTTGAAGCACTATCACATTCTTGCTGAGTAAGATGTTTCACCGATTTCATGGAAATACGTTCCATAATTTTTATGGGATTTCCCTGTTGAGGAGCAAGTTCTCCTTTCGGAGCATCCTGAATAACAACCGGTTTCCATTTCGAATCATTAAAACCCGGCATATTCCAACCTTTTTGTTCGATGCGGGCATCATAATCTTCACCGCCGTAAATATCGTTGAATGTTATCGGGCTAAAATCAAATTTCCAACTTCCATCTGACAAGATTTCCTGAGTAGAATTATCGGTATATCTGATAATGGTTTTGAAAAATAAAGTCGGAGCACCAAAAGTTACTTTTAGTTTGCTGTAACGCCCACCCTGTGCATTGTAAAAACCATTTCCGAGCAACACACCAAATACATTTTCACCTTTTTGTAAAAGTTTGGTGATATCAAATGTATTGTAATAGACCGTTTTGTCATAATCGCTCCAGAAAGGGGCAAATTCGCTGTCACCAACCTTTTTCCCGTTGATACTGAACTCGTAATGCCCAAGTCCGCAAATATAGGTTGTAGCTTCCTGAATTTTCTTGATGGTTGCAAAGGATTTTCGCAGCACAATACTTTTGCGTGAAACTGAATCGATATTTTTCCAAACGGCTTTGTACTCGGGCGTTCCCATATCCCAACTAAGAAATCGTTTCCCAACGGGAATATGGGCTGAGTCTGCACTTATAGCACCAATCCATTGCGCTTTGAGAGAAGTCAAATCGGGAGCGGTTTGAAATTCAGCCCATTCACTCCAGACTAACGCCTGACCTTTTTCGTCCCAGACACGAACGCGCCAACTGTATTTTTCGCCTGCTTTTAGTGCTGTTCCATTATATTTAACAAGTTGACTTTTTTCAGAAATGATTTTGCTACTGTTCCATTCAAAATTTTCTCCTTTTATTTCCAGCTCGTAAGCGGTTTGCATTGTTCCGTTTTCTGTTGATTTCATTTGCCAACCGAAATGAGGTTGAAGAGTGCTCACAGCCATGGGAGAAGTTTGAAACTCGCAGGTAAGTTTTGTGACTTCAATGGCATGTGAAGCTATTGAAAAACTGAGAAGGGACAATAAGAAAAAGTATTTTTTCATAATTTTATTGCAAAACATTAGTACATATTATTTTTGTTAAAGTGTCAGTATGTCCGACTTCTTTTCCATCCACAAATATATGCAATCCTTTGCCAACATGATAACGATTCCCATCTTTATCCCACACAATGCTCAAATTATGATTGTGATAGCGCACATTGTCCAGACAGAACCAATTCCATTTTCCGTCTGGCAAAAGTGGATTCACTTCAATGGTATTATCCATTCGCGGACGTAAACCAATTAATCCTGTTATTATTAAATCATTGAACGTAGAATGATTGTAGTAACGGCTACGTTCCTGGTCGCCTTTAAGCCAGTAACCGGTCACTTCATCCAGATATTCGCCAACATAAGGTAATCCGCGGTGATATTGCGATTGAACCAGTTTTTCCAACTGACTGAAATACACGCTGTCGTTTGTTGCTTTTTGTGAATGATTGTCCATAAAATTCGCCATGGCAGTCAATACCTGCGATGTGGCAAACGGCCATACGGCACCGTCCCATTCACATTTTCCCACACCGTGCGTGCGGAACTCAGGATGACGCTGTTCGGCAGTTGTCATTCCATAGGGTGCTGAAAATCCTTTTTCGTCGGCTAATTGTGTCCACGCGCTATCAAATTTTTCAGTATCGGGCATATTGAAATACCAGGGCAAATATCCAATAAATTCCCGAACATTGGCCAGTGTGTCTTTACGTAGCGTTTCGAAAAATCCTTGTTTTTTACTCCACAGTGTTGTTTCAATCAGATTTTTCAGTGTATCGGCTTTTGCTGCATACATTTTTGCTTTTTCATCGTTTCCTGCCATTGTCTCAATAATTGATAAAGCTTTTGCATTTCCGTACATGTAGCTATTAATCGTTGGACGGGCATATTGTTTTTTGCGTCCGCCGCTGATGGTTTCTTCCATGCCATCCTGCACATCACCCTGCCAGTAAAGACCGTTTTTCAGCCGGTGCGTATTTTCCCAACGGTTGTATTCCGCTTCCATATCTTTCAATAAATCAAGCAAAAAAGCTTTATCACCCGTTACAAAATAACGATTCAACTGTGCATCAATATTCCACGAACTGAAATTCATCATTTTCTTCATGGGTGCGCCATCGTTGCCACGATACCAGGTGCGGATGGCCTGATTCATATAAGTTGTGTCGCGCAACCAGCGACTTTCGTAAATATGGTGTCCCAATGCGCTCGAAATTAAGTTGTATTTATCAGCGTACGTTCGGTTGACCAAAAATTCGGTCATGGCGTAACCAACCGGCGTATTTTCTATGTGCTTCCGCAATGTCCACCAGCGATAATAGTACATTTCTTCGAAATTTTGCTGAGGACATTCGAATAATGGAATATTCTTTCCCATCCATTCGGCAGCCTGCGAATTTGGAATGGCAGCTACTATGTTTTCATCTTCCATTGTGTTGAAATAATCGACATAATGTTTGAAATCGGAGAATTTCAGGAACGATGCCGTTCCATCTTCATCCAGCGATTCAGTTTTGAAATTGGCAATGCGAAAAACAGCCAGTGAATCCTGTCCACCTGCATTCGGCAGGTCGTATTCCTGATCGGCAGGCGTTTCAGGCGTCGGGAATTCTTTCGTTTCTCCGGTGCTGAATACTATCCTTTCGATACTTGCTACCGGTGCATAAAACATGCGAAGTCCGATTTGTTTCCCATTTGACAAAACAGTAATGCTGCGGTTGGCAACCGAAAGTTTTGCTTCAATATGATAAATTTTACCGGCTTCATATTTCATCATGTTCGAATATCTGGAGCCACCTTTGGCACGAAACTCACCTTCATTCGTCAGTTCCAACCGGGAACATGTTATTCCATTTTTATCCAGAAATTCTATTCTGAAAATTCCTTTGTTGTTTTGATCGGCCATCATATCAAACGAAACTTTGAGTTCTTTAGTTGCAGGAATTTTACGCACCACTTTGGCAAAATCAAAGGGATCTTTATCTTTCAAGGTCAACCAGTTTATCCCATTCTTTTTTTCGAACGAAACAGGCGCCCAAAGCGGAGAATAAATATTCCAGTCGGTGAGTTCTGAAATTTGGGTGTTTTTTTCAAAATTATCATTGGCTTGTGAAGTTGCATTTATTTTTACCGGAACCGGAATACGCGAAACCCACATGTCTTCTTTGTTCATGCTGTAAGTTACCCAAAGGTTTTTATCGGGTGGGGTACCGTTTCCTTCCTGAATTCCACGGGTATATTGCGGACCATAGGATTTGTAGTTTCCACCATAACGCATAGGGGTAATTTCGCCGTGTACCAAATTCAGCGTGCTGTAATTCAGTCCATTGGCTGAAGTGGAAATGGCCAGCGGCCAGCGGTATTCCGAAGGATTGTAAACGGTAGCATAACTTCCATCCGAAAGCCGTTGACCCCATATTTTGGCATTACTGGTAACAAATCCTTTGGCGCGTTCAACCGGTTGCGACCAGGTTTTGCCTTCATCTTCGCTGATAGATGTCAGCGCAAATTTCCACAAACAGGCCACTTTTCCATCGGGTAAATGATAATAATTGAAGGCTTTGTATTCTTTATTTAATGGGATAATTGGATCATTGCGGTCCGATTCTTCCACCCATTGCATCATATACAAGGGATTATCCAGAATTTCCTGACAGCTTTTCACAAAACCCTTGTCTTTACTTTTTGCAAAAAAAGGATAATCGGTATTTTTTCCGTTGAAAGCGTGGTTGTAATGAATAAAATAAATCGGCCCGAAAGTACCGTCCTTTTTGATTTCTCGAACCACACGACCAATGCCATTTCCATCATTCGGGTCATCTTTTTTATCAAGGGCTACTCCATAATAAGCCATTGAAATTAATCTTCCCGATTTAGAAACATAAAATCCAACCCGTTGGTGCATGACAGCAATCAGGTTTTTAGCAACTCCCTCGTGATCAGGCTTGGTATATCCGTCAGGGACTTTGTATTGAGGATACAAAACTTGTGGATTTGTCCAGTTGTACCCATCGGACGAAGTTTGTAGAAAAGTTTGTGAGGGTGGAACGCTTTCGCCAACTTCATCGCTTAAATATTCTAAGTAGAATTTGCCATTCCAGTACGCCAGCATGGGTTGATGACTGTATGTCCAACCGTTGCAGTTCGAAGCATCAGGATGCTGGCGGTTAGCCCTCATAACCTGAATATTATGGACCCCGATTACAGGTGAAAGCTGACCATCATGATAAGCCGGATTGGAAAGTTGAGTCCCCGAATAATGAATTTTATCTTGCGCAGTCAGTTGAATTACTGAAAAACAAAACAGAACACAAGTAAAAAATATAAGTTTTGATTTTTTCATCTTGTAGTAAAGAGATAAAGTACAAAGATAATTAAGTTTCTACTTAATTACTGATAGAACATTCGAATTGGAATCTGTTTTTTGATTTAGACTCAACTCATATGTCTTTTTTAGATTCTCAACATAAGATGCCGGCACTTTAAAAATTGTCCCATGTTTATGCCCCTGAGGTATAGAAATTTCTTTGGAGATATTGTTGTAATGAATAAAATCTTTTGTTTGAACAGCACCATATTTAAATTTTTGATATTCATCAAAATATATCAAATAATTAGTCCCGATTTTTTCCACGGTCGGACCTTCAACATAGCTTTGAGTAAAAGTTGAACTCATTTGTGAATAAGGTCCTGTTGGCGTTTTTGCAAAAGCCACTCTCAAATTCCGGTTTGGACGTGTGTTGTCTTTGAAAACCATCACATAATCGTCTTTAGCACGCTTGACTATTGTAGCATCAATGGAACTGAATCCGGGGTCGAAGAGCAGTTTTGTTTTAGAAATAGTTTTAAAATCTTTCGTCGTGATGTAATAGAGTCGTTGATTGTTGTTTTCTTCTTCAACGCCCTTTTTAAAACGAAAGGGAACACACGATGCCCAAACGACTACAAATTCGCCCCTTTCATCATCATAAAAAATATCGGGTGCCCACACATTTACCGTTGTGGGTTCGTTTTTCATTACTAAAATCATTTGCTGCTTTGACCAATGTATAAGATCCTTTGAATTGGCATAACCAAAACCCAGATCACCCTTCCAACTGGTAGTCCAGACTAAATGATAAGTGCCGTCGTTTGTGCGGGTAATTGAAGGATCACGCAACACTTTTTCCCTTCCGATTTCCGGTTTCAACCAAATTCCTGGAATACTATCCCAATGGATTCCATCTTTACTATATATAAATCGCAATCCTTGATTGGCAGGTTCGTGAAAAGAAGTGAAAACAAAATATTCTTTATTTGCTTTGCAAGATTGGGAAAAGAGCAAAAATACAATTAACAACCGTAACATCTTCAACATCAGTCTTTTTATAAACATTAAACAATACTTTTTTATTTATAATTAAAAGACGAAGATAGGCTGAAATAGTACTCATGGATTTAACTTCCGAAACTCAAAATATATACAAAAACAACTCTAAGAAACGTAATATGAATTTTAATTATGGTTGAGTACACAGATTATTGTACAACGTCTTTAGATAAAATAACCCATATAAAATTAATTTTAAATTATTTGCATTATGAAAAAACTACTTCTAATTATTGTCGCTTTGCTAAGTCTATCAACGACTTATGCACAGTTAGAATTTAACAAGACTTATGCCAACTGGGGCTATACTGGTGCTACTGCTCTTCCAAACGGTGACAAACAATTAATGTGTAACTTCAATTCAGATTCTCTGACGACTTTGAAATACGGTTCATTTGCCGGTACGTCAAAAGGCGTTTTTGCAATGGTTCTTACCAATGAAGTTATCAATAGTGGAAAAGCACTTACCATTAAAGACAAAAAACAAGAAAGTTGGGGAGCTGCAGGAGGTGGACTGCGTAGAATGAGAAATGTACAAGACGTTCTTGACTCAGCAACAGTTGCAGGACAACTTGCTTATAGTACTTTACACCAATACTGGAGACCGTCATTATGTCTCTTTAATCTTACATCTACCGATCAGGTTTTTGGTGTTTATCCGGGAATGTACAAACGTGTTAACTTAGGATTTCAGGTTAAAGTTGAGGCTGCTATGTCATCGGACATTAGTTTTGATGTTATGACTTACAATCAGGGAAATACAGGGAAAGCTGCTATATATAAAATGATTGTAGGTATTGGTAAAGAAACCATTTTCCCTTATCAATTTAATACTGCTCAGTTGGATACAATCGCAAAAAAAAATGTTGCGGCATACAGAACTTTAATCGGTTCAACCAGTATTTACGTAGTTGATAGCGTTTACACTACGACAACGACAGTAGGTGATATCAAGAAAGTCACCATCAATGTAGCAAGCGCACTTGGACTGAATCCATCTGTTTTCTCCGGTAATGGAAAGAAGACATATATTCAGCTTTACACAATGGGAACTGCTACTTCAATTATGCCTGGAACTATTGATCCTGTTGTAGCTATCGATAATATTCAGTTTACATACACTCCTGCAGGATGGGCTTTACCTGTTGGTGCAGTAGCCAGCTCTATTTTTGATCATAACAATGGTACTGTACTTGTTGATACTGCTAAAACCAGTCCAAATTACTCCGCTGGAACACCTGTAAATGTTGCTCCCGCTGATACGAATGCTGTAGTTAAATTCTATATTACAAGTATCAACAGACCAGGAACTTTGACTATTACTGAAGCTAATGATGGCGGATCTCATGCTGCTGCATATTCATTCGCAAAAACCGGTGCGGTTAAAGCTAAAGCTGCTGATGGAACATACAGTGTAGTTGTACCTTATACTTATGCCGCTTCGAATGGTACGACTAAATTTTTACTTACAATTGCTGCTCCAGCTTCAGGAACTGCCAACGACACATTAGAAGTATCTATCAGAGCAAATGTTCCTCTAGATGCTAACCGTTTAGAAAGACTTGAAATTACTAACGGAACCCGTTTCTGGTATGACATTGCAGCAAAAGGTGTTACTCCGATAACTTCCACAGCTCCATCAAATGTTTCTCCTGTTAAAATTATGTCGATAAACAGTAATGTGTTCGTAAAAAATGCAACTGAAAATGTGTCCATTACAAATGTGGCCGGACAAACGATTAAGATTGCCTCACCCACATTAGCTGCAAAAGGCATCAGTATGAATGCCGGTGTTTATATTGTTAAAACCGGAAATACAACCCGAAAAGTTATCGTACAATAAAAACAGAATTTTTTCAAATTAAATGAATTGCCCCGGAATACTAGTTTCGGGGCAATTTTTTTATTTACTTTTAGCAGTACAAAACCAGTAAATTATTCGTCTGAATTATATTAAATCTCATATAATACTTGACTAAAATCCAATCGATGAGAAAAATTATTTTTATAATAGCCTATATATCCTTTGTAGTTTCATTCACAGCAGCTCAAAATAATGGCATAACCAATACGTTAACAAGTAAATATGCCAAACTGAATAGCACTAATATTGATGCCGTGAAATGGAATAACGGTTTTTGGGCTGAGAGGTACGCTGTTTTTAAAGACACCATGATCCTTTCGATGTGGAAAACGCTTGATAATCCTGACATTAGTCACTCCTACCGTAATTTTGAAGTGGCAGCCGGTGAAATTGAGGGTGATCATTGGGGACCACCGTTTCATGATGGCGATTTTTATAAATGGCTGGAAGGGGTGGCGTCGGTTTATGCCGTCACTAAAGATCCTAAACTGGATGCTTTAATGGACAAAATCATTGCTGTCATTGTAAAAGTTCAACGGGCGGATGGGTATATTCATACGCCGGTAATTATCGCAGAACTGCATAAAGGAATTGATTCGCATAAGGTTGATAATACGGTTATCGGCACAAAAGTGGGCGAGACCGGAAAGGGAGCTTTTGATAACCGGTTGAATTTCGAAACCTACAATCTCGGGCATTTGATGATGGCGGGAATTATTCATAAGCGGGCAACCGGCAAAACAACTCTATTCAATGCAGCCGTGAAAGCCACCGATTTTCTGTGTCATTTTTATGAAACCGCTTCGGCGGAATTGGCTCGAAATGCCATCTGTCCGTCACATTATATGGGTGTGGTGGAAATGTATCGCGCCACAGGAAATCCAAGATATTTAGAATTGACAAAAAATCTGATCAATATTCGCGGAATGGTTGAAAACGGGACGGATGATAATCAGGATCGTGTTCCCTTTCGTCAACAAAAAACAGCTATGGGTCATGCCGTTCGCGCCAACTACCTGTACGCCGGAGTGGCCGATGTCTATGCCGAAACCGGCGAAAAGCAGTTACTGGATAATCTGGAAAGTATCTGGACGGACATAACCACCCGTAAAATGTATGTGACCGGTGCTTGTGGGGCATTGTACGATGGAACTTCACCCGACGGAACGAATTATACACCTGACAGCATACAAAAAGTACATCAGGCTTACGGACGTGCGTATCAGTTGCCAAATTCAACAGCCCATAACGAGACTTGCGCCAATATTGGGAATATGCTGTTCAACTGGCGCATGTTGCAGGTTACGGCCGATGCTAAATATGCCGATGTACTCGAAACTGCACTTTACAACAGCGTTTTGAGTGGAGTTAGTTTGGATGGCAAACGCTTTTTCTATACCAATCCGTTGCGCATCAGCAATGATTTCCCGTATACACTTCGCTGGCCGAAAGAACGTACTGAATATATCAGTTGCTTTTGCTGTCCACCGAACACAGTTCGTACTCTTTGCGAAGCTCAGGATTATGCTTATAGTCTTGGGAATAATGCAATTTATTGTAATTTATATGGTGGAAGTCAACTCGAAACATTACTAAATGGAAAAGACAATATCAAACTGACTCAAACGACAGATTATCCGTGGGATGGAAATATTAAAATATCGGTTGATAATATACAAGAAAAAGATTTTTCTCTTTATCTTCGCATTCCCGAATGGTGCGATAAAGCAACGATTACTATCAATGGAAAAGCTTTTTTTGCGGAAAATAAAGCCAATACGTACACGGAAATAAAGCGTGAATGGGTAAAAGGCGATGTAGTGGAACTGATATTGGATATGCCGGTAAAGTTATTGGAATCGAATCCGCTGGTAGAAGAAACCCGCAATCAGACTTGTGTGAAACGGGGTCCACTTGTGTATTGCCTTGAAGGAATGGATGTGGCAGGTGGAAAATCCATTGACGATGTAATGATACCAGAAGATATTAAATTCATTCCACGCAAAACTGTAATTGCTGGAAGTTCTATCGTTGTATTGGATGGAACAGCCAGGTTTGCTAATGAAAAATCCTGGAAAAATACCCTCTATCGGGAAATCGGGAAATCGGATAAAACCGTGAAAATAACACTGATTCCATATTACGCCTGGGGAAATCGTGGGAAAAGCGAAATGACGGTTTGGATGCCGTTGGTGAAATAAACCCCTAACCCCTAAAGGGGAATTAAAATAACAATGTATCATTTTCTTTTAAAGATTTAAAGAAATCTATGCACAAAATCTTCAATCTTCGAATCACCAAAGCCCCCTTTAGGGTGTGGGGGGTCGTTTTATTTTTTCTGGTTTCACTTCCTTCTTTTGCCACCAATATCTACGTTTCCCCAACGGGAAATGACAGTAATTTTGGTTCTTCAATAGCTCCCAAAGCAACTCTTTCAGCTGCTTTGCGTCAGGCACGTGAAATGCGCCGGTTAAATGCTCCCGGAATTGAAAATGGCATTCAGATTATTCTGAAAGGTGGAACCTACGCGCAGTATGAACCTGTTTATGTACGTCCCGAAGATAGCGGAACGGCACTATCACCAACAACAATTTGTGGAGCTGAAGGTGAGAATGTAGTGCTGAGCGGTGGCGTGAAAATCTCTGACTGGAAAAAGTCAGGAAAATTTTGGGTAGCCGATGTGCCCGATTTTAATGGCCGTCCGCTCGATTTCCGTCAACTGTGGGTAAACGGAAAAAAAGCTGTACGTGCCCGTGATGTGGCGGACTTTGAAAAGATGAATCGTATTCGCAGTTATGATCCGGCAAACGAAATTCTTTGGGTGCCGGCAAAATCGGTGAAATCTATTCTGAAAGCACCCTATGCCGAAATGGTTTTGCACGAAATGTGGGTGGTTTCTTTTTTACGCATCAAATCCATCGAAATTCAGGGCGATTCGGCTGCGGTTCGTTTCCAAAATCCGGAAAGCAAATTGCAGTTCGAACGTTACTGGCCGCGTCCAATGGTTGCACCGGGACTGAATTCTCCTTTTTATTTGACCAATGCCATTGAATTGCTCGATCAACCCGGTGAATGGTTTCACGATATTAAAACCAACAAACTTTATTATATTCCGTTAGCCGGAGAAAATCCGAATCAGGACGAAATTGTAGCTCCGGCAATTGAAACGCTCGTTCAGGTAGAAGGAACGCTTGACAGACCTGTTGAAAATGTGATTTTCAGAAATATCACTTTTAGCCATACCACCTGGATGCGTCCTTCCGAAAAAGGGCATGTGCCACTACAGGCAGGAATGTATGTTACCGAAGCTTACCGTATAGATCCGCAAATTGTTCGTGGCGACAATAATTGCAAGCTGGATAATCAGGTTTGGCTTGAACGTGCTCCGGCTGCTGTTAAAGTAAAATGTTCGAATGACATCAGTTTTTACAACTGTAATTTTGAACATCTTGGTTATTCAGGTTTGGATTATGTTTTTGGCGACCGTGGTGGAAAAGTACAAAACTGCACATTTACAGATATTGCCGGAAATGGAATTCTGGTTGGAAGCGTATCGCCCCCGTCACTTGAAATACATGTACCTTATGTTCCGCATGATGAGCGGGAAATTTGTGACGGTCAGCAAATCATCAATAACCGGATAACCAACGTTAGCAACGAAGACTGGGGTTGCGAAGGCATCTGTGCCGGATATGTAAGCAATATCAATATTGAACATAACGATATCAGTGAAGTTTCGTATATGGGAATTACCCTGGGTTGGGGTTGGAATCAGACATTTAACCGAATGCACAACAACCGTATTTATGCGAATCATATCTGGCATTATGCCAAACACATGTATGATGTTTCCGGAATATATACATTGGGAATGCAACCAAAAACCGTGATTTCCGAAAACTACGTCCACGACATTTATCATCCCGGATATGTACATGACCCGAATCACTGGTTTTATTTGTACACCGACGAGGGTTCATCGTGCATTACAATAAAAAACAATTTTACAGAAGGAGAAAAATTCCTTCAAAACGCAAATGGTCCCAATAATATATGGGAAAATAACGGACCGATGGTGAATGATAGTATCAGACAAAAAGCAGGATTACAAAAGTAAATTAGAAATTAAGAATCGGAAGATAGCACATCTCCAAAAAATTTAACCAATAAAAAGATCTAATCACTCATTAAAATATCCAATAAAAAAACGCATGGAACATAAAAAAGGAAGTTTAAAAAGTACTATTGCTGTATCGCTTACCAATTATCTTGATGCGGGCGCGATTGTGGCCGGTGCAAGTGGATTGACTCTTTGGCAAAATTACCTCGGTCTTACCGAAGGGCATCTAGGCTGGCTTAACGCCATCAGTGCCAATTGTTTCGGTGCAGCTATCGGCGCAATTATCGGTGGTTTCCTTGCCGACAAATACGGACGAAAAACGATTTACACCTACAATATGCTTGTGTATATGTTGGGAATTGCAATTATCATGTTCACGGTCAATTTCCCGATGCTGTTGACCGGATTTCTGATTACAGGTATCTCGGTAGGAGCGGGTGTTCCTGCCTCGTGGACTTATATTTCTGAAAATTCGGAAGTGGGTAAGCGCGGACGAAATATGGGTATTTCTCAGTTTGCCTGGGGAGTCGGTCCAACGATTATTTTATTGTTGGGAATGTTATTAGCTCCTGGAAAGGCTGATGCTTCAGCCGGTGTTTTATTCGGCTATGTGCAAAAAATCGCAGCATTCTTTTTAGGAAACAATATAAGCGTTGAAGCAGTCAATGTATTCAGCAGCCGTCTTATTTTCGGCTCATTGTTTATTGTAGCTTTTGTCGCATGGATTCTGCAACGAAAACTCAATGAGTCAAAAGATTGGGAGGATGCTAAGCTAGCCCAGGGCAAAGAGAAACAACCGGGTGTTTTCGCATCGTTCAGAACACTTTTCACCAATAAGGTCAATATTCGTACAATGCTTTTTCTGGCAGGTATTTATATTAGCTGGAACATGGTTGCTTCCGTGATGGGTTTCTTTCAACTACATATTTATGAAACCGCAGGCGGTCTATCCAACGGACAAGCTAATATGGTAACGGCCATACAATGGATCGTGATTATTGCGGTAACCTATTTCGGCTTTGCCATGTTAGTCGATAAAGTAAATCAACGGTGGCTGTATTTTACAGGCACGATGATAGGTATATTGGCATGGTGTATCCTCATTTTTGTTGGAATAAAAAATTATGCCGCTTTATGGACTTTCACTATTCTTTGGGGTATTCATGCAGGATTAAGTGTACAAGCATTTTATGCGCTTTGGGCTTCGGAACTCTTTCCTGCCAGATATCGCGCGGGAGCGCAGGGAGTCATGTTCTTTGCCGTAAGAGGTATAGCGGCAGTATGGGGATTGGCATTTGTTCAAATTTACGGAGAAAACGGCGAAGGATTTAACACTGCGGCCTACATTATGATCGGATTGCTCCTTGTCGCGTTAATCATAGGTACTATTTGGACACCCAAAACTCGCGGCAAAACTTTGCAACAAATAACAAAAGAAAGATACGGAGACGATATTTAAAACGGTATTGATATTATCATAAAAAAACAAATGAATCACCCACGACCGGATTATAAATTCAGGACACACAACTAGATGAATAAATATCTTGATTCTTGGTTCTTGGTTCTTGGTTCTAAAATCTAAACAAATGAACAACTCTTTTTTACCGAAGACCTCTTCTGCTTCAACATGGATTTGGTATCCGGGCGATTACGAAATATGGCTGGGAAACCAAATGAATAACCGCCGTACCGAACGTGGTGCCTTTTTTCCACCATTCTGGAAAATGGACAGTCATTACGTGTTGGTGGAATTCAGTAAAAAGATAGATTTAGCCGAAGCCGAAGAAATTGAAATTGCGGTAGAAGGTAAATTCAATATCAAACTGGATGGAAAACTGCAATTCGGTATGCCGAATAAATTTCTTTTACCCGCCGGAAAACACAGTCTCAATATAAAAGTCTGGAATCAGGCTACACCGCCGGCTATTTTTATTAATGGAAAAACTGTAAAATCAGATGCTTCGTGGAAAGTAACTTACGAAGATAAGGAGTGGATTGATTCAAGCGGAAAAGCCAGCGATACTTCGGCTACTATATATATGGATGCGGATAGTTGGGATATTTTCAAAACTCCTGAAACAATCCCCTCTCAATATAAACTATCAACCGAAATTCAACAACCTGTAAAAATTGAAAGTATTGAAAACGGACAATTGATTGACTTCGGAAAAGAAACATTCGGTTACCTGCGAATTCACTTACTCACAGGAAACGGGGAAATTAATATTTATTACGGAGAAAGTCGTGAAGAAGCACTGGATAAGAAGTTTTGCGAAACGCTGGATAAACTTTCGGTTGATGGTAACTCAGTTACTGATGAGGCTTTGGCAGACACCAAGCCACTGAATGAAGAATACACCCTTGCCAACAGCAAGGCCTTTCGCTACGTGTATATCACCAAAGATGCCGGTGTGAATTATAATGATGTGAGCATGCTGTACGAGTTCAAACCCGAAACACGCCGCGGTTCGTTCAAATGTAATGATGAGGAAGTAAACCAAATGTGGAACGTGGGTGCTTACACCATGCAACTCACTACCCGCGAGTTTTTCATCGACGGAATAAAACGCGACCGCTGGACCTGGAGCGGCGACGCCATCCAAAGTTATTTGATGAATTTTTATTTGTCATTTGATAAACAAACAGTGAAAAATACAATTTGGTTGCTACGCGGGAAAGATCCTGTCACCAGTCATACCAACACCATAATGGATTACAGCTTTTATTGGTTCCTGTCTATTTACGATTATTATATGTACACCGGCGACCGTCATTTTATCGAACAGGTTTATCCGCATATGCAAACCCTAATGTATTATGTGCTCGGACGTACCGATAAGAATGGCATGGTGGAAGGCCAAACCGGCGACTGGGTTTTTGTGGATTGGGCGAATGGGTATATGGATAAACACGGCGAACTGTCGTACGAACAGGTGCTGTTCTGCAAAAGCCTCGAAACAATGGCGCTTTGTGCCAAACTGGCCAACAATGATACCGATAAAGCAAAATACGATGAATTAGCAACTTCACTTCGAAGCAAATTGGTTCCCGATTTTTGGAGCGATACCAAACAAGCGCTGGTTCACAATCGCATTGACGCAAAGCAACAAGCGCAGGTAACCCGATATTCCAATATGTTTGCCGTTTTCTTCAATTATTTGTCGCCGGAAAAACAACAAATCATCAAAAAATCGGTGTTGATGAACGACTCAGTGATGAAAATCTCAACTCCATACATGCGTTTCTATGAACTGGAAGCCCTGTGTGCTATGGGCGAACAAAAGCAGGTGATGAAAGAAATGAAAGATTATTGGGGCGGGATGATTCGCGAAGGTGCTACCACTTTTTGGGAAAAATACAATCCCACCGACAAAGGCGCACAGCATTTGGCCATGTACGGTCGCCCTTACGGCAAAAGCCTCTGCCATGCCTGGGGAGCCAGTCCGATTTATTTGATAGGAAAATATTACCTCGGTATACAGCCTGTAAAAGCCGGATACAGCGAATTTGCCATTGCTCCGAATCTTGGTGGACTGAAATGGATGGAAGGAACTGTGCCGACTCCGAATGGAGAAATAAAACTTTATATGGATAACAAAACCATTAAAGTTACTGTTACTGAAGGCATGGGTTATTTGACATTCACCAGCAAATTGAACCCTAAAGCTTCGAAAGGTACGATTGATAAAATCGGTGCTGATAAATACCGCTTGCTAATCGTTGGAACAGATGAAGTTGTTGTGAAATATAAATAAACTAAAACCATTTTATGCCTTTCAATCACAATCCCTTACTTGGCAATGCAATTTTGCCCGTAGACATCGTTTTGTTGCCCGAATGGTGGAACAAAAACGAAAAGCTGACTTTCGACAAAGACTTCTTTTATCATCCGCTCAGGCGGGTAGAAGCAGAACAACAGAAAGAAAAAGTGTTGTATGAACGTTGGGGTAAATACGGATTGGGACAACACAGGAAAGAAGCCCGGCCGGAAATCGGAGCGGTGCATTTGGCTGCCGGCTATCTGCTTTCCGAAATGCTGGGTTGCGAGGTGAATTACTCCGAATCGCATCCGCCACAGGTATTGGCTGCTCACAAAGAACTTGAAAATGTAAGTGTTGAGAAAGCGTTTAACTCGCCCGCTTTCAAACAAGTGCTGACGCTGGCCGATGCACTGAAATCGAAATACGGACATGTCACCGGTGACATCAACTGGGGCGGCATTCTGAATATTGCCATGGACTTACGTGGGGAGAATATCTTCCTGGACATGATGATGACTCCCAACGATACAAAGGAATATTTTACTTCTATTGCTGCCATCATTGAGAAGTTTACATCCTACCTGCAAACCGAAACAGGCTCAACATCTATTTCGGTAAACCGTGGAGTTCAGCACCTGAAAAAACCGGTATTGTTGCATTCGGAATGTTCGCATACCATGATTTCAGCGGAAGATTACGAAGAATTTCTGCTGCCATATGATATTGCGTGGAGCCGAAACCGTCCATATGGCATTCATTATTGCGGACCCGATCCGCATCGCATGGCTGCTTCATTTGCAAAGATTCCCCATTTGGATTTTCTTGACCTGGGTTGGGGAGGTGATGTAAAAGTCCTGCGCGAACATTTACCCGATACTTTCCTCAATATCCGCCTGAGTCCGGTGGAACTGGCAAAACAATCGAACAACGAAATCCGTGAAACGATTATACGTTTGGTTCATGACTCGGGAAATCCATACATGACAGGCGTATGTTGTATCAATATCGACGACTCGGTAAGCGATGATAAGATAGATGCTATTTTTGAAACGGTGGAAGAATTGAGAAAAGAACACAAAAACCCCTAAATCCCCTAAAGGGTACTTAAAGAAAAGTATGGCAAAACAATTCGACAATAAACTGGCTGATTCACAAGCTACACAAGTACTTCCAGTCAAACCCGAAAATTTTGGTTTTGACAAATTCGAAGCATATGCATCTGATTTAAATAAAGCTTGTGCTGACTTTTGGAATCAACCTTCGGGCGTATTGGTCTATCGCCGTATGCGGGTGGCAGAATGTTTTTCGTTCGGTTGTCGGAATATGAAACATTCGCTTGAATTACAACTCGGTGCTTTGGAGAAAAGTATGTTGTTTAAAGCCGATGTACCTAACTTTCTGGAACCGTGGTACGGCATCGGGACTATTGCCAGCGCTTTTGGAGGCGATTATATCTGGCACGAAGGTCAGGCTCCTGCACTAACAACCCGTTTTCAAAGCATCGACGAAGTGCTGGCTTACGAACCAATAGAAGTGGCACAAACCAATATCGGACGGCACACGCTCGACATGATTGAGTATTTCATGGAACAAACAAAAGGTCGTGTGCCCGTTTCGCTCACCGATACTCAATCGCCGCTTAACATGATCGGGCATTTATATCCGCTCGACCAGTTCTTTATGGACACTATGATGGAACCCGAAAAAGTGTTGCTCCTTTTCAATCGCCTTGCGGATTTTTCCATTCGTTTTAACGAAGAACAAATCAAACTCATTGGACCTGCATTGGCTTTGCCGGGACATGGCTTTGCATCCTCTACAACATGGACCGGTCTGGGTATGAGCGACGACAATGCCATCATGATTTCGCCCGACCAATACCTCGATATGGCTGCACCTTCGGTTGAAAAAATATGTACGCCACTGGGCGGACCTGTGTTTCATTCCTGTGGCGACTGGGCAGGTTGGGTGAAAGCCGTGCTCCAAATGAAAGGGCTGAAAATGGCTGACGGTGCTTTCTCGCCACAAACCGACCCCGGTGCAAATACCAATTTAGAAGCTTTCAACAGCTTTACCAATACCGGCGTGGTACTCAATACCCGCATTGTGGGTGATTTGGAAACCATCCGAGAACAGCTTACCCGACTTTGGGTGCCGGGAATGAAAATGGTGGTGGTAACTTATTGTGAAACTCCCGAAGAGCAAGAAGAAGCTTATCATTTAATTCACGACTTATGTCAGCAACAATAGGAAATTATCGTTGGCGAATTGTGGTATTACTGTTTTTTGCCACCACCATCAATTACGTCGACCGGCAGGTTTTGGGAATTCTGGCTCCACAACTTCAGGCGCAATTCGGTTGGTCGGAAGCTGATTACGGTTTTATCATTATGGCTTTTCAGGCGGCATATGCTATCGGGTTGATTTCCATGGGTACCTTACTCGACAAAATCGGTACGCGTCTTGGATTTATTGTTTCCGTTGCATTACTCAGTGTGGCGGGCATATTTCATGCTGCCTTCAGCAGCGTGGCGGCGTTTGCAATAGCCCGTTTCGGACTTGGTATCGGTGCTTCGGCTAATTTCCCCGGCGCTATTAAAACCGTTGCAGAATGGTTTCCCAAAAAAGAGCGTGCATTTGCCACCGGATTATTCAATACAGGTTCAAACCTGGGTGCAATTCTTACGCCACTCATTGTTCCCATTATTGCACTGAAATGGGGCTGGCAATGGGCGTTTATCTCAGCAGGAGCTTTGGGATTTGTATGGTTGCTTTTCTGGTTTCCAATATACCGAAAACCCGAACTTAGTAAACTTTTGACCGAAGTCGAGCGCAACTATATTCTACAAGATGAACACGAATCTGAAACGCAGAAACTTCCATGGAAATCCATTATTTCGTACAAACAAACCTGGGGAATTTGTCTGGCACGTTTTCTCACCGATCCCATATGGTGGTTTTTTCTCTATTGGTTGCCTAAATTCCTGCACTCAAATTACAAAATAGATCTAACCCAAATTGGATTACCGCTTATTGTCATTTATGTAGTTTCAATAGGCGGATCCATCTTTGGAGGATGGCTGTCATCGTTTCTGATTGGTCGCGGTAAAAACCCATTGGCTGCACGTAAACTTACCATTTTTTTCATGGCTTTGTTGGTTGTTCCGATATTTTTCACCTCGTTTACTTCAAACGTTTGGCTGGCAGTTATGCTTATTTCCATGGCAACCTTTGCCCATCAGGGTTACGCAGCCAATATCTTTACCATTGTTTCCGATATTTTTCCGAAAAATGCTGTTGGTTCGGTCACCGGACTCTCCGGTTTTGCCGGAGCCGTTGGAGGCGTACTGTTTTCCGGAGCTGTCGGACTGATTCTTCAGATTACCGGCAGTTATTACGTAGTTTTTGCCATTGCCAGTCTCGCCTATTTGCTTTGTTGGTTATCGCTATATTTGTTGGTGCCGGATAATCAAAAAATTAAAATAGCGTGAGATTTACGTTATGATTAATATTTTTTCTTTCCAGATGAGACATTCAACATCAAACCTGTATATTTGTATTCCAATCAGGTCGTTGAATTATAAATAGTCACAATTGGATTTCTCAAATGGAAAAGTTATTATTGATATTGGGACAGCTAATGCCTCTGAGTACGGAACTCAGAGAAGATTTGATCGCAAAGATATTTATACGGAAAGTGAAAAAAGGAGTAATTCTAATTTCTGAAGGAAAAATCTGTCATCAGCTTTTTTTTATAAAGAAAGGATTTCTGAGAGGATTTCATTATCAAAATGGAAAGGAAATAACTTCCTGGTTTGGGTTCGAAAATGATTTTGCCACCTCTACTCATTCTTTTTTCTCGCAGAAAACCGGATACGAAAATGTGGAGGTAATTGAAGATAGCATTTTATACGGCATTACTTATGAAGATTTAAACAAGGTCTATTACAGGCATCCCGAATTTAATTATGTTGGCCGGTTGTTAACTGAAAAGTACTATCTCGATGTGCTGGAGCGTACGCTTTGTTTACAGTTTCAGACTGCAAAACAGAGCTACGAACAACTTATTGCTACCCACCCGCAAATACTCAAAAGAGCTTATTTAGGTCACATTGCATCTTATCTTGGCATTTCTCAGGAAACTTTGAGCCGAATACGTGCTAAAAAATGATAACAGTGCGTTTATTTGACTTTTGTCAAAAGTTCTATCGCTTTAAAATCAGACATTTGTTCCGACATCCGGATGAATGGGAATATTCCCCACAGGTCTGAATGAAAAATAGGTTATAACTGTTTTTTAATGGCGTAAGAAAAATGAAAAAAGCAAAGTTTGAAGACAAAAATGTTGTCGTTGACATTCTCACAAAATCGTTTAAAGATGATCCACACATCAACTTCCTGTTGGAAAAATCAAAAAACAAAAACAAGTTGAGAATTATTATGGAATATGTGTTTGAAGAATCGTTTAACAAGGGAGAAATTTATCTGAACGAAGACAATACGGCGGTAGCTCTTTGGAATACCTCTAAGAAAGAAAAATTTACCTGGAAATATATCTACAGAAATATTTCTTTTCTGTTCAATATTGGCCTTGAATCCACCCTCCGGATTCTGAAAATGGATAAACTGGTTTATAAGTTTCATCCCAAAACCGGGCAATATGCCCATTTATACAGCATTGGTGTTTTGCCTGAAAGTCAGGGAAAGGGCTATGCAAAAAAATTAATCAACTTTATGGTTGAAAAAATGAGTAAAACCAAAGCTGCTCTATATCTTGAGACAGCAAATACAACCAACATTGGTATATACAATAAAATCGGATTTCATGTATTCAATACTATCGACGTAGATGGTCATAAGTTATTTTGCATGAACAGGATGAGTTAGAAATGAATCTTTTTATAATTTTGCAAAAATCGCCGACGGAGTTTTTACTTATGTCGGCGATTTTGTTTTGCAACCCGATTGAGTACAAACCCACTTTCTCAGCGTCTTGCTTTAAATATTATTCATTGAATTGGAAGAAGTTTAAGGTATGAAATTCAGAAGTTTAGTTTTATTTATTGTGTTGTTGATGGTTCATGATACCTCCAGTGAGAATATTAATATTTTCAGTTATCCCAATGCATCAAACCGGGTTATTTTTGGGACTGAAATGTTGTCTAAATCACTGAAGAACAATGGTTATACCGTTGAAAATAAAGTCAACAAACTGGAATCTTCAAATGAAAAATCGATCATTGTCATAGAAAAAAACGATCCTGCGTTAAAATCTATCCTGAAACAATTAAACATTCAGTTGCCTGATTCTATGAAAAAAGAAGGTTTTTTCATAGAATCAAAGAACAACACCACGCTTATTTGCGGTTCCGATGGTAATGGTGCAATTTATGGTTGCCGCGAAATCATCGACCGCCTCCAAAACGAAAAGAAACTCGATTTACCCGTTTCCTTCACCGATGCTCCGGAAATGGTGATGCGCGGAACATGTATTGGTATGCAAAAACCGACTTACCTGTCGGGTCGCACGGTGTACGAATATCCTTATACGCCCGAAACTTTTCCCTGGTTTTACGATAAAAAACAATGGATTGAATACCTCGACATGCTGGTGGAAAACCGCATGAATTCCCTGTATTTGTGGAACGGGCATCCATTTGCGTCATTGGTACGGTTGAAAGATTATCCTTTTGCGGTGGAAGTGAGCGATGAAACGTTTAAAAAGAACGAAGAAATTTATTCATTCCTCACAAAAGAAGCCGATCGTCGGGGAATTTTTGTAATACAAATGTTCTACAACATCATTGTTTCGAAACCTTTTGCCGAACATTATGGCATTAAAACGCAGGATCGCAACCGTCCTATTTCGCCATTAATCAGCGATTACACCCGAAAGAGTATTGCAGCATTTGTTCAAAAATATCCAAATGTGGGGCTCCTGATTACGCTCGGCGAGGCCATGGATACCTATGAAGATGATGTGAACTGGTTTACAAAAACCATTATTCCCGGGGTTAAAGACGGCCTGAAAGCGTTGGGCCGAACCGACGAGCCACCGATTATTCTGCGTGCTCACGACACGGATGCAAAATTGGATATTACGGCTGCTAAACCATTGTATAAGAACTTGTATACTATGAATAAGTACACCGGCGAAAGTCTCACAACTTACGAACCGGGCGGTCCCTGGTCACAAACCGATAGGGACCTGAGTCAGCTCGGACCGGTTTTTATCAGCAATGTACATATTTTGGCTAATCTGGAGCCATGGCGTTACGGTTCCCCTGATTTTATTCGGAAAGTAGTGATTGCGATGCAAAATATTCAGGGTGCCAACGGATTGCATTTGTATCCGCAGGCTTCGTACTGGGACTATCCATACACAGCTGATAGACTGCCCGATGGAGGCCGCTTGAAACAAATAGACCGTGACTGGATATGGAACAAAGCCTGGGCACGGTATGCGTGGAATTGCCATCGTGACAGAAAGGATGAAATTAAATATTGGGATCAGCAATTAGGTGATTATTACGGAATTAATGACCGTGATGCGCGTAAAATTCAGGAAGCATACGATCAGTCCGGTGAAATTGCGCCTAAATTAATACGCCGGTTCGGAATTACAGAGGGAAATCGCCAGACTTTGTTACTTGGCATGTTTATGAGCCAGTTGGTTAACCCGTATAAATACAAGATTTACCCCGGTTTTTACGAAAGTTGCGGACCTGTTGGCGAAAAACTGATTGAATACGTTGAAAAAGAATGGAAACACCAACCACATGTGGGTGAATTGCCCCCCGATATTATTGCTCAGGTAATTGCGCACGGTGACAAAGCTGTGTCTGCCATTGATTCGGTGGAAGGTAAGGTGACTAAAAATAACGCTGAATTTGAACGGCTTCGCAACGATATGCATTGCTATCGCGAATTTGCCTATTTTTTCAATAATAAAGTGAAAGCAGCCAAATTAGTTCTTGATTACCAATGGGGAAAAGATGTGAAAAATCTGGATGCAGCCATTCCATTCCTCGAAAAAAGTCTGGAACATTACAGCAAACTGGTGGATTTGACAAAAGATCATTATCTTTACGCAAACAGCATGCAAACTTCCCAACGCCGCATTCCGATTGGAGGAGATAACGGCAAAAATAAAACATGGGCGGAGATGTTGGTACATTATCAAAAAGAACTGGTTAATTATAAAAACAATCTGGCTTTGTTGAAAGCAAAACTGAATGGTGGAATCTCAATGCCGGTTATAATTTCAGCATTACCAGTTGCCAATGTAAAATTAATCAGTGATATTTCGCAAGTAAAACTTGCTCCCGGAGTTTCACTTTATACAAATGTTGAATCAATCATTGAAGACATTGCTCCTGAACTAAAAGGATTGAATGCCTTTCAGTTAAACTCGGATTTGCAATCGGAAAACGGAACAACCCTTGAATTTGAAAACGCTGAACCTGTAAAATTACTGGTTGGATTTTTCAGGGATGATCAGAAAAAATTTGCAAAAGCTCCAACCCTGGAAACCGATGCTGCAGCAAATTTATACGGTCAGGCCGATCCGGTTTTGACTAATGCGTTACAGGTTGATGATTTACCGGCGGTAAATGTTCATGCTTACAGTTTTAAAGCAGGTAAAAATAAATTGTTGCTGCCAAAGGGAATGTGTCTGATACTTGGGTTTACTACCGGTGAAATAAAACAACGGAATGTTGGTTTAGCAGGAACAGGCGATGAAGAAACCATGGATTGGATGTTTTATTAAACCACTGACCCCTTAAAGGGAGATTTTAGTACCATAATAACAGAATTAATCTTGTGGAAGCTTATGAATAACCGCTATAAAACCGGACCTTTTATCCTGATTTGTTTCTGCTTTATCAATCTTCATGCTCAAATATCCAACGACAGTACTGTAAATGATATCGATGGCAATGTGTACAAAACAATAAGAATTGGGACGCAGGTTTGGATGGCAAAAAACCTACGTACAATGCATTACCGCAACGGAGATCCAATTCTGACTACTGTTCCTGATAAATTGGATTATTCGGCTGAAACTACACCAAAATACCAGTTTGTTTACGGCAATGATGAGAAAAATGCAGCTATTTATGGTAGACTTTATACCTGGTACGCAACAACAGATAGAAGGAATATTTGTCCTGTTGGCTGGCATATTCCAACAATTGATGAATTTAAAATACTGGATGAATACCTGGGTGGAAAGATGAAAGCCATAGGAAAATTAAAAGCAACCGGAACAGAATACTGGAAAAGTCCGAATTCGGATGCGACTAACGAAAGCGGGTTTAATGGTTTGCCCGGAGGATGGCGTGCGGCTAAAGGACATTATGGTGCATTGGGGAAATATGGTCATTGGTGGTGCTCCAACCGACAAACTGAGGGGTATGCCTTCAGAATGTTTTTGTCGTTCGACGAATCCTGTTATAAAAATCATCTGGGTTCATCCGACCCTCAAAACGCATGGTCGGTTCGTTGTGTAAAGGATTATACCCCTAATCCCTAAAGGGGAATAAAAAATCATGTAAAGTGCTTTTATGAAAAATACATACTTTCTATTTATACTTTTCCTTTCTACAATTTTATCCGCTCAGGAAGTTTCCCAAACTAAAATGGCGGAGATTTACGAACAGGTAAAAACTCCGTATAAATATGGACTTGTCGTTGCTCCAACAGATAATTATCATAAAATGGATTGCCCGACTGTTTTCAGAAAAGCTGGAAAATGGTACATGACATTTGTAATTTATAATGGAAAAGAAGGCAATGATGGACGTGGTTACGAAACGTGGATGGCTGAAAGTGAAGATCTTTTGAAATGGGACATTAAAGGTAGAATTCTTTCATTTCGTGAAGGAACATGGGATATGAATCAGCGAGGAGGTTTCCCGGCTTTGCCGGACATGACATGGGGAGGAAGCTATGAATTGCAGCCCTACAAAGGCAAATACTGGATGACCTATATCGGTGGCCCTACTACTGGTTACGAAGCCGGCCCGCTAAGCATTGGTTTGGCCTGGACAGATCCAAAAAATCTGGGAAAAGCCGTTGAATGGCAATCGGCGGATAAACCAATACTTTCCAATAAAGACAAAGATGCTCAATGGTTTGAAAATCTAATTCAGTACAAAAGTACCATATATTGGGATAAAGAGAAAACATTAGGATCTCAGTTTGTCATGTTTTACAATGCGGGAGGTATTAACCCTGAAACCAAACTGAAAGGAGAACGTATCGGCATTGCACTTTCGAATGATTTAAAAACATGGAAACGCTACCCCGGCAATCCTGTTTTTGCGCACGAAATTCAGGGAATGATTACCGGTGATGCCCAGATTCAACAGTTTGGAAATTTATACGTTATGTTTTATTTCTCTGCATTTAATACGAATAAGCCATATAAAGCCTATAACACTTTTGCTTGCAGTTACGATTTGATTCATTGGTCTGATTGGAAGGGTGATGATTTAATTATTCCATCTAAAAAATACGACGATTTATTTGCCCATAAAAGTGATCTGATCAATTACAAAGGCGTTGTTTATCATTTTTATTGTGCTGTTGATAAATTTAATCAACGGGGAATCGGCGTTGCCACCAGCAAACCAATGGGCCGTTCGGAAGTGAATTTTCCTGCGCCGGAAATCAAAGAACGCCGAACCATTGTAAATCTGGACAGAGATTGGAAAACATGGTTGAACAAAGACACGCTAAAAGTAAATATTCCTCATAACTGGGACGATTATTACGGTTACCGTCAGCTTACACACGGAAATCTGCATGGAACAGCAACTTATTCTAAGACTTTTACAGCACCTGATGCTGGTACAAATAAAGAATATTTCCTGCGTTTCGAAGGAGTTGGAACGTATGCAACGGTAATATTGAACGGCAAAAATTTTGGGAGGTTTTTAAGTGGGAGAACAACATTTACAATCGATGTAACTGATGCGATCAAACCCGGTGAAGCAAACCAATTGATCGTGATTGCCGAACACCCAGCTATGATTTCGGATATGCCGTGGGTGTGTGGCGGATGTTCGTCTGAAACCGGCTTTAGCGAAGGTTCACAGCCGCTGGGCATTTTTCGTCCGGTGGTGTTGGAAGTGACCGACGATATTCGCATCGAACCTTTTGGAGTTCATATATGGAACAATGACAAAGCCGATTCGGTATTTATTGAAACGGAAATAAAAAATTATTCCGATAAAGCAGCTGAAATTGAAGTGGTTAATAAGTTGAATAACGATGATGGGATAGGCGTTTTCCGTTTAGCAGAAAAAATCAAACTGGAGGCAGGCGATACGAAAATTATAAAACAATCGTCTCCAATTACACATCCGAAACTGTGGAGTACAGAGGATCCCTATTTGTATAAACTGGCTTCAATGATTAAGCGGGACACAAAAACCACCGACGAAATCACAACCGAATATGGAATCAGAACTGTCAGTTGGCCGGTAAAACGCAACGATGGCGATGGACGTTTTTATCTGAACGGAAAACCTGTTTTTATCAATGGAACCTGCGAATATGAGCATCTTTTGGGACAATCGCATGCTTTTTCAGACGAACAAATTGCATCGCGTGTGAAACAAATTGAATCAGCCGGATTTAATGCGTTTCGCGATGCACATCAACCGCACAACCTGCTTTACCAGAAATATTGGGACGAAGACGGCATTCTTTTCTGGCCGCAATTTTCGGCACATATCTGGTACGATACGCCTGAATTTCGTTCCAATTTTAAAACATTGCTTCGCCAGTGGGTGAAAGAACGTCGCAATTCGCCTTCGCTTATCATGTGGGGTTTGCAAAACGAGAGCGTGTTGCCTAAAGATTTTGCGGAAGAATGCAGCAATATTATTCGCGAAATGGATCCGACAACCAAGACAATGCGTGTGATTACGACTTGCAATGGTGGCACTGGAACCGATTGGAACGTGGTTCAAAATTGGAGTGGAACGTATGGTGCTAATATTGATAATTACGGACATGAACTGGCACAACCCGACCAATTGCTGAACGGAGAATACGGAGCATGGCGAAGTATTGGTTTTCATACCGAACCTGTTTCCTTTGATCCAAATGGAAAATGGAGCGAAAATCACATGTGTCAAATACTTGAGACTAAAATAAAATTGGCAGAATCGGTAAAGGACAGTGTTTGCGGACAATTTCAGTGGGTTTTCAGTTCGCATGATAATCCCGGAAGACGTCAGCCCGACGAAGGTTATCGTGTTATTGATAAAATAGGTCCGTTCAATTACAAAGGATTGGTTACGCCCTGGGAACAACCTACTGATGTCTATTATATGTATCGGGCTAATTATGTATCGGCAAAAAAAGATCCCATGGTGTATATTGTTTCACATACCTGGCCGGGCAGATTTCAAAAAAGAAGTCGGGCAACAATAGAAGTTTACAGCAATTGTGACAGCGTGAAACTATATAATGATGCTACCAACGATAATTATCTGGGTAAAAAGAAAAACAATGGGATTGGAACCCATTTTATGTGGGAAAATCGCGATATACGCTATAATGTGCTGCGGGCAGTTGGTTTTTATGCTGGAAAGCCTGTGGCCGATGATGTAATTGTTTTGAATCATCTAGAAAAAGCGCCGCATTTTGATGCTCTTTACCATGAGAGTGCAACTCAAAGTCGCGCCCTCATTAAAGCTGAACCGGGCTATAATTATATCTATCGGGTGAATTGCGGTGGCGATGCTTATACCGACGAATTCGGACAAAACTGGACCAAAGACGATAGTACTTTTTCCCGTTCATGGGCGGCAGATTTCAAAGACCTGAATCCCTATCAAGCCAGCGAAGGGATAACAAATGATCCGATACACGGTGTCCGCGACTGGGCGTTGTTCGGTCATTTCCGCTTTGGACGTCATAAACTGAATTATCATTTTACCGTACCGGACGGTCGTTACCGCATGGAACTTTATTTTACCGAACCCTGGCACGGAACCGGCGGTGGGATTGGAACCGATTGTGAAGGCTTGCGTATTTTTGATGTGGCGGTTAATGATTCTGTCGTGTTGAATGACCTTGATATATGGGCGGAAAGCGGACATGATGGTGCTTTAAAAAAAGTGGTTTATGCCAATGTAACAAACAGAAAACTAGTCATTTCCTTCCCCGAAGTAAAAGCCGGACAAGCCGTTATTTCTGCCATTGCCATTGCTTCAACCGATATGTCAGTCAAACCGGTTCAGCATCAGGAAACTTCGTGGTCTTGGAAATCAGCTGATCAAAATATATTGGAAAAAACATCAAAAGAAATGCTTCCCGAAGATAAAAATGCCCGTTTAAGCACCATGTATGAAGCAGAAAAATCAGTTTTGAAAGGCAAATTTGAGAAAATAATTGTGAAAGACAAAGTAGGTGTGAAATTTGAAAAAGGAATTTTGAATTCCATTCAATGGAATATTTCCACGGGATTGGCCCAAATTTACGCGCTTCGTTTCAATTATATGAACACCTGTGGAAAGCCCATTAAAGTAAGATTGCAATTGATTGCCGCCAGTGGAATGATGTTGAAAAACGATGAAATTACATTTCCCGAAACTGTTGAAAAATGGAAGCAGATAAGCACTACCACCGGATCATACATTAATGCCGGTAGTTATCGCGTGATAATTTCAGGAGAAAATTTGGCCGGATTGGCTTTTGAATCGCTGGAAGTGCAGTAAACAACTGACAAATAGCAAATTTCACAGTCAGAACATCAATTTGTTTTGTTGTTGATATTTAGAATGTTCTTTATTTGCAAATCATATTACCTTAAATTTCAAATACAATACATGAAAATCACTACCCAAATCAGATCTTGTTTGATCATTTTATTTTTTACATTGCCAATAGCCTTATTTGCAGATAGCAATAAAATAATTATCAGTGAATTTATGGCAGTCAACTCCAATAACATAACAGATGAAGATGGAGAACATTCCGATTGGCTTGAAATATATAACAATACCGATAGTACCATTAATCTTGGTGGTTGGTATCTGACCGATAAAGCTGAGAATCTGAAAGAATGGCAATTCCCGTCCATCACCATCCCAAAAAGTGGATATAAGATTATTTTTGCTTCCGGGAAAGACCGCCGAAATCCGGTAAACAACCTGCATACAAACTTTAAGCTTTCCGGTTCCGGCGAATTTTTGGCTATTTGTGAACCTGACACAACTATTTCATTTTCATACAATCCATTATTCCCTGCTCAGCGTCAGGATGTTTCTTTCGGAATCTATCAGGGACAACAGGTGTTTTTTACAACCGCAACTCCCGGAGCTGAAAATGTTTTCGGCAGTTTACCCTTTGCACCAAATTTCAGTGTTAACCGTGGCTTCTTCAAAACGGCTTTTGATGTAACACTCACTTTGCCGGGTGGCGATGGACAAATTTATTTTACCACAAACGGAACCCGCCCCACCAAAACAACAGGAACTCTTTATTCTGCACCAATTCATATTCCAACCACAACTTCTTTAAGTGCAGTTACTATTAATTCGGAAGGGTTAAGTAGTGAAATAATTACCAACTCGTACATTTTTTTAGCAGCTGTCGTAACCCAACCAACGAATCCGGCGGGATATCCAACCAACTGGAAACAGGCTGCAAGTTCTACTACAATAACTGCTGACTATCAAATGGATCCGGATGTTTGTCAAAGCAATGATTATAAAAACTTAATGGAAACGGCTCTTACTTCCATTCCGACCATGGATATTGTGACTGATATTAAGTATTTATTTTCGGATGTAAATGATGCGACAAATGGAGGAATTTATATTTATACCGGAAAACCAAGTGGCCTAGGAGTTGATTGGGTTAGACCAACTTCTGCAGAGTATTTTGATCCTTCATCCGGAAAACAATTTCAAATTAACTGCCAACTTAAATTACACGGTGGAAATAGTCGTAATCCCGGAAATTGTCCGAAACACGGCTTCGAACTGGCTTTTAAATCATCATACGGTCCTTCCAAACTGAATTTTGATGTGTTTGAAGGAAAAAAATCGGTAAAAGAATTCAATTCATTAGTGCTGCGTGGTGGTTACAATTATACATGGGTGAAAAATTCTGCGGCTCAACAAAGTATGGCTCAGTATATTCAGGATTCGTGGACTAAAACTACCCAGCTTGACATGGGACACCCTTCAGCACACGAACGTTTTGTTCATTTATATATCAATGGGTTATACTGGGGATTATATAACCTGACCGAACAATATGACGATGATTTTATGGAATCGTATCTGGGTGGAGATAAAACTCAATTTGATGTAATTAAAGAGCAACAGTACGGATATCCAGGAGTAACAGTACCAACGGCAGGAACTTTTACTGCCTGGGTCGATTTACTTGGTCAGGTACAAACCAACAACATTGCCAACAATATCAATTACCAAAAAATACAGGGGAAAAATGCTGATGGTTCTGTTAATGCAGCCTATTCAAATTTGCTAGATGTTGATAATTACATCGATTATATGTTGATTAATTACTATTTGGGTAATTTGGATTGGGATAAAAATAACTGGGATGCAGGTCGTAACCGTGTTACAAATGCAGAAGGATTCAAATTCTTCTGTTGGGATGCAGAAACAACCATGACTAATATTAGCGAAAATATTGTAAGTAAATCAATGACATCGAACAATCCATCTAATTTCCTGCAATATCTTGTTAAGAATGCTGATTTTAAAGTATTGCTTGCCGATAAAATTCAGGAAAATTTGCTGAATGCCGGAGGTGTTCTTACACCTTCAGTTGCTGCTGTACGTTACAATAAGCTGGCCGATGAAATTGATATGGCAATTATTGGTGAATCTGCACGTTGGGGTGATTGGTTCAATAATTCAGTACCTTATACCAAAAATGATCACTGGCTACCACGTAAACTAGATTTGTTGAATAATTATTTCCCTTTCAGATCCGATACTGTGCTTATGCAATTACGTGAAGCCGGATATTTCCCGTCAGTTGATGCTCCTGTTTTCACCAATAGCGGAGACACAATTTCTGCTCCGATAAATCTTGGAATGAGCTCAAACAAAGGAACGATTTACTACACGCTTGATGGCAGCAATCCGCGAACTTCGGTTACAGGAGCAATTAGCACTACTGCCAGGATTTATTCAGCAACCATAAATATTGGAAGTAGTACGACTGTAAAAGCCAGAGCGAAAACCAGCAGTGAGTGGTCGGCTATTACCGAAGCAACATTTATTTATGACAGTTCAAATGCCATTAAAAATTTGTCGGCTGAGCAACTTGCCTGCAGCAGTTATCCAAATCCGTTTAGTGATCAAACACAAATTCAATTCACTTTACCAAATGCAGGAAATTTGCAGGTTGACATTTACAATGTAGACGGTCGTCTGGTTCATCAATTGTTTAAAGGAAATGCTTTGGGTGGAACACAAAAACTGTTTTGGTCTCCATCAGGCAATAAAAATGGAGTATTTATTTGCAGGATAAATTATCTGGGACAATATTATTACCTGAAATTAATAAAGAAATAACTAAAGATAGATATTTTAAAAGCTCAGAATCTATTTAGGAATAGTATCTGAGCTTTATTTTGTTGAGTACAGAACGACCTTTTTTGCGTCTTTTCTACACAAATTCCTAACCCGAAAAATGAAAAGAATACTGCATATACTCCTGTTTCTTTCTCTTGTTTTTGCTCTGAAAGCTCAACAAGCTGATTGGGAAAATAATCATATTCTCCAGATAAATCGTGAACCTGCACGAGGTTCTTTTATTGGATTCACAAATCAACCCGGCGATTGCACCCTGAAGTTGGACGGATTATGGAAATTTCACTGGTCACCTACACCTGAAGGGCGAATCACGGATTTTTTTAAAACTGATTTTGATGATTCAGGTTGGAAAGATTTTCCCGTTCCTGCCAACTGGGAAGTAAATGGTTACGGAACACCCATCTATGTTTCTTCCGGCTATTCTTTTCAAATTGATCCACCACATGTTACAAGCACGCCTCCCAAAAAATACACAACCTACCTGGAGCGCGATCCTGTCGGTGAATACCGGCGTTCGTTCACGTTGCCTGTCGGCTGGAAAACGGATGGTCAGGTTTTTTTGCGATTTGATGGAGCTCAGAGTGCATTTTATGTATGGATAAATGGACAACGGGTTGGTTACAGTCAGGGAAGCATGGAACAAAGTGAGTTTAATGTAACCAAATATCTGAAACCGGATGTAAATCATATAGCTGTAGAAGTATATAAATATTGTGATGGATCCTATCTCGAAGATCAGGATATGTGGCGGTTTGGCGGAATTCACAGAAATGTTACACTTTTTCATACACCGGATATCAGAATAACGGATTTGACTGTGCGCACCTTACTCGATAAAAATTATCAGGATGCAACGCTGGAAGTCGACCCCAAACTTGCAGTATCTGGAAATGCTACCGGCAAAGGATTTATAGTGCGTGCAACGATTGAAAATATAGTCAATATTACTGCCAATGCCGCTGATATTCTAAATCTCGATCACAAGGCGGCATTGATGAATGAATGGAATCCTCAACGGGGACCACAAAAAATGGGACGTTTAAAAGCTGAAATCAAAAATCCATTGAAGTGGACAGCCGAAACGCCAAATCTGTACACTTTGCTTGTAACATTGGAAGATAGTACCGGAAAAGTGGTGGAGCGTGTCCGCCAGCGTATTGGTTTTCGCTCTGTCGAGATTAAAGAGGGTCAAATGTTAGTAAACGGAAAACCGATACGGTTACGGGGAGTAAACCGTCACGAGCATGACCCCCGTCTGGGAAAAGTAATGACAGAAAGCTTGATGTTGAAAGATATTTTGTTAATGAAACAAGCCAATATCAATGCCGTTCGTACCTGTCATTATCCGAATGTAACCCGTTGGTACGAGCTCTGCGATTCTCTTGGACTGTACGTGATTGACGAAACAGATATTGAAGAACATGGTTTGCGCGGAACGCTGGCTTCCGATCCTGATTGGGCTGCAGCGTTTTTGGATCGGGCCATCCGCATGGCCGAAAGGGATAAAAATCATCCATCCATTATCATGTGGAGCCTTGGCAACGAAGCCGGTTACGGACCTAATTTTGCCGCAAACTCAGCCTGGCTTAAAGATTTTGATCCTACTCGTCCCATTCATTACGAAGGAGCTCAGGGTGTTAATGGCAACTCTGATCCGTCAACGGTTGATGTGATCAGCCGGTTTTATCCCCGTGTTCGGGAAGAATACCTGAATCCCGGTGAACCGGAAGGAAGTGATGCAGAACGTCCTGAAAATGCCCGCTGGGAAAGATTGTTGGATATTGCCGAACGTACCAATGACAACCGCCCGGTATTGACCAGCGAATATGCACATGCCATGGGAAATGCGTTGGGTAATTTGCAGGAATACTGGGATGAAATTTATTCAAACAAAAGATTGCTCGGCGGCTTTATCTGGGAATGGGCCGATGAAGGCATTTTTAAAACTTTGCCAAATGGAAAAACACAGGTTTCATACGGAGGTGATTTTGGCGATTATCCCAATTTAAAAACATTTTGTATTAAAGGAATTGTAACCAGCGACCGCGAGACCACTCCGAAATATCAGGAAGTAAAAAAAGTTTATCAACCCGTTGCCATTTTTAAACAAAACGATAAATTACTGATAATAAACCGGAATCATCATACTTCTCTTTCGCAATATCGATGTGTTTGGGTCGTAAATGTTGATGGAAAAGAAACGAAAAGCGGTGAAATCAATCTGCCGGAAGTGCCGGCAGGCGACAGTACTTTTATCAAATCACCCGTTTCAGGAATGAAACTTCCGGCGGGTGATGTTCAATTGAAAATTTCATTTGTTCTTAAAAATGACTGCGTTTGGGCAAAAGCAGGATTTGAAGTGGCTTACGAACAATTCAATATTCAAAAGGGAAAATTAGCTTCAACTGAAATTTCAAATAAAGGAAAACTGAAAATTGATGCAATAAACGGAATTTTAAAAACTTCAGGGAAAGGTTTTTCGGCATTCTGGAGTTTAAAATCAGGGAGTCTGACTTCTTTAATTTTTAATGGGAACGAAATACTTGCACAAAATGCAAATGAATTTGAGAACCAACCTGTAACACAAGTATTCCGTGCTCCGGTGGACAATGACAAAGGATTTGGAAACTGGTTGGCAAAAGACTGGAAAATTAACAGACTGGATTCACCAAAAGTTACGGTTGATTCGGTTTCTCACTTTATTCGTCAAGATGGTGCGCTGGTAGTGAAAGTTCAAAAAACAAATCTGTATAAAAATGGCAAAGCGCTGACCAACCTTATTTATACCGTAACTTCCGATGGGCAGATTGATTTGGAATGTCATTTTATTCCCAGAGGTGAATTACCTGAGTTACCACGCCTTGGAACAGGCATGGCAATAAAAGGCGAATTCAATAATTTTGCCTGGTATGGCCGTGGTCCGCAGGAAAATTATCCCGACCGTAAAAGTTCAGCATTGATGGGATTGTGGCATGGAAAAGTGAGCGAACAGTTTATTCACTATCCACGTCCGCAGGAAACCGGAAATAAAGAAGACGTTCATTTTCTGAGTCTGACAAATGCAAAAAATCAGGGAATAAAAGTGGAAGCGGTCGATAATACATTTTCGGCATCAGTCCTGAATTTTTCAGCAAATGATTTGGCAAACGAAGCACACGATTGCAATCTCGTTCCACGCAAAGAATTGATACTGAGTCTTGATTGTGCAGTTCTCGGATTGGGAAACAGCAGTTGCGGACCGGGAGTTCTGAAAAAATATGACATTGAGAAAAAAGAGCATGTATTGCATGTAAGAATTACAGCCCCCTAATCCCCCGAAGGGGGACTTAAAGAGCGCTGTGTCTAATTTTTTAGTTGAACCGAATTTTATTAATATAAACTATATAAACTTAGTCTTAAAGTCCCCCTTCGGGACTTTAGGGGGCTGCAATCATTATGAAAACAACATTATGTGGAATTGTTCCACCATTAGTAACACCATTATTAGATAACGACACATTAGATGACGCCGGTCTTGAGCGTTTGATCGAACATGTAATTGACGGAGGTGTAAACGGGATATTTATTCTTGGTACAACCGGTGAAGCACAAAGCCTTAGCTTTGAACTTCGGTACGAAATGATTAAAAAAACGGCTCATTTTTTAAATAAAAGATTACCATTATTGGTTGGAATTTCCGATACTTCTTTGGTCGATAGCGTATCGTTGGGAAATTTGGCTGCCGAATTTGGTGCAGATGCCGTCGTATCTGCACCACCCTATTATTTTGCTACGGGTCAACCTGAACTGGCAGAATTTTATGAACAGCTTATTCCTCAATTGGAACTGCCTGTTTATTTGTACAATATGCCAACTCATACCAAAGTTTCATTTGCGCCATCTACCATTCGCCGTATTGCCGAAAATCCAAAAGTAATCGGATTTAAAGACAGTTCGGCCAACGGCGGTTATTTTCAATCGGTCATGTACGAGATGCGTGATCGTCCTGAATTTTCTATCTTTGTCGGACCGGAAGAAATGATGGCTGAAGTGGTTTTGATGGGAGCCCACGGAGGTGTTAATGGCGGAGCTAACATGTTCCCAAGATTGTATGTTGATTTGTACAATGCAGCAATAGCAAAAGATGTGGATAAAGTTCGTGAACTTCATGCCAAGGTAATGCAAATTAGTTCAACAATTTACACCGTTGGAAGTTATGGTTCAAGCTATTTAAAAGGAGTAAAATCTGGTCTGTCCGTTTTGGGAATTTGCAGCGATTTTCTGGCAGCTCCTTTCAATAAATTCGACGAAGAGCATAAAGACAAAATTCGTCAGGCAATTGAAGCATTAGAATTATAATTTTCTCCGTACAATTATCTAAAATCTTGGCTCTTGGTTCTAAAATCTAAGAATGAAAAATACAAAACTTTATCCCTGGCTGGTAGTTGCCATGCTGTGGTTCGTAGCCCTGCTCAATTATCTCGACAGGCAAATGCTTTCCACCATGAAGCCATCGATGATGATGGATATTCACGAATTGATTTCAGCCGAGAATTTTGGAAGATTGATGGCTGTTTTCTTGTGGATTTATGCATTTATGAGCCCGATTTCGGGCATTATTGCCGACAGATTAAATCGTAAATGGATGATTGTTGGCAGTTTATTTGTTTGGTCGGGAGTCACATTGATGATGGGATTTGCCAAAACCTACGATGAACTTTACTGGTTGCGTGCAGTTATGGGCATCAGCGAAGCATTTTACATTCCTGCCGGATTGTCGTTGATTGCCGATTATCATGATGGAAAAACACGCTCGCTGGCAATTGGTATTCATACAACGGGTATTTATCTGGGACAGGCATTTGGAGGTTTCGGTGCAACTATTGCGAGTGATTTTTCATGGCAAACTACTTTTCATTGGTTTGGATTGTTGGGAGTTGTGTATAGCCTTGTTTTGATATTATTTCTCAAAGAGAAAAAAGGATATAATCTGGAATCTGTCAAACAAAGATCAATTTTCAAAGAATTTGCAAGTTCATTCAAAGGTCTCGGAATATTGCTCGGAAATATTTCATTTTGGGTTCTCTTATTTTATTTTTCAGCACCAAGTTTGCCGGGTTGGGCTACAAAAAACTGGCTTCCGACACTTTTGTCCGAAAGTTTACATTTACCCATGACCGAAGCGGGACCAATGGCTACTATAACTATGGCAATGGCTTCGTTTGCAGGTGTTTTGATTGGTGGCGTGCTTTCCGATAGATGGGTACAAAAACATCTGAAAGGGCGAATTTATACCGGTGTTATTGGGTTGGCTCTGACTATTCCTGCATTAGTTTTACTGGGTTACGGACATAGTTTCCCTACAATTCTGGGTGGTGCACTTTGCTTCGGACTTGGTTTCGGAATTTTTGATGTCAACAACATGCCTATTCTTTGTCAGTTCGTCTCACCCCGTTACCGGGCAACAGGTTATGGTTTAATGAATTTGGTTGGAATTGCTTCGGGGGCTGTCATAACCGGTTTTCTGGGAAAATCGGCTGATGCAGGAAATTTAGGCAGCAATTTTGCCATTCTTGGATTAGTGGTTGTTGTGGCTATTGTTTTGCAATTAACTACATTGAAACCAAAAACAATTAATATGACAGAAGATTTCAAATCTACTTAAAAAACACTTTCTCCATATTGATAAAATAAGTCGTAAATTTGCACTTCATCAAAGAGCCTCCATTTGGAGTTAGGAATTTTCTTATGGATAAAAATTATCAAGCAATAACAGAGAAAGTTATTGAACTGTCAAAAGAAGTTGCAACTTATATAGAAAAGGAAAGTCTGAACTTTTCGTTGGATAAAGTAGAAACCAAAAGTAAAAATGACTTTGTTTCCTATGTCGATCAGGAAGCGGAAAAGCTGTTGGTAAAAGCATTGAAAGAAATCGTTCCGGAAGCTGGCTTTGTTACCGAAGAAGGAACAGCTCAGGCCGCCGGCGAAGATTATCTCTGGATTATCGATCCGTTGGACGGAACCACAAATTTTATTCATGCTTCCACACCTTATGCCATTAGCGTTGCTTTGACTTACAAGACTGAACCTGTGGTTGGCGTAATCTACGAAATTACCCGAAATGAGATATTCTATGCCTGGCAAGGCAGTAAATCATACCTCAACGGAGTCGAAATTCAGGTTTCAAAAGTGGATAAACTCACCAATGCACTGATCGTTTTTGGTCGTCCACATCATTACATGGACCGTTATCCTGAATTACTCGCTTCAGTGGATTATTTTATGAAAAACACGCATGGTCTCCGGTTGAGTGGTTCTGCTGCTGCGGATTTAGCTTATATGGCTTGTGGACGCTACGACGGCCGTTACGAATTCAACCTCAAACCCTGGGATATTGCCGCCGGAGTATTGATTATCCGGCAAGCCGGCGGTTTTGTTTCAGATTTCAAAGGCGAAAACAATTATTTCGAAAATGGTATGGTTTTGGCTGCCAATGCGGGAATTTTTGAGGAATTGAAAGAGAAGATTGGTAAGATATTCTCAGTATAGAATGCTTTTGGGTAGACTATTATAGCTCAATTGCAATTTGCTTCCATCACCAAATAGCATTTTTGCTGGGTACAATTATGTAATTTTGACGTCTAATTTTTACATTGTCACGTCTAATTTCTTAAATCGGATGAATCGTATAATAACCTTTGCTCTGGCTGCCTTTGCCTCACTTTTATTTTCCTTTGTTTTTGCTCAAAAACCAGTTCCCTTAACCGAGCGTGTTTACCTGTCGGGGCATGGGTGTGACGATATGGTGCCATGGGATTTTTTTTGTAGCAGTGGAATGAATTCCGGCAAATGGACAAAAATAGGCGTACCTTCTTGTTGGGAATTGCAGGGTTTCGGTCAATATCAGTATGGCATGAAATTTTACGGAAAAGCAACTGCCGAAGGAATTGCAGACGAAAAAGGAATGTACAAATTTGAATTTGATGTGCCGGCAGTCTGGCGTGGAAAACAAATTATTCTGAACTTCGAAGCTTCCATGACCGATACGGAAGTAAAAATAAACGGTCAAAAAGCAGGGCAGGTTCATCAGGGTGCATTTTACCGATTTTCATATAACATAACCGATAGGGTAAAGTACGGTAAAACAAATCTGCTTGAAGTGATTGTGAGTAAAGAAAGTGCCGATCCGAATGTGAATCTGGCCGAACGACGTGCCGATTACTGGAATTTCGGGGGAATTTCTCGCCCGGTTTTTTTGGATGTGAAACCTGTCATCAATATCCAACAACTTGCTATCGATGCCAGAGCAGATGGTACCTTCCATGCAAATTGCTATTTGAACAAAGCTGTTGAAAAAGCAAGCATAAAAACAATTATCCTCGATGCCAAAGGAAATAAAGTAGCTGAATCAGTTACTCCTATGAAAGAAAGCAGTGATTGGACAACGATTGATTTATCGGTAAAAAATCCACTTCTCTGGACTGCCGAAACACCAAACCGCTATACGGCTCAGGCTTCTTTACTGGCAAATGATGGAACCGTTTTGCATCAAATTTCAGAAAAATTTGGTTTCCGCACTATTGAGGTTCGTCCAAGTGATGGATTGTATATCAATGGTGTAAAAGTACTGATTAAAGGAGTAAATCGTCATAGCTTCCGTCCGGAAAGTGGAAGGACTCTTTCCAAAGCAAAAAATATTGAAGATGTGCGTCTGATAAAAAGTATGAATATGAATTCGGTGCGTTTGTCACACTATCCTGCCGATCCTGAATTCCTGGATACCTGCGATTCACTTGGATTGTATGTAATGGATGAATTAGGTGGCTGGCACGGACATTATGATACACCAACCGGAATAATACTGGTAAAAGAAATGGTGGAACGCGATGTGAATCATCCTTCTATAACCTGGTGGAGCAACGGCAACGAAGGTGGCTGGAATAATGAATTGAACGATGAATTTCATAAATACGACTTGCAAAAACGTCCTGTTGTTCATCCGCAAGGAAATTTTGGCGGATTTGAAACCATGCATTATCGCTCTTATGGTGAAACTCAGGAATATCTTCGTAAGCCGGAAATTTTTATGCCGACTGAGTTTTTGCATGGATTGTATGATGGTGGACTGGGTGCCGGATTGTACGATTATTGGGAAATGATGCGTAAACATCCACGTTGTGCCGGAGGTTTCCTCTGGGTGCTTGCCGACGAAGGTGTGAAACGGGTTGATATGAATGGTTTTATTGATAATCAGGGAAATTATGCCTGCGATGGAATTGTAGGGCCGCATCACGAAAAAGAAGGGAGCTATTTTACGATAAAACAAGTCTGGTGTCCGGTGCAGGTGGTTGAAAAGAGTATTGATGCAACTTTTAGCGGAGTTTTCAATATTGAGAACCGGTATGATTTTCTGAACATAAATACTTGCCGTTTTGTGTGGAAACAGGTGAAATTTCCATCTGCCTCCGACGAAAAAGGAACAGTAAAAGTGTTGAAACAAGGCGAAGTGAATGGTTCTGATATTGCTGCACATTCATCCGGTAAACTCAATTTAAATACAACCATAGACCCGCAAGCCGATGCATTATATCTTACTGCCATTGATTATCGTGGTGAAGAACTCTGGCGTTGGTCGTTCCCGGTGAAAGTTGAAAAACAAACGGCAACAATTGACGAAAAAGGAGTTACACCTGTTTCTGAAACAAAAGATGAAAAATTAATTGTAACTGCCGGAAATAATAACTTTACTTTCAGCCAAAAGAATGGTGAATTAACAGGCGTTTCAGTTGATAATCGCACAATAAGTTTTGCCAACGGACCTCATTTTTTTGCTGCCCGTCGAGCCGATCGGTCACTTGACCAATTTTACAATCATGATGATCCGGATGCAAAATCAAAAGAACGCACTTATACAGAAATTACCGATGCAGCTGTTTTCACAGGATTTGATATAAAAGAAAATGGCAAAAACCTGATTGTAACTGTCAATTATAAACTTGGAAATATGGATAAAGCCCAATGGACGATTGCTCCCAACGGAACATTGACGTTGGATTACAGTTATAATTTCGGTGCAGTGGTGGATATGATGGGAGTAAAATTCGATTATCCCGAAGATAAGGTCCAAAGTAAACGCTGGTTGGGCGATGGACCGTATCGCGTTTGGCAAAACCGTACACAGGGTCCGGTTTATGATTTATGGGAGAATAAATACAATGATCCGATTCCCGGAGAATCATTTGATTACCCTGAATTTAAAGGGTATTTTGCTCATGTAAGTTGGATGAATCTGAAAACTTCGGAAGCTGAAATCTGCATTACAAATGAAACTCCCGGTTCTTATATTGGAGTTTACGAGCCACGTGATGGTCGCGATAACTTATTGTACACTTTGCCAAAAAGCGGCATTTCCATTCTGAACGTAATTCCGGCTGTTCGCAACAAAGTAAACTCTACAGATTTAAATGGACCTTCTGCACAACCGAAATGGGTGGACGGCGAGCAAACAGGAAGAATTGTGTTGAAGTTTAAATAACCCCTAACCCCTAACCCCTAAAGTGGAACTAAATTAGTTATTCTGCATATGTTAGAAAAAAAAAATATTATAGACAAATGTAACTTCAATTCCCCTTTAGGGGTTAGGGGTTCTTTTGTTCTTTTTCTGTTTTTATTTATTTCAACTTTTTCATTTTCCCAATCTTCCCTTTACAACCAATTCATCCACCCACCTACTGAAGCCAAACCCTGGACATTTTGGTACTGGATGCATGGTGCAGTTTCAAAAGAAGGTATCCACGCCGACCTTGAAGCCATGAAACAAATCGGGTTGGGCGGTGCTTACCTGATGACCATCCGCGATGTTGATGGAACTTATCCGAAAGCCGTTTCACAGCTGACGCCCGAGTGGTGGGAAATGGTACGCTACAGCATGCAACAGGCTGACAGTCTTGGTTTAAAACTGGGGATGCATATTACCGATGGTTTTGCATTGGCAGGTGGTCCGTGGATTACTCCGGCCGAATCCATGCAAAAAGTTGTATTCAGCGATACCATTATTAACGGTGGAAAAATATTAAACTTACATATCAGTCAACCTCAAGCAGTCCAAAATTTTTACAAAGATATTGCCATCTATGCTCTTCCGTTTTTAAAGTCCCTCTCCTTGGGAGAGGGATTTAGGGAGAGGTCGGAAGTTTTAATAACAAGTAATAACCCGGAGGACTTGAAACCATTTTCTGAAACCGGGAAAGAATTTCGATCGGAAGATCCCTGTTACATTCAATACACATTCACAAAACCTTTTACACTTCGAACAGTAAAAATTGAATTACCGGGATATAGCATTCAGGGGCAACGGTTGAAAGTGACTGCCAGTGATGATGGAGAAACTTATAAAACAATCAAACAACTTGTTCCACCCCGTCAGGGATGGCAAAATACGGGTTTTGATAATACTTTTAGTGTCCCTCCAACTACCTCAAAGTATTTTCGGTTTTATTGGACACCCGTTGGTACCGAACCGGGAAGCGAGGATTTGGATGCCGCCAAATGGAAACCAACATTGAAAATTAAAGCCATTCATCTGAGTTCCGAACCACGAATCAATATGTGGGAAGGGAAAGCAGGCTTTGTCTGGCGAATTGCAGATGAAACGTCAGTACAGGAAATTTCTTCAAAAGAATGTACTCCGATTAATAAAATTATCAACCTGACTCCGTATTTTAAAAACGGACTATTAACCTGCAATCTCCCAAAAGGCAACTGGCGGATTTTACGGATGGGACATACTTCCACCAGAATGACCAATGCCACAGGCGGAGGTGGAAAAGGACTGGAATGTGATAAATTTTCCGAAGCAGCTGTTCAAAAACAATTCGACAACTGGTTCGGTGCAGCTTTTGCAAAAACCGATTCTGTCTTAGCACATCGGGTCTTGAAATTTATGCACATCGATAGTTGGGAGTGTGGAAGTCAAAATTGGAGCGATAATTTTGCAAAGGAATTTCGTATGCGTCGTGGATATGATTTGCTGCCTTATTTACCTTTAATGGCCGGTTATCCTATTGAAAATGTTCAAAAATCCGAACAGGTTTTGCGTGATGTGCGAACCACCATTGCCGAATTAATCGATGACGTGTTTTATAAAGTGATGGTAAAAAATGCGAAAGCCTACGGTTGCGAAACCACTGCCGAATGTGTAGCACCAACCATGGTGAGCGATGGAATGTTGCATTTCAAAGAAGTGGATCGCCCCATGGGTGAATTTTGGTTACATAGTCCGACACACGATAAACCCAACGATATGCTCGATGCAATTAGTGGGGCACATATTTATGGAAAAAATATTATCCAGGCCGAAGGATTTACTGAATTACGCACCAACTGGGACGAAGATCCTGCAATGATTAAACCACTTTTGGATCGTAATTTTGCGTTGGGACTCAACAAGCTCTTCTTTCATATTTTCGTTCACAATCCATATCTGGATAAAGCTCCAGGAGTGACACTTGACGGGATGGGCCTGTATTTCCAACGTGACCAAATCTGGTGGAAACAAGGTAAAGCCTTCGTGGATTATGTAAGTCGTTGTCAGGCTCTTTTACAATACGGCCATCCGGTTACCGATGTGGCCATATTCACCGGTGAAGAAGTTCCTCGCCGGGCTTTAACACCAAATAAACTCATTGATATTTTACCGGGAATTATTGGAAAAGAACGGGTGGAAAGTGAGCAAAAAAGGCTTGCCAACGTGGGTCAACCCATGTCCGAAATGCCGGCAGGAGTGAATCATTCAGCCAATATTTTGAAGCCTCAAAATTGGATCAATCCGCTCAACGGGTATGCGTATGATTCGTTTAATAAAGATGCATTGTTGCATTTGGCAAAAGCTGAAAACGGAAAGATAGTTTTACCGGGAGGGGCAAAATATAAAATTTTGCTTTTACCTTATCAACCTCACATATTTCCGGATAGCCTGCCATATTCATTCGAAGTAAATGAGAAAATCAAAGTATTAAAAGAACAGGGAGTAACGGTCATAAATAATGTAGTTATTAACTCTCCTGACTTTTCATATTTTAATCTACAACCCGATGTAATCGTACCTGAGAATATTGCCTGGAATCATAGAACCGGAGATCAGGGAGATGTGTATTTTATCTCAAATCAAGAGAATAAAGAACGTAATATTGATATTACTTTTAAACATTGGGGAAATGAACTTAGTTTATGGAATCCGGTTACTGGGGGAATTACGAATATTGAGAAGAGTGACGAAACAGATAATGGAACTAAAATCAATCTTACTTTAGCAGCTTACGAATCAGTTTTTGTTGTTTTTTCGCCTAATAGAATTAAAACAGGTAAATTTGTTATTCTTCCACCTGATTCTATGAATTTAACTCATGGTTGGAATGTGGAATTTATTAAAACAGGACAAAAGCTAAATACAAATCAACTTTTCGATTGGAGTAAAAATGATAATCCTCTAATCAGATATTATTCCGGAACAGCTATCTATAAAACAACATTTGAAAGAGAGTTTGGATACTTTGGAGAATCGGTGGATTATTATCTGTCAAGAGAATATTTAGTTTTGGGCAAGGTTTGTAATCTTGCAACCGTTCGTGTCAATGGTATTGAATGTGGGACGGCCTGGACTGCACCTTATCAGGTAGATATTACAAAAGCTTTAAATAAAGGAACAAACAACCTTGAAATTGAAGTGACCAACACCTGGGCAAATGCCATAAACGGTTCCGACAAAGGTACGCCACCATTTCCCGGAATCTGGACAAACGGCAAATACCGAATGAAAGAAGATAAGTTACTGGAATCGGGATTGATTGGGCCGGTAAAAATTATTCAAAAATAAAAACAACATTGATATGAAACGTATTTCAAAAATTTTAATCCTGTTTCTACTTCTTATATCGGAAATTCACGCCGAAATCAAACTTCCGGCTATTTTTTCCGACAATATGATTTTGCAGCAAAATACTCAGGTGAATATATGGGGAAAAGCTGATGCCAATAAAACGGTGATAATTACTGCTTCGTGGACTAAAATTCCGGTTAAAACCATAGCCGATAAAGACGGAAACTGGAAAGCCACAATCGCCACACCTAAAACAGATGGCAGAGCTTGTACACTTTCATTCAGCGATGGTAAAATACTTACATTGAACAATCTTTTACTTGGAGAACTTTGGCTTTGCTCCGGTCAAAGCAATATGGAAATGCCCATGAAAGGGTTCAAAAACCAACCGGTGGAAGGTTCAAATATGGATATTTTGAAAAGTACAAATCCGGATTTACGGCTGTTCACTGTAAAACGTAATTCGACCATCGAAGCACAAACCGACGTTACCGGAAAATGGGAAGAAGCTTCACCTGAAACAGTGCAGGATTATAGTGCTACAGCTTATTATTTCGGACGTTTATTGCAGGAAACCTTGCATGTTCCGGTTGGTTTGGTGGCGACTTCCTGGGGCGGTTCGTGTATTGAAGCCTGGATGACCCAAGATATGTTGCGTGCTTTTCCTTCGGTAAAAATTCCGAAAACAGAGGCAGATATTAAAGAGAAAAACCGCACCCCGACAACGCTTTATCAGGCTATGATTCATCCGATTGTTGGACTTACCATCAAAGGAATTATCTGGTATCAGGGCGAATCGAACTACGACCATGCATCTTCGTATGCCGATATGTTCAAAACGATGGTAGCCGGTTGGCGTAAAAACTGGGGGCAGAAAGATACCATTCCATTTTACTATTGTCAGATTGCACCATTTGATTATGCCATTATTACTGAAAAAGGCAAGGAAGTGATTAATTCGGCTTATCTTCGCGAAGCGCAACTGAAAGCCGAATCGATGATTCCAAAATCGGGAATGGCTGTATTGCTTGATGCCGGACTTGAAAAAGGGATTCATCCGGTAAAAAAACAGATTGCCGGAGAACGGTTAACATTGCTTGCACTGTCAAAAACGTATGGCATGAAAGGCATTGCTTCTGAAAGCCCGATTTATCAAGGCATACAAATTAAGGGTGATACGGTGATTGTCAGTTTCGACCGGGCACCGATGTGGATTTCTGCAAATAATTTTGAATCAAAACTTTTTACGATTGCCGGTGATGACAAGGTTTTTCATCCTGCCAAAGCCTGGATTGTTCGCAGTAAAATGTATGTAAAAAGCGAACTGGTAAAAAATCCGGTGGCTGTGCGATATGCTTTTGAAAACTACGTGGAAGGAGATTTATATGGCACTGAAGGATTACCTGTGTCGTCGTTCAGAAGTGATAATTGGTGATTTTATTGAACCACATAGACACATAGTGCATAAAGTTATTCTATGTGTTCTATGTGTCTATGTGGTTCAAATATAAACAAATGAATAAACTAAAAAACATATTCCTTTTCTTGCTTATTCCTTTTCTTGCCAAAGGAATAGAACCAAATTATACCTGGACTTCCCCATCTCGCAATTCCTCGGAATCAATGCCTTGCGGTGGAGGTGATATAGGTCTGAATGTGTGGGTGGAAAATGGCGATTTGCTGTTTTATGTTAGTCGCAGCGGTGCATTTGACGAAAACAACACACTTCTCAAACAGGGTCGTTTCCGGGTACACCTCACTCCCAACCCATTTCTGAATACCACTGATTTTCGTCAGACACTCAAGATCAATGAAGGTTACGTACAAATAACGTCCAACGGAACAACTATCCAATTTTGGGTGGATGTTTTTAAACCGGTTATTCATCTGGAAATTCAAAGCACAAAAAAAATTTCTTCCGAAATCCGGTACGAAAACTGGCGGTATGCAGACCGGTTGATTCGCAAAAATGAAGGTCAGCAAAATTCCTATAAATGGGCAGCACCGATAGGTTTGATTATGAAAAGAGATTCGGTTTTGGCTGTTGGAAATTCCGTTACATTTTTCCATCGCAATCCCCAAAATACCATTTTTGATGTAACCGTCGCTCAACAGGGACTTGAATCTGTAAAATCACAATTGTATAATCCGATTTCAAACCTCACTTCGGGCGGAAAAATGTGGGGTGATAACTTGCTTTTTAGTGGTACTGAAAAAGGTATTTATGCAGGAACGGATTTTGAAACATGGGTTTTCAAAAGCAAGCATCCGTTTACAAAACAAAATATAAATATCGCTTTACAAATTTTACAATCGATAGATGTTTATTCGTGGAATTCAGATTTAAACAAAACCATCGCAACAATAAATCCGAAAACCGACCGCAAACTAACCACAGCCTGGTGGAATGCATTCTGGAACCGGAGTTTTATTCATGCCGGAGGCGAAGCCGGGGAACTTTCGCGCAACTACACCCTGTTCCGTTACATGCTTGGCTGTAATGCTCACAGCAGCTGGCCTACCCGTTTCAATGGCGGACTGTTTACTTTCGATCCTGTTTTTGTGGATTCTACTATGGCATTTACTCCCGACTATCGAAAATGGGGCGGCGGAACTTTCACTGCACAAAACCAGCGGCTCGTATACTGGCCCATGTTGAAAAGCGGTGACATTGAACTAATGACTTCTGAATTCGACTTTTATAACCGAATGTTGAAAAATGCGGAACTGCGTTCGCAGGTTTATTGGAATCATGGTGGCGCCTGTTTTGCCGAGCAACTGGAAAACTTCGGATTGCCCAACCCAACCGAATACGGCTGGAAACGCCCCAATTATTTCGACAAAGGAGTGGAATATAATGCCTGGCTTGAATATGAATGGGACACCGTGCTCGAATTTTGCCAGATGATATTAGAAACAAAAGATTACAGCAATGTTGATATTTCCCGTTACAAACCACTGATTGAAAGTTGCGTGAAGTTCTTCGACGAGCATTACCGGTATCTGGCCACTCATCGTGGTCGTAAAACGCTGGATGGCGACGGACATTTAATCTTTTTTCCGGCTTCGGGTGCCGAAACATATAAAATGGCCAACAATCCGGCCAGTACAATTGCAGCTTTGAAAATTGTTCTAAAATCACTCGGAAACGATTCTTTGTTGAAAACCATTCCCCCGATTCCATTCAGAATTATTGATGGAAAAACAATGATTTCTCCGGCCAAAACCTGGGAACGGGTGAATAATACCGAAGCACCGCAACTTTATCCGGTGTTCCCATGGCGGATATTTGGTGTAAGGAAAGATAGTCTGGAATTTGCCAGAAATACGTATCTTTACGATCCGAATGTGAAGAGGTTCCGTAGTCATGTAGGTTGGAAACAGGACAATATCTTTGCGGCTTGTCTTGGTCTGACCGACGAAGCCAAACGATTGAATAAACTAAAACTTGCCAACGGACCGTACCGCTTTACGGCATTTTGGGGTCCGGGATATGACTGGAGTCCTGATTTTAATTGGGGCGGAACCGGGATGATCGGTTTACAGGAAATGTTGTTGCAAACTACTGACGATGGCAAAATCCTTCTTTTCCCGGCTTGGCCAAAGGATTGGAATGTGCATTTTAAGCTGCATGCTCCGAAAAACACGACTGTGGAAGCAGAGTTGAAGAATGGGAAAGTGAATGTGATTTCTATAATTCCTGAAAATAGAAAGTCTGATTTAGTTCTAATGATAAAATAATATTTAAGAGTTTGAATTGTTGATTACAAAGTATTTCCCCGAAACGTCTGTATCAGATATTTCTTGTAATATTGTACGATTCAACTCAGTAATCGTACATTTGCAATAAACGCATTTTTATATGAAAAGTAGATGTTGTATTTTTGAAGACAGTAGTTATTCTTCATAAATTAGACAAATCAAATATCAAATCAACGTATGAAACTAAAACACATTCTAATTCTTACATTTCTTCATTTTTTCATTCTTTCGTTGGCTGCCGAAACTTCCGTTGCCGGATTTTATCAGTTGGCAGGAAGTGGACGACAAGTGTATAACTTTAATCTCGGATGGAGATTTTACAGGGGTGATGTAAAAGATGCTGATAAAATGAAGTTCGATGACTCGGCCTGGGAAGTGGTGGCAACTCCTCACACGGTACAGTTGATGCCGGCCGAAGCGAGCGGAGGTAGAAATTACCAAGGTATTGCCTGGTATCGGAAACGTTTTGTCGTGCCAGCCGATGCAAAAGAAAAAGATGTTTCCATCCATTTCGAAGCCATCATGGGCAAGCAAAAAATTTACCTGAATGGGAAACTGGTAAAAGAACATTTAGGTGGATATTTACCGATAACCGTTGATTTAACTGCCAATGGTGCACAGGTCGGTGATACTTGCCAGCTTGCGGTAATGGCCGATAACAGCGATGATAAAAGTTATCCGCCAGGCAAACCGCAATACACGCTCGATTTTGCTTATCATGGAGGCATTTACCGGGATGTGTGGATGATTTGTAAAAACAAAGTGTCCATAACCGATCCGGTCGAAGCCAACGAAACTGCCGGTGGCGGAGTGTTTGTGCATTACGATAATATTAGTGTAAAAAGTGCTGATGTATTTGTCAATACAGAATTGAAAAACAACGGGTTAGAAACTAAGTCGGTTACACTGGAGACAACTCTTGTAGATAATCTGGGAAAAATAGCAATAAAAATAAGTACTAAAATTTCGCTGAAAGCCGATGAATCAAAAACAGTTTTGCAGAAAACAACGGTACTGAATCCGCATCTTTGGACTCCTGAAACACCTGATTTATATAAAGTGAATTTATTGGTAAAAGAAGGAAAAACAGCTTTGGATGGTGGAACTGTACGAGTGGGAATTCGCAAAGCCGAATTTCGTGGCAAGGATGGTTTTTACCTGAATGACAAACCATACGGGCAATTGATAGGTGGCAACCGTCATCAGGATTTTGCATACGTTGGCAATGCTGTACCCAATTCGCAACAATGGCGCGATGTAAAACGCTTGCGCGATGCCGGTTGCGTGATTGTCCGTACGGCTCATTATCCCCAGGATCCTGCTTTTATGGATGCCTGCGATGAGTTGGGAATGTTTATTATCGTGGCAACTCCAGGCTGGCAATTCTGGAATAAAGACCCTGAATTCGAGCAATTGGTTTATAAAAATACCCGTGATATTATTCGCCGTGACCGCAATCATCCTTCGGTCTTGTTATGGGAACCAATTCTAAACGAAACCCGTTTTCCGAAAGAATTCTCGTTGAACTCCCTGAAAATAACCAAAGATGAATTCCCATATCCGGGTGCACCGGGTGCTGCTGCCGATTTACATTCCGAAGGAGTGGCTGATAATTATGATGTCGTTTATGGCTGGCCAACCGACGAAGGCAAGGCGAAACAATCCATTTTTACACGTGAATTTGGCGAAAATGTGGACGACTGGTACGCACATAATGCAAACAATCGTGCCAGTCGCAGTTGGGGCGAACGGCCAATGTTGATTCAAGCTTTGTCTTTAGCAGATTCATACGATGCTATGTTTCATACCACCGGACAGTTTGTTGGCGGTGCACAGTGGCATCCATTTGATCACCAGCGCGGTTATCATCCCGATCCTTACTGGGGTGGGATTTTTGATGCTTTCCGACAACCGAAATATGCGTATTACCTTTTTAAAAGTCAGGTAAATCCTGATATTAAAGTGCCTAATGTGGAAACAGGTCCGATGGTTTACGTGGTCAATGAAATGACTCCGTTTTCGGATGCCAACGTGACTGTTTTCAGCAATTGTGATTCGGTACGTCTGACAGCTTACGAAGGCAAGTCGTGGACAAAACCGGTTATTCATGCGAAAGGACATATTCCTAATGCGCCTGTTACCTTTGAGAAAGTGTTTGATTTCTGGGAAATGCGTGATTACACTTATAAAAGGAAAAAACCTGAGTTGGTGAGCTTCTTAGCCGAAGGGATCATTGATGGAAAAGTGGTTTGCAGCGAGAAAAAAATGCCTTCGCGCCGTTCGACAAAAATTCGATTATCAATTGATAGACTGGGAAAACCTCTGACGGCCGATGGTTCGGATTTTATAATTGTGATAGCTGAAATTACCGACGATAATGGCAACGTGCGCCGGCTGGCAAAAGACAATATTGTATTTTCAGTTGAAGGCGAAGGCGAAATTATTGGTGATGAAAGTATAAATGCAAATCCTCGTGCCGTGGAATGGGGCTCTGCTCCGGTACTGATTCGCTCTACCAATAAACCCGGAAAAATTAAAGTGAAAGCACGTGTACAATTTGAAGGAACTCAAGCTCCGACTTCTGCCGAAATCGAATTTGAAAGTGTAGCCACCGATTTGCCTTTTAATTTTATAGAACAACATCAGGTAATCGCGAATCAAATTGAAAATTCTACTTCGAAAAAACTTCAGTTTACCGACGAACAGAAACAAAAATTACTGGATGAAGTGGAAAAACAACAGACCGATTTCGGCGAAAAACACACAAAATAGTTTAAGTAACTTTCTCAAATTTCTTTAAAATCAGTAAACCTCACAATGTCTGGCTGTCCCCTTTTTTAAGGGGACGAGCGAAGCGGAGGCGTTTCTTTCTCTTCTAATTCAAAAATCATGATTCTCAAAAAACGCTGGTTCCTGTCATTAAGCATTTTATTTTCATTTACGGTCAATCTTTTCGGCGAAGTTAGCCTACCCAAAATTCTCGGTCATAACATGGTGCTACAACGTCTGAAGTCGGTTCCAATTTGGGGAACGGCGGATAAAGGCGAAAAGATTACAGTTACTTTTGAAGGACAGAGTAAAACCGTTCTTGCAAATGATTCGGGAAAATGGATGGTGAAGCTCAATCCAATGGAAGCTTCGGCTGTTCCACGCAAAATGACGATTAAGGGAACAAATACAATTGTACTACAAAATATTCTGGTTGGTGAAGTCTGGCTTTGTTCCGGACAGTCGAATATGGAGTATGCCATGCGGAAATATAGTGATTACAAGTCGAAAACAAAAGGATATAAACCACCTGAAGATGACCTGAATAATGCAAACAATACCAATATTCGGATTTTTCTGGTTCGACGTAAATATATGTCGCCCGATTCCACCCATGCCGGTTGGGACGTAGCCATGGGTCGTCCGCTGGTTGATTTTTCGGCAGTCGGCTATTTTTTTGCGAAAGAATTGTACGCGAAATTGCATGTCCCCATCGGCATGATTTCGTCGGCTGTGCCCGGAAGCCGCATCGAACCCTGGATTGAAGCCAGTAAACTGGATACTGCTCCAAAAATGAAAAACGGGGAAGTATTGGAAAAACTTTCGGCTGATGGAGATGATCCCGGTAAATTTTACAACACGATGATTCAACCGTTGATTCCTTTTTCTATTAAAGGATTCCTTTGGTATCAGGGAGAATCGAATTGTTTCCTGAATGAAAATATCCGTTATGCCTATAAATTTAAAACGCTGATTGAAAGTTGGCGAAATGATTGGGAAAATGATAAATTGCCTTTTTATTTTGTACAGATTGCACCTTTCAATTATTCTGCTTCTAAAGATGTTCGTCCTCATACTCCCGAAAATTTACCTGAATTCTGGGAATCGCAGACACTTGCGCTTCAGTTGCCAAATACCGGCATGATTACTATTACCGATCTGGTTGACAGCATTGTTGATCTGCATCCCGGCTATAAATGGGAGGTTGGGCACCGGTTGAACTTAGTTGCACTTCATAATGCCTACGATCAGAAAAATGTTGTTTGTTCCGGACCAACCTATCAGAAAATGAAAATTGTGGGTAAGACGATTGAAGTTACTTTTACAAATACGGGAAACGGATTGACAAGCCGTGACGGGAAACCGTTGACATGGTTCTCTATTGCAGGATCCGATGATAAATTTATTCCGGCAACCGCTGTGATTGAAGGAAATAAAGTGATTGTCTCTTCTCCTGATGTTCTACATCCGGTCACTGTCCGTTTTGGTTGGAACGAATCGGCTCAGTCCAATTTTATCAATAAAGAAGGCTTACCGGCTGTTCCTTTTCGGAGTGATAATCCATGGGAGAAAATTTTCTAAGTAAATATCAGTTTTTCAACCTTTCTATTAAACAACCAATTATAACATTGTGTTATACTGATTTATTGTTCTTCAACCGTTTTAATATAAATAGTTTTTATACTTTTGTTTATTATTATCAAAAGACAATAATACCAGAAATTTAAACCATGAAAAAGTTTATAATTCTTGCCATCTTCATCTTATTTGTATCTCAATCGGGATTTTGTTATAAATCAATGATTGTAAGAGATTACACCATCGATGATGGTCTGCCACATAATACGGTACATTGTACCATGAAAGATACTGACGGATTAATGTGGTTTGGAACGTGGTACGGTTTGACAAGTTTTGATGGGACAAAATTTAAAACTTATAACAACAGAAACGATTATTATACAGATATTCCACCCAATAAAGTTCAGGTAATTATTGAAGCGAACGATAGTAACCTCTGGGTGAAAACCATTGATCATAAACTTTATCTTTTCGATAAAAAACATGAGCATTATTACGATGTTTTTAATGAGATAAAAAAAAATTACTCGGTCAGCCCCAAAATAATTAAAATTCAAAAAACGGAAACCGGCGCTCTTTTGTTGCTGACTAAAAACAAAGATTTACTTCAGGCTGTTTCGGAGGGTAACGGCAAATTAAAGGTGAGCCTTTTGTACGATTCTCAAAGTAAAAGAGAGCATAAATTGATGAATAATCTTCTTATTGAAGATAAAAACTACATCAACTGGATTGGAACGGATTACAAAATAATTTCATGTAAAAAAGGAGCTGCTTTACTGTCAAAACCTTCCGATTTTGTACTTAAAAAGATTGATCCAACCTCAATACAAGAATTTTCATGTGCTTTTGTGTACAAAAACATTCTTTGGCTTGGCGACGAAAACGGGAATATTTATAAAATTGATTACCGCAACGGAATTATCGTAAAGAAAAAATTGTTACCTGAAGGTGGATCTATTCAGGATATTGTCAGTTCCAACGGAAAAACATTTTTTATTTCGATAAGTAAAAAAGGCGTTTTCGAGTATAACGATCAAACATCTGAATTTGCAAAAGTAATTCCACTTAACGGAAATTTTAATGTAAGCGGCTCCTATGTTGATAGTTATGACAAACTATGGATTGAACTTAATCAGTCATCACTGGTTTATTATGACCCATTTAATAAATCTTCGAAACGCTTTGAATTGCCCACAGGCAAAGTGAATAAAGATTTGAAACTGCAGGATGGGAAAGAGTTGGGAATGTTTTTCCTTACAACTTCCGGCGATCTGGTTCATTTCGATCGTTCTCAGGCAACAATCAGTCTGCTCAACGAGCAAAAAGAATTAACACAAAACGGAGAAAAAAAATTATTTTTCGATATACTCCTGGATAAAGACAATATTCTGTGGCTGACTTCTACCGGAAATGGTATTTTCAGTATCAGTTTTCCAAAACAACAGTTTAATCTTTTTCAACTTCCTTCAATAATCCATAAGCCAAATACCGAAGCTATAAAAACATTATTTCAGTCCCGAAATGGTGATATTTGGGTGGCAAACCGACAAGCAGAAGTTTACCAACTCGATAAAAATGGAAAGGTTAAACGTATATTTTCCGGTAAAAACTATTTAATTGGCAACGTCTATCATATCATGGAAGACCACAAAGGAAATCTCTGGTTTTCTACCAAGGGAAATGGGTTGGTAAAAGCTGAATTGAATAATACTTCTGTCTTAGGTTTTAACTTTACTCGTTATGTTTATGATGAAAGGAATCCATCCTCCATTAGTGGAAATGACGTATATTACACATTCGAAGATAGTAAAAACCGGATTTGGGTCGCTTTGTTTGGCGGAGGTTTAAATCTGGTGGTTCAGGCAAAAGATGGCATTACTTTTATAAATAAATTCAATAGTTTTGTGCGCTATCCAAAGTATGGTTTATACATGGAAGTCCGCAATATTACGGAAGATAAAGAGGGACGTATTTGGGTTGGAACTAGTGATGGACTCCTATCTTTCGACAGCCATTTTAAAAATCCGGATCAGATAGATTTCGAAATTTACCGAAATGAAATGGTTGGATCAAACATTTCGGACAATGATATTTATGTTTTGTATAAAGATGCTCGATCACAAATTTGGGTTAGTGTTTTTGGTGGTGGACTTAACAAGTTGGTTGGTTATGACAAAAAAACCAAATTACCGGTTTTTAAATCGTATGGGCTTAAGGAGGGGTTGAAAAGTGAGGTCGTTTTATCAATTGTTGAAGATAATGATAATGCCTTATGGTTAGCTACCGAAAATGCTATTTCACGTTTTGATAAAAAAACGGAGACATTCCGAAACTTTGACCAATATGATGGATTTATCAATGTTCAAATGGAAGAGTCAAGTGCTTTAAAGACTCTTTCGGGTGATTTATGGTTTGGCAACCGGAATGGTATTTTGGAGTTCAATCCGCAAAAAATTGAAACTTATAATTGCGATTATAAAACTTTTATTGTCGACTTTTTAGTTTCCAATAGGGAATTGAGCAGTTTTAAGGACAATCCTATCATTAAAGAATCAATACGTTATGTACATTCCATCACGCTGAAGCATAATCAATCAAATTTTACAATTGAATTTGCGGCATTAAATTATTACAATCAAAACCGGGTTACTTATAAATATATTCTCGAAGGTTTTGAAAAAGAATGGCATATAAACAGTAAAAACCGGATTGCTTCTTACCCAAATGTTCCCCATGGCGATTATCTTTTCAGAGTGCAGGCAATTGACGAAGCGAATGCTTCGCTGAAATCGGAAAGAACCTTGGAAATCATCATACTTCCACCATGGTATCTGACTTGGTGGGCATACATTATTTATTCAATTCTTGGATTATTGTTAATATATGGTGGTATAAAAGCTGTACTTTTCTACATCCGAATGCGAAATGAAGTTTACATTGAGCAACGGGTCTCCGAACTTAAAATCAAGTTTTTCACCAATATATCACACGAACTACGTACTCCGTTGACACTTATCATGGGTCCGATACAGGAATTAAAGCAAAAACAGCAACTGACCGAAAAAGGAAAACAATACATTACTTTGATTGAAAAAAGTGCAAATCAAATGCTCCAATTAGTCAATCAGATTCTGGATTTCCGAAAAATTCAAAACGGAAAAATGATTTTACATGTTTCTCAGTTTGATCTTAATGATCTAATTGAATCTTTCTACAAAGAATTTGTTGTCATGTCCGAAGAATCGGAAATTAATTTCTCCTATCAGTTGACAGATGAAGAAATCGTACTTTGGGCCGACAAAGAAAAGATTGAAACTGTTATTCGAAATATTCTTTCCAATGCATTTAAATTCACAAAATCAGGTGGAAGCATTTTTATTACTTCCGGATTATCCGAAGATAAAACCAGTTGCTTTATAAAAGTGGAAGATACCGGAGTTGGAATTCCTCAGAATAAATTGACTGAGATATTCGAACGTTTTTCTCAAGGTGAAAACTCTAAAAATGCATATTTCCCGGGGACCGGAATCGGGTTGGCACTTTCAAAAGAAATAATCAATTTGCATCATGGTTCCATTACCGCCGATGGAAAACCCGAAGTTGGCTCTACATTTACCGTTGAATTATTACTTGGAAAAGAGCATTATAAGGCTTCGGAAGTCAATTTCTATGTTGGCGACACAGTTTCGGAAATTTCTACTGAAGTATCTGATAGTAACCAAACTCAGAATGATGAACTTACAGATGAAACTGAAAGTGATTTACCATCACTTTTGGTAGTCGAAGACAATAAGGATTTATGTGAATTGTTGAAATTACAATTAGAAGATAAATACAATGTTCATGTTGCAAATAATGGTGTGGAAGGACTCAAAAAAATTCTTCATTATCATCCTGACATTGTGGTTACCGACCAGATGATGCCCGAAATGAGCGGGCTCGAAATGTTGGAGCAAGTTCGAAAAGATTTTCAGATAAGCCATATTCCGGTTATCATATTAACAGCAAAGAATGATGAAGAAGCTAAGATTAAAGCAATCAGTATGGGTGCAAACGCTTATATAACAAAACCATTTAGTAAAGAATATTTGATTGCGCGCATCGAACAGCTTTTAACGGAGCGTAAAGTTTTTCGGCATAAAATCTGGAAACAGGAGGATAATGAAGAACCGAAACAAAATGACACTTATGAAACCTATCTGGTGAAAAAAGATGTTCAGTTGTTGGAAAAAATTCATCAGGTAATTGAAGAAAACCTGCATAACAGCGATTATAATATTGATGCAATAGCTGAAAATCTGGGATTAAGTCGTTCAGCCTTCTTTAAAAAACTTAAAAGTCTGACAGGATTAGCTCCGGTTGATTTGGTGAAAGAAATCCGATTGAACAAATCGCTCGAGTTATTAAAAAACACAGATATGACAATTTCTGAAATTGCCTTTACAGTCGGATTTAAAGAAGCCGGCTATTATGGAAAATGTTTCAGAAAAAAATATGATCAGACTCCGACTGAATACATGACAAAATATAGAAAAATCTGATTTTACCGATTACAAAAAGGTTTCTTATTCGTTTTATTAATGAACAATTTAATCACGTTAAATGAAAAGAAATCAATTAAAAAAGTATGGTTGGACGGTATTAGCTTTTAATATCATCTTTTTGCCATTAATGGCTCAATATCCGTTCATCCCTGATTCGGTGAAAGTAAGAGCTGCCCGTCAGGAAGTAGAAATAAACCGTAAATCCGATTTGGCCTGGCAAAAAGCATTACCGGTAGTAGAAAAAGAAGCGGCAGCTGGTCGACCTTATAAACCATGGGCTTCAAAACCCGAAGATTTGTTGAAAGCAGATATTCCTGCATTTCCCGGTGCACAAGGCGGAGGTGAATTTACTCCGGGCGGTCGCGGAGGTAAAGTTATTGTAGTAACTTCACTTGCCGATGCAGGCACTGGAACTTTTCGGGAAGCCTGCGAAACAGGTGGTGCACGAATAATCGTCTTTAATGTTTCGGGAATCATACATCTTCAGTCTCCAATTCATGTACGTGCACCTTATCTTACAATCGCGGGACAAACTGCTCCCGGCGACGGAATTTGTGTAACCGGCTTTTCATTTTTAATTGATACACACGATGTAATTATGCGCCACTTGCGTTTCCGTCGTGGAGCACAGGATGTTGCTGACCGTGATGATGCCGTAGGTGGAAATCCTGTTGGTAACATTATGATCGATCATGTTTCGGCCAGTTGGGGATTGGATGAAAACATGTCTATTTATAGGCATGTTTATAATCGAGACGCATCGGGCAAAGGTGAGAAATTACCGACTGTTAATGTGACCATTCAAAATTCTATTTTCTCCGAAGCTATGGATACTTATAATCATGCTTTCGGTTCTACAATTGGTGGTCATAATTGCATGTTTTGTCGAAATCTCTGGGCTTCAAATATAAGTCGAAACTGTTCTGTTGGAATGGATGGCGGGTTTAATTTTGTGAATAATGTAATTTACAACTGGTGGAACCGTTCGGTTGATGGTGGTGATTCAAAAAGTTTTTTCAACATAATCAATAATTATTTTAAACCCGGGCCGATAACACCATTAGACAAACCTATTTCGTACAGAATTCTCAAACCCGAAGCCGGACGCGATAAAAGCAAACCGGTATCGTTCGGAAAAGCTTATGTATCGGGAAATATAGTTGAAGGAAATGAGAAAGTGACAAAAAACAACTGGGACGGTGGAGTTCAGCTATCCGAAGAATATAAACTTGCAGATTTTGTTCAACAAATTAAGGTTGACAAACCATTTGCAATGCCGAATGTGAAAATTATGAGTACCGAAGAAACTTATAAATTTGTATTGGAAAATGCAGGTGCTAATTTTCCCAAGCGCGATGCGGTTGATACACGGATTGTAAAAACGGTGATAACTGGTAAAGCAATTTATGTGGAAAATGCACCCGAGTTTATTCCAAAATACGTCAAACGCAGGTTGCCTGCTGATTCGTACAAAAAAGGAATCATTACCGATATTCGTCAGGTTGGTGGATTGCCAGAATACAAAGGACAACCGGTTGTAGATACTGATAAAGACGGAATGCCCGATGCATGGGAAAAGGCAAACGGTTTGAATCCGAATGACCCTACTGATGCAGTAAAAGATTGCAATGGCGACGGATATACCAATATCGAAAAATACATAAACGGAATGGATACGAAAAGGAAAGTGGATTGGAAAAATGAGAAAAACAACCACGATACACTTGCCGGACGTAAAAGTTTGTTGTAATTAAATTCCAAAAAATGAATAAAAAATGAATAAACTAAAATTTGTCCTTGTGGCAATTTTCATATTTACATTGAATTGCTTTCAACCTGTGAAAGCTCAAAACTTTCCTTTGCAGGTAAAAGATAACAAGATAAATTACATTAAAGACGCAAAGGGTAATCGTATTCTTGATTTTTCGTACTGCGGATACAAAAGCTCCGAACAGGATATTCCTGACGTGAAAAATGTCATATTTGTTCGTCATCAAGATGACGATGCTTCCGAAATTATTCAACGAGCCATTAATTATGTTTCTTCATTAAAACCTGATGTTTATGGTTTTCGAGGAGCAGTTTTACTCGATAAAGGCGTTTTCAATATCGGTAAAAGTTTGTGGATTCATGCATCCGGCGTAGTCTTGCGTGGTTCGGATAAACATGAAACTGTACTTTTGAAACAGGGTGTTGACCGTTCTGCACTTTTACATGTTGAAGGGATAAACAATCAGGTTTCAAAAGATTCATTCAAGCTAATATCTGATTATGTACCGGTTAATGAAAGGACATTTGAACTTAATTCAGCTTCAACTTTAAAAATTGGTGATCGTTTAAAAATTGTACGTCCATCAACCAAAGAATGGATTGCTTCTATCGGATGCGATATTTTTGGAGGAGGAATTAGTGCTTTAGGTTGGAAACCGGGCGATATGGATGTTTGTTGGGACAGAAAGGTAACAAAAATTGAGGGTAATAATGTTACAATAGATGCTCCTCTAACTGCAGCAATCGATTCAAAATTTGGGAGTGCTACAGTAACAAAATATGAATGGAACGGCCGAATCTCGGATGTTGGAATTGAAAATCTGACAATGAAATCTGAATACGATAAAAAATACCCAAAAGATGAAGATCATTGCTGGACGGGCGTTAGCATTGAAAACGCTGAAAATTGCTGGGTGCGTCAAATCAACTTCTATCATTTTGCCGGAAATGCAGTTTTTCTTCAGCCCACTTCTTCAAAAATTACAGTTGAAGATTGTATTTCCAAAGAACCAATCTCCGAAATTGGCGGTTTTCGCCGGATCATATTTTACACCATGGGACAGCAAAATTTATTTCAACGTTGCTATTCAGAAGATGGTATAAATGATTTTGCTGCAGGATATTGTGCTCCCGGACCAAATGCTTTCGTTCAATGTGAAGCAAAAAATTCGTTGGGATTCAGCGGTGCTATTGATGCCTGGGCTTGTGGATTATTATTCGATGTAGTAAATATTGATGGAAATAATCTGAGTTTTAAAAACCTCGGACAAAATAAAAACGGTGCCGGTTGGGGAACTGCAAACAGCCTCTTTTGGCAATGTTCAGCAGCAGAAATTGAATGTTATTCACCTTCGGTTGATGCAAAAAACAGGGCTTATGCTTGTTGGGCTCAATTTTCTGGTGACGGCGACTGGGCGGAATCGAACAATCATGTACAACCACGCAGTATTTATTATGCTCAATTGGCAGAACGTTTAAATAAAGATGTTTCAGCCCGCGGACGCATTTTACCAAAAAATACCGACGCATCAAGTAGCCCTTCTGTAGAAGTAGCACAGGAAATGATGAAAGAAGCTTATATTCCGTTACTAACTACTGAAAAATGGATTGAACAAGCAAAATTCACACCTTCAGTTGATCCTTCAAAATTGATGACTACCGGCGATTTAAAAAACGGACCAATGCGTGTTCGGGCATATATTCCAAAAATTGATATTGAAAACGGCCGTTTGGTGTGCGATGGAGCTTTAATTACCGGTGCTAAACTTGATGTTCAATGGTGGAATGGTAAGCTAAAACCAAAATATATTGACTCTTACTTAACTAAACCTCATGTGACCAGGTTTGTTCCGGGACGCGAAGGATTTGGGCTTACCGATCGGATTGACTCGGTTGTTTCATTTATGAAATCGAATAATATTGCAGTATTAGATCATAATTATGGACTATGGGCCGATCGTCGAAGAGATGACCACGAGCGCGTTCGAGAGCGCGATGGTGATGTTTGGGCACCGTTTTACGAACAACCTTTTGGTAGAAGTGGTGTTGGCGTCGCCTGGGATGGATTATCAAAATACGATTTGAATCGTCCGAATGCCTGGTACTGGTACCGACTGAAAGAATTTGCTGATAAAGGTCAAAAAGCTGGCTTAGTAATGTATCACGAAAACTTTTTTCAACATAATATTATCGAAGCCGGTGCTCATTGGGTAGATTGCCCCTGGCGATCAGCAAATAACATAAATGATCTGGGATTCCCCGAACCGGTTAATTTTGCGGGTGACAAACGTATTTTCAGAGCTGAAATGTTTTACGACATTTCGGTTCCAATCCGCAGAGAATATTACAGAAACTACATTCGCCAGTGTCTGAATAATTTTGCGGACAATAGCAATGTGATTCAACTGATAAGTGCCGAATTTACCGGTCCGCTACATTTTGTTCAGTTTTGGTTGGATGTAATTGACGAATGGCAAAAGGAAACAGGTAAAAATGCAACCATTGCTTTAAGTACAACCAAGGATGTTCAGGATTCCATCCTAGCCGATCCAAAACTGGCAGCAGTGGTTGATATTATTGATATTCGCTATTGGCATTATAAAAACGATGGAACGGTTTATGCGCCAAAGGGCGGATTAAATTTAGCTCCACGTCAACATGCCCGATTAATGAAAGTGGGGAAAGTTACCTTCAATGAAGCCTACAAGGCTGTAAGCGAATACCGTACTAAATATCCCGTTAAAGCAGTAACTTATTCTGCCGAAAATTATCCGGAAATGGCTTGGGCGGTATTTATGGCCGGAGGTTCCTGTCCGGTATTGCCTGTGACTGATAAAGAATTTTTAAAAGCTGCTTCTCTGATGAATATTGAGCAGGTAAAAAATGATAATTATAAAAAACTGGTAAAATCAGGTATTGGAATTATCATTTATTCCCAATCGGAAAATACAATTCCGGTTCAGCTGGAAAGTGGGAAATATGCTTTAAAATTTATAAATATCAAAACTGGAGAGGAAAAAACATTTACTAAAACATTAAACGGGGCTCAATTATACCAGTTGAAGGGGGCTGGAAGTTCGGCGGGAATTTATTGGTTTCAGAAATTAAAATAACTTCAAAAGTCTTATTTTCAGAGGAATTGCTGACATGAATACGGATTAAACATGCTAATATTTAATTCGCAAAATGATTAATTATTAGAATTACAACATATTTACATCAGACAATCTGTTTATAAAAGGCGAAATAACGAATTGTTATTTCGCCTTCTAATTTAGTCAATAAAAACTGATTTTGCAGAAAAATATGTTCTACAACAGCTTACCAAATTTTACCATATCCAAATCAGAATTTACATCCACATTTTTTAGTGCCAGTGTAATTTTGTTGCATCAGATTTATAACCAATATTATACTGTGATGGAAAAAAATTACACAAGAAAAACAGTTCAGTCGAATTCTGACATGCTAACCGTGCAACTCCTTTCAAACTTTATTGAAGGTGACATATCGGCCTTTTCAAAATTATATGACATGCATGTAAATCTGCTTTACAATTACGGTTACAGATTAACCACCGATATTGAATTGTTGAAAGATTGCATACAAGATGTATTTATTAAAATCTATAATAAAAGAACTGAACTGGTCTCAGTTATTAATTTCAAGTCGTATTTAATTATTTCATTGAAGAATAAACTCTGTGATGAAAGTCGTAAACGGGTAAATCTCTCTGATGTGGCAGTTGACGAATTGGATATTCTTTCAACAGATAATATTGAAAGAGATTATATTGACTGTGAAAAAGAAAAATTGAACAGCGCTTTTGTGAGTAAAATGCTGGATCAATTATCACCCCGACAGCGTAAAGCAATAGTCTTATATTATATCGAAGAAAAAAAATACGAGGACATTTGTTCAATTATGGAAATGAATTATCAGTCTGTTCGCAATCTGATTCATCGTGGAATTCTGAAATTAAGAAGTTGCGCTGCCTGAGAGTTGGTTTATTTGATAAAATAAAATTCCTTGAGTACAAACACTAAATCTATGCGTCTTATAATCAAATAATACGCGATTAAGTGAGTACCAAAGCAGATAAACATGTAATAAACATTCTGGTTAATGATGATTTCATAAACTATGTAATGAATCCAACCATCTCATTAACAAAGAGCTGGAATGATTTTTTCATTAAACATCCCGAACAGATTCCGGTTGCAAATGAAGCAAGACTAATCTTACTTGGCAGGCTCAATAAAAAAACGCTTCCCGTTCATGATTCGTTGGAATTGAAGGCAAGCATTTTTGAAAAATGTGGATTAACCCCATTAAGTTAGGACTCACTTCAATTTATACTTTTTATCCCACCATCAATTTACCGGTGATAAAAACGCATCCTCGATGTGTTCAATTATGAATTCCTGTCCGTGAGGAATGACCGAAACCACATCAAAACGAGTCTCCCCTTTCCAATCGAATTGTAAAATATATTCGTGTGTTGCATTGATAATATTGCGAATCTTCCTTAGAGTGATAGCCTCTTCGGGATGTTCAAAAGTCTCGGTGGAACGTGTTTTAACTTCCACAATAATCAGCCAGCCATCTTTTTCGGCGACAATATCCAGTTCCAGTTTCCCTATGCCGCCAAATGGGGTTGTGTTATGCCAATTGGTATGGCGAATATGAAATCCTTTGGAGCTCAAATAATCTTGTGCGCGCTTTTCGCCTAAATTACCCAGTTCATTATGTTCTGCCATGTTTATATTGCGATTAAGTACATTATAAAAAAACTTAAACACTTAAAAATATTGTTTTTCAATAAATTATTGTTCAAAAATACAGTTTTTTGTTTTATTCCCGTTAGAAGTGCGGAGATAATATTATTTTTGTGAAGATTATCGAGCAATTATGGCAAAAAAAACACTAATTCCCGCCTCAAAACGCAACTCCTTGCGTACACACCGGCAAATATTCACATTGAACGACGAAGAGAATAAGGCTTTAAATCGTTATATAGCAAAGTATAAAGTAGCAAATAAATCTAAATTCATCCGTGAAACCTTGATGCTTGCCATTATTCGGAAGTTTGATGAAGATCATCCGACTTTGTTTGATTAGATTACACCCAAAATTGGGACTTCACTATTTAGTTAATTTTTTACATTATGGAATATATACTGGCAATTCTGGCATTGATCATTGGTTATCTGCTAGCTTGGTTTATGGCTCAACGAAAACAGACTGTTCTTCGGGCAACTTACGAAATGAATGAGAAGGCTTTCCTGTCAGCTCAGGCTGAAATTGAAACAATGAAATCGGTAGCGCAGGAAACAGTTCGGATGAAAACAGAAGAATTGCAACGACTGCAGCAAGATTTAACTAAACATTTGGAAATTTCAAACTCGCGTGGCATGGAAGTTGCTACCTTAACGGCAATCAACGAAAATGTGACTGAGAAGCTCGAAAATCAAAAAAAAGAAATCGAGAATCTGCAAAAACGATTGACAACTGAGTTCGAAAATATTGCTAGCAGGATATTAAAAGACCGATCCGATGAATTTTCGCTTTCTAATCATAAAAACCTGAGTGAGATTCTGAATCCATTGAAAGAAAAAATTCAAAATTTCGAGAAAAAGGTTGATGAAACCTATGATAAGGAACTGCGTGATAAAATAAGTTTGCGTGAAGAAGTACGTAAACTCACCGAATTAAATACACGCATTAGTCAGGAGGCTAATAACCTGACTCAGGCATTAAAAGGAGATGTAAAAAAACAGGGAAACTGGGGAGAAGTTATTCTGGAACGTGTATTGGAACGTTCCGGATTAACCAGAGGACAGGAATACGATCGTGAAGTGGTTGTGGAAGGAGCCGATTTTAGTGTTCAGCGTCCCGATGTTATCATACATTTGCCGGACAACAAACATATCATTATCGATTCCAAAGTATCGCTGGTGGCTTATGAACGATTTGTTTCTGCTGAGACAGAAGAACACAGGATTTCTCATTTAAAAGATCATATTAACTCGCTTCGCAATCACGTAAAATTGTTGAGCGAAAAAAATTATCAGAATGCACAAAATCTAAATACACCCGATTTTGTACTTATGTTTTTGCCCATAGAGGCCTCGTTTTCCGTAGCAGTTCAGGGTGATAACGAGATATTTGCCTATGCATGGGAACGCAAAATTGTCATCGTGAGCCCAACTACTTTGTTGGCCACATTACGAACAATTTCGTCCATTTGGAAGCAGGAGAATCAGACTAAAAATGCGCAGGAAATTGCGCGGCTGAGCGGTGCGTTGTATGATAAATTTATTGGGTTTACGGAAGATATGGTAAAAATAAAATCCAATATAGACAGAACTTCAGCTGCATATGATGATGCCATGAAAAAGATGAAAGATGGCAGTGGCAATATCATTCGTACGGCTGAAAAAATTAAAGAATTGGGAGCTAAAACCGGAAACAATAAATCGCTTCCGACCGGATTTGAAAATTATTGAAGTAAAAAACATTGTAAATAATAAGATTTAGAACTATTAGTGTCTAATAATAATATAATTACACATATAAAATTGTGCAATTTTTTTTTAGAAATATATGAAGTTTAAACTATACATTCCTGTAATTCTTTTACTCTGTATTATCCATACAAATGCCCAACAAGTGGCGCAAAAAACTGACAGTCTATCCAATGATTATCATCACATAATTGACACCGACAGTCTGTTGGAAATCTTTTCCTCTAAAGACCCGAATCAGGCAATTAGTTTAAAAAAACCTGTATTGACAAGCGAATCAAAGACTGGTATTAAAGGAATTAATATAATTCCGGAAAAACAAGCATTTGATTCATTGATAACTGTCAAAAAAATCTCCTCAAGAGATATTGAATCTCCATTTTTTAATGTTAGAAATTTAAAATATATACACATTGACACGATTATTCTATCGGCGAATCCATTTTTTATTGATTTGGTTTACGAAAATATTCCATTAAACTTTAATTGGAATCTACACTCTGATTTTCGTCATCTGTATTATGGAAAAAAGGCAACAGGTCTGATTGAAAACACCTATGAACCGATTAAAACAGAGAAACCTGAACAATTTATTACCGGTTTAAGACGTGAAGCACGAGATGAAATCACGCGTAAAGCAGCCGATTTATATATTACAACATTTGACAAATTACCGGATCCCAGATTAAACCAAAACCATTTAATAAAAGAAAAGCCACTGAACCACGTTCAATTCGTCGACGAGAATGAAGTATTTTATGATGCATCCAAAAAATTGAGAGTCAGAAAGGCAATCATAGGTCCATGGGCCCATAAGGCTTCAGTTTTAGCCCAATTTTCGGAAAACACGGTTTCACCTAACTGGTATCAGGGAGGGAATAATTATTTAGCTGTACTGGGAATTTTAGCCGGACAGTTGAACTACGATAACCAAAAATTCATCCAGTGGGATAACTATGCAGAATGGCATATGGGTTTTAATTCGGGAAGTCCGGATGACCTGCATAAGATCAGTCCGAACGATGACATTTTGAAAGTCAACAGTAAATTGGGTATAAAAGCCGGAGGAAATTGGTTTTATAGCGGATCGGTAGATTTTTCCACACAATTCTTCAACAGTTATAAAAATGCAAATTCTCTTGATCTTAAAACTTCATTCCTGACTCCAATACGTTTAAATGTAGGAGTTGGTTTCGATTATAAATACAAAAAAGTATTCTCGCTTATGCTGTCACCGGTATCGTTTAAATACATTTATTTGAATAATCCCGTGGTAGATCCGAATTTATTTGGGATTAAAGCAGGGCAGAATACATTAAGCGAAATTGGTAGTTCGTTCAAAGCAATTGTTTCTTACGCCCCAACCCGCGAAATTCAGCTTGATTCCAGACTTTCTTTTTACACCAACTATCAGAAAGTGGAAATTGACTGGGAAATGGTTTGTAATTTTACTATCAACCGTTTTATGTCAACCCGGATTTCGTTCAACCCACGCTATGATAATACGGTGATAGAAGAAAATGGGCAATATGCTAAAATTCAATACAAGCAGCTTCTAAGTGTGGGCTTTGCACATAAATTCAGATAAGTTTAGCCTTCGAATAAATCGTGCCATTCATCAAAACGTGCCACTCCCTTTTCACCAAAGTGACCCAGAGACGTTCGGATTTTTTCTATTGAATGTGCTTCGCCCAATTTTGTTTTAGAGAAAAATTTATCTGCATAACAAATCAGTTGCTCTTCGAGCATAATGGGTAACATGTCGCGATGTGGCAAAGGAAGCTTGTTTTTTTTAATCATCTCAAGGCTTATTCCGACGCCGGTATGCCGTTCACAAACTAACGCATGACGGGGCAATCCTTCAGCCCTGAGAATCTCTGCACCTAAATACCCGTGCTCGATATAATGGTGAGTTCCTCTACAATGTATCCGCGGAGCATTACACTTAAAAATCCCAATGTCGTGAAGCATAGCCGCCTCAGCAATAAAATCAGTATCAAATTTCAAATCCGGAAGACGATGAGCTATTTCCAACGCTTTTTGGGTAACCTGCTCGCTATGAATTACTAAAATATAATAGATATCACTATCTTTGAGATAGTATTTTTCAATGAGTTCATGAGGATTTATCATACTTTTTATTTCAAATCAGACAATAGTCAATTGTTAGAATTCTTTACTAATTTTGCAGGCAGATAAAAATGTGTACAAAATTACAACATTTCATTTGGGAAGTTGTTTACTAAATTATATAACTTTCTTAAATATAGTTTTATGATGCTAACAATTAAACAGGAAATATGCTGAATGAATTAACCGATTGTTCCTGGCCGGCAAAAGATGACTTAATGCGTGCTTATCACGATAATGAATGGGGTTTTCCTCTTCATGATGACAGAAAACTTTTTGAATTTATGGTTTTGGATGCTTTTCAGGCCGGACTGAGTTGGCGTACGATATTATATAAACGTGAAAATTTCCGTCGTTTATTCGACAACTTTGATGTTGCGAAGATAGCTTTATATGATGAAGCTAAAATTCAAACACTTATGCAGGATGCTTCCATCATTCGCAATCAGGCAAAGATCCGTGCCACTGTTGGCAATGCTAAAGCATTTATAGCGGTTCAGGCTGAGTATGGGACTTTCGATCGTTATATATGGCAATTTACCGGAGGTAAACCGTTGGATAATCACCCAACATGCAATGCGGAAATTCCTGCAAAATCGCCGGAATCGGATGCAATGAGTAAAGATTTATTGAAACGGGGATTCAAATTTGTTGGATCCACCATCTGTTATGCTTTTATGCAGGCTGCCGGCATGGTAAATGACCATTTGGATGGATGCAGGTATAAAAAAGGTGATAGTTTTTAAGTAGTTAGTAAATAGCATTACAGATTGGGAATTCCAATCTAAAAATCAAATGAAACAATAACGCAAAATT
>DIZI01000022.1:0-200692 GCA_002427885.1 Paludibacter sp. UBA6032
GTATTTGCTCCCGCATTCACTTTATCTCCCGATAGCTATCGGGATGGCGAAAGTGAAGCTCCCGCATCCTCGATAGCTATCGGGACGCATGTGAGCATAGCCTCGGTCGTTATGTGTAAGTGTAAAAAAAGAAAAAGAAAAGATTGCGAATTGAATTATTCCACTTAAAAAAACGGAGCCTTAAGAAGAAAACTTTGTCTCACCATACAGAGTGCCAACAAGAATTTATTAAAAACTAAACGATTTTAAAATGAAATTATCAAAAACATTAATTTTAATCTGCATTTTTCAATTCGCATTAAATTTGAATGCTCAAGATTATTTGCCCAAAGCTAAAACTTATGATGGTTTGTCAATCGGGATTGGTTCTGGTCAAGACTTCGGTGGACTTGGACTTGGCGTTTTGTATTATGGACAAAATAAAACCGTTGGTATTTTTGGAGGACTGGGATATACTCCATCGGGTATAGGTATAAATGGTGGACTCAAAGTCAGACTTATACCAATAAAAATCAATCCTACATTTAATCCATTTCTTCTTGGGATGTATGGCTATACAACATCTGTAAGTATATCTAACGATGCACAATATAATAAAACGTTTTATGGACCGACAATAGGAATTGGGGCTGACCTGAAATTCAAAAAAAACAGTAGAGGTTTTTGGTCTTTTTCTTTGCAATTACCATTAGAAAACTCAAAAGCTATTGAATATATTCGATACTTAACAGTTGTCAAACACATGACATTTTCAGAATCATCTACTTTTAGATATTCAATCGGATACAGGTATTTACTTAACTAAGTTTATGACTAATACGAAGTGTAAACAAACAAACACCATACACATAACACACGCCTCACCTGCTGGCTGACGTGCAATTTGGAGATTTTGCTCCCGCATTCACTTTTTCGCTTTGCGAAAGAGAATGCTCCCGCAAACCAACCTCCCCCTCGTTTGTAACGAGGGATAATTGGTAATACGTTTTTAAACGTATAAATGAAAATCGATTTTTTTTATTGTTAGAAACAACAAACCAGAAACCCCTCTCCCGATAACTATCGTGAGCAAACAGGGGGAAGAAGAATTACTAAGCAACGGGAAGTCATTTACAGAAAAAGAAAAAATAGAAAATAAGAAAATATAAGCGTATGTTAGAAGGTCATCCAATAGTTGTTCAAGGTTTTGAAATACCTTCCAACACATTACTTTTTTTGATGGTACTTTCAATTCATGTTTTAGCAGGTTTGACTTGTGTAATATCTGGAGCATTGGCCATGTTATCAAAAAAGCAACCCGGTCGCCACCCAAAGTCAGGTAAGGTTTATTTTTGGTCGTTATTAATTGTATTTATAACTATGACAATTATTGCAATAATGCGCTGGAAAGAAGATTATCATTTATTTATTTTAGGATTTATTTCTTTCATCGCGGCATATATTGGTAGAATAGCTAAAAGAAAAATGTGGAACAAATGGAGTATCGTACATATCACATTCATGGGGATTTCCTATATTTTTTTACTTATTGCTTTTTATGTCGACAATGGAAGATTTTTACCGGTATGGAAAACAATTAATCCAATCGTTTATTGGTTATTGCCACCATTAATCGGAATTCCTATTATTATCCGTACATTGTTTCGAAATCCATTGTCAGGGAAGTATTTTAAAATAAAATAAAAACCTCGTTGAGCGTAGCTTGTGTTATCAGGAGTTTGGCGAAGGCTTTGCCTTCGTCATAGTTAAAAGGAAAGCTGCAGCTTTCCACAGGTAGAAAAGAAAAGAGAGTTATGATTACCCCTGCTCCCGTTCGATTTTATCGCATGGAAAAAAAATAAATAATATAGTAATGCCACACGATACCCCCGTCCCCCCGATAGCTATCGGGGCTATCGTGGAGCTATCGGGACGTGCGGCAGCGAGAAGGGAGAAAAATGTTATGCATAATAAAAAATTAAATATCAAACAATTATGAAAAGGAATCTTGTATTAGGGTTATTTTTTCTGGTAATTAATTTATCAAATGCAAATCCACTGGTATCACCAAATTGCTTTGTTTTATCGGAACTATCATTCGACTCAGAAGGAAGATGGGAAATAGAATTAAAATTTTTTAATGACTCTTTTTATTTTTGGGGAACTGAAAACATTTATATATCGTCTAATTCCGGGGGGACTAATTTAAAGCCATTAAATTTAAATTCATTAAAAGAAAAAATGATTGTAAGAATAAACAATGATAGTTTACAATCAAATTTATCAATCAATCCATTGGGAGACTGTATTTCCATAGGATATAGTTTTTCTTATTCATTAACTCCTCCTTTAGCTTTTGGAAATTTAGTGACAGCTACAGTTAGAACACCAAAAATTGGTGAATCTATTGCTTTATATGGGTTTGAATATCAATATGATTTCGACTTCGATTATAGTATTGATAAATCTCCCTCGCCGGGCAACGAAAACGACTCAACCGGAATGTGTGGTACAATAATGGGAAAGATTTATGACCCAAACCATCTACTTCCTGAAAATGTCAGGTTAGCTGGAAATGGGATAATAAATTTTAAGCCCGAAGCAAATGGAAATTTTTCTGCAAGAATTAGCTCTTCGAAACACCATATTGACAAATTATACTATTACGCCACTGAAAATGAGAAATCTATGGGCTATTATGTTAAGATTACGCCAGTTGATATTACAACAGAACCTGATACGATTGTAAATGTTGATTTGCATATTTATGACATTGTTTCTTCAGTTGAAAGTATAAAAAACAATCAGGAATCTGTTTTTAAAATTACACCAAATCTAATTCAAGAATCTTCCTTTAACTACGAAATAGCTATTCCTGTTAAATCTTCAAATAGTTTCATTGAAATTGACAATCTGAACGGACAAATGCTGGAAAGATATTCTGTTACAGAAAATAAAGGGAAAATTAAATTTAAAAATAAATTGAAAACAGGCAATTACACTGTCAGACTTTTTGTGAACAATAAAAACTATGCAAGTTCAAAAATTATTGTTGCAAATTAATGAAAAGAATTTTAATCACTATTGTTGGAATTTACTGTTTTAAAAATCAAAAAGACCGGAACCTGACAGCGTCCGAAGGACCTGTCAGCGTTCCATCAAACTCCAATAATCCATCCATCTGAATGAAAAAGGATTTTCAGAAAAATCATTATTTTATTTCAACTAATTTATGAAAAAGCTTTTAAATGTTGCTTTGTTTTTAATGATAACAGTATTGAATTGTCAGGGTCAAAATGACTGGAAACCCGGATATATTATAAAAAATTCCGGGGATACAATTTTTGGATCGATCGATAACAGAGATAGTAAAAGTAATACGAAACAATGCTTTTTTCGAAAAGATTCACTGAGTGAATCCACTGTTTACGAACCGCAAGATATTGCAGGTTACAGAATTATTGATGGTAAGTACTTTGTTTCAAAAAATATTCCCGATGGAGGTTCTACACGAAAATTATTTTTAGAGTTTTTAATTCATGGAAAAGTTGATGTTTTTCATTACGAAGACAGGGAAAGTCACTTCTTTTTAGGAAAGGGAGGAAAATTGTATGAACTTAAAAACACAACGTCCATAGTAGACATAGACAGTAATTATACTCAAATAAATAAAAGCGATGTTGTCAGATATGAGTTAGATAAAAAGGAGTATATCGGTCTTTTAAATTACTTAATGCAAGATGCAAATTTGCGACCGCTCATAAATAATACGCGATTAAATTCCGAATCGCTGATTAGTCTGGCTAAGAAATATCATGATCGTGTTTGTACAACTGAACAATGTATTATTTTTGAAAAACAAATTGATCCGACCCGCATAACTATTTCAGTTCAGGCAGGCGAATCAATTAATAGTCTTAATTGGGGTGGAGAGCTGGCCAGTGATTTTGGCTTCTCAACTTTTGTCGGCTGTCGGTTCGATTTTCAAAACTTATTCATATATTCCGAAAATCTGTCCTTTGTGTTGGATGTAAATCTCCAGCAATATTCTGATTATAATATTAGAGATATTCGTGAAAGCGCTGCTTTGTCCTACAATGGGAAAAATTATAGAATTTACAATGAAAAATATCAGGAGCATTATTATACTAAAAATCTTCATGTCGATTTAAACACTGTTGTTCTGAAAATTCCGGTAGTTTTTAATTACATTTTTTCGAAAGGGAAAATCAAACCGTATGTCGGTTTTGGCTTATCAAATACAATCGTATTGTCACAAAACAAAGACCTTAAAATCACGGCCTTTTACGATGAATATAAAAAATCTATTCCAACTTATTTAATCGGATTTCTGGGAAGAGCCGGTTGCAAATATGATTTAAAAAATAATCATGCTGTGTATGCCGATTTAAGTTTTGATTTCTCTGAAAATATGAATTTGAATCAGATTCTGAGACTATCTAATACTATATGCTCATTAACTGCCGGGTATACATTTTAAAATGAATAAAAGTACCATCATATAAAAATACTTGAAATAATTTTATTGATTATTCTACTGTTAGCTTTATATATGAAACTATATTTGATAGCTATGGGGAGTGTTGTTTGTGCAGTTTCAATGTCCATTTTTTGGTACAACTAAAAAGTGTTCGTATTTTTGGGGAGTTAAATCGATTGAATTCTGACAGAAAAGATGTCAATTTTCAAAACTGGATTCAATTAAATTGTTATTACAGATAAATTATTAAAAAAAAAATTATGAACACGAATATATCAGAATGGGCATCTGAAAAACGAAAACAATTAGATGGAGTTACGCACAGTTATCCCATTGCTGCAAAAGTTAAGTTTCGATTAAACTATTTAAATAATCTGCTTTTGAGAATCAATGATTTAAAGCTGGATGAAGATGATATCCTTCTTACAGATTTGGAAAACATTATAAACTTATTACCGCCAAAAGCTGAAGAAATGATATTTAATAATTATCAATCGAAGTTTAACGACTTAATATTTATGGTTAAACACAGGTTTAATCTCACTTCTGATAACTATTACAGGAAAGATCTTAATCCGTTAACCATCAAAAATTTAATTGGAATTTCACTTGGTTCGGTTTTAATTTATTTATCAATCATACTTTCTAATAAGCCTGCATTATCTATTGAAATCGGGATTCTGCTTATAATCGCTCTTAGCCATGTTGCAGGAATTTTACTTGACCGTAAAGCTCAAAAAGAAGACAGAGTTCTCTAGTTTTCAATATGTTGAATTTAATTTGCAAATTTACATTTGATCAAAATAAAATTAATCATTGAATAATCAAAATTCTGAAACTGTTCGTTTTAAAATACCATTCTTATTGTATTGTTATAGGGAAGCTTAATAAGTCGGGGCAATTTTATAAATTTAAAAATGAGAAAATCACATTTCCAGTTTATTTTATTTCTGATTTCCTTCAATCTTACAAGTCAGGCGCAACAAATCGCCAATTACGGTGTGGAAGGTTGGGCTGCTTATACTGAAGGGGGAAGAGGTGGAAGAATTATTCGTGTAACCAATCTGAATGCGAGTGGAACCGGTTCTTTTGCAGAAGCAATTGCCGCCAGCGGACCAAGAATCATTGTGTTTGAGGTTGGCGGAGTTATTAATATGAACGGATCTTCCAAATCAATAAAAAATCCCTATATAACCATTGCAGGTCAAACAGCACCCGGAAAAGGTATTACACTGATTAATGGCGGTTTGAGCATTAGTACACATGATGTAATACTTCAACATATCAGCATTCGTCCGGGAGCTTCAGGGCATGTTGTCGGTTCATGGGAACCCGATGCCATGTCAACTGTGGGTGCTTATCATGTTATTATCGATCATTGTTCTTTTACCTGGGCGGTTGATGAGAATTGTTCAGCTTCAGGAGATCGTTTTAAGGGTGCTACACCGGATGAATGGAGAAATAATACCTCGCATGCCGTCACCATAAGCAATAACATAATTGCAGAGGGATTAAGCATGGCAACCCACACGAAAGGAGAACATTCAAAGGGATCTTTGATTCATGATAATACAAGCGATATTGCCATTCTGAATAATCTTTATGCGTGTAATAAAGACAGAAATCCCTTGTTTAAAGGGGGTGCCAGAGGAGTTATAGTCAATAATTATATTTATAATCCAGGATCGGCAGCCATTAGTTTTGGTTTGGTAGATAGTGAATGGACCGGGTATGATTATCAAACCGGACGCATGTCAGTTGTTGGTAATTATATGCAAACAGGACCAAATACCGGCAGCTCCGTAGCATTGATAAAGATTGGCAACGGACCTTGTGAAGTCTATCTGTCGGATAATATATCGAATAAACCAACAGGAATCGTCCAAAATGAATACAAGGGTGACCTGACGAAAATTGTTTCTTCAAAGCCTGTCTGGAATGATAATATCCATATCATACCGGTTGCGGATGTGCAACAAAATGTACTTAAAAATGCCGGAGCAAGACCCTGGGACCGGGATGCAACAGATACACGTATCCTGAATAATATGTTGACCGGAGCCGGTAGCATTATCAATTATGAAACAGAAGTTGGTGGTTATCCAAACTATAACCCTTCAAGCCAGACATTTCAGGAAAGTGAATGGAATCTGGATTATATGCTGAAACTTTCTCCCGATGTTTTCATTCTCACTCCGGACAGTGGAAGCCTGTTTATGAAAGACTCTGTTTTTACGGTAGAATCGGTGATTAATAATCAGAATGATGCTGTAAACTATCTGGAATTGCTTGTCAATGGCGTATCCGTTGGAAAAGTAAGTCAAGCTCCGTACAAATGGGATATTAGTATTCATAACTCCGGAAACTATGAATTAGTGGTTGTAGCAGCTATTGATAAACAGATGAAAACTTCAACAAAAACGCTGCACATAGCTGTTGCCGATACTTCGTCTACCAATATTAAAGAGAACAAATCGGTAACACTTTCTTGTTCATCTTCCCCCAATCCATTTCGGGTAAACACAAACATCAGTTATCATTTAACCCAACCAACCTTTATTAATCTTGGAATTTACAATAGTATGGGTTCAAAAGTTGATACCCTGATCGATGAATTTCAAACAGAAGGTGAGTATAATATAAAATGGGAACCCAAAAAATTACCATCGGGAATCTATTTCAGTTGTTTAATGGCCGGACGTGAAGTCATCTGCAGTAAAATGATTTATGAATCATCATATTCGCCTTTATAACCGATTGTGGGCATCCGAAACAAATCCAATAGAAATTCATTATAAAAAATAAAAATATCGTTGTCAGCAATTAAACTTATCGGTTGATTTTAAGTCATAGAGGAGGAATGAAGAAAAGGATTCACAACAGTAGTCCCCCTTATTATTTCTATTAAAACGAATATCAATTTAAAACGTATTACAATGAAAGCACATCGTACAGTTATTCTGTTTTTATTTAATTTTCTTTTCTTAGCCGGTACAATCAATGCACAACCGGCACGTGTTGTACCATCGCTTCCGACCATTCCTGATAAAACATTCAATGTTAAGGATTATGGTGCGGTTGGTGATAATGTAACGGATAATACAAAAGCCATTCAGGATGCCATAAATGCTGCAGGTAATGCGGGTGGTGGTAAAGTTATCATACCATCAGGCGAATACTTATGCGGACCGCTTAATTTTACGAATAACCTGAATTTACATATCGATTCGGCTGCCATTCTCAGAATGTTACCCATAGACAGATATCCCGGCGGAACAACATTGGGAACAGCTTTTATTAGCGGTTTCAAACTTCACGATATTGCATTAACCGGAAAAGGAATGATTGATGGTCAGGGAAGTCCCTGGTGGCCGCTGGCTAAAACTACAAATGCACAGCGTCCCCGAATGATTGCATTCAGAGATTGTAACAAAGTTTTGATTGAACAGCTTAAAATGATCAACTCACCGAAGTTTCATATTACAGTAGGAGGTAAATCATCGAATGTAACTGTACGGGAAGTAATTATTCGTGCTCCGGCATCGACTGACCCTGTGAATCCAAGTCATAATACCGATGCCTGTGATGTGAGTGGAAATAATATATTGATACAGAATTGTGACGTTAGTGTGGGTGACGATGACTTTACCTGTGGCGGTAATACTTCGAATGTACTTATTACCGGCTGTACGTATGGTTACGGACATGGCGTATCCATTGGAAGCCCCACAAAAGGCGGAGTGTCAAATATAACCGTTGAAAATTGTACTTTCACAAATACCGAATGTGGAATCCGCATAAAGTCAGATCGTGACCGGGGTGGATTACTTGAAAACCTGACCTATCGTAATTTGGAAATGACAAATGTTGGAATCCCGATTCTGATTTATGCCGAATATATGGCAAAAGAGCGTGAATACAGGAATTTACAGAAAATAACACCTGAGATAGCAGAGACCTATCCTTCGGCAGCTGTTACGAACCTTACTCCTATTTATCGCAATATCACATTTACAAACATAACTGCAACTGCTGAAAAAGGAAAACGGGCCGGTTTGATCTGGGGTTTGCCGGAAGCTGCAATATCCAATATCGTTCTTCAAAATGTAACTATCCAGGCTGATAATCCGTTCGGTATTTTCTTTGCCGATAATGTTCAACTGGTAAATTGTAAAATCACTACAAAAGAAGGTGAAAACAAGTTAGCACTGACTCATGCCAAAGTCAGTATTGATGGTAAAGAAGTAAAATAATACGGATCTACAATTTCGAATTTGATACTAAAACGAATAGGTAGATGGAAATCCAGAAGTTTCAGTAAAAAGACATCTGTTTATAACCGAAAAGTAATAAGCATAATGAAAGGATGAATATAATAAATTCATAATTGAATGATATGATTTACAATCAATGGTATGTAATATTAGAATCGAAAGAGCTTAAAAGAGGTAAGCCGCTTCTTGTTAAACGTTTAAACGAACAATTATCTTTATGGAGAGATGAAAATGGTAATGCTTGTTGTATTGAAGATAAATGCTGTCATCGTGGTGTATCTCTCTCTTGTGGAAAAATAATTGATGGGAAGTTGGAATGTCCTTTTCATGGTTTTATTTATGATAAACAGGGAAAGGTAATATCAATTCCTGCCAATGGCAAAAATGCAGCTGTTCCTCAATCGATGAAAGTTCAATCCTATCGAACATTTGAAGATTACGGATTTATCTGGATCTGGTGGGGTGATGAAAACAAAACCGAACAGGAACCATTTTTCTTTAAAGAGTTAAAGGACTTTTCCTATTCTAGTTTCAAAGATGATTGGAATGTTCATTATTCCCGGGCAATTGAAAATCAACTGGATGTAGTACATTTGCCATTTGTTCATAAAACAACCATTGGCAGTGGTAATAAAACGGTGGTAAACGGACCGGTAGTGGTCAGGGAAAAGGAATTAATTACATTTTATGTTAATAATGTAAAGGATGATGGAAAAACACCTGCTTTAAAACCTGATGAGATAAAAGATTATAAAAACTTTTTCTATCTGCAGTTTCATTATCCGAACATCTGGCAGAATTTTATATCCGATAAAATAAGAGCTTTTGCCGCCTTTGTTCCGGTTGACGATGAAAATACAATTGTATATATCCGGTATTATCAAAGAATGATAAATATCCCTTTACTAAAACAATTGATGAATTTTACCGGTAAAATAGCCAGCATTGTAATACTTAGACAGGACAAAAGAGTTGTAGTGACTCAATTGCCCGTGAAAAGCGAATTAAAAATGGATGAACGCCTTATAATGGGTGATAAGCCTATTATAGAATATAGAAAACACAGACAGGAACTAATTGATAGTTTTTCGAAAAACTAATACGAAAGGAAATAAAGAGTCCGGTTTTAGTAAAAATTGCCGGTATGACTTTAAACCCTGGTGGCAAGAATAAAACTCTCATTTCAGTACACATTAGATGAGTAAAATGAAATTAAAACGGATAACCTATTGCGATATTTAAGATTAGGTTTTGAGCTCTCCAGGTCGGATTTGAAAAGTCAATCTGGTTCATCACCCATCGTTGATTATCGGGCAACCACGGTTTACGCAAAGGCATGGCCAAATCAAACCGCAACACAAAAAACGAAACGTCAACGCGCAAACCAACTCCGGCACCAACTGCCAGTTCATTCATAAAACTGTTGAAAGCAAACGGGCTGCCGATATTGGTCGGATTGGATTTTTGAAGCCATACATTTCCGGCATCTACAAACAAAGCACCTTTAATAAACCTGTAAATACCAAAGCGATATTCGGCATTTGCTTCCAGTTTTATGTCACCACCTAATTGCAAAAAACCGATAGCAGTCGTATCCTGATGGTAGGTTCCCGGACCAATAGAATTAATCTGGAAAGCACGGATACTATTTGGTCCACCGCTAAAGAACTGCTTACTATAAGGCAGTGTGGAAGAATTCCCATAAGAACTTGCTACTCCGGCATAAACCCGCAACGCAATTTTATTTTTATCCCTGAAATTGTAATAAGCACGCCCATCAACGCTCAGTTTGGCATATTGCGAATAAATAGAACCAACAATTTTTGAAGGATTCTCAGCGTTGGGTTTTTTTCCGGCTATTAATTCTCCCAGCGAGAATAGATTCCCGGCTGTTTCGGCTGTAAAATGCAAAAAGTATTGTATCTTTTTTGCGGCAAGCATTTGTTCATTATAGGTAAACGAATAATTTCCTCCGGCAATAAACTGCTCTTCATAGCTTTTTTTCAGAAAAGGATTGGCAGTCAACATGCCGGTGAATAAGTCTGATTCATTGCTGAGCGAGGTATTACTGATACTTATTGGATTGAATTCATGTTCGATACTGATACTATTTTTCCACTTAAAGCCATACATAAACTGAAAAGTACTCATATCAAAATAATTGACTCTTTTCAGGAAGTTGTACGAAAGCGAGAAAGTCGTTTTTGGTACGTAGAGGCTGTTTGTCTGCTTAATATTGAACGGAACCAGAAATCGTGGAAAAGTCAGTTCAATTTGTGGATTAAAGGAATAGGAAAACAAATTCCGGTTGACACCACTTAATTGCGCTTCAAATGATCCGGCCATAGATAGATTGAGCAGTTCGGCACCTTTAAAAGCATTCCGGTTCAACAAACTAAAATTCATACGCGGACCAGTATAATTATTTGATTTTGTAACTAGATCGAGTTCTGCACGGAAGGTATGTTTTGTCATGGGTGTCAGTAAAATGGTTGCATCCAGATAACCTGTAGCGGTAGTATCGCTGTCGGAAAATTTTACCTGAACGAATTTGAAATTACCCATTGACATCAATCGGTTCAGTGTAATCGTATGATTTTCGCGGGAATATATTTCGTGTTTCCGCAAATAAACTGAACGCAAAATCACTTTCGGGCGAATATTCATTTGCGACTCATTGCCTCTAAATACAGTATTCTGAACCATTACCGTATCTTTCGTGCTATCGGCTACTTCATCGTTTAATGAGTAGTTCTGATCTATAAACACCTTGTTAATGCGATAAACAGTCAGTGCATTCGCGGGAATACTATCTTTCAACGTCAGTTCCAATGAAATGGTATGATTTACAACTGAAGTATCGGCTTTAAAAAGCAAATAATCGGGATTGAAATAGAAATACCCTTTGTTTTTCAACAAGGCGTCTATACGAATTCGTTCTATTTTTAAAATATTGAGGTTATAATCTTCGCCGGGTTTTATAATTGAGTTTCCCTCGTCCGAGAGAATAATTCGACTTAAGCTATCATCCAATATTGTATAAACAAACTCTTTAACTGTGTAAGGTTTATGAATATAGCTGGTGTAAATAACCCTGGCAGTATGTTTCTTTTCAACGATTTTAAATGTCGTATTGCTGTTGAAAATTCCCATATTGAATAAGGATGCATCAATCACTGCCGCAGTGGCCGAAGGACTTACATTGGTCATCAACACCGGTGCTTGTCCGGTCTTTTGCAACCATTTTTTAAATTTAGTTTTTGGATTTTCTCCGGCAGCCATGTAGATCCACAACTGTGGACGCATACCTAAATAACTGTTATTTGGTTCCGGACGAACAACAGATTCAACACTTGCTTTGATATTTCCTTTGTTTACCTTTTCCGTCGATTCCAGTTTTATTTCCGCACCTGTATAAAGCCGTTCGCCCTTGGGCAAATGGCTCGTGCCGGAACAGGAAGCCAATAAAAGGCAAATAAAGAGAACCCCTAACCCCTTCCCGATAGCTATCGGGAGGGGAACTAAGTTACTTTTGTCTCCTGTATTTTTTTTATTTTCCATTTTATTATTAAAGTTATCGGAACTAATCCGGTTCCCCTTCAGGGATTAGGGGTTCATTTTTTAAGGGGCTTTTTCCCCCAATTATTGAAATCTTTTACAAACACTACACCCGCACCGGTTTCAACCAACTGGCCCTCAATGGCACCTTCGTACTGATTATTTCTGAATCCTTTTAACCGATATCGACCATCTTTGGTCAGTTTATATTCTACTGAAATATCGCTGGTAATATTACTTGCCGAATTTTGTTTGGCGGCTGCACCTTCCACATCAACCGTTCCCCCCAATTGAACGGATAATCGATCATTGAAAAGTTGTTTCTTCAATCCGATTTCCACTTGTGTTCTACCTTGTGCTTGTCCGGTTTGATAATCGTCGTACGATTGCACATTGAAGTTCAAATCCACACCTTTCACAATCTTTGAACTTAACTGGTTTAACTGAGCTGACAGAAAATTACCCACCGTGGAACGAACCAATGTTGAAGCTCCTCCCGATTCGGTTGTCAATGGATTTTCCTGCACAAAACGTCCCAACACCAATAAAGCAAAAACCTGTTTGTTTAGTAATGATGGATCTTCATTGAGCATAGTCAGTTTTTGATTCACCGCGCCACCCAGAATTCCTTTATCCTCGGGTGGTAATTGTATTTCAAATGTAATTTCTGGTTTTAATATCGCGCCACGCAATTTAAGCATGACCAGAAACGGGTACATTTGTTTATATCCTCCTTTTTCAACATCACTTAAACCGGCCATTTGATCGGCCACCAGATCATACGGAGCTGCCCGGACAGCATAGGTGGCATTCAGACTTATATCAGCATCCAGGGGGTCACCATTCCAAATGATAGTGCTTCCGGGAATAATATCAAATTTTCGTTTAATGACTTGTTCCAACGAAATCAGGTAACTGCCATCGTTCAGATTATAAGCTCCGGTAAGGCTCATTTTCCCACTCCGGTCCATGGTAAAGCTTAAAGCCGCATCGCCCCTCACAACCAACGAATCGGACGAAGTCGGATCCATTAATAACCGCAGCGTTGCTTCTTTGTCCACTTCAATAATGGATGAAAGATCAAAGCCGGTAAAGCTCGTTTTTTTGATGATTGTTTTATCTTTTCGGAATAAAATTGAACTTAGTGCCGTGGAGTCGTTGAATTCAATCACATCTTCACCTCTGTCGGTGGTGAGTTTGTCTTCGGGAACTGCAAAGGTAAAGTTTGAGCCTTTCTTCATTTTTAACTGCGCATTAATAACCGGCAATGACATAGGTCCGGTTATATCAATTTTACTGTCGATAATCATTCGGCCAAAGAACTCTTTATTATCTTTTGCGCTCGTGTTGAAAAGTAAAAAATCTTTAGAATTCACATGCAAACCAAAATTATAATCGGAAAAGTTTTTCATTTTCACATCACCATCAATCGTCGCTGCATGTTGATTGACATCTAACAGGGTAAACTTATTGAAATAAATTCCATCCGTTTTTAACTGAACTGTTTCATGCTTTAATTCCAACCGGTTATTCAGATAAGATGGTTTCAGGAAAGCATTGTTGAATGTCAATGTCCCGTTTATTTCAGGTGCATCGGTTCTTCCGGCTATCAAAAAGTTTCCGCTCACAGTTCCTGATGCTTCGGTGATTTGTCCCATCGAAAATGCTTCAACCGTTTTCATCGAAAGCGATTGAATATTCGTTTTTATATTCAACGAATTGTTTCCACCGTTTGGAATAAAGAAACCGGTTGCAGTCAGATTATTATCGGTACCCGATAGTTTTGCATCAAGATCAAATCGCTGTCCGGTTGGATTATCTGCTTTCACAGCTAAATTTCCAATGGGAACACTGCGAACAATTAAGTTCGTAATGTTTGCATCGGCAATAATTCCATAGGAGTTGTTTACTCTTTTCAGCAATACGTTTCCATCCACATCACCTTTAGCCAGAACGCTGTCTTTCTGTATAATCCGGGTTATATCTTCCAATTTAAAGTTTTTAATGGCAACGTTCAAATCGTCCTTAAAGGTATCGTTTACCGAAGCTATATTCACCTGACTTTTAGCATTATTCATGAAAAGGTGGTGAATCAAAAAACCGGGTTTACCGAACTCAATATAATTATCGGCGGCAATATCCCAACGGTTGTTCATCAAATAGAAATTGGTTGGATCTAGTGCCAACTTATAGTTGTCTTTATCTTTGGTAATTTGCGATTGAATCAACAGCTTTTTACTTCCGGCATTATCAATGGACGAAATATTAGCCAACATCTTATTATTAGCTAATTTCCCATCAAACAGAAAATTAGTAAAGTTGATTTGAGAGTTGGAAATACCTGAACTTGAGAGTTTATAATTTAAAGCCGTGGAATCGGAATGCACGTCCAACGCCAGGTCATTGATTTCAGTTGTTCCATAGATAATATGCTTCATGGTAGCATTCAACTTCAGTTCATTTTTTTGACTGTCGAAACTTCCGGTAATAATTCCAGGTTCAAATTCTTTTAGTTGCGGCATCAGAACTTCCGACAAAATGGGATGATTGTGAAGTTGAATTTCAACGGTAAAGTTGGATGGTTCCAACTTCTTTTGCGGAGCTTTCGCGGCTGTAAACGGAAAATAGGTATTGATAAATTGAGTCAGCACGCCGGGAAGTGAAGTGGGAGAGATTGTCCCGGTATATTTCAACCCAACAAGCGCGCTATTGAAATTGAACTCACTTTTATTCGGGGCGTTAACAGAAGCAACCAGTACCGAATCGAGCACATATTTCTTGCCGTTGTGAGTAAGTATGAGGTTGGTAATCCCTGCCGTTCCGTTTAGTTTATCAACCGTTCCGCCTTTGAAATCGGCAGTTGCATCCATGCCAATGCGAATATCATCTTTGCTGAAATTGAGTTTTTGTAAGTCGGCGCCCTGCACATTCAAATGGAATTTGTATTTTTCCTGATTGGGAGTCATGTTCACCAGACCATCAAAATCCAATACGGCATTTTTATCATTTAGATTCACTTTGCCTGAAAACTCTTTGCCACTGGCAGTTCCATCAATAGTGAGATTGTGATAGGTATATTTGTTCAGGTATATTTGAGAAACATCCGCTTTTATTTGTGCTTTCATTGTTTTTGAATCCAATCCATGACCGTTCACCACGGCAGTTAACGATACCGGACCATACATTTCTTTGTTATTGAGCAAACTACCCATATCGAAATCAGCGATATTCATGCTGGCACTGAAATTCTCTTGTGGATCTAAAGTTGCTACCAGATTGACTGCACCAAATGTACTGCTCATGCCCAATGTCGTTTCAAAAGACTTTAGCTTTCCTTTGAAATGAATCAACATCGTGATATCTTCGGGTAAACTCATACTTTGCGGAATGGATGAGCCAGCAATCATTTGCAAATCTTCCTTGCCCGAAACAAGTTTCATATTGGGAAATTCAAAATAAGCTGTTTCCGCTTTTGGTAAACCGATAATACTGAAATCGGTTTCCAAGCCGGTTTTATTTCCGGTTCTGATCACCACATTTTTTCCTTTCAAGTCATTTACCTGTCCGAATATTAATCCTGAAATATTGGTCATATTCCGCTTATTTTTAAAGAATGCCTGCTCACTCAATTGAGGGCTGAAATATAGAATATCGGAATTTGTAAAACCGGCATTCCGAATGTCAATATTCAAAACCAAATAAGGAAGCGAATCCTTTAATGACTTTAGGGATGTGAATCGGATATTCATATCTCCAACTATTGAAGAATTAGTCGTTTTGGCTATAATTTTTTTGGCAGTAATGGAATGGTTATCCATCTTAAAATCGGTTTGGAAACGGGTAATGGCAAAGTTATTTTGATCGATGGCATCGAATTTTTTCACAGTAACTTCTGTCTTATCCGAAGAATAATATAAGTCTTTAGCTATCAGGTTTAAATGTCTGAATTTCAACCGATCCGAATCAAATGATGTTGTTGCTTTCGGTTTATTTCCTGCTGTATATGTCATGGCATTATTTTCAAAATCAATCTGTTTAACCCCGACTTTCCATTCGTTTTTAGATGTAGCCGGAACTGCAGGGTTGGAAACAGGAATAGAATCTGAACCCGTTGTTTTGTATTGAATATCACTTTCGGACAGGTAGATTTTGTCTAAGTTCACCGATTCATTTTGCAAATCGACAGCACCATTCTTTAATTCAAAGCGTTTAATCCTTGCTAAAACACTTTGTTTATTTATTGAATCTACGAAGATTACGGTTGAATTATTGATTTGAATATTTTTGGCCAGTACTTTGGGTAAAACGGAGGTTGATTTTTTTGTTGATTTATCGGATGATTCGGTCATTTGTATATTTGCCACCAATTTCTCAACCAACAAATCATCCAGGTCATATATGGAATTGGGAAGATCGAGTTTGTTTATACTTAGTTTGAGTTCTTCAAGCGAAGCCGATACATTCATTCCGGCAAATTCATCATCGTAGCGAAGCCGGATGTTTTTCAGTTTTACTTTATCAATTGTAAATGTCCAGGCAGAGGGAGTTTTTGTTTGAGTGGTATCTACTTTGGTAGTATCGGCAAAGGCGGTCATCAGGAAATTATAATTGAACAATGAATCCGTCTTTGTGCTGTACAGGTTCAGATTCAGATTTTCAAGGTCAATGGAATTGACATTTATCTTACTAAACAGCAAATCGGTAAGGGCAATATTTACCTTCACACTGCCGGCATAAATCAGGGTATCTTTCTTTAAATCTTCCAGAAAAAGCCCATCGATTACGACAGATTTGGGAAAGGATATGCTGACATGTTTTATCTCAACCCGGGTATGCGTCTTATCGCTGACAAAGGTTGTTGCATAATGTACGATTTTGTTTTGAACAGCCGGAATTTGAATTATCCCGGCAATAATGAGAAATAAAACCACAAAAATAAGCACCACCAGAAAGACAGCTTTCAATGTTTTCTTCATGAAAGGTAGAGCTTTATTCATATTGATTTTACAGATTACAAAGTGGGAAAATGAAGAAATAACCGGAAGAATCCTAACCTACTGGTTAAGAAACAGTTTAAATTTAAATTTATAATACATTATTAAAATAACATGATCAATATTACAACAATCATGCTATGTTTGGCGAAATTATGCTCCAACCCATAGGATTGGAGCATAGGTTTGACAATAAACCGGTAAAATTCTGATTCCCCCACTAGCAGGAGGAGTGAAACAGATATTCATGCGAAATTGTCATCCTTTTATTCGTAAAGTCTTAGTCTGTTCCTGAGTACAATCATTTCATCCTGCATTGCATTTATTTGTTCAAGCAGATGAGCGATAGATTCAATCCCTTCAAGGTTAATTTCCAGCTCATAATAGAAACGAATAAACTTTTCCAACTGATGAAGTTGTTCAATATAAATATAGCCTGCGTCTTCAATCTTCGTAATTTCTATTAATCCGGTGCGCTGTAACGAACTGACAAATGAAATTTCAATGTTGTGTTTGGCACAGAACTCTTCTACTGCTATTAAATTATCTGGTTGCATATATTTTTTGCTTATATACTTACTTCAATCTACAAACTATTTACTAATTACAAATACTATAAACAATTTACTATAAACTATTTACTATAAACCACTTACTATAAACTACTTACTATAAACTATTTACTATAAACTATTTACTATAAACTATTTACTATAAACTATTTACTATTTTTTAGTTCTTCAAACAATTCTTTCTGTTTATCAGTCAGATTTGTCGGCGTTTTAATGGTATAGGTCACTTGTAAATCACCAAATTGTCCTTCGTTTTTATACACAGGGAATCCCTTGCCTTTCAAATTCACTTTCGAGCCATTTTGGGTTTCGGGTTTTACTTTCAGTTTCACCTTTCCATCCAGGGTGTCAATAGTTATTTCGCCTCCTAACACAGCGGTGTACAAATCCAACTCTACATTCTCAAACAGATTATTGCCCAATCGCTTGATATTAGAATGATTGGCTACCGAGAATGAAATATATAAATCGCCATTCGGGCCGCCGTTTGTACCCAAGCCACCGTGTCCGGATATTTTAATCGTTTGTCCGTTTTCCACTCCGGCCGGAATGGTTATCCGGATATTCTTTCCGTTTACAGTTAAGGTTTGTTTGTGCGTTTTGTAAGCATCAATCAGTTCCAAATGAATCTCGGTAGAATAATCTTCGCCACGGTATTTTGCTTGTCGGCCTCTACCAGCTCCTGCTCCACCAAACATGGATTCAAAGAAGTCGGAAAAATCACCCGCCGATTGTTCACCTGTGAAACCACTTCCACCACGCGAAGCGGAATATTGGGACTGCTGTTGTTTTTGTTTTTCAAATTCTTCTGCGTGTTGCCAGTCTTTCCCGTACCGATCATATTTCTTCCGTTTTTCAGGATCACTCAAAACTTCATTTGCTTCATTGATCTGTTGAAAATTAGCCTTTGCATCCTTATTGTTAGGATTTAAGTCGGGATGATATTTCCGGGCAAGCTTCCTGTATGCGTCTTTGACATCTTTAGGCGATGCTGATTTATCTATACCTAATATTTTATAGTAGTCAATAAAATCCATAATGAAATGTATAAATAAATATTATGAAATAATTATCACGTTCAATAAAACGGGATTAATCATCTCTTACAGTGCGTACTAAACTTATACCCGAAACAAAGAAAATAAGTCCAAGAATGCAATATATAATAACCGCCTTGATATTGTGTGTCCCTCCGTTTGAATTTGCAAATAGTACAGCAGCATAAATAAGGCCGGCTATTCCAAGTACAGTAAGTATTGATCCGAAAATTCTTTTGATATTCATAATTCTAATTGTTTGTTATTACAACACTCGTTTTTAGTCTGCTTTCCGGTATGAATTTATTGAGGAATCATATGAAATTCCTTTTTATCAGTACCATCTATATAGTAATACCAAAATGAATTTTCTTCCAGTTTCAGAATATACAACGTTTTGGAAGCCTGATTAGTTACACCTGTAATCTGAATTTCTGCATCCTTATTTTGAAATGTCCAGGTTGCGGTACCACCGAGAATTGCCCACTGATATGAATAATTACCATCTTTCGTAAATGTTTCGGTATAATTGGCAACTAAAGAGGTGAAATCAACATCATTCAATTTATAATTATCCACTTTCCAAACACGCGAGAGACGATCCGTTTTTGATACCAGCGTGATTCCATTATTATCAGGATATTGACTACAACTCTGTGCCATTAAACCCATTAATGCCACCAATAAAACAACAACTAAACTTTTTCCTATTTTCATCTTTTCGTTTTTTTATGTGATTAAATTATCACTATGCAAAGGTGAGGAAATTATTAATCGGACTTGTTACACAATTTTGCAAAAAAGTTACATAATTCTGATAAAAAAGCCCTGCAACAATTCTGTTTCAGGGCTATAAATTCAGGTTTATATTGAACTCACAGGGTGACATTGAGTCACCCTATGAGTCTGGTTAATCCTGATTCGCTTTGTAGATTGGATAATCGGTATATCCGATTTCGTTATCTGTATAAAACTCATTCATTTTCAAATTATTTGAAAGTGCTAAATCATTTTTCCACCGATCGACTAAATCAGGATTATTGATAAACGGACGGCCAAATGCAATCAAATCGGCTCTTCCGCTTTCAAGTTCCAGTTCTGCGCTTTCTTTGTCAAAACCACCCGAGAGAATCAATGTTTTTTTAAAGCAGGATCGGACTGTATTCACCAGTTCACCGGGAACAGGTGTAGCACCCATTGACGAATGATCAACCAAATGAATATAAAGAATTCCAAGTTTATTCAGTTCTTTTGCCAGATACGAGTAGGTTTCATCCATTTCCGGATAATAAGCCATTCCGCCTGCCACTCCGTACGGAGAGAGACGAATACCTGTTTTTTCTTTTCCAATTGTTTGGGCTACAGCCGCAACAACTTCAAGAACAAACCGGCAACGATTTTCGATACTTCCTCCATATTTATCTGTCCGAATATTACTGATCGGTGATAAGAATTGTTCTAACAAATAACCATTGGCAGCATGAAGTTCCACACCATCAAATCCGGCATCCATGGCATGTTTAGCCGAAGCGACATATTCTGTCAGGGTAAGTAACAAATCATTATCGTCCATCTGTTTTGGAACCGGGAAATCCTGCATTTTCTTTGAATCCGTCCACATTTGTCCGATTGCTTTCAGAGCCGATGGTGCAATAATCTGCGCTCCTTCGGGTAAATTGAGCGAATGACTAATGCGTCCGGTGTGCATTATTTGCAGAAAGATCAGACCTTCGTCTTCATGTACTTCATACGTGGTTTTTTTCCAACCTTCTACCTGTTCCTTGCTAAAACAGCCCGGGATGCGTGAATATCCCAACCCGTTGGGTGATGGAGCTGTTCCTTCGGTAATGATTAATCCGGCTCCGGTTCGTTGACCATAATATTCGGCCATCAATTCATTCGGCACATTTCCCAACGCACGACTTCGTGTCATGGGTGCCATCACAATATGATTCTTTAATTTTAAATTTCCAAGTTTTGCCGGTAAAAATAATATATATTCTTTCATTTGATATTTTTTAATATAGTGTTGTAATCACAATAATAAGTCTGGAAATATATTGCTTTTATGCTAAATGTTGAACAGATTAAATACGTGGATTCATATTCCCAAAGAGTATACACTATATGGAAACAAAAGTAAAGAATATAGTTCCTTTCAAGTTACATAAATCCGGATATAAGTTACATGATTCACACCCTATAATTGTTTATTGAAACAGCTTAGAGTTTACTTAGTATCAAATTTAAAGCGTAACTTACTAAACCAACTCTTTGTTTTATTATCATAATCGGATTTTCTTTTCCTGGTTACAACTTCACCTATCAGAAAACCGTAAGGTTTTAGCGATTCAATATGGTCGCATACAATTTTAAACATAGCAATAAGTGGAATAGCCAGAAAGATTCCGGCAATTCCCCAGATTATTTCGCCAAGTACCAATGCCAGTATGGTTGTAAAGGCATTAATTTTTACCTGAGAACCTAAAATGATGGGACTTAATATCCATTCCTGAATAAATTGAATAATAATGTAAGTAGCAATTATACTTAACACAACAGGCATTCCCGCTCCCTGCACTACAGCTACTAATACGGTAAGTGTAGTGCCTGTCAGATTTCCAATGAACGGTACAATTTCTAACAATCCGCAGAGAATGGCAAAAAACAGTGCGTTCTTTACTCCTACAATGCTAAAACCGATACCATACATAATCCACAGACATATAATCATTTTAGTAAGTCCAAGCAGATATTGTTGCGATACCAGGGTAACACTGGATAATACTTTACTCATTTCAGCTTGTTGAGAAGGTAGAAAGAGTTTCAGTATAAAACGCTTTATATGAATCCGAAAATATAAAAGAAGAAAGATGTAGGCTAACACCAAAATAAAATTGGTGAAAATAGATACAGCCGATCCTGCCACCATCTGCATAGTGCCGGTAATGGAAAGTTGTTCATTATTCAGCAACTCAGATTGTTTTTTTGCTGTAATTCCAAAATTGTAAAATATGTACTTTTGAATACTGTTCCCGATATCTTCAGCCTTTTGCGTCAGTAACGAAAAATCATTTGTCAATTGAGAAATTTGCCAACTAAGCAGTATAGCTATACCCGTAATAGTTAATAATAACACCAGCAGGCATATTAAAACTGCCAGAACCTTAGGTACCTTCTTTTTTTCCAACCATTTACAAAATGGCAAGAAAAGTGTTGCTAATATGCCTGCAATACACAGAGGAATCAAAAAGCTTTTAGCAAAAAATAATCCTGCAATAATCAGAAAAACCAAAAGTAGTTTTTTAATAATCGAAGACGACGTAACTATCATTTTTCAGTTTTAATTGGTTTAGCATGTACAATCTCTACAATTTTCTTTGCAATGTCTTCGGGCGAAAGAATAAAATCGATATATCCACTGTCAATTGCACTTTCAGGCATATCCGGCTGTTTTGCTGTTTCAGGTTTTTGAGCAATGGTAATGCCGCCCGCTTCTTTTATACTGGACATGGCTGCGGCTCCATCACCATCATAGCCCGAAACAATGACTGCAATGAGTTTTCCTTCCCAGTTTTCGGCCATCGAATGCATAAAAACCGTAATTACATCGGGCCATCCCCTGGGCTTTGAAATCGGTTTTAACCGAAACTCTCCATCCAGAACATGTAAATCGCGCTTTGAAGGAATAATAAATACATGATTCGGTTCTATGTCTAGTTTTTCGCTGATGAGTTCAACCGGCATTTGGGTGTAACGCGGTAGAATTTCATGAAGCGAGGTGACTACTGTCCTCAAATGATTGACTATAACAATAGCAACGCCCATATCGGACGGTAAATGTTTTAGTAAACGAATGTAAGCATCCAAACCGCCAGCAGAACCACCAACACAAACGACAGGAAAATTTTTAATATTGGGTTTTGTCTTCATAGCTAATAGTTATTTTTTTTAATCCAATCTGTTTATATATTTCAAACCAAATGATTGTTGACATTCCTGCCAAAACACAAATAAGAATATTTACTATCGTAAGCTTCTCAAACTGGAACAATTCAAGGAAAAATGGAACATTTAATATGAGTGCCAAAAAGAAAACTGCACCACCAACCACCCATAAAACGGCTTTATTGGGTGTGACAATAATCTTAAATATATTATCAGTCCACGAACGATTAGTAAGAATAACGGCGATATTGGAGATAATCAGGGTGGTAAATGCCATAGCCCGAACCTGATTAGCTTCGAACGATAAATACAAACCACCCAAATAAACCGCCAACGTAATTAACAAAATGCCAACACCTTGCAAACAGCTAAAAATTATTTTTTTAGCTCCAAAAAACGGTTCATCCAACTTCTTTGGAGGTCGGCTCATTACGTTTGCTTCTTCTTTTTCTGCTTCGAAAATAATGGAACAAGCAGGGTCAATAATTAATTCCATAAAGACAATATGAACCGGCCAAAGTATGATGGGAAGCTGAGCAATTAGTATTGGAATCAGCGATAATCCGGCAATTGGAACGTGGATGGCAAAGATGTATCCGAACGATTTCTGAAGGTTATCGAAAATTCGTCGTCCCATTCGGATGGCAGCTACAATGGACGAAAAATTATCGTCCATCAATACCAACGATGAAGCTTCGCGTGCTACATCGGTTCCCTTTTGTCCCATAGCAATGCCAATATTGGCCGATTTTAATGCAGGAGCATCGTTTACACCATCGCCGGTCATCGCCACAATCTCTCCATTTCGTTTCAATGCTTCTACAATCTTTAGCTTTTGCTCCGGAACAACACGGGCAAAAACATTGATATCTTTAATTTTCCGACGTAATTCGACGTCCGATATGGCATGCAATTCAGCTCCGGTCATGCATATTTCGGGATTTTCCAACCCTATCTCCAGCGCAATATGTTTGGCTGTTACCGGATAGTCGCCGGTAATCATTATCACCCGTATTCCGGCTTTATGACATTCACTCACCGCTTTTTTCACATTACTGCGAATGGGATCTGAAAGGCCAATTAATCCAATGAAATCAAATTTAAAATCGTGCTGAATGTCAGGTAAACCTTTTGTATTGATTTTTGCCTTTGCCACGCCAAGCACGCGTAACCCTTTTGAAGCTAATTCTTCAACTGCTTCCGACAATCTTTTCTTTTCTTTCGGATCCAAATGGCATAGCTCAAAAATGGCTTCGGGTGCTCCTTTAGTTGCAATAACTTTAGCCTGCGTACTTTTCTCAGAAAATACCCGCGACATTGCCAACAATTCTTTCGAAAGTGGATATTCCTTAATCATGTCCCAACTTTTATGGATATGTTCGGTTCCTTTCAATTGCATACTGCCCATTTCAGTAATGGCTTTTTCCATGGCATCAAAGGGATTCAGTTGACTGGACAAAATACCAAACTCCATAATTTCATGGAAATCTTCATGCAGCAACTTTCCCTTTTCAATTTCAGAAAAATCTTTTCCGTTGTAAAGTTGTGCAACCGTCATTTTATTCTCGGTAAGCGTACCGGTTTTATCGGTACAGAGCACGGTGGCCGACCCAAGTGTTTCGATGGCTGACGGATTGCGTGTCAGCACTTTCTTTTTGGACATACGCCAGGCTCCCAGCGCCATAAAAACGGTTAGAATGACCGGGAATTCTTCAGGTAAAACAGCCATTGCCAGTGTTATTCCGGCCAAAAATCCATTTATCAGATTTCCGCGGGTTAGCGTGAAACCAATAACCACCAACACACAAAGTATCGCAGCAATAAGGGTCACCCGTTTCACTAACGTACCCATTTCCTTTTTAAGTCGGGTTGGTTCTTCTTTTACATCTCCTAATGCTTTGCCAATCTTACCTATTTCTGTATTTACACCAATACTTGTCACTCGTGCAATTCCGTTTCCCTGTACAATCATAGTACCGGAAAACACAAAGGGTAAATCGTCACCACCGGGTTGTGTAATCTCCAGTTTTTCGTCCCAATCACTTTTACGAACCGAAACCGATTCACCCGTAAGCAATGATTCATCAGCCAGTAAATTGACCGATTGAATAACGGTTGCATCAGCCGGAACACGGTCACCTTCCTGCAAAATGATTAAATCCTCTGTTACCACTTCCACGCCGGCAATACGTGTTTCAACACCATCACGAATTACCAATGCTCGTGGACTGGCCATATCTTTGAGCGCATCGAGAGCTTTTTCGGTTTTCTTTTCCTGAAAAAATTCAATTCCCATAATGACGAAAACAAAACAAAGCAGCATGATGCCTTCCTGCAAATCTCCCAACACCAGATACAAACTACCGCAAGCCACCAAAAGGATAAACATCGGTTCTTTGATAACCCCCATGGCAATTGAAAAGAAATTTTTGGGTTTGGAAGATGGTAACATATTTAATCCTTCCGAGGCAATCTTTTCAGCTGCCTGAGCAGAGGTTAACCCTGTAAATTTCTCAGGAATAATGATCGTGTTTGTTTTTTCTTTTTTCATTGTGGATAGACCCCAAACCCCCTATCCCGATAGCTATCGTGGAGGGGCTTTAAGAATTACATTTTAGTATTGATTTGTTTTAATAAGTTTCAAATAATGAGTCTTTAAGCCCCCTTTTTGGGATTGGATGTTACTTCCACTTTGGCAATTTCAGTTGGGGCAACTTTGCCCGAAAACATTTTGGCATAGGCATGGGTAAACTCGGCACCAAAAAGGACAATGATGGAAGAGTAGTTCACCCAAAGCATGATAAGTATGATGGAACCTGCCGCACCATAACCGGTAGCGGGATTTGCTTTGCCAAAATATAAACTCAACACAAATTTCCCGATTTCAAATAAAAGAGCGGTGACAAATGCTCCTATCCAGACATGCTTCCATTTGATTTTAGCATCGGGTAAAAATTTAAACATAAGTGCAAACAATACAGCCAGAATAGACAATGACAATCCAATATTCAGTACTTGCAAAACCAACAAAAACGAATCGGAGAAATAATGCGTCAGCCAGGTTCCAAAAGCAGCAATCATTGCTGAAATAATTAACGATACTATGAGTAAAAACGCAATGGAAACGATTAACCCAAATGAGAATAAGCGCACCCGCACAATTTGCCAGATTCCTGATTTGGTGGTGTCCAACTTAACTTCCCACACTGAATTTAATGCCATTTGAAATTCGGCAAATACACCTGTTGCCCCGATTATAATAGTAATTATGGCAATTATTGTTGCCACAACAGAATTCCGAAGTCGACTGGCTTGCACAATCATATCCTGAATTTGCCTGGCAGTATCGGCTCCCATAGTGGAAGTAAATTGTTCTGCCACCTGATTATTCACAGCTTCTTTACCAAAGAAATATCCCGCAAGGCTAATGATGACCACCAGTAATCCCGGCAATGAAAAAATGGCATAATAAGCTATAATCGAGCTTTCGCGAAACGGATCTTTCACGTACCAGTTTTTAGATGCATTTTTTAAAACGGTAAATACTTTCCTCATATAAAATGTTATTGTGCAACTGAATGCAATTAAAACTATCAACTCTCATGTAACAAAACAACTCCTGGAACTAAATTACTACAGTCTCGTTTTGTTTCATTTAATTTTCAGATTGGTATTTTCTCCACGATAGCTATCGGGACTGTATTGCTAAACTATCGACTATAAACTATCGCCTATAAACTACTGACTAATCATCAATCTCTTTTTTTTGTCGGAACAATAAACAGGGGAATCGTTGTTTGTTTCATAACCCGTTCAGTAACACTCCCTAATACTATGTTTTCGAGCCACCTTTTACTAAGTGAGCCCATTACAATTGTATCAATATCCAACTCTTTAGCCGTTTCAATTATACAATCGGCAAAATCACCTTCTTTTACCACTGTCTGAATTGTCTCATTGCCTAAGAGAAGTTTTATCTCATCAAGGAATTGTTGAGATTTATCTTTCAGTTCAACCTCAGTATCCGATTGCAAAGGTCCCATATTTAGGTATGACAATGAATAGGCCACCAAATCTTCAACAACATGCACTAAAAAAACTTCTGCACCCATCGATTCAGCCATTTGATATCCAACTTCGGCCACCTTTTTTGCAGTTGGATCTTCATCCAAGGCTATTAATACTTTCTTCATTTTTGTTGTTATCATAATCGTTGAATGTTTAATTATCAAATGATTGATATTTTGCGGAATAAATATTACACAAGCCTTCTTCAAAAAAAAATCGTCACAAGCAAGGACAAAGTTCAATACTTTCAGCCTTATTTTTGTTACATAATTTTTAAAAAGAGTTACATAATTCACAGCATAAATAGAGGTAAGACGCAAGAACCTCTTACCTCTTACCTCTTACCTCTTGTCTCTTGTCCTTGTTATTTATTCTTTATACACCGGATAATCGGTATACCCTTTTTCGTCAGCAGAATAAAATAAATCCATTTTGAGTTCCTGAGACAAAGGCCAATCGTTTTCCAATCGTTCAACTAAATCGGGATTATTAATAAACGGACGACCAAAAGCAATCAAATCTGCTTTGCCGCTTTCAATATCCGCTTCGGCCCGTTCCTTGTCGTATCCACCTGAAAGAATAAGGGTGTTTTTTAAACGTGTACGAATAATGCCCTTGATTTCATCCGGAACTTTAGGAGCACCCATGGCCGAATGATCCACTAAATGCACATAAACAATTCCAAGTTTATTCAACTCCTCGGCTAAATAAGTATAGGTTTCGTCAATTTCGGGATAATGAGGCATATCACTCGCTACACCGTAAGGAGAAAGACGAATTCCTGTCTTTTCTTTTCCAATTGCTTCAACTACTCCTTCAACCACTTCCAATACAAAACGACAACGATTTTCGATACTTCCTCCATATTTATCTGTCCTAATATTACTGATCGGTGATAAGAATTGTTCTAATAAATAACCATTGGCAGCATGAAGTTCCACACCATCAAAACCTGCTTCGACAGCATGTTGTGCTGAGACAACGAATTCTGTTAATGTTAATATCAAGTCCTGATCATCCATTTGTTTTGGAATTGGGAAATCCTGCATTTGCTTAGCATCAGTCCACATTTGTCCGGCAGCTTTCACTGCCGAAGGTGCAATGATCTGAGCTCCTACGGGAAGATTAAGTGAATGACTGATACGCCCGGTATGCATTAACTGTAAGAAAATATGTCCTCCCTTTTTGTGTACTACTGAAGTGACTTTTTTCCATGCCTCTACCTGTTCCTTGCTAAAACAGCCCGGAATGCGGGCATAACCCAAACCATTGGGAGAAGGAGCCGTTCCTTCGGTTATGATTAATCCTGCTCCGGTGCGTTGACCATAATATTCGGCCATCAATTCATTCGGCACATTTCCCAACGCACGACTTCGTGTCATGGGTGCCATCACTACACGGTTTTTTAATTCAATGCTTCCTAACTTAGTAGGAGTAAATAATTTATATTTGTTCATAATTTTGATGAAATAGGATCGTTTAATTTTTCTTTATTGATTTGTATTTGATAAGTCTGGTAGTTGAAACAAATTCTATTTCCTATTGTTTATTTTGATTTCTTTTAGTTCAATACCGATTTCATTTACATGTTGATTCATTTCGGCCTTGAACATTTCCCATTTCAATTTTTCATCCTTGTTATATTCATCCAGTCTAATTATCAGATCATTATTGTCTTTTTCAAGGCTGGTTACTTTTCTGAAATAATTATCATATGCAATTGGATGGCTCTTCATTGCGTTGATTATATTCTCATTGGACTTTATTCTCTTTACCGTTTCCTGCTTATAAACTGCGCGATCATCGGGAATTTGCTTTTGATTTTCATCTACATTTTTTATTGGTTCCTGAATCATTGCCTTATTAACAGAATCACTATCATTTGTCAACAGCTTTTCTTCCTTTACCTCTTCAAACGCAGCCCCCGTTTTCTGTCCGTGTGATTCACAAGAAGCTATAATCGTTGATAAACTGAAGATAATAATCAGTTGGATAAGATTCGTTTTTATTTTCATATTCTTCAGTTTTTAAATTCCCTTTCTATTCAGGAAATTGGAAATACTTACAGACTAATTTCAGGGATCAGTTACAGACTGGTTCATACTTGTTTGTAATTGCCTGCATATAATTATTTTAATTGAAATGTTTTATCGGAATGAACCTCCTTTGCCCATTTTTCCATAGTGAATATCTCCATATACGATTTTGGTTCAATACCTAATCTACCGGAATAGGGATGATCCAACATAATAATAATAAAAAGAATCATCCCGATAAATGTCCCCAAAAGGGCATTAAGGGTGATATGCATGATATGATGTTCGATATCCATCAACATGGCGCATATAAGTGTGATGATTCCACCCAATATTATTGGAAACCACAAAGGGGGTGGAATTTCTGTTTCCATAGAGGTAGACCGAAGTCCACGATAAGTAGCCAGTTGATTTAAATGATTGAACATTTCTGAGACTAACTGTATCTGAAACGGATTTTTTGGATTTAGATTTTCCATTTTAATAAATACACGATTAAACGATTCCGTAGTTTTTCGACTCGGTTTCATGCGTTCCATGTTGGGGAATTCTTCATCAATAACATTGAAAGCAAAGTCCAGATAAACAATCATAAGTTGTTTCGATTCGATGGTATCAGGATAATACTTAATGTCCCGGTATAAGCCCATAGCTGAGCTTCCTTCTTTATTCACGTTACTCTTGGTTTCATTTAACTGGCCCCATACCATATATACCACAAAGCTGAGCAACAGGGAGTAAAAGCTTGCTAATACCAGGAATAGAAATCCGGTAACTTCATTATGCGACCTCAGAATTTTGACATTAACATATTTACGAAACAAAAAGGTCCCCAATCCTCCTATTAATGCCCCAAAAGAAAAAAGCAAAATAAAAAGTAATAAGGTGGGAATTTGAAGCATATAATAGGTTATAGCCATTTTTATAAATAGTTTTAATGAGGAAATTATCGTTTTGCAAAATTAAACAAATGATACTGAACGGTGTTACACAATATCTCAAATAAGTTGCATTATTCACACTAAATGATTCTCCATGTTAGGAAAGCTGTAAAACAAAAACAGCCCCATTCAGGAGCTGTTTGTTTTTGAAATTTCAATTTAAAGTGCAATTATTCCTGCAAATGTTGTGACTCCAACTGCGACAACCAATCCGGTTATTGTGACAGGTTGTAATGGTAGTGCAGGCGTAACAGTAACATCATACGTACCCGCAGTTAATCCGGCAAATAAAAACTCGCCACTTTCGTTGGTTGAAGTTGTATATGTTACGTTGTCCGCCGATTTAGCCGTAATAACAACATTTTTAAGAGCTAAGGAAATGCTTCCTTTTATGGATCCGCTTATAGCAGTATCAATGGTTCTGATAACAGGTTTCAGTTGAAAAGCACCATTTCCGGTCATAACAATCGATTTACTTGCATCAAAATCAAGCAGGATACTATAAGATACACCTGCTTCAAATGTTTTATTAATTTCGAGTTTCAAACCCGACTGCATAGCACTTGGTGTACTAAGCGGGTAAACAACACCATCAACCATTACCGTGTTATTCGATCCTAATATCAATCTGATTTGCGACACGGTTCCTGCTTCTATATCACCGGTGGCAATAAGTGTATCCAACCCGTTTGAAAAATCAAGTAAATTGTAAATACCGCTTTTTGCATTTAATACTACTGTATTACCGGTACTCCCTGTTATTTCGATACTCTGAATGTCTACCATAACAGCATCGTAGTTTCCGGGTGCATCGGTCATGTTAACCGAAAGATGTGCTTTACTAGTTTCATTTTTACATGAAGAGATGAATAATAAAGGTAAAATAAAAATGAATGCAATCGTTATTTTTTTAATAAATAAGCGTTCCATTTTTTTGTTTCTTGTTAAGTTCATAATGTTCAAAATGTTTTAATGAATAATGAATGATGAATGATGAATGAACTGTAAAGGTGATGATGTTTTTTCAGGCTGTAGTTATGCAATTATTGAAATGAGTTATATGATTCACATATTTCCCGATGCTTTACCAAAACAAAAGCAGAAAGTATATTTCATTTATTCCGTCTATAAACGTATGACCAATTACTCCTTGTTACAAACGAGGGGGTGAGTGGGATTTAAAATCATCTTTTCCCCCGGGTTTCGATTCGGAAGCAGGAGATTTCTTTTTATTTTTATTCAAATAGTTATTCTTTTTCGATTATCCATTTTGTTGCATCTGCAATTTCTGCATTTTTAAAAATGCGAATTTCACAGGGAATAAAATGTCTGAAGAATTTTGTCATGGCATTTATCATTTCATGATCAGAAACAATGGCTATTTTACCCCAGGCTGTTAAATGTCTTATTCCCATTTTAGCATCATCCAACATAGCTCCTAAACTAAATCCGGAAACTGTTTTACCAAGACGGTACAGCATATTGATTTTCTTGTTTACTTTTAATTTTTCTTCTAAAGCAGGAATCAATACTTTTTCATAATCTTCTCCGGTGATTTTTCCTTCAGCGGAAACGCCCAGTACATTGTCAGGTAAACCCTCTATTAATCTTAGCGTATTCATTCAGTTTATATTGAATTACACTTTTATACCAGGTCACTCCTTTTTTCTTCAAATTCCACTTTACTTATTTCACCTTTTGCATACCTGTCTTTCAAGATATCAAGTGGTGACTTTATAACCGGTCGGTTAAGCTTGTTTTTTTGATTTACAACTTTAACTACCAACCCGATGATTATAATAAGAATGATAAGGCCGATAATCAATACAAACCAATATCCATATCCCATTCCTAAACTGTCATTATATCCGTCCATCATAATATTTATTTTTTAATGAATTAAACCTCCCTAATTGTATTTTTTGCAACATTTATCTATTTGACTCTATGTGCGATTGCTATCCACAGGCTTCAGTATCATGTTACACACAGGGCAACTTCCTTCATGATTATAGGTTTTAGTCCCTTCGCATTTCATAGGACACTGATAAACCATTGTGTCTTTATCTTTTACTGATTGTTGTTTTTTAGTTTCCATGACTTTAAATTTTAAATTGTTTATTGTATAAATTGGTTTTTTAATTATGTCAGTTTGCAAATATACAGTGTCGCATAGGCAAAAATGTTATACTATTCTTTAAAAAAGTTGCATTATTCATACTTTCTCAGTCGGAGAATCGGCAACTCCTTCCGGCGGTAAGCTATCCGGAAAATCAAGGCGTGCACCCCATTCGGGAATAACTACTTTATAATTAATAGACATTATATATGTTATATGTATCTGAATAATTGACTATTATGTTTTTATATAAATGAATGGAACGCGGATTTCCGCCGATATAGCTGATTTTCGCTGATAAAATTATTTAAACGGATGAATAAACGGATTTTATCCCCGATAAATCGGGGCTGATTTTAAAATCTAAGTCTTTATCTTCTCGCCAAAGGCGAGATAAAATCCGTATTTAATCCGCTATATCAGCGTAAATCAGCGTGCTATTCTTTCAAACTATCAAACTTATATAAACTCTAATATAATGCGATAATAATCAACAGAAACTAAAAACAAAAATGAAAAATACTTTAACCACAATAGACACACTAAGACACAAAAGATAAAATAAAAAAAATCACAATAGAAAAATATCTAACGATATTTTAAGATTATAAACTCAAGAAGAGTCTAGTAAACATTATTTCTATTGTTAACTATTGTGATCCGGATAACTCCTCGAGATAGCTATCGGGATCGAAGTTAAAAGCAAGGCTTTTACCCTGCATATTCAAAATCAGAAGAAAGACACAAGAAATTGTGCCTTTCTATTAGCAATTCAACCAAAAGAATTCTGTTTGTCCGGTTAAAACATTCCTCTAAAGGTTTATGAGTACCGGCTATAAGCTAGTAGATCAGGGGGCACTTCACGATGTCACGTTTCAAATTGTAAACCGGGTGGATTTGTTCACAAGTCAGGTGTATCGGGATATTGTAATTGACAGTTTAAAAATTTAAAATTTTGCCCGGCTAACAAAGGCTTAGAAATTTATGCCTTTGTGTCACCCTGACAGAATTCGGGGTTATCGGGATGGTTCAATCTGGTTTTGAAAATCAATTTATTTCCTAAAAGTTTCTATATTTGCAGCCGGCTATTCCACACCCGTGTATATTTTTAATTTTTTTTCAATTCCATTCGTATGAGAGACTCCCGCATTTCGCTTTTTTCATTTATTATTACCCTTTTGTTGCTTTCATTCAGTTCCGGTACCTTCGCGGCTACAATTGAAGCGTCCAACAATAAAATCATTTACAGTGCTTTTATCAACCGTGATATGCGTAAATGGGAAGCCCTGATTCATACCATGGAAAACTCCAACGACCTGAAAAGCGTGGGCATTAAACTGGATCTGATCAACTATTATTACGGAGATATCGGCTACCTGTTGGGAATCAAACAGTACGACCGTGCCGAAACGCTGATAGAGAAAGGGGAAAAGCTTATTAAGGAAGTCTTGCACCAGTCTCCCGATAATGCCACGGCTTATTCCTTTAAAGGATCTTATCTCGGGTTCCGTATCGGGATAAACCATTACAAAGCTTTCTTTCTGGAATCGGACAGCAAGGCGTATGTGAATAAGGCGTTGAAGTTGGATGCCGGGAATGTGCAGGCACTGATTGATAAAGGAAATATGTTGTATTATGCACCCCGCCTGTTGGGGGGTGACAAGGAGAAAGCGCTGGATTATTTTCTGAAAGCGGCTTCCATCATGGAAAAGAATAAGGAAACGTACCAGAACTGGGTATATTTAAACCTGCTTACCATCATTGCCAGTGCGTATGAGAAAACAGGAAATATGAAACAGGCGGAACTTACCTACGAAAAGATCCTGCGCATCGAACCCAATATCACCTGGGTACGGGACGATTTGTATCCCAAATTCATGTCGAGGATGAAAGGATAATTTACCTCCACATTCATGTGGAGGTGGTGGCAATTAATATTTATTGTCCTTCGGGAATATCTATGGCTTCTTCAACAGGCACATCAATAGAATCCGTGGCAGTGGTATCGCGTGGCATAACGGTGTGACAACCATAACTTCTGGAAATCTTTTCCTTTGGCTTGGTCGGGAATTTCCCCCGGTATTGTTTCAGACTTTCGTCCTTCAATACTTTTTCCATAAATAGTCCGAAAATCGGTAATGCCGTGCGACTTCCTTCGCCCAGTTGTCCTGTGCGAAAGTGAACACTACGTTGCTCCCCACCTACCCATGCGCCACCGATCAGTTTAGGTGTTACCCCTACAAACCAGGCGTCGGAGTGGTTGGACGAGGTTCCGGTCTTTCCACCGAAATCGGTACCGTAGTGAAATAAATCCCATTCCCACAAGGCTTGCGTAGTGGCTCCGGGTTCGGTCATGCCGCCCTTTAATAATTCGGTCATCAACCAGGCATCTTCGTAAGGGATAACACGTGTTTGAGTCAATTTAGGCTGAAACACCACAACTCCATCTTTATCTTCGATACGGGTAACCAGAACGGGATCGTGATAGACTCCTTCGTTAACCACCGTACCGTATGAGTTGACCAGTTCGAGCAATGACACATCCGACGAGCCCAGACTTATCGAAGGTTGTACTTCGAGCGGAGTACGAATACCAAGCAAATGAGCGTATTTAATAATTTCCGGAATGCCGACTTCCTGTGCCAGTTGTACAGCAATGGAATTGATAGAACGTCCGAAGGCATACTTCAGTGTAACCGTACGCCCGGAGAACTCTCCATTGGCATTACGCGGACTCCATGATTTTTCTTCGCCCTTTTCGGTATAATTCCAGGTAACGGGCTTATCCGTCATTTCATCGCAGGGTGATTTTCCGTTCATCATGGCTGCCGTATAGACAAACAGTTTGAATGTGGAACCCGGCTGACGCTTGGACTGGGCAACCTTGTCGTATTGCCAGTATTTAAAATCGATATCACCCACCCACGCACGGACATTTCCCGTATTCGGTTCCATGGCCACGAAACTACTGTGCATAAAACGATTCATATAACGGATGGAATCCATCACGCTGAGCATCATTTCTTTATCTCCTTTGTCGTAATCAAACACCTTCGTCAAATGAGGCAGGTTCAGGTACTTTGTAATGGAATCGCTATTGTTGTCAAACCTGCTTTTGAGTCTGGCGTAGCTTTTTGTCTTTTTGGCAATATCTTCCACAAAGTTGACAATGTCCTGATGTTTTTCATCCTGCCAGGGGTTCTGTCCCCTCCAGTGATCGTCAAACTTGCGCTGCACATTGCGCATTTGTTTGTTAAGAGCTTCCTCGGCATATTTTTGCATTCGCGAGTCGATGGTGACATAAATTTTCAATCCATCGGAATTAATATCGTAGCCATTTTCATCCGCCCAGTCTTTCAGGTATTTCTCCAGGTAAGCCCGGAAGTGAAGGGCATCGCCATCGAGGGTTTGTTCCTCGTAGAAATCCAGACGCAAAGGAGTTTTTTTCAATGAATCACATTCGTGCCGGTTAATCAGCTTATGATCCTTTAATATTTCAAGTACCACATTCCGGCGTTCTTTCGAACGTTCGGGATGCAGGATGGGGCTATAGCTGGTAGTGGCTTTCAACAAGCCAACAAGGGTGGCCGATTGTTCGTAGTTGAGTTTGGCGGGGGTGGTATTAAAAAAAGTTTTGGCAGCCGTATGAATTCCGAAAGCATTACTCCCGAAGTCCACCGTGTTGAAATACATGGTCAGGATTTGCTTTTTGCTGTAAAACATCTCTATCTTCACCGCGGTAGTCCACTCCTTGGTCTTCATAATAAGCAGTTTCACACCCGGTATATAACCGAATAAACCCGTGGAATAAAGATTACGTGTTTTATACATATTTTTTACCAGTTGCTGTGTGATGGTGCTCGCTCCCCGGCTTTTGCCTTTTGTCATATCTTTCAGGGCGGCAAAAACACCCTCTATATCTATTCCAAAATGCTTGTAAAAGCGTTCGTCTTCGGTACTGATCAGGGTATTGATCAGCTTGGGTGAAATTTCGTCGAAGGTAACCGGTGTACGGTTTTCGCGATAGTATTTTCCCAAGACCTTGCCATCGGAAGTATAAATGATGGATGCTTCGCTTTGGTTCGGATTGCTGATACTGGCCAGCCCGGGTGATTTACCAAAAAGCCAGAGAAAGTTGATATCAACCAGAAAAAGATAAAGCAGAAACAGCACGATAAAGGTAAGAAAGGCATTGCCCAGTTTCCTGTACCATACCAGCCCTTTAAAACGAATATACCTGGCCTTTCGCCAGCTGATGAACTTATTCCACCAATACGAAATAAACGCCCACGCTTGTGGAAGATGGGAAATCCCCCTTCCCGTCCACTGCCTGATAAATTCCCAAAGGGCAATAAATGGTGCTAAAAACTTTTTCTCCATAATAATTAAACCGAATTTGGTTGCAAAGTTACTTCAAAAGATGAAATATTCAGCGGTCGGACGAAATAATATTAATACAAAGAACCAACATTATCTACGTTCAACCGGCTTTCTTCTAATGTCATCCTTCCTTTTGAAAAAAAAGCCAGCATTATATACAATAAGAAAAGCCTTAAACCCTAAGAAATGAGAGCTGCGGGGAATGAAATGGTGACAAAAAAGAAGGGAACTCACCGCTGAATTCCCTTCATTAAATATTATAGCAAAAATCAACCTCTGTGAATAATAGCGTCGTTTAACGCTTCAACGATTTTATTGATCAGTTCCTGATCTTTCGAAGTAAAAGCATCCGTTATACCCGATGCGCTTTCCAGTCTTACGAAATAATCGGTTTTTTGTAATACCCACCATACTACAGCTAACACTATTAAAAGTACTGCTAATACCCAACTAAAAGAAAAACAAATTAAACCGACAACACCCAAAACAATCGGCAGGGTTCTTTTAGGAGAAATATAATGACTACTAACGGCAGTAATGCCGGATAATGCTTGCGTTTTGCCAAAAGTTACAAAACGGGCCGAAGTAACTTTTACATCAGCATTTTCAAAAAAAACTTTTTCTTCACTCATAAGATTTTTATTTAGATTGTGTTAATAATACTCCAATTTCTATAAAATCATCTTCGCAAACAATCAATCATTTTTTTTAATATTATAAGCCACAAATTTAGCAAATATATTTAAATACACTAACAAATAACCCTATATTTTACGTTATTTAACTAAGATATCGTATACGGATGTAATTATATATATAATTACCCATTCGACTGATACAAAAATACTAAACACTTGTTTATTAATTTTGTATTTATGGTTGCCTGAAAAGGGGAATAGGAAAGGGTTTTTCTGATAAAATTGAGAATCAGGTAAAAGAGATAAGACAGGATAATTTTTCAGGATAGAAAGCGGTCTTTGATTTCCCGGGTTGGAATTAAACAGATAGAGCTCCGACCAAATAGCTTAAACCTGTTTCGGGCAATGAACCGATAAAGGAAATCACGCATTGCTTTTGGAAGCAACCGAAAGATATTCGTCGTCTTCCAGATTCCACCGAGATCATTCAGGATTTCCAATACAGCCGTAGATTCATAAAAATATTGTTCTTGCCTGATGTAAATGACTGTATCCATTGCATCAACCGGTAGTCCGGCAACTATAAGTCTGTTCCGACCGCTATCCGATTGCAGGGAGGCAAAGCGGAATTTCTTCTTTTTGTCCCTCCGGATCAGAAAGAGAACCCATCCGGAACACAGATTGCAAATTCCATCAAATAAGATAAGTGGCGGTTGATTCATGTGGGTTGTATATGGTAATGAAACAGTCCTCGTTTCCGTATTGTTGAAAAGCAAACAAATATTCACAAAAAAAGCCCGGCTTACAACATTGCAAACCGGACTTCTTTTAATTTTGAGTTCTTAGCTCTGAATTAAGAATTATAAATTATGAATTAAATTCCAAACTCAGCTTTAATATCAGCAACTTTATCCGTTTTTTCCCAGGTAAACAATTCAACTTTTTGAGTGAAGTCTTTACCGTTACCGTCTTTAAAATATTTGGTTACAATCTTTGGTTCACGTCCCATGTGTCCGTAAGAGGCCGATTCACGATAAATAGGATTACGTAGTTTCAAACGGTCTTCAATGGCTTTTGGACGCATATCGAACAGTTTTTCAATCTTTGTTGCAATTTCTGCATCATTCAGCTTTACTTTTGCCGTTCCGTAAGTATTTACATACAGATTCATCGGTTTGGCAACACCAATAGCATAAGCCACCTGTACCAATACTTCGTTGGCAAGACCTGCAGCGACAATGTTTTTAGCAATGTGACGGGCTGCATACGCTGCCGAACGGTCTACTTTCGAAGGATCTTTTCCCGAAAAAGCACCACCACCGTGAGCACCTTTTCCACCATAAGTATCCACAATAATTTTGCGACCTGTCAATCCTGTATCTCCGTGAGGTCCACCAATAACGAATTTTCCGGTTGGATTTACGTGCAACACGTAATCGTCGGAAATAAGTTGTGCAAACTGTGGATCCAGCGCTTTAACACGTGGAATCAAAATTGTCCGTACATCTTCTTTGATGATAGCCAGCATTTCAGCGTCGTCTTTCGCGGTTGGTTTGGCATTGTGAGCCGGATGAACCATATCGTCGTGTTGTGTAGAAACCACGATCGTATGAACCTTTACAGGCCGGTTGTTATCATCGTATTCAATGGTTACCTGCGATTTTGAATCGGGTCGAAGGTAAGTCATTACTTTTCCTTCTTTGCGGATAGCAGCCAGTTCTTCAACCAGCGCATGCGATAAATCAAGTGCCACCGGCATCAGGTTTTTCGTTTCGTTACAAGCGTAACCAAACATCATTCCCTGGTCGCCGGCTCCCTGTTCCATCGGTTCGGCACGTTCCACGCCCTGATTAATGTCAGCCGATTGCTCGTGAATGGATGAAAACACACCACACGAATCGCCGCTAAACATATACTCACCTTTGGTATAACCAATATCGTTAATTACGCCACGAGCCACTGACTGTACATCAACGTAAGCCGATGTTTTTACTTCGCCTGCCAATACAACCTGTCCGGTTGTTACCAATGTTTCACAAGCAACTTTTGAATTGACATCCTGTGCCAGAAAATTATCCAGCAAGGCATCCGAAATCTGATCGGCTACTTTGTCGGGATGACCTTCCGACACCGATTCTGAAGAAAATAAATATCCCATATTATTTTTGATTTACAATTTTACAGTTTACTCCCGAAAACTATCGGGATTACAATTGCTCATAGAGTAATGAATAAGATGTACTGCAAAATCAATTTACAATTAAATGATTACGATTACTCTGAGGAGTAAACATAAAAACGGGAAGAATGTTTGATGGACTTTATGAAGTGCAGAAAATGCGGGTTGCGATTTAGCATTTTTTTCTGTGGTTGCAAGCAGTCCAAATCTCTCCACATTTATTACGCCACAAAAGTACGAATACTTTTTTAAATAATACAATATAAATTGGAAAATAATTTTCGCGACATTGTTTTCTTACTATCGATATCGATGCAAAAAGAGCAAATCAACCAAATGATTTGCCCTTTTATAAATGATCATAAATAAGATCAATTAAATAAAGCGGTTATCTGCAAATTGTCAACTATCAATTGTAAATTGTAAATTATTAAATTGTAAATGAATTAGATTCTGGCTTTAATGGCTTTTGTTTCAGCTTCAAATCCGGGTTTTTCAAGCAAAGCAAACATATTTTTCTTGTATGCTTCCACGCCCGGTTGATCGAACGGATTTACACCCAATACATATCCGCTGATACCACAGGCTTTTTCGAAGAAATAAAGTAACTGACCTAAATAATATTCGTTCAGGCTTGGTAATTCCACTTTCAAATTTGGAACTCCACCGTCGATATGAGCTATCATGGTTCCCAATTCGGCCATTTTATTTACTTCATCCACACGTTTTCCGGCCAGGAAGTTCAGACCGTCTAAATTACTTTCATCGTGTGGGAAAATTTTGGTAAAATTGCTTGCCTTAACGGAAATAACCGTTTCGAAAATGCTTCGTACACCTTCCTGAATCCATTGACCCATGGAATGCAAATCGGTTGTAAAATCAACCGCTGCCGGGAAAATTCCCTTATTTTCTTTTCCTTCACTTTCGCCGTAAAGTTGTTTCCACCATTCACCGATAAAATGCAGTTTAGGATGAAAATTCACCAGAATTTCGATGCCTTTTCCGTTTTTATACAATTCATTCCGAATCGCAGCATATTGGGCAGCCGGATTTTCTTCAAAGGGTGTTTCAGGTCCGCAAACAGTTTCCATTTTAATGGCACCGGCAACCAGTTGACGAATGTCATGTCCTGCAACTGCTATGGGGAGTAAACCAACCGGAGTAAGTACAGAATAGCGTCCACCGATATTATCTTCAATAATAAAAGTCTTGTAACCTTCCTGTGTGGCAAGAGTACGTAAGGCTCCTCGGGATTTGTCGGTAATAGCAACAATCAGTTTTTGTGCAGCCGCCTTGCCTTGCTGTGCTTCCAGTTGGGTTTTCAACAAACGGAATGCCAATGCAGGTTCCGTGGTAGTACCCGATTTGGAGATACAAATAATACCGAATTTCTTATTCTTTAGCATTTCCTGCAATTCATACAAATAATCTTCGCCGATATTCTGTCCCGCGTAAACAACCACAGGCGAATTACGTTCGGTTTGCAACCAGTCAAAACTGTTCGATAAGGCATCGATGACCGCTTTTGCACCTAAATAGCTTCCGCCAATACCAATTACAACGACCACTTCGCAATTGTCACGAAGAATTTCAGCTGTATTTTCAATGTCGGATAAATGAGCTTCATCAATAGTTGAAGGCAAATGTAACCAACCCAGGAAATCACTTCCTTTGCCTGTTCCATTGTGTAAAGCTTTATTCGCTTCGTTTACCTGAGATTTGTAAGCAGCTACGTTTTGTTCCGATACAAAACCGAATGCTTTGTCGATTGAAAGTTTAATATTTTCCATTATATAAATTGTTTGAAGTTATTTTCTTTTATTTGCCTTCGGCGTTATTAATTTCATGATATTACTCACTTCATTCGCGATATTAATTGAATTGTAAATTGTAAATGAATAAATTGTAAATCATTTCAGTTTCTCAGTCAGTTTCCTTATTTCCATCAGCGGTGAACAACGATTGTAAAGTATTTCGAACATGGAATCCACTATGGGCATACTTACCTGATACTTTTCATTCAGTTCATGAATACACTTGGTGGCATAATAACCCTCGGCTATCATTTCCATTTCTATTTGAGCGGTTTTTACAGAATAACCTTTTCCAATCATGGATCCAAACAGGCGGTTACGGCTAAATTTCGAATAGGCTGTAACCAATAAGTCACCCAGATATGCCGATTCATTAATATCACGATGCATCGGGTTGGTGGCATTACTGAACCGGTTCATTTCCTGTATTGCGTTTGAAATCAGTACGGCCTGAAAATTATCGCCGTATTTCAATCCATGACAAATACCTGCTGCAACCGAATAAATATTTTTCATGACCGAAGAATATTCGATTCCCAAAATATCATCACTGATGGATGTACGGATAAAACTTGTATTAAAACGTTGGGCAACCATGCGGGCCTTCTCGCGCGAAGTACATCCGATGGTCAGGTACGAAAGCCGCTCGAGTGCCACTTCCTCTGCATGACAGGGACCGGCTAAAACGGCAATATTATCTTTTGGTACATTATAAAACTGTTCGAAATAATCCGAAACAATCATGTTTTCGTCAGGAACAATCCCTTTGATGGCAGTTAAAATGAATTTATTATCCAGCTTCCTGCGGAGTTTCTTCAAATGTTGTTTGAGAAAAGGGGAAGGTGTTGCAAAAATCAAAATTTCCGAAGTTCGAACTAACTTATTGATATCATTAGTAAAATGAATCCGGTCGGTATCGAATTTTACGCCGGTCAGATACGAAGGATTTTTACTGAAACGAAGAAATTCATCTATTTGCTCCTGTCGGCGCATATACCAATTTATTTCATCAGCATTCGTGAGTACAATTTTTGCAATTGCTGTGGCCCAGCTCCCGCCGCCAATGATAGCAATTTTACTTTTTTCGTTCATTTTTTTCAGATTTTAGAACCAAGAATCAAGATTCAAGACCCAAAACTATTTTCTTATTCAACTAATTAACTATCTAAGCTTTAGCAATCCACGCTGCCACTTCTTCTTTGGTTGGATTAATTAAATCCATTTTATTTTTTTTGTTCAGACCACATATATCCTGATGAAACTTATTCGGGTTCAATCCCTTCAGATCAGCCACCATTACGATTCCGGCTTTTTGAACTACTTCAACCCATGCTTCGGGAATCCCGAGTGCCATAAATTTATCCGGACCATCTTTTTTAGCAGCCTTCTCCGCTTTCATTTGCGGAAAGAAAAGTACTTCCTGAATGGCTACCTGACCTGTCATCAACATGACCAAACGATCCATTCCGATTCCCATACCCGAAGTGGGTGGCATTCCGTATTCTAACGAACGTACAAAGTCCATGTCGATAAACATGGCTTCATCGTCACCTTTTTCACTCAATTTCAGTTGTTCCTGAAAGCGTTCCAATTGATCGATCGGGTCGTTCAGTTCAGAGTAAGCATTAGCCAACTCCTTTCCATTTACCATCAATTCAAATCGTTCGGTCAGTTCGGGATTCGTACGGTGACGTTTACAAAGCGGACTCATCTCACGTGGATAATCGGTAACAAAGGTTGGTTGAATATAGTTTCCTTCGCATTTTTCGCCGAATATTTCATCGATCATTTTGCCTTTACCCATAGTTTCGTCGGCTTCAATATGCAATTGTTTGCAGACATCACGCAATTGTGTTTCGTCCATTCCATTGATATCAATGCCGGTATATTCCTTTATGGCATCTATCATGGTTATCCGTTTGAAAGGCGTTTTAAAGCTAATCAATTTATCGCCGACCTTGATTTCATTTGTCCCATTTACCGCCACACAGATTTTTTCAATCATATTTTCGGTAAAAGTCATCATCCAGTTGTAGTCTTTATAGGCTACATATATTTCCATGGCGGTAAATTCCGGATTGTGTGTACGGTCCATTCCTTCGTTTCGGAAGTTTTTGGAAAATTCAAATACTCCTTCAAATCCACCTACTATCAATCGTTTCAGGTATAATTCATCTGCCACACGCAAATAAAGCGGCATGTCCAGTGCATTGTGATGCGTCTTAAACGGACGTGCCGAAGCTCCACCAGGTATTGACTGCAAAATCGGCGTTTCAACTTCAATATAATCCTGTGCATTGAAATAGTCACGCATGGTTTGATACACTTTGGTGCGTTTCAGAAATATGTCTTTGACGCCTTCATTCACCACCAGATCAACATAGCGTTGACGGTAGCGTTGTTCGGGATCTTCGAAAGCATCGAAAGCCACACCATCTTTGTATTTTACGATAGGCAGCGGACGAATGGATTTACTCAATACCGTGAGTTCCTGAGTATGTATACTGATTTCGCCTGTTTGCGTGCGAAATACAAAACCTTTAATTCCAACAAAATCGCCAATGTCCAATAATTTCTTGAACACGATATTGTACATTTCGGGTTGCGCTTCGGTGTTGATATCGTCACGACTGATATAAACCTGTATTCTTCCTTTTGAGTCTTGTAATTCAATAAATGAGGCTTTTCCCATGATGCGGCGGGTCATAATACGACCTGCTACACAAACTATTCTTTTACTCTCATCATCTTTAAATTCATCCTTTATATTTGTAGAAAACGCGTTGGTCGGATATTCAGCTGCAGGAAAAGGGTCAATCCCTAATTTTCTCATTTCGTCCAGACTTTGACGTCTGAACATTTCTTGTTCACTCAGTTCTGTGCTCATATTGTTTTTGAAATTCAAATTGCTGCAAAAGTACAAAAAAAAGAGGAATAATATACATTTAAGTCGTTACATGTAGATCGTTTCGCATTTTTTAAAACCTTTTTTAGAATAAAAAATCAAAAACAGATTGATCGGTTTCATTCGTTATTTCATTTGTTATTCCATTCAATTTCTCAATATTGTTTTTATTTTTATTTTTATTTTTATCCTGTTTTTTAGAGTGAGTTCGTCTTGACTTTTTAATGCAAAAATAATGTCGCTCCTACGGAGCTTAAAATGATCTATATAATCCATGCTACCATAATGTCGCTTCTCCGAAGCTCTGAAAATGCTCCGTTAGGAGCTACATTATGGTCGTAATATTTATTTCAATGAATAAAAAGCTCCGTAGGAGCGACTCCCGATAGCTATCGGGAAAAAAGTCAAGACGACTTCAGTAAATAAAATTCACGAATTGAATAAACTCACTTATTTGCAGGCATTCGGTAATTTTGTTTAAATTTGCAAAACCTTATAATACTGTCAAGCTAATTCAAATATGTTTAAGAAGAAAGGCAAACAACTGCTATTTAGATTTTTCGCATTAAGTGGGCAGAAATTATTACTTCCCATCTTTTGTTGCCTGAATTTGTTTGCTTTTTCTCAACAAGATGGCTATCAGGAATTTGATAACATATTCCTGAATTCCAATGCCTCTGTTGTCAATTGTTTTATTCAGGATCAACAGGGGTTGATGTGGATGGGATCCGACAAAGGTCTGTTTGTCTACAACGGTTATTCAATACTGCAACAACATTATCCCTTCACAGAAAATAAGAATCCTGCGAATTCTATGATTAACTGCGGAATACTCTTTGATTCAAAGGAATTATGCCTGGGGTCGGATAATGGGGTGCTGTTTTATAATCTGGAAACAGAACAGTTTGAAAAAAACAACAAGACTTTTCCATCCGATGTGCGCTCCATGGCTTTATCCGGTAATAAATTATGGATTGGATCATTGAACGGATTGTATGAATATAATCTGAAAAACAAGCAGATCAGGAATATCAGTTCGCGCAAAAACTCGGGAATACCTCACAGAGCAGTCTATTCTATTCTGGTATCAAAACAAAAAACTCTTTACGTAGGCACTTACAATGGGCTTTGTTATCTCGACTCCAAATCTACAATTTTTAAAACCATACCACTTCCTGTACGGTTTAAGAAGAACAGTCTTTTAGTCAATTCATTATTAGAAGATACAATCCGAAAATGTATATGGATTGGAACTGAAGGTTATTTGTTCAAGTTCTTTCCAGCTAGCGGATTGGTTGAGCGCATAGACGATTTCGACGATAATTCGATAAAATCATTAGCTATCGACCAGGAACAAAACCTGCTTTGTGGAACAGATAACGGGCTCTATATTTATAACCGTGAGAAAAATCTGTTCAAACATCTGGTTCACGATTCCCGTAATGGAAAGTCATTGACAAATAATATTGTTTGGAGCGTTTTTGTTGATAAGAACAATAATGCCTGGTTTGGAACCGATTACGGGGTTTCTTTATTCAAATACAACAAAACGTATAAATATACGCCTATCTCGCATGTAACGGGGATTGGTGATGGAAACCAGTTACAGGCTATTTATAAAGATTCACATAATAATTTTTGGTACGGAGGAACAAATGGTTTAATTTTCACTTCGTCCGATAACAAGACCTGTCTGTGGTACAAATTGGGCGATAAACAGTATCCGATTTCACATAACCGGATTCGTTGCATATACGAAGACAGAGACAAAAACCTTTGGGTGGCAACCGATGGCAGTATTAACCGGTACGATTACCAAACCCGGCAATTCATACATTATAATATTGTGGATAGCACCCGGACACGCAATGCTAATTGGGCATATAGTTTATTTGAAGATAATCAGGGTCGGTTGTGGATCGGAACCTGTTTGGGAGGCATCTTTGTAGTGGATAAAGAGAAATTAATAAAAAGCAAATCGCCTTTTTATGTCGCTGAACAGAATTTTTATAAGAAACCGGGAAAATACGGATTGTCGGATAATTTTATAAATAAGATACTACCTGATCAACAGGGAAATGTGTGGGCATTGACTTATAATAGCGGTATCAACAAAATCAATACAAAAACAGGAATTGTTACCCAATTTTCGGTACATGCCAAAGCCGGACAAAAATCGAATATTAATGCTACCTGCTTAATCTGTGACCGGGAGGGTTATATCTGGATTGGCTTTGTAGGAGGGATAAATCGTATTGATCCGAAAACCAATCGAACTCAGGAAATCAGATACAAAAACATGAATGAAAGTGTTATCAGGGTTTTAACCGAAGAAAAAAATCATATCTGGATTACTACTTCTGATGGAACCTTTGTTCTGGATAAAAAAACACGTAAGATTAAACATGTAAAAATTGCAAACATACCGCTTTGGTGTAGTTTTTATGATTCAACCAGGGATGAAATTTACCTGGGTGGAGTTGATGGATTTGTTGTGTTTTCAACGCACATCAATAAAGATAAAAATCCCTATAAGCCTATTATCCTGACGGCATTGTATGTCAATGATCTGTTTTTTCAGGCCGGGTTAGATTACAACGGAAAAAGTATTCGTTATTCTAAAGAGATTTCACTCAACTATAATCAAAACAATGTTTCTTTTGAGTTTTCGGATCTGAGTTTTTCGCAAGAGGAGATATATAAATATGTATATCAATTAGAGGGTGTAGACAACGATTGGCGGACAGTAAAGTCCGGTTCCAATCGCATCTCCTACAATAATTTAGCTCCGGGAAGTTATAAACTGAGTATCGGAAGGCTCGATTCCGAAGGTAAAACCGTACAATCGCTGCTCAATTTTCATTTAATCATCCATCCTCCATGGTATTACAGCCTTTGGGCAAAATTATTTTATGCACTTCTGATTATCGGGTTTTTCTTATGGGTAATTAATTATTTCAGAGATAAGCACCGGACAAAAATTGAACGAATAGAAAAAGAAAAATCACTTGAGTTATCGAATTTGAAAATTGAATTTTTCACCAATGTATCGCATGAGTTCAAAACTCCTTTGAGCCTCATTATTGCTCCCATCAGTAAACTTTTAATAGAAACTAAAAACCTGAATTTAAAGAAACAACTGAATCAGATTCAGCAAAATGCCTTACGGTTGAATGCTCTTATTCAGCAAGTCATTAGCTTTGAACGTTTCGACGGTTCAATGAATAACACATTAATTATCTCACAAGTGGAATTTATTGAATTTGCCCGTGGTATTTTTTCAGTTTACGAAGAAGCTTTTTCCCGGAAAAATCTGACCGCTTCATTTATTACTGAAATGGAAGCAGTATTGTTTACTGTCGATGTTTTGAAAATGGAATCGGTGCTCAACAATCTGATTTCAAATGCCCTGAAATTCTCAAATACCGGTGGAAATATCAATTTCGAAATCCATCGTTCATCTGATAATGACAACCTTCTGGTTGTAAGCATTTCAGATTCAGGCATCGGCATTCCTTCCGGGGATCTTCCGTTTATTTTCGACCGTTTTTTTCAATCCCGTAAAACGGTAAACGATAAGGTTGGTAGCGGAATTGGACTTTATTTGGTGAAAAACTATGTCGAACTGCATAACGGAACTATCAGCATTAGCTCTGAAGAAGATAAAGGAACAAAAATCACCTTGCTTCTCCCGGTGATTGAAAACCAGGCGATTATTGGCTCATTCGTAAATGTAAATGACGACGAAGCCCAAACTCTTGAAAGTATGCATAAACCATTGGTTTTGATTGTGGAAGACAATCTTGAGGTAAGCGAATTTATTCAGCAGGCACTTTCACCAAACTATAAATGTCTGATTGCACATAATGGTAAAACCGGTTTGGATTTGGCCATTAAAATCAGACCGGAACTTATCATTACGGATGTAATGATGCCAATAATGGATGGATTGGAAATGTGCAAACATCTGCGAAAAAACAAAGAAATTTCTTTGGTACCAATAATCATGCTGACTGCTAAAGATGATAAACTGACAGAAAGCGAAAGCATTGCATTAGGTATCAATGCTTTTATGTCGAAACCTTTCGACACGGATTTGTTATTACTTCGAATAAAACAATTGCTGGGCACGAAAGAAAAAATGGAAGAAAAGCTACGTTTGGAAGCTCTATCGAATCCCAAAGAAATTGAAGCCGAATCGTGGAATGAAAAAATACTCGTTGACATTACCCGGATTATTGAAGATAAAGTCGCTGACACAGACCTGAATGTAACTAGTTTAAGTCAGATTTCGGGTATTAGCACAAAACAAATCTATCGTAGAATAAAACAACTTACCGGACTGACACCGGTAGATTATATCCGAACGATTCGCATGAAAAAAGCAGCCATGTTATTGGAACAAAAAAAGTTCTCAGTTGCCGAAGTTATGTACCTGGTTGGATTTTCCAATGCATCGTATTTCTCCAAATGCTTTCATAATCAATTTGGTAAAACACCCAAACAATTTATCGACTCATCCGGTTCCGGATCGTAATCCATTTTATTGTCCATTTTGTTGTGTATTTTGTCCGAAATGTACTTGTTCAAAAGTAAAGAATAGGGTTAATTTGTAGTCGGTTTTTAAATGGAACCGAATAACCAACTAAATTTATTATTTTATGAAAAAAGACTTTCATCAAAAGAATCACTTTCTTCCATTGATTATGCTTGTTGTCTTGTTTTGTATTCCGATTTTCCCGGGAATAAATCCCGTTTCGGCTCAACAAAAAAACAACCAATCAAAGCGCTGAGAAAATAATTAAAGGGATTGTTTACGACGAACAGGGAGTTTCGTTACCCGGAGTAAACATTCTGATTAATGGTACAAAAACCGGAACTCTAACCGATGTTGATGGCAAATTCTCCATCAACGTTCCGGCAGGAAAATCCGAATTAATTTTTTCTTATGTGGGTTTTCTGCCTCAAACCGTTTCCATATCCGGAAAAAATCAGCTTAAAGTACAATTATTACCCGACAACAAACAACTGGATGAGGTAGTTGTAGTGGGTTATGGAACTCAAAAAACCAAAGACCTGACCGGAAATATTTCTTCAGTTAGTGCCCGGGATTTTGAGAAAGCACCGGTTACCAATGCCGAAGGATTAATTGCCAATAAAATCTCCGGTGTGCAGGTAATACCTTTCAGTGGAAAACCAGGCACCGGTAGTTCATTTCTGATTCGTGGCGGTGCATCCTTAAGTGTTTCCAACGATCCTTTAATCGTAATTGATAATGTTCCTATTGAAGGTTGGAATGGTGGACCGGGAATGATCAGCCAACTGAATCCGAACGATATCGAAAGCTTCACAGTACTGAAAGATGCCTCCGCATCAGCCATCTACGGTTCAAGAGCTTCGAACGGCGTTATTCTGATTACCACCAAAAAGGGCGAAAAAGGCAAAATGAAGGTTGATTTCTCTTCCAATGTCCGAATGTCAATGCTTCGTGAACAAACTCCGGTACTCACTGCCGACCAATACCGTGCTGTTGTTACCGAGCTAGGAACGAGTATTGTAGCTCCCGGAACTGCCAATACCAACTGGCAAAATGAAATCTTTCAGGATGCATTGGCACACGATTATAATTTAAGCATCGGTGGTTCCATTAAATCACTTCCTTACCGCGTTTCTGTCGGTTATCTCAATCAGGATGGTATTTTAAAAACAGGAAATTATGAAAGAGCAACCGCTTCGCTGAATTTGAATCCCACTTTTTTGAAAAATACCTTAAAAGTAAATGTGAACCTAAAAGGATCATACGAAAACGAACGGATTGCCAATGATGCTGCTATTTGGGCTGCAACAGCTTTTGATCCGACACAACCGGTTCATGTTGATGATCAGACTTACGGTGGATATTTCCAATACACGCAATACGCAACAAATCCGGCTTTGACCAATATCAATCCGGTAAGTATGCTTTATCAGGTGCATGCAACAAACAAAACATTCAGAAGCGTAGGAAACCTTCAGGCCGATTATAGTATGTTTTTCCTACCCGAATTACATTTGAATGTAAATGCGGGTTATGACATTTCAAACGCGGTTTATAATTATGCAACACCCGCTAATTATTTTGCGGATAACGTGGCTGGAGGTTCTGTATACAATGCTGCTCCTTCACGTGAAACAGGCAACACGCTTTTCGAATCCTATTTGTTTTATTCCAAAGAATTACCTTCCATTCTGAGTAGATTGGATGTGACTGCCGGATATTCATATAATAATTTTCTGACTACCAATTATAATTATTCAACATTTGATGCAGCTGGTACTTTAGTTGCGAGTAGTGTTCCAACCTATCCGTTCGATAAACCGAGTCATTCTATTATTTCATTTTACGGAAGATTGAATTACGTGTTTAACGAAAAATATTTACTGACCGCTTCGTTACGTGATGATGCTTCTTCCCGATTTGCAGAGCGCCATCGTTGGGGTTTGTTTCCTTCCATGGCATTAGCCTGGAAAATAAAAGAAGAAAGTTTTCTGAAAAATAATCAGACGATTTCCGATTTGAAATTAAGGGTTGGTTATGGTCTCACCGGTCAACAGGATGGACTTCCCGATTATTACCCGTTACCCCTCTACTCTATTAGCGGATTAAATAAGCAATATACGGTTGGAAATACAGCCTATTCAACGGTCTGGCCACAGGTTTACAATCCTGATTTGAAATGGGAAGAAACGGCTACAGCCAATATCGGACTTGATTATGGATTTTTCGAACACAGAATCACCGGTAGTATTGATGTTTACCAGAAAAATACCAAAGACCTGCTGAACTCAATTACAATACCTTATGGTCTTAGCTTCGGTTCAACTATGACAAAAAACATTGGAACGATGGAAAATAAAGGGATTGAATTTAATGTAAAAGCCATTGCCGTTCAAACCAAAGACTTCAGTTGGGATTTCAGTTTCAATGCCACTTATAACGAAAATAAAATCACAAAGATCAGTATAGACAATGCTGCCGGAGTTGGATTGTTCAGCAATGCTACTTCTGTCAATACGGTTGGTTATAGCCGCAACACCTTTTATTTATATCATCAGGTTTACAACGAACAGGGTCAGCCTATTGAAGATCAAATGTTAGACGTAAACGGCGATGGATTAACCAATGCCAAGGATCGGTATGTGACCGGAAAATCATCGTTGCCCAAATATATGTTTGGGTTCAATACCAATTTTCAGTATAAAAACTGGAGTCTTGGTGCATCATTTCACTCCAATGTAGGACATTATATTTACTATAAACCGCTCGATAATGCAATTGCTATCACGGGTTGGGCAACTTCGGAGAATCTGAATACCATGTATTATAACTCATTATTTAAGAACACCGATCAGTACGAAGGCTATAGTGATTATTATCTGCAAAATGCGTCATTCTTGAAAATGGACAATGCCTATCTGGCATATGATTTTGGGAAAATTATTCCAAAAAGCGATATTCATCTAAAAATAAATGCCTCGGTTCAGAATGTATTTACCATTACCAAATTTACCGGACTTGATCCTGAATCGAACAGCGGGTCACAAAACGCTTATCCGGTTCCACGTGTTTTCGCTTTTGGCCTGAACCTTAATTTCTAATCTTTATAAAAATAATGAATATGAAAAACAATAAATATAAAATCAATAGCACCTTGTTGATAATATTGATCGCATTGACAGTTGGATTGAGCTCGTGTACCGACGATCTTGTAAAAGTACCAACCAATGATATCACAGCCGGCATTCAGTTTAACTCGGTAGCTGGTTATAAGCAAGGTATGGTCTCCATATATTCCAACTTATCCTACGGAAATTTTTTACGCTATTACTGGGGAATGCAGGAATATACTACCGACGAAGCCGTCAGTACATGGAACGATGATGGTGGCAATGCCGTATTTCATCAGTTGGTCTGGAGTGCCGATGCCACTGCCATTACGTATGTTTATTCCACCATGTTGACGACCATCACGTATTGCAATAACTTTTTGAACGAATCCACTGATGCCAAAATTGCCGGAAGAGGATTCACCGGTTCAGATGCAACTCAGATAAAACAATACAAAGCGGAAGTCAGATACCTTCGTGCTTATTGTTTCTGGGTTTTGATGGATTTATACGGAAATCCTCCCTTCCCCACCGAAGCTTCATTGGGATTTACAGCTCCTGAACAAATTCAACGAAAAGATTTGTTTACATTTATCGAAACCGAATTAAAAGCCATTGAACCCGAACTGGCCGATCCACGAACTAACGAATGGGGAAGACCGGATAAGGCGGCCGATTGGTCATTATTGGCCCGAATGTATCTGAATGGAAAAGTATACACCGGAACTGATTATTATACTCAGGCCATTACCTATTGCAAACAAATTATTGCAGCAGGTTATTCACTGGAAAGTCATTACAGCTGGTTAATGTTGGGTGATAATAATTTAAACACCAACGAATTTATTTTTACTATAAATTATAACAATACCAACGAAACCTGGAACGGAACCAACTTCTTTGCACTGGGAGCTGCCGGAGTTCCGGCCACAATAAATGGACTATCCGGAAGCTGGAATAATTTCCGCTTTACCGAACAAATTCCGGCTTTATTTCCGACATCCGATACCACGGTTGATAAACGTGCTGAATTTTATAAGACCGGACAGAATCTGAAAGTTTCTACAATTTCGGCTAGTACGGATGGTTATTCGGCTTTTAAATACCGGAACGTGAATCGTGATGGAAGTTCCATCATTCAAAACAATACCTTTAATAATCTTTCCGATATTGATTTTCCGGTTTTCCGTCTGGCGGAAATATACCTGATTTACTCCGAAGCGGTTTTAAGAGGTGGTGCAGGTGGCGATTTAACTACAGCACTTGGTTATATAAATCAATTACGAGGTCGTGCTTATGCCAATAATCCGGCAAGTACGTTGGGAAATATTACGCAGGCTAACTTAACGCTTGATTTTATTTTAAACGAAAGAGCCCGCGAATTGTATTGGGAAGCACAACGCCGTACCGATCTGGTGAGATACGATAGACTGACAACTGCCGATTACCTCTGGGCCTGGAAAGGTGGAGCACTGGCAGGTAAAAGTGTGGACAGTAAATATAATTTGTTCCCGATTCCCACTTCCGATTTATTGGCGAATCCGAATCTGGTACAAATTAATAACTTCTGATTATTTTTCCATTAATCATCAATAACAAAAAATCGAGATATCGATAATTAATAAAAATGAATATGAAAAACAAAATAAAATGGTTATCTGCATTAGCATTAAGTACAATTTTATTGTATTCATGTACCGATAATGAACCAATTAATAAAATTGCAACACCTGCAGCCGGTTCATTCAAAATCGCATCAAGTGATTCAGTTCTGTTATTATCCTTAACAGATGCCGGAACTCACTCAGCAGCTACACTTCAGTGGGATTCGTTGGTTTATGGAATCAGCACACCTGTTACATTTACAATTCAAATGGATTCTTTAAATGGTGATTTTTCAACACCAATTGAAGAAGAAATTGCAACCGGTCTTTATAAATTTTCTTATACCGATTCGGTTCTAAATAAGCGTGTCAGGAAACTCAAATTAAAACCAACCATTGAAGGTCAGATTAAAGTAAGGGTTAAAGCAAATTTATCATTTAGCTCATATCCTGTTTATTCAAATGCAGTGGTTTTAAAAGTAACTCCTTTTCTGCCACCACCAGTACCAATGGCCTATATTTATATTTCCGGGATTGATGATGACTGGACACAACCATTCAAACGTCCACTTGTTCAAAAAGGTGGTGCCGGTGATTACGAAGGTTATTATACAGTGAATTTTTGTTCCTGGAACTGGCAAATCCGGCCTAAAATTAATACCTGGGATTATTTTGGATTTGTCAGCACTACAGGTTTATCGGGAACATTATCAGGATTAAATACCGGAACTGCAAACCATGCGGCTGATTTTCCTGTTATGCCCGGATACTATCGATACAATGTAAATCTGGAAGATAAAACCTACACTATTACTCAAATAACCTCATTCTGTGTTACTGGTGATTTCAATAGCTGGAGTTTAACAGCTAATCCAATGACTTATGACGCAACTACAAAAATATGGAGTGCCAACTGTGATATTTCGGCGATAGGTTCAGGAATGCAAATCATTGGAAATGGAAACTGGTCATTCAAATACGGTGATGATGGCGATGAGAATTTCAGTGGTGAATTAAATTATGGCGGTGCAAATATAAAACCAACTTCGACCGGAACCAAAACGGTTAGGATGAATTTGAGTAATCCGGAAAAATACACATACACAATTCAATAGATTATTATGCAAAGGTTTTGTATCTTTACAAACCTTTGCATAAACTTTTATAAAACTTTACTACAATGAATTTAAATATCAGAAAATCAGTTTTATTCTTTATATTTTGTTGTTTATTCGTGCCATATTCATGTGCAAATAATGGAATAACTGAAGGAACCGGAACTCCTGAAATAGCTGATACTATGGCATTTTCAAAAGGAGCTGACATTAGTTGGTTGCCGCAAATGGAAGCAAGCGGGTATAAATTTTACAACAATCAGGGCGCTGAAGAAGATTGTTTCAAAATCTTAAAAGATCTTGGAATGAATACGATTCGTTTACGTACTTTTGTCAATCCAAGTGATGACAAAGCCAGCGGACATTGTAGTAAAGATGAGACGGTAGCCATGGCAGTCCGGGCCAGGAACTCGGGAATGCGTGTTATGATTGATTTCCATTACAGTGACAGTTGGGCTGACCCCGGAAAGCAACGTAAACCGAAAGCCTGGGAAGGTTTGAATTTTACAGACCTCAAACAAGCTTTATACGACTATACTTTTGATGTTATGACTGCCTTAAAAAATGCAGGTATAACACCCGAATGGGTTCAGGTTGGGAATGAAATCCCAGGCGGAATGGTCTATCCGGAAGGAAGTACGGATAACTGGCCTCAACTGGTTCAGTTAATTAATGAAGGATATAAAGCCATTAAAACAGTAAGTCCCGATTCGAAAGTAATTTTACATATCGATCAGGGAAATAACAATGCCCGGTTCCGTTGGTGGTTCGACAATGCAAAAGCAAATGGAGCAAAATACGATGTAATCGGATTATCCTATTATCCTTACTGGTTGGATGGTCATCCGGATTATACGCTTTCTATTGATGATCTGGGAAATAATCTGAAAGATATGGCTTCCAGATACGGAAAAGAAGTAATGGTTGTAGAAGTCGGCGGTGAAGATACCAAAGTACAGAATACGTATGATATGTTGAAAGCCGTTATACAAAAAGTGAAGGAAGTGCCAAATGGAAAAGGATTGGGAGTTTTATACTGGGAACCGGAAGGTGCCCGTAGTTGGAGTCATTATGGTTTAAGTGCCTGGGGTGATGATGGAAAACCCACCAAAGCACTTGAAGCATTCCTTTAATCGGTTAATATTAATATTATTCTAATGAAGAAAAAATCCCTTTATTTTATTCTGTTTTTGTTACTGATTCAAAATTCAGTTTATAGTGAAAAATCTTCCACTTATATTTTTTCAAATGGAGGGGACATCAGTTGGTTGCCGGAAATGGAGAAAGAATCCAATTATCAGTTCTTAAACGATAATGGCGTTGCACAGGATTGCTTTCAAATACTGAAAGATCATGGTATCAATACCATTCGCCTCCGTACCTGGGTAAATCCGAATATGACCGACTGGAAAAACGGTCATTGCAGTACAGCTGAAACTGTGGCTATGGCCGTTCGGGCTCAAAGTTGGGGTATGCGGGTTATGATTGACTTTCATTACAGTGACACCTGGGCTGATCCCGGTCATCAGATAAAACCGGCAGCATGGGTTGGACATGATTTTCCAACCTTATTAAATGATTTATATAATTATACCTACGGAGTAATGACTGCATTAAATGCCGCTGGTGTGACTCCCGAATGGGTTCAGGTGGGAAATGAAACCTCAGGTGGCATGGTTTATCCCGAAGGGAGCACAAGTAACTGGTCACAATTAGCACAACTGATTAATAAAGGATATGATGCCGTAAAGGCGGTAAGTCCAACCACCAAAGTTGTTTTGCATATCGATCAGGGAAATAATAACAGCCGCTTTCGTAACTGGTTTGATAATGCAAAGACCTATGGAGCAAAATATGATGTGATTGGCATGTCATATTATCCGTACTGGATAAGTGGGAGTCCTGATTATACACTTTCAATCAATGATTTAGGTAATAACCTGAATGACATGGTCACACGTTATGGTAAAGAAGTTATGGTGGTCGAAGTAGGTGGACTGGATACAAAGGCTCAAAATACCTATGATATGCTTACTGCAGTGATTAATAAAGTGAAAGCAGTGCCCAACAATAAGGGTTTGGGCGTAATATATTGGGAACCTGAAGGTGCTCGCAGTTGGAGTGGATATGCACTCAGTGCCTGGGGAAGTGACGGAAAGCCGACCATTGCATTAAACGCCTTTAATAATCTTACTGCATTAGTTAACCCTGCTGAATCAAAATTAAATATGAGGCAGGAGATTGAAAATCATTCATTATCATTTGATGAGGAACTGTCAAAAATAGAAATTGTAACAATGAATGGAATCGTTATTCATTCTGTTCTAAAATCAAATTCAATCTCAACAAGTAATCTTCCCAAAGGTTTCTATTTAATCAGAGCTTACAGTTCCAATTCAAAAAATTCAACGGTATTTAAATTCATTTGTAATTGAATTTAAACACAATACTTTAAATTATGAAAAAGGTACTCCTTTCACTTTTGTGTTTGTTTCCAATATTTATTTTTTCTCAAAACGTCAGGCAAGTTATAAACTTCAATTCCGACTGGCAATTTTCCAATCAGGAAGATTTTGCGGGTTCGCAAACCATTGAACCAACTAATAATGATTTTTCATTCTCCGGTTGGAAAAGTGTTACTTTACCACACACCGCTAAAATTGAACCATTGGTTGTTAAAGAACCTTGGGTGGGTGTAAGTTGGTATAAAAAAGATTTTAAGGCAGATAAAGAATGGAAGAACAAAAAAGTCTTTGTTGAATTTGAAGCAGTCATGCAAAAAGCCGATGTATGGATAAATGGAAAATATCTGTTAACTCATTATGGTGGTTATTTACCCTTTACAATTGATATTAGCAACGATATTTTATTTGATAAAACAAACAGAATTGTTGTAAAAACTGATAACACGGACAATGCGGAAATTCCTCCCGGAAAACCGATTGATAAACTTGATTTCTGCTATTACAGCGGAATTTACAGAAATGTTTCAATCATTGTTACCAACGGCTTACACATAACCGATGCTGTAGAAGCAAATCTTCCCGCTTCGGGAGGATTGCGTATTTGGTTTCCAAAGGTTTCAGCTCAATCTGCAACAATTGCTGTTTCTACAAATATCAGAAACGACTCGGAAACTCAAAAGAAATTCTCTTTAACTTACAAATTATTTAATAAATCAGGCAAACTGATAGAAACTATTTCTTCTAAAGAGCAATCACTGGAAGCCAATAAAGCTGCTGACATGCTGCAAAACATTGAAGTAACGAATCCTCAACTCTGGCACCCGGATCATCCGGATTTATACACGCTGGAAGTAACTATCAGTGACAATAAGAAAATAACCGATATGGTAGAAACAAAACTCGGAATTCGAAAATTTGAAATTTTAAAAGACCGGTTTTTGATGAATGATGAACCACTTTTATTGGTTGGAACAAACAGACACCAGGAATATCCATACATTGGTAATGCATTGTCTGACAATGCACAATACCGGGATGCAGTAAAAATTAAAGAAGCAGGATTTAATATTGTCCGTCTATCGCATTATCCCCAGTCACCGGCTTTTATGAATGCCTGCGACGAATTGGGAATTCTAACAATTGCAGCTATTCCGGGTTGGCAGTTTGTTGGTGATGAAACGTTTATGCAACGATCGTATCAGGATGCGCGTGATTTAATTCGCCGGGACAGAAATCATGCCTCTGTGGCCATGTGGGAATTGTCTTTGAATGAATCACCCATGCCTGATAATTTTATGAAACAGATGGTGGTTATTGCCGGGGAAGAATCGCCCGAATCGAAACTGATAACCTGTGGCTGGATAAATAAATATTATGACGTCTGGATTCCGGCACGTCAACATGCAAAATTTCCCGATTACTGGAAAAAATATAAAGGCAAAACTCCTTTGTTTACAGGAGAATATGGCGACTGGGAGTATTTTGCTCAGGACGCTGGTTTGAATCAGGCAGGATATGCCGGACTGAAAAGTGATGAGCGTACCAGCCGTCAATTGCGTGGAGACGGTGAACAAAGACTGTTACAACAGGCTACCAATTTTGAGGAAGCCCATAACGATAATCTCAGAAATCCTCATTTAGGTGATGCTAACTGGTTGATGTTCGATTATAACCGGGGATATTCACCCGATATAGAATCATCGGGAATTATGGATATTTTCCGCCTGCCTAAGTTTGCCTATTATTTTTATCGTTCTCAAAATAAACCGGGTGAATCAACAGGTAGATACGACAAGGGTCCGACAGTAAAAATTGCATCGTACTGGAATGAAAAAACCGATTTCAGAAATTTGAAGATATTTTCCAATTGTGATGAAGTGGCTTTGTATCTGAACAATAAATTGCTAGAGCGTAAAACATACACAAAAGATAATATTTCGGAACAACTACCCTACCCTCCGTTTGTGTTCAATCTTCAAAAATATGAACCGGGTGAATTAAAAGCGATTGGATATATCGGAGAGAAAGCGGTGACGAAAGACATCGTTTGTACAGCCGGCAAGCCATCATTTATCAAATTAACATACGACCGGAGTGGAAAATCGCTAAAAGCCGATGGAAGTGATGTCGTATTTTTGTATGCCGTAATTTGCGATGACAAAGGAAATCAGGTAGTTAATTCGGACATTCCAATTCAGTTTACTTTAAAAGGAAAAGGTGATCTGATAGGGCAAAACCCGATAATTTCGGAAGCTGGAATAGCGACTATACTTCTGAAAGCAAGTAAGATTTCAGGTAAGATTAATCTGGAAGCAGCTGCCGAAGGTCTTATTTCAGCTAAAATCACGATTACTTCCGTTAAATAATTCTGGATTTCATAACTATTAAATATCCTAAAACCTGTCCCGATTTTCTTCAAAGTATTGGGTGCTAATTCTGTCAAATGAATAGTGACTTTATTATAGCATTCGCGATTTTTCTACAGACTGATTCGTTCGTAATTATAAAAATAAATCCGAACCAAATAATACTTTAATTTGTTTATTGTATAAAATTCACTTACAATGAACAAGATTCGATCCATAGAACAAATCATTGCACCTCCGTCACCACATATGGTGGGTGATGGATTTTGGGTACATACATTTTTCCCTGGTAGCAGAACAATGAATCTGCAACGAATGAGTCCGTTTTTTCTAATGGATTATAATGCCAAAACAGAATTTCACCCGACTGATAAACCACGTGGTGTCGGCGTACATCCCCATCGCGGCTTCGAAACAGTTACAATTGTTTATCAGGGTAGAGTGGCCCATGATGATAGTGCCGGAAACAGCGGTATTATAAAAGAAGGCGATGTTCAATGGATGACTGCCGCTGCAGGTGTCTTGCACAAAGAGTATCATGAAAAATGTTGGAGTAAGAAAGGTGGAATGATGCAAATGGTACAATTATGGGTTAATCTACCGGCAAAATTCAAAATGTCTAAACCTAAGTATCAGTCATTATCACACAAACGATTTGGAAAATTTGAATTACCCGATGACCTTGGAATAATTGAAGTTATTGCCGGTAAGTATCACGGAGCTAAAGGAATTGCTTCAACCTTCACACCAATCGAGTTGTACAATGTCAAGCTAAAAAAAGGGGCCATTGTCAATTTCTCATTCCCTGAACATTATAATACCGGCATTTTGGTAATCGATGGCAGGGTTAAACTAAATGAACAAATTGCATTAACCGACCATTTTATTCTTTTCTCAAATAATGGCACGGATATTCAGCTCGATGCGTCGAAAGATTCTATATTATTGGTATTAAGTGGTGAACCAATCAATGAACATATCGAATCATACGGTCCCTTTGTTATGAATACGAAAGAAGAAATATTACAGGCTTACGAAGATTTGAATAAAGGGAAGTTTGGGCAATTGGAAAAATAAATGAATCCAATACTCTCAAAACAAATACATTATTATCTCAAGTCATTTTGATAAAATTTATCTTAATGACTTTTTTTATTGTAAATAATAGACATTTTAAAATTAAGCAGCACTTAATTAATTAATTTATTAGTACTTTTGTAAAAAATCAATCTATTTATGAAACGAATTGGAGAAAGAATAAAACGGAAAAGAGAACAAATGAGCCTGCAATTGAATGATTTAGCTAAAAAAGTAGGCATAAGTCCGAGTGCGCTGTCTCAGATTGAAAACTCGAAAGCATTTCCTTCAATAATCACTTTAAAATCGATAGCAGAAAATCTTCAAACAACAGTAGGAGAATTAATTGGAGAAAATGAATCTCTTAGCAATAATCCGGTTGTCAGAAAAGAAGACATCAAATTTATCGAACGAAATATTAGCGGTTCGGAATTTTATTTCTTGTCAAATCACGATTTAAACAAACATATGGACACCTATCTTATTCGGTTTATAAAAAATTCCGACATTGAAGGTTTTTTCAAAAACAATAACGGACAATTTTTTGGCCATGTACTTTGTGGCGAAATTGAATTCTATCTTAATAACCAACAGTATTTTCTCCATACAGGCGATAATGTATATTTTAATTCAAAACATCCCTTCACTGCAAGAAATAAATCAGAAGTTGGTGAATTAATCCTGATTGGTTCTGTCTCTAATTTTTAGTCTAAAACTACGTTAATGATTAAGTATTACTTCATTTATTAAGAAACAATGAATTACCTTTGCAAATAAATAATAAATTAAATTTCCATCAATTTGTATTAGAATGAACAATTTTTTTGAAGAACTTGAAAAGAGAAATGTTGTATTACCTGAAGATGTAAAAACACTACTGAATCATTGTGTAAAATTCACTGTATTTGAAACAGTAGAGCAATTAGCATTAGCTGCTGTTGGAGGAAAGGGAAAAAATTCTTTCGAAGTGAAATATGATATTCCGGGTAAAGGTTTAGTTACCGAGGCTATTGTGCACAAAGTAACGAATGGAATTTCAGCAAATTATACCGAAGCTTATATGCGTCGTCGTGATCCGGATACTATGTTGATAGCTGACAATTTACCCAGTGATAAAGAGCGTTTTAACAAAAGATTCGGATACGAGTTTCAATCATTAAAAGATGAAACTTTCAATTGGCTGAAACAACAGGAACTTGCTGTTTTTTTGTATTTTGCAGGAAATGGCGAATTAGGAGTCGGTGGTATAGCCATCGCTCCTGCAAATGCAGGTTTTTTTGCCATGGGATTAGCCATGTTACAAAAAATCATTCCTTTAGCTGAAATTTCAAAAAAATTTGCAATTGATTCAATTATCTACGTTGCTCCTACTTTTCGTCATACACATTTTAACGGAAAACAAATTGTAGTACATAACAGAACCGAAAACAGACACGAAATTTATTCCTATAATTTGTATCCCGGTCCGAGTGCAAAAAAAGGTTTGTACGGGGCATTATTGACTAAAGGTGAAAAAGAAGGCTGGATTACAGCTCATTGTTCAACCGTACAGGCTATAAGTCCCTACGATAACATAACAACTTTTATGCACGAAGGTGCCAGTGGTGGTGGCAAAAGTGAAATGTTACAACATATTTTACGTGAACCAAACGGACAGATTTTGATTGGAGAAAATACTGAAACAGCCGAGAAACGTTTAATCAGTTTACCCATTTTTTCTACATTTAGTCCTGTAACAGATGATATGGCTTTGTGCCATCCGAGTATTCAAAAACACAACGGGAAACTGTCCGTTATTGATGCGGAAAATTCCTGGTTTATTCGTGTTGACAGTGTAAATGAATATGGTGATGATCCCTCATTAGAAAAAATCACCATCATGGCAAAAGAACCCTTACTTTTTCTAAATATAAAATCAAATCCTGATTGCACAGCTCTGATTTGGGATCACATTGAGGATGCCCCCGGCAAACGATGCCCCAACCCACGGGTTATTGTACCCCGGCAAATTGTACCAAATGTTATTGAACATGCTGTTTCTGTAGATGTTCGTAGCTTCGGTGTTCGAACTCCACCAAGTTCACAAAAAGATCCAAATTATGGAATTATTGGTATGTTCCACATTTTACCTCCTGCATTGGCCTGGTTATGGCGATTGGTAGCTCCACGTGGTCATGCTAATCCAAGCATTATTGGTGGTGGGAATATGGAATCGGAAGGTGTAGGTTCTTACTGGCCTTTTGCTACAGGAAAAATGGTGACCCATGCGAATTTGTTATTGGAACAAATTTTGTCTACTCCTGCCACACGATATACTTTGGTGCCTAACCAGTATATCGGCGTATGGAAAGTAGGATTCAAACCTCAATTAATGATGCGTGAATATTTAACCCGACGGGGTAACGCTAAATTACGGAGTGATCAATATCGGGCTGCCAGATGTCCTTTATTGGGTTATGAATTAAACTATTTAACAATAGAGGGGGCTAAAATACCTTCCCGTTTTTTACAGGTATTTAAACAACCGGAGGTCGGAATAGAGGGTTATGATGCCGGAGCAGAAATATTGACAGATTTTTTCAAAAATGAGTTAACGAAATATTTAACTCCTGAATTATCAGAAACCGGACGTAAAATAATTGAAGCTTGTTTTGCCGGAGCCAGCGTTGAAGAATATAATGAGATTATTCCAATGAATTGAAAACGTCTAATGACTCTAAGTTAAATGATTGATTTTAGTAATTAAAACGCAAAAACAAAATAATTGTTAATTAACTTTACCTTTCGTAAACCTTCATATGTGAATTATCTTCTGAAACTCTTTAAACCAGACATTAATGAAGAACATTTAGGGTTTCATTTTGTTTAAAATCTAAAAATAAAGTTTGAAACTCAGTGGCTGACAATTTTTTTATTATATTTGCATTTGAAATAATTACAAATTGATTTAATATACAAAAAATATGGTTTTTGAAGAAAAAATGATTCAGCGTCTATACGCCACCCTCCCTGAAAAAATTAATCAAATAAAGTCAAAGCTTCAACGGCCACTTACGCTCACCGAAAAAATCCTGTATGCACATTTAGCTGCAGAAGAACCGGTTAAGATTTACGATCGGGCTGTTGATTATGTCAACTTTTCACCCGATCGTGTTGCCATGCAAGATGCTACCGCTCAAATGGCTTTACTTCAATTAATGAATTCGGGCAGAAAAACGGTTGCAGTTCCCTCTACGGTACATTGCGATCATTTAATACAAGCGCATATAGCTGCAGCTACCGATTTAAAAACAGCCAACGAAACAAATCGTGAAGTATACGATTTTTTAAGTGCGGTATCCAATAAATTTGGTATTGGATTTTGGAAACCGGGAGCAGGAATTATTCATCAGGTAATACTGGAAAACTATGCATTTCCCGGTGGAATGATGGTTGGAACCGATTCACATACACCCAATGCAGGTGGTCTCGGCATGTTAGCTATCGGTGTGGGTGGAGCCGATGCAGTGGATGTTATGGCAGGAATACCCTGGGAATTGAAAATGCCGAAAGTTATCGGAGTAAAACTTACAGGAAAACTTTCCGGTTGGTCGTCACCTAAAGATGTTATTCTGAAATTGGCTGGAATACTCACTGTTAAAGGGGGAACAAATGCAGTTATTGAGTATTTCGGGGAAGGTACCGCTTCAATATCTGCTACCGGTAAAGGAACAATTTGTAATATGGGTGCCGAAGTAGGTGCAACTACTTCACTTTTCCCCTTCGATGAAAAATCAGCTGCTTACCTTATAGCTACCGGTCGTAAATCAATAGCAAATGCTGCACAAAACATTATCGCACATCTACAAGCAGACCCGGAAGTGATTGCTAAACCGGAAGATTTTTACGATCGTGTTATTGAGATCAATCTAAATGAACTGGAACCTTATGTAAATGGACCTTTTACACCGGATGCTGCTTACCCGCTTTCTGAATTTGCAAAAGCAGTGAAAGAAAAAAAATATCCTCAGGTAATGGAAGTCGGTCTGATCGGGTCCTGTACCAATTCTTCTTACGAAGATATGAGCAGGGCTGCATCCATTGTAAAGCAAGCTAAGAAAGACGGTTTAAAAGTCAAAGCACAATTTATCATAAATCCAGGATCGGAATTAGTGCGTTATACCGCCGAGCGTGATGGCATTTTATCCGAATTTGAATCGGTGGGTGGCGTTATCATGGCAAATGCCTGCGGTCCCTGTATCGGACAATGGAAACGTGAAACAGATCAACCGGAACGTCCGAATTCCATTATTACCTCTTTCAATCGGAACTTTGCCAAACGAAATGACGGAAATCCGAATACCCACACATTTATCGGTTCGCCGGAAGTTGTTGCTGCATTAACCATTGCCGGTGATTTATGTTTCAACCCATTGACCGATTCACTGCAAAACGAAAAAGGTGAAATGGTGAAACTTCAGGAACCAAGTGGCTATGAGTTACCGCCTAAGGGATACGAAGTGAAAGATGCAGGTTATGCTGCCCCAACAAATAAAGATGCTGAAATTAATATTAATCCACTGTCAAACCGTTTACAAATATTGAAACCTTTCGCTCCCTGGAGTGGACAGGATATGGTTGATTTACCATTATTAATTAAGACAAAGGGAAAATGTACCACCGATCATATTTCAATGGCAGGTCCATGGTTAAGATTTCGCGGACATTTAGATAATATTTCCGATAATATGCTTATTGGTGCTGTAAATGTTTTTAACGATAAAACAAACACTGTTCTGAATCCTGAAACCGGTGAATATATAGCTGTACCGGCTTTGGCCCGTAAATTTAAAGCGCAGGGCATTGGTTCTGTCGTTGTAGCTGAGGAAAATTATGGTGAAGGTTCCAGTCGTGAACATGCTGCCATGGAACCGCGTTTCTTAAATGTCAAAGCAATTCTCGTAAAATCTTTTGCCCGGATTCACGAAACAAACCTGAAAAAACAAGGTATGCTTGCTTTAACCTTTGTGGATAAAAGTGATTATGACAAAGTACTTGAAGATGACAAAATCAGTATACTTGGGTTGAGAAATTTCCAACCGGGAAAAAATATTATCATAAAATTGAATCATAGTAACGGAACAAGTGAACAATTTGAAGTTGCACACACTTATAATCAAGCACAAATTGATTGGTTTAAAGCAGGAAGTGCCCTGAATGGCTTGGGAAAGTAAGTTAATTGGTTTGTAGCTTTTTCGTTTTAAGAAGAAAACAAAACTAAATTATTTTAAGGATTAGACTTTTAGAAAAACCAATCCTAATTAACTCATTCAACTTATAATGTACTTATCAACCCAATCAACAATATAAAAATCAACAAAACACAAATCATGGAAAAAGATTATTTAATTTTTAAACTGTCGGAAACGATAAAAACTACCAGTCGGATTGACAAGGAGTTATTTACACAATTTAACGTAAAACGTGGCTTACGTAATGAGGATCACTCAGGTGTTTTAGTTGGATTAACCAAAGTCGGTGATGTTGTCGGCTACGAAAAACTACCAGAAGGTGGTACAAAAGCAGTTCCGGGAAAACTTTTTTACCGCGGGCTCGATGTGGAAGATTTAGTACATGGCTTACAAAAAGAAAACAGACTGGGTTTTGAAGAAACAGCCTTTTTATTACTTTCAGGTTATCAACCTGACGCTGAAGAATTAGATATTTTTTCAATAATTCTGAATCAGGCAATGTCTTTAGACAAAAAAGCAACCATGAACATTATTGATTTAGAGGGTGTTGATATTATGAACATTTTGGCCAGAAGTGTGCTGGAAATGTATACATTCGATTCAAATGCAGATGATATTTCACGTGACAATCTTGTTCGTCAATCTATCGATCTAATTGCAAAGTTCCCTACCATTGTTGCTTATGCTTTTAATATATTGCGCCACAGCCAGCAAGGTCGGGTATTACATATTCGTCATCCAAAAGAAGGTGTGTCGTTAGCCGAAAACTTCCTATATATGATGAAAGGATCGGACAATTATACCGAACTGGATGTTAAGATTCTTGACCTGTTGTTGATTCTACATGCCGATCACGGTGGTGGAAATAATTCAACTTTCACAGTTCGTGTTGTCAGTTCAACACAAACCGATACATATTCAGCAATTGCTGCTGGTATTGGCTCTCTAAAAGGTCCTTTACACGGAGGTGCCAATATTAAAGTTGTACAAATGTTTGAACATTTAAAAACAGCCATCAAAGACTGGAAAAATGTAAAAGAAATAGATGCCTACCTGAAGAAAATGCTCAACAAAGAAGCATACAATAAAAGCGGATTAATTTATGGAATTGGTCATGCTGTTTATACAGTTTCAGATCCTCGTGCTTTATTACTCAAAGAAATGGCCCGTGCCTTAGCTTTAGAAAAAGGGTTGGTAAAAGAATTTGATTTCCTCGAATTGCTTGACGAGCGTTCTGTCAATGCATTTATGACATTCAAAGGTGATGGAATTGGAAAACAGGTTTGTACCAATGTCGATTTCTATTCCGGATTTGTATACGAAGCTATCGGTTTGCCAACCGAAGTATTTACTCCTTTATTTGCCATGGCACGTATCACCGGTTGGACTGCCCATCGCATCGAAGAATTAAATTTTGCCAGCAAACGTATCATTCGTCCTGCCTATAAAAATGTGGGCGAGAGACATGCTTTCATTCCATTAGATAAACGCTAACAAATAACTATATCGAGGTCAAAAATCCATGTGATTTTTGACCTTGATATTATACATCAATTTTTAAACATGCAAAAAATTAAAGTAGCAAATCCCATAGTTGAACTCGATGGGGATGAAATGACCCGCATTATATGGTCATTTATTAAAGATCAACTTATCCTCCCCTATTTGGATTTGGATATCAAGTATTACGATTTAAGTATCGAAAACCGTGATTTAACGAACGACCAGGTGACTATCGATTCGGCAAATGCTATTAACAAGTATAATGTCGGTATCAAATGCGCCACAATCACACCCGACGAAGCACGTGTGGAAGAATTCGGACTAAAAAAAATGTGGAAATCACCAAACGGCACCATCCGTAACATCATTGGTGGAACTGTTTTCCGTGAACCGATTGTTATGAGTAATGTTCCCCGTTACGTACAGGGTTGGACAAAACCTATCGTTATCGGTCGTCATGCGTTTGGTGACCAGTATAAGGCTACCGACGTGGTTATAAAAGGTAAAGGAACCCTGAAAATGACTTTCACCAATGAAGCAGGCGAAACAAAAGAATGGGAAGTGTACAATTACGAAGGGGATGGTGTGGCAATGGCCATGTACAATACAGATGAATCAATTTATGGTTTTGCCCGTTCTTCATTTCAATTTGCATTAGATAAAAAATGGCCTTTGTATCTTTCCACAAAAAACACCATTCTAAAAGCTTATGATGGTCGTTTCAAAGATATCTTTCAGGAAGTGTACGAAAATGAATTTAAAACAGCATATAAAGAAGCCGGAATCACATACGAACATCGTTTAATTGACGACATGGTTGCGGCTTGTATGAAATGGAACGGTGGTTTTGTTTGGGCCTGTAAAAATTATGATGGTGATGTACAATCGGATACAGTAGCGCAAGGATTTGGTTCGCTGGGACTCATGTCGTCAGTTCTTATAACACCAGATGGCAAAACCGTTGAAGCTGAAGCTGCTCACGGAACTGTAACCCGTCATTACCGTCAACACCAGTTGGGTAAAGAAACATCAACCAACCCAATCGCTTCTATCTTTGCGTGGACACGCGGATTGATGCATCGTGGTAAATTAGATAATAACGCGCCATTGGTTGATTTTTGTGAAAAACTGGAACAGGTTTGTATTGAAACAGTTGAAGCAGGTGAAATGACTAAAGATTTAGCCGTATTAATTCATGGAGACAATATTTCAAAGGAAAATTATTTGAGCACTGAAGGCTTTCTGGCTGCATTAAAACGCAATCTGGATGTAAAGCTGGGATAAAATATTATCTTTATAACTCTTATAAAACGAGCTTACAACTTTATTATAGTTGTAAGCTCGTTTTATTATATAAAAAAAAACAACCTTTATTTCAAAATTTATATTTATATTTGAAGTTCCATTAACTTAATCAGATTTTGTAAAATACTAAAACCCAAATTCATGAAAATTTATAAATTTCTAGTATTCGTTTTATTAAGCTTTCCAGTTATGGCTCAGGAAAAAAGCGACCTTATTTTGAAAACAGATGTGTCCGAAGCCACCGTTTTTATCAACGGAGCACAAGTGATTCGAAGAAAGACAGTCGATTTACAACCTGGAAAAACAACCATCAAATTTGCAAATTTATCACCCTATATTGATGGTAAAAGTGTTCAGGTAAAAGTCAATAGCAAAGTAATAGTACTATCGGTAAATCATCAATTGAATTTTACTGACAGTTTGAAGCAGTCTAACGAGCTGGAAAAGCTCATTGCTAAAGTTCAAATTCTGAATGATAAAATTAATCTTGAGAACACCAATCTGGATATTATCAATGAAGAATTGACTTTTTTACATGATAACCGAAACATAGGCGGTACTGCTCAGGGTGTCAACCTCATAAATTTAAAAGAAACAGCTAATTACTATCACGAAAGAGTTTCATTTCTGAAACTGAAAGAAATTGATGTAAAAAAAGCTATCGAAAACCTGACCGAAGAGAAAAATGGATTGGAAAAACAGGAAAATCAGTTGGGAAATACCAAACCGACTCCTGTTGGAGAAGTATTGATGGAAGTAGATTCTAAAACGGCGGTAAAATGTGATTTGGAGTTGTCGTATTACGTGAACAATGCCGGTTGGTATCCATCATATGATATACGGGCTAATACCATTGAAGATCCCGTTCAATTGATTTACAAAGCCAATATTCATCAAAATACCAAAGAAGACTGGAAAAATATAAAATTAAAAGTATCATCGGCAAATCCAAATGTGGGAAATGTTGCACCGCAACTAAAAACTTATTTACTTGATTACTATACAAAGCCTCCAAAATACGATGGTTCAACTTCGTCCAACCAGATTTCCGGAAGAATATTGGATAGTAATACAAAAGAACCACTTGTCGGGGCTAGTATTATGATTAAGGGGACAACCATTGGTACTGTCAGTAACACTGATGGCAACTTTGAATTATCATTACCTAACAATGTCGATAAGCTTCAGGTATCATACATAGGCTATATCACACAAGTACTGCCGATTTCAAACTCTCAGATGAACATCTTCATGAGAGAAAGCCAAAAATCATTGGATGAAGTAGTAGTCGTTGGCTATGGTACTCAAAACAACATTGGAGAAGCATTACAAGGCAGAGTGGCAGGACTCGATAATAATATCAGGATCAGAGGAGCTTCAATTATGAAAAAAGCAGAATTTACTCCGCTTCCTACAAACCAGATTGAAAATCAAACAAATGTTGAATTTGAAATTAAAACTCCGTATTCAATTGCTTCCGGCAATAAAAATTTATCTGTTGAAGTTGAACATTATGATTTACCGGCTCAATACGAGTATTATAGCGTTCCAAAAGTTGACAAAGATGCATTTTTACTCGCCAATATTGTCGATTGGGGAAAATACAACCTGCTCGAAGGAGAAGCGAATATATTCTTCGAAAATACTTTTGTAGGTAAAACCATACTTGATGTCCGTTACACTTCGGATACATTAAACATATCACTTGGACGTGATAAAAACGTGATTATCAGTCGTGAGAAAGTGAAAGATTACAACAAAAAACAATTTTTCGGGAATAAGAAAGAGGATACACGAGCCTGGAAAATAATTGTTAAGAACAATAAAAAACAAACTATTAATTTTGTGTTATTAGACCAGATTCCCGTATCTAGCATGGAAGAAATTGAAGTTTCTCCTGAAAATCTATCCGGCGGAATTTTAAATAAAGAAAACGGAGAAGTAAAATGGAAATTTGATCTGAAACCAAGTGATAAAAAAGAACTGGAATTAAAATACACGGTCAAATATCCAAAAGACAAGATATTATCAATTGAGTAAAATCATGTTTTTCATAATTGGAGAGCTTGCTTCCGGATTGGAAGTAAGCTCTTTATATTTACGATTTCCATATATCATAAAAAAAGCAACTTCAATGAAGTTGCTTTTAGCCGGTATTTAAAAAATCGTACTATCGTTCCGATTATCCTAAAAAACTTTTTAATAATTTGCTTTTTGCGTTTGGTCTCAATTTACGAATCGCTTTTTCTTTGATTTGTCTAACTCTTTCACGGGTTAAACCAAATTCATCGCCAATTTCTTCGAGTGTCATTTCAGGAATTCCCAGTCCAAAGAATTTCTTTACGATATCGCGCTCTCTGTCAGATAAAGTGAAGATTAATACGCGTTCAATTTCTTTGGAAAGTGATTCATTGATTAATGCACGGTCAGCGTTGGGGGAATCATCGTTAATCATTACATCCAACAAGCTGTTGTCTTCGCCTTCTACAAAGGGAGCATCGACCGAAATGTGACGCCCCGATACTTTCATGGTGTCGGCAATTTTCTCTACCGGAATATCCAGTACATCTGCCAGCTCTTCGGGTGAAGGTTTGCGTTCGTTTTCCTGCTCAAATTTTGAGAAAGCTTTGTTGATTTTGTTTAACGATCCGACCTGATTCAAAGGTAAACGTACGATACGTGATTGCTCAGCCAAAGCCTGCAAAATTGATTGACGAATCCACCATACTGCATAAGAAATAAACTTAAATCCACGTGTTTCGTCAAATTTTTCGGCTGCTTTTATCAGTCCCAAATTGCCTTCGTTGATTAAGTCAGGTAAACTAAGGCCCTGGTTTTGATACTGTTTAGCTACCGAAACAACAAAACGTAAGTTAGCACGTGTAAGTTTTTCTAACGCCAAGCGGTCACCAGTCCGTATCCGTTGAGCCAATTCGACTTCTTCTTCTACAGTGATAAGATCTTCACGTCCAATCTCTTGCAAGTATTTGTCAAGCGATGCACTTTCACGATTCGTGATTGATTTGGTAATTTTTAATTGTCTCATTTAATGAATCAAAATTAGCTTGCAAAAGTAGTCATTTTTTTCGACCTGACCAAACGAAAAATCTAAAAAGAACTGCTTTGGTTGGTACAATCGTAATAGTTTAATATACATTGAGTTTACTAAAAAAACAAAGCTTATTGAAAAAACATATATTTTGGCATAAATATCAGTCAAATGCCTTAATAATCATGGTTTGTAACAAATTTGTAATCGTATTGATATTGAAACGTACAAAAGCTCAAAATGTTTTGTAATGTTGATAAAAACAGCAGAACAAACTCAAAGAAGATTGAATTTGTTCTGCATTTTTACCCGGTTTTGACAAAATGAATTATCTGTCCACTCCTAAAACCATTAATTCGCGAGGTTTACAGCATAATATGTTATTTTTCCATTTGGATAAATTCCTGCAATATAAAACACTTTTTCCTGTTCACCATTGTTTATCGCGGCATCAAAAGCTGATTTAATGTCATCTATAGTTCGGATAGGCTGGTTATTTATTTTAAGGATTATGAATCCGGGTTTTATACCCGCATCGGCAAACTTTCCTTTGGTTACGGATTTAATTTCCAGTCCGTAATCCAAGCCGAATTGTTGACGGGTCTTATCACTAATTTCCTTATAAGTCGCTCCTAAAACGTCCGAATCGCTTTCGGATGATACAACACTGTAATTTCCCTGTTGATTTTTCAATTCAACATTCAGTTTTTCCTCCTTGTCATTTCTTACAACGGTAATTGTAATTTTATCGCCGGGACGGTAACGTCCGATTTGTTCCTGTAATTCGGTTGCTGATTTTACATCTACTCCATTCACATTGTTTATTATATCACCTTCTTTTACTCCGGCAGTTTTTGCAGCACTTTCATCGTTTACTTTGCCTACATAAGCCCCTTCCAACGTTTTCAATTTTTTATCTTTAGCCAACTGGCTGTCAATATCAGATATTTGAACCCCTAAAAAGGCACGTTGCGCATAGCCATATTGTCGTAAATCAGCTACCACTTTTTTTACAATACTTACCGGGATAGCAAATGAATAACCGGCATAATTACCTGTTTGTGAAGCAATAGCTGTATTTATACCTACTAATTCACCGTGGGTATTAACCAGAGCACCACCACTGTTTCCGGGATTTACAGCGGCATCGGTTTGAATAAACGATTCAATTTTCATTTGTGAATTGATAATATTGATATTCCTGGCTTTGGCACTGACAATACCCGCTGTAACTGTAGAAGTCAGATTAAACGGATTACCCACCGCTAAAACCCACTGACCCACTTTCAGCGAATCAGAGTTTCCAAATACAATGACAGGAAGATCTTTTGCATCGATTTTAATTAAAGCAATATCCGTGTTTGGGTCTTTACCAATTAGTTTGGCTTTGAACGAACGCTTATCATTCAATGTAACCTCTATATCCGATGAACCATCAACAACATGGTTATTCGTTACAATATAGCCATCATTTGAGATTATTACACCGGAACCAACCCCTTCTTCCATCGGAGCTTGTTTGGGTTGCTGGGGTCTTTGCTGTGGTCCAAAGAAATACTCAAAAATCGGATCGTTTGGATATCCACCGAATTGTTGAATTTTCATGGGTGTCTTTGTCATTACATGCACTACAGCATGAACAGATAATTCTGCCGCTACCGTGAAATCAGTCTCCATAGCGTTCGACGCAGTGGCAAATTTAGCATAAGCAGCCGGGATTGTTGTTCCTTGTGCTAACATATTATCATTTGGTTTGTTTTTCAATAAGTTTGTTGCCAAATTAGTTGCTAAACTAATTGCTACGACTAAACCAAAAAAGCCGAGCGTCTTCATTCGTTTTGATAGGTTCATTTCTTTAGAATTTTATTATTAATAAATTGATTGATTATAACTCAGAAAAAATCATTTAAGAGTTGAGTAAAAATTGTCCATTAATTGATTATTTCAGTTGATTTCTTGTTGCGAAAATACTCAAAACTCATACCGATAATCTAATGTATGTTAGTTATTTGTCAAATTTTAACGCTGTAATTTTCGTACTTAACGCGAATTAACGCAGGTGATTTTTCTTGTTAAAGAACGCTAGAAAACTGCACAAAAAAAGCTACCTGTTTGTCAGGTAGCTTCTTTATAATGCTTGAAATTCTGTCAGTTCTAAATTAAATTACGTGAAAATATCAACGAATAATTCACATTCTAAACTTATTTTTTGAATCCATAAACAGCTAAATCGCCCAATTCTTCTTCGATACGAAGGAGTTGATTGTATTTTGCCATTCTGTCGGAGCGGCTTAATGAACCGGTCTTAATCTGTCCTGAGTTAGTTGCAACAGCTATATCGGCAATGGTTGAATCTTCCGTTTCGCCCGAGCGGTGTGAAGTTACTGAAGTATAACCGGCGCGGTGTGCCATTTCTATAGCATCCAGCGTTTCGGACAATGTTCCGATTTGATTTACTTTAATCAGAATAGAGTTCGCACAACCCAGATCAATTCCTTTTTTCAGGTATTCAACGTTGGTTACAAAAAGATCATCACCAACCAACTGCAATTTACTACCCAACCGTTCAGTTAGTAGTTTCCAGCCATCCCAGTCTCCTTCGTTCATACCATCTTCAATGGAATCAATCGGATATTTTGCAGCCAATTCGGCTAAATAATCAACCTGTTGAGCTGAATTACGTTTGGCTCCGTTTGGTCCTTCAAATTTCGAATAATCGTAAATACCATCTTTATAAAATTCAGAAGCTGCACAGTCCAGGCCGATTGTCACATCTTTTCCGGCTTTATATCCGGCTTTTTCAATCGCATCAATAATTGATTCCAGGGCATCTTCAGTTCCTTTTAATGCAGGTGCAAATCCACCTTCATCACCCACAGCCGTACTGAGATTGCGATCGTGAAGAACTTTTTTCAATGAATGAAAAACTTCTGCACCCATACGTAAACCTTCGTGAAACGAAGTAGCGCCAATCGGACGAATCATAAATTCCTGAAAAGCAATGGGAGCGTCGGAATGCGAACCACCATTAATAATGTTCATCATGGGAACAGGCAAAACAAAAGAATTCGTTCCACCTATGTAACGATAAAGCGGCATATCCAGATAAACTGCAGCAGCTTTGGCAACAGCCAGTGAAACGCCCAAAATGGCATTAGCACCCAGATTGGACTTGTTATGTGTACCATCCAACTTAATCATAAGTTTATCAATAGCACGTTGTTGCAAAGCACTTATACCAATCAATGCCGGTGCCAGTACATCATTCACATTAGCAACTGCTTTTAATACGCCTTTGCCTGAAAAACGTTTTTTATCACCATCGCGCAATTCAATGGCTTCGTTTTCGCCGGTTGAAGCTCCCGAAGGAACCGATGCACGACCCATAACACCAGATTCCAAAAATACATCTACTTCTACAGTTGGGTTTCCACGCGAATCAAGAATTTCGCGAGCTACAATCTTTTCAATTTTACTCATTTTTACTTGAATTTAGTTTTTTAATTTTCTACTAATATAAACGCAGGAATCGTAAAAATGTTCGGACATTCCAATTAAAAAAACACTTGAGTTGTAGTACATTTGTACTACAATTTACTAAATTATTTCTCATATTGAATACCTTTCCATTTACTAATTAAAGAACTGTTTTCTAATATTACGAATATTCTTGTATAACGAAACTATTGATAAATTATAAAATGTATCATGAAAGTAATCCTTTTGATTTTATTTTTGTTACATAACTAACATTTAAAAATAAATTCAATGAGTGGCCAGGATAAAATTAATTGGGATAACCGATATAAAAATTCGAAAGTTTCTGAAATGCCATGGTACAATCCTGATATTGACAGTGATCTGGAAAAAGCATTAAAAAGTTTGAATTTGAACTCAGGGACTTTTCTGGATTTAGGAACCGGACCTGCAACCCAAGCAAATAAACTATCTGAGAAGGGGTTTAGGGTGACTGGAACCGATATTTCTGCAGAAGCTGTTTATTTAGCCAAACAAACTTTTGAGAATATTGAATTTATCCAGGATGATATACTTGATACCAAACTTCAACACAAGTTTGATTATATTTTTGACCGGGGTTGTTTCCATGTAATTGATATTGAGAAAAGAGATATTTATTGCAAAAATGTCTTCCACCTATTAAATGAATCTGGATTGATTTTCTTAAAATGTTTCAGCAATAAAATGCCTGAAAATGATTTAGAACCTCACCGAATTTCTGAAGCAGACATTAAAAAAACATTTAACAATAAATTCATTCTTGAAGATTTGTGGCATACTGAATTTATCAACAGTAATCCACAACAAACCAAAGCATTATTTGTAATTTTAAGGAAAAATACTCCACTTTGAGGTTGATAATAACTTATTCAAACTCTACTATCGTTATTCCCGAACCACCCAACTGGACATGTTCATCGTGGAAAGTACGGACACCGTTTATTGTAGGCAGATATTGCCTGATCATTTGGCGTAGGGCACCGGTTCCGGTGCCGTGCAAAATACGAACGGACCCTACACCAACCATCACGGCATCATCAATAAAATACATTACGGCTTGCAAGGCTTCGTCACCTCGCATACCACGGACATCTATTTCCGAAGTAAAAGTGAGTTTTCGCTGACGTACTTCATCAATGGCATTTCCACCAAGTGATTCATATTTTCGGGCTTCCTTTTTCAATTGTGTATTGCTGATGGGTTCAAGCTTAACCAGTTTCACAGTCGATTTCATTTGTCCAAAAGCTACCACAGCTTGTTTATCCTGAATTTCGATAATTTTTCCTGTAGCAGTTTGTCCTTTCAAACGAACATTGGAACCTATTTTTAATGTTTCGAGTTCCGCATTTCGAGTTTCTGTATTTCCTGTTGATACAGGCTTTTTGATTATTTGAATTCCTTGATTAAAACTCTTTAATCCCCCTTTAGGGGTCCCGATAGCTATCGGGATAGGGGTCTCTTCTAGTAATATCATTTCTTTAAATTCATCCAACTCCTTTCGAGCCGACTTTGTACGAACTTTTTCGGCATCAGCTTCTTTTATCTGACGAATGGTATTTTCGATTTTGGCATTGGCATCGGACAACAGATTTTTGGCTTCATCTTTTGCTTTTGAAGTGATTTCTTTTCGTTGACGGTCGATGCTGCTTAACTCAGCTTCATATTTTTCAAGCGTTTCTTCCAGTTTCTTTTCTTTCTGGCGAATTTGCTGGCGTTTGTTTTCCCAATAGCGTTTATCACGGACAATGTCCTGCAAATGCTTGTCGTAATCCAGATGCTCCGCTCCTACTTTTTCAGCTGCTTCGGCGATTAAATCTTCAGGCAACCCGATCTTTCGGGCAATTTCAATAGCAAATGAACTCCCGGGATTACCAATACTGAGTTGAAAAAGCGGTTGTAAATGTTGACGGTCGTATAACATGGCACCATTCACAATTCCGGGTGCATCTTCTGCATAATGTTTCAGGTTGGTATAATGCGTGGTAATGACTCCGAAAGCCAGATTTTTATTGAATCGTTCCAATGAAGCTTCAGCTATAGCTCCACCAATCATCGGTTCGGTTCCCGTTCCAAATTCATCGATCAGCAACAGTGTTTTTTCATTACTGTTCTTGATAAAATACTTCATGTTCAGCAAGTGCGAACTATAAGTAGACAAATCATTTTCAATGGATTGCTCGTCGCCTATATCAATAAAAAGACGTTCGAAAATGCCGGCACGACTGCTATCGTGAACCGGAATCAACAATCCGCACTGCATCATATATTGCAGCAATACCACCGTTTTCAAACAGACTGATTTTCCACCGGCATTCGGACCGGAAATAATCAGAATCCGTTGTTTTTCGTTCAATACAATATCCAGAGGAACTATCTGTTTTCCTTGTTTTTTTAATGATAAAAATAAAATGGGATGAATGGCTTTTGCCCATTCCAACTGACAACAATCATCGACACGGGGTTTGATGGCTTTAATTTCGATGGCAAAAAGCGCTTTGGCCTGAAGAAAATCTATCTGTCCAAGAAAAAATTGTGACGCAAATATCTCATCGGAATGCGGACGAACAAAATTGGTAAATTCAACCAATATCCGCATCACTTCCCTTCGCTCCTCTCCTTCCAATTCCCGAACGCGATTATTTGCTTCCACCACTTGCTGAGGCTCAATGAAAACAGTTTTTCCGGTTGCCGACTCATCGTGTACAATTCCGTTTACTTTCCGTTTAAAAGCAGGCGAAACGGGAATTACCAAACGTCCTTCACGCATGGTGGGTGCCACATCTTTCTCCACATAACCATCGGCTTGTGCCTGACGGAGAATGGAGTTCAGGGTGCGTGAAATACCACTTTGAACCTGAAAAATATCTTTCCTGATGCGTGCCAGCTCGGATGATGCATTGTCTTTTATTTTTCCAAATTTATTCAGAATGCCGTCAATACGATTGATAATCAATGGAAAAGTCTCAATTCCCTGAACCAATTCATGTAAATGCGGGTAAACTTCCGCTTCACTTTTTGTGAGAAATGCCACCAACAAACGTACTGCTTCCAGAGCCCGGCGCATATCAAACACTTCCAGTTCATCCAAAAACAAACCTTCGACCCTGACACGCGACAAAGCCGGACGAACATCATAAAAATCACCAATGGGTAATTCGTCAGCTTCGGTAGTGAGTATCCGTAGCATTTCGTCGGTCTGGCTGAGCAATTTCATTACTTCGGCATAATCCGATGAGAAAGCAATTTCATCTACTTTTTCCGCACCCAATGTACTCACGCAGTTGTTTTTCAACAATTGGCGAATGGTGGTAAAAGCTATTTTTTGTTCAATATGAGTTGGATAAAGCATAGGTCAAATCCCCCGGAGGGGGACTTTGGAGTTAGTCTTTTGGTATAAATATTAATTTTAATCAGGCCAAGTCAAATCCATTTCCAATAATTACTAATTTATTTATAGCAGGTTAAGCATTTAATTTTGAAATCAACACTTCTTTCAAATTTTCAAATTTCTTTCATTCATCTTTGCTTCGTCCCAAATCACATCCATTTCAGCTAAACTCATTTGTTTTAAATCTTTACCGATGGTAATGGTTTTGGATTCGAGGTAGTTGAAGCGGCTGATAAATTTGCGGTTGGTACGTTCCAATGCATTTTCGGGATTTATATCATAAAGTCTTGCGGCATTAATCAGGCTAAACATCAAATCGCCAAATTCAGCTTCCATTTTGTCTTTATCAAAAGCAGCCACTTCGGCTTTAAATTCATTGATTTCTTCCTGTACTTTGTCCCAGACCTGTTCACGTTCTTCCCAGTCGAAACCAACACTACGGGCCTTATCCTGAATACGGTGAGCTTTTATCAATGCCGGAAGTGACATAGGTACACCTGACAAAACCGACTTATTTCCTCCTTTTTCCTTCAGTTTCAATGTTTCCCAGTTTTGCATCACTGTTTCACTGTTGTTTGCTTCCACATCAGCAAATATATGCGGGTGACGATATATTAATTTTTCGCTGAGTCCTTTACAAACATCGTAAATATCAAAATCGTTGGTTTCACTTCCCATTTCGGAGTAAAAAACAATGTGTAATAAAATATCACCCAGTTCTTTGCGAATTTCCTTTTTATCATCACGAATAATGGCATCGGCCAGTTCGTAGGTTTCTTCAATGGTGAGTGTACGTAAACTTTCGAACGTTTGCTCTTTGTCCCACGGACATTTGGCCCGCAATTCGGTCATTATTTCGAGCAAGCGCTCGAATTGTTGGAGTTTTTCTTCTTTTGTATGCATGTTATTGAACCACAATAGACACAATAGGACACAATAGTAAAAATATATCCTTTCTGTCTAATAATTTAAATTTTTACTTGCAAAGGTAAGCATTTTAAATTTTGGAATAATTTATTAGTAACTTTCTATTCTATTTGAAACAGTCCAAACACCGCTAATAATCAGCTAGTTGAAAATATATTTATACGATTAAGATTATTTAACATCAAAACTATTGTAGAATTAAAATATTGCCATACTTTTGCGGTGTACTATTTCACTAACACACTAAACACTTTGTGAAGTTTGATCCTTATTATTCCGCAACACTAAACTATAAATTAAAATGGTAGACATTCAAAACGTAACTTTCAGTTACACAACCAAAACAGAATTGCTTTCCAACCTGAGTTTAAAACTCGAAGCCGGACATATTCACGGTTTGCTTGGAAAGAACGGAGAAGGTAAAAGTACCTTATTGAAACTCATTTCCGGATTGGACTTTCCAAAAGCAGGTTCAATAGATACCCTTGGTTTTAATCCGATCAAACGGTATCCGGAAATGCTACAGGAAATTTTCTTCTTACCTGAAGAATTACCACAACTTACATTGAGCATAGAAAATTACGAAAAGATATACGCTCCTTTCTATCCCAAATTCAGTGCGGAACAATTCAACAATTACCTGAAGGAATTTGATATTGAAAATAAAAAATCGATGTTGAATAAACTCTCACACGGTCAGAAAAAGAAAGTTTTTGTAGCTTTCGGATTGGCAACCAATACAAAATTGTTGCTTATGGATGAACCAACCAACGGACTTGATATTCCATCGAAAGGACAATTCCGCCGCATGGTGGCTTCAGGCATTGATAACGACCGTTGTCTGATTATTTCTACTCATCAGGTACGCGATCTGGATAGTTTGATTGACAGCATTACGGTCATGGAAGGTCATGAAATTGTGTTCAATGAGTCGATTGAGGAAATTACGAAAAAATTGTTGTTCAAAGTGTACGACAAAAACGAGAAGGATGAAACCGTAATCCATTCAGAAGATACTTTACGTGGTTATTATCAGGTTCGTGAAAATAAAACCGGTGAAGAAAGTAAGTTGGATATTGAATTGCTATTCAACGCTATTATTGCCGATAAAAAACGGATTAAACAAATATTTTCATCTAAAAACAATTAACTATTAGTCAGTCAAACTCATAAAATACAACACAATGAATACAACATTTAGTATAGATCGTTTAGGTTTGCTCCTTAAACGCTTTTTCACAGAAAATAAACAACGCGAACTCACATTCTGGGGGATTACTACCGTCGTTTTTTTAATCATGCACTTAGCCGGTCCACATGAGAAATCCATTGCGGTACAAATCTTTTTATACATCTCAGGTTTCATTTTTGCAGCCCGCATGTTCAAAGTATTCAATTACACACCGGGGGGAATGCATTATTTATTGATTCCTGCGACACATTTGGAAAAAATAATAACAGCCATTTTACTAACTACTGTTTACTTTTTCGCGATGATACTGCTTACTTACGTCATAGGAACAACACTTGGTACCACTTTAGGGAATCTGTTCTGGAGAACAAACAACCCGCTACATTTTGAGTTGCTCCAATCGGCCGGAAATTACTCTGTGTATCAACAATCTGATATGTCCTTACTAAATACGTTTATCGCCTTTGCGGGGATTCAATCGGTATTTATGCTTGGTTCTATCTATTTCAAAGGAAATGCTATTGGTAAGACTATGCTGGTAATTATTGCAGTTTCAATCTTATTCGGATTAATTGAATTATTGCTTCTGAAAGTAACTTTTGGAACTTACAATATTGGTTCACAAACCTATAATATTAATCTGGCTTCAAGTGAAGACTTATTCCCCGGAGCCGAAATTATTGGTACGATTCTTAAATATGCTTTAATTCCATTTTTCTGGGTCGTAAGCTATTTCCGTTTAACCGAAAAACAAGTATAATCATGGAATTCAAAGAAAATCAAACCATATATCTGCAAATAGGCGATTATGTCTGTGAACAGATTCTCCTGGGACGATGGAATGAGGGCGACCGAATACTATCCGTCAGGGAGCTGGGTGTAGCCCTGGAGGTGAACCCGAATACAGTCATGCGAAGCTTTGACTTTTTACAAAGCAATGAAATTATTTTCAATAAAAGAGGTGTCGGATATTTTGTGGAGGAAAATGCCAAAACAAAGATTATCGACTACCGCCGGAAACAATTTCTGGAACAAGAACTTCCTGTAATATTCAAAACGATGAATTTATTGGGAATGACTATTGAGGACATCAATGTTCAATACAATTCATATTTAAAATCAATAGCTTAACGAATATGAAAACAACAAACAGAATTCCAAAAGCGATAGCCATTGTCGTGATTTTAGGTCTGGGGATAATTTATAATATGGAAAGGAAACATATTATTATGCAAACCTATAATCAAATTTCAAATGAGTTTGAACAGACTGTAGAAACAGACACTGTTGAAGCTTCTGAAAACAAACTCTATATTTACACCAAAACATTTATCAAAACCAGTATTCAACAATTAATATCCAATATATGAAAACAAGTAACAAATTACTGCTGGGACTTTTTATATTAGTAGTTCTTGGTATGATATTCGCAAATCTCAGATTAAAAAGTGTCATCGGCACTTCACCACAATTGAATGGCCGGGTTTCAGGAAATAATTCAGTCATTAGCATTAAAGTAAATACAGGTTCAGATAGTACAACCATTCAGACTAATTCTTCGGAAGGCGACCTGAATTATGGTTTGTTTGCAGATAAAACCAAAGTACTTTTATCCATGGATAAAAACACAACTTATGAGCAACTGAACCAGTACAAAAACGATCTGAAAAAGCTGAATATCGATTTGAATATCAGAAGAGTCGAATTTAGTTCGGATAATAAAATCAACCTACTTAAAATATCCGTTGATTGTAATGATGGATTTAAAGGGACAGTAGCACAATCGTTGAAAGGCAATGAGAAAATAGGATTCTACAGAGTCTATGACAGTTCAGCATCATCTCCTTTTGGAATGTATGCAATACCGTTGGAATAACAAAATCGAATTCGTTTTGTAAGTTTAGTTAACACGAAAAACCATTTTCAGGATATAATCCGGAAAATGGTTTTTTCATTTAAGATATTTTGTCATGAAATCAATTTTCTCTATCCCATCGCAGAATCAATACTTTTAATTAAGTTTGCATTAGAAATTATTCCGGCATATTAAATGATGAAAATAAGGTCCCAACCCACACTTTTGTTTTGTCTTATAATGGATCTAATCGGCTCAGCAACTTACCTGTTTCCCGGTGTTGGCGAATGGTTTGACTTGTTGTGGGCTCCCGTTTCAGCCTTTATTTTTTACCGGAGTTTTGGAGGTAAAGTGGGCAGGGTAGGCAGTTTTATTAATTTTGCAGAAGAAATAATCCCATTTACCGATATCATCCCAACTTTTACCCTGGGATATATTTACAATCGTTTTATAAAACATTAAAATGAAAAATAAACTCTCCATTCAGGTCTTTCAACATGTTGCTTTCGAAGGTTTGGGCTGCATTGAAAAGTGGATAACAGCTAATGAACACAATGTATCCTATACTCATTTCTACAAAGCGTATCAATTACCAACTATCCAACAAACCGATTGGTTAATCGTAATGGGCGGCCCAATGGGTGTGTATGACGAAGCCGTTTTTCCGTTTTTAAAGGATGAAAAAGAATTTATCCGTCAGGCTATAGAGAATGGAAAAACAGTCCTGGGAATTTGCCTGGGTTCACAACTTATAGCTGAAGTTATCGGAGCAAAAGTGTATCCGAACAAACAAAAGGAAATTGGTTGGATGAATGTGGAATTGACTAATGAAGCCCGTTCGCTTCAGGTATTTACCGGCTTTGAAGATGAATTCTCCGTTTTTCAATGGCATGGAGACACCTACGAATTACCTAATGAAAGTACATTGTTATTTAGTTCCGAGCTGTGTCAGCATCAGGCTTTCTTGTTTAAGAACAAAGTATTGGGAATCCAATTTCATTTTGAAGTCACGCCGGAATCACTCCGGGAAATGGTTGAAAACGGGATGCATGAACTGGTTGAAAGTGATACCATACAATCAGCACAGACTATTTTGGCACAAACCGAACATTTCGAATCCAATAACAAGAAAATGTTTCAGTTGTTGGATTATTTGGAGAAATCAACCCCTAACCCCTTAAGGGGAACTGAATTACTTTTGTCCCAGTTATAATCAATAATAATGAAATGAATCGATCATGAAGTTGATTCCCCTTTAGGGGTTAGGGGTCGTATTTACCTGTTAATCACTTCCAGCCCGGCATTAATCCAGGTTTCCAGGTCTTTTGGATAATTCTGGTCCACATTATATTCCGTATCACATTTTTTTCCGAGGCGAACAATTACAGCGTCCAGGTCCGGAATTACAATTATATACTGACCCAGAATTCCACGTAAATACGTTATTTTCATCCCACGATAATCGGCTAACCAGAACTGATAACCAAAGAAGGTACAAGGTTGTGAAGTAGGAGAAACAGTTTTGCCATCAAGCAGTTTCGGGTAGTATTGCAACCAGGTTGCCGGAGTGGTGGCTTCATTTATATAACTAGAGTCTACAATTGGTATGTCATCCCAAGAACCTTTATTTAGTATCAGTTGTCCCAGTCGTGCAAAATCACGGGCATTACTGTTGAAGCAGCAATAGGCTTTTTCCATACCATCTTTCTTGTCGAGTGACCAAAGTGCATCCGACTCAGCATGTATTGGTGTCCATATTTTTTCGGAAGCATACGTGGAAATATTTTTCCCGGTAGCTTTTTGGAGTAAAAAGGCAAGCATTTGCGAGACACCACTTTGATAATTAAAGCGTACACCCGGTTCTTCGATCAATTTTTCCGTTTGTGTCAATTTCCAGAGGTCTCTGCCATAATAGGCTTCCGTTGTTTTGGAAAATAAGGAACTGTGTGATTCTTCCCAATCCACACCGGCACTCATGGTCAACAGATCCTTGATTGTAAGCGTTTTTCCTTCAAATCCGGTCCACTCAGGCAGAAAATCATGTACCGGTTGATCGACGCTTTTAATGTATCCATCGGAAATGGCGCATCCAACCAAAAGGGAAATGATACTTTTGGACATTGAAAAAGAATTGCTTAAACTCAAGGGAGAATAATTATCCCAGTATTGTTCAAAAATAACCTGTTTATGCTGAACCACCAGGAAGGCAACCGTTTGGTATTTAGTAAAGTCAGGTTCAAACTCCGGAGCAATCGTTTTGTCTTCCACATTGGAGGCAAAATTCCATGGTTGCGGATCATCGGCTCTCACCACCCTGTTTTTAAAAATCGTATATTGGTCAATCTTAGGCATTAAATGCAACAATGCCCGGTGTACATAAAAATTGGAAGGTAAAATCAGAAAGACAGCAACACCAATTATGACTGCCAAGAATAAAAGTAAAACAAACTTTTTAAAGCTGAATTTTGAGGTCTTCTTCTTTTTTGAAGATTTAGCTCTTGAGGATTTCATACTTATGTAATTAAAAAATTATTTCGTAAAATTAATAATTACGCCTGTCATTAATAATCAAGAAGCAATTATTAAGAAAGACATAGCATTATATATAAATCAGAACCTAACAGAAATGTTCAAAAAATGTTTCAGAGTTATTTATACCGGAATATTCAAATTCACAAAACATGAATTTGTAAACGATGAGTCCGGCAAAGAATCAGCATTTGATATTCAATTCATTGAGAACTACACGAATTTTTTCGTACGTTTTAATGGTATTTGGAACCAACGGTAAGCGCAATGTATTGTCAATAAATCCCATAACAGCCAGCATACTTTTTACACCAGCCGGATTTCCTTCCACAAAAAGGAGTTGAATGAGTTCATTAAAATGGCGATGAATCAGTCGGGCACTTTTATAATCACCTTCAAGAGCCAACCGAACCATCCGGCTAAATTCACTTGGAAATGCGTTTCCAATAACAGAAATAACACCCACGGCACCCAGCGTTATGAGAGGGAAAGTGATACCATCGTCTCCGGAAATCACCATAAAATCTTCCGGTTTGTTCTTGATGATTTCATCAATCTGGGCAAAATTACCGGATGCTTCTTTGACAGCACATATATTTTTAAACTCCTTTGCCAATCGTAAGGTAGTTTCACCCGACATATTCACACCGGTTCTTCCGGGCACGTTGTAGAGGATAACAGGTAAAGGAGAATTTTTAGCAATGGCAGCATAATGCTGATAGAGACCTTCCTGGGATGGTTTATTGTAATAAGGTGTTACAGATAATATAGCATCGATACCTTTAAAGTCGGTTGTAGTCAGTTTTTCAACAACAGCTTTCGTGTTATTTCCGCCCACTCCCAATACGATGGGTAAGCGACCGGCAGCACAACGTACTACAAAACGGGTCACATCTTCTTTTTCCTGTTCGGTGAGGGTCGGGGTTTCAGCCGTGGTACCGCATACAACAAGGTAATCGGTTCCGCTTTTTATTTGATACTCAACCAGTCGTGTCAAGGCATCGTAATCAATCGATTCATCTGTTTTAAAGGGTGTTATCAACGCAACACCCATTCCTGTCAGTTTATTATTTATCATCTGTCGAAATAATACAATTCGTTTGCAAAAGTACGGTTTTAATCGTTTGTTTGTATGCTTTTCAGATAAAAAATTATTTGATTAAACAGGTAGGTTTCGTCAACCGGATTTTCTTCCGTTTTTGAAGTTTCAGTTGAAGGTGTTTTTTTTTCTAAATCCAAAATAAAGTCATAAAGGGGTAAATCCGTATGACGGATACCTGCTTTACAGGAAGCAGTGGCATACATAGCCAGGTATTGCAGCGGCAACAGCGTACGTAGGGAGAGATCAATGAGTAAATCAAACTTCATTTCCTGCAATTGGTTGATCAACGAACTATCCGGTTTGCCGAAAGAGTCCGTTTGTTTGTGATGTAAAATCTGAAAATCGGGCAATATGACAGTTTGAGTTTCTTTTTTATCGACAAAGCCCCAGGCAGTCACTTTTTTACCATCTTCCTGCAAGGAAAGAACGATCTTCCGTATGGCAGGATTCTTTTCAGCATAATCACTTTCAAATAAAAGCAGCACCTTTTGAGCTTTATCATAACTGACAAAGCGGTGTTCGCGCGGCGTTACACTCAGGAATTTTTGAGCACGCTTTCGAAATATATTATTCTTTATTTTTTTAAACATAGCTTTTTGAATTAATAATTATCAATTAATAATTAATAATTAGAAATTGAGATAATTGATCTAAAAAAAGTAACAGCGAAGAAAATTTATCAGAGATTCAACATGGATAAAAAAGTGCTTTCATCCATTAATTTCACCCCCAACTTTTCCGCCTTCTTCAATTTCTCGGGTCCCATATTCTCACCGGCCAGTATAAATGAGGTTTTTGCCGAAACACTCCCAACATTTTTACCTCCGTTACGTTCGATCATCGTTTTGTATTCGTCGCGTGAATGCTGTGAAAATGTTCCGCTGATCACAATCGACAATCCATCCAGTGCACTTCCGTGCGCCTGCATCTTTTCTTCGGATAAACTCATTTGCAAACCAAATGCTTTCAATTGACTGATCGTATTCCTGTTTTCCTCATCGGTAAAATAAGCTACCACACTTTGTGCTATCCGACCACCGATTTCATCCACGGCTATCAATTCCTCGAAAGTAGCCTGCTCCAACGCTTCGATATTTTTGAAAGCATAAGCCAGCTTTTTGGCAATGGTCTCGCCCACAAAACGAATGCCCAACCCGAAAACAACCCGTTCAAAGGGTACTTCTTTTGATTTTTCGGCACCATCCCTGATATTATAAGCCGACTTTGTTCCCAGGCGTTCTAATAGAACAAGATCGGGAATCTTTAAGTTGTAAATATCAGCAATATTATGCAATAAGCCGTTTTGATAAAGTAAATTTATAGTTTCACTACCTAAACCATCTATATTCATGGCTTTCCGGCTCACGAAATGTTCCATTTTTCCTTTAATCTGGGGCGGACAGGCATTCTCATTCGGGCAATAATGGGCGGCTTCCCCTTCGAAACGAACCAATGTAGCTCCGCATTCCGGACAATTTTTGATAAACCGCACTTTATCACCTATCAATAACCGGGCCTCTTTATCCACCGCCGTAATTTTGGGAATAATTTCACCGCCTTTTTCCACAAAAACCATGTCGCCTATATGTAAATCGAGTGCTTCGATGATATCGGCATTGTGCAGCGATGCGCGTTTGACCGTTGTGCCCGAAAGTTGCACCGGATCGAGGTTGGCAACCGGTGTAACAGCCCCTGTCCTACCCACCTGATACGAAACGGAATTGAGCCGTGTAACAGCTTTTTCGGCCTGAAACTTATAGGAAATGGCCCAACGGGGCGATTTGGCTGTGTAGCCCAGGTTCTTTTGCTGATTCAACGAATTGACTTTGAGCACAATTCCATCGGTAGCTACCGGAAGGTTTTTGCGTTCCACATCCCAGTAGTTGATAAATCCCGAGACTTCATCCAGGGTTTTACAAACTTTGGTTGCTTCGGATATTTTGAATCCCCAACTGTGGGCCGCTTTCAGATTCTCCGAATGCAATTCCGCCGGGAGTTTTTCGCCCAACAAATAATAGAAATAGGCGTCGAGTTTGCGGCTTGCCACCGTGGCCGAATTCTGGAGTTTCAGGGTTCCCGAAGCTGCATTACGGGGATTGGCAAAGAGTTGTTCCTCCTGTGCTTCCCTTTCGCGGTTCAACTCATCGAAGACCGACCAGGGCATCAGAATTTCACCACGAATTTCGAAAGAAGCCGGATAATCGCCGTGCAAACGCAAAGGAATGCTGCGAATGGTTTTCACGTTGGCGGTCACATCATCGCCTTTCTCCCCATCACCACGCGTCACGGCCCTAATCAATAAACCATTTTCATAAGTCAACGAGATGGATGTTCCATCGTATTTCAGTTCACAAACCAGTTCGAAGTCTTCATTCAATCCTTTACGCACCCTTTCGTAAAAGTCCTGCACCTCGTCCATTGAATAGGTATTCCCCAACGAAAGCATGGAATAGACGTGGGCAACCTGCTCAAAACCGCCGGCAATATCACTGCCAACACGCTGCGTAGGCGAATTCGGATCAAAGAACTCGGGATATTGAGCTTCCAACGCCTGTAACTCTTTTAGTTTGGCATCGAACTCAAAATCGGATATGGTGGGCGATGACAATACATAATAGTTGTAATTATGTTGCTCGAGTTCACGACGAAGGGATTCTATTTGGGATTTGATCATTGAATTATCAAAATGATTTGTGAAATGCAAAAATAATCATTAATGAATAAGAAAACAAGTAATCCTTAGGATTGTTTTTCGCATAACCTCTAAATTCAGAGAAGTAATTAATTTACTCGTACCTGATAATCCTTGCCGGATTAATTTTGGTAATGAGGTAGGATGGTCCGATCATCATTAGGATGGAAGCCAATAGTGTACCGGCATTGAGTAAAAAGATATACAACCAGTTGAAAGTGATGGGAACGGTGGCCACGTAATAGGCTTCGGGATCGAGGGGAATGATACCGGTAAAATACTGAACGGCACAGAGCGAAAGACCGATGACATTGCCCCACAACATGCCTTTGCCAATCAGAAAGAAGGAATGATAGAGGAAAACTTTGCGCACGGACCAATTGGTGGCCCCCATGGATTTGAGTATGCCTATCATGCTGGTTCGTTCCAGAATCAGAATGAGCAGACCTGAAATCATATTAAAGCCGGCTACGGCAAGCATTAACAGCAGGATAACCCATACATTCATGTCCAGTAAATCGAGCCAGCTGAATATTTGCGGATTGAGCTGCTTGATGGTGAGGGTGGTGTAGGCGTTGCCATCTTTGTTGAATTTATTGGCGGTGGCATCATACACCGCGTCTCCGATCTCGTCGATGCGGTTAAAATCGGAAATCAATATTTCCAGTCCGCTGAAGGAAGCGCTGTCCCAGTTGTTGAGCGCCTGCACCTGACGCATATCGGACAGAATGAATAATTTGTCGTAATCGATAAAGTTCGTTGAATAGATACCGACAATCTTAAACTTCCGAACCCGCACCTGATCCTGAATAAAATAAGTATAGAAACTGTCGCCGAGCTTTAATCCCAGCAAATTGCAAAGGTATCTGGAAATAATGATTTGGTTGTTCGGGGTTTTTCCGGAAACATCCAGGATTTGTCCTTCGACCAGATTTTTTTTGAAAAAGTCCCAATCGAAATCGGTACCTACCCCTTTGATAACAATTCCCTCAAAGTCGTTGTCGGTTTTAATTATTCCGGGTTTGGTGGAAAAATGCTCCACATGCCGTACACCATCAATGGATTTGATTTTATTGATCAACGATGTATCCATCTTGATGGGATTCATCGCGTAGGTGTTGTTGTTGTCGAAATTGGTAATCTGAATATGTCCGCCAAAGCCAATGGTTTTGTTGCGGACTTCATTTTTAAACCCAATAACTACCGCCACAGCCACCAGCATCACCGCCAGACCCAGTGCAATGCCGATAGTAGCAATACGAACGGCAGGACGGGAAATATTTTTCCTGCCCTGCTGAAAATGAATGCGTTTTGCTATGAAGTATTCTAAATTCACGAATTATACGAATTAATCCCGATAGCTATCGGGAGAATTACACGAATTAAGATATTTGTATAGAGTAAATTATATGGTTCGTCCGGGATAGACCTGCAAGGCTTTTCCGAGGACAATCAGGGCATGTTTCAACGCATCTTTATCCAATACATACGCAATACGGACCTCATCTTTTCCCATGCCTTCGATGGTATAAAAACCGGAAGCCGGAGCCATCATAACGGTAAAACCTTCGTATTCGAAATCGGAAAGCAACCACGAACAGAATTTATCGGCATCGTCCACCGGTAAGCGGGCAACCGTGTAAAAGGCACCCATAGGGATGGGTGAATAAACACCGGGAATGCGATTCAGGCCATCAATCAGAAATTTACGGCGTTCCACGTATTCGTTATACATTTCGAGCATATATTCCGGTGGGGTGTCCATAGCAGCCTCGGCGGCAATTTGTCCCAACAAAGGCGGACTCAACCGTGCCTGACAAAACTTGATGACGTTTTTACGAACTTCTTTATTTTTAGTTACGATAGCACCGATACGAACTCCGGTCATGCTATAGCGTTTCGAAACCGAATCGATCAATACAACATTCTCTTCGATACCATCCAGGTGAAAAGCCGAAATATAAGGCGCACCGGTATAGCAGAATTCGCGGTATACTTCGTCGGAAAAGAGGTATAAATCGTATTTCTTGACTATGTCGCGTATTTTATTCATCTCGGCCCGGGTATATAAATAGCCGGTCGGATTATTCGGGTTGCAAATAAGAATTCCTTTGGTTTTGGGAGTTATCAGTTCTTCGAATTTATCGACATGAGGCAATGCAAAACCTTCTTCGATAGACGAAACCACGGGACGAACAACAGCACCTGCTGCAATGGCAAAGGCCGTGTAATTGGCGTAAGCCGGTTCGGGGACAATGATTTCATCGCCCGGATCGAGGCAACTCATAAAGGCAAAATTCACCGCTTCCGATCCTCCGGTAGTAACAATGATATCATCAACGGTAACATCGATATTGAAAGTATGATAATAAGCCGCTAATTTGTTTTTCAGGCTTTTAATCCCATCACTCGGGCTGTATTCAAGTACAGTGCGGTCGATATTCCTGATGGCATCCAACGCGACTTGTGGTGTTTTCAAATCGGGTTGACCGATATTGAGATGATACACTTTAATACCGCGTGCCTTGGCTTTATCGGCTAAGGGCACTAATTTACGAATAGGCGATTCGGGCATTGCCTGCCCACGTTGTGATGTGTGTGGCATGAGTTCAGTTATATTACAGACAAGGCATGCCTTGTCTATACTTTTGTTAGTGTATACACTAAATAGAATAATTGCGGCAAAATTAGTGAAATTAACCCGAGAAAAAAAGGATTTCAGTTACAAATTGAAAGTTAGTTTCTTAAAGAAGGAGCAAGAGGTAAGAAATAATAAGTAAGAGGTTGACAAAGCTGATAGAAAGAAGTTGACAGTTGATATTTATTGCAAACTACCGATTATAAACTATAAACTACCTACTATTTCAGATCCACAAGCAACCTGATATTGTATTGTCGTCCGGTAAGATAATTGGGTACCGCCATTTGTTGTCCGTAAATATCCGTCACCCAGTAATAGGAATTTACATTTTTAAAGTCTAATAAATTGAAAACTTCCAGGTTCAGCCAAATACTCTTGACATGTTTTAACCAGGGTTTGTCCAGTACTCTGTCGGTTCCATTCACCAAAACCCGTGAAGCGCCAATATCCACACGCCGGTATGAAGGTGTACGGAAAGAAGAACGATACTGAATACTCCGTGGAGGCCCAAAAGGCAAACCATCGGAGAAAACACCTTTTAACTGGAGCTTGTATTTCGGGTTGTTGGGTAAATAATCCTGTAATAAAACGGAAAAAGAGAAGCGCTGTTCGCTCGGACTTGGCACCCAACCGGGATAAACAGTAGTAGAAGTCAATATTTTCCCATCAGCATCGTAAGTATGACTCAAATACGAATCGCCGATAATATCCTGTTTGGCATTCATCAACGAAAAATTAATCCATGAATCTGTTCCTGGCACCAATTCACCCGAAAGTTTAAAGTCAACTCCCGCCGTGTACGCTTTGGCATCATTTTTACCCGAATACCGGATACGGACATTATCGACCGAATAGGAAATAACCCGGTCGGCGAGTTTTAGGTAAGCTTCGGTGGTAAACTTGAAAGGTCGTCCCCAGGCCCGGAAATAATGATCGCCTCCCAACACAAAATGCATGGATCGTTGGGCTTTAATATTGGAATTCAAGTGAATATTGACATTTCCCAATGCATCAGTCAATGTATCGCGGATTTCCTTGTAAAAAGGTGCCTGATAATATACACCTGTTGCAAACCGGAAACTAAAATCTTTTTCCCAATGCGGTAACAGAGAAACCGAGAAACGCGGACTCACGAGCAATTCTTTGTTGAAAGTCCAGTAATTAGCCCGTAAACCACCGGTAAACGAGAACATACCTGCATCGGTATTCCATTTATATGTATCCTGAAAGAATGCGGTCGAACGCCAGGTTGACAACAGGTTGGAAGCTTTCATGTTGTAATACAGGTTTACCTGCGTGTCACTGAACGGAAGCGAATAACCGGCAGAATCGCGCCATTCCCATTCGCTTATTTTATCGGAGATAATTTCATTCTGCAAATTCAGCCCCCAGTTCATCTTATTTTTACCGATAGTATATTCACCCAAATGAGCGATATTAGCCACAGTTGCATTCAGGCGGTTTCGGGCATGTTGCTGATATTTACCGACACCTAATGATGCGCCGGTTTGTTTGGTTGGATCGAGATTCATTTTGACTTCACTCAACACATACTCACCCAGAATATCATAGGTTTCACTTTCATTGGTGTGAAAAGTCGACGCCAGCAAACTCAGTTTCATTCCTTCCTTCGGTTTAAAATTAAGTGTCAGCGCACCAAAAGATGTACGAAACAAATCCTGTTCCTGCCCTTCGAAATAAATGGTCAGTTTTCGGGCCATATTGTAGGTACCAAAATTTGTTTCACGATCTACCGGAATAAACTGATAGGAGTTTTGTGAAAAATTACCCAAAAAAGTAAGTTCCCATTTAGGCTTTAGCTGGTAAGTCATATAGGTTTGATAATCCAGAAATGCCGGATTATATTCCGCTTTCGTATCCAGGGTACCCAACAGATAAGCGGACGTTTTGTAACGAATGCCATGCATTTGGGTAAACTTTTTGTTAGCTGTACCCAGATAAAGCGACGCACCGAGCAAACTTGCCGAAGCGGATGCTTCAAAGGTAGTCGGTTTTTTATAATTTATATCCAATACGGACGACATTTTATCACCGTATTTAGCGTCGAAACCTCCCGCTGAAAATGCTATATTTTTCACCATATCGGGATTGATAAAACTCAATCCTTCCTGTTGCCCGGCACGCACAAGCAAAGGACGATAGATCTCTATCCCATTGACATATACGGCATTTTCGTCAAAGTTTCCTCCACGCACATTGTATTGTGAACTGAGTTCGTTGCTTGAATTGACACCTGCGAAAGTGATTAAAAGCGATTCGATTCCACCCGATGCATTCGGAATAAGCCTGTATTTTGTCGCATCAAGCACATCAAGGGTGGATGTCTGGCGACGTTGTCCAACTACATTTATCTCGCTGATTTCTTTCGAAAGAGCCGGAAGTTCAACCGATATTTGAATAACTTTATGTGTTGGAAGTATGGTGTGTTGAATGGATTTGTATCCCAGCATGGAATAAACAATGGTTGCCGAGTCTTTTATTTCCATAATCAACTCATAATAACCATTCTGATTGGTAGTAGTACCGACTTTCGTATTCTGAAAATAAACATTTGCCAGTTCAATTCCACGGTTATTGGTGTCAATGACGTATCCGTATACACGCACTTTGGTTTGCGCCGACACACTCAATGAAAAAAGTAAAATGCAAAGGATATAAAAAAAATTGTTCTTCATGCAAGAGTTATGTCAGTCCAGGATCAAGGTCTTTTAAACCTCTTTTTAACGGAGAAAGTTCGTATTTATTTTATTTGAAGGGTTTGAATTGTAGACAAAGATACTACAATCAGAAGACATAATGTAAAGTTCACAAGTTACAATTGCTTCTTTAATTAAAAAAAAATATAAGACCGACTGAACATAAAAAAACTCAATAGTACGAACAAACATAAATATGCCCCAAGATATATTCCCGGGGCATAATTACAATAATAAATTTTAATTCTTATTATTTGAGAATAAATCAGTAAAATTCACTGATCTAAGGAAGGATCGTATTCTTCAACGGTTGTAAGTGCACCAGTATCATTTAAACCACCAATAACATATATTTTATTATTAACCAATGCAATTCCAACATAACCGCGAGCAATCTGCATAGGAGCTTTGGTCGTCCATGTATTTGTTATTGGATCAAATAATTCAACAGTAGTCAAATTAATAGTATTGGAACCTCCAACAACGTAAATTTTATTATTTATAGTCACTGCAGAAGCTGCTCTTCGAGCAGTTGGCATACTTGTTTTTGTGGTCCAGGTGTTTGTTGTCGGATTATATTCTTCCACTATTGCATAAGGACTATTCATCGAGTATTCTCCGCCAATAGCATAAACCAGACTATTGGCTGCTGCCGCTGTTGAGCTATTCCGTGCAGTAGGCATACTGGTTTTAGAAGTCCAGACATTAGTTGATGGATTATATTCTTCGTTCGTTGATAACGACCCTGAAATAGTATTATATCCTCCAGTTGCATAAATTTTGTTATTAACAACTGCAACAAAAGGCTGTCTGGTAGTTGGCATAGAAGCCATAGTTGTCCATGTATTATTAACAGGATCATATTTTTGAGTCGTCACATCATCTCCTATAACATATATATAATTTCCTACAGTTGCAGCTGCAGGATCTCTGGCAACCGACATATTTGGTTTAGTAGTCCATATGTCAGTAGCGGGATTATACTCCGCAACATCCACAACAGTGCTTCCATTACGAATACCACCTATAACATAAATCTTATTATTTAAAACCGCTATTCCCATACTATATCTGGCAGTAGGCATACTCGTCTTAGTTGTCCACGCATTAAGTTTTGTTGTAAAACTAACTTCAAAGCCATAGGCAGTTCCAACGCTATTCGTTGCATAAGCCCTAACATAATAAGTAGTGTTTACCGCTAGTCCAGTTATTGAGCTTGTAAATATTCCATTACCACTACCATCAGTAGTTTTCGAATTACTCGTTGTAGGATTTCCGGTTGTATTCCAACAAACACCTCTTACTGTAACAGTATAGCCTCCGTTAGAAGTTATATTACCTCCACTAATTGCTGTTGTTGCAGTTATAGATGTAACATCCGTTGTTGTAAGTACCGGATATCCTACATTACTAAGTGTTGTAAAATTCACCTGATTTCCATAGTATATCTTTCCTTGTCCATTAATAGTATAAGCACGTGCATAATAGGTTGTAGAGGATTGTAAATTGTAGAAAAAAACAGAATACGAACCTAATTTAGCATCATCATGGTAATCAATATCCTCAGTGGTTGGGTTTTGTGACCTGCTTGCACAAATTCCCCATGTAATTGTCCGATCCTGAGGGGCAGAAAAAACAGCACTTACATACGCAGAGCTTGCTGTTACAGAGGTTGCTGCATTTGTCTTAATAGTGGCCGGAACATAATTTGTTTCTAAAAATTCATCTTCGGGAACACATGCAGAAAAAATGCCCAATAAAAGCATATAGCAAATATACATTCCATTTCTGATTCCTGAAATTTCAGTGTTTAACATCCCAATATTATTGCTTCGTTTCATAAAATTTATTTTTTAAAATACAAGTCCAACACTAAAAGTTAACTCATTATATTTAAATCCAATAGAGGAAAAACTTACTGAAATTGCTCCAAAACCCTTATAGAGGACTAAACCAGCATCTGTTTCGAGTCCCGAAAAAGAATTTGCATCACCCAAAGTATATTTTCTATTTCCAACTAAACTGTTATCGGAATATTTATATAAGTTCACAGAAGTAAAGTGGTTGTAATAACCATATCCTGCACCTGCAAAGAGCATTATCGGTTTGAAGTTCAGCATTAAACCACCAACTGCTCCAAAACGACTCGTGTAAAAAACTGGTGTGCCGGAAGTTGTTACATAATAATAATCTTTCGGTAAATCATTCTTGGTATAATCGGAGTTTGAAAAGGACATATTTGTAGTAAATTTAACATACATACCGACAGTTTTTACTATCCCTAATCTAAATGAATAAATTAAACTGTCTGTTCCTGAAGATGTTCCTGAAACAGGAGTTGTATTTATATTTGTGGAATTGCTTTTGTCAATCAAAGGAAATGATATTCCACCTTCAAGGTATAAGTGCGTACGTTTACCTTTATCAAGCGTTAAATTAGCTGATAGACCCTTGCTGTCACACGAAATTGATCCCTTGTAGGGTTGATATCCCTTTTGATTTATGACTATAGCATCTTCTTTATTTAACATAGTATATATCAAGGGAGTCGTTCCCTTTTCTTCCCCATTTACCAATACGGTTGCACCACTTGGATTTGAAGAAATAGTCTTCTCCGAATAACAATCAAAAAGTCCGAAAAATATGGAATTAGATGTTTCGTTGTTTATTTCAATTTCCTGGGTATTCTTTTTCGTTCCATTAGTTACAATAAATCTGTGATTACCATAAGCTAATACAATGGTTGCCGGTGTTTTCCCCATCAATTTTCCATCAATATATAGATCGGCATTTGAAGGTGTACTTGAAAAATTGATTGTTTTAGTCAGACTCGACGAATTTTTCATTCTGGAACGTTCAGCGAAACTCAAGCTAAACTCGGTTTCACCACCAGATTGTTCAACGGTAATAGTTTTATCAACTTTTTGTCCGTTTTGCTCAATGCTTAAGTTGTGGTTTCCAAAACTCAAGGTTCCGTTATAAGGTGTCTGACCCACCAGATTTCCGTCAATGTAAAGATTTACTCCTGATGGATTAGAACTTATTCCAACCAATCGGTTAAGAGCCGGCATTTGGTTTGATGTTGTACCGGTTTGATCTGTATCCAATAATTTACCGGCAGTTTCCATAAAGGCTTGTTGAGAAAATGTAAATTTAAAATTTGTTTCACCACCGTTTTGATCAATGATAATATTTTTTACTAACTTCTCCATACCTTGTTCAGCCCGTAAATTATGATAACCTATGCTAAGTGAACCTTCGAAAGGTGTTTGACCAACCGGCTTGTCATCAATGAAAAGTTTAGCATTTGTCGGATTCGAAATAATGTTTACCAACCGTCCATTTGAATTCGTTTCGTTCGTAATCTGATTATTAGTCTGTGCCGGAACATTATTCACGTTTGCATTACTTAGTAAAAGAGTTTCACTTAATTCCGTACTTCTTCCATCGGTGATTACGACAGTCGAATTCAGTGTTGCATAACCATCTTTAATTAATTGAACTTTACAGTCACCGATTGGTAAATTGTAAATTGTATTCGGAGTGGTTCCGTATTCTTTATTATCTACTAATATTTTGGCTCCCGGTGGATTGGTCATCACATCCAGCGAACCATAAATCGGAGCCGGCTGTAAATCAACCGTGTCTTTATTTCCTGCTAAAATATTTAACTCTTTCTTGGCAGGCCGGTGTTTATCGCTTCGTGCTTCAAGATAATAAATTCCGGCATTCAACTTACCTTGCCAGGGTCCTGTTCCCTTTAATTGATTATTGATAAATACTGTAGCATCGGCAGGTGCATTAATTGATAATTCACCAAAATTGGGTTGAAGAATAAAATTCAATGGCGTGGTTTGACCATCAATTACAGTTACTTTCTGTGTAGCAGGTTGATACATTTCCTTCACAACCTGTACTGTGTATATTCCACTCGATAAAGGTTCACTTTTAAAAGGAGTTATCTCTGCCTGGGTTTTCCCGTCAATAATTACCTTGGCTCCTGATTCAGGTTCAGTATTAACCGAAAAGAAACCAAATGCAGGTTTCAACCTCACATTTATTTCCTTTTTAGTATCTGTTATTTCTACTTTACCTGCTTCAGGATGATAAAGAGCTAACTCTACTCTGTAAGTGTAAGTACCCGGTTTGAGCTTCGATTGAAACATTCCGCTTTTAACGTACTGGTCATTCAAATAAATCATGGCATCCGCAGGATCAGGATTTATAACCAGCCACTGACTCGTCATTTCATCGACAACTGTTGTCTCTACCCTACCGGTTATTAAAACCATCTCATAAACCGTAGCCTTTTCAATTGGAACCGGGAAAAAATAATCCCGTATCATTCCTAATTGAGGATGTGTAATGGTTATGCGTTTTGCACCGTTAGGAACATATACCCATATTTCAGAAGGTTTCTGTACCGTTTTGACTACACCGGCCATACCACAATCGAATGAACTAAAGCCTGTTTGTGTTGTAACGACCTTTATGATAGCGCAGACATCACCATTTTGATCCTTCAAAGGTTCATTTATTCGCGCATCCATATCATTCTCCAATTTGCGAAATGATTTTACGGCAATTTCGGCAAATAAGTTACTTATCATGGCAAGCAGTAACAAAGTTGTAAAGAACTTTTTCATAATATATTACTTATTATGTGTTTATATATTTTGTTTTATGCATTTATTTATCACAATATCAATAATTTTCGTAAATCAGAAATCCGATAATCCATAAATACTACCATCAGGATTCTTTTCCGGCTGCCAGGTACGAACATGAATCTTTGGTGCAATAGAGTCTGTAAAATCAATCAGTAAAAACAGATAACCGGTATCTCCATAATTCGTTGAGAAATAATCCTGTCGAATCTGAATTCCATACACATTTGTAGCATTTAATTTCCCCGACCGTTTTATAATGTTATCGGCAAAACGCAAATTGATAAACTCATTACTTGCAAACGAATACTTCAGTTTTTTCAAATACTCAGCTTTTGTTAGTTTGTTGTATCTTACTATACTGCTATTCAAATACTGGGACTCGGGTGAATTATTTACTTTAGCTTTCCTACCGGTAATAATCAAAGCATCATCAGAAAATATTCTTTCGATATAGTCCAGACGTTTCAGCGCATAAGCCGTTTTATAATTCTCCATAAAAGTCATCAATTGCATCCGGACTTCTTCACTCCAAGAATCGTTTGATGCTATATCGTCGACTGTTTTCTTGGATAATCCGAAGGTAAGATTACTTATTTTATTGTCTTTATCGAAATAAAAAACCACATCTTCCACGAAAGTACGGTTATTGGTTTTAAAATTAAAACTCATCGGAATCGACCGGCAAATCACTAATTCTCCAAATTTATAATACTTTAAATCACCTACTTTAAGTATTCGGGCATTTCCGTATTGCAATAAATCCTGAAATATTGTGAAGCCTTCCGGAGTAAATAATTCCTCTGCATTCTTATAACTTTTGGTTGAAATTGCGGTGATGATCTTCTTCATGACAGGCTCTTTATCGCCGACTTCTGTAAGAGGATGCACACTTCCAACAGTGTTCATTGGTTTTGATGAAGTGGCAACGCTCGTCAAAGTTGCAGTTGATGAAGTCGATGAAGCAGCCAGTGCCTGAGATGCAATAACAGAAGATGCTGTCTGTGCAACAGAAACTTTTGATCCTACATTTAAATAACTACCTTTATAAGAAACCTCGGGAAGTTTTTGCATTACATCCCGCAATTCCAAATCAATATTTGCTTCACCTTCAAAAACATATTCCGATTTCAGACGGATTTCAGCACCGGTCTGCGTTTTTGGTAATTCAACAATACCTGTTCCATCTTTAGCACTGATAATGTTTGACCAGTCCTGACCGTCCCAGTATGTATAATCAAAATTATCAACCGGTTCATCTTTATATTTAATATTGAGAATATAAGTAAGATAATTTTCTTTCTGCTCAATTTCAGCAATTTTTACGGAAAGATTCGCAAAAATCTGATTCATTTGAAGCGGTATCCAGGTAATCAACAGTTCTTCTTTCCCTGATTCCGACTTCATTTTAATTTCCGAGGCATCCGGATGACTTCTCAGAAGTGTTTGCGACCAGTAAAAATAACGCAGGGCATCCGCAATCTGTAAATTTTTCAAGGCTTCTTCCGCATCTCCGGCCAATTCAATAATCTTATTTTTACGGGATTCGAATATCTTTGTCAATTCACTCCTTTTGACATAGCGGAACACTTTTGCATCAGGTTCATTCTGTACTATAATACGTTCTGTATTTTTGAGGGTTGCATTGGAATACGTTTTTACAACATCGCTCCATGTTTTCTTGAAATCATCGTTAGTTTCAACAGTTTTACCTTCGGTTGTATTCTCAACCTGAGTAGATATTTGACCGATAATATCAGCTAATGCATCCTGATCGGCAGCTTTAATAGTTGAGCCGGAACCTTCTCCCCAAAGATAAGTTTCACGATCCGCTTTAATAGATTCAATGCTTTGAGCATACAATTTATTTAGCGAAACACAAAAAATCAAGATACATGGAACTACGCATAGTATTTTTCTCATAATCATATAATTTAATAATACAGTCTATTATTGACAGATATCAGAATCAGTTTCCGTCGCTGACACGCATTATCCCGTCAACCTGACCGTTATGGATTTGAAAAACCGACCATTTATTGCCGGCGTCGTCCCGTGGGACATAAAAAGTATCGGTCAATTCATTGTTATTATACACTCTTACCACCGCTTTTGAACGGGAAAGATTCTTACTGTTATTTTTGGATCGATCCGTGTAATCATGCACGTAACAAGCATAAATTGCTTGGTTATCAGTCTTATTTATTGTTATCGTCTCGGCACCGTAACCATCCCGGTCGTCGCGGTCAAGTTGGGCACTTCCGTCGCTCGAAGCTATTGTATTGTGGTACGAAATATGATAACCACCTTCTTTTACGAAATGCAAATCCAGGTCTGCAGGAGATCTGTCCCAATCTAAAACGATACGAAGGGCTCCAAATTCGGTTTTTGGACAAACCGAAAACCGGTTAAAGAATATCGTTTCGGCAATAATTTCAAATTCATATACTGCAGTTACATAATCTTTTTTACTAAACCTGAATGTATATTTTCCATCCTTTTGTTTATCGAACAGAACTTTTCCACTTAAATCGGAGCTAAACTCACCCACATTCTCTATTGAAACCTGAGCATTGCTTACCGGATCAGCTGTTTTAGCATCAAAAAATCGCAAAGTCAACTTTCCATCAATTGTTTCTGTCTCCGAATCTTCGAGTACATCCAACATTTTTTTATATTGTCCGGATACATAAACAGGTAATATCATAAAGAAAATTATTGTCCAAATAAGTTGTTTTGTTTTCATAAGTCAGATTGTTATGAGATTTGATTGAGATAAATGATTTTTTATTGGTTGGGGAATATTGTCTCTAAATGAGTGATTAATTTATTATCGACTAATGCCACTTTTTTAATACTACAATTAAAACGGAAAAATCCACTTTCACGATTTAAGGTTTTAATTTCATCCTGATATGTATCGCCCACTTGTTTAACATTCAAATATCGTTCTTTGAGATGAGACGACAATTGTCGGGACATATTATTTATCAGGGCATACCATAGACCATCAACCGTACTTGTACCGGACATTTTGCATCCTGTAGTATCACTGATACATTCATCAACGGGTTCATAAAATATCTTGTAGCGGTCTGTACTAATTTTTTGTCCATCAAAAAAGGTTTCGTTACCCAACCAACGATTATTACATAGAATATAAGTCAATTTTTCGGTATGATCTTTAGATTTATCCGGACAGGATATTTTGCTTTCCAATAAAATTTTATTGATAATTTTCCGGCTTCCATCTATCTCACTTTCTTTATAATAAATTGCTATAGAGCTTTTTGTATTAATTCTTTCAATAAGATCAACATTTGTCGAATCAACGTTTAAAAAAAGGACTAGCTCACCACTATTCAGTATGAAAGAATCGTAAATTTTCAATCCGGCAACAGGTAAATTAGTAGTTGTATTAATTTCACAAAGCTCTTCATAGTTAGAGCTAATTTGTTCGCCGTTATTATCATTATAAAAATCACTCATTCCTCTCGCTCTTCCATTTCGGAAAGAGATCATAGATAATGCCCTTATAAAAGCTTGGTTATAGGCTGTTGTTGAATCCATTCCTGCATCGGATATTCCAATATATGATGAACCGATATTGCTGTAGAAATTGCAGGACAGAGTTGATTTTACTGGTGATGCCGGTAGGTTGGAATCTCTGCCGGACGGGGGTAGTTTATCCATTATTTCTTTCAATTGCGATTGGGAGAAAAGCAGTTGAAAAGCTAGAAGAAATATAAGTACAAAAGACAATATTAATTGTCGCATAAGAATGAATATGAAATTCGTTATGAAGAATAAAAAACTTCTTCTTTTTCTGTGATTTTTTTTGTGAGAGTATGACAGAATACCATACTCTCACTAAAAAAAACTTTATCAATTACCTGTTTTACTCATTTCTTCATCGAAAGTTTTTTTGAACTTTTCGTAGTTATAATCTACTTTCAACATTTCATTATTTGACATTTTGTTGTTAAGTGATTGTAAAATTTCACTTCCACCCAGTTCAAGACAAACATAATACTTATAAGTTCCATCTTTCTTCATCATCGTTTTTTCGCAAATTGGCATAGTTCCGGCCAGCGTCTGATTAACAACTTCCCTTGTTACTCCTTCGTAGTTTTTCATCAGTTCTTCCTTGTTGTTGTAATTCCCTGATTTTACATAATTGTCGGTAACTGCCTTTACCACTGTATTGATTGATGCAGCTAATCCCGCACGTGCTTCACTCATGCCTTTTTTCTTTGCTGTCATTTGATCCATGCTTTCACCAATAGCGGAAAAACGTATAGCTTTTGAATTACTCTGATACTCCGGTCCGAAACAAGGTGTTGTCACTTCTACTTCGCCTGAACTTTGCGGCGTTACCTTTTGCGTTGTTTTACATGAAGTTAGCATCATGGATACAGCTCCTGCAAGCAGGAATAAACTCGAAACTTTCAAAAAATTTGTTTTCATAATAGTTTTGTTTTTAATGTATTAATATTAAGGGGAAATAAATTGCAACTTATACTAATTTATAACAACAGCTTATTAACCATCTTAAAATGATAGCTAATTCAGTATATCTTTTTGAACATTAACTGTAGCTTGTGAATGATCGGTTGCATAATCAAACATTAAATTTCCGTTTTTTAACAACATTTTAATGTAATTCAAATTATACCAAACAACCATTTTCCCAACTTTTATGCCTGATAATACGTCTATTCTCAGGTCGCTACCGGGTAATTCTGCAATAGAAATACGACTGTTATTTGTAATTTTTACTTTGTCAAATGAAATATCTTTACCATTCTGGGTCTGAATTGTAATAACTCCTTTTGAGTTTTGTACAAAATTTATCATACCCAGATTTTTATAAATATTGGGACATGATTTTTTGAAATTTGGGTTATTTTTGTCCAATGCCTGTTGAGTTTGTGCTCCTGTAAGGCTCAGTCCCATATATTTAACTAAACGAATGGCTGCAAATAATCCTGAAATTGCTTTATCACCTTGTAGAGCAATATATTTTTCGCCTTCAATGCGTAAAAGATCTATAACATTAACTGATGCTTCGGCAGCAAAAGCAACAGGTTTATCATTTCCGGCTAAAGCCAGTGCATTGTTTGTCATTCCCGAATAGATAATACTTCCCAGGTTATCCACAAACAAGCCCTGATTTTGTTCCTCAATTTCTTCTGCAGCGTGGTTGGTTCTGATATTTTGTCCATTGGCATCCAGAGAAACTGAAAACGCAGTAGATGCACTTTTTGGTAAAGCTTCAAGACCGCCACGATTTATCCAAACCAAATTTCCGGAAGGAGAAAAACTTGCCATAAAAAGATCGGCTGTTCCTTCCGGTGCTTTTAGGGTTTTACCACCGGCTTGTATTGTTCCTGTATACACACCGGCTACAATCACATTACCTGTAGGAGTGGTTTCCACAGACATACCAACCGCATTTCCGCTTGCTGCAATGGTTTTTGCCCAAACGACCTGACCATCCTTGTCCACTTTTGCGACAAAACAGTTGTTGGTATTGTTGGTTCCCAAAAGTAACTGAGAGCCGAACTGAACAGGTTTTGAGAAATACCCGGCCAAAATAATGCTTCCATCATTCAGTAATTTACTGTTTTTTCTGCTGCTTCCTTTATACAAGCCAAGCTTTTCGGCTATAGCCCATTGTTTTTCCTCATTTAAATCATCTGCCGTATGACTTTTAATTTCATACACTTTGGGCGAGACAGTTTTAAATTGTGGCATGGCCATACCAGCAGGAGCATTAATGTAGGTCGGATCGGAAACTACATATCGGTTGTTTTTATATATCAAATAATCACCGGGTTCGGGCGATGTAAATTCAACAGCCGAAGCCATGTGTTCGGGATATTCCAGCCCGACAACCCGCAATCCGAGTATTTCACGCACCAAATAGGTGAATAACACAGCCCTGTCCTCACAATCACAAAACGGATAATAAAATACTTCTTCTGCAAAAAACGGTTTCTCACGTCCAAACTGTTCGGGATCTGTTTTGTAGGCAAAGGCAGTTTGAACAAAGTGTAGGATAAAGTTGACGGCTTTTAGTTCGTCCATTTCAGTAGTAAGTGGTTTCAATGCAGCAGCCAGAGACTCTTTTGCCTGCACGGAAACAGTGGCATTAAGATATACATTGATATCAACCAGTGGGTATTCTTTATAAAAATCAATTAAATCAGGATCATAAAACATACTCACATTATAAGGTTTTCCTTCGAATTCGAAGGAAAGCACCTTTTCGGTTTTACGTCCGGCAAAGTTGATTGGTGATGATATGTTGAAATCCATTGAACGCCCTGCAGCATTGAAATCCTTATCGTAGGTTGAATAGTTTGCCCCATCAAGTTTGGGGAATATATAATAATTCACTCCACTTAAAGTCAGGTAATTGGTCAGATAAATCTGTTGAAGGGTAGGAATTAACAGGGCTACTTCAGCTTTTTGAAATGCGATACGAACGCCATAACCCGAACGAACCAACATAAACCAGGTTATTAATCGTGCCGAATTTGCATTGTTCGGGAATAAATTCTGAGCAAACTGTTTGGTCAGGAGATAATATCCATAATCGTTTATGTTTAAATCGGTTTTAGCTTGAAGAAGCTCCTCTACTGCAGGTGTATAATTAGTCGCACTGGCTTTTTCCCAGAAATTCGCGATAGCTTCCTGATTTACAGTAGTTAAATTACAAAGTCTGAGTGCAGGATCATAGGATATTGAAAAAGAACGTCCATAAATACTCATTGTGGTTATGCTTGTATTGGACTTTTCTTCCGCTGGTTTACGAATTGGATCTACCGGTTGAGGGTTGGGTGCCGCAGAAATTATTTCAGCACTAACTTTGGTTTTAATAACCGGCGACTCAGCAACTGTAAGATTATTGATTGCTGAAGTTTTACAAACCGGAGCAATTTGTGGTTTAGGTATTTCGGGTAATTTTTTACCGGAAAAGACAGCAAAATTTGTCCATTCTTTACGTAAATACTCAGTCCATTCTTTATCACGCTTACTTACATAATCTGCATACTCTTTTTGTAAGCGTTCTATTCCTACTTTTTCGGTGTTTGCAAACTTTTTGAGCTTTTCTTGCTCTTGTTTCTGATACTCCTCAAATGTTTGCGCTGAGGCGAAACTAAAGAAAATTGAAAACATCGCCAAAAAATAAATTCTAAACCTTTTCATAATTTAATAATTAAAGATTATTATTTAAGTTACTGTATGACTGTTATTTTCGGAATTTTTGAAATGAATTAATTAGCAGTGAGTAATATCTATTTATAAAATATAAATTGTCTATTTGTTAATCGACCAGAGAATTTTACAAGGAATCTTGCAAATATTTAACACAGGGAAAGAGTACAAAACCTGAAATTAATAATAATTATAGATGTATTTATTAGTACGATAGGTTTTAATACAGCGACAAATTTACAAATAATTTTTTATTAATACATAAATAAACATGATATAAAATTATTTTTTATTCATGAAAATAATATTTATTTATCAATATAACTATAAAACCCGACTATTACTCAAAATAAACGTATAAAATCATCAATAGTCGAAGAATAATTTTCAATAATTCTATGTTTGCAGATGTAATATGTTAAATTATAAACCACACAGGATTGAGATTTATTCAATTTTGTTATGTTTTATTAAAATAGGAAGGAGAACTAACTAAATTACCAATAGTATGCACTTGGTAATGCGGAAAATTAGAAGAAGTTGATTAAATATCGGGAGTTGTATAAATCATTACAAGATGTGTGAGTTCGAGTAACAGATCTTCAACAGAAGAAATGGTTTTATTTTCAATCTGCCAGCCATTCTCTGTTACTAATATCCTTACATCTGCATTTTCAACCACTTCGAAACCTGCCCGTGCCAATGCTCTTAAGGTCCAGTAAAGTCTGGTTTTATTACCCGAAACCGATACTTTTCCGGTCATGGGATAATTCATCGAAAAATTACCATTGTCTGCATTGAAAAAGTATGAGCGACTTTCAAAAGTACGGTTAAAGCTGCCATTAAAAACCATGTCTTCCGGAACGCCACATTCAACACCTGTATCAGTAGCCATTAACCAAATTCGATCGGCAGCCTGTAAAGCTAAATCCAATTCATGGGTTGAAAGAAGAATTGCTTTTTGAGTTTTGTGCGCTAGCTTATGTAAAAGAAGCATAATTTCAACCCGATTCGGCAAATCAAGATGTGCCGTTGGTTCATCCAGCATTATGATGGGCGTGTCTTGTGCCAAAGCTTTTGCAATCATTACCCTTTGTCGTTCACCGTCCGAAAGTTCATTTAAATAATGATTTGCTTTTTTTTGAATATGAACCATTTCAAGTGCTTCGGATACATATTTGTCATCTTCTTCTGTAGAATTTCCCCACCAGTTACTATAGGGATGACGCCCAAAAGAAACAATGTCTTTTACCGTTGCATTTTCAACATCTACCCGGTCGGTAAGTACCAGTGAAATCAACAATGCTTTTTCGTGTTGTGAAATGCCAGCAATATTTTTTCCATCGATAGCCGTTTTTCCACTCAACGATTTCTGCAGTCCAACCAGCGTTCTTAATAAAGTTGATTTTCCACTTCCGTTTGGGCCAATCAAACACACCAGTTCACCCGCCCGTAACTCCAGATTGAGTTCGGATTGGACAACATCCGTCTTTCCTTTTTTGGAGTAACCGATCGTTAAGTTTTGAGTGCTTAGAATTGACATTATTTTCTCTTTAATATTATCCAAATAATTATCGGGGCCCCAAACAAAGCACTGACCGTATTTATTGGCAATGTATAGGTTGGTATTTGTGTAATAATATCACATATCAATAGCAACGAAGCTCCGCAAAGTACGGTTGCCGGTAATAATATTTTATGGCTTGAAGTTCTGAATAAGCCCCGTGCTATATGAGGAATAGCAACACCAACAAATGCAATCGGCCCTGTAAATGCTGTTATTCCTCCGGCTAATAATCCAGAGGCAATAACAATCAGAAATCGTGTTTGCTGTATTGAAATTCCTAAACCCCGTGCATAATTTTCACCGAGCAATAAACCGTCGAGACGTTTTTGAAGGAAAAATGCCATACCTATTCCAATCAAAACAACCGGTAACAAAACTTGCATATAATTCCAGGTAACTGCACTTAAACTCCCGAATGTCCACATCACAAATAGCTTAATGGCATCAGGATTACTGAAATTTTGTAAAACACTCACCAACGAACCTGCAATACTTCCAAACATAATGCCCACAATCAACAACGTAATAGCATTATTTACCTTGAACGAGACACCGACTACCAATAATAAAACAATGGATGCACCGATGATTGCTGCAACTATTAATGCCCAACCGCTACTGATAAAAGCAACCGGTAATAAAGTAGCTGCCATCATTACTATGGCAACACCCAGGCTTGCTCCCGAACTGACACCTAAGATAAAAGGATCGGCAAGTGGATTACGAAAAAGGGTTTGCATCATCAATCCTGCCACCGAAAGGGATGCTCCTGCTAAAATTGCCGTAATAGCCTTTGGCAAGCGGAAGTTCAGTAAAATTTCCGAATTAATTGCATCCGCTCCTTTCCCAAAGAAGACAGAAAATATTTCACGTATAGAAACAGGAATGCTTCCCCATGCTAAATCAGCAAGGAAAAGACCTAAAGTCAGGAATGAAAGCGTGAGAAATATTACGAAGTGACGGGATTTCAACTAAGACTGAATTATTTATAAGATTTAATTAATATCCTTTACGCAACGAACTGAACGACCATACATTTTACTGTCGTAATCCTTATGCACAGTTGTGTTATCAAAGCTCATGTACCAGAACCATACACTTGTCGGAGTAGTACTGTTTTCTGTTGAAGTCCACCAATATCCGTTATCTCCAAGACTACCGAAAGCGCCGCTTGGATCACGTTTTCCGCCGGGAAGTGCTGTAAAACCAGTATTATTGGTTGCTCCTGTATTCGGAGTTTTCCAATGAACAACTCCAACTTCTTTTAGTTTAGCTCCTGCTGCACTTTCACCACCTAAAAAATTTACAAGCGTTGTCCACTCAGCATGGGAAGCAATATGCCATCCCACCGGGGTAATATTACGTGCATCATTTATTGCCGCCCAATTATAAAGTTTGCCATATAATGTACCGTTTATTGTATCATTATTATAGTCGCACCATGCACTAAAAGTAGCAATTCTCCAGGCGGAAGAATCCTTAACGTTGCTAATACTTTCACCTGTACGAAATTTCGTAGATTTGAGATTACCCACCATCCAGGTTTGTGTACCGATAGTTACAGTTTCATAGGTATTACCATCAATATCTGTAACCGGACCGGTTGTTGTGAATTCGTAAACATTACCGTAGCCAGTTCCGGTTGAGTTAACAGCATAAGCACGAACATTATATGTTGTTCCCGAAATAAGTCCACTTATTGAGCTGCTAAAAGTACCGGTACCGGTACCATCCGATGTTTTATTATCCGAAGTAGTAGGATTTGCTGATATACTCCAACAAACACCTCGTGCTGTAACATTGGAGCCACCGTCTGAAGTAATAATACCACCGGATTTAACAGAATTTCCAGTAATTTCACTCACATTTGTGGTTGTCAAAACAGGCGGTATATTATTTTCTTTTGAGCCACATGATGTGAAAGCTGCTAAAATACCCGATAACACAAAAGAGAAGAACAAAGTCTTGTTAATTTTTTTCATAATAATTGCTTTAGAGGTAAATTCCTAAGAAGTATATTGAGAATAAAATAGACCGATCCTTTTAAATATCGAGTACAAAAGTAAAAATTATTTTACAATTACCTGTTATTGTTTGCTGATAACTTTTCACTGTATACCAACTTATACCTCGGCAAAATCTCCGGATGCAAAATGGCAATAACATCTGAGAGTAGTAAATCCGGTCTTGCGACGGCACTTTCCCAAAAATCATTGGCCGTTGAAGGCAGCATACGTTTATTGAAATTATAAACCTGACCGGTTTTTACTGGTTGGAAAAAAGCATTTTTAGAATCAGCTTTGACCAAATCATTTATTGAATTAAAATTACAATTTAACCAGTAATCGGTTTGAGAGAAGTTCTTCAACACAGTTTCTACGTTGAGAGGCAAACTTCCGGTAGTCGTGTCACCGGCATAAAAATATCTTGCTCCGGCATCGGCAAATAGTTTACCCATATAACTCCGCCCGGCAGGCATATACCAGGTTCCACGGAAATCAGATCCGGTCATGACACTGGGTTTGTACTTTACAAGTTTTGCCTTATCACGAATCTCTGTATAACACTTTTCAACCATGCAAAAAATACTATCCGCCATTTTTTCCTTATTGTAAAATACAGCGACAAATTTTATCCACTCCGCACGTGCAAGCAAGGATGTTTCCATCCATTCGTTATCGAAAATTACGGGTATTCCTGATTGTGATACCCTTACAGCATAAGGATCGTTTTGATTGTAGCCACTCATCATTACAGCTTCGGGGTTCAGTTGCAGGGTTTTTTCAACATTAATACTGAACGCATCACCCAAATCGGTAATTTTACCTGCTCCTACCCTTTCGTTTATTTTTTGGTTGTAAATAATTTTCGGTGAACAAACACCTGTAATAGTCTTTATTTCACCCAATAAGCTCAGAAACTCGAACTGTGTAACCGAAGTTGCTGCCAAGGTTTTCAGTGGGACCTGTATTTTCGTTCCATCAGTAGGCGTTTTTATCTTAGTATCTGATACAAGATAATAACGTGCATATTCGGTTCCTTTCACCCAGGGACTGTATACAATTACTTCTTTATATTGGTCAAAATAACGGATCGCAAACCCTTCGGCAGAATGTAATTTCAGCGTATCGGTAGTGGTTATGTCTTCTGTTTTCCCAATTTTACCTGTACATGAAAAAAGGAGACTGATGGATAGTAAAATAAGTAGTGGAAAATGTTTCATATGAATGCTTAATGCGGGAAAAATCGGATATAAAAAGAAAAAAAACCGCAGGTAATTCTCCGCGGTTTTCTGTATAATCTTTGCTATACCTTACGGTTATTGGTTCCCGCAAAGATACAAGTAAATTGTAAAATGTAATTGATTAAATTGTAATTTTTTTAATGTCCGGATGATTGAATATTTTGTTTTGCAGCTGATGATTCAGGTTCTTTTACGAACATCCAGAAAATCACAGATGTTGTAATCAACAATCCACAAAAAATATACAACAACTGATGGTTTCCGGTAGCTTTAATCACATTGGCAACTCCGTTACTCATCATTTGAGGAAGCACGACGGCCAGATTAAACACACCCATGTATAAGCCCATTTTTAAAGGATTCACCCGTTCGCTCATAATGGCAAATACGATAGAAATTACAGCCGACCAACCTATTCCAACCAGAAACATTCCGATATAAAAATCTATTTCCACATGGCTGAAATAAGCGATATAAAAATAGCCAACGGCTGAAAATGACAAAGCTGCAATATATGTTTTTACGCGCCCGATTCGTTTAGCAATGGATTGCAAAATCAGAGGAAAAATAGCTCCGATCAGGTTGAGAATAAAGAATCCGAGCGATACGATATTACCCACCGACGAGCCCGTTGTCTGAGTCACTCCGGTCAGCTTTTCAGCAAACCAGTTGGCTGTAATTCCTTTTAATTCTATATTAGGAAGAATCTGATTTTCAATAAAGAACCCGGATAAAATAAACATACTTTGGAAAGCAACCCACGTAAATGAGTGTGCCAACATAATTTTCTGAAACTCATTCCGGTTGGAAGCTTTTTTCACTCCCTGAATAATAATGATAATGCCAATAATTACCGAATAAGCCAGTGCGGCAATCAAAACCGGATTGTGCCATGCAGCTAATCCTTCGGGAAAGAAATGAAAGAATAAACTGAAAATTCCAAAAACCAGAAAACCATAGAGGGGAAATATTTCTTTGAAAATCTGCCACACTCCGAACTTTTCCGGTTTTTCATCTTTGGCTAATTCCAGGTCTTTCTTTTCCTGAATAAATAGAACCGGAAAAACAGCGGTCAGAAATACAATCCCGGCGGCAATATATAGCAACATTTCGTTACCGAAAACCATGGACAGAAAATACGCAAATACACCGAAAAAGCCGGACATAATCTGCATCCACACATAACCGGATGTACGCACCTTGCCTTCGGGTGTCAGATCGGCAATAATGGAACGCGCCGGATTGAACGTGACATTAATGGATAAATCGAGAAATAACGCAATGACAGAAGCTATCAGAATAATGTCGCTAATACCGGTAATGTGCGAAATTCCACGGATGTGCGGCAGGGTCAGAAAGGCAATCGTGCTTACCAGTCCGCCAATGATGATAAAAGGACGGCGACGGCCACCCATAAACCAAACATTGTCGCTTATCAAACCCACAATAACCTGCCCGAAAATACCGGCTATAGGTCCGGCCAACCAAACAAAGGCTACATCGTGAATGTCCAGCCCGTATTTATTCGATAAAATCCAACTCAGAGCGGCAATCTGAGTTGATAAGGCAAACCCAACTGCCGTGGCAGGTAATCCTAACAATGCCAGAAAAGCATTGCTCATTTTCTTTTGAATGTTTAGCATAGTATCAGTGACTTTTACTTTTTAGATTTTTGATTCCATAGCCCGGATATTAATTCCTGACAAATAGAATGCAATGATATTCCTTTTTAACGAGAAAATCACTCTTATTAAAAAGAGAATTAAAAAATCAAAGCGCAAACGTTTGCTGAAATTACTTTATAACTCTTTGCCTGCTATTATTAGTCGTAATACACCAGTAATGATCAGAACTACCTACCAACTATTGACTATTGACTATTGACTATTGACTATTGACTATTTCAAACTTTTATTTATTTCCTCAATATATCCCAATATCTCTTCTTTTCCGACAAATTTCTCAGCAGAAGTCAGGAAAATCGGGGGAAGTTCCTCCCATTGTTCAGCCAGTTTATCTTTGTAGGCTCTGGTATTCTCAATAGCTTTTACATGCGAGAGTTTATCAAGTTTAGTAAACACAAGGGCAAATGGAACCCCGTTCTCACCCAACCATTCCATAAATTCCAGATCATTTTTTTGTGGTTCATGACGACTGTCAACCAATACAAACAGACAAGTTAACTCTTCACGATTCAGAATATAATTTTCAATTATTTCCTGTAATTGTTCACGCATCTTTTTACCGGTTGTAGCATAACCATAACCGGGCAAATCCACCAAATGCCAGTTATTATTAATCAAAAAATGATTAATTAATAACGTTTTCCCCGGTTTTGAAGAAGTCATAGCCAAGTCCTTACGGTTGCAAAGCATATTAATTAATGAAGATTTTCCGACATTGGAACGCCCTATAAATGCGTATTCCGGCAATTGACTGTCGGGACATTTTAAATAATCAGTATTGCTGACTACAAATTCTGCAGATTTTATTTCCATAATTTTACTGTTATATTTCCTTTTTAAATCTTATATAATTTCAATTTGCATTTAAAACTTGAATTGTAACTTGTTTTTTGAGGCCTTTATTACTAAACACCCACATACCCACAAAAGTTATCAAACCGTTTATCATCAATAATTCATATCCAAGAGGATAATTAAAAAAACGAGTCATAATTTCATTTATTACAAAACACAAAATTGGAGCAGAGACAGCAATAAAAGGAACCATTTTGTCGTGAACCATTCGTTTGGTAAAAAGTCCAAAGGAAAACATGCCCAGTAATGGACCATATGTATAAGAAGCAATTTTATAAACCGCATCAATTACGTTTGTATTATTCAGCGCTTTAAACGCAATCATTATTACAACAAATAAAATTGACATACCGATATGAGTATATTTACGTTTTCGTTCGGCTATTTTAGGTTCCAAATGTTGAATTTCCAGAATATCAACAGAAAAAGAAGTTGTAAGTGAGGCTAATGCTGAGTCAGAGCTGGCAAAAGTTGCTGCAATTATACCTATAACAAACAAGAAAGTCACTGTAGAACCTAAATACTGTGTGGCAAAAAGAGGTAATATATCGTCCGAATTAACGGGAAGTGCTATATGCATTTTTGTAGAAAGCATCAATATCATGGCTCCTAATGTGAGAAACAGCAGGTTTAGCGGTACAAAGGCTATACCGTACCAATACATATTTTTTTTAGCCGATTTTAAGTTTTTACAGGTAAGATTTTTTTGCATCATGTCCTGATCAAGTCCTGTCATGACAATTGCAATAAAGATTCCACTAAAAAATTGTTTGAAAAAATTTTGTTTTGAATGCCAATCATCAAAAATAAAAATTCGGGTGTTTTTATCATTCAACATCGAATTTGCAAAATCACCAAATGAATAATCCAATTGTTTTGAAACCTGTACAACTAGTAAAACTAATGCCGAAACAAGACAAATTGTTTGAATCGTATCGGTCCAAACAATTGTTTTTATTCCACTTCTATGGGTATAAAGCCAGATTAGTGAAACAGCAGAAAAAGCAGTTACAACAAACGGAATATGCCATGCATCAAAAACCAGATGCTGCAAAATAAGTGTTACTAAAAACAACCTTACACCAGATCCAATTGTGCGTGAAAGTAAGAAGAATGAAGCTCCGGTTTTATAACTGTATTTTCCAAACCGTTGCTCCAAATAAGTATAAATACTTGTTAGATTCAATTTATAATAAATTGGTAATAATACATTTGCAATTATCAAATATCCAAAAAAGAACCCGAAAACAGTTTGCATATAGGTAAAATCAATGTTTCGAACCATACCGGGAACTGAAATAAAACTTACTCCTGAAATGGAAGATCCCACCATACCAATGGCCACAATCCACCAGGGTGACTTTTTATTTCCAAGAAAAAAAGCGTCATTATCTGTACTTTTACGACCAACAAAATAAGAGATAAGTAATAAAATAGAAAAATAGACAACTATGATAAGTAAAATGGAAATTCCAGACATAAGGTTATAATAAATGGGTCAAAAACGTACAAAAATAGGAAAAAATGCCCGAAACGAAATGCTTCCGGCAAAAATAGTTTTGAATCGGTTTTTTTTGTAAATTTGCAGCTGCATTGAAAAACGGAACATGAGCAGTCAACAATTTTCTTCTTCTTTACTTGAGCATGCTGTTAACGAGTTTGCCAAATTGCCCGGAATAGGTCGAAAAACAGCGTTAAGGCTCGTTTTACATTTACTCAAACTACCCGAGCAGGAGGTAGAAATTTTCGGGAATGCTTTTATTCAATTAAGAAAGGAAATCGTTTATTGTCGGGTCTGTCATAATATTTCGGATACTGATGTTTGCCATATTTGCAGTAATCCGGGCAGAGATCATGAAACCATTTGTGTTGTTGAAAATATTAAGGATGTTATGTCAATCGAAAATACGCAGCAATTCCGTGGCTTATACCATGTTTTGGGTGGTATTATTTCACCGATGGATGGCATAGGACCGGGTGATTTGGAAATTGAAAGCCTGATTCAACGCGCATCAACTAAAAATGTGAAAGAAATAATTCTGGCATTGAGCACAACGATGGAAGGTGACACAACTAACTTTTATATTTTCAGAAAATTAGCTCCATTAAACATAAAAATTACAACTATAGCCCGCGGAATTGCAATAGGTGACGAATTGGAATATGCCGATGAGGTAACACTCGGGCGGTCAATTTTGAATCGTGTGGAGTTTACAAACTCCTTTAAATAAATATATTCATAAAATAATAAAGAAACAATAAACCTTTGAGCTTACATTACAGCTTTGAGATAAAACAATTAAACATGAAAAGTATAATAACTAAAATCACCCTTGTTTATTATGGAATTTATACCTCCACCATATTATTGGCTGTATTAATCTTTTTGACTAAAGTAAATTACCCTGTATTGGATCCCAAAAGCACTTTGGGTATCACATTAACGCAAATCACCATACTATTTATGTTAATTTCAATTCCACTGGCATTGGGTGGTTTTTATCGGATGACAAAGAAATGGAGGTTAATAGAAGATCAATCATTAAAACTGAAAGAATATCAAAAGGGTTCAATTATTCGTTTAATAATCATAGGTATAGGATTATTAGGAAGTATATTTTTGTTTTATTTATCGCGTGATCTTTCGTTGATTTATTGTGCTGCGATTGCCGCTTTATCTTTAATATTTTGCAAACCATCCGAGGGAAAACTAATTTCGGATTTGAAACTGGACGAAACGGAAGAAGAATAATATAGTTACAGAAAATATTGATTTTATTGAATTAACTAACCTGACTAAATTATGATTATTGCAGTAGATTTTGATGGTACAATTGTAACGCACGAATACCCCAAAATTGGACGTGAGATACCTTTTGCTATTGATTCGCTCAAGCGTTTGCAGCAAGATTATCAATATCAGATCGTTTTATGGACGGTGCGTGAAGGTGTGGAACTGGAAGAAGCCGTGGAATATTGCCGCAACCGTGGATTGGAATTTTATGCCATAAACAATAATTATCCCGAGGAAACTTCCAAAGATGGACAACCGCGAAAACTAAAAGCCGACCTATTTATCGATGACAGAAATCTGGGTGGTTTACCCGATTGGGGAATCATTTACCGGATGATAACTACAGGGACTTATTTTGATCCTGTTTCCGATGAAATTCATCCGGAGTATACAATTCCTAAAAAAGGATTCTTCGCGTCTCTTTTTGGTAAATAGTCTGTATGCTGATAAAAATTGGAATAACCCAATTTTTAAATTGTAAATTATTAAATTGTAATTTTCAAAGTGCTATTAGAAAACGATAAAATTCAACTTCGCGCTGTCGAACCGGAAGATCTGGATCGGTTGTATCTGTGGGAAAACAATTCGCATCTGTGGGATGTTGGAAACACACGCAATCCTTATTCCAGATTCATACTAAAACAATATATAAGTCAATCGGATCAGGATATTTATGAAAGCAAACAACTTCGTTTGATGATAGTTTCTAAAGTTTCCGGCGAAACGGTTGGAACTGTTGATCTATTCGACTTCGATATTCACCATGGTCGTATTGCACTCGGATTATTTGTTGATGAAGCCTTTCAGGGAAATGGTTATGCAAAAGCAAGTCTCCGGCTGATAGAAGAATATGTATTTGATTATCTGAAAATTAATCAATTATACTGTCATATTGCCGAATCAAATACCGCGAGCCGTCACATGTTCGAACTGGAGAATTTCGAAAAAACAGGGCTTTTAAAAAACTGGATTAAAACGATGGATGGTTATGAGAATATCATTTTGTTTCAACAATTCAGAACAGACTATCAAGCGAATAAGACTTCCAAATAAGATTTCAATAGATCAATACCCCTGCACCTTCACGTGTTATCTCTGGCTCATCTTCCGTACAATCAACAATAGTTGAATGCTTCATTCCACCAAAACCTCCATCGACCACTAAACTCACCTGATTTCCATATTTTTCTTCAATCAATTCGGGGTCGGTAATATATTCAGTCGTTTTTTCGTCCGTAAATATTGAACTGGTCATCAATGGGTTCCCCAGTTCGCGCACAATTTCCAGCGCTATCGAATTGTTTGGCATACGAATTCCAACCGTTTTTTTATTCTTGAAAAGTTTTGGAAGTTTACTACTGCCATTTAAAATGAAGGTAAATGGTCCGGGTAAATTTTTCTTCATCAACTTAAAAGATAAGTCATCCATTTTGGCATATTCACTTATCTGGCTCATTTCGTGACAGATAAATGAAAGATTTATTTTTTTCAAGTCCATGTTTTTATTTTTAAGTTTTGCAATAAATTCAACTCCGGCCGAATTGAAAATATCACATCCAAAAGCATACACCGAGTCAGTGGGGAAAATAATAATTCCTCCCTTACGAACAATTTCTGCCACCCGACGAATCTCGACAGGATTAGGATTGGTATCGTAAATTTTGACTAACATGATGTTTATGGACTTTTAGGCATGGTTTCAAAAGAATATACAAAAGTACTAAAAAAATCCTGCAATGTCATCTGCAGGATTTTAATATGAATAAAGAATGATTATTTCAATGAATAGTTAAATTCAAATTATTATTCTATTTTTTAGATATATGCCAAAATGTCAATATAATAATATGGAAATACTCTCTAATGCTTTTATTTTCAATATACTTCATATTCAATTGAATTTTATGAGGCATAATTTCTTCAATGTATATTTCTTCCGGGTTAACTGCCTGACCAAGAATAACGTCTTCATTAACATATTCTATTGAAGCATAGTCAGTAATACCCGGTCGTACATTTAATATTTTACTTTGTTCCTTTGTATATATTTCAACATACTTCCGGACTTCCGGGCGCGGACCCACTATACTCATATCACCTTTAAGGACATTGAAAAGTTGGGGTAGTTCGTCTAATTTATGGTTACGAATAAATGATCCCATTTTTGTCAATCTGGGATCACATTTTCCAAGTGTAATTAATCCTTTCTTATCTGAACCAATTGACATGGACCTAAATTTAATTAGCTTAAAATCAATACCATTTCTTCCAACTCTATTCTGAATAAAAAAGCCACCCCCGTCACTTTCTAAAATAATAAAGATATAAATTATCAAAAACAAGGGAAATAAAATCAGAATGCCTAAAAAGGAAAACACAAAATCAAATAATCGGATCATTTTTTCAGTACTACTTTTTCGTAAGAATCTATAACTGTTTTTATAACAAAATCAACTTCTTCATCCTTCATCTGAGAATAAATCGGTAATGATAATTCACATGAGTAATTTTTTAAAGATAAAGGAAAATTATCCATACTGTAACCCATATCTTTAAAAAAACTCAACATAGGCAAAGGAATAAAATGTACATTTATTGCCACATCTTGTTTCGTCATATTTAAAATAATCTCATCCCGTTGATCTTCAGTAATAGATTTAAATCTTAATGCATAAATATGGTAAGATGATTCTTTAAAAGATGATTTCTGAGGTGGTAGAATTGCCCAATCAAATAATGAAAAAGATTGTTGATAACGTTCTGATATGCTTTTCCTAAGCTGCAATAAATTGTGATATTGACGTATTTGGGCTAATCCTATCGCCGCATTTACATCAGGAAGATTAATTTTCATTCCAAATCCAATCACATCATATCTCCAACTTCCAGATTTTGATTTTGAAAAAGCATCCTTAGTTTGACAATTTAGTGACATCATCCTTAATTCTTTGTATAATTCCAAATTATCAAAAGGTTTGGGTAAATTTAAGCATATTGCACCTCCTTCTGCAGTTGTAATATTCTTTACCGCATGTAATGAAAAGATAGTTACATCAACTTCAGTTCCAATATTCTTCCCATTATATTTAGCCCCCAGAGAATGTGCTGCATCACTCAATAATAATATTCGACCTAATTGTGTTTGAACTTTTGAAGTTGGAACAAATAATTCTAATACTTCCTTTTGGGTAACAAGTTCAACTAACTCATTGTAATCACATGGCCACCCTGCAATATCGACAGAAATTATGGCCTTTGTTTTGGGAGTAATTGCTTTTTTAATAGCTTCCAATGAGATATTAAAATCATCTGAAATGTCTACCATTACCGGAACAGCTCCTACGTTCAAAACAGCTAATGCCGTAGCACAATAAGTATATGCAGGGACTATTACTTCATCACCTGATTTTAATCCCAGCCAGCGAAGCATCATAATGGCGCCTGAAGTCCATGAATTCACACATAAAACAGCATGTGAATTCGTAAAACTGCATATCTCATTTTCCAATGCTTTTACTTTAGGACCTGTAGTAATCCAGCCTGAATTTAATGTATCCACTACTTCTTCAATAACTGCGTCGTCGATATATGGTGGGGAAAAGCTTATTTTCATTATTTATCGGTTAATGTGAACGGTGATTTTTTCCTTAAAAATTATTTTATATATTCCAATTAAATATCCAAAACCATAGCTAATGTGAATGACTATAAAGATTAATGGTATAAAGATAATCAATTTCCAATCATTTTCTTTAAAAGCCGACTTAATTGAAAAAAAAGATGCCAATATGAAATAAATTCCTATTATAAATAAGTATACTAAAAACAATAATTTCGAGAATATTGAAGCAATGGCCCCTACAATTAAGCCCAATACAAAAACGACCGGAAAAAATTGCCGTATTGTTGCCGGCGCCCCTAATTTCTTATTAACCAATGGTTTAAATAGTCCATATTGATAAAACATTTTTGACATCTTTTGAATACTATCACGTGCTATATAATTAATAACCAAATGTGGTATTAAAAATATTTTACCTCCATTTTTAATTAGTCTTCCATTAAACTCGTCATCCTGATTACGAGTTAACTCTTCGTCAAAGTAGCCAATTTTTTCAAATATCTCTTTACGATAACATCCAAAAGGTACAGTATCTGTTTCCATTATTTCTGATGCACCAACCTTGTGTTTGGAATTTCCAACTCCGAATTTATGACTCGAACCTAAAGCAATAGCTCTACAGATTGAATTATCCTTCGCAGGCAAAGTATTCCAAACAGCACCAACATTGTCAGCATTTAATTCATATAGATATTTTACGAGTGTTGAAATATAATTTTGGGGATATACACAATGACCATCAAGACGAATTATCACATCTCCTTTCGATGCCTTTATTCCTAAATTCAACCCGTAAGGTACAACTTTAAATGGATTAATTATCAATTTAATAAAAGAATATGATTGAATATATACTTCTATTTTATCAAGAGTATTATCAGTACTCATGCCATCTACAAGAATTATCTCACACAATTCTCGGGGATAGTCCTGACTTAATATTGAGTCAATACATCTTTCAATAAATTCTTCTTCATTAAAAATTGGGCATATTATTGAAATTTGAACTTTAGTCATATATTATTTTAACTGAACGTGTTAAATATAAAAAATAAGTAATCCACTATTTGAACAACAATAATTTAACAAATATCTTTGAATAATTTAAATGCAGCTTGCTCGTATTTATATACAACTTTTGAATGTATATTTTTCATTGTAGAATGTTCATCATGCATCACTTTCAAATTATTAACATACATTATTTTTCCTTTTGTATCACGAATTTGTTTTGCAAAAAGAAATTCTTCACCCATCAAAAAACTAGAATTATCTAACAAATAATTATTTCTAAAGTAAGATTTTGTAAGAATATAACAAGCTCCATGGCCTGCAAAAATAATTTGAGATTGATTAAAATCGGTTTTATCCTTATTCGATTTTCCAATACTTAACAAATCGGCAATTAAATACATTAGCCTGGCAACAAAGTAATTAGAATATAATATATAATATAAAAGTTTTCGAATTTTACTAGTTCTATTTATTGAGTATGGATTTTGATGCACTCCGTTAGTTTTAATAATATTAGGAGCTAAAACAAAAATGTCATTTGTAATCTTAATATTTGCCAGGGTTTTAAAATATTCTGCTTCAAAAATTAAGTCATTATTGCCAATAGTAACATAATCAAAAGTATGAATATCATTTTTAAGAGATTCAAGTCCTATATTTAATGCTCCAAAATAACCTAAATTTTTCAATTCAAAAATAAAAGTTACTTGAGATTTTTTTTCTTGATTTTTTAATTTCCAATCTTTTAGTTTTTCTTTCTCTGTATCTTCTGAATTATTGTCAATAACTATAATTTTAGAGTTTTCATTGTTTGATAATATCGAGTTAATACAATTAATCGTCAATTCGGAATTATTATAGTTGACGTGCAAAAATGCAAAATGAAAACTTCTTATATTAACAATCATATTTTAATCTAAATTTCGAAAGTTGTTTATAGAATCTATTGAATTGCATTTTTGTTAGACATTACTCTATGATAAAATAAATACCACGAAAGTACTGATAAAATTGCCAATATAAAATTTGATATCAGGAAAGAATAGCTTAATTCAATAATTGAAGTTGATTTATAAAACATTAGTATCATTAACAAAAAACTAATACCGAGGTTTATTGTATTAAAAGGTATTTTACTAACGGCATCTAACGGATTGCGTAGTAGTAAATATAAAGCCTGAGGTAACACGGACCATATTATTACTTTAATCATTACTGCAGACGCTAGATAATCACTATTAAAAAGTAGTTTTATCAAAAAATCCATATAAATAAAAACAAATAAACAGACAAAAATCGAAATGAAAGTATACACAATCAACAAATTATTTACTGCTTTTTTAATTTTAAAATGATTTTCGGTAGCAATATTTTCACTTACATAAGGTAAAAGTACCATGCCCAAAAAGCTAAAAAATGGAGTAATCATGTTTGAAATCATTATTCCTACTGAAAAAAATGCTGTATCACGAATGCCATATTTTGAATTAGAAAAAATTAAAGGAAAAGCATAAAATGAAAACAATACAAAATCTCCAATAGTACGAGTAAAACCATATGGTACTAATTCTTTAAAAGATAATCGTAATTGATTTTTTTTTACATTATTAAAAAAGTCTGAAAAAATATACCTAGCATCTTTGATTAATGCAATAAAAGTGAATAATAAAGTTGATATACTCCAAATAATTAGTAAACTAAAAAGATGTTTTTGTTCAAAAAAACAACTAAGCAATATCAAAATCTGAATAAATATTTGCGATAAATTGTATTTAATAAAATTTCCCTGCCCCCTGTAAAATGAAAAAAGAAAGCTACTTGCACAAATTGAGAACGAATATAAAATTGTAGCATAAAATAACTCATTATTTTGTTTTACACCAATAATTATCATCTCGGACTCACGATAAAAAACAATAAACAGTATAAAAATAAAAAGACTGAGAACCAAAACAATTAAAAATGATCCAACCAATATTGCATTTGCTCGAGCTACTTCATTTTTTGCACGGTAAAAGGCTAAAAACCTCGGTAAAGCTATACCCATACCTCCAAGCATAACCATTGCAATAACTGCACTATTTTTCTTAATTATACTATATTGACCATAACCCTCAACTCCTAAACTATTACTTAAAATTTTATTGACAACAAAAAAAGTTAACATAATCATCAATTGAGAAAAAAATGTAACTATCACATCTTTACCTATTTTTGATTTAATTATTGTAAAGTCAATACTCATCTTTAGTTAATGGTTTATATGATAATTTCAATAATAAATAAAACAATATAAATACAACAATGTAGCTTGTATAAGCCCAAACTGAAGTCGCAAATGAATAAAAAATAAAGAATAGAAAAGCAGAATGAATTACTTTCCATGCTATTGTATTCGGATTATTTTTAATTTTCAAAAATGAAAAGCCCGAGAATAGTCCAAATAATCCAAAAAAGATAAAACTGCCAAAAAATCCAAAGTCTTCAATTAAAAATCTAAAAGCAGTATAAACATTGGTAACCATTTCGCCACTAACATTGCCATTGCCATATGAAAAAAACTCAGTAAATACTCCTTGTTCTCTACTTGCTAATCCTAAATAATTTGAAATACCATAAAAAGTTTTTAATTCAAAAGGATAATAAGAATTCCAACCGGTTAAAATCCAATCATCAAAAGCAACAAGATGTCCAAAACCGTAATTGACAAATCTATAGGAAATAAAACTTATTGTATCGGAATTAATTTCGTTTGTTCTGAGTAGCATTGAGAAAAATAACAATCCAAGAAATACAAGAATAATTAAAGTTGAGATTAGGATTACTTTAGTATTAAATCTTGGTAACTGCTTATCAGTTGAATACATAGCAACTATTTTTCCTGTTAACCAAAGAAAAACACTGGCAATAAATCCTGCTTTCATTGACTGCGATAGCGCAACAACCAAAGCCGGTACAAATGCTATATAGAAAAATGTTTGTTTTTTCTTATCAAAAAATGTAGAAATGTATCCGGCATAAAGTGGAGCTAAATATACAAAGACTAATAAAAGTTGATCTAAAATTGTAAATTCTTCAGCTCCGGAATAGCGGTCTGCTGCTATTGTATTATTCATTTCAAGAAGTTGATTAATACTCAAAAAATCCTGAATGCTAAATCCATAATGAGTCAATTGATAAAAAGGGTAAACAAATGCTAAAATAATAACTAAAACAAATATTAATCTTGACCGTTTCTCATTAAATTCAATTCTATTGTTAGTAAAACCCGAACTAGTTGCTATAGCTTTACCGATATTTGAAGTATACAACATTATTGCAATACTTACAAGAATATATAAAAATGCTAATCCATGAAAATCATATACATTAAAAAAAAATATAGGAATAAGTATTAGTTGAATTAACCAATATAAAGAGAAGATCTTTGCAGGTTCAAGAATACTTCTTTTTCTGATAAGAAAAAGAAGTATTAAAGAAATAAAAATAGTAATAAGTATTATAAGTATCATCAAATCAAATTAAACCTTTATATTTATCAAATGAGAATAATATTTTAAAAAAGTATTTAATATTAAGTGAAAAACAAGGCTTATTACCTTTGTAATACCGAATAAATCATTATAAAAAAAATACAAATATTTATCTCATAAAAATACAAACCATTATTCTGTATTTTAATATAATATTGTTTTTATAAGTTCGTTTATTTTTGAACCAAAATCCGTAATAAGACTCAGGAATAAACTTTTCATTGAAAATATTACCTTTACAAAATATATTTAACATTCAATTCTAGAACACCCTTTTAGAAGTGTATCTGTAAATTTATAAATAATTGATAATTAAAAGAAACAATATTAGCACTTATAAACTTCAGTATTGTAAAAAATTACAGTTTGTCATATTTATTCATTAACATTTTAGTTTATTTCTCAATTACTCCAATTATATGTGTTCTTAAAAATGGGAAAATATTGAATAAAGGATAAAATTTTCTAACTCTTCTACCAATTGGAGGGGCTAATGTCGTTTTGTAAAATTGAATCCTTTTATGATTTTTAAATAGTTTAATAATTTCATTCTTTTTTACTCCTTTTACATCGTTGTTTTGTGGATTGTCAAATATAAAATCATACCATAAGATTATACCACCTGGTTTTAATAATTGCCACATTTTATTTGCTAATTTCACTTTGAAATCATAATCTAAAATAGAAGTAAAAACTGTTGATTGAAAAACAATATCAAACGAAGAATTTAAATTTTCATCAATTTCACATGCATCACCTTTCAATGTATTAATTTCCGGAAATAAATCATTCAATAATTTATACCTATCACTTAGCAGTTCATTGGCATATATATTTTCATTTTTGAGCCCCAACTTCTTAAATAAAAATAAATTAATTCCAGTACCAGCTCCAATTTCCAAAATTTTTAAAGAATCAAGAGAATCATATCTACTTTTGATTATTTCAATATATTTTAGTTCCCTTTCAGATTGAGCAAAATGATTGAAATAAAAGTTCTTAGAATTATTATCAACAACACTTTTCTCTTTTCTTCTCTCATATCTTTCAATTACATTCTGTGTCTCGCTTTTCATGTTTCTAAGTTTCTAATTATTTACAAAATAAAGCAACTCTTAATTTAAGTTAATTTGACTTATTTTAATAGCTTCTTTATATATAAAACACTTAACAAATAAGTAACGATTAATAATCCTCCAAGAAAGCCCCCAATTACAATACCCTTAATAAATCCAATTTTACTTTCTATTAATGGTAACCTTGGTGTATCAATTAGCTGGATTATAGGTGTTTCTCTGTTCATGTCAAGTTTCAAAGTTTCAAGATTCTTGAGTACTTCGGCATACACTGTTCCATACAATTGAACATTATTTTCTTGTTTAATTCGCGGCACAGCAGCAAATTGTAGCGCACTATTTATATTTACTGAAGAAATTCCAGCACCCTTATATAAAGCATTTTCATATAACCCTCTAATTGAGTCTGCTGTATGTTGCATCATGTCAATATTTATTCTGCTTTGTGACGTTTTGGTTTGTTTGTAGAATTTATAAGTTTCATCCATTAGTTTCTCTACAAAAAGTTTTGAAAATAATTCGTTTTTACTTGTAAAATCAACATTGACAATACTTGTTTTTTTATCTTTTCTAATAACAGTTAATAACTTAGATTTATCAAAATAACTGTAGATATTGAATAAAACACTATCCTGTGCACGTGAAAAAGTTTCTCTTTTTTGTCCAATTGGAAAGCTCAGATTTTGTAGTTCCGGATGTTTTATGTTGTTTTTCCATTTTTCCCGAAGATTTGAAAATGAAATATAAACTTCAACTAGATTCTGATTTTTACCTTGATAAATAACAGGAGTAAGGAGAGTTTGCTCAATTGCATAACGTGATTTAATAATTTCAATTAGATTGTCTCCACTAAAGGCGCCATTTGTGCCACCTCCTAACAAGCTACTTAAACCAAAAGAAGATGCTAAATCGGCTAATCCTCCACCAGTAGCTTTTTCTACTAAAGCAAATGAAAGATGTGCCGTATATTTAGGTTTAATTATAAATGAACCTACCAGACCTAATAAACTACCTGTAAAACCAAAGATTAAAATAATAATCCATTTACTTTTTAAGTAATTCCACAACTCTATATTTTTATCTAAGAGTTCTTTAAGTGTTTCATTATTATTACCCGTATTATCAATTTTATTAACTTGATTCATATCTTTCTTATTTTTTTAGAACACCATACATTAGAGTAGCAACAGTGATTATTGAAGTCATGACAGTTACTGTTTCAACAGTTGACATCGTATTTCTTATTTCAACCGGTTTTTCGGGTACAATTATCCTTGCACCAGGCTGTACTTGCGGATAGAATTTAAACCATAAAAAAGATTTCGTACTTTTAGCAGCTCCATTTGCATATAAAACAAATACTTTGCTTCTATTTGCATTAATTGAGAAACCGCCTGAATTACTTATATATTCTTTTAAACCCATAGATTTTTCATAACCTACAATTGTTGGAAACAATACCTGACCCACAACTCTTACAGTTTGTCGTTCGCGAGGAACAAAAATAACATCCCCTTCTTCCAGTTTAAAATCGAATTTTCCACCAGGTTGATTAATAATTTCTTCTAAATTAAGTGCTACAATACCTTCAGAATCATTTATTTTTTCAACAACACCTGAACCAGATAATTTTTTCTGGATAGAATCCATGGCGGTATAGCCTTGTACTGTAGTAGCACCGGCAGCTTTTAGCATATTTGCGTCAAATGCTTTATTTGAAGAATTTTCCAACTGATTTTTAGAATTCTCCTCCATTATCCTGTTTAGTTTCTGTTCTGTCCCACTTGTCTTTTCTTGTCGAATAAGAAATGCCCCACGAGGATATGCATATTTAGAAAAACCACCTGCTCTTTTTACAATATCCGAAATACGCTCGGCTTTATTCCGTATATTATAACTCCCCGGATGTAATATCTCACCTTCAATACGCACCAAACGAATTCCTTCATATCCTGAGATACTACGTACAATAACCTGATCACCATTTTCAAGTAAAACATCTCCTTGCCCTTGTTTAAAATTCAAATCTTTATCAACTGCAATTTTTTTAACAGTAGATTTTTTATTTGTATTATACAGGGTTTTTTGATCCCTTATAACCCGTACAAGTTCTACAGAATCAGTTGCTGCCATATCAGTAAAACCCTTTGCTTTGTATATCAAATCTTTTAAGGTCAAATTATCAATCAAAATATATTTTCCCGGTTGTTTGACTTCCCCGAGTATAGTAACAGTTTCCTTTTCACGAAAATCAAACAAACTACGAATTTCAACCTGGTCATCTTTTTGTAATAAAATGTCAGGCGCTGTTCCATTTAAAACTTCCCCTAAATTAAATCCGATAATTTCCGGAATTTGATTTTCTTTTTTTCTAGTAATGAAAGCCATTTTCATAAATGCATCCTCTTTCACACCATCTGCCTTTTCTATCAACTGTTTGACCGTTAAACCATTTTCAAGTGCATAAGCACCGGGACGAAATACAGATCCCTTCAAATCAATTCTATTATCATATTTATTTAGTGTATATGACACAACAATAGAATCTCCCGAATTTAACAAAACATTTTGAGTTTGATCTCCGTTTACATCGACAATCGTTTTATCTTTTCCTTTGATTCTATAAACAGTTATTTTATCTTGATAGGCATATTCTGCATACCCGCCTGCATAACGGATTAAATCTTGAAGTGTTTCACCTTGCTGTCCTTCAAAAATTCCAATATGTTTAACTGCTCCATTTACTGTTGCACGTATTTTATAGGGATCAATTTTTATTACATCATCATCTTGTAATACTATATTATCTTTTAATAACCCATCAACCAAAAACTGATAAACATCTAATTTTGCAATAATTTTTCCGGCTCGGATTACTTTTATATCACGCATCGTACCAGTTTCATTTGGACCTCCACAAGCATAGAGAGCATTGTATGCAGTTGCTAATGATGGTAGAGTATAAGTTCCCGGTCGTGTTGCCTCACCTACTACTGTTACTCTAATACTTCTAATACTTCCAAGTGAAATATTTACTTTTGTTTCACCTGAAGATACACCCTGATATATTCTGGAAACTTTATTTTTTATCAGTATAGTTGCATTTTCAATAGTCTTTCCCCCAACTTTTACAGGACCAATATTGGGTATATTAATCATTCCTTCGGGCGTAACCTTAATTTTGTAATTTGCCTCATACAATCCGGATACTACAATAATTAATTCATCATAGGTACCTAAAATGTAATTCTGAGGTGTTGGAATATTTAATTTTGGCTCAAATGTCAGATTTTGTTTATTAAAGAGATAAGTTCCGAAAACAGATAATGGAACATTATTTGTAAAATAATTTGGATATTGGGGATATCGATATTGTGGATTTGAGTATTGTGTGTTTGGATATTGAGTGTTTGGATATTGTGTGTTTGGATACTGGGAGTTTGGATATTGTGAATTTGGATATTGTATGTTTGGATACTGGGAGTTTGGATACTGGGAGTTTGGATACTGGGAGTTTGGATATTGTGAGTTTGGATACTGGGAGTTTGGATATTGTGAGTTTGGATATTGTGAATTATTGTATTGGGAATTTTTAAATTGTGCGTTTTTTAATGAATCAGTTTCATCAACTGTTCTTGCCTCAACAGAATTGTCCATTGAAGAATTGGAATAGGTACCTGTTTGAGCATTATTGTTCTTTCCAGCCATGTATTTTTTATACATTTCCAGTTGATCAGGTGTTAGTTTACTCAAATCCTGAGCTGCTAAGCCACTAAATATTAAAAGGGAAAGTAGGACGAGTTTTATTTTATTCATAGTACAATTTATAAATATTTTTACTATCAAATACAATCTTTAGTCAGATTGTACTCAATTTTTTTAATTAATTTTTCGTAAGAAATAAACTATCAATATGGGGAATAAAATTTAAAATATCAAATAACTGCTAACAGAAACTAACGTGACTTTAAACATTTTATTACTTAAGACAGTTTTTGATTTTCAAATAGACATTATTAAAGTCTGCCATCCACATACTTCCTATCTACTAATGCCTTGGCATCAAAAATTACAGTTCCGTCATTATGGTATTTTTCAAAATCTATTGGTTTAAATTCATCGTGTGCTACTGTTAGTACAATAGCTTCGTATTTTTTAGAATCATCCAATTTATCAATTATTTTGACTCCGTATTCAATCATTACTTCTTCAGCTGATGCCCAGGGATCGAAGATGTCAACCTGCAGACCAAAATCGCAGAGTTCCCTATAAATATCTATCACCTTTGTATTACGGATATCCGGGCAGTTTTCTTTGAAAGTTACCCCTAGCATCAAGACTTTTGAACCTTTAATAGTATGAATCTTCTGAATCATAAGTTTCAAAACCTTATTGGCTATAAATGGAGCTATGCTGTTATTCACATGACGTCCGGAAAGAATCACCTGAGGAACATATCCCAACGACTCCGCTTTACTTGCCAAATAATAAGGATCCACACTTATGCAATGTCCTCCAACTAGACCCGGCCGATACTTCAGAAAATTCCATTTGGTTGCTGCTGCATCAATTACATCATTAGTATCTATGCCAATTTTGTCAAAAATAAGGGCTAATTCGTTTACAAAAGAGATATTTACATCACGTTGTGCATTTTCAATAATTTTGGAAGCTTCAGCCACTTTAATACTGGGTGCCTTATGAGTTCCGGCAGTAATAATAGAGGAATACAAATTATCAACTAAAATGGCAACTTCAGGTGTGGATCCGGAAGTTACTTTTTTGATTTTGGTAAGTGTATTCACTTTATCTCCGGGATTAATTCGCTCAGGGCTATAACCAGCAAAGAAATCTTTATTGAAAATCAACCCTGAAACCTTCTCTATTACAGGCACACAGTCTTCTTCCGTGCAACCGGGATAAGTCGTTGATTCGTAAATGGCAATATCACCCAAACTTATAATACGCCCTAACATTTCCGATGCTTTTATCAGCGGTCGTAAGTCAGGCATATTGAATTTATTTATGGGTGTTGGAACTGTGACTATAAAGGTATTAAAGTCTTTTAAATCGGCTTCATTAGATGAAAAGGAAAGTCCAATATCGGAATTGTTTTTTTGAAGGTTCGTAACTTCAAGCAGACCTTGTAAATCGGCTTCTAAGGTATGATCCTGACCTTGTTGTAATTCTTCTACACGTGTTTTATTAATATCAAAGCCAAGAACTTTATACTTTTTTCCAAATTCAATAGCTAATGGAAGACCTACATATCCAAGGCCGATAACAGCAATTTTAAACTCTTTCATCAATTAATATTTAAAAGAAATAGGACTTTAATAGAATGCATAAAAATAGAATTCAAAAACAGAATTTTATTTAAGCTTAAATTGGTCTAAAAATAAATGTTTTTTTTCAATATTGTCTGCAAAGATACAATAAACCTTTCAAAACAGATTGCCCTTATCAATAAAATTGAGTCGCGAATCTATGTTAAATTGAAAGAAGAAAGACATTTATTTTTCTAATAGATTTATATTTACTTAATTTGTACTTTAATTTAAAAATCCTGCAGATGAAATCAATTGAATATTTTCCACTTGTTACAGAAAAAGGCGAAATAATTGGTAAAGCCACACGAACCGAATGTCATTCCGGTACATTTCTATTACATCCTGTTGTGCATTTACATGTTTTCAATTCGAAAGGTGAATTGTACCTTCAAAAAAGAGCAATGAATAAAGATATTCAACCCGGTAAATGGGATACATCTGTTGGGGGACATGTTGATTTTGGAGAAGAGATCGAGGATGCTCTTCGAAGGGAAGTCCGTGAAGAACTTGGAATAACTGGCTTTGAGCCTAAGTTTATAATCCGCTACAAATTTGTTTCAAATCAAGAAGCAGAATTAGTTCACAGTTATTTCACATTTTATGATGGAGAAATAACATACGACACTTCTGAGATTTCGGAGGGAAAATTCTGGGAAATAGCTGAAATTGAAACTTCCATCGGTAAAAGCGTTTTTACAGCAAATTTTGAACAGGAATGGGAGACAATTATAAAAGAGAAATTAACTTTGATATTGAGCAGAAACCCTGGAAACAACTAACTACCTAGAATCCAGACAGTATCAAATATATAAAGAAAGGCTGATCAAAATATTGAATCAGCCTTTCTATCCTATTATAGAAATTTATTCGTTTTCCAGAGCCTCTAATTCGATCATTAAACAGTCTCTTGGAATGCGGACACCCAATTCCACATTAATTTTTTTGATTCGGGCTGTAAATGGCATTTCAATTCTGTTGAGCATTTTCATCGCTTCAAGAATTAAAAGAGGTGAACCCTCAGTTACTACATCACCCTCTTTTACAAAAATACTAATAATTGTGCCGGGTATAATCGATTGAATTACATTCGGATTCGGATTTACCCATACTTTCCTGTTTAGAAATTTTTTTGTCAAAAGTGTCTTATATTGGCGAGCAGTTACGGCAAAGTCGACGTATTCCGGTTTTTCTATTTGCATAATTTAATTAATTAGAAGTTACAAGTTTATTAAAAACCGGTAAGCTGATAAACTAGTTATGAAAAATGTATTACAAGTATGATTTTTTATATCGTACTTGTAAGTTTCACATAGTTCAATTAAAAATATAAAATGGTGACATATTCATTCTTTTGCTAACTCCTGACTTCACTGCATCAAAAAGGAGGAATACCATGTTTCTTCGCAGGACGATGATCGTCTTTGTTTTTTGACACTTCAAGAGCATGAAGTAAAAGTTCACGTGTTTCAGAAGGTTCAATAACCGCATCAATATAACCTTTAGAAGCTGCTACATAAGGATTCGCAAATTTTTCAATATACTCCTGAACCTTTTGCTGACGCATTGCATCTTCATCCTCAGCTTCCATAATTTCTTTACGGAAAATAATATTAGCAGCACCTTCAGGTCCCATTACAGCAATTTCAGCACCGGGCCATGCAAACATAAAGTCGGCACCGAGGTGACGAGAGTTCATAGCAATATATCCACCACCATAAGCTTTACGTAATATAACCGTTATTTTTGGAACTGTTGCCTCAGAGTAGGAATACAACATTTTTGCACCATGACGAATTACTCCTGCATGCTCCTGATCAACTCCGGGCAAATAACCCGGCATATCTTCCAGTGTTACAATCGGAACGTTGAAAGCATCACAATAGCGAATAAATCTAGCGGCTTTATCAGAGGCATCACAATCGAGTACACCGGCCAGATACATGGGTTGATTCGCAACAAATCCGATTGTTTCACCATTCAATCGTCCAAATCCGATAACGATATTTGCGGCCCAAAGTTCATGTATTTCCAAAAATTTAGAATCATCGGTAAGCGCATGAATTATATCACGAACATCATAGGGTTGCTTGGGGTCCGAAGGAATAATATTTTCAATATTAAATTTGGAAACAGGTTCTTTTGGTTCAATACTGGCAGCTTTTTGTTGATTACTATGTGGAATCAAAGAAACTAATTCTTTAATTTGTTCAAAACATTCCAACTCGCTCAATGCATAAAAATGGGCGTTACCGGTAATTTCAGCATGAACCCGGGCACCTCCTAAATCTTCTTGTGAAATTTTTTCACCCAACACTGTTTCAATAACGTTTGGTCCAGTAATAAACATTTTTGAAATGTTTTCTACCACAAATACAAAATCGGTGAGAGCCGGAGAATAAACTGCACCTCCGGCACATGGGCCTAAAATGACTGAAATTTGAGGAATAACACCTGAGGACATGGTATTACGATAGAAAATCTCACCATAACCTGCCAAAGCTCCAATACCTTCCTGAATACGTGCACCACCCGAGTCATTTATACCTATACAAGGCACTTTCATTTTTAGCGCATGATCCATAATTTTAGTAATTTTACGCGCATGTTTTAGTCCCAAAGAACCACCCATAACTGTAAAATCCTGGGCATAAATACAAATAGGCGCACCGTTCATGGTTCCGGTGCCGGTAATTACACCATCACCTGCCAATGCTTTGGTTTCCATTCCGAAATTTCTTTCTTCATGCTCAACGAAAAGATCATATTCGTGAAATGAATCGACATCCAACAAAGCAAGAACACGATCGCGAGCTGTCATTTTGCCCATTGCAACTTGTTTCTCGATAGCTTTATCGCCACCACCTTTTTCAACAATTGCCTTTTTCTGTCTTAATGCTATAATGTTTTTCTTTAAAGACATAAAACTTGTTTTAAATTAAACTTAAAAATAATTAGGGGTAATTTTACATTCAAATACAGCACAAAAGTAACACTTTAGTTGTTAAAGTGTGCAATATTGATAATTGTTACAATCTTTGAAAAGATAATTATTTGGCAATCAAGTTTTTCAAGATTTTGTGTCTTGCGGCATTAAAACCTTTTGAATAATCGTCGGGAGAAATTGATTCGAGGTAGGTACGTAATTCATTAATCAAATCAGGTTCTTTCGAACAAATCTTATATAATATCTTCATGGATAGAGCCTGAACCGCAATTGATGATCGGGGGGAGATCATCCATTCAAAACAAGAATTAAGAAAATCGACAGGAATAGAATCAGGCAAATCCAGATTATAAAGAATTGATAAACAGCCACGTTTCAATCCAGCATGAGAAGTATAAATTGCATGTGCTGCAAGTTCCATGAATTGCTTTTCAGTGAACCACCCGGGGAATTTCTCGCTTATTTTTTGGCAGGCCCAGGCAGCTCTCCAGGCTACTTTTTCCTCGGAATCAAATATCAAAGTATAAATGATTTTAAAATCTTCAGGATTTGAAAAAATCACTTCTACCAAATGATCAACAAAATGCAGGGAAAGCGGGCGGAAAAGGTGTTCTCTGTAGTCCATACTAGTTGACACATTCTGAAAGGTTTATTTGTAAATTTATTAATTTTACTGAAATATAATATCCACAATCACCTCTGCTCCTACTTGTTTATTTAATGATTTTTTTATTTCCTCACGTGAAAGAAACAAATCGTGCCTAAGCACAGAAGATGTCAGAGCAACATACAGCACCTTATTTTTAATTTTCAAATCGGAAGTATACTGAAGAATATTTTGCCCAAGTACTAACGGCCAAGCATCAATCAATCTTTTTTCGTTCAACGGTGCATCCAAATGTTGTTCTTTCAGCACCTGGCGTATTACCTCACTCAATAATTCTGTATTTTTCTTTCGCATATACTTCAGCCTAACGCAATTTTAAAACAGCATCATATTTTGCAGTTTCATCAAAGGGCATATTATTTAATTTATATAGTTGAACTACTTTCATTCCATAATCCTGTGCTATACTATGCATTGATTCTCCGGCAAATACCTTGTGAGTCGGACAATCAACCGGAGCTTTATTCTTTTTGGACGAAATAAAAACCCGGTCTCCGGCTTCCAGTTCAGCTAAAGCATCAACGTCATTGAACTTTCGGAGCCTTTTTTCACTTAAATTAAATTCATCGGCAATGATACTATATGTATCAGCGGGCGAAGCTGTTATAAAACGAACTCCATTTACTTTTTTAACAACATGATTTGCAGAAGCGTGAATCGAACCTATAGAGCTTTGGTTATTCCTTTGTTCAATATTGTCTGTAGAATTCTTTTCAGTTTCAGCAACCCATTGTTTTTCATTCTCTTTCAAATCGAATTGATGCAAATTATACGTTTCGATAATTGAAATGAGTTTAAAACCGTACGCCGGATCGGTAGCGTAACCAGCTTTCTTCAAGCCAAAAGCCCAACCTTCATAATCTGTGGGTTTCAGGTCGAACAAAAAACCATAACGTTTTCTGTTTTTCAAAAACAATGAATGATCTTCATAGGACTGAAGTACTTTATCATATTTTCGGAAACATTCTCCTTTTTCATCATCATCGTAATAAACTTTGTCACCGGTCCAATCAGTGCATTTAATTCCAAAGTGATTATTCGACATTTTAGTTAGAGAACTTTGCCCTGCTTTTGATTCCAATAACCCCTGGGCCAGAGTGATACTTGCAGGTATTCCATATTCCTTCTGTTGCATTTGGGCCAACTTGCTGTAATCTTCAATATACAAGAGGTAAGATTGGCTAAGGTTTTGCGATACTGTTAATGAAGTAACAAACAAGGTACTTAGCAAAAGAATTGATTTTATTTTAATTGTCATTCCAAAAAATTTATTGAATTATTTTGCTACAAAATTAAAACTAATTACTTAAACAGAGCAATTAGAAGTGATTTTTTTATATTTTTGCGACGAATCGTTGATAAAGGAAGAATTCTAATCTGTATTTAGTGTAAATCTGGTATTCCAGTATTTTAATATCATCTACTAAAGTAACTTGTTAAAATTAAGACACAGAATGTGTCTTTTGAAATATAAAAATTATGCAACAAAAAACTATTGAAACAAAAGTAACCATATATCGCTTTGACGAACTTGATCTTGAATTCCAACAATTAATAAACAAAGCCAAGGACCAAATTCAGAAAGCATATGCACCTTATTCAGGCTTTCACGTTGGGGCAGCTGTTCAACTTGATAACGGTGAAATTTTTACCGGAAGCAATCAGGAAAATTCGGCTTACCCTTCAGGACTTTGTGCCGAAAGAGTAGCCATGTTTTACGCTAACTCCCAATACCCAGATATTGCTGTAAAATCAATAGCTATAGCTGCTCACACAAATGGTAACTTTTTGAAAGAGCCCATAACACCTTGTGGTTCATGTCGTCAGGTTCTATTAGAAACAGAGATGCGTTTTGAAAAAAATATAAAGATTTTACTTTATGGTACTGAAAATATATACATGATTGAAAATGTAAGACAATTGTTGCCTTTATGTTTTGAAAAGAGCTCTCTGCAATAATTAATTATCAACATATCTGAATTATTTATATTAAATAGTTGATTTTGTTAAATATTATGTGTATATTGCGAACGCAAAAAAAAATGAATGATATTTTTCAAAATATCATTATTTTCAGGCAATAATCAATTCTTGTTATGAAAAAAGTAAAATTTAACATTGAATATCAACTCAAATCAGCATCGTTAAATGTGTTATGGAACTCGATCGGCACTCCTTTAGGACTTGCCGAATGGTTTTCGGATGGTGTTACGGTGGACGATAACGAATACACTTTTTCGTGGGACATAAACACGCAGACTGCTTATCTGATACAATCAAAACCCAATACCAGCATTCGTTTTCAATGGAAAGAAGACAAAGACAGCAATTATTTTTTTGAACTTGAAATAGCCGTACAGGAAATTACAGGTGATTTGACTCTGGTGATAACAGATTTTGCTGAACCCAACGAAAAAGAAGATTTAGTCTTATTATGGAATAAGCAAATAGAAGAATTACGAAGAAAAACAGGTATATAACAATATCATAATCAGAAATTTAAAATTAGAAAATCGATAATATTGAAAATTTTGCTTATCAAACCAAACTTTTAAAAAATATTTGACATTTCAAATCATACTATTCCATTCACTCATTCCAAGTGGATGGTTTTTTATTGATATTAAGTTGAATATGTTTTAAAACTAAATTCGGGAAGCGAAACAATGACTAAATCATATTAATTATGACTGCTCCTGTTTAGATATTTTAATGATTCTGAAACGTACATTGGTAATTATACATTATATTAATACTTGATTATTGAACTTTTTGCAGTAATTTTGTTGTTCCAAAAAAAAACAGGCATGTTTAGAATTAAAAAAATTGATTTGTACGTATTTAAGCAATTTTTTACGCTCTTTTTGATGACTTTTCTCATCTGCATCTTCATTTTGTTGATGCAGTTTTTATGGAAACATGTTGCCGAATTAGTTGGAAAAGGAATCGGATGGTCTGTTATGGCAGAGTTCTTTACTTATGCCATTTTTTCACTTGTACCCATGGCTCTCCCTTTGGCCATACTCCTGGCTTCCTTAATGACATTTGGAAATTTGGGTGAAAATTTTGAACTTACCGCCATGAAAGCTGCGGGCATTTCATTATTCCGTATCATGCGACCACTTATATTACTGATTTCGATGTTTTGTGTGGGAGCTTTTTATTTTTCCAATTATGTTCTTCCCATAGCTCAAACCAAACTGTGGACACTTATTTTTTCCCTTCGCCAAAAATCCCCTGAATTTGATATTCCTGTAGGTGAATTTTATTCAGGTATCAGCAATTACAATATCTATGTACGTGGCAAAGAAGGGAATCTATTAAAGAATATGATGATTTATGATTTTTCGAAAGGGTTTGAAAATGCAAATGTTATGGTAGCAGATTCCGGACGGGTTCAGTTTACTGCAGATAACAAATATCTTCTTCTTTCGCTTTACGATGGTGAAAGTTTTGAAAATTTGCAAAAACAACGTATTAGTAATTCTGCTTCGAGCATTCCCTATAAGCGGGAAACTTTTAAACAAAAAGACTTGTTGCTTGATTTCAACACTGAATTTAACCGATACGATGAATCTTTGCTTAAAGACCAACATGTTGCAAAAAATATTAAAGAACTCACTCAATCCATTGATTCGGTAAGTAAAATATCAATAATAAGAAGCAATGAGCAAGCCAAAGAAATTATAAAAAGCCATTATTTAGGGCGCGAAGAATTTAATGGCAAACAGTTGTTCGATAGTGCAAATGCAAAAAAGAAAAGTCTTAATGCGGATTCATTGTTCCTTTCGTTTAACCAAACTTCCATGTTAAGGATAAGTTCAAAAGCATTAGATCAGGCAAAAACAATGAAAGATCAGATTCAATATAACAAAATGATGTTAGAGGAACCGGAGAAATATGTTCGTCGACACCAAATTGAATGGCACCGTAAGTTTACTCTATCGTTTGCTTGTTTGATATTTTTCTTCATTGGTGCACCTCTGGGTGCCATCATTCGTAAAGGTGGTCTGGGAACTCCTGTTGTTATTTCAGTTATCTTGTTTATTATTTATTATATTATTGACAATACAGGATATAAAATGGCACGTGAGGGTTTATGGGAGTCCTATCAGGGCATGTGGCTTAGTTCAGCCGTTTTACTCCCAATCGGAATTTTCCTTACTTATGTGGCTGTAGTGGATGCAAGCTTACTTAATACACAGCAATACATTAAAATCTGGAATAGTATAAAACGAAAATTTGGTTGGGGAAGCGACCAAACTACTGAAGATAATGAGATTTCAGACAGATAATGAAAAAATAAAATAATACCGTTTTTATTTTGCTCCTTTTTCAAGATAATAACAATTACAAAGGATAAGACATAAAATAAAGAAATTTTAAAATGAAATCAATAGTAAATACGATAGAAGAAGCTCTGTTAGACATTAAAGATGGAAAATTTATCATAGTAGTTGATGACGAAGATCGTGAAAATGAGGGTGATTTTATTTGTGCAGCAGAAAAAATCACACCCGATATGATTAACTTTATGATAACTCATGGGCGTGGTGTCGTTTGCGCACCATTAACAGAAGAGCGTTGCGATGAACTTGATCTTGAAATGCAAGTCAACAAAAATACTTCAATTCATTCTACGCCATTTACTGTAAGTGTTGATAAACTGGAAGGTTGTACTACCGGAGTTTCAGCTGCCGATCGGGCAGCTACTTTTAATGCACTTGCCAATCCAAGTTCAAAACCCGATACATTTGGTCGTCCTGGACATGTTTTTCCATTACGTGCCCGTTCGAAAGGTGTTTTGCGTCGTGCCGGACATACAGAGGCGGCGGTTGATTTAGCACGTTTAGCCGGTTTATATCCTGCAGGAGCGCTGATTGAAATTATGAACGAAGATGGGACAATGGCCAGATTGCCCGAACTAATAAAAATTGCGAAAAGGTTTGATTTGAAAATCATTACGATCAAAGATCTGATAGCCTATCGACTTAAATCCGAGTCTCTTGTTGAAATGGGTGAAAAAGTAAATATGCCAACTGCTTACGGCCACTTTAAACTTATACCATTTCGACAAACATCGAATGGATTCGAACATGTGGCTCTTATAAAAGGTGAATGGGAAAAAGATGAGCCGATTTTAGTAAGAGTTCATTCATCTTGCATGACAGGCGACATTTTTGGTTCAATGCGTTGTGAATGTGGAGAACAACTACACAAAGCAATGGAACTCATTGAAAAAGAAGGTAAAGGTGTAGTAGTTTACATGAATCAGGAAGGTCGTGGAATTGGTCTTATGAATAAGATAAGAGCCTATAAATTGCAGGAAGAAGGTATGGACACGGTGGATGCTAATCTTCATCTGGGATTTGATGCTGATGAACGTGATTATGGGGTTGGAGCACAAATTTTACGTGAAATAGGTGTTAGCAAAATACGGCTTATGACAAATAACCCGGTTAAACGAATTGGTCTGGAAGCCTACGGGCTAACTATTGTAGAAAATGTACCTATCGAAATAAGTACAAACCCATACAATGCATTTTATATGCAAACAAAAAAATTAAAAATGGGACACGAGCTTAAATATGTTAAAGGGAAAAACGAGTGAACTAATTAATATTAAATATCTTATAAATCATTAGGCATATCAGACAAATTATGAAAACCGCATTTATTACAGGAGCTACATCGGGTTTTGGGCGAGCAATTTCAGTTCGGTTAGCGAAATTAGGTTATCACTTAATCATCACCGGTCGTAGAACTCAACGCCTGGAAGAACTCCTGAAACAATTAAATTCCGATTTTCCTGCATCGAAAGTGATTTCTCTTTGTTTTGATGTTCGTGACAATGAAGCTTGTACAAAAGCAATTCAATCGTTACCTGAAACATTTCAGACTATTGATTTACTGGTTAATAATGCAGGATTAGCTGCCGGAGCGTTACCTTTCGACGAAAGTGATTTGAAGGATTTCGATCAAATGATTGACACAAACGTAAAGGGACTTTTATATATTACCAAGTTAATTGTTCCGGGCATGATAAAGCAACAATCGGGTCACATCATCAATATCTCATCCATTGCAGGTATCGAGGTTTACCCCAATGGCAGCGTATATTGTGCCTCGAAGCATGCAGTAAATGCCATTACAAAAGGCTTACGGCTCGATTTGGTAAAACATGGTATTAAAGTAAGTTCGGTTTCACCCGGAATGGCTGAAACAGAATTTTCACTTGTCCGGTACCACGGGGATGCTGATAAAGCAAAAGCTGTTTATACCGGACTTATACCTTTGAATGCCGAGGACATTGCCGATACCGTTGAATTTATTGTAACCCGACCTGCACATGTTAGCATAAACGATATACAAATAAATCCTGCTCAACAGGCAAATACATATATTTCATTTAGAAAATAATGGTAAAATGAGAATAAAATGTTGTAATTCTGCCATTTAAGTATCTATTTCCCAATTAAGAAATCAGAATGACAAAGATTTATCAGTGCTAAATATCAATTATTTAAAAAAAATAACCTATTTTTGTAACAGCTATTTTTTAGCTACTGTAATTCAACTGTTTTATAGAAATATAAAGCAAAATTATTAAAATAACATTGAAAATGAGCCCACTTGATTTAAACAAGGATTCTGAAATCGTACTTCACGAAGAAACTGAAATTACAGAAGATGCTAAAGTTGAAAAAACTGCTAAGGCAAAAAAAGTTACTAAAGAAGTCAAGAAGATTGATGAAGTAATAGTTACTGATGAAGCGACAGCGAACGAAGAAGTTGCTGAAACTGAAGAATTGACAATTACTAATGAAATTAATGTGACTGATGACGTAAAAATTACCGATGAAGCAACTACCAATGAGGAAGTTGCAGAAACCGATACTATAAAAATTGCCAAAGAAGTAAAGGATACTGAAAAAGTAAAAGAAACTGCATTGGAAGTAATTCCTGAAGTAAGTTTAGAACTTGATGTTAACGAACAACATGAAGAAGATGCATCGAATATACCCGATTATGCCTCGAGCACGAAACAGGAATTAATCGATGCTTTAAAGTTGCTCATCAACAAAGAAGTGGAAGAGGCGAAAGATGATGTGGAGCACATAAAACAATTGTTTTACAAAAAGATTAAATCCGAAGTTGAAGATCAAAAGAAACAATTTGCAGAAGCTGGTGGTAATGAGGAAGATTTTTTTGCATCGAAAGATGAATTGGAGGATATTTTTAAAACACTTTTAAATACATTCAGGGTTAAAAAAGCCTCAGCAATGGCCCAAAAGGAAAGTGAAAAGGAAAATAATTTGTTCCAAAAACAACATCTTTTGGAACAAATGAAAGTGTTGGTTGCAAGCAATGACGATGTTTCTACACATATTAATGAATTTCGGGCACTTCAGCAAAAATGGAAATTAATCGGACAAGTTCCCCAAACGGCTTCCACTGAATTGTGGAAACAATACAATTTATATCAGGAATCTTTTTGGGATTTAATAAAGATAAACAATGAACTTCGTGAATACGATTTCAAGAAAAATCTGGAGTCAAAAACCTTGCTGTGCGAAGCTGCGGAAAAATTAGCCGAAGAATCAGATATAATTTTAGCATTCCAGAAGCTTCAGAAATTACACGAAGAATGGCACGAATTAGGACCTGTAGCTCGCGAAATACGGGAAGAAATCTGGACTCGGTTCAAAGAAGCATCAACTGCAATCAATAAAAAACACCAGGCCTATTTTGAAACCATCAGGAAGATGGAAGAAAAAAATCTGGAGTTAAAGATTGCTTTATGCGAAAAAATAGAAGCATTTGAATTTGGTAATCTTAATAACTATCATGGTTGGGATGAGGCGACCAAGACAGTTATTGCATGGCAAGAAGAATGGAGAACTATTGGGTTTGCACCCCGTAAGGCAAATCAAAAAATATTTGATCGTTACCGAAAAGCTTGTGATGCGTTTTTTTCAGCTAAAGGCGAATTTTACAAAGAAGCAAAAAATTTACTTACCCAGAATGCCGACAAAAAAAGAGCTTTGTGTGAACAAGCAGAACTTTTAAAAGATAGTAAAGATTGGAAAGAAACGAGTGAAAAACTTATCCTTTTTCAAAAAGAATGGAAAACCATCGGACCTGTTCCAAAAAAATTATCTGACGAATTGTGGAAACAATTTATAGCAGCCTGTGATTTTTTCTTTGAACAAAAAAATAAAAGCACTTCTGGCCAACGTACAGTTGAGACTGAAAATCTGATTAAGAAAAAAGAATTGATTGAAAAAATAAACAAATTAGATAAAACCGGAAACTCAAATGATTCACAGACTGCATTGCGAACATTAATGAATGAATGGAACGAATTAGGACATGTACCATTCAAGGAAAAAGATAAAGTTTATAAAGAATACCGTGAAGCGGTGGATAAACAATTTGAAGAACTGAACATTGATGCATCTAACAGACGCTTGAATTCATTCAAAAGCAATCTGAAAGACATGAGTAACAAAGGTGAAAACAAATTGAACCGGGAACGTGAAAAATTAATGCGTGCCTTCGAGCACCTTAAATCGGAAATTGGAACCTACGAAAACAATATCGGATTTTTTACATCTTCTTCCAAAAAAGGAGGGGGACTTATAAAAGAAATGGAACGAAAAATTGAATCGTTGAAAGAAGAAAGCAATTTGATTGAACAAAAAATCAATTTAATTGACCAAAATATGTAAATTGAAAATAAACCGTTCGATTTGTAAATTCAAAATGATAACATAAAAAGCCCCAACTAAATAGATTTGGGGCTTTTATTATTCCATAAGTATGATCTTGAAAAGTATTAAGATAAAATCTAATCAGTCAGGACCCTACCTCCTACTTCAACAGTTTGCTTTTATTTACATTATTATGCAAAACCTGCTACTCTTTTAGCTGAGCTTATGAAATTTTATTTTCAACATCAAACGTCAGAAAATCACAACCTATTTAATATAAATGGACTAATATGATTAAATGTGACCTCAAATTGGTAGTAAAAGTATCATATTAAGCTAAAAAAATATAGTTTTTGTTGTTAAGTATAACTTATTTTTACAGCGAAATATTATATCGGATTTATTCGTATATATATTGAAATGATATTTCAAAAAAAAAATCTTATAATTAATTATTATTTTACAAACCTCTAAAATGTATTATTATGAAACGAATGTTACTTGTTTTTTTTGCAGCTTGTAGTTTACTCACTCAGGCTCAAACTTTTATGGTTAATAACTTTGAGTCTGCAGCAATTGGAGATTCGGTAAAAGTTATTTGGAATGGCGGTACAGCTGTAGTAGCTGCAAATCCTTATTCAAGTGGTATAAATACTTCAGCTAAAGTTGTGAGTGTTAATAATCTGGCATGGGTACCTGTTTCATTTCCAGTCACATTACCTGCTGGTAAAACATGGGCCGACTATGATGGAGTAAGAGTGAAATTATGTCCTACAGCAGGTGCTAGTTTGGATTATGGAAATTTTGAAATTGGATTGGCTCCTGATGCTTCAAATATGACTACAGTTGGAAGTGCTAACGGATGGAGTACTGCCACAATAGGTACATGGTATTCTGCAGATATTGCTTTTGATCAAGCAAAATTAACTACGTATTTAGCTGCAAATCCAGTTACAACAAATTTAATTGTGAAATACAACAAAGCTGCCGGATATAACATTCTGATGGATGATATCCAATTAATCGAACACCAGAATCCGAACCGTGAAGTAGTTGTAAATTTTGAAGAGCAAATAATTGGTTCCAATGCTGGTATGGGTGTTTGGTATGCTACAGGTGGTACTTTTGGACTTGAAGTAGTAGCTAATCCTGTAATAACAGGAATAAATACGTCTTCGAAAGCTTTCAAGGTTACTTATCCATCCGGTGGTGGTGCAATTGCAATGAATATCCTTCCTGTAAATGGTGACTGGCACAATTATGATCATGTATCCTTTAAAGTCTTGGCTTTAGCATTTGATACACCAAATCCATGGTCAAATATTTTTGTTGGTGGAGGTCCTGATACATGGACTGGTGGAACCTCACAATGGAGCGATACAATTGGTGTTCATGAACTGAATAAGTGGTATTCAGTAAGTATTCCAATTATAAGTGTTACTAACGCTACACAGCCATTTCTCAATATACAGGCTAATGGTGGCGTAATTTATTTACTTGATGACATCAGTTTATTATATGCTACAACAGAGCTTAAAACAACTCAAGCAAGCACATTAAAAGTGGCAAGGATTTCATCCGAACAATATCAGATTACGATAGGTTCTGAGTCTTCGTACAATTTAATAGATGTACAAGGTCGCGTAATTAAATCAGGAACTTTTGTTGTAGGAACAAATCTACTTCAAGTAGCTGATTTGACTTCAGGGATTTATATGCTTCAGACAAAAAGTAATATCGAAAAAAATGTAGTGAAAATTATTCGCTAAATTTTCAAATAAGTATTTAAAAGGTTGGTTATTTTTAGCCAACCTTTTTTAATGCTTTAAATTACCAGATATAATGTATTGTTTAATAAATAAATCTCAGTAATTTAGTTCTCTGTTATAATTACCTAATAAGTCTGGTAATAAATAAATTTAAACTTTATAGATGTTTTGTTTCCCTATTTTTTTACATTCAACTTTTTAATTCATCAAATATCGAACTTTCCACAAAAGTTCAAAGGAGACCAAATGACAATTCTTGAGACTTTTCTATCATTAATATATCTGAAATAAACGATTACTCATCGACGGAAATTCATAAGGTTTTTTTCTTATAGATGCAGGAATATAAGATTTCGAGCATAAACAGGTAGAAATAGTATCACATATAGCTAAAATAATATGTTTTTCTTTTAGCTTGATGTTTTATTTTTGTATAGTCGAAATGTGTCATTTACTACAATATTTCAACAATAAATAATCTTCTAATATTAAATTTAATTCCATGAAAAGAAAAATCATTTTTCTATCGGTATTACTCTTTTTTGGAGTATACTTAGTTTCTGCACAACAGAATTTTTCTGTTTCGGGAGTTGTGTCCGATGCAAGCGATGGAAGTCCAATAACTGGAGTTTCAGTATTTGTTAAAGGTACAACAAATGGAACAAATACAGATGTAAACGGGAAGTACACTCTGAACGTAAATCAAGGCTCTACACTTGTATTCTCCTACATTGGGATGAAAAAACAAGAAATTTCTGCAAAAAACAAACTTATCAATGTTAGTCTTGAATCCGATTCCAAGATGTTGGGTGAAGTGGTTGCTGTTGGTTACGGTACTGCAAAACGGGCAGATTTAACCACAGCTCAAACATCTGTTTCCGCTAAACAAATTGACAAAACTGTTAATACAACCTTGGAACAGGCAATTCAAGGTAGAGCCGCAGGAGTGTATATAACACAAAATTCGGGTCAGCCAGGTGGGGGTATTTCAGTTGCAGTGCGTGGTGTGAGTTCTCTTAATGGAACTACCGAACCACTCTATGTTATTGATGGTGTTCAAATACCAGGGGAATCTGTAGCCTATGGATCAACCAGTTCATCCAATCCTCTTTCCGGATTAAACCCTTCAGACATTGCTGATGTTCAAATATTGCAGGGACCATCTGCAACTGCATTGTATGGATCACGAGCTACCAATGGGGTTGTGTTAATTTCGACAAAACGTGGTAAAGCAGGCAATGCTAAAATTACATATGATTACAGCTATTCTTTGCAGACACCTCCTAATCGTGTGGACGTTATGAATTTGCCACAATATGCTAAAATGGTTGGAGAATTTCATGCAATTGCAGGAGGTACTACACCGATTGAATTTTTAGACCCATCAATTTTAGGAAATGGGACTGATTGGCAAAGTGAATTGTTTAGAAATTCGGCAATGCAAAAACATCAAGTCAGTTTAAGTGGTGGAAGTGAAAAAACCACCTATTATTTCTCTGGCGAATACCTGAATCAACAAGGCGTTGCCCTAGGTTCAGGTTTTGATCGGTTTGGGATGCGTTTAAATCTTGATACAAAGCCAAGAACCTGGATTAAATTGGGTGTCAATACAAGCTTTAATCAAACTTTCGAAAAGCTTACTTCAAGCTCCGAAGATGTGATCAACAATGCATTGCAACTAACTCCACAAACACCTGTAAAAAATATTGATGGTACATATGGAGGTGGAAACGTAAACAACCCTACAGACCAATATGCTCCAGTTAACCCAATTGCTATTGCTAATTTGATTACAAACAACAATCTCAGAAGACAGTTTAATGGTGGTGCAAACATAGATATAGATATCTTACCTGGACTTGTTTTTAGAACTTCATTAAATGGAAATATAAATACTCAAAATTCAATCAATTACAGGCCTACATATTCAATAGGATGGGCGAAAAATAATCTGGCAACTATGTCTGATTATAATGGAGTTGGAACTTATTGGAATTTGAATGAGCTTTTGCAGTATGTCAAAAAAATTGGAAAACATAATTTTGATTTAATGGTTAGCCATGAAGCTCAAGAAAGTACATACAAAGGTAATGGCGCAAATATTACCACTTTTATTACGAATGACATTATAGACGTAAATGCAGGTGATCAAACTACTGCAACAGTTTCAGGTGGCCACAATACATGGGGTATGGAATCCTATTTAGGAAGATTGAATTATAATTTTGCTGACAGATACCTTATATCTGCATCAGTAAGATCGGATGGTTCAGCTAATTTTGGTCCGAATAATAAATGGGGAACTTTCCCCGCAATATCAGGCGCATGGAGAATTTCTAAAGAAGCGTGGTATAATGTATCGTTTATGAATGATTTAAAATTAAGACTTGAAACCGGTACTACCGGAAATCAAAATGCTGGGGGAATTTATTCACTAATGAATACTGCGCCAACACAATGGGGAACAGGTTTTTTGCCAAGTGTATATACAAACCCGGATTTAAAATGGGAATCAACAAAAACGAATAACATTGGTATTAATGCCAATTTCTTCAATAACAGAATACAGTTCGAAGCTGATTACTATCAAAAAGTAACAGACAATCTCTTGATGCAAGCAGCACTGCCTGCATATATGGGTACCAGAGGGAATGGTGGTCTTGGAGCACCAACTGTGAATGCAGGTTCCTTACAAAATAATGGATGGGCATTTACGTTAATAACGACTAATATCGATACCAAAGACTTCAAATGGGAATCGAATTTTAATATTTCCGGATTTAAAACTAGAATTTTGAAATTTAACAATGATGCTGCGTCAATAGACAGAACCTCTTGGTGGATGGGAAACTGGACACAACGATCTTCAGTTGGTCAGGCACCCTGGTTATTCCTTGGTTATAAAACGGAAGGTATTTTTCAATCGGTAGATGAAATAAATAATAGTGCAGTACCTGCTGATAATAATGGGAAAAGACTACCAACAGATGTAAATAATGTTTGGGTCGGAGATGTTAAGTATAAAGATATTAGCGGACCAAATGGAGTACCGGATGGTATAATTGATGTACATGACTTAACAACGATTGGTAATCCATGGCCACTTTTCTTTGGGGGATTTACAAACACGTTCACTTATAAGGGATTTGACTTAAGTATACTCTTAACTTATTCATATGGAAATAGTATTTACAATTATGTAAAAATGATTGATTCAAATCCGCAACAAATTAATATTGGACGAAATTTATTGACTAGTGCTGAAAATTACGCAAGATTAGTTACTGATGCCGATGGTAATGTATCTATTTCCAATGCAGGTACTGATCTACCCAGAATCACCTACAGCAACAACGGTAACTGGACCAGATTCAGCGACAGATGGGTGGAAGATGGATCGTATATCAAGTTAAAGAATATCTCTTTAGGATATAACTTACCTACCAGATTGATTTCTAAACAAAATTTCATTAAGGATGTAAGGTTAATGGTTAGTGCCCAAAATCTTTTCACTCTTACACATTATACCGGTTACGATCCTGAAGTCGGAGCTTACGTAGGAAATAATGCTGCTTCTGGTAATCAGGCAATCGGTGTTGATAATGGACGTTATCCATTGACTGCAGTTTATACATTCAATATTACAGTTAACTTTTAATAATTCTAAAAGATATGAAGAACTTAAAATATACTTGGGTATCAATATCCATTTCAATACTTTTCCTGACTGGATGTACTCAGGATTTTTTGAACAGACCACCAGTTGATGCTATTACAGATGCAAATTTTTATAAAACAGATGCACAGGTAATGGCAGGAACCGCATCATTATACAATCGGGTATGGTTTGATTATAATGACAAAGCATCGTATGACATCGGCGATTTCAGAGCCGGAACTTCATACAATCCTTATGGACAACAAGGTTACGTTCGATTTAATTTGACAGGCGATGATGCGGATATGAATGCCGGATGGAATGCATTTTTTACTGTAATAGGTCAATCTAACATGGCAATCCAAAATATAAAAAGATATGCCGGTGCTGCTGTTACCGAACCTATTAAAATGGAGGCAATTGCTGAAGCCAGATTTATGCGGGCATGTGCTTATCGCAATTTGGTTATGTTATGGGGAGAAGTTCCAATTATAGAAAATAATCAGGCAATTCTGAATGATACAACTATTGCAAGAAATACAATAAGTAGTGTCTGGAAATTTTTAACGTATGAAATGAGAGCTGTTGCCAATGATTTGCCAGAAAAGCCATACGATGTAGGTCGTGTAAATAAATGGTCAGCAGAAGGAATGTTGGCAAGGTTCTATCTTACCCGTGCGGGTGTAGAATCTGTGAATGGTGTACGGAATCAAGAGTTTTTGGATAGCGCCAAATATTATTCTAACCGGGTAATAACAATGAGTGGAAAAATGCTATTACCGGATTATGCAAGCCTTTTCAAATATCCTTATGATAATAATGCAGAGTCTTTATTTGAATTACAATGGGTTTTCTCGAATGTTTGGGGCGTAAGTAATTCAATGCCTGCATATCTTGCTTATAGTTCCGATATTGCAAACGGTGATGGTTGGGGAGGAAGTATTGGAGCGACATGGTGGATGATTCAAAAATATGAAGGAATCAATGCTTATGGTTCCACTGGTGATTCACTCAAAGGAAGAACACTGGATCAAAGGCTTCATGCCACTTTCATGTTGCCGGGAGCAAGTTATCCGGAAATTTCTCAAAGAGTTACAACTTTAGCAGGAAAGGATAGCATCCAGCGATTGATATACCCAAATAGCACCGGTGATAACACGACACTTGCTATTAAAAAATATATTTGCGGTAAAGCCGCGGATATGGGAGGTCAGGCATCGAGTCAACATTATCCGAATGACACCTATATGTTGCGTTTGGCCGAGATGTATTTAATTTATGCCGAAGCTGAGTTGGGAAATCAAACACAAACTTCAGATGCAACCGCACTTTTATATTTTAATGCTGTTCATGAAAGAGCAGGATTGGGCAAAATAATAACCCCTCTTACGTTTGATATGATATTTAATGAAAGAGTAATTGAGTTTGCTATGGAAGGCATGTGTATGTATGATTTGAGCAGTTTGTATTATTATAATCCGGATAAAGCTCTTGCCATATTGAATTCACAGGACAGAGGTTTGTTTGCAGCTCATCCGGATGTATTTCCAAATCCAACGCAATGGACTTTTATTAAAACTGCCTGGTATATTCCTGCTAATGGTGATTATAGAACAATTAATGCTACTACAGGCAATTTCTATCTCCCGATTCCAACAACTGAATTGGCAGCTGCGCCTAATTTACAGAAACCGGCAGTTGATTATTACAACAAGTAAATACTAATGCTTTTAATTAATATAAAAATCATGAAAAAAATATATAAATCAATTCCCATCCTTCTTATAGCTTTGGCTATAATGGGAATCTTTGCATCTTGCAATAATGAAGATGTAAATAAGGGAACACCTGAGATTTCGTATGTAAGAATTACAAAGCCTACCGCATCCGATTCATTATTGGTAGCAGCAGGGCAAGGTCAAATGATAGCAATAATAGGTGATAATTTACAAAATACCCGACAGATTTGGTTTAACGACCAACAGGCAAGTTTAACACCTACATATATAACCAAAACTTCTATTCTGGTAAGTGTGCCAAGCCATATTCCAATAACGGTAAGTAATAAACTTAAGATTATTTTTGCCAATGGTGATTCACTTCTGTATAATTTTGAAGTGACAATTAACAAACCAACGATTAACAGTATGGATTGTGAATATACACTCGCTGGTGGAGTTGCTACAATACGTGGAGATTATTTTTACTTGCCAATAACTGTAACATTCCCGGGTGGGGCAGCCGGAACCAATGTGTCTGTTGATGTAACTAATAAGATTTTATATGTGACAGTTCCTGCCATTAATCAGGCAGGTCAAATTACAGTTAGTTCTAATTTCGGATCAACTAAATCAGACTTTTGGTTTAGAGATGATAGGAATGTATTTCTAAGTAGTGACCCTTTTACAGGTTGGTGGGATGCTTCAATTGTTGTTACAAATCCGGGGCCAACTGATCCTCCTTCAATTAATGGAAATTATATTCGAATTGTGCAAAAATTTGGAGCATGGGGTTGGTACGACGCTGCTGGAGGACCGGCATCAGCCATGGGTGATATTAGTAAAAATATTCCTGATGATGCTATACTTCATCCAAGCAAGTATAACTTTAAATTTGAGGTTTGTACAACAAAACCATATAACGGTGGAGGTTGTCTTTTTTGGGTAGGTTTGACGGACTATACGAATCCAAATGTAAAATATTACAAATGGAATCCACCGGTGGATACAAAAGGCGTATGGCAAACAATCGTTATTCCTTATGAAGATGTGGTCAGTGGAATGGGTGTACCTATAACTGTAAATCACGACGGATATTTTAATAGATTATCAATACAAGGTGCTACTCCACTAGATTGCGATATGTCTTTTGATAATTTCAGAGTTGTACCAAAGACTCTCAAACAATAAAATGTGGATTAATAAAAATTAAACATGAGGAAATCTCTTTAAACACAAGATTTCATCATACCTTAAATAAAAAAATAAATATGAAAAAAATAATATTTAATACACGACTACTTTTATTGATTTCCCTTGTGATGTCAATAGGACTGGAAACATCCTGTAAACCTGATGATTCTTTGAGTTCCGGTTCAAAAGTAGAATTGATTAGCTTTGGACCGGCAGGTTCTCAAATTGGAGACACAATTAGTTTTATCGGGAAAAATCTGGATAAAATATTGAAAATAACCTTTGTAGGTGATAGTGTTCTTAAAACTTCTTTTATTACTCAGACTGCCCAACTTATAAAAATTAAAGTACCAGATTATACAAGAAGAGGTTTTGTGACTCTTTATGCAGACAAAGATACTATTGTTTCCAAAACAATGTTTGACCTTTTAGTGCCTGTAATAATTTCATCCGTAACAGATAGTGTACGTCCGGGAGACAATATTACGATTACCGGTCAATATGTCAACTGGATTTCTGAAGTTTGGTTTTCGAAGGATCTTATTGTACGAGATAGCAATTTTGTAAGTAAATCGTTAACACAAATTGTAGTTCGGGTACCTGAAACTGCTCAAACTGGTCCTCTTGTATTTAATACATTAGGAACCAAACCTTTGTCTATTACACCGGACAAAGATCTGAAAGTGATTCTTCCTGCTATCACCGGTTTTAATCCAATACCTGTTGACAGAGGAGGTAATCTTACCATTACAGGAACGAATCTGGATCTTACAATGGGAATATTATTTCATGGAGTTGCCGATACAGTCAAAACATTTGTTAGCCAAACTCCAACACAACTTGTAGTTACAGTTCCTTTAACTGCAGCCAAAGGACAAGTTACATTGGTTGCATTTTCAAATCTTCCAGTTGTATCTACAGCTAATTTAAAATTAGTTGGTGATCTTGAAGATTTGGCCTATGCTTTCTATGAGGATGCAATAATGAACGGTTGGTCCGAAAATGGTTTCAATAGAACTGCTGATTATGCAAACTCAGAATTTGTCCGGGATGGAGTTAATTCATTAAAGGCGACATTTACCAAGATTAATGGTTATCTAGATTTTTATAACGTTACTGGTATTTCACCCACGAGTTATACTGAATTAGCATTCTCTGTTTATGGAGGGCCAGGCACCGATGGAAAAAATATTCTAGTGAAAGTAAACTCAAAAGCACCAGGTTACAATGCTACAATTCAGGAAGGAAAATGGGTGGAATTTAAAATTCCATTAGCTACTCTTGGAGTTACAGCAACAATTAAAGACGTTCGTCTTACTAGTGCCTCTATGGGTGTAGTTTATTTTGACCATGTCGGGTTAAGGTAAATGAACTAAGTTGACATTGATTCATTATGTAATCAATGTCATATTCAACAATTTGAGTCTTGAACATAAATATTCAATAAGATTTCACTTTAAGTTTTTATAAATGGTAAAAAGGGGAGACGTTCTCCGGAGCGACTCCCTTTTTATTTTTTTAGAGTTAGGTAATAGTTTTTTTCTAAGTATTATTTTCAATACATTGGCTTTAAGTTGTTTTGATTCAATTATCATCAACTATCGGTCTTCATAAGAGATATATGTTAAGAAGTTATCGCATATTTTATTTTATTTGCATCGTATTTGTAGGTTTTCTATTTTCTTGCACTCCAAATAACGGAGGAGATGAAATTCCACCTAAATTGATGTCAAGTTTACCAGCAGATAGTTCAAGTAATGTGGATACCAGCACGGTAATTACGCTTCAATATAACGAGAAAGTCGTTTTGTCATCGAATGCTCAAATCAGTTTAAACGGAGTAGTTGTAGCTGCAAAAGTATCAGTATCCGGATATAAATTAACAATTACGGCGAATCTTCAAGCCGGAACTTCATATACACTCGTTGTCCCCGATAATACAATAAGTGATATTGCCGGAAATTTTACTAAGGCTATCACGATTCATTTTACCACTTTTAGTTCTGTTAGCTCCGTCGGATCCATTTTTGAAGCCGAAAGTGCAACCTTAAGTGGAGGCGCTGTTATTGCAAAAACTACGAACGGTTATTCGGGTACAGGATATGTAGATACAAATGCAGGGAATGTTGCTTTTACTGTTCAAACTGTTCAAACCGGATACTATAATATAACTTTCAGGTATTTAGTATCAGCCGATAAAGTGAACGATCTTTATGTCGATGGTTCGCTTGCAACAAGTGTTACATTCCCGGCTTCTATGTCGTGGTCGGAAGTGAAAGCAGGTACTCTGAAACTTACCGCCGGATTGCATACTATTTCACTTGTAAAACAATGGGGCTATATTCAACTTGACTATCTGAAAGTTAACTCCGATTCAGTAGGAGCAAATCCATTCAATATTGCGTCATCTCTTGTTACTCCTAATCCATCTACTCAGGCTGTGAATTTGTACAATTTTCTGAAAACTAATTTTGGAACTAATATTATTTCGGGAACAATGGCCAACTACAGCACCAATATTACTGAAGCAACGTGGGTACATACTCAGACCGGGAAATGGCCGGCTTTAACTGGCTTCGATTTTATTGATAATACGTATCCTAATCAAAGTTGGATAAAATATACAGCACCTTTCACTTTGGGACAAGATTGGTGGAACAACAACGGTATCATTAATCTAATGTGGCACTGGCGTGATCCGTTAACTAAATCAGGAGCTTTTTATACCGCTGATACCAATTTTGATGTTAGCAAAATTTCAGATACAAACTCTGCAGAATACAAAGCCATGATAGTGGACATAGATGTGATTGCAGGATATTTAAAACAATTTAAAGATGCAGGAATTCCGGTTATCTGGCGTCCGCTTCACGAAGCCGCCGGTGGCTGGTTTTGGTGGGGAGCAAAAGGGCCCGAACCTTGTAAAGCATTATGGCGATTGATGTTTGACCGACTTGTGAATTACCACGGACTAAATAATCTTATTTGGGTATGGACAACAGATGCCACTACCAATGCTGTGAATTGGTATCCGGGCGACGCTTATGTTGATGTGCTGGGTATGGATATTTACCCGGGAGCTAATCAGCATGGATCGCAATATATCTCATTCAATAAAGTAAAAGAAATTTTTGGTGGTAAAAAAATAATCACATTGAGTGAATGTGGCTCTGTTCCCGATCCTGCATTGATGAAAGAATTTGGAGACACATGGTCGTGGTTTATGCCTTGGAACGGAGATTATACAGAATCCGACTCACACAACGGGGCTACATGGTGGAAAAAATTCTTCAGTTATGATTTTGTTATAACACGAGATAAGATGCCAAATTTAAAATAATTAATACTCAAAACAAAGTTTGTAAAATTTATATCAATGAAAAAAATACTTATATCTTTATTTTGCTTTCTAGCATTCAGTGCATCAGCCCAATGGGCTTTTCATTTACCGGCTATTATCAGTAACCACGCAGTATTTCAGCAATCGGCTGATGTTAAACTTTGGGGTTGGGCTCAAAGTAAAAGCACCGTAAAAATAAGCTGTAGTTGGAATCCTACAGATACTGTGAAGGCTGAACCCCGTAAAGACTGGACATGGGATGCCATGATAAAAACGCCAAAAGCGGGTGGTCCATACACAATTACGTTTATAAGCAGTACGCAAAAAGTCGTAATAAACGATATCTTAATCGGTGAAGTCTGGCTTTGCTCTGGCCAGTCGAACATGGAATATGCATTCAACTGGGAACAAGGAGTGCTCGATGCCGGCGACGAAGTAGCAAATTCGGCTAACAATCAGCTACGTTTTTTCCAGCTTTCTCACAAATACAGCAATTTCCCGGTTGAAAACTCTGACGGAGAATGGAAAATCAGTTCGTCTGAGACTACACCTTCGATGAGCATTGCCGGATATTTCTTTGGAAAAAAATTAAATCAGACACTAAAAGTACCAGTAGGGTTGATTGCTTCCTATTGGGGCGGAACAAGTGTACAAAACTGGACTCCTTCGGAAATTTATCAAAAATATCCCGAACTAAAAAAGGCTGCCGATAATATATCTCCTGTGAACTGGGCACCGATGGCACCTTCAGTACTTTATAATTCCATGATTTATCCTTTGATCAATTATCGTATTGCCGGAACAATATGGTATCAGGGAGAAGGTAATACTGAGCATCCTGAAGTTTACGGTAAGTTGTTTGAAGCATTAATCACAGGTTGGAGACAGGTTTTCAAAAATGAATTTCCTTTTTACTTTGTGCAAATTGCTCCATGGAAAGGTTATTGGGCTAACAGTGGGGCAATGCTTCGCGAACAACAGGAATCTGCATTGAAATTGCCAAAAACAGGCATGGTAGTGGTTGGCGACTTAGTTGATGATATAACCAATATCCATCCGAAAATTAAAAAAGAAGTTGGAATGCGATTGGTAAATATGGCACTGAAAGAACAATATGGAATTAATAATTTACAACCTTATTTTCCCCATTTTGCAGGCTTTTCAGTAAAAAAGAACAAAGCAAACATTACAGTGACTTCAATTGGAAAATTAAATTGCAAAGATAAGATTATAAACTGCTTCCAACTGGTTGGTGAAGACAAAATTTTTTATACGGCAACTGCAGTTATTGAGAAAAACGGATCGATAACTTTGACAAGTAAATCAGTTCTGTCACCTGTAGCCATCCGTTATTGTTTTACAAATGACGGAATGCCAAATCTTTTCGATGTAAATGGATTACCATTAGTTCCTTTCCGGACTGACAATTGGTAAGTTATGAAAAGGATGTCATACAACTCAATCAAACTGCTGATTCTTTTTTTGATTATTGCAAGTTCAGCATTAGGTATTAATCCGGTTGATGGGAAAGCTACGCCGGAAACAAAAGCTCTTTTTGCAAACCTGAAAGAGATTCAGGAAAGTAAAATTCTTGTTGGCCAGCATGATGCAACTATGTATGGACATACATGGTCGGGCGATGAAAATCGTTCGGACATGAAAGATGTTTGCGGTTCGCATCCGGCTTTGATTGGTTTTGATTTTGCTTTGATCACTAATAAGCCATCAGCCATGACTAAAAACAGGTCAGAATTTCTGCTTCGTCGAATGATTGAAACCTATAATCGTGGCGGCGTTGTAACCATGTGCTGGCATACCGACAATCCATTTAATCGCGAAACGGCCTGGGTGGATACCACTAAAGCGGTTGTAAATACAGTGAAGGAATTACTTCCGGGTAGAAAAGCGCATGAAGTGTACAAAAATAAATTGAAGCAAATTGCCGGAATGGCAAAAAAGACTATAGGTGCAGATGGCAAATTAGTTCCAATTATTTTCCGTCCGTTCCATGAAATGGAAGGTGGTTGGTTCTGGTGGGGGCGTCCTTACCGTACTTCGGATGAATTTAAAATGTTATGGCAATTTACGGTTGAGTATTTGAGAGACAGTTTGCAGGTTCATAATTTCCTATATGCATTTTCCACCGATTGCAAATTTACAACACGTGAACAGTATTTGATTGATTATCCGGGTGATAACTATGTTGATGTATTGGGAATGGATGATTACTGGGACTTCAGACCCGATGGTGCAAATAATCCGACTTTAGCAGGTGAGAAAATTAAAATTGTATCGGATTTAGCACATGAAAAGTATAAAATTGCAGCAATGACCGAAACAGGACTGGAATCGATAACAGATAGTACATGGTTTACAAAAAAACTGCTTCCGGTACTTCGTTACAAAGATGCTAAATTGGCTTATATAATGCTTTGGCGTAATGATAATCATATGGTACATCATTTTTATGGTCCATTTCCGGGACATAATTCGGTGAAGGATTTTCTGAAATTTTACAATGATGACTACACCTTGTTTGAAAAAGATTTAAAAAATATTTATCAAAAAAAATGAATTCGAAAATACGATATATTATTCTGTTACAGACCCTGACATTATTGGTTTGCATTCCGCTGTTTGCGCAACAAAATGATAAGGTGGAAACGTTACTGAAACAAATGACTCTCGAAGAAAAAGTGGGTCAAATGGCGCAAGTAACTGTTGATTCTTTAATGGACATTAATACGTGGCAATTAAAAGATTCAATGTTGCAAAAAGGAATTGTGGATTATAAAATCGGGTCAGTACTAAATACCTGGGACAATGTGGCTCACAGCAAAGAGGATTGGTGTGCATTGGTAAAAAAACTGCAAAGCTTTACTAAAAAAACACGTCTCAAAATTCCTTTGATTTACGGAGTAGATGCTATTCATGGTGCAACTTATACCGAAAAAGCAACTTTGTTTCCACAAGAAATTGCCATGGCAGCGACGTTTAACCGCAGTTTGGTGCATCGCGGAGCCGAAATTTGTGCTTACGAAACCCGTACCGGATCATTGCCCTGGACTTTTTCACCTGTACTCGATTTAGGAATTGATGCCCGTTGGCCACGTTTGTGGGAAACTTTTGGCGAAGATCCATACCTGGCTTCAGCTATGGCAACCGAGATGACCAAAGGTTATCAGGGAACAGATGCAAACAATATTGATAAATATCATGTGGCTGCTTGTGCCAAGCATTATTTGGGTTATTCGGTACCGGTATCCGGGAAAGACCGTACGCCTGCCATAATTTCCGAAAACGTATTGCGTGAGTATCATTTGCCATCGTTTCAGGCGGCTGTTGAAGCAGGTATTAGTTCAGTTATGGTAAATTCCAGTTTGATTAATGGAATTCCCGTACATTCAAGCCATTATTTGCTGACTGATTTACTGAAAAAGGAATTAGGATTTAAAGGTGTGGTTGTTACTGATTGGATGGACATTGAAAATCTTTACAAGCGGGACCATTTGGCCGTTTCTTCAAAAGATGCTGTACGTTTAGCCGTCAATGCCGGAATTGATGTGGCGATGATACCCTATAATTTCAGGTTTTGTGATAATCTTATTGCATTAGTGAAAGAAGGTGCCGTACCCATGACACGTATCGATGATGCAGTTCGCCGGATTTTAGAAATGAAAATGAAGTTGAACCTTTTCAATCAACCGTTTGATAAAACGGAAGATTATCCGCTTTTCGGATCAAAAGAATTTGAACAAGCCTCCTACAAAGCAGCTTCTGAAGCCATTACTTTATTAAAAAACAAAAACAATATTCTGCCTCTTGCTAAAAATAAAAAAGTGTTGGTTTGCGGCCCGAATGCCAACTCCATGCGAACCCTCGATGGTGGCTGGTCGTATTCGTGGCAAGGTGATAAAACAGAAAAATTCACTGAACAGTACAATACCATACTTAAAGCAATTCAAAATGAAATTGGCAAAAATAATGTAAGTTATGTTTCGGGAGTTTCATATGTTGAAGGTGGAAAGTATTGGGAAGAAAAAGAAACCGGCATTCAAGAAGCAGTAGTTAAAGCAAGCGATGTAGATTATGTTGTTTTGTGTCTGGGTGAAAACAGTTACACCGAAAAAACCGGTGACTTGCAGGATTTATCCTTGTCCGATTTGCAAATAAAACTGGCAACGGATTTAGCAGCTACCGGTAAACCTGTAATTTTGGTATTGAACGAAGGTCGTCCCCGCATTATCAGCAAGTTCGAAGCCAACATGGCAGCTACGGTTTTAGTTTATTTGCCCGGTAATTTTGGTGGAGATGCGTTGGCTGACATTTTGTTTGGAGATGTAAATCCCAGCGGTAAATTGCCCGTCACTTATCCCCGTTATTCGAATTCGCTCATCAATTATTGGCACAAGTATTCCGAAGAACAAGACAAAGCCGAAGGCATGTACAACTATGAATCGGATTATTCACCACAATATGAATTTGGATCAGGATTAAGCTATACAACCTTTAAATACAGCGACTTGAAATTCTCTAAAAATGAAATTACGGCAAATGAAAATCTTCAGGTTTCAGTAACAGTAACTAATACAGGAAAAGTGGCCGGAAAAGAAGCTGTCTTACTTTATTTATCTGATTTGTACGCTTCTTTGGCACCAGATATGAAGAGATTGAAAGGCTTTGATAAAATCAATTTACAGCCAGGAGAATCGAAAACGGTTGAATTCACTTTGACGAAAAAAGAGTTATCGTTTGTCAATATTGACAATAAAACAATAGCCGAACCGGGAGAATTTGAAGTGAAAATTGGGGATCAGAAAGCACGTTTTATGTTGAAATAATAAACGACCCCTAACCCCTGAAGGGGAATTAAAATACATTTTTATATTAAAAAAGGAAAGATGATAATATTCAAAAACATACATAATAAAAGTAACTCAGTTCCCCTCCCGATAGCTATCGGGAAGGGGTTAGGGGTTCTTTTTTTACTTCTAATTACTATGAGCTGTTTTGCAAATACCACCAATCGTTTTGCCCATGTAAAAGAAAATCAGTTCGTTGTAAATGACAAACCGTATTATTTTATCGGAACTAATTTCTGGTACGGTGCTATTTTGGGTTCTGTAGGTGAAGGAGGCAATCGTGATCGTTTGATTCGGGAACTGAATTTTTTGAAAACAAATGGAATTGACAACCTCCGTGTGCTTATTGGTGCCGATGGCGAAAATGGTGTTGCTTCAAAAGTAGAACCGACTTTGCAGATAAAACCAGGAGTGTATAACGATTCCATATTTGACGGTCTTGATTTTTTACTGGCCGAAATGGACAAACGCGACATGAAAGCGGTGCTTTTTTTTACTAATTCATGGGAATGGTCGGGTGGTTACAGCCAGTATCTAAACTGGGCAGGTAAAGGCAAAAACCCCATTCCGTCGGTGGATGGTTGGCCTGCATACATGGATTATGTAAAACAATATGCCGGATGTGACGAATGTCGCCAAATGCTGAAAAACCATATCAAACATGTTGTTTCGCGTACCAACCGTTACACGAAGAAAAAATATACCGACGATCCTGCTATTTTCTCGTGGCAAATTGGTAACGAGCCCCGTGCTTTTTCGGATGCTAACAAACCGTTTTTTGTAGCGTGGTTGAAAGATATTTCGGCTTATATCAAATCGTTGGACAAAAATCACATGGTGAGTATTGGTTCCGAAGGACAATGGGGTTGCGAAAAGGATATGGCTCTCTTTGAAAAAATTCACGCCGATAAAAATATTGATTACCTCACCATGCATATCTGGCCGAAAAACTGGAGTTGGTTGGATGTAAAAAATATGCCGAGAACATTACAAAAATCAATTGACAGCACGGCTGTTTATATGAATAATCATATGGCCATTGCCCGCAAGTTAGCCAAGCCGGTTGTGTTGGAAGAATTTGGATTCCCGCGCGATCATCATGAATATAACCTGAAAGATTCAACCTCGTTGCGCGATGCATATTACACTTCGGTTTTCAAGAAAATTCTCGTTTCATCAAAACAGAATGATGTACTGGCTGGCTGTAATTTCTGGGCTTGGGGTGGATTTGGTCGTCCGCAGGGACAACATATCTTTTGGCAAAAAGGCGACGATTACCTCGGCGATCCGGCTCAGGAAGAGCAAGGTTTAAATTCGGTATTCAATACGGATGCTACTCTGAAAATAATAAAGAATTATTCGGACAGAATCAATGGAAAAATAACGCTGGTGGATGAAAATGCCACCGCCAAAACCCGTGCGCTATTTATGAACATGAAAAACAGCCTTGGCAAAGGCATAATGATTGCTCATCAGGACGATGCGGCTTATGGTCACGATTGGTACGGAAAACAGGGGGCATCGGATGTAAAAGCAGTTACGGGCGATTATCCTGCCGTGACGGGTTGGGAACTTGGGCACTTAGAAATTGGTTCGCCCTACAATCTCGATTCTGTTTATTTTACAGACATGAAACGCCTGATTCTTGAAGTGTACAAACGTGGTGCTATAAACACAATCAGCTGGCACGGCGATAATATTGCTACCGGCAAAACTGCCTGGGATTGTGCTCAGGATACGGTGGTGAAAAGCATTTTATCCGGCGGAAGCAATCATACTAAATTTTTGGTGTATCTCGACCGGTTGGCTTCCTTTTTCCATGATTTGAAAGATGAAAACGGAGAACCGATTCCGGTCATTTTCCGCATGTTTCACGAGCATACCGGCAGCTGGTTTTGGTGGGGAGCCAAACAATGTACGCCCGAGGAATACAACGAACTTTATAGAATGACGGTGAAATATTTACGTGACACCAAGCAGGTTCATAATCTATTATATGCTTTTTCACCTGCCGATGTAGCTACCGAAAAGGAATACCTGCAACGTTATCCGGGTGACGAATGGGTGGATATTGTTGGTTTTGATACCTACGCATTTGGTACTGAACAGAAAGACTTAGATGTATACAAACAGAAAATGACTGTGGGTTTGTCAATCGTCACAAAATATGCTGCTAAAACCGGGAAAATTCCGGTTATGGCCGAAACCGGAATGGAAGGTATCAAGCTAACTGATTATTTTACAAAGGTTTTGTTGCCAATCATTCAACCATATAAAATTAGTTACGTTTTGTTTTGGCGAAATGCGTTCAACAAACCAACCCATTTTTATGTACCTTATCCCGGACATCCTTCGGCTGATGACTTTAAAAAATTTACCGAAACACCTGGAATACTTTTAAATAAAGAAATTTCGCCCATGTATGTTTCTGAGAAATAGACATTAGAATTTTAAACTACGAATACAACAAATAAAAATGACACGTTTCACTCATAAAATTTATATTTCATTGTTCCTGCTATTGTGTAGTGTTGCTACTTCATTCGCTCAGGATGTGGTTGTAACGGTGAATGCCACCGATGGCAAGAAAACCGTATCACCTTTTATCTACGGTCGTAACGGCAGTTTTTCCAATTCGTTTGGAACGTCAGCATCCGCGGCAGATATTGCACTTGTTAAAGAGGCCGGAGTAAATTTAACGCGCGAAAACGGTGGAAATAATGCCACTAAATACAACTGGCGCAAGAAAATATCCAGTCATCCGGATTGGTACAACAATGTGTACGATCATGATTGGGATGCCATGTCTAAGAATATTACGGCTAATGTGCCTGATATGCAGGTAATGTGGGCATTCCAGCTGATAGGCAAAGTGGCTTCAAATAAAAATAACAACTTCAATGATTGGGGTTACAACCAGTCGCAATGGTGGAGCGGTTGTGCGCAAAATCTGGCTGGTGGGGGAACGGTAAATGCCAGTGGTGGAAGCGTGGCAACGGTAAACGGCAATCCGGCGCTTTACACCATGGATTGGCCTGCCGATTCAACTGCTGAAGTTTTAAACCATTGGTTCGGAGCCAAAGGAATTGGATTGAATACCAGTAATTTCCAATATTGGGACATGGATAATGAACCGGAAATATGGAGTGGAACGCACGATGATGTAATGCCAACACAGATCGCTGCAACAACTTTTATGGACAAATACTTTGCTGTAGCCAAAAAAGCACGCGCTTTGTTTCCCGGCATTAAGCTGTGCGGACCTGTCACTGCCAACGAATGGCAATGGTACAAATGGAGTTCCGAGACGTTGAACATCAACGGAAAATATTATTGCTGGCTCGAATACTTCCTGAAACGGGTGGCCGACGAACAAAAAGCTACCGGAATAAAATTGCTCGATGTGGTTGATATTCACTGGTATCCGGGAGAAACGGCTGATGCTGATGTATTGCAGTTGCATCGTATTTTTTACGATAAAACCTATGTTTATCCGGGAGCAAACGGTGTTAAAACAATCAATGGCGGTTGGGACAATACACAAACTAAGGAATATATTTTTCAACGCATTAACGACTGGTTGACGCAGTATTTTGGGGCAAATAATGGCATTACCATCGGGTTGAGCGAATCGGGAATTAATTCATCGAATGCCAATGTAAACTCGGTGTTATATGCTTCGATGCTCGGGACATTTGCCAATAATGGTGTGGAACTCTACACTCCGTGGTCATGGAAAGTTGGAATGTGGGAAACCTTGCACTTGTTTAGCCGCTATGCCAAAAACAACAGCGTTACCAGCACATCGACATTGGAAAATTCGGTTTCAGGATATACTACCATATCGAACAATGCCGATTCTATGACGGTGATTCTGGTCAATCGGGACCTGAGTTCAACCCATAAGGTAACGGTGAATTTATCCAACTTTTCGGTAGCTGACGGAACTTACAACACATTGCAATTGGCATCGTTGCCTGCCACCGAAACTTTTGTTTCACATGCCAACAATGCATTGAAAAAAAACACGGTAACTGTTACGGGCAATTCATTCAGCCTTGTTTTGCCGAATGTTTCTACTACAGCTATAATCCTGAAAGCAAACACTTCTGCCATTAAAAATCCACAAGCTTCAGCTACAGAGATTAAACTTTTTCCAAATCCTGCCAGGGAATGCCTGAACATTGCTTTCGGATTACAAACTCCGGCTCAGACGGATATTGCAGTTTATTCGCAGGTTGGAAAGCTTGTTGCATCAGTTCAGTATAATTATGATGGAAGTATGCCAATGAAAATAGATACAGAAAACTTAGATAACGGGCTTTATTTGTTGAAAATAAAAAATGGCAGCTTTACCGAGACAAAAGGATTTTGTGTTTTCAAATAGTAAATAGATTGAAATGAAAATAAAATTAACAATATTGTGTGTGTTCGTGTTTGCTTCGCTTTCTGTTTTTTCACAAAAACAGATGGTTGAAACTGGCTCAAATGTTCGTGAGCATCTGTTAATGGATTTTGACTGGCGTTTTGCGTTGGGTAATGCTACTGATTATGCTAAAGATTTCGGCACATCGACCAGCTATTTCACTTATTTCGCTAAAACCGGATATGGTGATGGAGCTGCAGCACCCAAATTTAATGACAGTGCCTGGCGTAAAGTCGATTTGCCCCACGATTGGGCGGTGGAACTGCCTTTCTCCGGTTCGGCCAGTCACAGTCACGGGTATAAAACCATTGGCTGGCAATATCCCGAAACTTCGGTAGGTTGGTATCGCAAAAAATTCAATATTCCTGCTTCCGACTTGGGTCGTAAAATAAGCATCCAATTTGATGGTATTCATCGTAATTCAATGATTTGGGTCAATGGCTTTTATGTTGGGAATGAGAAAAGTGGTTATGCCTCCTCGGTGTATGATATTACCGATTACCTGAATTATGGTGAAGAAAATACGGTTGCTGTTCGGGTAGATGCTAGCATTGAGGAAGGTTGGTATTACGAAGGAGCAGGTATTTACCGACATGTGTGGCTAAATAAAACTGACCGTTTGCACGTGGCTCAATACGGCACTTTTGTAACATCGGAGCTAAATGGTGAAAATGCGGAGTTGACAGTCCGCACAAAGATAGAAAATCAATATGCTCAATCAAAAAACTTTGCAATTGAACAAATGCTGATAGATGCCAATAATCAACAAATTGTATCAAAAAAACTTGAAAATGTCGGATTGAATGGAAATTTGGAAAATACGTATTTCCAAAAAATAAAAGTAGAAAAACCAATACTTTGGTCACTCGAAAATCCGTATTTGTACAAGCTAAAAACTTCGATTATTGCAGATGGGCAGGTTATTGATACATATACAACCAATATTGGTATTCGCACGGTACGTTTCGATCCGGATCAGGGATTTTTCCTGAATGGGAAAAATGTAAAGATTTTGGGGACCAATGATCATCAGGATCATGCAGGAGTAGGAACTGCCATTCCGGATGCTTTGCAGGAATTCAGGGTGAATAAGCTGAAAGAAATGGGCAGTAATGCCATCCGAACTTCACACAATCCACCTACTCCCGAATTACTGGATGCCTGCGACAAATTAGGAATGTTGGTTTTGGACGAAAACAGGTTGATGGGAATTAATAAAGAACACTTTGATTTGCTTGAACGATTCATGGTTCGCGACCGGAATCATCCCTCTGTGATATTATGGTCGTTAGGCAATGAAGAATGGGCCATTGAAAGTAACGAAAAAGGAGCCCGCATAACTAAAACCATGCAGAAATTTGCTCAGAAAATAGATTCTTCCCGGGCATTTACAGTTGCCATTTCGGGCGGTTGGGACAATGGAAGTGGAAAAACAGCCCAGGTAATGGGTTACAACTATATCGTTCAGGGAAATATTGATGAACATCACACTAAATTTCCATGGCAAAGTGGTATTGGAACGGAAGAAAGCAATACCATCGGTACACGTGGAGTGTATGTAGATGACAAAGCAAACGGTCATATGGCTGCCAGCAATCGAATGCCCGAAAATGTAGGAACAGAGTCTGGTTGGAAGTTTTATGCTGCACGTCCTTTCTTGTCCGGCTTATTTTTCTGGACAGGTTTTGATTATCGTGGTGAGCCTAACCCACTTGCCTGGCCGGCTGTTAACTCACAATTTGGAATCATTGACCTGTGTGGTTTTCCCAAAGATATTTTCTATTACCTTAAATCTTGGTGGGGAAAAGAGCCGGTAATACACATTATGCCACATTGGAACTGGAAAGGCAGTGAAGGTAAAAATATCAAGGTAACAATTTACAGTAATGCTGATGAAGTTGAATTGCTATTGAACGGAAAATCGTTGGGTAAAAAGCAAATGGAAAAGAACGGGCATTTGGAATGGGGAGTAATATATAAACCCGGAACATTAGTTGCCAAAGGATTCGTGAAAGGAAAACTAACTGTTTCTGAAAAAGTTGAAACTACCGATGCACCTGCAAAAATTGCACTTTCAGCCGATCGGATGCAACTCAATGCTGATGGTGAAGATGTTGCAGTTATTACCGTTCAATTAAACGATATGAAAGACCGTTTGGTGCCAACGGCTAATGATGAAGTTACATTTACATTGACTGGACCGGGAAAAATAATCGGCATTGGAAATGGCGATCCGGCTTCGCATGAAGCTGAACAATTTTCAGACACAGTTCAATGGAAACGTAAAACCTTTAATGGATTAGCTCAAATCATTATCAAAACTAAGAAACAATCCGGAGAAATTACCCTGACAGCAACTTCGGAAGGAAAAATTCCGGACACACTGACAATAATCTCAAAAACTAACATTTCAAGACCAACAACTGAGGATATTAAGAAATAATATATATGATTATGAATGAATTTAATAAGACTTTGAACAATCTCAAAGCAAAACATGACGAATTACTAACTAAGAAAAATGAAAAAGCAAGCAACGGTAATGGCGTTTACGATCGTTATCTAAATCCGGTTGTTACGGCCGCACACACACCCTTGCAATGGCGTTACGATTTGAATGAGGAAACAAATCCCTGGTTAATGGAGCGCATTGGAATCAATGCAACTCTCAATTCGGGAGCCATAAAATGGAAGGGAAAATATATACTCGTCGTTCGTGTGGAAGGTAACGACCGTAAATCGTTTTTTGCTATCGCTGAAAGTCTGAATGGTATGGACAACTTTCGTTTTTGGGATGAGCCTGTTACGCTCCCTGAAACGGAAGATCCGGATACCAATGTTTATGATATGCGTCTTACGGCTCATGAAGATGGTTGGATGTACGGAATTTTCTGTAGCGAACGTAAAGATCCTGCTGCTCCTGTTGGTGACTTGTCAGCAGCTGTTGCAACCGCAGGAATTGCACGTACTAGAGATTTATTGACCTGGGAACGGTTGCCGGATTTGAAAACAAAAAGCCAACAGCGAAACGTGGTGCTTCATCCTGAATTTGTAAATGGTAAATATGCCCTTTACACCCGTCCACAGGATGGTTTTATCGATACCGGTAGTGGTGGCGGTATCGGTTGGGCATTGGTTGATGACATTTCAAATGCAGAAGTGAAAGAAGAAAAAATCATCAATCATCGTCATTATCATACCATCAAGGAGTTGAAGAATGGTGAAGGTCCTCAACCATTAAAAACTAAAAAAGGCTGGTTGCATTTGGCTCATGGTGTTCGTAATTGTGCTGCCGGTTTACGATATGTTTTGTATCTTTACCTGACGGATATGGAAGATCCTTCCCGATTGATTGCCGAACCTGCCGGATATTTTATGGCTCCTGAAGGTGAAGAACGTGTTGGTGATGTATCAAATGTATTGTTTAGTAATGGTTGGATTGCAGATGAAAATGGTACGGTATTTATTTATTATGCTTCTTCCGACACACGTATGCATGTGGCAACTTCAACCATTGATAAATTACTGGATTATTGCCTTAGTACTCCTCCCGATGGTTATCGTTCGGCTACTTCTGTTGAAAATATCAAACAAATGGTGGCAAAGAATAAAGAATTATTAAAACAATCAGTTCAACTCTAACTAAATATTAAAATGAAAAACACAAAACAGTTGCTATTAATTGCAATAATGACTTGTTTATTATTGCCACTTCAATCCCAAAAATTTCAGGGACTGGCAATGACTCCACCCATGGGCTGGAACAGTTGGAATAAATTTGCCTGCAATGTGAGTGAACAACTAATTCGTGAAACTGCCGATGCCATGGTTTCGTCGGGTATGAAAGATGCTGGCTACGAATATATTGTGATTGACGATTGTTGGCAGGTTAGCCGTGACAGCCTCGGTTTTATCGTGGCAGATCCAACCCGTTTTCCATCAGGAATAAAAGCACTGGCCGATTATGTTCATTCCAAAGGATTGAAATTCGGAATTTATTCATGTGCAGGTGACAAAACTTGTGGAGGCCGCCCTGCAGGACGTGGTCACGAATATCAGGATGCTATTTCGTATGCAAAATGGGGTGTGGATTATCTGAAATATGACTGGTGCAATACGCAAAACTTAAATGCAATCGGGGCTTACACCACCATGCGTGATGCGCTGTACAGTGCCGGTCGTCCGATCGTTTTCAGCCTTTGCGAGTGGGGCGATAATAAGCCCTGGCTTTGGGCGGACAAAGTCGGACATTTGTGGCGCACCACCGGTGACATTTACAATTGTTTCGATTGTATTGAAGACCATGGCACATGGAAGTCTTGGGGTGTTATGCAAATTCTGGACAAACAGGATGGCCTGCGCAAATATGCCGGACCCGGACATTGGAACGATCCCGATATGATGCAGGTAGGTAACGGAATGCCGGTAAATCAGGAACGTGCTCATTTCACCATGTGGTGCATGTTGACTGCTCCGCTAATTTCAGGGAATGATCTGCGTAGCATGAGTCAGCAAACACTGGAAGTACTTGCCAATAAAGAAGTAATTGCTATCGATCAGGACTCTCTGGGTATCCAGGGTTTCAGGCAAGCAGTGAAAGATAGTGTTGAAACTTGGTTGAAACCACTGAAAAATGATGAATGGGCAGTGGTTTTTCTGAATCGAAGTAAATCGTCAAAAACAATTAGTCAGGATTGGAGGACATTTTCGATATACGACGAATTATCGAATCGTAAAATTGATACTACTGGAAAAGAAGTTTATATGTTTCGTGATTTGTGGTCAAAGAATTCAGCAGGCGATACCCGAAAAAATCTGACCGCCACAATTCCTGCACAAGATGTATTGTGTCTTAAAATGTCGAAAAAAACTAATAAATCAAGAAAATAACCCTCTTTTAGAAACATACTGACACTGTTTATCTAATTTTAAACAGATACTTTTGTCGTAAATACTATTCTGATAAATTACCAGAGTATAATACTAAAATCAAATCACTAATATGGATGTTCAAAAAATCAGTTTAAAAGAAAAAATCGGTTACGGCTTTGGCGATGCAGCATCGTCCATGTTCTGGAAAATTTTTGGAATGTATTCTTTGTTTTTCTATACCGATGTTTTCGGAATAACAGCTGCCGCTGCCGGAACAATGTTTCTTGTTGCACGCTTATGGGACTCATTCTTCGATGTTTTTGTCGGAATTATCAGCGACCGTACAAAAAGTCGCTATGGTAAATATCGTCCGTTCTTATTGTGGTTTGCCATTCCATTTGCAGTAATGGGTGCCATAACATTTTTTGCTCCTGAATTTAGTCAAACAGGGAAATTAGTTTACGCGTACATTACTTATTCATTGATGATGATTGTGTACTCCTTAATTAATGTGCCCTATGCTTCCTTACTCGGCGCCATTTCATCAGATGCTAAAGAACGAAATTCCCTTTCCTCATATCGCATGTCATTTGCATTTATTGGTAGTTTTGTAACGTTTATGTTACTACAACCTATGATTGACTTTTTCTCAAAAACATTTGGTAGTGTTGGTGCAGTTCATGCTGTACAATCAGGTATGAGTACTTCACCTATTGGTTGGGTAATGGGTGTCGGATCTATTGGAATGATTTGTGTTATCTTATTTTTGTTGTGCTTCAGTTGGACAAAAGAAAGAGTAGTACAAATTGAAAGTGAACAAAATGTGACTGTGAAACAAGATTTAAAGAACCTGTTTCACAATGCACCGTGGTGGATTTTAGTGGCAACCGGTCTGGCTGCGCTACTTTTCAATGCGGTTCGTGATAGTGTTGCTATCTACTTTTTCAGAGATTATGTAAAATCCAGTTACAAAATGACGGGAACAGGATGGGATATGACAACCATTTATTTTCTGGTAGGTCAAGCAGCTAACTTAATTGGTGTAATGATTGCACCTTCAATTTCAGCTAAATATGGTAAAAAAAGAACCTATATGATTGCCATTTTGTCTGCCGGAATTCTAAGTACAGGCTTTTATTTTATTCCTAACGATATTACCTGGCTTCTTGCCTTTCAGTTCGTGATTTCGCTTTTTGCCGGTTATGTTCTACCATTATTGTGGTCGATGTTTGCCGACATTGTGGATCATCAGGAACTGATTACAGGTCGTCGTGCAACAGGCTTGATTTTCTCTTCCTCTTCGATGTCTCAAAAACTGGGTTGGGCATTAGGCTCGGCAATGAGTGGTTGGATTCTTGCTATTTACAAATATGCTCCGGATGCATTAGTACAAAGTTCTGAAACTCTTTTTGGTGAACATATCATGATTAGTTTAATGCCGGCTGTGTGTTGTGTCCTTGCTTTTATCGGTATGATGTTCTATCCGCTTTCCGATAAGAAAGTAAAGGAAAACTCCGAACTACTTAATTTGAAAAGAAACAGAACCAACTAAATACTAACTACTCTACTCCCTTTTAGGGAGTAGAATTATCCTTAAGTCTACATTTATAGGCTTGGAACACTCAAAATAATTATGCAATACGGACATTTCGACGACAACAAACGTGAATACGTAATAACCAATCCCCGCACACCGTGGCCCTGGATAAATTATCTTGGTAACGAAGACTTCTTTAGTCTGGTTTCCAATACCGGCGGAGGATATTCTTTCTACAAAGATGCCAAATTTCGCCGCATCACACGCTATCGTTACAACAATGTGCCGATGGACAGCGGTGGAAAATACTTCTACATCAACGATGGAGAATCGGTATGGAGTCCGGGCTGGAAACCCTGTAAAACGGAACTGGATAGTTACGAGTGTCGTCATGGCATGAATTATACCACCATCAAAGGGGTGAAAAACGGAGTGGAAGCCGAAGTTTTGTATTTTGTACCGTTGAAAACCTGGGCTGAAGTTCAAAAACTCACGTTGCGTAATACCACTGCTGAAGTAAAAAAACTAAAGATATTTTCTTTTGTGGAATGGGCGTTGTGGAATGCTGCTTCCGATATGGAGAACTTCCAACGAAACTTTTCAACTGGTGAAGTGGAAATAGAAGATTCGGTCATTTATCACAAGACGGAATATAAGGAACGCCGCGATCATTATGCCTATTATTCGGTCAATGTTCCCATGCAGGGTTTTGATTCCGACCGCGAAACATTCTTTGGTTTATACAATGGTTTCGACGAGCCGCAAACCGTACTCGAAGGTGCAGCACGTAATTCCGTTGCACACGGGTGGTCACCCATTGCCTCGCATTACGTGGAAGTGGAATTGAAACCCGGCGAATCAAAAGAGCTGGTTTACGTATTAGGTTATGTTGAAAATGCCGAAGAAGAGAAATGGGAAAGTAAAAACATTATCAACAAAACAAAAGCGAAAGCTACTATTGCCCGTTTCGATACCGCTGAAAAAGTAGATGCGGCCCTGGCCGAACTGAAACTTTATTGGGATAAATTATTGAACGTGTTCACACTCAATTCGGGCGAAGAAAAGCTGGACCGAATGGTAAACATCTGGAATCAGTACCAATGTATGATTACCTTTTGTTTCTCGCGTTCGGCATCTTTCTTCGAAAGCGGAATCGGTCGCGGAATGGGTTTCCGCGATTCCAATCAGGATTTGGTGGGATTTGTACATCAAATTCCGGAACGGGCCCGCGAACGTATCATCGACATTGCTTCCACTCAATTCCCTGACGGGGGATGTTATCACCAGTACCAACCGCTTACTAAAAAAGGGAATAATGAAATCGGTCAGGGTTTTAATGACGATCCTATGTGGTTGATCCTTGGAACAACAGCCTATATCAAAGAATCGGGTGATTTTACGATTCTGGATGAACAGGTTCCATTTGATAACGAAGCAGGTTCGGAAGTATCGCTTTTCCATCATCTCACAGTTTCGTTTAATCACGTTATAAATAATCTGGGACCTCTTGGACTGCCTTTGAGTGGTCGTGCCGACTGGAATGACTGTCTGAACCTGAACTGCTTCTCGAACGACCCCAACGAGAGTTTCCAGACAACCGAAAATAAATCGGAAGGTTCACAGGCACAAAGTTTGATGATTGCCGGACTGTTCGTGGTTTATGGTCGTGATTATGTGGAATTATGCAAAAGGATTGGCAAAAATGCTGAAGCTGACCGTGCCCAAAAGTATGTCGATGCTATGGTAGAAGCCGTGAAGAAATTCGGTTGGGATGGCGAATGGTTTATTCGTGCTTATGATTACTACGGACGTAAAGTCGGATCCAACGAAAATGAAGAAAGCAAAATTTTTATCGAATCCAACGGGTGGTGTACCATGGCCGGCATTGGGTTGGAAGAAGGTTTGGTTGCCAAAGCATTGGACTCTGTAAAAGAACGTCTGGATTGCGAGCACGGTATTGTACTCAACAATCCGCCCTATACAAAATATTATATTGAATATGGTGAGATTTCCAGTTATCCTCCGGGATACAAGGAAAATGCCGGTATTTTTTGCCACAACAATCCATGGATTATGATTGGTGAAACAGTTCAGGGACGAGGCGACAGGTCCTGGGAGTATTTCCGGAAAATCTGCCCTTCCTATCTCGAAGAAATTAGCGATTTACATCGAACCGAACCCTATGTATATTCGCAGATGATAGCCGGTAAAGACGCATTCCGTCCGGGCGAAGCTAAAAACTCCTGGTTAACCGGAACGGCAGCCTGGAATTATTATGCTATCACGCAATATATTCTCGGCATTCGTCCGTCGTACGATGGCTTGATAATTGATCCCTGCATTCCTGCAGGTTGGAAAGCTTTTCAGGTGACCCGTCAATTCCGTGGAGCAACCTATCATATTGATGTAAAAAATCCAAAAGCATCCATGAAAGGAATTGCCACACTGAAAATAAATGGAAAAATCGTTGAAGGAAACGTTATTCCGTTGATGCCTGTTGGTGGAATATATCAGGTAGAAGTAGTGATGATCTAAAAAATTACAATATGAAATATGATCTTCTCGAACTAAAGCAAGAACTCAAAGAAGAGTTGACCCACAATATTCTTCCGTTTTGGATGGAAAAAATGATCGATGAAAAGCAAGGTGGTTTTTACGGACAAATGACCGGAAGAAATCAGATTGTTCCCAATGCGCCTAAGGGAGGCATTTTGAATGCCCGGATTTTGTGGTCGTTTTCTTCAGCTGCATTGTATTTTCATAATCAACTTTATGTGAAATATGCAAAAATTGCAAAAGATTATGCCATAGCACATTTTTTCGATAATGTTAACGGTGGTACTTACTGGATGCTGAATGCCGACGGGACACCGGCCGAAACAAAGAAGCAAATTTATAGTCAGGCTTTTTTTATATACGCTCTGGTGGAGTATTATCGCACCACAGGCGATAAAGATAGTTTGGATAAAGCCATTGAATTATTCCAGTTAATAGAAAAACACAGTTTCGATTTAAACCAAAACGGTTATTTTGAAGCCTATAGTCAGGACTGGAAATTGCTGGAAGATTTACGCTTAAGCGAAAAAGACGAAAACGAAAAGAAAACCATGAATACGCATTTGCATATTCTGGAAGCATATACCAATCTATTCCGCGTATGGGATAATCCTTTGCTGGAAAAACAATTAAAAAATCTGATCAAGATATTTCTGGAAAAAATTGTCAATCCGGTTTCCTTTCATCTTGATTTATTCTTCGATGAAAACTGGACAAGTAAATCGACCTTATATTCCTATGGACATGATATTGAAGCTTCCTGGTTACTCGAAGAGGCGGCTGAAGTGCTGGGTGATGCTGATATTTTAAAAAAAGTCAGCGACCTGTCTTTGAAAATTGCTAATGCAGCTGCCGAAGGTATACAACCAAACGGCTCTATCATTAATGAAAAAAACCATTCCACCGGACATGTAGATACCAATTCTGACTGGTGGCCTCAAGCTGAAGCCATGGTGGGTTTTTATAATGCATATGAATTTACAAAAGATGAGGCTTTTGCCGAAAAAACATTAGCTGCATGGGAATATACCAAAGAATTTATAATCGATAAAAAGGCCGGTGAGTGGCATTGGGCTGTTTCTGCAAAAGGGGTGATTGATGAACAGGGAGATAAAGCAGGATTTTGGAAATGTCCCTATCATAACACTCGTATGTGTCTGGAACTTATGTCCAGAATTAAAGACTAAATAAAAAATTACAAATATGAAAACCTTAAAACTATTACTTTTGCAGATGCTTTTGATTGGCATTTTATCTTCATTTACAGCTCCCAAAAACTCACCGGTAGCAGTAAACGGTAAACTTCAGGTTATTGGAACACAATTATCCAATGAAAAGGGAAGTCCGCTCGTGCTTCGGGGTGCAAGCCTCGGCTGGCATAATCTCTGGCCACGCTTTTATAACGAAGGGGCTGTCAGCTGGCTTGCTTCAGACTGGAAATGTAACGTTATCCGTTCATCAATGGGCGTGGGACTGGATGACAGTTATCTCGAAAACCCCGATTTTGCTTTGAAATGCATGACAAATGTAATTAATGGTGCTATTAAAAATGGCATCTATGTTTTGATTGATTTTCACAGCCATAAATTGCATACTGCCGAAGCCAAAACATTCTTTTCACAAATGGCTGCCAAATATAAAAATTCACCCAATGTAATCTACGAAATCTGGAACGAACCGGATTATTACTCCTGGAAAGAAGTGAAACAATATTCGCAAGAACTTATCTCAAACATTCGTGCTATTGACACTACAAATTTAATTCTTGTGGGTTCTCCACACTGGGATCAGGATGTTGATTCGGTCGCCGGAGACCCTATACTTGGTCAGAAAAACATCATGTACACCATGCACTTTTATGCCGGAACGCACAAAAAATGGTTGCGCGACAGAACCGATGCAGCAATTGCCAAAGGAATTCCTATCTTTATCTCCGAATGCGCCGGTATGGAAGCAACCGGTGATGGTCCTGTTGACCAAACGGAATGGAAAGCTTATCTCGACTGGATGGATGCCCGTAAACTGAGTTGGATCGTCTGGTCTGTTTCCGATAAAAACGAAACCTGCTCGATGCTACTCCCCCGTGCATCTTCGGAGGGCAACTGGAATGACGGACTTTTGAAAAGTTGGGGGAAAATCAGCCGCACCTCTATTCTTGAACGAAATGCCAAATAATTCGTTATAATCTCTAAATAACTGAATGAAATTAATTCTATTTTTTTGCATGTTACAAATCTGATTATTCAACTTTCGTAACATTGAATTTCAACTAAATCTAAAGCCATGCAAACATCAAGTATTTTTCGGGAAGTAACACCTCTTTCGGCCGAAGACTGTTTTGTAATTATTAACCGCACAAAAACAGAATTCACCTATCCGGTACATGTTCATCCCGAATATGAACTTAATTTCATTGAAAATGCGAAAGGTGCCAGACGAATCGTGGGTGACTCCATTGAAGAAATTAACGATCTGGAACTTTGCTTAATAGGAAATGAAAATATGGAGCATGCGTGGGTAAATTATCGTTGCGAATCGAAAGAAATACACGAAATTACGATCCAATTCCACAAAGATTTGTTCTTAGAAAGTTTCCTCAACAAAAAACAATTCCATACGGTGTCGGTCATGTTCGAAAATGCAAAAAAAGGTATTGTATTTTCACAACCGGTTATCGAGAAAGTAAAGGACAGGATCAGTTCTTTAAGTCAGAGCCAGAACGGATTTTACTCGGTCATTGAATTATTGACGATTCTTCATGAGCTTTCTGAAGATGAAAATTCACGTATCTTATGCAGTAGTACGTTTAACAAACAGGACGATTCATCAGAAAGCCGCAGGATACAAATGGTTATCGATTATTTGCATACAAATTACCAAAAGGAAATACGCCTGATTGATGTGGCCAATCATGTCAACATGTCAGAAGTCTCCTTTAGCCGGTTTATGAAAAGACGTACAGGCAAAAACTATATTGAGTACCTCAACGATTTACGCTTGGGCATCGCCTCCCGATATCTGGTCGATTCAAGCAAGACAATTGCAGAAATCAGCTATGAATGCGGTTTCAATAACCTGTCTAACTTTAATCGGCTCTTCAAAAAACGTAAAAACTTTACTCCGAAGGAATTCAGGGAAAATTACAGCAAAATGCGGATATTGATTTAAGAAAAAAAATTGAACAAAAATGCCCCGGTCAAATAAGACCGGGGCATCTTTTAGATTGAGTTTAGCAAATTTATTCAAACATATTTCTGAAATGGGAGAAGAAATTACGCGAAGCGGCAGCATTCGGTTTCACGTTATCCGATTTACCTAATTTCTCAATGATCGATTTCTCTTCTTTATTCAGGTTTTCAGGTATATACACACCTATATTGACTAATAAATCACCGGTTCCGTAGCGGTTTACACTGGGTAAACCTTTTCCCCGTAAGCGCAACACTTTCCCGGGTTGTGTTCCGGGTGCAATGGTTACTTTTACTTTACCTTCTACTGTCGGAACTTCTACCGATCCACCCAGGGTAGCCATTGGAATAGTAAGCAACAGGTTATATATCAAATCGTTTTCATCACGAATCAATTCAGGATGTGCTTCTTCTTCCACCAGTACAAGTAAATCTCCGTTCACTCCTCCCCTACGAGCTGCATTTCCTTTGCCGCTTACCGAAAGTTGCATACCTTCCATTACACCTGCAGGGATATTAATCGTGATTACTTCATCTTCACGTACAACGCCCTCACCGTTACAATGTGTACATTTTTCCTTGATAATTTTACCATCTCCACCACATGTAGGACATTCGGCAGCCGTCTGCATTTGTCCGAGAATAGTCTGTTGCACACGTGTTACACGTCCCTGACCATTACAAGTTGTACAGGTCGTGGTAGCTGATCCATGAGCAGCACCTGTTCCGTCGCAATGTGAGCAGGCAATCTGTTTTTTTACCTTAATCTTTTTTTCAACACCCGTTGCAATTTCAGCCAGATTCAGTTTTACTTTAACCCGTAAATCCGAACCACGGCGTACACGTTGACCTCCGCCACGTTGCTGTCCGCCAAATCCACCGAAACCGCCAAAATGACCGCCAAAAATATCTCCGAAGTGTGAGAATATGTCATCCATATTCATGTTACCACCACCAAAACCACCATTTCCGGAAGCACCACCCACACCGGCATGTCCAAATTGGTCGTATCGTTGACGTTTTTGCTCATCACTGAGTATTTCATAGGCTTCAGCAGCTTCTTTGAATTTTTCTTCAGATTCTTTGTCTCCCGGATTTTTATCGGGGTGATACTGAATGGCCTTCTTGCGATAAGCCTTTTTTATTTCGTCTGCAGAAGCTGTTTTAGCAACTCCCAATATTTCGTAAAAATCTCTTTTCGACATATATTCTATTTAGTAAGTGGTAGGTAGTTGACAGTAAATAGTGGATAATTGTCTGTTATTCATTTGACTATAAACTGCAGACTCCCGACTAAATATTATTCTCCGACTACAACTTTCGAGTATCGTATTACTTTTTCATTCATCGTATAACCTTTGGATACACAATCCATAATTTTGCCTTTTAATTCTTCACTCGGGGCAGGAAAAGTAGTAATTGCCTCGTGCAAATCTGTATTAAACACCTCATTTTCAGTAGGTATAGATTTAACGCCATGTTGTAACAAGAAAGCAATAAATTTTGAATAAATCAAATCTACTCCATCTTTTACCGCCTGTACATCATCTGAAGTTTCCATTGCTTTTAAGCTGCGGTCAAAATCATCAACCAGAGGAAGCATATCAACCAGAACACTTTCACCGGCGGATTTCAACAAATCCAAACGTTCCTTCGTTGTCCGTTTACGGTAATTGTCGAACTCGGCCATTAAGCGTAAATTCTTATCATTTAATTCGACACATTTCTGTGCCATCATTTCCATTTCGTCAACTATCTGATCGGCAGCTTGCTCGGTAGTTTCCTGATCTTGATTAGTTTCTGAAGTTAATTCAGGCTCATTAACTTCTGAGTTTTCTTCTGTATGTTTTTTGTTTTTCATATTATGGGTTAAATTAGACTACGCCTGACTCCTGAAGTGGAGTAAGAATGTGCGACTAATATGATTATTCAAAATTTAATGAATGAAACGTTGTTTCAATTCTAACTCTAAAGCCCCATTCAGGGGAAACCGAAAGTGAGCTATCAATAATTTTGCCAAAACACCCGATTCACTGTTTTGGCAGAAATCGGGTGGCAGATTGGCAGAAATAGATAAACCGTTTCAAATATTTCAAGACAAATTGTACTATTTAAATAGCAATTATCAACAATTTTTAATTTATAACTGCCAACTGAACGCTGCTTATTTTTTCGACTTCAACCATTTCACAAAGTTTGCGGGGTTTTCATCGAAAGAATAAGATTTATTCAGTGGTTTTCCCGAATTGTCAAGCATTACATAAAAAGGTTGTGCATTGGCACCAAACTTGATTCGTTGTAAGTAACTCCATTTATCTCCTACAGTACCTATACTGCGTGTACGTCCATTTTCCTGAACTTCATAAGGATTTGCCAATGCTGTTTTGTCATCGACAAACAAAGAAATTAATACGAAATCTTTGTTTAGCAAATCTTTTACCCTGGAGTCGGTCCAAACCGAAGCTTCCATCTTCCTGCAATTCACACAACCAAATCCGGTGAAGTCAACCAAGACAGGTAATTTCTTTTCAGCAGCATAAGCCATACCCAAATCATAATCTGTGAAAGCAGGGTGTACCTCATCCTTATAAAGACTAAAGTCCTGTGTATAAAGCGGTGGTGCAAAAGCACTGATTGCTTTAAGTGGTGCTCCCCACAATCCGGGAACCATATATACGGCAAAAGCAAATGAAATCAGTGCCATAAACAGTCCAAATACTGAAGTATGTTTTGCTTCACTATCATGCGAAAAGCGTAATTTTCCGAGTAAATAAATACCCAATAACACGAAAATTACAATCCATATCGATATAAATACTTCCCGGTCGAGAATGCGCCATCCGTAAGCTAAATCTGCTACTGAAAGGAATTTCAATGCAAGAGCAAGTTCAAGGAAAGCAAGCACTACCTTCACAGAATTCAACCATCCACCCGAGCGGGGCATTGTTTTAAGCCACGATGGAAACAGGGCAAACAAACTGAAAGGAATGGATAAAGCAACCGCAAATCCCAACATGCCAATGGCAGGTGCAAGCAGTGAACCACTTCCGGAAACCTGAACCAGCAATGTTCCAATAATAGGTCCTGTACACGAAAAAGACACTAAAACCAACGTGAAAGCCATAAACAAAATGCTTATAAATCCGGCAGTAGAATCGGCTTTTGCATCTAATTTTGTTGACCATGAAGCAGGTAGGGTAATCTCAAAAGCTCCGAAAAACGAAACGGCAAAAACGACCAGGAGAGCAAAGAAAATAAGATTGAAAATGGCATTGGTAGATAAACTGTTTAAGGCGCTCGCACCAAAAATCAAAGTTATAAGTATACCCAAAAAGACATAAATGAAAATAATCGCCAAACCGTATAAAACTGCATCACGCTGTCCCCGCGATTTGTTATCGGATCGTTTCAGGAAGAAACTGACAGTCATTGGAATGATAGGCCAAACACAAGGTGTGAACAAAGCCAGAAAACCTCCGAGTAAGCCTGCAAGAAAAATAAGCCAGAGGGAAGTACCTCCTGTTGAACCTCCCGTTTCGCCAAAAGCCTTTAATTCATTAATTACCGGAGTCCAATAATCAGTTACTTTTGTCAATTTACTTGATTCTAAAGGAACTGTCAAAGCAGCAGGATGAATTTCGGCGGGAGCTCCAAGATTGAATGGTTCCTGAGACGGCGGCAAACAACTTTGGTCGTTGCAGGCCATAAATTCGATATAACCTTTCACCTCAACTTTTGAAATATCGGTATAGGATATTTTTTGTATAAAATCGGCTTGGGTTGTGTACCAATTCAATTCCATATCGAAGTTAGCATCATACGATTTATGCAGTTTTGAAGGAGTTTGTAATTCCCCTACCTTTTGTGCATTTTTCATGCTTTCAAAAACAATAGCCGTAGCGCGTGGTCCGTCTTTAGGCAGATGTATGCCATACAAATGCCAACCTTCATCTATGCTGGCATGAATTATCACATCGGCGGTTGTTTCACCTGTTATTTTTAGCTGTTTCGTCCATTTTACCGGTTCGTAAATCTGAGAATATGTATTAACAGCCAGAAATATAGCTATAATTATAAGTGAGATATTCTTTTTCATATCAGTAAATTTTCTTCAAAATTAAATCTATTATATGAATAAATGTATAATCGTTCATTTGTTTTTTAAATTCTTAACAAGAACCAGGTTCATCATTAATATATCCAATCAGAATTTAGCGGGTCAGCATAAATTTAAAACTTACACCAAAATTGCTTGATGAAACCGGAAATGAAGATGAAATAAGTGGTGAACTTGATTGTTTATCGTAAAATAATTGAATATTTACTTTCGAACTGAATACATAATCAGCAATTATTTTGAGGGTAAACAGTTTATTTCCGCTTGAAGCCTGTGTTATATTTTCATCAACCTTACGCAATAATGTTTTTATATCTTTATATGATAAGTCGGCACTTAATTTCAAATCATTCTTTACTTTAGTTTGTGTATTATTCTTCAATTTAAGAATCACATCAAAATCTTTCACCAAATATCCCAGTCCTACTACAAATTCATCGGTTGCTGATTCAATCAGTTGCGTACTTGAAAGATTTAATGCCAGATTTCGTTGTTTCCTGTATTCCATTTTAGCTGTCATACTATTCTTCAATGCAGCATTGATACCGATAAGGGGACTGAACTGTTCGGTCAGTGAAACATTTGATATATCGTAAGGTGAAGATGGAATCGGATTATCCGTTTGAACATCCCTTACATAACCCAAATCATTATTATCTCCACCCATGGCTACCCATGTGGAGTATGAAGTGTATGAACCAATACTGTAACGACACGTATAGGCATGAGTCAAACTGATTGAATTAAAATTATTTTTAATCCAGTCTATCCGCGACAATCCATCGTAACTTACCCGCCAGTTCGGTAAAATATTGAGAATGGAAAGGAAAGGATTCGTATCCATGGTAGTAACATCTTTTCCGGTGTAAGCAGCTAAAAATGCAGGAATCAATACATCAGCAGAATTTAAATTATAACCATGATTATTTATTAAATCAGTATTAGTCAATACGTTGCCCTTCATAAATCCATTAGTTGGAACATCCCCGTTATTAAACGAGTTATTCAATCGGTTTTTAATAATTTCACGGTTTGCCAAAAATGTATTAAAAACCTCGGAATTATAGTTCTGCTCGGCTGTACCGGTTGGTTTAAATGCAGTAGAAAGGGCCATCAACGTAATATTGTAACTTCCTGTAAATGTACTTGGCATACCATTATACATAAATTGAACCGAAGTATTAGACGCAGTATAACGCTTTGCACTTAAATCAATTTTAAAACCGGGAATTGGTTCTAAGGTCGCTTTTAAATCAAGATCGGAAGTAAATGCAGTGGTTGCTGGGCTGTTAACTAACAATGTATCTCCATTCAGCCAACCATTATCAAGAGCATTTTGTATAAGGTTTGGCTCCTGAAATCCAAATACAAATGCATAGCCCGGTGCATAAACTCCATTCATGTTCTGTTGTCCGAGAAAATCGGGGTTTGGAAAAAATCCGGGTAACACTGTACTATTTGATTGACGATAAGTGAACGATGCACGACGAACCATCATTAGTGCCCGGGCAACAAAGTCAAAAGTGGCTTTTGTTGGTGACAGAACACTTGGATCTAAACTGACAACGGTTAATAAAACGCTGTCAAGATCAATATTAGGAGTTATTTCGAGTGTAGTAGCATTCTTTGTCTTATATATCAATGGAATCTGTTTACCTGTTTTGTCAACGGCTGTAAATTTAAACTTTTCACTTCCCAACCGATGATTAATGGTAAGGAGTTTATTTTTCACCAGATTTACGTTTTGGGTATACGTTTTGGATACAAATTTTGAAACACTCCTGTTCATCACCTGGCTCGAAAACCGTTGATTAACTTCTTTCAAATACCTGGATTTATTATAAAAGTTTTCAAAATTGAAAGTACCGTCGGCCTGCCAGGCACCCATGCTTGATGCGATATTGCCCAGATCTGCGCCTTTAACTTGAGCTGTCCGGTTCCAGTTATACGTTGAATTATAGGATGCATTAGCAGTAACCCAATCGAAAATAGGAATTTTATTAATTGGCAAATTCCAGGAAGCTGAGAAAACCTGTTGATAAGTATAAGGAGTACCTAACTTTCGAATACTTGACCAAACAGAATCGCGCCATTCGTTGTAATAATCGGGGTTAATTTCAGGTAAATGATTGGTTGGTTCAATAATACTGGCATTCATAGCCGTTTGCAGACTGAATTTAATTGAACGCGAAAGATCGTATTTAATGTCAAACTGCCTGTTCCACATAAAATCCTTGCTATAATTCATATCCAGTGTATTACCTACACTCGCCGGCGTAGATGTGACATTCAAATCTCGTAACTTCACTTGTGAAAATTGACGATTCATATTCGTGTTAAAACTCAATGAAGATGGCAAATAATTCAGATTAAAATCTTTGATAATCTTGAATAAGGGTTTTGCAAGTGTTTTTGAGTCTTTAAAGGGTTCCCAGGGTGTTGAGTTGAACGAATAATTATAGTCCAACGAAACACGCTCTGTTTTTGCCATATTTTTTTCAATCTCTGCACTGTGTTGATTTGTTTCGGTGTATGCATATGTAACAGCCACATTTGCAGGATCATAAAACTGAGGTGTTTTACTTTTTATATTTAACTTGGCACCTGAAATATTGAAACTCTTGGAAGTTGCTACCGTTTGCGACATCTGTGAAATAGAATCTTTTTCAGCCTGGCTGTTTGCATTATTCAATGCATCCGAAAGTAAAACATCCTGATCGAGCGGATTATATTTAGGTGAAAGCGTTTCATTTGAATAGGAGAAATAAGCCGGAATCTGTAATTTGGCTTCTTTCGGTAAAAATCGTCCTAACTCAAGCGATGTTGAGAAATTCATTTGATACAAATCGTCCATACGTCTGTCCATCACATTACTCTCCAGGCTTCCGTAACCGGCTGTTTCAATCCTTCCGGAAAGATTAACCGATCCTAAATCAGATAATCCTACCGCCAGATTTCCCATGGCAGCCCAACCTCCCGATTCGTCGAATTCGGACATACGCAACTCGTTGACCCAGATTTCACCGGATTTAATGTCTTTGCTATTATTTCGAATACCAATCATTATATTTTCCACATCGGAAATGGACGGATTTCCTACAATAGTTATTTTATTCAAAGGTTTACCGGAGTTAGTATCATAAGTCTCATAGGGTATTATATTCGACCAATTAGCTTTATTTCGTTTTAACTTAGCTTCTGTAAGAGTTTTAAAAGAAAAATCGAACATATTTTCAGGATACCAGACGATTTCCCGATCCGAAACTTTATCGCCAATATATACACCTTCAGGAGTTAATTTGAGCGGAATCTCGTATTCGTAATAGTTATTAACCATATCGGATCCGATACGTATAAAACAAGATAACTCATGATCACCTAATATACCGGGACCAATATCATCTATCAGTTTTTCAGCATGCACAAACATTTGCAGACGTTTGTACTGACGCATATCGTAAGTTGTATTTTTGTAAACGGCTCTTGCATCGTTGGGTGCCAGACCTCTTACAATTAAAGCAAGAGCCTGCTCATTTTGTTGTAATAACTGTGGTTGTCCGGGATCTGTTTCGCGTGTGATTCCGGGAGGCAAGATATAATTTACCGGAGATTTATCTGCATTCTCTTCAATATTAACAGCCTGTACATCAATACTTCCATCAGCAGAAGGCATCTTTCCTTTTGGAAATAAATCTTTAGTATAGCTCCTCCATTCTCCACGAACCAGGTCGAGGGTAGCTAAGCGCAGGGTTGTTTCTTTTTCAAAATTGGTAAGGAACATTCGGATAAAACGTATGGACTTAAAATTTCGAATACTACCAATAGTTTCCTTACGATCATCCCTAATCGGAATTTTAAACTGATACCAGGTAGTATTAGTTTCTTTATCAGTAATTTTATCAGTAATATAATTTTCACCAATATTCATTGAATTGCGGTTAATCTTCACTTTATATTGATAATATTTTTCATATTCATTCAATGTATTATCATTATTAATATCTTCCACATCAGGCAATGAGGTTGCAGTTGTACCGAAATTTTCAGTAGAATTGGTGGCATCAGGCGAATTTCCTTCCGTACCATTATAATGTTTGTATCTTGTTATAATATCTGCATTTGCATTATCCAGATCAGCTCCACGATAAAAATGATAATTATCACCTGCAGGATCATTTATAGGAGAATAAGGATCAGCAAGCATTTTGGCCTTTTCGACATCTGAAATATTTGATTCAATGCCAGTTACATAATTGCTATAAGTAGGGTATTTAAATTCATCGGCAGTTGACAAGCCATCCAAACCAACATCCTGATATTTTCTGGAACCCGGTGAATTATCAAATGCATTTACGGTTGACTGAGTTTTTGGCACTCTTCCCCAAACCGTGGTATCTGTTTTAGTAGGGTCACCATCAATTGGCAAACCATTTTCAAAAGCTTTTTTACCATCTTTCAGAATATCTTCGCTTATATCTCCCAGATCAAAGTACAAGTCACCACCTTTATTTGTACTTAATGAATCATTTTCTTTAACAAACGGATCCATCATCCAAAATTCTATATATTCTATATTGGAAGTTTCGAAATCGGAATTATCTAATTTCCTCATTATTCCACCCCAGCGTTTTTTAGGATTTGACAATGTTCCATCGGGATTCATACCATCGACATCTAAATTATATGGTCCTCGTTCGTTTGGATAAAACGTTAAATTCATGATGGTCATTCTCGAATTTTGAGTAGCCAATGTCTCCCGGTTTGGAAATATCTCTTGCAAATAAACATCTCGAGTCAAATTATTTTTTTTAGATAGTTCATTGTTTCGTAAATTTGCAGGAGTTGAAGTAGACTCTCCATTTAAAACCGGATCAACATAATACCATGCTAACAGTGCCCTGTTTTTCCCATAATCAATATTATCACTTTTAGCAGCTTCAGGGAAAAGTACTTTCGTCCGATCCGGGTTCGGATCATAAGGTGTACTGGCCAAATACCAGTTAACAGGATAATGTATATCGATGGAGGTTTTAGTCGATTCGAAATCATCAATATAAGCTAAACCCGATGGACTAACCACTTTGGAGTGACCCGGAATTAACTGCGCATATTCTGCATTCAGTGCAATGGTAGATGGTTTGGTTGCATTAACAAAAGGCAATTTATCGAGCATATTGGTAAGCCATTGCGATTCTGTACGCCACGATGTATTCATACCCCAAATCGTATTGGAAATAGGCTCACTTCCGGTATTTACCTTTGTTGTAAGCGGCATTTCAGAAAGATGCATTACAGTACCACCTAAACTAAAATCTTTACTGAACTGATACTCCAAATGAGTTCCAACCAACGATTTACGCTGCATGCTGAACATCGACTGATTCTCCAGTTTTACATCTATTTTAGTGCCCGATTCTATCAACGATTGATTTATAATGGTAACTGTCCCCATCGTATAATCTACCGTATAATCCACATTTTCAACTAATATAGCACCTCCGGCAGTAACAGTAACCGATCCACGGGGAACATTCATTGCATTTAATCTGATTTCGGAACCAGAAGAGGCTTTGTATTCTCCGACTAAGCGGAATTTATTTTTTTCGCTGTATTCTTGTGCCACAACCAGGGTGGAATCATATAATTCCTGATACACATATTTATTGGCAATAAGCGAGTCACCAATCGCTTTCCGTAGATTCGATCCAAAAGGCTCGAGCACCGGAAAAATAATTCTCCCCGAAGTTGGAAGTACTGTATACCCATCAATAAAATCAAATTTTCCATCGGAGTTCGGATTATTTTTTGAATCCAGCCTATCCAGTTTTAATGCTTGCAACAAAATTTGGTTTTTAATATTCCCTTCTGTAATATACTGCATATCTGTCCCAATCGAATCATTCCGGTAGACAATATTCAATTTAAAATTATCAGGTTGAATCTGCATGGCTCCCAAATTATAAACATTCTTCATCATTAAATCCCAAATCTTTAACTGGGGTGATTGTGAAGTCCCTTTCAATAATTTTACTACCAATGCATTGGGTGCTGTTACAGCATCGGTCGAGAATTCCCCAACCTGATATACCTGTCCGCCATAATTGTATTCATAAGCCACTCCCAATACTTCATCGGGATTCAGGGCATTGCGCAAAGAAATAATACCCAACGTTTTATTAATCGTATATTCGGAAGGGTCAAGACGACGTGCACTTTCTATTTTTTCGTAATCTTCGCCCCCGTTGAAACCAATTAGGCCAGCCGTTGAAGTAAAATCTGCCAAAACTGAATTTGTTTTCTGGATATCCCTAAAACCAGTCAGACCTGTAACTTCATCGTAAAGTGTATTGGATTTATTACTGGGAACCTGGCTACCGTTTGGTTTCCAATAACTGTTATCAATATTCCTGGCCTGATTTTCACCTAAATCCATAAAAGCGACAATATTTCGTGCCTGATCATAGATACCACGCTTATTAGTCACCCACACTTCCACCCTGTCACCAATTACAACTCCGGTTGAAAAATTAGGTAACTTGCTCATCCAGTTTTCATAATTATCCCTGAAGAAATGCCCTAAAAAGAAATGTCTGTTTTCGTCATAACTATCTATGTTCACCTCAAATTTAGTTGTTTGAGCGCCGCCTTTTGAACTTACCGTTTGCGTTTGGGACTCCTGCTGGGAAGCTATGGCCGTCACATTCAGTTTGCCAAACTGCATTTCGGTTTTTATTCCAAACAAAGCTGTACTTCCGCTTATCAACGAACTGTTAAGTTGCATACTAACATTACCGGCTTCAATGCTTTTTATAATGTCATCTTCTTTTCCTTTATAGGCAAGTTTCACCATTTTCTGGTCGAAGTCGAAGCTGGATTCTGTATTGTAATTCAGTCCAAAATTAACTTTATCACCCACCGAACCGGTAACGTTCAGTTGAATTTTTTCATTGAAGTCGAAAATATTCGATTTCCGCATTCGTTCTGTTAAAGCGGGATTTTCAATGGAATTACTCTTAAATCCGAAAATCAATTCAGCCGAACCCTGCGTTTTAATTTGCACACCTCCGGGACCGAAAACTTTATCTGCCGGACCTATATTGAACTTCATGTCAGAAACAGAAAACTTATCTTCGTTATTAACTTCGGATTTTGCATTTTTATCTCTCCAATAGCGCTGCATTTCCTGTTTGGCCGAATAATTCTTATATTCCTGATCGGTCATCAAAAAAGGCGTGGCAATCTCCGTATTACCAACAAAAGTTCGTAATATGTAATTGCCTGTTTTGGTATCGTATTCCACCACGGATTTTACGTTGTCGGGCTTAGGTGCGTCCATGGGATAAACCTTATTCAGATCTTCGTAAGTATCCTGTTCGTATTTTTTTATGGGAAATTGAGGAAGGACCTGTTTATTAGTATCTGTAGGAGCAACCTTTTCGCCTTCATTTTGAACTTCAAATGCTGGATGCGTGGCAGCACTTACAAACATGTAAGTAGAACTGAGTATAATACTACAGATAAGAATAACAGGAAATATCTTTTTTCTAAAAATCATAGATAATTAATGTCAAAAGTCTTCATTGCACTTTTGTTAATTGATTGTCCCGAAAGCATTCAGGAATTTAATTTTATGATTGGATCCTGACAATTGATTTACTGATTGAGGTTTTTCAAATTGGAAATGATCGGTTACATCATTTTCAGTGCTAATTTAATCAATTGTTCCACTTTGAGAGTCGGTTCATCTTTCAAAATCCGATCTACTGTCTTTTGAGAGGCGGCTGAAGCATATCCTAACATTATCAGGGCTGAAACCGCTTCTTCTTTCTTCTCATTTTGAGCATTCATGATTACATTTGGAAATTCGCTGCCTCCTACTCCTTTAACTATTTTATCTTTCAAATCTACAATAATCCGTTGAGCCGTCTTGGTTCCGATACCTTTTATCGCATTCAAAGCCACCACATTGCCCGAAGCAATCATTTCCTGAATTTCCTGAGCTGTATATGATGACATAATTACCCGGGCTGTATTGGCTCCGATTCCGGATACGGAAATCAATAATAGGAAAAGTTGACGTTCACTTTTAGAAAGAAAACCATACAAAATATAGGCATCTTCGCGAATAGCTTCATAGACAAATAATTTTGCCGAAGTTTGTCCTCCTAAAACCGTAAAAGTTGGCAAAGATATATGAATAAAATAACCCACCCCCACACTCTCAAGCACAACATTAGCCGGTGTCAGTTCTGTTATTTCCCCTTTTATATAATCAATCATTGGGTTCTGTTTTGATGATTCTGAAAAGAATAATTTTTAACATGCAAAGATACAGATTAATTGTGAGTAGCACAAAAACAATAATTTTGGCTGATATTTATGAAAGTATGAAATGAATAACGCTTTAATGAAATAAAAAGTACAATCGAAAAGTTAAATTGAACAAAGACATTGAACAATAATCATTATTTTCATTCATTTTCTGCTTTGTGGTTGGAATTATCCAATGCTATAGGGATATAGATACATCGAATAAAAAAGAGGAAAATATTAAAACAGTATGCCGATTTCGACCTGCTGTTTTCATTTTGTTATTAATGTCATAATACATAAGGAATTATTCTCACTATAATTGAAAAATGAATTCAACATAGAAATACCAAACACAACGCTAAAAATTAATATTAATCATTTGATTTTAAAATTATTATATAAATCAACAAAAGCATTTAATTTGGCTACTTTAAATTTGAAAAGATCTCTTTCAATAAAGCCATAAATATTCGAGTAATACGGACCGCATGCATGAAAGCAGGTTATGTTTTTAATTATTCCGGATCTCAAATTCAATTTTGAATACATCAACCTACGTAATTTTCCATCCTCACCTTTACCCATATTTAATCTGGATAAATTAAATCGAAATTTTATTTTTACATATTCTTTACGTCGAAGAATTGCACACCATCCACCGGTTTGTCCTTCAGATATTGTTAAGCCATATTTTTCAATATCAACATAATATTGTTGATCCGGTTTTCCTCCATTTGTATGCTCATTTTGAATAACATCCAGTGCCAGAAATCCAAAATCAGGAAAATTATCGAGATATTTGACCATTAGTAAATCAAAATTTTTCGGAAATTCTATCACATCATCATCGATGATAATTATATAATCGCCTTTACTTCTGTTTAAAAGTTTTTTATACTCATTCAGACCTTTATTCCTTTTATTATATATTACTTTTAAATTCTTATCATCATTTTGACGTTTTCTTAAAGCTTCTACTGTTCCATCATCAGAACCATTATCAATTAAAAGAAATTGATAGACACAGTTTTCTGAAATATTTTGATAAAACGAATCAAGGCACATTTCCATAAACTGTCTTCTATTCCAGGTCAACATTACAAAAGAAATCATATAATTAATGCTTTAGTAAAAAAATCATTGTCTAGAGAAATCAGTATACTCAAAAGTATACACATCGTATATATCTGTTATACCGGTATTTAACAACAAGAAAAAGCCATTCTGATTAACTATTTTATTATCAGTTTTCATATAACTCCTGAATTTCAGATTAACGATACAAATGTAAAAAATAAATTTTGATGTTTAATCAGTTAAACCAGAAAGGTACACAAACGCTTCTGTATTTTTCAACTTGAACATATGGAAATACGAAGATTTTTGTTAATCAAATATCCGCTTAAATTAATAACATAAATGAGTGGCAAACTAATGGATAGATTCATTCACTTATAAAATTCCAACTAGCCGGGAACAATATGAATCTGCATCATTAAAACTGTAACAAAAAGCAGTCTTTAAATTACAAAACAATTAAGAAAAGGGTCCAAAATAAACAACTAAGAAATCTTCAATATTAAGCTCAAATATTTTATCAATATTTATGCGAAACTCACACTTTTCAGTTATCTTGCGCAATATTTCAGGCTATAATTTACATAACATATCGAAGAATTGTTGAATGATTTTAGCATAGTAAATACTCAACTCTTTTTTTTATTTAAATAAATCGTGTAATTAAAATTATAAAACAGTATAACATTTCATTTTATGGAAAAAGTCAGCACCACAGAAGTCCTCCATTGGGCAAAAGATTTTCTTTCAAAATCGGAACAGGAAATTACCGGAGATGAATTGAAAGAGCAAAAGAAATATGCCATATTGATTCAAAATCCGAATGACAAAACGCTTCTTTCCAAGCTATTGGATGAGTCATCCCAAATTCACGACAACAAAATACTGGCCCGCCGAATGAAATTGCTTATAGAGCGCTACGGTGTCCCTGAATTTTTCAGCAAGTCGGATAATATGATGCTGCGTCTCTTCACCTCCTTTGGTTATTTGTTCGATTTTATTGCTGTACCACTTTTCAAACAACGATTGCGTTCCGATACTTCGAAAGTGATTATAAACGAAAAACCATCCCTGCTAAATCATCATTTAAGCGAACGAAGAAAACAACATATTGGTCAAAATGTAAACCTTTTAGGTGAAGTCGTTCTGGGTGACGGCGAAGCGAATCACCGCTACAGTCATTATCTCGAAGCATTGAAAGATTCCCGAATAAATTACATTTCCATCAAAATTTCCGGAATTTACGCACAGATAAATCCACTTAATTACGCACAAAACAAAGCGGATCTTTGCGAACGTCTGATTCGGATTTACCAACAAGCCATCGATTTCCCTTATATTGATGAGCAGGGAAAGCCTGAATCCAAGTTTGTCAATCTCGATATGGAAGAATATAAGGATACTGAGTTGACTATTGACGTTTTTAAAACCGTGTTGAGCCTGCCTCAATTTAAAAATTATTCAGCCGGAATAGTAGTACAGGCTTATTTACCTGATGCATGGAATTTTCAAACGGAACTCTTACAGTTTGCCAAAGAACGGGTTGCTGCAGGAGGTGTTCCTCTTAAAATGCGACTGGTTAAAGGAGCTAACCTGCAAATGGAATCCATCATTTCATCCCTGAAAGGCTGGGAAAATCCGGTATTAGGATCTAAAGTGGAAGTTGACGCTAATTATTTACATATTCTGGACAGGGCACTAGAGCCCGAAAATGCGAAGGTGATGCGAATCGGAGTAGCTTCACATAATTTCTTCAGCATTGGTTATGCCTATTTACTGAGCAAAAAAAATAAAGTGGAAGAACAGGTTACTTTCGAGATGCTCGAAGGCATGGCTAACCACCTGCCACGTGTGATGCGAAATCTGGGGAAACAAATAATATTGTACACACCGGTAGTAAAAAACGAACATTTTCTGAATGCAGTATCTTATCTGGTACGCCGGTTGGACGAAAATACTGGTGTCGATAATTTCCTGAGTTATTCGTTTAATCTGAAATACGACAGTAAGCAATGGAATTTCTTACAAAAACAATTTATTGAAGCCTTCGAATTAAAAGATAAAATAGTAGCCAAACCGCTCAGAACGCAGGACAGAAATAAGAAGTCGGTAGTAGGTAGTTTGGAGTCGGTAGCCCGTAGTTTTCATAACGAACCCGACACCAATTTTGATTTAAGACAAAACCGCATGTGGTCGGAAACGATACGGAATCAATGGAAAAAGACTAAGTCGGATGCTGCATATCAAATTCCCATCCAGATTGGTGATAAGGAACTGTTTTCAGAAAAGAAATTCCGTTACATCGATCACAGCCAATCTGACGAAGTTTGTGTCTGCGAAGCCAGTTTATCAAATCTTGAACAAATAAAGGAAATTGTTTCAAAGGCTGACTCCGATGTTTCGGGTTGGAGAAAAACAACGCTTGAAAAACGTTCAAGGATTTTGTTACAGGTTGCAGAAAACCTGAACAACAACCGTGGAAATCTGATAGGCTGTATGTCGGCCATCACCGGAAAAACATTTCTGGAAGGCGACGTGGAAGTTTCAGAAGCCACCGATTTTTGCAGATATTACCCTTTTACAATGAAAGCTTTCGAAGAGCTTGACACAATTTCGTACAAACCGAAAGGTATAATACTGGTCATTCCACCCTGGAATTTCCCTTTGGCAATTCCCGTAGGTGGTGTTGCAGCAGCACTTTCAGGAGGAAATACCGTTATTTTAAAGCCGGCTACGGTTGCTTTACCGGTTGCATGGGAATTTGCTAAATGTTTTTGGGATGCAGGAGTACCGAAAGATGGACTTCAGATTGTATGTACCGATGGCCGGGAACCATTGAATTACCTCACGGCTCATTCTCTTATTCAACACATTATCTTAACAGGAGGAACAGATACGGCTTATCGCTTATTAGAAAACAATCCTTCATGTCCGCTTTCGGCTGAAACTGGTGGAAAAAATGCCATCATACTTACTGCCAGCGGAGACCGCGATCATGCTATTCAAAATATCGTAACATCCGCTTTCAGTAATGCGGGACAGAAATGCTCGGCCTGTTCGCTCTTGTTGCTCGAAAAAGAAGTATATAACGATCCTGATTTCAAGATAAAACTGACGGATGCTGTAAAAAGTATTCAAACGGGTGGAGTCTGGAATGGCGGTAATATTGTCGGACCCATGATCACATCCGAAAACGACAAATTACTGCATGCTGTTAATAATCTTGAGGAAGGTGAATGGTGGCTGGTGAAACCTGAGTTCGTAGATGAAAAACATTTCATCCTCAAACCAAGTGTAAAATGGGGCGTTAAGCCGGAAAGTTACACTTTTAAAAATGAATTATTTGCACCCCTTTTGGGTGTTGTTTGTATTGACAATTTAGAACAAGGCATTCAATACGTTAATGGCGGAGAATATGGTTTAACTTCTGGGTTACAAAGTCTGGACGAAAATGAGCAGGCTATCTGGAAAAACAGCATCGAAGCCGGAAACTTATATATTAATCGGGGTATCACGGGTGCAATTGTCAATCGCCAGCCTTTTGGCGGCATGAAACGTTCAGCCTTTGGTGGTGGCATAAAAGCCGGTGGAAGGAATTATGTTTCGTGTTTTGTCAATATCACTGAAAATCCAAAATTGGAGAACGCAGCTTCGGAGAACAATCTGTTTAAATCTTTTTCAACTGTCCTGAATGCATCAGAAAACAAGCGTTTTAAAATAGCAGTAAACAGTTATGTTGAAAACTGGGAGAATGAATTTTCACAGGAACGGGATATCCATCATTTGATAGGTGAACGAAATACTTTCCGCTATTTACCCTTGAAAAATATGGCTTTACGCGTTCATTCAAAAGATGATTTGTGTGAAATTTATATGATACTGGCTGCAGCCAATATTGTAAAAACGCCTGTTACAATAAGCATTAGTGACGACGATTTCAAACTGGAAGTGTTGAAAAACTCGGTAAATAAAGAAAGTACAATTATTGTTCAATCCGAACAGGAATTTCTAAACGATATGAATAAATATGAGCGGATTCGAACTTGTAACAATAATCTTTCTGAAGTTTTCATCCGTAGAGCTGCCGTTTTAGGCAAATATGTAGCTTCGGCAAAGCCACTGGTCGAAGGTCGGGTTGAACTGCTTCATTATGTCAAAGAACAAAGTATCGCCTTTGAATATCACCGGTATGGTAGTATTACCGATGATATGAATGATCTGTAATATATAATTTGATATTCGAGATTGTGTAAAAATAATTAGAATAGCATGAAACATGTATTAATCACCGGAAGCACCCGTGGTATAGGATTTGGGCTTGCCAAACGATTTATTGAGGCTAATTTAAAAGTGACTGTTAATGGAACGTCTCAATCAGGTGTTCAGATCGCAATTAAAGAACTTAAGGAGATCTACCCTACAGCAGTTGTACAAGGGTTTTCATGTGATGTAAGTAATTTTGAAGAAGTGGAATTACTTTGGGAAAATGCGATAAAAGAATTTGGTCCAATCGATGTCTGGATAAATAATGCCGGTATTGATCAGGCCCGGAAATATATCTGGGAAATGAATGCATCTGAAATAAGTCAAATTATCAACATCAATATTGCCGGGGTTATCAATGGTAGTTCAATTGCCTTTAGGAAAATGAAATCTCTGGATGGAGGACAAATTTTCAATATGGAAGGTTTTGGAAGTGATGGTATGTTAATGAAGAAGATGACATTGTATGGAACCACGAAAAGGGCTGTGCGCTATTTTACACAATCTCTGGCTAAAGAAGCTACTCAGACAAAAGTCTTAGTCGGTTCATTAAGTCCCGGAATGGTATTAACCGACATTCTTCTAAATTCATTAAAGTTCAATCCTGATGAAACAGAAAGTAATAAGCGTATTTTCAATATTCTAGCCGACAAGGTTGATACGGTTACTCCCTTTCTATGCAGAAAGATGCTTGCAAACACGAAAAACAATACCCATATCGCTTGGCTTACTAAAGGCAAAGTGATGGGACGCTTTATTCGTTCGGTTTTTATTAAGCGTAAAATATTTTAGGGAATAGAAGTAAGTTAGTTTACTCCATATTTTAAGGGGTGTCCAATAATTGGGCACCCCTTATTGTTTATCATGTAAAATGATTTTAATATTGAAAGTAACTGACGGTTTAACTTGTTTCAACCACTCTGGTTTCACTCCCAATCGTCATTAAACTTTAGTTGTCGTAAGTTTAAGCAATAAATGACGAAAATCAACTTTTCCTGTTTTTTTCGATTAAAGTAAAAATTATTTTAGAATATTGATTGTCATATATATTTTGTTGATTGCCATATATATAAAAGTCAAATGTAGTAAATATTACGAATTTATTATTTTCCTGAAATTTATTATGGTAATACATTAATAATAATAATTTTCCGTTTCCACTTAAATTATTCAGTACACATACTATTTCAAGAAATCAGTATTCTACTAATATACTACAATTTAGGCATTAACACCTTGAAATGACAACGAATAAACAAAAAATAAATTTAATGTATATTTGCATTTTAACACTTATATTCTTATAATTCAAAAAACTAATACTAATTTTGTTTGATATTTATCTAAATGAACAAAACTTACAAATTTTACGTTCAAACATTAAATAAACAAAAATCTATTTATATTCAATTAATTTCCCCCTTTAACAAAATAATTATAAACCTATAAAAATCAAAACACATGGTTACCTTTAAAAAAATGAGAATTTATATAATTCTAGTTTTAGTTTTTGGAGTAGCTTTTTCAAGTTGCACAACAGATGAATATGATTTATCCAAAGGTCTGAATACTGACATGACGATCGGGGGTGATTCATTAACCATTCCAATCGGAAAAACTGATTCGATCTTTTTAGGAAAATTGATAAGTGGACAAAACCTGAGCATTCTTAAGAAATCGGCTGACAGCACTTATTCAATAACAATGGGTGACTCTCTTCATGTTGCATTGGATGCCATTAGCCCCGTTTCATTTTCAATAGCCGATATAACCATTCCGAAGATTAGCACGAGTTTTAGCTCGGTGACTTTCCCATCCTTTCAATTTAATCCAATTTCTTTAAGTTCGGATTTACCTATTCCTGATCTGACAATCGCAAATAAAACTGTCAGTTCCATTCATACTGATTTTGATATTGCAAATACATTAACCATTCCTATAAATCCCGGACCCGTGAGTTTTAGTACCGGTAATTTAACCTATAGCAGTGGTGTTAAACACATCGCACAAAGTATGGATTTAATTGGTTTGCCAACAGTACTTAAAAGTATTAATGAAATCCAGTTTGCAAGCAGTAGTGTTACATTAACTTTTAATAAATCAAAAATTAATTCCATTGGATTTGACTCGCAAACAGATAAAATTACTAGTTTTAATATAACATTTCCATTAAATGTAACTTTAACTTCTCCGAGCGGAACTGGAACAGCAATCTCAAGTGACGGTCATACTTTTACTATTACAAATGCGCAATTAAGCTCTACAAGTGGAATTTATACTGCTAGTTTTGTTATACAAAAATTAGCACCTCCGGCTTTTGATGTTAATCATGAGCTTCATTACTCGAGCGATGTAACATATAGTATAGACTATACATTTAATGGTACAATTAATAATATTTCAACAAAAAACTATACATATCCAAAAACGCTTGACTTAGGTATCAATGTTAAATTGGATGCTGACCCAACAATTGACAATATGTCTATTTCTACAAACACATTTGATGTCGCAGTAAATAGTGGTAAAAACCTGATAAATAAGACTGTATCAAATATACCTGATGCTATATCAAAAGTAACCTCATTAACTTTTACAAATGGTGCTGAACTTGTATTAGACATTACTGATCCAAATGTTAGTCCTTTTCTTTTTTCAAATGGAAATTGTATTTTAAATTTACCAAGATCAATTGTATTCAAACCATTTAGCGGATTAGATCTTTCAACTAATACACTTACAATTCCATATAATAATTTATTCGGAAATAAAACAATTGGTATTTCAGGTATTACACTGAATAAGACTGTAACAGGAAATTCAATAAGTATTTCTGACAGCTTAAAGTACAGCGTAGCTAATCTGAAAATAGGTGATGCTACGTCTGACTTGTACACGCTTCAGGCTATTCAAGGGAAAAAATTAAATATTACGGCCAATATCAATAATCTGAATATTCAAGATGCTTCGATTGAAACAAACAGTATTTCACTTCCAATTCCAAATCAAACGACCAATATTGATATAAGTCAATTTGTTTCCAATGATTTAAAGAAAATCTATTCTGTAGCATTAAGAACCCCTACGACTCTTACTTTTGGAATTAATATCAGCAATTTACCAACCAACATTGATTCAATATTCTTCGATAACTATACGATTAAACTACCAGGCATGTTGAAATTTAAAGCCGGAGATGTTAACAGTAACAATGAAGTTGTTTTAAATCGCGGATTTAAAGTGAGTCAGGGATTCACAAAGACGTTGACATTAGAAAGTTTCGATTTTGGAACTAATGGTATTGCTCTTACAAATGGAATTTTCACTTTACATGAAGGAGTTAGCATGTCAGGTGGGGCACATATTAAAGGAACAAATCTGAAATCAAGTGATATCGGTTCTGTAGATGTTCAACCAACTATTGCTATTGGAACAATGGCTATATCTGTAATTCAGGGGGTAATTGCTACGGTTATTAAACCAATTTCTGAACCCATCAAGTTGGATCTTCCGGCTATGCTGAAAGATGCAAACAATAATCTGGACATTAAAAACCCAATAATTACTCTTGAAATTGGAAACACAATGGGAATTCCAATTGATATTGCTTTAAATCTTGTACCAAAAAGTAAAGGTGTTGCAATTCCAAATGCGACTATATCTACAACATTGCATATAGCTGCTGCTACAGTTTTAGGTCAATCAACCTGGAGTAAATTCCGTTTATCTGCATTATCAACTGGAATTATAGACGATCACGAGAATATTGAAATCGCAAATTTGCCAAATCTCTTAAAGACAGTACCGGATAGTATTGAAATAAATGCAGTACCAACTATTACAGGTGACAGACAAATTGTAGATTTATATTCGCCAAAAAATCAGTTGGATATAAAATATAATGTTACTATTCCATTAGATTTTGGAGCTGATTTCAAGATTCAGTTTAATGACACTATTTCCGGTTTACAAAGTTCATTGAAAAGCATTTTAGATCTAACGCGTGATTTTAGTATTCAGGCCATCGTAAAAAGTACGATTCCTATGAATCTTAATTTTGGTTTGACACCATTAGACACCAATGGTCAGGTAATTACCGGTGTAGAAATTGCTGCAGACACTATCAAATATGATAATACAACACCAATCAACTTTGGATTAAGAGAAACTGTTCCGGGAGCATTGGATAATCTGGATAAATTCATAATTAAAATTGGTGCAAATAAAAATGTCGGATTAGCATTGCTTCCAATAAAAGCAGATCAATATCTGATTGTGGAGTTAAAAGCGAAACTGCCTAACGGAATTACAATTAAACCAAAGAAATAAATTTTATTATTCCTGTATTTCAAAATACAGGAATAATAAGAATCTTATTTACAAACCAATAAAGAGATTAATAAGAATTAGTTATATTATTAACAAAAGATAATCTATGAAAAGAGCGATTATTTCATTAGCGATATTAACAGCTTCGGTTCTGAGTGTATCATCACAAAATGTACATTCCACCTACTTTTTGGATGAATGGAGTCAAAGACATACACTGAACGCATCATTTGCCCCAGAATATGGATATTTTAGCTTACCGGTTTTAGGTGGTATTCAAATAGGAATTAAAACCAGCGTGGGAATGTCAAATTTTATATTTCCGGTCGATCCATCAAATCCCATGTATTCGCAGTATAAGTTTACAACATTTTTAAATTCGAGTGTTGATGCGAATACTTTTCTGAACACTTTACCTTCGAACGTTTCCATTAACCAAAACATGCAGTTGAATTTACTTTCCTTTGGATTTTACACAGCACAAAAAAGCTTTTGGTCGTTCGATATCTACATGAAGGAAAATCTGGATGTAAATTTACCGTATGATTTTTTCAAGTTTGCTAAATTGGGGATGGCAAGTTCAAACAGTGTGTATGATTTTAAAAATCTGAGCGTTGAACAAACCAATATGATTCAGGCTTCGTTGGGATATTCCCGGGATATACTTTCAAATCTTAGAGTAGGTTTAAATGCAAAGTTATTGGTTGGTCTCTCAAAAGTAAAAATAAATTATACCAAGTTTGATGTTTTGTTATCTGACACAAGTTATAACATTGCTGCAATTGGAGAATCATACATTATGTCCAATCAATTAAGAATGGAAAAAGATGTAGACAATTATTATGATTTTTCAAAACCAGCCTTTAATACTTCGAACTTACAACCATCAGGATTAGGTGCTGCATTTGATTTTGGTGTTACCTATAAACCTATTAAACACTTAACATTAGCTGCTTCCGTAAATGATATCGGTATTATGAAGTGGAATGCCAGTTCTATTCAGAAAGGTATTGCAACAAGCAACGTGAACTTTTCAGGGTTTTCCAACATTGGAATTGATAGTTTAGGTATTGATGGTCAGCTGAAACAACTACAAACCGATGCCACTAACTTAATCAAGTTTAAAGAAACTACAAACTCACAGGATATTATTGATAATTTACCTTATACTATCAATGCTTCTGCCGAATTAAGTGCATTTGCAAGTGATAAACATGATATTCGGTTGGGAATGCTTTATCAGAGCTATAATTCCGGCTTAATTCATAATAACCAATTAATTGGAGCACTTACTTTAAAACCGCTTTCCTGGATAACTTTTTCCGGTACATATGATATTTTAAACAAAGATTTCAATCGTTATGGACTAGGAATTAGTTTTTCTCCCAAATGGATAAATTTATACATTGCTTCGGATTATATTACACCAAAACTGAACAAACAGTTTCTGCCAATTGATAAAGTAAATTTAAACATCACATTAGGAGGAAGTTTTGTACTTGGAAAACCAAAAGATTCCGATCATGATGGTGTGGTTGATCGTTTGGACAAATGTCCCGAAACTCCTTTAAAAATATTGGTTGACAAAAAAGGTTGTCCGATTGATACAGATGGTGACGGCGTTCCCGATTATCTCGACACCTGTCCAAATACTCCGAAAGCAGCATTTGGAATGGTTGGTACCAACGGCTGTCCTTTGGATTCTGATGGTGATGGAGTGCCTGATTATTTAGATAAATGTCCTGATACCCCTGAAGCATCAAAGACTTTGGTTGATTCAGTTGGTTGTTCACTTGATTCCGATAAAGATGGAGTCCCTGATTATCTGGATAAATGTCCCGATTCTCCGGCAGGAATACAAGTCGATTCGGTTGGTTGTTCATCCGATTTAGATAAAGATGGAGTTCCTGATTATCTGGACCTTTGCCCCGATACTCCTGTACTTGCCCGTGGCTTGGTTGATAAAAACGGTTGTCCGCTTGATTCAGATGGTGATGGCGTATATGATTACCTCGATTTATGTCCAAATACCCCTGCTGAAGCCCGTGGATTTGTTGATAAAAATGGTTGCCTGTTAGATACAGATGATGATGGTGTTCCGGATTATCTTGATAAATGCCCAAATACGCCGATAGAAGCTCGCGGAATGATTGACGAAAATGGCTGCCCACGAGATACTGATGGAGATAGTATTGCAGATTATTTGGATAATTGTCCGAAAATTCCGGGTACTGTAACCAATAAAGGTTGCCCTGAAATAAAAAGCGAAGTGAAAACATTATTCAAGAAAGCACTTCAGGGAATTCAATTTGAATCAGGGAAGACAGTTATTAAGAAAACTTCTTACAGCATTTTGGATCAGATTGCAAAAGTACTCGTTGACAATCCAACTTATATAGTTGACATACAGGGTTACACTGATAACGTTGGCAAACCTGAAACAAATTTAGTCACTTCCGAAAAACGCGCTTCCGCAGTCAGGGATTATCTGATTGGAAAAGGAGTGAATGCAGAACGAATGACTTCGCATGGTTTTGGAGATACAAAACCGGTAGCATCGAATAAAACCACTAAGGGACGAGCTACTAACAGAAGGGTAGAATTTGTAGTAACATTTGAGGAAACTGCTCCTGTAAAATAGGAAATGATTGAAATAAAGAAAGGGAATTG
>DIZI01000022.1:200886-255692 GCA_002427885.1 Paludibacter sp. UBA6032
CAATTCCCTTTCTTTATTTCAATAAAACACCAAACAAACCGGTGCTCCTACATTTATACGTTTTCCAGTATCAGTAAGCCATCCGGATTGAAGATCACGTTTAAATATCACAATATTGTCCGAATTTTGATGAGCAACAAAGATGTATTGGTCATCGGGGGTAATGGCAAAATTTCGCGGGCCATCCCCGCCGGTTGAAACCTGTTGTTTGAACGTCAGTTTTCCATCACTTCCAACCGAAAAACAGGTAATATCATTAGCGGTTCCGCGATTCGTAGCATAGAGAAATTTTTCATCTGCTGAAAGTTCAATCTCAGCTCCTCTGTTTATAATTTTATCTTTTCTGACAAGCGAAGTTTCCTGTAGTAAATTCAGCGTTCCATCATTCATACCCAACACCGAAACAGTTCCATCAATTTCATGAACCAAATACAGTTTCTTTCCATCTTTGCTGAAAGTAGCATGACGTGGTCCGCTTCCCAATTTTACAGTTAGAGAATCAAATGGAATTAAAATCTCCTTTTTTGATGCAGGATTATATTTATAAACAGTTACTTTATCAGTTCCTAAATCATTTGTAACCATATATTTTTTGTCGGGAGACAGAATTACCTGATGTACATGCGGCTCGTTCTGACGTTCGGTATTAATACTTTTACCGATATGCTGAATCAATTGCAGTTCTTTGCTTAGCGATCCATCGGAATTACGTCCAAAAACAGAAATACTTCCACCTCCATAATTAGCTGTAAACACATTTTTGTCGGTTACAGAGATGTAACACGGACCACCACTTTTTGTCAAAGAAGAATTTAATTTAGTCAGTTTACCTGTTTGTTTATTGAACGAAAAAGCAACAGCAGCACTTCCGTTGGTACTTTCGTTTACTGAATAAACAAATTTCTTATCGGGTGTTATAGCCAGGAAACTTGGATCAGTAACTCCTGATGTAACCGATTTTTGAAGAAATACTCCGGTCTTCATATCAACATCGTAGGAATAAATTCCCTGACTTTTACCGGCATTGGTATATGTTCCAATTAATAGCTTATAGTTTTGATTTTGAGCCGTAAGGTTAAAAACTATCATTATTAACACCAAGAAAATAAGTTGCTTTTTCATTTTTATATCAATTAAATTTTCCCCAAAAGTACAAATTTTATTCATAGAAAAAACTCCGGCCTAAACAATGTCGGGATAAAATATGTTATTTTGATTAAGTAATAAACAATTATAAACTCAAAAAAATGTCAGATAAACACATTATAAAAACAGAATGGATAGGCGGTATGGCCTTCGAAGCAGATATAAATGGTCACAAAGTTATTATGGATGCACCTGAAGAAGGTGGTGGGAAAAATTCAGGTCCGGGTCCTAAAAAGCTACAGTTGGTAGCTTTAAGTGGCTGTACGGGAATGGATGTGGTTTCAATACTAAAAAAAATGCGTGTGGAAATTGAAAAATGTAGCATCGAAGTACAGGGAGATGTGACCGATGAGCATCCCAGACAGTATTACAAGATGCATGTTATTTACGAATTTACAGGAAAAGATCTTCCCTTGGACAAACTTGAAAAAGCGGTTCATATGTCGGAAGAATCCTATTGCGGTGTGGAAGCCCTTTATCGCAAAGCCATTGAAGTAACGTCTGAAATCCGGGTTATACCATCATAAATTAAAACAAAGGTTTTGTTACATTCTAACGGTAACAAACCAAAATTCAGAATGGAAATCAAATATATTTTTCAAAATAACCAAAAGTGGATAGTACAGAAACTGAAGACAGATAAAGATTACTTCAAAAAATTATCTGCAACTCATAGCCCTGAAATTCTATACATTGGATGTTCGGATAGTCGTGTTTCGGCGGAAGAACTGATGGGTGTCCAACCCGGTGAAGTTTTCGTACACCGCAACATTGCCAACATGATTCCCAACACCGATTTAAGCGCGATGTCTGTTATCAATTACGCGGTAAGCCATATAAAAGTGAAACACATAGTTGTTTGCGGACATTATTACTGCAACGGAGTTAAAGCAGCCATGCAATCGGCCGATTTAGGTATATTAAATCCATGGTTGCGTAATATCCGTGATGTATATCGTCTCCACAAAACAGAACTCAATGCAATAGAGGATGAAGAATTGAAATACAAAAGACTGGTTGAACTAAATGTACAGGAACAATGCATAAATCTTATCAAAACCCCCGATGTTCAAAAAGCATATAAAGACCGGTCCATAACCGTCCATGGATGGGTTTTTGATATTCACAGCGGTAAGTTGATTGATTTGAAAATTGATTTTGATCACATACTGGAAAGTATCATGGAAATTTACAGGATAATTTAAACTTTCTTCAATTTCATCCTCGAACAAAGTTCAACATACACTTTTTCATATATCGGGGTTGCTATTCCATGCTTTTTTCCAAGCTCAATTACAATTCCTGTTAATGTTGGTAATTCGGTATTTTTACCCGCTTTAAAATCGCTGTGCATCGAAGCAGTTGTATCAAATGGCAGTTTCTCAAGTTGATGAATAATATTGTCAATGACACTTCTGTCTATTTTTGCACCTTCGGCATTTGCTACCTGCAACAACTCTTCCAGCAAACCGGTTAAAGTTGTTTTTCTGATTTCATCGGTCAGTAATGCTCCAAAGCTCACATCGAAATAGGAAGTCAGCGAAGCCGTGGACGAAATGAAAAAGAATTTAGTCCAGACAACAGATAATATATTTTCATTAAAGGCGCATTCAATGCCGGCTGTTTTTAATAGTTTTTCAAATGTGACTAATCGTTCATTCGTTTGATTCTTGTACCCAAAATTAAGTTTGTGTACATTTCCTTTGTTTTCAACTACACCGGGTTTATTTAACCGGGCTACAATATAAACGCAGCCGTCCCAGACTTCCGTTCCGGGTAATAAAGCACGAATACGATCCGAATTATCAATACCGTTGAGCAGTGGAAGAATTACGGTATTAACTCCAACCATAGGTTGAATCTGAGTAACGGTTGAATCAAGATCATAACTTTTTGGAGTCATGATAATATAATCAGCGATTCCGATTTCCGAAACATTATCGGTTGCCAATGTCGGATGAACCTGAAAAGTGCCCTTATCCGTTATCAATTTCAAACCGTTTTCCTGTATTTTCTTCAAATGCTCACCCCGGGCTACAAAATAAATTTCCACTTCGGGATTATCGGCATATTGCTTAGCCAACAATCCACCATAATACCCTCCTACTCCACCGATTCCTACAATTACAATCTTTATTTTCATATCTTTATTTTCTTAAAAAACTGAGTGCAAAGGTACAAATTTTGAAAACAAAATCCCCAAATTGACAGTATAACATTTAAAAATCAGTACATTTCATTTTTAATAATTTAGTCTTCTCACCTTATAATAAGCTACAATAGATACCAAAACATAATGGAAATCCTGTTTTACTGTTGCAAAACGCATCTGGTGAGCCTATAATGTTGCTGCAGTTTTGTAGCATCATCCGGTGTCCCGGAAGTACAGTCAAAGCTTTACTTTATTGATATTTGGAGTATTAAAGTATAGCCAATGTTTTACTGAAATATTAGTAACCAGATTAAACAAAAACGAACTCACCCAAAGGCAAGTCCGTCGCTTATAATATTATAGTCTTATATGAAAATAAACAATTAATTCCCCTACATTTTATATCTACGTTTAAAAAATCGCTTCTTGATTCATCAATTCAATTACTTTCACAAAGTCACTTTCTATCTTAATATTCAAATGATTTTCTCTGATTATTTTACTAATGGCTTTTTTCTTTTCAGGAAAAAGCCTTAGGAAGGCAAGGCGTCGGAGTTTAGTCATTACTAAATATTCATTGGACGGAAGTTTTATGTAATATTTGGGTGTTGCTTCAATAAAATCATACCTGTAAAGAACATTATCAACTAACACATCTTGAGGCCATTGTTTAGTTATTTTACGCTGAATATACAATGACAATTTTCCTTCAACTTCTACTTCAACAAAAATATCCTGTCCTGATACTTTACTCGTGTCACTTACATTAATCTTTATAAAATGTAGATTTGAGCCCTCTACATTTTTTAGCCAAAATTCTTTTACATATGACTTATCAAGTTTAAATTTTCCATAATTGTACTTATTTAACCAAACAAGTTCATCAAGCAAACCATTATATTTTAAGAATTTATCGTAGATCATTTCACCGGTTGACAGTAAAATATCACCATCCGTCCACTCCTTATTAAAGAATTGAGAACCTATATATTGTTTACTTTCATAGAAAAATTCACCTGCCAGTTTTGATGAAAAAATCGAATCAACTTCAGGAGCTTTCAATAAATCATTGGTTTGGGCATTTAATGAAATGCAAATCAATAAAAATGAAATGAGTACGTAGTTTTTCATTTATCAGTTACATTAATTTGGTTCGTGACTTGTATGCTGCTACTGGCACTTATCGGCGTTCCATCGTCAGAAATACCTTCGACTTTTATGGTATATTTTGCCAGATTATCCGAAGTGTAAAACTCAAAATCAGTACTATCAGTTCCATTTAATTCCATATTTGGATTCCAATATAACAGTTGTTTGATTAATGGGATATTCTTATTCTGAATTGTAGTTGGATTAACTTCAACAAGGTTTCCCCCTCCTCTATTCACATTATCATTCTTTAATCTCAGGGAATAAGATGCAGGCTTAATATTGATCATCTCATTCGTTTTAGATGTAATGGAAATAACACCTCCAAAAACCAAATCTCCAAATGCTCTTTCGGCTGCAATCAGCTCTATTTTCTTTATTTGATCTGAACCCAGTTCAATTATTTTATTTATATCATCTTCATATACTCCATCCAAAAAGAATGCGGGGCTGTGAATATCAAATGTACGTAGAAAATCATTAAACATTTGAGCATGGTATTCTCCCTTTTCTTTAATTATTCTGACTTGAGGTAATATTTCTACTGCTATTTCAAGAAAGTCAGGTAGCGCTACAAAGTCTGATGGAAATATAGTAGTAACAGGGCAATGGTAAAACCGGGGACAAATAAGCTTATCATCAATTAAAGGCTTATGGTTGACCTCTTTATATAGTTGATATGACTTATTTATGTAAACTATGTTCTGACTCTTTACAATGAACTCTTTATAATTTTCATTTTCAGAAATTAACGAGGGATTCCATTTTTTGGATAGTGCAAACTCATCTTCTATTTTAATTTGCCAATTTTGGTTCTCCGGTGCATCTTTAATGGTTAAAAACAGCTCTTTCCCATTATAATAATCACTTAGTAACATTTGAAATAATCCCATGGAATTTGAGACAGCATATTGTAAATTTGGAACAGAATCTATGCACGACAATAAAACGATTGCATCTTTTATCGTCTGGTGAGTTTTCGCATCTACCACAGTACCTCTCAATAATTTAGCTTTTGTCTCCGGTGAATGATAGTTTGATACTTGTAAATTATTTTGAATAACAGATGAGTCTTTGAGAACTTCAACAATCGATTTATAAGTTGAAGGTATAGGTGTTTCTTCAAAAACTGAAACAGAAACGTTTGCTTTAGAATTAATTTTACCCAAGTTAACACGAACTTTTTCCCGCATTCCATATTCAATTTTATCCGTTTTAATTTTAGGTTCTTCCGCGGGGAGTTGAAATTGACTACTATCGATCGGTGTCGATTTAATCAATTTGAAATCCAATGCTTTATCAAATCGGTTAGCAATGGTCAATTCTTTATGAAAGAAATGCTCTTCGCCCTGATTTCTCATAAAACCGGTAAAAGCAACCAGTTGATATACGCCCGATGTCAAAGTATCGGGTAACGTAATGCTTCCATTTGCCATACCTGCATCAATCTTAACCCGAATTTTCAATGATGGAGATGAATTGACCGCTCTTAATATAATATAGCCAATCTTGCTCATCGCTGAACATTTCTTTGTGGCTTTATCAAGTACATACAGTTTATAGTAAATGGACTCACCAGCAATATAGACAGATCTGTCGGTTTGAAGGTATATAAGTTCCGATCCTTTTGTCTGAGCCTCAATATTGCAAAATGTCAATGCAATTTGCTGTATCAGAAATACGAATAATATTCTCTTAAATAATAACATCATTAATTATTGTTTTAATTATGATACCACCAAGCCGGGTATGGTATGACATCATATGTAGGATCATTCTTTGGTGCATCCGCATCCGGATAATCCCATACTTTGTATTGAAAATCACCATATAAATAATTATTTGCCGGCATTGCAGGTACATCCATTATCACAGCATTTTTTAGAGTAATTTGTTTTGTTCGCTTATCCAATTCCATCAGAAAGGCATATTCCTTAACTGATGATACTTCAAATAATCCTAAAACAATTTTAGAAGGATCATTTACACACCTCATATTTCCATGAAGTTGGGAAGTAATGGGATCGAATATCTTTCCACTGGCAGATAATTGATTTTTTGCTCCCTTGTAAAAGTTATAGGAGTCATTATTCATAGTATATTGATTCACTCTCAAGTAGTAAATCATTATGGATGGAGGTATTACATGACCATAGCTTGACATTTCAAATGGTATAAAACCGATGGAATGATTTTTCAGTAAAGAAATTGATGAAGCAACATTTTCATCGGTAATATTCTCAATTGTATTTAATTTATATGTTTTCCACCCAAAATTAGCCCAATGATAGGACATTATATCATTACCAAGTAGATCTTTATCACGATAGGTATACCAGTACTGTGTTGTAATTAGGGGCGTAAATCTGCATGATGGTACCGATTCGGAAGTTGGGAGAGAATTAAAAAGATCAACCCGAATATCCGCTCCGTCTACATTTAAAAGTTCTGAGTTATCATTTATATAATCCTCCGTTGTATAAATTCCACGAATACTGTCTATAGACTGTGGCGACAATAGTTTTTCAAAATTAGATTCGTAGCTGTTTGCATCTGTTGTTTTAATATTTATTTTATAAAAATTTCCAATTTTCGTTTTAAAAGTTGAGGGTGTGCTATAATTTCCCGGGGTAAATTCCTTAAGGACATATTTTTTATTTTCACTATCAGTTATTGTAACCGTTGCACTTCGAACAGTATATCTTGTTACACCAACAGAATCATAAGGAAGAGGTTTCGCCATTGACAGCTTAACTGTAAATGGCCCTGCTTCATCTGTAATTAATCCTTCAACTACCAGGGCTTCTGTATCAGAACTTACATTCGGAGTATAAATTTCCGTACAACTGATGAAGGAAACCAACAGCAGAACAATCAAATATATTATTTTAAAATATTTCATCTTCATCAATTTTTAAAACGTAAAATTATAAGTAAAAGTTGGGATTGGTCTTTCAATTATAAACATTTGATATAAGTTGAATGATTGATAAAATTGTGATTCCACCTGTGAGGATGACTTATAGAAAACCGAATATGGATTTTTTTGTCCATAAAGATTGATGATCGAGAATGTCCAGCTTCCTTTCCATTTTTGTTTTAAACGCAACGTTTCATCAAATGTAATGGCAATGTCCAGACGATGATAGTCAGGCAGTCGGTATTTATTACGATCCGAATAATATACATATTGCAGACCATTATAATCATATTTTAACTCAGGTAATGTAATCGATTTTCCGGTATTGTAATTAAAAATACCGGCAAGTCTCCATCTTCTTGACAAATGCAATGTAGCATTAATCACCACATTATGAGGTTTATCAAATGAAGAAGGGTAATACCTGTTAGCATTAATTTGATCCACGCTAAATGGACTTGTGGTATGCCGCATGGATCGGGAATAGGTATAACTGGCCCAGCCGGTGAGTTTTCCTGTATTTTTCTTAAGAAAAAACTCCGCACCATAATTATAACCCGATGCATTAAGTAAGTCGGTTTCCAATGAATTATTCAGTAGTATCTGTGCGCCATCTCTATATTCCACTATATTATTCAGTTTCTTATAATATATTTCTACAGAAGCTTCGTAAGCATTTTTTTTGAAATTTCTGAAATAACCAAAAGCAAACTGATTGCAAACAAGTGGCGGTACATTCGGACTGCTCAACTTATACACATCCGTTGGCGACATCAATGCGGTGTTGGAAATTAAATTAATAAACTGATTGATACGGTTATAACTTAATTTTACTGAACTGACATCATCCAATGAGTAACGGAAGGAGAATCTTGGCTCCAGGCTATAATACCAATTAATTACTTTGTTATTGCCATAATTAAGTGTATCAATAATATTTTCTGAAGTACGGGCTGCATTTTCCTTAAAAGAAAATACACTGTTTGGTCCAAGATAGGCATATTGTGTCAATCGTAAACCGAACTCGGTACTTATTTTAGGTGAAAAATTAAAATTATCACTTATATAAGCTGCTGATTCCAATGCTTTTTCCTGATTGGTCGTTTGCGTTAACACATCCGACAACGAACCAAGTGGCGACATTATGCCCGGTTGAAGTTGGTACAAAATAGTGTTTAAGCCAAAATCTACCGTATGTTTCTCAGTTGGCAACCAGGTAAAATTAAGTTTCGCATTATCATAATTTATTGAAGAACTAATTTTATAAGCTTCATTTGGTTTCAAAGTATCCGATTGACTGACATCGTTACGATAACGGCTAAGTCCAAATAGTAACGATGAATTAAATTTTTCATTAAACTTATGCGAGTACCTTATCGAAGCGAGCGTATTATCGTAGTGATAGGGTGAATTTATATTGAAGCTAAATATATCGTTACTAAAATAGCCAAAAAGTGACAAGCTGTTTTTGGCATTAAATTTTATTGAAAGTAAGGTATTAATATCATAAAAACTTGCAGAACTTTTCTTTAAGTCTGCATCGGGTAGTGCATGCAATAACCAGTTAGAATAAGAAGTCCTCCCCCCTATCAAAAAATTAACTTTATTATTAAAAAGTGGTACTTCCAGATTCAGTCTTGAATTTAAAAGACCAATACCTCCCGTCACAGCAACTTTTTCTACATTATTTCCCAAACGAATATCCATAACCGATGAAGCTCTTTCACCATATTTAGCAGGAATACCCGCTTTTAGAAGCGATACACTGCTAACGCCATCTGAATTCAGGGCCGAATTGAGCCCGAACATATGTGATGAATTAAACAACGGCACATCTTCTACTAAGATCAGATTTTGATCAGAACTACCTCCCCGTACATAAAAACCGGTGCCAAACTCACCGGTCGATTGTACTCCGGGAAGTAAAGTAACACTCTTAATAATATCTTTTTCGCCCAAAAACATAGGTAATTCTTTAATTACTTTAGCATTGAATTTAATCGTGCTCATTTGAGAGCTAATTACGTTAAGATCCAGCGCTTTATCATATACAAAAACTTCCTTTAACTTAATCGTTTTTTCTGATAACTCAAAATCAACAATCCCATTTCCGTAAATTTTCACAAACCTGTTATCTTCTTCAAAACCGGCATAATTAAGCCTTAGATCATATTCTCCGACAGGAATTGTCAATTTGTAATTTCCTTCCTTATCGGTATAAGTATTGACATTGAGTTTATCAATACTTATTTTGGCATTACGGAGTGGTTTACCTGTTCTGGCGTCCAGAATTTTCCCGGAAAGAGTTGCTCTGGTATATTTTCCAAAATCACTTTCATCGCCAACTAAAAGTACTCCTCTACTGTTTTTTTTATTTGAATAATTGCGGACTTCTACCGGAACGAATACATAAGTAACAGGATTAACAATTATACATGATAACTGCGAAATGCGTTTCACTATTGTGAGACATTCATCCAAGGGTAATTGAGAGAGAGATTCTCTAAATCGCTTATTGGCAAACCACTCGGGTTTAAAAAACAAATAAATGTGGTTGGCTTGTTCAATTTTAGGGGCTAAGACTTCAAACGAGACCAATCCGGTAGTATCCCTGTTTAAAGTTTCATTTTGTTGAGCATTTATCAAAATGCCGATATGTTGAAATGATATTATAAAAAATATCAAAAGTATTTTCAGTTCGCTACTTTTCAAATCATTGGAAATTAAACGTTGTACCATAAAAAAGGACAAAAAAACTACATTTTTTCATTTTATGAAGCACAAATTTAACTGAAACTAGGTTGAGATATCGCATATACCTCATTTTATTAATATTATTTACATATTTATGTATTCGACTATACGTTTTAATTAAACTGAACGTCGAAATAATCCGGGAAATGGAAAATTTCAACGCAGATATCATACAGCAAAACGGACTCACCAAAAGGCAAGTCCGTTTTAATAATTATCTTTCTAATTCTCCAAATAGCTCAAAACCGCTGAAGGGATTAGTCTTCCAACAAAATCTCCAAAATAGTACAAGCTGCTTTCGCAACAGGACTACCTGGACCAAAGATGGCAGCAACACCGGCTTTATAAAGATAATCGTAGTCTTGTGCCGGAATAACTCCACCTGCAATTACAATGATATCTTCACGACCCAGTTTTTTCAATTCTTCCATTACCTGTGGAATCAACGTTTTGTGACCGGCTGCTAAAGAAGATACACCTAACACATGTACGTCATTTTCCACCGCTTGTTTAGCCGCTTCCGCCGGAGTCTGGAACAATGGTCCCATATCTACGTCGAAACCACAGTCTGCATAACCTGTAGCGACAACTTTCGCACCACGGTCGTGTCCATCCTGACCCATTTTGGCAATCATGATACGGGGACGACGACCTTCTTTTTTAGCAAATTTTTCTGTCAACTCACAAGCTTTAATAAAGCTTGCATCGTTTTTAGTTTCTGATGAATACACGCCTGAGATTGTTCTAATGGTTGCTTTATAACGACCTGCAACTGCTTCGCAGGCATCTGATATTTCACCCAATGAAGCACGCAAACGAGCGGCTTCAACGGCAAGTTCGAGCAGGTTACCGTTTCCGGTTTTAGCACATTCGGTAATAGCAGCCAATGCTTTTTGAACATCGGCTTCGTTGCGGTTGGCACGTAATTGTTTCAACCGTTCAATTTGTTGGATACGAACCGCCGTGTTGTCCACTTCCAAAATATCAATCGGATCTTCTTTTTCCAAACGATATTGATTTACACCAACAATAATTTGATTACCCGAGTCAATACGTGCCTGAGTACGGGCAGCTGCTTCTTCGATCCGCATTTTTGGAATTCCGGTTTCAATAGCTGCAGCCATACCACCCAGTTTCTCCACTTCTTCGATTAATGCCCAGGCCTTTTCAGCCAGATCATTAGTCAAGGATTCTACATAATAGGAACCAGCCCATGGATCTACTTCACGACAAATATCAGTTTCCTGTTGGATATAAATCTGTGTATTACGTGCGATACGGGCAGAAAAATCGGTTGGCAACGCGATTGCTTCATCCAACGCATTGGTGTGAAGCGATTGTGTATGACCAAGAGCCGCAGCCATAGCTTCAACACATGTACGGCCAATATTGTTGAAAGGATCTTGTTCTGTCAGCGACCAACCAGAAGTTTGCGAGTGGGTACGCAATGCCAACGATTTTGGATTTTTAGGATTAAACTGCTTTACAATTTTTGCCCACAACATACGTGCAGCACGCATTTTGGCAATTTCCATAAAATGATTCATCCCAATGGCCCAGAAAAATGACAAACGTGGAGCGAACGAGTCGATATCCATACCGGCATTTACTCCTGCCCGAAGATATTCCAAACCATCGGCCAAGGTATAAGCCAACTCAATATCGGCAGTTGCACCTGCTTCCTGCATGTGATAACCTGAGATTGAAATAGAGTTAAACTTAGGCATTTTTTTCGATGTAAATTCGAAAATATCAGCAATAATTTTCATGGAGAATTTAGGGGGATAAATATAGGTATTACGCACCATAAATTCTTTCAAAATATCATTTTGTATCGTTCCGGCCATTTCTTCCAGTTTAGCACCCTGCTCCAATCCGGCATTGATATAAAATGCAAGGATTGGTAGTACAGCACCGTTCATGGTCATGGAAACAGACATTTTATTCAATGGAATACCATCGAACAACACTTTCATATCTTCAACCGAGCAGATTGATACACCCGCTTTACCAACATCACCCACCACACGTTCATGATCGGCATCGTAACCACGGTGCGTAGGTAAATCGAAAGCAACCGACAAACCTTTTTGTCCGGCAGCAAGGTTACGAAGATAAAATGCATTCGATTCTTCAGCCGTTGAGAATCCTGCATATTGACGGATTGTCCAGGGTTGCATGGCATACATTACCGAATAAGGTCCACGCAAGTAGGGTGGAAGTCCGGCAGCATAATTCAAATGTCCCATTCCTTCCAAATCATCTTTGGTATAAAATGGTTTTACAGGAATCAACTCAGGTGTCAACCACGTACTTTCAGTCTGAGGAGCAACTTTATCAGTTGCTATGTTTTTAATATCAATATTTTTGAAATTTGGTCTCATGCTTAGCTAATTTTTAATAATGAATTGAAGTTTTTCAACGAATCCAATACATTGGTTTTTACACTTATAAAATGTTCAATTCCAACAGCTTTTAATTCTTCCATATTAGCTGGAGCACCGGCAACTACAAATAGTGCTTTTCCTTTTGCCAGTCCATAAGCTTCAGGAGCTAATTCTGTATATTCATCGTCGCTGGAACAAAGAACAATAATGTCGGCATTTGCTTCCAAAGCTGCTTTAACACCTTCTTCAACTGTTTTGAAACCAAGATTGTCAACAACTTCATAACCGGCACAAGCAAAGAAATTGCAGGAGAATTGTGCACGAGCAAGGCGCATAGCCAGATTACCAATTGTCAGCATAAATGCTTTCGGACGTATAGCTGCACTTTCAGTAGCAAAACGCAATACTTCAAATTCAGAAGCGCCACGAACCGGCAAAAGTTTTTCAGTTCCGCTATGATTACAACCGCAATCGGCTTCATCTGTTTTTTCTACTTTTGCAGCAGCCGTTTCACTAAAGTTAGGAAACTGATTGGTTCCAAGCAACACTTCGCGGCGGCTCGAAACAGATTTCAGTCGTGCAGCTGCAGTTGCTTTTATAGCTTGTTGAACCGATCCGGAAGATATAGCAGCAAAGAAACCACCCTTATCTTCCACTTCGAGAAATAATTTCCATGCCTGGGCGGCAATTTCGCTGGTCAATGTTTCGATATAATACGAACCGGCAGCAGGGTCGGAAACTTTATCGAAATGACATTCTTCTTTTAAGAGTAATTGTTGATTACGGGCGATACGTTCCGAGAAATCGTCGGTTGCTTTGTAAATAGAATCGTAACCCAATACGGTAAGTGAATTTACACCACCCAACGTTGCACTCATAGCTTCAGTTTGCGTACGAAGCATATTTACGTTTGCATCAAAAACTGTTTTATTGAATGTAGAGGTTTCGGCATGAGCACGCATTTTAGCGGCACATTTACAGATTCCGTTTTCAGTACTTTTACAATCGTCTTTCTTGCAAATGGGTTGATAAGCATCAACTACCATAGCCCACAATAAGCGGGCCGCACGAAATTTGGCTATTTCCATAAAATAATTGCCACCCACTCCAAAATTAAATTTAATTTTTTTAGCGGCTAAGGATGTATCAACACCCGCTTCAACCAGCAATGAAAGATATTCGTTACCCCATGCCAGTGAATAACCCAATTCCTGAACAATAAATGCCCCGGCATTGCTCAAAGTGGTTGCATTAACACCAATAACACGATAAAAAGGCAACCCGGCTGCAGCCAAAACTATTGCTTTAGCTTTTTCAGTAATCTCTTCTTTTGACAATTCTTTTCCTGCCAACAACATGCGGTTCATTGGGTCAAAATTGACAGAACCATGCAATTTAGTTACATCATAATTTTGCGTTTTAAAATAACCGGTCAAAATAGTTAGCAGATCAGCAGCCCTGCTTACACAAATACTGAAATTCAACTCTACAGAATCAGCCACTATGCTTTTAAGTAAAGTTGCAATGTAGTCTGCACTTAAATCGGCTTTTTTCAATTTAAATCCAAGCGATGTCGCACCTTTGCAAAGCACTTCCAATGCTTTTGCATTAGCATCTTTTGCATTTTCAACGTCGATGTCCTGACGAACCAGCCACTCGTTTCCCGGTTTTGTTCCCCGTACATAAGGAAAAGCACCCGGAGCTGAGTCTTTTGTTTTTAAAGTAGCTATATCCTCAGCCCGGTAAAAAGGTTTCACATTAAAACCTTCGTTGGTTTTCCAAACGAGCCTTTTGTTGAAGTCGGCTCCTTTTAGATCCGCTGTGATTTTTTCCATCCATTTTTCTGTTGAAACAGGTGGAAAATCAGCCAATAAATTCATTTTTTTTTCTGTCATAATATATTTTGGTTTTCGAATTTTCTAAGCGGGTACAAAATTACTACTTTATGTTGAGTTACAAGAATTTTTCTTAATGAATTAAAGAAAAAAAGTGGTAATTGAAATTTCAGTTCGCAAGATAGAAGAATATTAACTGAATTATTTATTTTCATTCAATTAAATCAACTGAAAAATTTTAAAAAAATCAGGTATTCAAATAGTTATTAAATTGATCAATAAATATTCTTTTATTTTTAGTTAATAGTTACAAAATATATTATATCTTTGTATACGAAACTATCACAAGAATCAATAACTAAGAATAATATTATGGAAAACGAAATGACAAACGCGGATATCGAAATGGAAACAAAACTCTCTATTACAACAGAAGGTGGAAATTATTTAAAAGTAGCCTCAGGTTGGGCCTCATTTTTAGCTGTTTTGGGCTTTATCGGAACAGGTTTTATTGTATTAGCAGCTCTTTTAATAATGGTCATGTCCCCATTGATTGGCTCGTTGTCTAAATTTGGAGGAACTTTCGGTTTTCCGATGATTTTAGTAGGAGTTATTTATTTACTATTAGGAGTTGTTTATTTTTTTCCGGCCTATTATCTTTATAATTTTGCAAATAAAATAAAAATAGCTTTAATCAATAATAATCAGAAGATATTGGACGAAAGTTTGAAGAATTTGAAGAAAATGTTTAAATATATCGGAATAATGAGTATTGTACTTATCTCTTTATACCTGATTATGATTCCCGTAATGATTTTTATAGGTTTTTCAAAAATATGGGGACTTTAGCTAATTTATAGTTTCAATTTGTCAAAAATCATCCTCTTTTTAAGCAGAATCGGACCATTTAATCCGCTTAAAATTAAGAACGATTGAAAACACAAAGTACAAATTAGGAATAAAAGACTTTAATTATTAAGATCCTAATGAACATTTAGCTGTATTTTTGCCTTTTCTTAAAATATTGTCTTGAACAAATGATATGAAGTTTATTATTAGTTATTATTAAGTATTATTTCCCGATTAAAAAAAATTATTTCTAATGTTGATGTTCCAAAACGGTCTGCTTGCTACATTTATCCCTGAGATTCTTATGGTGGTTGGCTATCTTTTTTGCCTGTTTGCACCCAAAATAAACACAGAACCATCAACTCCCGAATTAAATTTCACTATCACAACACAGATTTCTTCAACTCAACAGGTTCAGCAAAACACCTTTATTACAACCGGTTACGATTTTAAGTCTGAAGATTTTAATTTTTCAGAATTGCAAAATTCACCTGCTATAAACTCTGTGAGAGTAAAAAAAACATTTGAACTATATTTATTTAAGCTTTCGGATGGTTTAACCTATGAGCAATTTTCACGTCCACCTCCTTTTCGTTTTTGCTAAGTATTATTTTTTTATGATTTCCGATAAAAAATATCTATCTGAAATTTTTACATATACATTTGTAAAACAATAATTTATTAAAATTCATATGAAGAAAATTATTTTTCTTTCAATTATAATCTTACTGTGTTCGTTAAGTTGGACAAGCGTTTTGGCTCAAAAAGATTCGACCATACGCAGGGTTCCGCATCAAATTAGCGTGGAATTCGGATACAGGTATTCCTTTTATCCAAACACCGAATTAGTAAATGATGGTACATATGCTTTGCTGGATGCAAGTGGAAAAGTTCTTCCCTATCAGGCAAACATGGCCACGAACGGAGTTGGAATTTTGGCGGATTACGGCTGGCAATTGAGTGGATTGAACGGTAAAAAACCGGCTATTTATCTGACGATTCCAATGGGTTATAGCATTTTACTTCCTGACAATCCAAGTTCAAAACGGGTTTCAATGCTTAATTATGGCTGGACCATCCGCCATGAACTTGCCACAAAAGATAAAAAAATTATACCTTTCGTCGGTTATGGATTATTTTTGAATAATCTGAGTGTTGAAGGTGTTCCCGGCTCCGTTTCCGGTCATCAAACTCAATTTGAAGGAGGATTAAATTTTAAAACCATTACTAAATTAAATTATTTTGTCAAGTTACAAGCCAGTTATTCTTCGTATCCAAAACTTGGATTGAAAAATTCATTGCATTTTATGTATTTAGATTTAAGAGCAGGAGTACGTTTTTAGTATTGATTTTATGACAATTAAAATTTAGATCAATAAAATAAGGCTGTAAAAAATTACAGCCTTATTAATTTATACAAAGCTTATTTTAGCACTTTAAAGCTTAATGGCAGCTCACCATTATTCCCAAGGGCTGCGATAAGTTTCACTTCCATTTGTGTATAGTCACCGGTTATCATGCTTTTCCCGCCTTCTATAACAGATCGTACAATCGGAGTAGCTAAAACAGTATTATCTAAAACAATGGCAATTGGATTGCCTATATTTTGTTTTGTAATTTCTGCCCACAAAGCAACAGCCGGTTTGTTAAAGTTAATCCCGATATAAAAATGATTATTATCTTTTCCCGATTTCATACTTTCTATATCAACTCCGCTTAATAGAGGAGCTTTCTCAGTTCTAAGGGCATACAAGCATACATCTGAATTTTTAGATGATTGACTCCATACAAATTTGCAGGTTGGATTTTGCTCCAAAGACTGTAAATACTCATTCACCCGGAATGATTCTGAAATTGAACAACATCCTATTTCTGCAAGGTTATTTTTATCATTATTTTTTAATAACGAAAACAGATGCTGACTATCCTTTAAAAGTTCAGGCAAACTCATCCGGTTGTACAATTTGTAAAATCCGATTTCTCCTTTTTGGGTAAGTAGCTTTTCAGCCACATTAAGATCCATATTATCGGGAAATGTTACCTGAATTTGATTTCTTTCAGGAATAATCCTCAGTTCAAATTTTTCGTTACCAAAATCTTTCAATCGGTTCGAAATAATTTTAGCTGACTGAGAAAGAGCAGTTTTCGATATATTTATGTCAGTTGATTGAATCAGGATTGTTTGGGCTGCATTGGCTTTAACAGGAAAAGCAGCAGTTATAATGCCGAACACTATGACGGCAAGCAAGAAATATATTTTTGTTTTCATTGTTTTAAATTTTTAAATTAAATAGCTGCCCGCTTCAATTATAAAGCAGGAAATTAATAAATCCTTTAATCAAAATCTAACTTAAAGAAGGGAGGTCTTTGGCATCTATCGAAAACAGATGATAGTAGAACCTACAAGTGGACTGAGGTTCCAGAAATGAGAATGATTTTTCGTGATAAAAAAACCGTTGAGCAAAGCTCCTATTGTCAAAAGCTATTTTGAACTTGTCATTATAAAACAATAAACCTGTTTTATCCATGGAAGTAAGCAGACTTTTTTGTAATACAGGTGTTTGTGTATAATCGGAAATAATTGCAGGAACAGAGTTTGAGTGTAATCCGGTTACAATTACATAATGTGCATCATTAAAAGTCATTTTCTCTGAACGTCCGGAGAAAGAAACAAATACAAAGAAGAGCATGACTATAACCAGTATGCTTTCAAAGTTCTGTATTTTATTCTCTTTTTGTTCCATCATGAAGTATATCTGTATTTCTTCTAATAATTCATGCTGCAAATATAAATGATATTTTTTTCAAAACAAATTCTTTACCGGATTATTTATAAAAATTCATTCTTCCCTTCAAATACACCTATACCGAATAAGGCAAAATCATATTTTATCGGGTCGGTCGCATCGAATGTACGAAGCACAGAGCTGATTTCTTCCACGGCTTTCCAATCGTTTTGCGTTCGGAGTAGTAAACCCAGTCCCCGGGCTGTATTACCTGTATGGACATCGAGTGGAAGCATAAGCGCTGACATGGGAATGTCTTTCCACAAACCAAAATCAACTTCAGATACGTCGGAGCGTACCATCCAACGGAGAAACATATTAAGACGTTTAGCCGACGAATTAGCCGCAACATCAGAAATATGTTTTGTTACATGTTTGTCGTGCGGTAAGGATAAAAATATTTGCCGAAAATACGTCAAGGCTTCATGAACGGTATTCTCAATCCGATATCCATTCGTGAATACGTGCTCCAATCCTCCCTGATGCAGGTAAATATTTTTCAATGATTCCAGAAAAAACAGGCAATCGTTTCCATTAAATGTACGGTGAACAAAGTTGGATATCCTTTTCCAATCAGAATTATCCGCATCAACTAAGAATTCATAGGGTGAATTGTCCATCCATTCCATTAATTTGATGGAATTATTGATAATGCTTTTTCGTTGCCCCCAGGCAATGGTTGCCGTCAGGAAAGCGGAGATTTCAATATCTTCTTTTCTGGAAAAAAGATGCGGAATTTGAATGGGATCCGAGTCTATAAATTCGCTGGAATTATATTGAGAAACCCGGTTATCAAGAAATTGTTTTATTTCGGGAAGGTCTGTTGAAAATTTCATTATCTGAATTTTAGAAAAGTGCTTCGCTTTTTATGAAACCATCACTCTGAAGTGAAGCAAGTTCAAAACGTTGAGAAATGAAATCTGCCAATTGATTATTCGTTTGAGAAAACCCTTTTTCTTTCAGCGATGTAACAAATTCGGAATGTTTTCTGCCTTCACGATAATCGGGTTCCTTTGAAGGATATTTCAGGTACTTTTCGAATGTGGATGCCGGTTCTCCGAAGTTTAGCACCGAATGATAAAGGAGTGCCTCTTTACTCCGGTAAATGGACGAACCTAAAATCTTTTTTCCATCGATGGCAATATCCGAAATTCCTCTCATGGCGAGGTTCTTCACTCCTGCTCTTTCCAGACTCTCAATTATTAATGAATTTATTTGATTGAAAACGACCTTCGGGTGCAAATTGTCCGGTTGAAAAAATACAACCGAAATAATCAGATTATTTGGTGTAAGCATTACCGTCTGCCCTCCCGAAGGTCGTTTCAGAACCGTTATGTCATCCTGTTTTACTTTTTCTAAAAACAAAGCATCTTCTGCTTTATTCGAAGCCCCCAAAACAATATAGCTTTTGTCAGGTATCCAAATCAGAAACCGTTTGGTTTTGTCCACCAGTAAAAGTATGTCAGGAAGATTATAATCGGTCATTTATAGATAATTAAAGCCCCCTAAATCCCCCAAAGGGGGACTTAAGACCAATTCTGTAATTTTTCAAAAAATAATGGACATAAAAAATTATTTATGAATTGCTTTGTCTATAGCATCAAAACCAACTTCCATATAAATTTCCGAAACAGTTGGATGCGCGTGAATGGTCTGAGCTACATCATAAATGGTTCCCTCGGTTGCCATCAAAACAGCAGCTTCTGCAATCATGTCAGTAGCGTTAGCCGCAATAATTTGAACACCAAGCACCTGTCCGTATTTTATATCTGAAAGCATACGAATATATCCCTCGGTATTTCCTTCAATCATTGCTTTTCCGTTTGCTGACAAAGGAAATTCACTTACCTTGTATTCAAGTCCGGTAGCTTTTACTTCCTGTTCGGTCATCCCCACCTGAGCTATTTCCGGAACCGTGTACATGTTTATGGGGTAAATCTGACCGTCAAAAGTAGATTCAATCCCCTTTATCGTGTTGATAACATGGATTCCCTGTGCCGATGCAACATGAGCAACAAAGCTTTTACCGGCTACATCACCAATAGCATAAACGCCTTTGATATTGGTTTCAAAATTATCGGAAGTTTTGATAAATCCCCGTTCAGTCAGTTCCAGCGGAGTTTCACTTTCGGGAAGAATTGCTTTTCGCGAATTACAGTTGACGATCAAATCACATTTAATTCTTCTGTCAGCAATAATCAATTCGCCGCTTTCAAATTTTCCCGGAGAATCATTTATTATCAAATCGACATTTTCCGATTTTAATTTTTTGGTGATATAAGTGATCAAATGTTCGTCCAGACCCACCATAAAATAAGCACTGTTGGCAACCATGGTTACATTTTTATCAATCATCCTGAAAAACTGAGCAATCTCGGCAGTCGAAACATGATTACCGGTTACAACAATATTTTCGGGAATGGATTCCAGTGAAAATAAATTTTCTATTTCCACAATGGGTGCATTCTTCAAAGACTCATCCATTACTTTTGGTTTTGAACCTGTAGCAATAATGATATTTTTAGCACTGATTTTTTGATCGTCAACGTAAACCGATTTGTCGGCCACAATTCTGGCTGTACCGGTAATAATTTCTACGCCGTTCTTTTTGAGTAAATAGCGTACACCGGACGTCAACTTGTCTGTAATTTTTGAAGACCGTGCTTTCGCTTTATTCCAGTTGAACGAGAGCTTATCCGCATCAATACCATCAATCCCAAATTCTTCAAATTGTTTTATTTTTTTGAAGTTTTTCGCACTCTCCAACAATGCTTTGGTTGGAATACATCCCCAATTGAGACACATTCCACCCACATACATTTTTTCAATAACTGCGACCTTTAAACCAACTTGTCCGGCGCGAATAGCAGCCACATAACCGGCGGGTCCGGCACCTATAATTAAAACATCATATTCCATTGCAACAATTATTAATTGTAAATTATTAATTATAAATCCATTCGTTATTCCATCATCATTAAAACCGGATCCGAAAGATATTCCATTATACTGTTTATAAACCGGGAAGCTTCGCCACCGTCTACTATGCGGTGATCAACAGCAAGTGACAGCGATAATACATTTCCAACAATAATCTGATCCTCTTTCACAATCGGCTTCTTCAATAACCGGCCAATGCCGAGTATTCCCGCCTGCGGATAATTGATAACCGGAGTTGCAAAGATACCTCCGATAGAACCGTAATTGGTTAATGTAAATGTTCCGTCTTTCATATCTTCTATTGTCAGTTTCCTGTCCCGCGCTTTATCCGACAATTCGGATATTTTCTGTGCAATTTCGAATAGGCTGAGTTTGTCTGCATCACGGATGACCGGAACTACCAAACCTTCAGGCGTATCCACTGCTATAGCTATATTATAATAGTTTTTGAAAATCATCCGATCATTTTCCATGTCCAGTTGAGAATTCAGTTGACGATGCTTTTTGAGGGCATTTACTGTTGCTTTCACAATAAATGGCAGGTAAGTCAGTTTGCTGTTTTTATCGGCATAACTCTTTTTATAACGATCGCGGATACGCATCAATTCACTTATTTCCACTTCTTCAAAAAGGGTCATATGTGCTGCACTTTGCTTCGAATTAATCATATTCTTAGCTATTGCTTTTCGTATCTGCGTTAACGGTTCGTAAGTTACAGCATCTGCATTTGCAGGTTGTTTATACGATTCCTGCCGAACAACCGATTCGGTTGCTTTATTCGGTTTGTAGTTTTGAATGTCCTCTTTTGTCACTCTACCCGAAGGTCCTGACCCTTTAATCAGATTTATATCTATATTCAGGTCACGGGCCATAGCACGTGCAAGCGGAGTTGCCAGAGCTTTTTTAACCGGTTTTACTTCAACTTCTTTTTTCTCAGATCCTTCATCACTGGCCGCCAGTAAAGCATTACTTCCTGCCAACTCCATGGTACCGACCACTCCAGCTCCACCTTCATCAATCGGTTCGGTCAATGGTGGTTTTACTTCTTCTTTTGCTACTACAACTGCTTCTGCTCCAAAAACGCCTTCAATTTCTATTTCAACCAAAGGTTTACCCACTAAAGCAATTTCGCCTACTTTACCAAAAGTAGCTACAATCGTTCCGTTCTTTGGTGATGGAATATCGGTAACCACCTTGTCAGTTTCCATATTACAAAGTGCCTGTCCTGCTTTTACAGCCTGCCCTTTTGTAACATACCATTCAAGTATAGTTCCTTCTTCAAGTCCTTCCCCGATATCTGGAAAGTTAAAAATATATCTCATTATTTAGAATTTTAGAATTTTACGGTTCGCTCAATTTCGTAGAAAATCCGATCGGGCGAAATCATATATAACGGTTCTCCTTTTGCCAACGGCACTATGGTATCAAATCCCATCACCCGTTTTGGCGGTGCGTCGAGATACAAAAATGCTTCTTCGTTGGCTATTGCCATAAGTTCGCCACCCACACTGAATGAAGTAGGTGCTTCGGCCACGATAACTATTTTTCCTGTTTTCTTTATCGAATTTACAATGGTTTCTTTGTCGAGAGGATAAATGGTTCGCAAGTCTATCAACTCAACAGAAATTCCGGCTTCCTTTGCCATAACCAATGCTTTCTGACATTCGCGAATCATGGCTCCGAAAGCCACAACAGTAACATCGGTTCCTTCGGTCAACACCTTGGCTTTACCAATAGGAATAGAAAATTTATCATCAGAAACTTCCTGTTTGATAGCCCGGTAAATTCGTTTTGGTTCCATAAAAATAACAGGATCTCCGCTTTCAATAGCTGCAATCATCAATCCTTTTGCATCATGCGGTGTGGAAGGAACTACTACTTTTAATCCGGGAATATGAGAATATAACGCTTCCGGACTTTCGGAATGATGTTCCAGCGCATTAATACCGCCACCATAAGGAAAACGAATTACCATGGGTGCTTTGTACATCCCACGCGAACGGTTATTCATCCGCGAAACATTGGAAATTATCTGATTAAATGCCGGATATGAGAAACCATCAAATTGTAGTTCAACCACGGGTCTTAAGCCCGACATGGCCATCCCAAGGGCGGTTCCTACGATGGCCGATTCGGCTATAGGTGCGTCAAAAACCCTTTCTACGCCGTGCTTTTTTTGTAATCCTTCCGTTACCCTGAAGACACCACCTTCTAAACCGGCATCTTCTCCATATATTACAACTGTTTTATCTTCTTCAAGCTTAATGTCTAATGCATTATTTATAGCCTGTACTATAGTCATTACACTCATTTTTTGCTATCCTTCCATGTTAGAAATTGTTCATAATCGGCTTTTTGCTTTCTCAAATCGTCGGGCATATCTACATACATATGCTGAAAAACATCATCTAATTTATAAGGGGGCATATTTTCGGCTTCTTCAAATTGTTTATCCACTTCCAGTTTATATTTTTCAATTAATTCTTCTTCATTTTCTTTCCAGATCCCTTTATGATCCATATATTTTTTCAAACGGTGCATCGGATCGGTTTTGTGCCATTCAGTCTCTTCCTCTTTCGTACGGTATTTTGTAGGATCATCGGAAGTGGTGTGCGCACCTTTCCGGTAAGTCAATGCCTCAATTAAAACCGCACCTTTTCCGGCTTTGGCATATTCCACAGCTTCTTTGTAAGTGGCATACATGGCAAAGAAATCATTTCCATCCACTTTCACTCCGGGAATACCGAAGCCAACGGATTTTACAGCCAGATTGATCGCATTTGTCTGGTTCTTTACCGGGACAGAAATGGCATACTGATTATTCTGAATGGTATAAATTACCGGTACTTTCCAGTTTCCTGCAAAATTAAGTGCTTCGCTGAAATCGCCTTCCGACGTTCCGCCATCACCGATTGAAGTAAAAACGATCTCATCTTTTTTCTGATATTTTATCGAATATCCAATGCCCGTGGCGTGTAAATACTGCGATCCAATAGAAATACTGATCGGAATCACATGATTTGCTTTTTTAAAATTGCTGCCTTCTTCATTTCCCATATAATAAAGGAATATTTCTTTCATGGTCACTCCTTTCAAAAGCATGATCCCAACTTCCCGAAAAGCCGGTACCAACCAGTCCTGGTCTCTCATGTTCATTCCCGATGCAGCATGAATAGCTTCGTGCCCCAAACAGGGCGGATAGGTATACATGCGTCCCTGACGCTGAAAAGAAACGGCCATCTCGTCGGCCGTTCTGAAAAAAAGCATGTGTTTATATGCCTGAATAATTGTTTCGTCATCCAGATCAGGCATATACTCTTTGTTTATAACCTTACCATCATTGTCGATGACTCTGAATATTTTATCTTCTAGTGGATTAAAATCGTTAAAGATCATGTTTAGTTGTTTTATCGTATTGAAAGATTTGTATTAAGTAGAATGGATTTAAATTAAACTTTTCTGCTAGCTATAACAACAAAAAATTAATATGGTTCTTTGATCATGCTTTAAAAATGTATTTTCACATTCTTTAAAAAAAAATGCCGGCAAAACTCTATAAGAAGAAGTTCAGCCGGCATTGTCAATAAGACAGGAACTACTCGGTATATTTTATAACATCCACAGGACAACTTTCCGCTGCCCCTTTGATGTGTCTCTCATATGCAGAGTAGTTAACACCTTCAATTACAGTTGATATATCTTTGATTAAAAAAACTTCCGGACACAGACTTTCGCAGATGCCACAAGAGGTGCAATCTTCTTCCACCCAAACTTTTGTTATTGCCATGCTATTTGTTTTAAATAAACGTGATGTTAATTAGTAATACTTCTTTTTAATTTTCTTTTTATATTTATATATAGATAGATTCGTTTTTAATCCTTGATTTCGACAGAATTTTACAGTTGTTTATCAATAAAGTTTTGAGGCCACATTCTAAAACTGTATTTTAAAACCAATTTGGGTTCTGTTTTGTTCGGGCTATTATAATTGAAAATTAATTTAAGCTTTCTAAGAGTGGTTTGGCATTCATTTTTTGAAATACTACTTCAATTGCAAAAATAGAATTCAATACCCCATAAAAAAAACAAACCTCCGCTGTCTTAACTGCGGAGGTTTGTATTATATATGCATGAAGTTTTAATGGGGAACAGATTCCGTCACTTCAATACTTTTTTTCGATCTCCGGTACAAATAAGAATTAAAAATATTGCGTTTGGCAAATCGTAATTGTTTATCAGCATTAATCAGCCGTGTATAGATATTTTTTGAAACGCCGAAATACTCGTATGTTGAGCCATCCATAAAGGAAACTTCCAGTAGTTGCCCTTTGAGTTTGAAATCGGCTATGCCGGACTCGGACGAAGTCAAATGTTCCTCTTCAGTTGCAGCTATTGTTTCGGGGGCAATGCTCACCAAAAAATGATATCCGTCAATTATCTGACGGCTTTTATGCTCAGCTTCAAGTGCAAGTTCATCGTTCGTTGTAAATTTATCGGGGTGCCATTCTTTTACTAAATTCCGGTAGTTGATTTTAAGGGTTTTTAGATCTATTTCTTGTTCCACATTAAATAATTTCCTGTATTCGTTAATACGCTTCATAAAAGGTTGTTGCTATAGGTTTTGGTAGTATTTGCTTCACAGCTTTTTTTAATCGGGCGCAAAGGTACAAAATATAAAGGGGTAATTACGACGAGTGAGTTAAACTAATATGAAAAAGTTCTTTCATATTTAGAAGTTTATGTGTTTATCATTCATTCAAATAATCACATATAGGTTCAAAATAACTGAATTTTGTGTTTTGTACGAAAATGACTAATTTTGAAACAAAATTCGTCAATGAATATGAGACCGGACATTTTATCTTTGCTACTTCTTATTACTGTGCTCGTTATGATTGCGGTAATCGGTCTTGCTGTGTACTTTTATTTGAGGTTTCGTGAGTCAGAGAAACTGAAAAAGGAAACTGAAACCCGTTTTCAGGAGTTGAAGAATCAGCTCAATCCGTTACAACTGGAAGCATTGGAAGCTAAATTAAATCCTCATTTGTTTAAAAATATATTAAACTCCATCCAGTCGCATGCCTATCAGACCTATTTTGCTATTGATAAACTGGCCAATGTGTTTGACTATATTCTGTACGAAAGTCGTAAGAAATTAGTTACACCCCGGGAGGAAATAGAATTTGCCTTAAACCTGATTGAGATTAATAAAATCAAAGTGAGCCCGCTGTTTGATTTGAAGGTGAAAACCAAGGTAAATGATACGGAACCTTTGTATGATCAGAAGTTGTTAGCTCCCTTAATTTCAATCGATTTGATTGAAAATGCATTCAAGCATGCCGATATTCAAAGTCCGGATGCTTTTATTTCCATTATTCTGGAATTTAAGGACAATCATTTCGGGTTAACGGTTGCCAACAAAATTTCGTCGAAACCTCCCATGAAGAAAGAAAATAGCGGAATAGGTATTCAGACACTTGAACAACGGTTAAAAATCATTTATCAGGATAACTTTAAACTGGAGACTTTTGTTGAAGATAATGTATTTATTGCCCATTTAAATATCGACCTCTTTGAATATAAAATTAAAATGTTTGCTGCTCGATGATGAATTACCGGGGCTGACCTACCTGAAAATGCTCTGCGAACAAATTCCGGAGTTGGAAGTGGTAAAAGCTTTCAACCGCCCCGATGTGTTTTTGTCCGAATCAGCTGGTCTTGATTTCGATCTTTGCATTCTGGATATCGAGATGCCTCATATTAACGGTATTCAAATTGCGGAAATGCTCAATGGCAAGCTTATTATCTTTACCACTGCCCACAAAGAATATGCTGCCGAAGCATTCGATTTGGATGCCGTGGATTTTGTCCGCAAGCCCATTGAGTTGGAAAGACTCCAAAAAGCGGTACGAAAAGCCATTAAGCAACTAACCGACACTAGGCACAACAAGAAGTTTATTCACCTGAACACGGATAAAGGAAAATCGTTGATAGTGTTTGACCAGCTGTGTTTCATTAAATCTTCGGGGATTGATAGCCGGGATAAGGATGTGTTGCTTAAAGACGGGTCGAAAATATGCCTGAAGAATATTTCTTTCGAAAAACTACAAACCATCCTTCCTCCGAATCAGTTTTGCCGCATCAATAAACAGGAGATAATCGCTATTAACATTGTTCAGCATTTTTCTTTCGACCAAATTACTTCTACCGTTCCCGGTGAACAAAATAAACCCCTGATGTTTTATTTAAGTGAAGTGTACCGGAATACTTTTTTGGAAAAGGTTAAAATCTGATTCATTACATTTTTTTTCAGACTTGTTACATAATAGTCCCCATTCGGTTCCTAACCAATCACCTTGATATTTTTTAATAATATCTTTGTGCTACAATAAGAATCACTTTTTATGAGTTGGACAGGAAACAGGCAAATTTTTGTTCTACATTAAAACACCAGAATATATGTTTAAAAAATTTAGAAACGTGTTTTTTTACGTGCTGATAATCGGTAGTTGTTCCGCATTAATATATTGGATAGCCCGTATGGGTACCAGGCTGGAAGTCACTTCCAAAGCTATTGTATCTGGAGAGAGCAAACCGTTATGGATTGAATTTACACATTCGTTCCTGCAAAATATGGGGCATTCCCTGCCTATACTGTTGGCGCAAATAATCACTATTATTTTGGTTTCCCGAATATTCGGGTGGTTTTTCAAAAAGATAGGGCAACCCACCGTTATCGGCGAAATATTAGCTGGCATTGTGTTGGGTCCATCATTGATAGGAATGTACTTTCCTGGATTTTCGGGATTCCTTTTTCCGGTTGAATCATTGGGCAATCTGCAGTTGCTGAGTCAAATTGGATTGATATTGTTCATGTTTATTGTGGGGATGGAAATTGACATCAATGTATTGAAAAGCCGGGCTCACGATGCTGTTGTGATAAGTCATGCAAGTATCATCGTTCCTTTTTCACTGGGGATGGGGCTTGCTTATTTTATTTATCAGTCATTTGCACCTCCCGGTGTGAGTTTTACTTCATTCGGATTGTTTATCGGAATATCCATGAGCATAACGGCTTTTCCTGTATTGGCGCGCATTGTTCAGGAAAGGGGAATCCATAAGACCCGGCTTGGTACAGTTGTTATGACCTGTGCCGCAGCCGACGATATTACCGGATGGAGCATTCTGGCTGCAGTAATTGCCATTGCCAAAGCCGGTTCGTTTGCCAGTTCCTTTTATACTCTTTTGCTGGCCGTATTTTATGTGTTTGTCATGATTAAAATTGTCCGCCCTTTTTTAAAGCGAGTCGGCGATTTACATACATCCAGTGCCAATCTGAGTAAATCTATTGTCGCCATATTTCTTGTAACACTGATAATATCTTCCTGGACCACTGAAATTATTGGCATCCATGCCCTGTTCGGCGCCTTTATGGCCGGAGCCATTATGCCTGTGAACCAGAAATTCAGGAATATCTTTATCGAAAAAATTGAAGATATAGCCCTGGTGCTTCTGCTACCTTTGTTCTTTGTTTTTACCGGTTTACGAACTCAGATCGGATTGTTGAACGATGCTTATTTATGGGAAATTACCGGGTTGATTACCTTGGTTGCCATTACCGGTAAATTTATAGGGAGTGCGCTGGCGGCAAAGTTTGTAAAGCAAAGCTGGAAGGACAGCCTGACCATTGGCGTTTTAATGAACACCCGCGGATTAATAGAACTGGTGGTTTTAAACATCGGGTACGATTTAGGCATACTTAATCCCACGGTTTTTTCGATGTTCGTGATCATGGCATTGGTAACAACATTTATCACCGGACCGGCACTGGATTTAATTAACCGTGCGTTCAAATCGAAGGACGAAGATAAAATAAATGATATAAGCCTAATCAATAAATTCAGGATACTGGTGTCATTCGGGAATCCTGAGAATGGCAAAGTACTGGTCAGGTTAGCCGATTCATTTATAAAAAAAACAAATGGCAATTCGGGCATTACCGCCATGCATTTATTCCCGAGTGCCAAATCGCATCAATACAATTTGGAAACTTATGAGAACGAAAGTTTTGCTCCGATTTTTGAAGAATCAAAAAACCTCAATCAAAAAATAACCACCCTTTTTAAAGTGACTAACGATATTGAATCGGATATTACAGAGGTGGCCAACAAAGGGGAATATGATTTGCTGCTGATTGGCATCGGACAATCTATTTTTGAAGGGAGCTTATTGGGAAAAGTTCTCGGTTTTACAACCCGTATCATCAATCCCGACAGATTGATTAATCAGGTAACAGGGCGGGAAAGTATCTTTGAAAATTCACCTTTCGATGAGCGCACACGTTCCATCATTGCAAACAGTAGAGTAACGGTAGGCGTGCTGATTAACAAAGGGTATAGCAAAACCGACCGGATTTGTATTCCGGTAATAAGCCCAAACGATCAGTTTTTGATTGAATTTGCTCAGAAGCTGATCAATTTCTCGGAATCGCAGATTACGTTTATTGATTTCAACAGTCACATTCATAAAAATTCCGAACTGAAGGAATCGATTCGGGCCATCGAACAAATTGCGCCCAATCACGTAAGTTTGGTGAACGAAGGAAAAATAAGTCCCGACTTTCTGAAAGAACAAGACCTGATGCTTATCAGCGTGGAGAGTTGGAAATACCTTATCGAATCCAAAAACAATTGGCTGACAACTATTCCGTCGACACTGATTATCGCGGAAAAAAAATGACCGAACCATAGCGGAAGCTGTGAGGGTTATACGTCAATCAGTCAGAAAAAAACGGTCGAAACCCTTAGGTTCCGACCGTTTCCAGTCAAGTATAGTGAGTGAACATTATAGGGACAATTTTATGCGGGATTCGTAATCGGTTGTTGATATTTTAATCTGTCATCAATGGCCAATAAATTACAAAACAAACATCGTATTCCTAAAACACGTTGGCAGGAACGGTTTCATGATCACGTTATTCGGGACTATAAGAATGCCGGCGCATTGCCGCATATATTGATTCGAATATAGAAAATTGGAAGGAAAATCGATATTATAAACAATAATATCTTGTTTTTTATTGACAGTATTTTTATTGTCGTCTTGTGCTGCCAGTAAGACTATTGTCAGATATTGCCAATAAAAAAAACAGCGAGTCAAATGAATTGATCCGCTGTTTTAATTGTGAATTATGAATTACAAATTATGAATTAAACTTAGTATTCGTCCCAGCTCTTAATTTTTATGTCTTCGAAACTCATGGTACAGAAGGCGGTGATAAAGGCGGAAGCCAGACGGGCATTGGTCAGCAACGGGATGTTGAAGTCAATGGCACCACGGCGAATGATATAATCGTTAGCCAATTCCCGTTTAGTCGTGTTTTTCGGAATGTTGATAACCAAATCGAATTCCTTGTTGGAAATCATATTCTTTACATTCAAATCGCCATCTTCATCCGGCCAGTTTACAATGGTTGCATGTACCCCGTTTTCCTTTAAGAATTTTTGCGTTCCACGGGTTGCAAATAGTTCGTATCCTTTCTTTTGCAGTAACAGACAAGCATCCGACAGTTCCACTTTCGATTTTGCTTCTCCCGAAGAAATCAGGATGCGTTTCTTTGGAATGCGGAACCCAACCGAAAGCAATGATTTCAAAATTGCTTCGGAGAAATCATCTCCGATACAACCTACTTCACCGGTTGACGCCATATCCACTCCCAAAACCGGATCGGCTTGTTGCAGACGTGCAAAAGAGAACTGCGAAGCTTTGATACCCACGTAATCGAGATCAAAAGCCGATTTCTCCGGTTTTTCCACTTCCAGTCCAAGCATAACTTTCGTTGCCAGTTCAATAAAATTCAGTTTCAATACTTTCGATACAAACGGGAAACTACGTGAAGAACGCAGGTTACATTCAATCACCTTGATATAATTATCACGGGCCAAAAACTGGATATTGAACGGACCGGAGATATTCAACGATCGGGCAATTTCACTGGCTATCTTTTTTATTCGACGAATCGTTTCCACATAAATTTTTTGCGGAGGAAATTGTGTAGTGGCATCACCCGAGTGAACCCCGGCAAATTCCACATGCTCCGAAATGGCATACACCAGAATTTCGCCTTTTCTGGCAACCGCATCAATTTCTATTTCCTTGCAACGCTCGATAAATTCAGAAATAACCACCGGATGCTTTTTCGACACATCGGTAGCCAGTTTCAGGAAATTCTCCAATTGCGAAGCATCGTAACAAACATTCATGGCGGCTCCCGAAAGAACATAAGACGGACGAACCAGCACAGGATAACCGATTCCTTCCACAAATTCATTTACATCTTCGAAAGTTGTCAGTTCCTTCCAGCGTGGCTGATCTATTTTCAGCCTGTCGAGCATCGACGAGAATTTATGCCGGTCTTCGGCGCGGTCGATATCTTCGGCTTGTGTCCCAAGAATGGTGACATTTGCTCCCGCCAGTTTCAAGGCAAGGTTATTCGGAATTTGTCCTCCGGTGGAAACAATCGTTCCCATAGGATTTTCCAAATCGATAATATCCATAACCCGTTCAAAGCTCAATTCGTCGAAGTACAGCCGGTCGCACATATCGTAGTCGGTCGAAACCGTTTCGGGATTGTAATTAATCATTACCGAGCGGAAACCTTCCTTTCGAATGGTCATTAAGGCATTTACACCGCACCAGTCGAACTCTACGGACGAACCGATACGGTAAGCTCCCGAACCCAGTACCACCACCGAACGGTGATCACCGAGGTATTTTACATCGCCGGCAGTTCCACCATAGGTCAGGTACAAATAGTTGGTTTGAGCCGGATATTCAGCCGCCAGCGTGTCTATTTGTTTCACGACTGGAATAATCCCGAGGGATTTTCGATGAATTCGGGTCAGTTTTATTTTCTCGTCAATTTCGTCGCTACTGCATTTGGTAACCAAACGCGTAATCTGGAAATCAGAGAATCCCATTTCTTTGGCACGACGAAGAACTTCTGTTGGCAATTCGGTTAACGAATTAAACGCTTCAAGCTCATGTTCTTTTTCTACAATTGCCTTCAATTTATACAAGAACCAACGGTCTATTTTAGTCAGTTCATGTAACTTATCTACGCTGTAACCACTGTGTAAAGCTTGCGCCAGATAGAAAACCCGTTTATCCGTTGGTTTGGAAAGTGCCGTATCCACATCGTCGGCATAAAAATCCTTATTGGCCACAAAACCGTGCATACCCAATCCAATCATACGCAGTCCTTTCTGGAATGCCTCTTCAAAATTCCGACCGATTGACATGATCTCTCCCACCGATTTCATGCTCGAGCCTAACTGGCGTGAAACGCCCTGGAATTTACCCAAATCCCAACGTGGAATTTTACACACAATGTAATCCAGTGCAGGTTCGAAGAAGGCGGAAGTCACTTTCGTAACCGAATTTTTAAGTTCAGGCAAACCATAACCCAGTCCTAATTTGGCAGCTACAAAAGCGAGCGGATAACCGGTTGCTTTGGATGCCAGTGCCGAAGAACGGCTCAATCGCGCGTTTACTTCAATCACTCTGTAATCTTCCGAAACCGTATCGAATGCATATTGAACGTTACATTCACCGACGATTCCAATATGTCGGATAATGCGGATGGCCAGTTCACGGAGTTTGTGATATTCACTGTTAGTCAGCGTTTGTGAAGGTGCAACCACAATACTTTCGCCGGTGTGAATTCCGAGCGGATCGAAGTTTTCCATATTACAAACCGTGATACAGTTATCGTATTTGTCACGAACTACTTCGTATTCAATTTCTTTCCAGCCTTTCAATGATTTTTCGACTAAAACCTGCGTTGAATAGGCAAATGCTTTATCAACCAATTCAATTAATTCCGTATCATTATCGCAAAAACCACTACCCATTCCACCCAGCGCATAAGCTGCACGAACAATAACCGGGTAGCCCAGTTCATTGGCTGCACGAATGGCATCTTTAAGGTTGGTAACAGCTTCACTCCTGATATATTTTACATCGATCTCATGAAGTTTCTGGTTGAAAATTTCGCGGTCCTCTGTGTCTATAATCGATTGTACTGGCGTTCCAAGAACCTTGATATTATATTTTTCGAAAATCTTATTCCTAAAAAGAGCCACACCGCAATTCAATGCAGTTTGTCCGCCGAACGAAAGGAAAACACCATCAGGACGTTCCTTTTCAATAACCCGTTCAACAAAATCGGGAGTAACAGGCAGAAAATAAACCTTGTCTGCAATGCCTTCGGAGGTTTGCACGGTAGCAATGTTCGGATTGATCAGAACCGTTTCAATTCCTTCTTCTTTTAACGCTTTCAACGCCTGAGAACCGGAATAGTCGAACTCACCGGCTTCACCAATTTTCAAGGCGCCCGAACCAAGAACCAGGACTTTTTTAATCTCGCCCTTTTCGGCACCTTTGTATTCGTGTTTGGTTACCAGTCTCGATTCAAGTTCATCTTCAATCATTTGGGTGATTGGTTTTGAAAAGTCTTTTATCGTATTGATAAATACATCAAAAAGAAATTCAGTATCGGTTGGTCCCGAAGAAGCTTCGGGGTGAAATTGTGCCGAAAACCAGGGTTTTGTTTTGTGACGAATACCTTCATTGGTATTATCATTCATGTTCACGAATAAAGGTTCCCAATCAACTCCGATTGTTTTATTGTCAACGGCAAAACCGTGATTTTGTGAAGTAATAAACGCACGGTTCGTTCCGGCCAGTTGTACCGGTTGGTTATGACTGCGGTGACCGTATTTCAGTTTGTAGGTTTTAGCTCCGCCTGCCACTGCGAGTAACTGGTTACCCATACAAATACCGAAAATCGGTTTTTCGCTTTGCATGGCTGTTTGAATATTCCGAACAGTATCATTTGCATATTCAGGGTCACCCGGGCCATTTGAAATAAAAAGTCCATCGTATTCGATATGATTAAAATCATAATCCCAGGGCACACGAATGACTGTTGTATCACGTTTAAGTAAACAACGGATAATATTATGTTTTACCCCACAATCGACCAGAAGAATTTTATTTTTTCCGTTTCCGTAAGTAATAACTTCTTTGCAGCTAACTTTGGCAACCTGGTTTTCATCATCGGGATTAATAAAATCAATATCATCACCATCGGGGAAAACGAATTTTCCTCTCATCGTCCCTTTTTCACGAACCAGCTTTGTTAACTCACGCGTGTCAACTCCAAATATTCCGGGCACTTCGTTTTCTATCAACCATTCGCTCAGGCTTTTTCCGGCATTCCAATGACTGTATTCAAAAGAAAAATCGGAAATAATCAGGCCGGTAGCTTGAATTTTTTCCGATTCATAATAAGTTGAAAGTCCGTTTTGGATGATGTCATTCGGAACACCGTAATTTCCAACCAGGGGGAACGTTATCGCTAACAATTGACCGGCGTAGGAAGGGTCGGTCAAACTTTCGGGATAACCCACCATGGCTGTATTAAAAACAACTTCGCCGGCTACAGGCTTTTCGTAACCGAAGGATTTCCCTTTAAAAACGGTTCCATCTTCCAAAACTAAGTGGAGAGGTTTGTACTCTTGCATATTTCTTTTTTTGATTGAATTGTCAGATCTGACTCGATTGTCCAAATTTGTACAAAAGTACTGCTTTTTCTGATTTCCTGCAACCTAAAATTTGTAAATTCTTTTTTAATTAATCGTTTTAATCTCACGACCTATCAATATGTCAGTAAATACATTGAAAGAGAATAAATATTCGGATTATATAATTATTTAAAGCAATCCGGCTTTCAATTGATTTCAGGCAAAAATTAGCAGGTCTTGCGATCTGTTTACTAATAACCAGCCACCAAGCCGCATTTACGGATTCGGAAGCATAGGTAATAAAGTAGTAAAAAAGAAAACGGCTGAATTTCAATGAAGAAATTCAGCCGTTTATAAATCATATGGAGCCTCTCATGGGACTCGAACCCGCGACCTATTCATTACGAATGAATTGCTCTACCAACTGAGCTAAAGAGGCGTTTTCAAACAACAGTTAACTGTTATCGGAAACAGAGTGCAAATATACTCTATTTTTATTTCTCTAAAAGTTGTTTGGCTGATTTTTTATGTAATTTCTAAAAATACAACGTAAAAGTATCGGATCAATAGAAAATAATCCGGGAGAAACAGGTATTATATATTTAATAGTCCTGAGTTTATCAGAGCCAATTTAGAATAGGTTTTCTTTTTTTATTCCTTTCGTGCTGGATGGAGTTGGATTGCGAAATAAGGAATTGAGATAAGTATTAAATATTGATTTCGCAATTAACCTTAATATATCACTTTTAAAAGCGTCGAGTTTTTCCGGATCAATATCTTTTTTTTTGATATTTGTAAGTTTAATAAAATCCCTCTTCGACTCCAAAAGTTTCTCGAGTTCGTAACATGTAAGTTTTCTTTCATTTAAATGTGAAACCCATTTATCTATATCAATTTTCAATTCTGAAATTACCAGCTGTGCATCTTCTTTAATCGCGCTTCTGTAAGTTACCATGGTTGACTGACTCAAAAGATTGATTTCCCGTTCAAGCTGAAGATAAATCAGATTTAATTCAAGTTCAGTCATAACGCATTTGATTAAAGGTTAATAATAAAGCATCATAAATCTATATTTAGAAAACAAATAACAGCAAAAAAAAGTTTATATTTACAAAGAAGATTTTAAATAATTTTCTCCCTCAATTTATCGTCAATAAAAGATTGTTTCTATTCCAAAAACCGTATATTTGCCCCTGTCTAAACGTTCAATTTTCTCCAACTTCTAACAACATATCAATGACTGACACCTATAAAACAATAACCAATATAGCCGAAGGAATTTATAAAGAGAAAGGCAGCAAATTTCTGTCGTTTGCCATACCTGTCCAAAATCCTGATGAAGTTAAAGAATTGATAAAGTCATATAAGAAAGAGTATTACGATGCACGTCATGTTTGTTATGCCTATACCCTTGGTGCTGAACGTAATGAATGGCGCGCCAATGATGATGGCGAACCCTCCGGAACGGCAGGCCGGCCGATTCACGGACAAATCAATTCCCGCGAACTTACAAATGTAATGATTATAGTTGTACGATATTTTGGTGGTATTTTATTGGGGACAGGCGGATTGACAACTGCCTATAAAGAAGCGGCAGCTGACGCACTTAACCATGCCGAAATTGTTGAAAAAACAGTTGACAAAACAATCGATATCAGTTTTGATTATCTGCTGATAAACGATGTAATGAGCATAATCAAAGATAGCAATGCCCGGATTCTTCACCAGACTTTCGACAACCTATGCATTATGCAACTTTCTGTCCGAAAACAAGATGCTCCACTTCTAAGCTCAAAATTACTGAAAATAAACGGGGTAGTGATTGATATAGATGAAATCTAAATGTATATAAAGAAAAATATGCCTGTAAGAACTATAATATCACAGATACGATTTAGGAATAAACAGCCTGAATAGCATTATAAAAATTAGCGAAACCAAATAAACATCCCTTACTCTTTTATTTTCCCAATATTTCCACTATCTTTGTAATCAGAAATGGAAACGAGAAACTTTAAATATTTTTTCGAACAATGCAACTCACGACCAACCAGTTGTACGGAGAAGTTGCCCCTTAGAAATACGAAACCAATATAAATCTGCATCGGATTTGTGTTGGTTTTTTTGTTAGAAAGACCCTATATTCCTAAAGAGGAAAAGGGGAAAAACAGAAACCGAATATAATTGTTTAAATAATTGACGTATCATTAACTAAAATCGAAGCCCCTTGAGGGGTTTGGGGTCTTATGAGCAACAACAGTTTAGTATCAATTGCCGATTACAGCAAAGAAGAAATTCTGTCCATTCTCGATTCAGCAGCCGATTATGAGGCAAATCCAAATAGGAAGACATTGGATGGAAAAGTGATTGCCACCCTGTTTTTTGAACCTTCCACGCGCACACGACTTAGTTTTGAAACAGCGGTTGTTCGTTTGGGCGGTTCAATCATAGGGTTTTCCGATGCTGCCACAAGTAGTTCCTCGAAAGGTGAAACACTGAATGATACCATTCACATGGTGAGTTGTTATGCCGATGCCATTGTGATGCGTCATCCACTAGAAGGTGCTGCGCGCCATGCAGCCGAAGTCTCGCCGGTACCCATTATCAATGCGGGAGATGGAGCCAACCAGCATCCCTCTCAAACATTGCTCGACTTATATTCAATACTTAAAACGCAGGGGACGCTTGAGAATCTGAATATTTGCCTGGTGGGCGATTTAAAATACGGACGAACGGTACACTCGCTTATCATGGCCATGTCGCATTTCCATCCTACTTTCAAGTTTATTGCTCCGGACGAATTGAAAATGCCAGACGAATACAAAGTTTTCTGTCGGAGAAACAATATTCCTTTCACAGAAGAAAATGAATTGACGGATAATTTCAATGAAGCGGATATTCTGTATATGACGCGCGTTCAGAAAGAACGGTTTCAGGATTTAATGGAATACGAACAGGTGAAAAACATTTATACCTTGAGAAATAATATGCTGAATAATTCAAAACCAACACTCCGGATTTTGCATCCGCTGCCACGGGTAAGTGAAATTAATCCGGACGTGGATGGCAATGAGAAAGCATACTATTTCAAACAAGCTCAAAATGGATTGTATGTACGGCAGGCAATCGTGAGTAAAGTATTGAAACCCCTAACCCCTAAAGGAGAACAAGAATAGAATTCGTCAAATTAATATTAATTCATGTAATTCATATTTTCATGGAAAAAAAATTAAAAGTAGCAGCGCTTCGTAACGGAACTGTTATTGATCATATACCTTCGGATAAACTATTTAAAGTAGTGAGCATTTTACATTTGGACACTTGTTTAAATCAAATTACTTTGGCCAACAACCTTGAAAGTGCCAAAATTGGATCAAAAGGACTGGTGAAAATTTCGGACCGTGCACTGGAAGTTGATGAGACAAATAAGATTGCATTGATTGCGCCCCATGCAAAAATCAATATTATTCTTGATTATCAGGTTGTAGAAAAACGTCCGTTGGTTCTTCCTGAAGAAATCATAGAAATTGTTCAGTGTACAAATCCCAACTGTATTACAAATCATCAGGCCGTTACTACACGTTTTCATGTGCTGAATAACGATGAAGAAATCATGTTGAAATGTCACTATTGCGAACGGGAAGTAAAAAGGGATGATGTGAAAATAAAGTAATATGTCAATTTGAAAATGTGCAAAATTTGAAAATGAAAGAAATTAAAAGTAATATAAAAAAAAATCGTTCAATTGCAGTAACAGAAAGTGACTCTGAAAAAAATCATGTTTCCTGGAAACCCGGTACATTAATTTATCCATTACCTGCCGTTTTAATTTCCTGTGGGAATTCTCCTGAAGAATATAATTTACTGACGATAAGTTGGGTTGGAACCATTTGTACCAATCCACCCATGTGTTATATTTCGGTTCGCCCGGAACGTCATTCGTATGAAATCATCAAAAAAAACCGTGAGTTTGTTATTAATCTGACAAACGAGGACATGGCTTTTGCCACCGATTGGTGCGGTGTAAAAAGCGGAAAAGACTTTAATAAATTTGAAGAAATGAAACTGACTCCTGAAAAAGGAGAAAAGGTAAATGCACCTATAGTTAAAGAATCACCCATTTGCATTGAGTGTAAAGTCAAAGAGATCATCCCTTTGGGTTCGCACGATATGTTTATTGCCGAAGTAGTCAACGTTCAGGCCGATGTAAAATACATTGATCCTGAGACCGACACCTTTAAACTGGCTGAAGCCAAACTAATTGCTTATTCACACGGACATTACTATAAATTGGGAGAAGAAATAGGCAAATTCGGTTGGACGGTAAAAAAAAAGAAGTAAGAGCTAAGAAATAAGAGGCAAGAAAAAATGAAACACGAAATAGACCTCAAAACATGGAAGCGGCGCGAACACTTCGAAAATTTTAAAAATTTCGATGAACCTTTGTTTGGAATAACTGTTCGTGTAGAATGTTCTGCCGCTTATAAAAAAGCAAAAGAGCTGCACTATTCGTTTTCGCTCTATTATTTATATTTATCGATGAAAGTTGCGAATGAAATTGAAGAGTTTCGTTATCGTATAGAAGATGATAAAGTGTATTGTTATGAAAGTGTGGGTGCAGGTCCGACCGTTTTTCGGGAAGATGAAACCTACGGTTGTGCTTACATGCCTTTCAACGAGAACCTAGACGAATTTATGAAGCAGGCAACTGTTGAAACAGATAGAGTCAAGGCTGAAAAAGGTTTAAAATTCCCCTATGCCGGAGAAGATATTTTGCATTATTCAACGCTACCCTGGGCTGACTTTACGGCAGTGAACCACGCACGGCGGTTGGATATTGGTCGTAGCATTCCGAAAATTACCTTTGGAAAAATTACACGTGATAAAGACAAAATGTGGCTTCCTGTAGATGTTCATGTAAGTCATGCATTGATGGATGGATTTCATGTCGGGAAATTTATTGAACGGTTTCAGGAACTGTTGAATCAGAGGTAAGGAGTAAGTAAAATTAGAATAAATTAGTAAAATTAGATATAGAAAAATGAAAAGAGACCAGGTTATTTTTGACATTATTGCACGCGAGAAACAGCGTCAATTGAAAGGAATTGAATTAATTGCTTCAGAAAATTTTGTAAGCGAACAGGTTATGGAAGCAATGGGTTCCGTGCTAACAAACAAATATGCTGAAGGATATCCGGGCAAACGCTATTATGGTGGTTGTGAAGTGGTGGACGAAAGTGAGCAAATTGCCATAGACCGCTTGAAAGAGATTTTCGGGGCTGAATGGGCAAACGTACAACCACACTCGGGTGCTCAGGCAAACGCAGCCGTATTTTTAGCCTGTTTAAATCCGGGCGATAAATTCCTTGGATTAAACTTATCTCACGGCGGTCACTTGTCTCACGGTTCGTTGGTAAACAGCTCGGGTATTCTCTACAAACCTTGTGAATACAACGTAAAAGAAGAAACCGGTCGTGTGGATTATGACCAAATGGAAGAAGTGGCTATCCGCGAACAACCAAAAGTAATCGTTGGTGGTGGATCGGCTTATTCACGTGAATGGGACTACAAACGTATGCGCGAAATTGCCGATAAAGTAGGCGCAATATTAATGATTGACATGGCTCACCCTGCAGGTTTAATTGCAGCAGGATTATTGGAGAACCCTTTGAAATGGGCACATATCGTGACTTCTACAACTCACAAAACCTTGCGTGGACCTCGTGGTGGTATCATTTTATTGGGTAAAGATTTTCCAAACCCATGGGGCAAAACAACACCAAAAGGCGAAATAAAAATGATGTCTGCCCTACTCGACTCCGCTGTTTTCCCGGGAATTCAGGGTGGTCCCCTGGAACATGTGATTGCTGCTAAAGCGGTTTCATTTGGCGAATGTTTGCAACCTGAATACAAAGAATATCAAAAACAGGTAAAATTAAATGCGGCAGCCCTGGCCAATGCGTTGACATCACGTGGATTTACTATTGTTTCGGGTGGAACTGACAACCACTCGATGTTGGTTGACCTTCGCTCAAAATTTCCTGAACTAACCGGTAAAGTAGCTGAAAAAGCATTGGTAGAAGCCGATATTACTGTGAATAAAAACATGGTTCCTTTTGACAGTCGCTCCGCTTTCCAGACTTCAGGAATCCGTCTTGGAACTCCTGCTATCACCACACGGGGTGCAAAAGAAGATTTGATGGTGGAGATTGCGGAGATGATCGAAACGGTTCTTTCCAATGTTGAAAATGAAGCGGTAATTAAATCGGTTCGCGAACGGGTAAACAAAACAATGGAAAAATTCCCATTATTTGCTCAATAATTCATTTTAAGAGAGTAAGATGTAAATTACTTACCTCTTACTTTCTTAGCTCTTACTTTCTTTTTATATGACCGAACACATCTTCGAACTTTCCGAACATACCGATACAACTGTTTTTTATGGCGTAAATAATGCCAATATACAACTGTTGAAAAATTTGCATCCCAATTTACGCTTTATGGCGCGCGGGCATGTTGTAAAAATCTCGGGAAGTGATGAAGAAGCCGTTCGATTAATTGAAAATTTACAGAAGTTGGAACGTTTTTGCCTTGATAACAATGCATTAAGCGAAGAAAATATTATTGAGCTGATCAAAGGAAATACACCGGACGAAATCAAATTCGAAAATCTGATATTGCACGGCGTAAATGGCAAATCCATTATGGCCCGTACCGCCAACCAACAAAAGCTCGTCAAAGATTTTGAAACAAACGATTTGCTTTTTGCTGTCGGACCGGCCGGTTCAGGTAAAACTTACACAGCCATTGCATTAGCAGTCAGGTCGTTGAAAAACCGTGAAATAAAAAAGATTATTCTCAGCCGTCCGGCGGTGGAAGCAGGTGAAAAACTCGGATTTCTTCCCGGCGATATGAAAGAGAAAATCGATCCGTACCTGCAACCGCTGTATGACGCTCTGCAGGATATGATTACGCCGCTGAAACTGAAAGAATACCTGGAAAACGGTATCATTCAGATTGCTCCGCTGGCATTTATGCGTGGACGGACGTTGAGCGATGCCGTGGTTATTCTCGACGAGGCACAAAATTCTACTACCATGCAAATCAAAATGTTCCTGACACGTATGGGTTTGAATGCAAAAATGATTGTCACCGGTGACACGACTCAAATTGATTTGCCCTATCAACAAAAATCCGGATTAATTGATGCATTGGAAATTCTCAAAAACATTAAGGGCATCGCACTTGTTGAATTCGATGTAAAAGATATTGTTCGCCACAAACTCGTTCAACGGATTGTGGAAGCGTATGAGAAAAGGGCTAAAGAACCCCTGGTCCCTAAAGTTGAACAAGAAAGTAGAAAACAAGAAATTCTAATTTTAAAGAAATAATAATTTCAAAATTAACTGTAAACAATAAACTCAACAATATGAACGCTTTAACTAACACCGATTTCCATTTTGATGGACAGACAAATGTGTACCACGGCAAAGTTCGTGATGTGTACACTGTAAAAAACGGCCTGCTTGTGATGGTTGCCACCGACCGTATTTCGGCTTTCGACGTGGTTTTACCCAAAGGAATACCGTATAAAGGACAAATGTTGAACCAGATTGCGGCCAAGTTTTTGGATGCTACAGCTGATATTGTTCCCAACTGGAAACTGGCTTGTCCGGATCCCATGGTAACTGTAGGTCTGCGATGCGAAGGATACCCTGTTGAAATGATTGTACGCGGTTATCTCTGCGGAAGTGCATGGAGAACCTATAAAAGCGGAATCCGCGAAATATGCGGCGTTAAAATACCGGATGGCATGCGCGAAAACCAACGTTTCGAAACTCCCATCATAACTCCTACTACCAAAGCCGAACTGGGACGGCATGATGAAGATATTTCGAAAGAAGAAATTCTGAAACAAGGATTGGTTTCTGCGGATGAATATGAAATGCTGGAAAAATATACCATGGCCTTATTTATGCGCGGAACAGAAATTGCTGAAGCACGTGGATTGATCCTTGTAGATACAAAATATGAATTCGGAAGTCGTGACGGCAAGATATACCTGATTGATGAAATCCATACACCCGATTCATCACGATATTTTTATGCAGAAGGATATGAAGATCGTTTTATTAAAGGCGAAGCACAAAAACAACTTTCGAAAGAATTTGTACGCGAATGGCTAATGGAAAACGGATTTCAGGGTAAAGAAGGACAACAGGTACCTGAAATGACACCCGAAATTGTCGCCGGAATCAGTGAACGCTATATCGAATTATTCGAAAATATCACCGGTGAAAGTTTTGATAAAGCCGATATAATGGATATTAAAACACGTATTGAAAAAAATGTGGTAGAATATTTAAAAACAATCTGAGTGATTTACGATTTACAATTTATTGATTTACAATTGAATTTTGCTCGTTAAGTTGAAATAGTAAACAGTAAATGAATAAATAGTAAATGAATTCTGTTTTTCATATTTGGAAGTTCGGGGAAAAGCACTATCTTTGCACCGCCTTTGAAAAAAGGACGTATCACTGGAGAGATGGCAGAGTGATCGATTGCAGCGGTCTTGAAAACCGCCGTACTGCAAGGTACCGGGGGTTTGAATCCCTCTCTCTCCGCAAAAAGGATAAGTCAAAAAAAGACTACCATAAGCCAAACCCTACAAAATCAACGTTTTGTAGGGTTTTTTCATCTTCCTACCTTGTAATTTTGCTGTTATTTAAGCCAAAATTTAGCCATAAACAGACAGACTTTTAGGACTAAATCGTGACCTTTTTTGAAAATCAAAAATAGGTCACAGAAAGTCCTTTATTGGCACACCTTTGACACTTTTTGACTAGGCTGTAATTATTTCATTTTCAATCAATCAACTAATTTTGTAACGATTAAAAAAATGAAATTATGAAGAGTACATTTAACGTCCTTTACTACTTGAAAAGGAATGCTATTAGAAAAGATGGTAGAATGCCAATTGTTACCCGTGTTACAGTAGATGGTATCATTGCGCAATTCAATACCAAGTTAGAAATTCAACCAACGAGTTGGAGTGTAAAAATGGGTAAAGTTATCGGGCATTCGTCTGAAAACAAACAATACAATGCTCAATTAGAACAAATTAAAGCTTCCCTCCATGGTATTTATCATGAACTTCAACGGAAAGATAATTATGTTACTGCTGAGAAAGTAAAAAATGAGTTTTTGGGGATTAGTGAGCATCACGAAACACTTTTAGACCTTTTCCAAAAGCACAATGATGATGTGTTAAAACTGATAGGTATCAGCAAATCTGCCGCCACCTATCAGAAGTATGAAGTCACACGAAAGCATCTACAAAAATTCATACAACTCAAATATCAGATTACAGACATTTCGTTGAAGGAAATTAAGAACATCTTCATATGTGATTTTGAAATTTATTTGTTGACAACAGCAGGCTGTAATGCCAACACAACTGCTAAATTTATGCAATTTTTCAAACGCATCATCCTTATTGCCCGAAATAACGGATTGATTGTCATAGATCCTTTTGCTAATTATAAAATTCGGTTGACAAAGGTGGATCGGGGCTACCTTACCCAAGAAGACGTTGAAAAAATACTGAAGAAACAATTCGTAACAAAACGTTTGGAGTTAGTTCGTGATATTTTTATATTCTCGTGTTTCACTGGACTTGCATATATTGATGTGAAAAATCTCACAGAAAAGAATGTCCGAACTTCTTTTGATGGGAATTTATGGATTATGACCAAGCGTCAAAAAACAAAAATTGAATCCAACATACTCCTATTGGATGTTCCTAAAATGATTTTAGCTAAGTATAAGGGTAAGTCAATCAATAATCAATTGCTTCCTATTCTAAGCAATCAGAAAATGAATTCTTACCTGAAGGAAATTGGTGATGTCTGTGAAATAGATAAAGAACTTACTTTTCATTTGGCAAGACATACTTTTGCCACATTTGTGAGCTTTTTGATTATTCGGCTCATTTCAAGTAACTTGTATTTCGAAAAATCTCAATAGGTAATGGATAAGTAACGAGCTAAACACGTTGGTTTGCTTTGATTTGCAGTCGGTCAAATAACTCTTTCACAAAGGTAGAAAAAGATTTTAGCTATACAATACACTAACTGTCTTTATTGATAATCAAATAAAATATGCCTTGATTTCACAATTCAATTATTTTTTCAAAATCAAATGAAAGATGTTCATTGTGAAAAACATATCCTAACTGATTAGTCACACATTTGGTTTTCCCGATAATTTTGTCAATATTCCTGTGTGAATGTCCATAAATCCAGTATTCAATTGGACTGTTTTCAATGTATGAAGTCAATTCAACTGTAAAAGCTCCGTTCATTTTACTTTGAGCAAAATCGGGTGATGACAATTGAAAAGACGGGACATGATGTGTTATAACAACAATATGTTCTGCAATACTTTTAGCCACTTCGTCCTGAATGAACCGAAAACATTTATCATGCTCTCGGTTGAAATTATCCCACGTCAATGTTTCGTCGTTGTATAAAATCCGTTGGAAATCACTAATACCACGTTCGGTTAAGTAAGCTTCTTCCAACGGGATTTTCGCCCATAAGGTTGAAATAATAAAATCAACATTTTCTATCCGAACGACTGCATCGTAATAGCATTTCACATTTTCTCGAATCGAACACACTAAGCCTTTGGGCATTTTGGCCAAATCATAATACCTATATAGTTCGTGGTTGCCAACAGCAACAATCACTTGCCGGTAATTGTCCGAAGCCCAATCCCAGAAGGGATGCTTGCTATAATTGTCATCGTTCAAATAGCCAATATCACCCGCAAGAACTAGAATATCTCCAACGGGTTTAAGTGGATTCCGTTTCAAATAACTGTAGTTATCTGAAAATTCCAAATGTAAATCGGATGCATATTGAATTCTCATTTTATTCAATTCCAAATATGTCTTTCATAACTCCAAGAAATCCTCGAATATCATCATCGGTACGCTGCAAGCTATCACGCAATGATTGATTGGGCAAAGATTCTTCCATCATTTCAACAAAAATAGTCAATTCACCTTTCATTGTATCCGATAATTCAATGGGTGTAAGCGGATCAATGCGCATAGCCAATAATTTAAAAACATCATCCCTGTGCTTTTTGACATCACCACTACGAACTTCAGGATTTGTTTTCTTTTCTTCCGTTAGATTTAAAAATGCTTTTACCTTCAAACAAAGAAGGGACAACGGATTTGCAATACGAATACCATCCTCAATAACACTGCTACCAATGGTATGATAATAATATTCTTCGTCCAGCAAGATTGCAGAAAGGCTTGGAATCTTTTCTCCAATGGGTATAGGCGTTAAATGAAATCCGGTTGGTTCTCCTAATACATCAGGATATCTCGATAGCAACTCTATTTGTATAGGAAAGCCTTCTTTAGGGTTAATAAAGCGAAACAACTCGGTTGTAGGCTCTTTATCCCCTCGTTTTCGCTGACGAGTTTTGTATTCACCCAAATCAATAAATTCCCAAAAGCGTTGCCCAAATTCGGGTGTCATTTTTTCAATAACCAATATCATATCAATATCGTCAGTTGCACGCGGACGCATATCAGTATTTTGCAAAGTAACATCACAAGCCGTTCCACCGATAATAACGTAGTTGTCTTCAAATCCGGCGAAGTGTTCTTTAAATTTTTCTAATCCTTTTACCATTTCATTTCTTCTATCATTATTTCTAGCTCTTTTTCAATCCGGGCATCCGACTCATCTTTCATGGACAAATACAACGAAAGTTTATCGACGACATTATGATTTGACAAAAAAGGCATAGTGGTTGGATATTTCCATATTTCGATCTTATTCAAACCTTCCACCTCATTGTATTGAACTCCAGGCAGATTGAATAGTTTGTCCCATATTGCTCGTGTTTCATATTGTTCTGAGTTTAAATGTGAATATTGCGATAAAGCATTTACTCCACTAATACAGAAATTACCCTCAGGTATAGCATCACAATACAAAACCTTCTTCACTGGCGTTGACAAATAGCTTTGTGCTTTCACCCAGAGGTCCCGTTTATAACCGCCAAATCGCATATACTTAATTCCAGTATTATCTTTTATCTCTGTACTACACAGCTTACAATCTTTAATGTTTGCAACAGCACGTGCCAAAGCTACATAATTATAGGGCATGATTTGCTCCAAGTCTTTGATTGTATATTCTTCTTTTGATTCTTCAGAAAGCAGATAATATAGCAACACATATTGTGCTACCGGGGTTAATTTTGTAGGGTTCTTGTCCTTCTTCTTTGCTTGAACATTCACAATCAATGAAGGTAAGAAGGCGTATTTATCTGAGATAATAAAGTAAACACCTTGGTTTATCAGACGTTCCCTTTCGTAATAGGTCAATGAATCCAATATGACAACTACTGGCATACCCACCAAAATTTCAGCCTGTTTGGTAATCTGTTTATATTTCAGAGGAGTTAAGGAATCCTGTTTGTTTTTTGCTTGAATGACGCACAGCGACTGATTGTTGAATTCCATTACATAAAAGGAAAACCTCAAAAACATATCAGCATTAATTCCTCGTAGCTTGTCACGTTGTATTGGAATTAATTCTGTCTGAATGCCTAAAATCGAAATTAAATTACTCATAATCATACTATATCACTAATAATTGCACCATTATCAATGTAAATGATAATGGTGCAAAAATAAGGATAATAATCGAATTTACCAGTATTTAATGCAAATAATTTGATTTAGGGCAGAAACTATTTCTTCAATTAAAAAACTTAATGTATTTATCTAATCAATTACTGGCATTAAGAGTTTATATGCTTTTCCTCCCATTCAAGCATTGTTTTCTTATTCAGTCTTGCAATATCACAAAAAAACTCATTGACCACTAACGGATCTCCCTGAGGGTTTTCATTTGCATTTCTAACCATGCACATGGTACAAAATTCTTTATCAAGGCATTGAATACATTTTGGAAAATCTTTTTTTCGCAAACTTCTTAAATATTGCACTTTTTGAGAATTTTCCCAGATATCATTGAGAAAAGCTTCTTTTATATTACCAACAATGTAATCCTGCCAGCCAGCACATGGATATACATTCCCATTGTCTGCAATGCAAATAGAAGAATGACAAACACTGCAAACAAAATCGTTTGATGTCATATTTTTTTTCTTCTCAGCTTCAATTTCTATTTGCTCTATATATTTTGAATCCTTTGAAACTTTATTTTCTATCAGATCTTTTATTTCATTAATTGATAAACGGCAATTCAAATTCTGAGTTGTATGATCATATCTACCTATAATACCATAATCATCGCCAACATGAATCTTATGTTCTTTCGCCCAATTTAGAACCTCTTCATAACAGTTTTTATTCTGTTTCATGATTGGACAGCTAATTTGCAATGGAATGTCATTTTCAACGAGTTTTAGAATCGCATTCTTTGTTTTTTCAAGACTTCCCTTCCTTTGAGTTATCTCATCGTGAATATTTGAATCCATTGAGTATAATGAGACCTGAACGCCTAAAAGAGAGTTAGCCTTCATTTCTTCAATTATTTCATCATTAAGTAATGTAAGGTTACTGAGCACATTTACTGAAAACTCACTCTCTTTACATTTTCTCAAGAAATCAGTAAAGTTTTTATGTAACATAGGCTCACCTCCACTTATTGTTAAATGAAGTAACCTCATATCTTTACATTGCCTTAAGATATCATAAAACAAATCAGATTCGATAAAACTTATTTTGTAATCATGCGGAATATAACAATGGACACACCTTTCATTGCACAAGCTAGTAATTTCTATATGCAAATTCGTAAGTTGAGGTTTGCCTTGAAAGAATTCTTCGAAAAAATCCTGTGTTGATTTTTCGGGCTTAATATAAGTTGAAGAGATATTCTTTTGTCCTGCTTCAGATTCTAATAATTTGTAGGAGAACCTTGTGTCACTATCATCACATTCTTGTATAGTTTCACCTGAAATAATAAATCCATCCCGTTCAAGAAAACTATAAAATTCAAGTGCATCGCTCTTTATGGTTTCAACGTCAACATCAGTAAACTTTTTCTTTATTTTTTCAACAAGCTCATCAATGTTTTGTGGTTCTCTACTTAAAACTGACATAAATACTGACCCACTTTCCGATAGGATTTTGTCACCAATGTAGTTTTCAATATCATTAGTTTGTTTATATCCAAAATTTCTATTGTCAGTTATATACCCAAATGACTCATAGTTTCTGAATAAAATATTAGATTTTTGTTTGAAAAACATTATAATATCTCCTTTCATTAAATAAACAGGCGACGTGTTTTAATAGCATAACACGTCACCTGATTAGATTGTCAATTAGCGTCCACTTGGCTTGGGTGGATTACATGGTCTTCCGCTTGGCTTACTATTAGGATTGCATTGTGCCATCAGTACAGTACTTTGTGCCAAAATTTCAGGTTTTGAGTAATTCATAAGTTTACCTCCTTTTTTTTAATTATTACTTTTGTTTTAAAACATGATGTAAAACTACATAATTAAAACCATTTTTTTAAGCTTTATCATGTATTTATTTTACCTTATTCAATTGTTTCTTTAATGATTTGCAGTTGTTTCTCAATGTGACCTAACGACCGAACATGTGTTAGGCGTATGATGTTTTAAAATTAGGATGATTTCGTCTACATTTTTTTAATTCATATTATATAGTTAAAATAATCTTTCAGTCTATTAAGTGTTATATACTTGGCTCCCGTACCCTTATATAATTTCTCAAATGAAGACCAATTCAAAATGATGTATTTTTTTAGCTCATTTGCATCTAACTGTGTCACTGTTTTAATAAAAATCAAACAATCAGAAAGAACATATTTCTCAGATTTTTTTAATGTACATATTTTTGTTGGTTTGGGATTACCAACTCTATGAATAACAACACCTGGGCCATAAATTAATTGATTATTAGTTTTTACTTTAAAAGACGCATCGACTATTTGGTTATTTCTTAAGTTGGTCGAGTGTATTAGAAGTTTGGCTGAAGTAGAATCTTCTATAATTTCATTCATACTTAATTGCCCTCTAATTATTGTCTCAATTTTCACACTTAATTCAATCGGCTTTCTAATATCCTTTTTCTTCTTAAATCTAAAGTCATTTAGCGAAACAATTATAATATTAGGAGGATAACAGTCTTTAAAGTATTGTTTATCACGTTCTTCTAAAATTGTGAGGTTGTATTTCTGTTCTAAGACATTCCATATTTTTGAATCTTTTTGGGAATATGCTACACTAATAGGCAGTATAGCATAAATAATTCCATTGGAAGTCAAATAACTTATAGACTCTAATAAAAAAAGCATTGCTGTACTCACATTATAATCGACACCTTCAAATTTGGCTTTATGAATTGTACTTCCTTTACATGTAAAAGGTGGATTCAGAAGAATTAAATCAAATCTTCTATCTTCTAATATCTTACAATTTATCCTTGAATTTTCATCAATAAAATCACAGTATTCAACTTTCCAATCTGGATGTTTTTCTTCAAGTAACGATATTGCATCAATAGAAATATCTGTACCATAAATTTCAACATTTTTCCATTTAGATTGAGCCGAACGCAACAATTCACCACCACCTACACAAAAATCAACTACTGAGTTAATTTCTATTTCGTCAATGTAATTTACTAAAATATCGGCCAAGTAAGTTGATGTGTAAAACGAATCTTTCAAAGCTATACCTCCTTAAATAATCTAGTTACACAGCATTCAACTAATAGTCCGACACCTTCTGTTCTAACTGACTTTCTTCTAGGGTTATCATAAACTAATTCGACATCATTAGGGTATTTGATTGCAAATAGCATTGCACCGATAGCATGGGGCTTAGTTCCAACAGGAGCTAATTTAATTTTAGATTTTCCTGTCTTTTGATAAATTTTTGTTAACAACATGTATACTTCAACTAATGAATTAGCCGCAGCAAATTTAATATTTTCATACGATCTTGTAGTTTTTAAAGGGCGTCTATTCCCCCAATAAGCTACAAAAGGATATTCAATTCTGTAACCAGGTACACCAATAATTGGTATTATATTGTCGTAAGCTGGTTGTACATTATCAATGAGGTATGTAAACCTGCCTCCTTCAAAACCGAGTAATGCAATAAATTTAAAATCAAGGTCATCGGGAATAATATTTGCAAACCCTGGAAGTGGCTCAATACCATTTATTTCTTCTGATAAATCATTAAAAACACCTTCAGCTCTAAACTGCTTTATTTTGTATGATTTTGGTTCAAGATAAATTATATGTACTTCTAAATCATAGCCATCTTCATTTATTAGTTTCATTACATTATTCAGTAAAGCTGCAGTAATTCTATTATTTAAACCAGACACATCTATATATATTACTGATTTAAGGTTAGATAGGAATATCTTCTTAATACCACTAGAGTCTCTTAAATTAAATTTTGTTTCAATATCATTATCAATAGTGATATGATCCTTTTCATCTACCAACTGCGTAACCTTGACAAATTCAATATCTGTGATATACCTAGATAGTAATGAATCTACTGTATGACTCCTGCTTTCTGTTGAATAACCATATATATATTTACTACCAGATATGGGAGAAAAGTCATCAATATTGGTGAAAATATTAGAGTATTTGTAATCTATATTAATCATTGTAATATTCTTCAAAAAGTAATAATTGACTAGGTAACTCATTAATTTCTGACTCCTTGATATTGCTTTTAGCTAAAATTGATTTTATATATTTTTTGGGATCGTTAATTACTCCTAAAAGTTCCGAATCAGTTATATTCATATTTCTTTTTCTGCGATAACTAAACACAAAATATGGGGCAAATATTGGATGTATTGCATAGATATAATCTCTAGTAGTATTCTGGTCACTCAACTTGTTTCCCGGCATTCTAATAAGAGCCAAATTCATTACAGCGGCATTTAATATTTCATCACATTCATTTGAAGTGCTTCCTGATATACTAAATTGTACTAATTCTGGCCGACTTTTTACCTGTTCACATGCTAACACATTAAAAATTCGACCAAAACCTAACAGTAATTTTGTCAGTTGAGCTCCATTTTTCCATAAGCCTTCAAGTTCCATTAGATTTTTTAAGCCAATATCTTGTGCTGCAATTGTCTGATCTTCAAAACTCACTGGATTTTGTAAATCATAACCACCGCTTATATGTTTTTCATATGCACGATAAACTAATTCCATTAAATACCGAATATTCCCATTTGCCAATTTAATATAAGTATTCCAACCAGAATAGTATTTCTGAATACCTACCATACCTCTCCCTTTTCTTATTTTAAAGAGCATTTCATATTTATAGCTATTGTATCTTGTATTCCATATTTTTTTATTTTTAGTATAATCCAAAATTATGTCTTTGTAACTGATGGGATGTATTGATGCCCAATAGAATATGAAATAAATGTATAATGAAGGTAAATCTTTTATTTCCTCAACTTCTTCTTTTGGCAATTTTAAATAGTCATTATACAAATCTGTTTCTTTAATTTTTAATTTAATTGCTTCCTCTTCGTATGGAAGGCTCAATAATGATTCTTCTATTGTAAATTTAACACTCTCTTCATCAATTAGTTTTTGGATTCTTGGTTGACAAACCTTCATTGCAAAATCAGAAAAATCGGACTCCTCGGTTAGTTTTTGTTCAATATTGATAAGTACATAATCAGCTGGGTCATGTAGTAATTCATCTTTATTTAAAGTATGTTTAATTCTCCAACCAAGCTCTCTTACCCCAATTTTAAATGTGTAAAATTCAGTATTATGCTTAATTAGCGTGTTGATTAATTGTTGTTGATTATCTTCCAAATTTTCATATTCATCGATAAGAATATAAAACATTTTATTATTGAATTGATCTAAATTTATAGCATGCTCAGTTACAATCTTTATAGGGTCACCAGGCATAGATAATTCGATAGAATTACACTCTGCAATATTATTTATTTTAGCTTGAAACTCATACATATTTGTTTCAATTAATTCCAATAGCTGTTGAAAATTATTGCATTCTTCCTTAATTAGAAGAGACTTCGAAATTAATTTACAAACATGAGGAGATAATACTTTGTCATTAGTAGATTTACTCCTATGCCATTCAATGAAATTTAATATCTCTCTGCATATAATCAAATTGAAATAATGACCAAATATCTTTTGCCATTTTTCTATATCGATATCTCCTCCAACAAATGCTCTTACATGGTTGGTATTTATTCTATAATATATTCCTATAAATTCGGATTCATCAAATCTATTCACATCAGAATCATGCAATGCATATTGACCTTGATATGATAGTCCTTTCAAGACTGTTGTTTTACCGGTTCCTCTTCCTCCTTGTAGTACACATGGTCTATTGTCCTTTAAAGCAGTAAAGTAAGATGGTTCTGTGAAAAATTCATAGATTTTACCTTTAAGCCATTCTGCACGATAACTCCCAAAAAGTTCATTTAGTCTTTTTAGTTGATCTGTTTCTTTCATCTTGAATAAACTTTATTAATTAAAGGAGTCCAGTTTTCTGTTTCCCAATAAAATATTGCAGGTATTGCATCTGGTGCTCCATGTTCAAATGCAATAGCTAATCCCTGTTTGTTAAATCCTTTTTCATCGTTTACTGATTTGCCATCAGTAGAAGGAATACCTAATTCATTACTTTTCTTTAGAATTAATTCTACACCGTCTTCAAAATATTTTTTTTCTCCTTTCCAACAAATACAATTTTGATTAAAGAGATTATACTCTTCATCAATAATATGTGCAGGTGATAAAATAAGACCATTACAATATCTATTTAATAAGCTATAGCCTTTATGGTTGATAATCAAAGGTGAATATATAAACTTGTGATTGTATTTTGCTGAAATTTGTTCTAATGTAAGATTAAAAGATCCTCCCTCATTCACACACCATGCAGTATAGCATTGAGAGCCTGAACCAACAAAATCATCAACAAATACAATTGGTAAGGGTACCTTTACAGATTCTAATAATGAATGTAAATCTCTATAATCAATAAATCTTTCTTCTGGAATGTTAAGTGCATTTTTGAGTTTTCTAGTAAATAAATAACCACTATCAGATGTATTTGGATCTTCACCTGGTATAAATGAATAATAACATCTATTTTTGAAATCTTCATGTTTCCAATTAGGGAAATGTTTTGACAACTCATAACCCGCTCTTCCTACAGATGTACGCAACATTTGGTCTACCATATTTTCAGGATAATAGTTGAAAAAGTCAACCATTAGACTTGCTAATTCTTTCTCATATTTATCCTCGAAATTACTTAACCAACCTTTATAATTAAACTTGTCAGATAAAGGACAAGCTTGAACGTCTCTAAAGTAATTATAATGTTCAATAGTTTCATCGAATATATCCATATTTAGATATTATTGGTTTCAAATTAATATTAATTTAATAATTTAGTATAATGATTTTCAGGCTAACCTAAACTCAGGTATTTTCTAAATTTTAGCTCATAAATTTTGTACTCTTATTTTTTTTACACTTACGCATAACACCAATATATTTTCACTTCAAATTCCTGCATGTGTAATTAAGTGCATATATCCACTTTGCTTTATCTTTCAATTGTTCACTTTGCTAAAAATATGATAAATAGATATTAGCGAGGGTGTTTATAACGATTTTTTTTTGATTAATTTAATCGTCAAAGATAAAAACTATTTTTCACAATTTTGACACTCCTTTTGATTAATTCCTAATCTATCTAATGGGATTTTTATTTATTCAAATGCTTTGGTGGTAATATGTGTATTATAACATTGAATCATGCCTGTTTTAAAACTGCTGGCAAACAGGTTTCGCTATATTTTATTACCACATTATTATATTTCTCTATTTTAATCTCATTTATCTTGCATTTTTGTTCATAATTTTTACTTGTATGCGGTTGATTATTGATTCCTAATTGTTGACAAAATTTATTGTATTCATTTTTTTGCCTCAATAAATCTCATTTGAGATAAACTCCAATGGAATAATTCTTTCAGAATTCAAGAATTTACTGATAAAAAAATCTCAAATCAGTGAATTTCTATGCTGAAAAGTGGTAAAACCATTTCCCTGCATAGAATTTAAAAATAACACTCAATATCGAGAATTATTCTTCTAAAGCACCAACTTCGGCGGTGCTTTTCCCCCTGAAAGGGCAAGTCATTTTG
>DIZI01000029.1 GCA_002427885.1 Paludibacter sp. UBA6032
TGATTATAACCGGACAGTAGTGAAATTATCAATAAAATCATTTCATTTTTTTCGTTTGAAAAAATCCAGCACTTTTCCTGCCAATTTCATTTCAACGGAAGGTTCAAAGTCTTCTGCTTTCAGATAACCACCTTCGTAAAGAAGTTTGATGGCTTCTTCGGCTTGTTCCTTATAAACTTCCAGTTTAACACCACCATTTACATTTCCAAAGTAGGAACGGTTTACAAATGCATCTCTTCCGAAACATTCAATTCCGAAAGATTCTAAATACGATTTAACCATTTCAAAATCAATTGAACTGCTAAACGTTCTTACAACAACCAATTCGTTCATATTCAATAAATTTAAAGGTTTGATTATGAAAATAATTTTAGCTTTATTCCCCCTTTAAGGTCTAAAATAACGTTCCGGTTTCACCTAATCGTATTTTTCCTAAGTGTTTATACGCCAACTCCGTTACTTCTCGTCCACGGGGTGTGCGTTTCATAAAACCTTCCTTAATCAGGAATGGTTCGTACACTTCTTCAATGGTTCCCGGATCTTCACCCAACGCGGTGGCAATAGTGGTTAATCCAACCGGACCACCACTGAATTTATCGATAATGGTATTCAGGATTTTATTGTCAATTTCGTCCAGTCCGTATTTATCAATATTCAACGCTTCGAGCGCATAACGGGCAATCTCCACATCGATGCTGCCATTTCCTTTTACCTGCGCAAAATCACGAACCCGACGAAGTAACGCATTGGCAATTCGAGGTGTACCCCGACTACGACCGGCAATTTCCACAGCAGCTTCATGACCAATCACAACGTTGAGTAAATTTGCCGAACGTTTTATAATTCCGGTAATAACCTCCACATCGTAATATTCAAAGTGACAATTGATACCAAAACGTGCCCGCAAAGGTGCAGTCAACAAACCGCTACGTGTTGTAGCACCAATTAGCGTAAATGGATTCAGTTCCAGCTGAATAGAACGGGCACTTGGCCCTTTATCGATCATGATATCAATGCGGTAATCCTCCATGGCCGAATATAAATATTCTTCCACAATGGGACTTAAGCGATGAATTTCATCGATAAACAGCACGTCGTTTGTTTCGAGACTGGTGAGCAAACCGGCTAAATCACCCGGTTTATCGAGCACCGGACCGGATGTGATTTTAAAACCCACATTCAGTTCGTTGGCAATGATATTGGAAAGCGTTGTTTTTCCCAATCCCGGAGGTCCGTGAAGCAACACGTGATCAAGCGATTCGGTACGCATACGGGCAGCCTGCACAAAAATCTTCAGATTTTCCACAATTTTGTTTTGCCCGTTAAAATCCGAAAAAGTCATTGGACGCAACGCGTTTTCGAATTCCTTCTCGCCTTTTTGATTGTTCCGTATGTCGAAGCTTTCTTCCATTTTATTTAGTTATCTGTTATAAGTAAAGTGTTACGAGACATTAACTTGTAACCCGTAACCATTCTTCTTGTAACTATTTTGTCAATTCTCTGAACACATCCTCCATACTTCGTTCAACCGGCTTTATCATGAGAACTTTATTATTGGTTTTTACCGCAAAATCAAAAACATCTACACGAACATCTGAGTTTGATATTATCGTAAAATATTTATTATTGAAAGCATTAACGGATGATACATCGTTGATTTTTTTAAGTTCACTTAATGAAACATCGTTTAAAAATTCAACTTCAAAATGGAAACTATTTTCATCGAAAGCCCGGATTTTAGATAAATCGGAATAATCCGCCACGATTTCACCCTTATTAATTACAATTACCCGGTTGCATATTGCTTTGATTTCCTGCATAATATGCGTACTGAGTAATACTGTCTTATCTTTTCCTATTTCACGAATCAAACTTCTTATTTCTTCCAATTGATTCGGATCAAGTCCGGTTGTCGGTTCGTCCAGAATCAAAACTTTGGGATTTGGAATCAGCGCTTGCGCCAAACCCACCCGTTGACGGTACCCTTTTGAAAGCTGTCCGATTTTTTTGTGAAACTCCGGTCGTAATCCAACCTTGTCAATCAATTCATTGACCCGCTGCTCCTTTTCCTTTCCCAATTTGTATATTTCCGCCACAAAAAGCAGGTATTCTTTCACATACATGTCAAGATACAACGGATTTAGTTCCGGCAAATAACCGATCAGACTTTTGGTTGTTAATCCATCTTCATTTACCTCCGTTCCACAAATCTTTACCGATCCTTTTTCGTATGAAAGTGCTCCTGCCAGAATTTTCATCGTAGTGGTTTTTCCAGCTCCGTTTGGCCCGAGAAAACCAACCACTTCACCCTCTTTAATTTCGAAGTTTATATCATTGAGAACGGTTTGTTCTCCATATTTTTTGGTAAGATTCTTTATGCTGATTGACACTTTTTATTGACGATTTAAAAAATTAAAAATTGGAGCATGCAAAAGTACAAATTCTCAACGATTATTTTTTAATAAATGCCCCGCTGATTGATAATAAAATATACCAACCGATTATCAGGGCAAAAGAATCATGTAGAAAAAAAGCTAAGAGTATTGCACTGCCAATCAAAAAGATATATTGAATCTGATTATCTTTCCATTTGATGTTTTTAAATTTCAGGGAAAACATGGGAATCTCCGAAACGAGTAAAAAGCAAAATATGGCAATGAGTAAAAGAAGCAGCCATAAATTACCGAGCATGAACAATGAAAATGAAAAAATCAGTCCAGCCCAGAAAATCGCATTTGCCGGAACCGGAAGTCCTATAAATGAAGAGGTTTGTCGATCATCGATATTGAATTTTGCCAAACGTAAACCCGAAAAAACCGGAATGAGAAAACCGAAAAATGGCAACCATTCATTCATCCCGGCGGTTGATAAAAGGGAAAAAACCATGGCACCCGGAGCAACCCCGAAACTTACGACATCGGCCAATGAATCAAGTTCCTTTCCCATGGGCGAATAGGCTTTCAAAAGACGTGCGACAAATCCATCGAAAAAATCAAATACTGCCGAAAGTAAAATAGCTACAAATGCTCCCTGATAATTTCCTTTAAATGCCAGATAAACCGCCACACAACCGGAAAACAAGTTGAGAGTGGTAATGAAATTTGGAATGTGTTTTTTTATCATACAACTTATTCTTTATTCTTTGAATCTATCCAAATGGTTACCGGACCATTATTCACTAAAGCTACTTTCATATCGGCGGCAAATGTTCCGGTTTGTACTTCTTTGCCAAGTTTCAGACTTAATTGCCGGCAATAATGCTCATAAAGCGGAATGGCAGTATCATGTTTGGCTGCTTTAATATACGATGGTCGGTTTCCTTTTTTGGTAAGCGCCTGCAATGTAAATTGACTAACTACCAGAATTTCACCATCAATATCCAACACCGAGCGATTCATAATACCGTGTTCGTCGTCAAAAATACGCAAATTTATGGTTTTATCAACCAGCCAATCGCTATCTTCTAACGTATCATCATTTTCAATACCAACCAGCACCAATAATCCAATTTTTATGGCTGACTTTATCCTGTTATCTATTTCGACCGAAGCTTCATTAACCCGCTGAATTAAAATGCGCATAATTATACTATATGAAAACGATTTATCGGTTGCAAAATTACAAAAAAATGTTGATTATTAACTGAGAGTCTGCTTATGTTGTATTCGAGGACGACGTAGACTGGCAGTTATCACCGTTAAACATATAAAAATTGCAAAACACCGATTCAAATATCTTTAAATTAGAAATTTTTTTTATCTTTGCACACGTTTGTATTTTAAATCTATGCAGAAAAGAATCACCATAAAGGACATTGCCAAAGAGTTGAATGTACATCATTCTACAGTTTCCAGGGCTTTGCGGAATGATCCAAGAGTCAATGAATCGACCCGTGATCTGGTGTTAGCTTGTGCACAAAAGCATGAATATCAAACTAATATGAATGCCGTACAATTACGCGGAACTTCAAATAATACCATCGCTCTGATTGTTCCCAATATAAATCATTCTTTTTTTTCCGATATTGTCAGTCAACTTACCAACTTAGCCTACAAAAAAGGTTATATTATTTCGGTTTTTCAGTCGAATGAAAATTATGAGCAGGAAGTTGGCATTGTAAATACCATCATTAAGCAAAATTATGCGGGTGTCATTACTTCCATTTCAAAAAACACGACAGACAGTAAACACTTTAATTTGCTCAAAACCTTTGGAATTCCACTGGTCTTTTTCGATCGGGTTTGCAACGATATAATAACACCTAAAGTACTGGTGAACAATTATGAAATTACATTTCAGGCAACAGAATATTTAATTCAAAAGGGCTATCGCAATATTGCACATTTAACCGGACCGGCGCACATTAATGTTTTCAACGACCGCCAAAATGGATATTTAGATGCCATTTTAAAACATAAATTGATTTTCAAAAAACAAATAATTATCAATGAAGATTTTTCGGTGGAAATAGGGAAACAGATTTTAGTTGAACTAATGTCAGGAATAAAAAAGCCCGATGCAATCATTTCATCATCCAATCTGTTGGCATTGGGACTGGCAGTACAGGCTCGTGAAATGTCGTTAAGTATTCCTCACGATCTGGGATTAATTGCTTTTGGAGATCCGTTGAGTGCAATGATTATGCAGCCGCAACTGACAACCATTTCCCAACCGGAAAGTGAAATTGCGGCTTTGACATTCGATTTGTTGGAAAAAATGATTAACAAAGAAATTGCAATCGGTGAGGATTATACAAAAATAGTAAATGCAACTATTGAATACCGGGAATCATGCTGAATATTTTTTACTAACGAATACACACGTGTGGTAACGATTCTATCTTGCAGATACGAAAACATATTTATAAACAAATCAAAAACTTATAAAAATCAACGTTATGTTAAAAGGAATTTCACCTCTGATAAGTCCTGAACTGTTGGCAGTTTTGGCGCGAATGGGTCATGGCGACGAAATTATTCTGGCCGATGCCCATTTCCCAGGCGAATCGTTTAATGGTCGCATTTTACGTGCCGATGGACTTCGTATTCCCGAATTATTGGCAGCTATTTTGCCCTTATTTGAACTTGATGCGTATGTTCCGCATCCGTTAGCTATGATGGCAGCAGTTCCGGGTGACCAACTCGATCCGAAAGTAGAAGAATCATACCTGAAAAGTATTCATATCTCCAATCCGAATGTACCGGCTATCGAAAGAATTGATCGTTTTGCATTTTACGAGAGAACCAAATCGGCATTTGCTGTAGTAATGACAGGAGAAACCGCAAAATATGGAAATATCTTATTAAAAAAAGGAGTCACTCCTTTTTAGTTTAATGTTTATTGGTTAATTAGTTAATTGGGCATTGCAGTGCTTACTCGATCTGAATACTAATCAACCAATTAACAAATCAACTAATCACCCAAATAACTAATTAACTAATCAACCAAATAACAATGTCATTCAAATCAAAAGCTGCTTATTTACCGGGAAACAGCACCGTAATTTTTAAAGATGTAGAATTTCCAGCACCCGGACATGGAGAAGTTCTGTTGAAAGTAAAATCATCAACCATATGTGGTAGTGATATTCGCGCCATTTATCGTGAACATTTAGGAAAAGGTCCCGAAGGCTACCAAAACAAAATCTGTGGTCACGAACCAGCCGGACAAATCATTGCATGCGGACCTGGCATGAAACGTTTCAAAGAAGGTGACCGTGTGGTTGTTTACCACATTTCCGGTTGCGGATGTTGCAACGATTGCCGTCGCGGTTACATGATTTCGTGCAAAAGCCCTTCACGTGCTGCTTACGGATGGCAACGTGATGGTGGCATGGCTGAATACATGATTGCTGAAGAAAAAGACCTTGTACTTTTACCTGATAGCCTGACTTACACCGATGGAGCTCAGATTGCCTGTGGTTTTGGAACAGTGTATGAGGGATTGGAAAAAATCGGTATTTGTGGTAATGATGCTGTATTGGTAACAGGTCTTGGCCCTGTTGGTCTGGCTGCTTTGATGCTTGCAAAAGCCCTTGGGGCTCAAAAACTGATTGGTGTCGACACCGTTGCTGAACGTTGCCAGATTGCCAAAGACCTTGGGTTAGCTGATGAAGTTTTCGTGTCAGGACCAGACGTAATGGAAAAAGTAATGGCAGCAACCAACGGTATGGGCTTCGAAAGAACTGTCGACTGTTCTGGTCACACTTCGGGTCGGCAGCTTTGTATCCGTGCTACCCGTCAATGGGGAAAAATGGTGATGATTGGCGAAGGCGGAACGGTGGAATTCAATCCAAGTCCGGACATTATTCACGATCAAAAAACTATTTATGGTTCGTGGGTAACATCTATCTGGCGAATGGAAGAGCTTGTAGAACGTATCGAACGCTGGGGAATTCACCCGGAAGACCTGGTTACACATCGCTTTCAGTTAGAAAATGCTCCTGAAGCTTACTCGTTGATGGCTGAAGGGAAATGTGGAAAAGTAGCCATTGTTTTTGACGAAGAAATCAAGTAAATTTACCATTAAATCATTTACTATTTACAATTAGAACAAGGGTTGATTTTTGTCTTGACTCTTGGTTCTAAAATCTAAAAATCTAATTTTCATGCAAACAATAGATGCTACAAAAGTTCCTTATAAAACACTTTCCAACGGAGCAAAAATTCCGGTAATCGGATTAGGAACATTTGGTTCCGATAATTACGACGCTGAAACCATCGCACAAGCGGTAAAAACAGCGATTAAAATGGGATACCGCCACATTGACTGTGCTTCGGTTTATGGAAACGAAAAAGAAATTGGTGTCGTCCTGAAAGAAATTTTTTCCGAGGGAATTGTGACTCGCGAAGAATTGTGGATTACTTCCAAAGTCTGGAACGACAAACACAAGCAAGTGGTTGAATCGTGCAAACAAACCCTGTCAGATTTACAGCTTGATTACCTCGATTTATATTTGGTTCACTGGCCGTTTCCAAACTTCCATGCACCAAAATGCGATGTAACGGCCCGTCAACCTGATTCGATTCCTTATATTCATGAAAATTACATGAATACCTGGAGACAAATGGAAAGTCTGGTTGAAAGTGGTTTTGTGAAGAATATCGGAACTTCCAATATGACTATTCCCAAAATGAAATTGCTTTTACGCGATTGCAAGATCAAACCCGTTGTAAATGAAATGGAAATTCACCCGCATTTTCAACAACCTGAATTGTACCAGTTTATGAAAGACAATGGTGTGGGAGTGATTGGTTACAGTCCTATCGGTTCACCGGGTCGTCCGGAGCGCGATAAAACTCCGGAAGATACAGTGGATATGGAAGATCCGGTTATCATGGCGATTGCTGAACGTTTAAATGTGCATCCGGCAGTAGTTTGCCTGAAGTGGGCAGTTCAACGTGGTCAGATTACTATTCCTTTTTCAGTGAAAACGGACAAAATGTACACTAATTTAAAAGGCATTACCGAAGGTCCGCTCACGGACAAAGAAATGGAACAGGTTTCTAAAATTGATAAACAATGCAGGTTAATTAAAGGACAGGTTTTTTTGTGGCAACACGCCAAAAGCTGGGAAGACCTTTGGGATTTAAACGGAGAAATAACTAAATAAAACTAAATCATGAAAAACCACATTTATAAATTCGTATTAGGATTCATCATTACAACAAATATTTTTATTCTGGTCGCGCAAGAAAGTACTGATGGAAAATTTAAAGCTACCGATGTTTCGCTTGAACAATACAAATATCCGGATTGGTTTCGGGATGCAAAATTTGGCATCTGGGCACATTGGGGACCACAAGCGGTGCCGCGTCAAGGCGATTGGTATGCCCGAAATATGTATATTCATGAAGGTAGCAAATGGGAAACTCAGGATTATGAAGATCATCTGAAAAGATACGGTCACCCTTCGGTAAGCGGTTATAAGGACATTATTCCTTTGTGGAAAGCAGAACGTTGGAATCCTGAGCAATTAATGAAACTCTATAAAAAAGTAGGTGCAAAATATTTTGTATCCATGGGAACGCATCACGACAATTTCTTTTTGTGGAATTCGAAACTTCACAGTTGGAATTCGGTAAATATGGGGCCGCACAAAGATGTTGTTGGTTTGTGGCAAAAAGCGGCAAAAAAAGAAGGGTTGCGCTTTGGAGTTTCTGAACATTTAGCTGCCAGTTATACCTGGTTTCAAAAGGCTCACGGTGCCGACAAAACAGGTGACAAAGCCGGTGTTCCCTATGATGGGAATGATCCGAAATATGCAGAATTATACCATGGCAAAGCTGCTGCCGATGATACTGGCTGGATGACAAAGAATCCGGTTTGGCAAAAGGAGTGGTTCGCGAGAATTAGCGAATTGGTTGATATATACAAGCCGGATTTTCTATATTCCGATTGTGCATTACCATTTGGCAATGAAGTGGGCAGAAGTTTAATTGCACACTTCTACAACGAAGATATGCAGAAGAATAATGGAAACCTGGAAGCTGTTTATACCTGCAAAGAACCTTCGAAGGGAAGATTTGTGCAAGATGTGGAACGTGGTGTGTTGGATTCCATAAGCGAATTTCCCTGGCAAACTGACACTTCTATAGGAGATTGGTTTTACCGTACCGGTCAGAAATACAAAACTTCAGAAGAAATCATCCAAATGTTGGTGGATATAGTCAGTAAAAATGGAAATCTGCTTTTAAATGTTGTTCAAACTCCCGAAGGTGATTTGGAACCGGACGTTGTGAAAATCCTGGAAGAAATTGCCGGCTGGACCAAAATTAACGGTGAAGCCATTTACAGTTCGCGTCCATGGAAGATATATGGAGAAGGACCGTCCACTACCGGTCAGCAAGAAAAGGGACAATTTGGTGGTTTGAAAGATACACGTGCCTACCAACCGACTGATATACGATTTACAACTAAAGATGGTATTTTATATGTTTTTTGTATGAACACACCGGTTGAAAATATCGTAGTTAAATCATTGGGCAAATTTTCGAAATATTCAAACAAGGCCATTGCATCAGTTTCGTTGCTTGGAAGTAAGGAGAAAATACAGTGGAAGCAAGGTGATAATTCATTGCTGATCAACAAACCAAGTACGATGCCAGACTTCAGCGTTGTAACTTTTGCAGTTAAGTTTAAGAAATAAAAGACAGGCAGTAACTCAAAAAAATATAATTTCTTGTTTTTCTGTTGAAGAACATATAAATACAATAAGTTTATCTAACCATTAATATTTATTTTTGCAGCACAGTTCAGCACAGTAAATTAATTAATATACTGAAATTATCTACTACTGTGCTCATATAATTCTTTAAATCTAATTACACATCAAAAAACTATGTCACATCCAAAACTAATTACCAAAGAATACAAACTTCCGTTTATATTTATCACATCATTATTTTTCCTATGGGGTCTGGCTCACGGAATGCTGGACACTTTAGATAAACATTTCCAGCAAATTTTGCATTTACATAAATGGCAGTCAAGTCTTATTCAATTTGCTTTGTACGGAGCCTATTTCAGTATGGCAATTCCGGCAGGAATCTTTATGAAGCGATTTGGCTACAAAAGAGGAATTGTGCTGGGGTTGTTTTTGTTTGCTTCAGGCGCATTACTGATTGCTGCCACAGCGGGGTTTGAATCGTTTTGGATTTTCCTTACTTGTTTATTCCTTTTAGGCTGCGGTTTAGCTACGCTTGAAACGGCAGCAAATCCATATACCACCAAATTAGGCCCAAAAGAATCGGCTGAAAGAAGAATCAATCTTTCTCAATCTTTCAATGGATTAGCCTGGGTATTAGGGCCACTTATTGCCTTGTATATTTACAATAGCACCAGCGAGGTAGAAGGAGAAAAATTTTACTCTACCATTCTACCTATGTTGGTTATTGGTTTGCTCGTGCTCGCCGTAGCATTTGTGTTTATGCGGTTGAAACTACCCGAAATTAGTGAAGAGGATGAAGTACACGCTCATGGTTTTATTGAAACAGGAACAGAAGAAAAACCGACATTTCATATTCCACTTAGAAAACAATCCCATTTTATTTTTGGAGTTATTGCTCAATTTTCGTATGTGGCTGCTCAAACTGGTATTTTTAGTTATCTTATTAATTTTGTGACCGATGAGGGACAATATCCCCGGTTTGATGTAAAGTTAGCCCCTTACTTTTTAAGTATAGGTTTTGCCTTATTTATGATTGGTAGGATGAGCGGAAGTTATTTAATGTCGATATTTAAGCCAACCAAATTATTGGCAATTTGCGCTGTATTAGCGGCTCTATTATTACCGATAGTAAGCATGAAGTTAGGATGGATCTCTTTAATTTCGCTATATGCTGTATTCTTTGTGATGTCAATTATGTTCCCAACTATATTTGCATTGGCAATAAAAGATTTGGGGCCACAAACAAAAAAAGCATCATCTTTATTGGTAATGGCAATTGTAGGCGGAGCTGTATTTCCTCCATTGATGGGTTTGATTGCTGATAATTTCGGAATGTCAATTGGATTTCTGGCACCCATTCCGTTCTTTGCATTTATCGCATTTTACGCTCTCAGAGGTCATATAGTCAGATAGTTTCTAAAAATAATTGTCAATGACGGATATTAAATTCACTCATTCAACCTCAAAAATCAAATCTCTTGCTGATGGCATTAGTTTGTCCATCATGCAGGGCGATTTGAAAATGGGTGACAATTTGCTTTCAATAAATGAAGCAAGTACAAAGTATAAAGTATCACGCGACACTGTTTTTAAAGCATATAACGAACTGAAACGTCGGGGAGTTATTGATTCGAATCCAACAAAAGGTTATTTTGTTACCGGAAAGGTAAATCGTGTTTTGCTGCTCCTCGACACATATTCATCGTTCAAACAGAATTTGTATCATCGTTTTGTAGCCAATTTACCAGAAAACTATAAAGTGGATCTGATTTTTCATCAATACAACGAAAGTCTGTTTGAAACATTAATACGGGATAGTATTGGGAAATACAGCGTGTATGTAGTTATGAATTTTTCAAATGTGCAGTTCTCAAATGCATTGAAAAATATTCCTTCCGGCAAATTGCTTTTGCTTGATTTTGGAAATTTTGAAAAATCGGAGTATTCTTATATTTGTCAGGATTTTGACCAATCATTCTATAATTGCCTGAAAGAAGCGAACCAATTATTGAAAAAATATCGCAAACTGACTTTTGTCTTTCCCGAGGAAGTTTGCCATCCGGTCAGTGCCATTGATTATTTTTCAAAATTCTGTTTTGATGAAAAATTTGAGTACGAAATCGTTCGAAAAGAGTCTGAATGGAAAGGAGTTGAGACCGGAACAGTCTATCTTTGTATTTTGCCCGAAGATTTGGTGAAAATAATAAAAGATGCCGATACTGCAGGGTTGAACATTGGGAGTGATATCGGATTAATTTCATATAACAACGAAGTAGTTCTGGAAGTGATTAAAAACGGAATTTCGGCTATTAGTGTCGATTTTGGTTTAATGGGCGAAAAAGCAGCGAATTTTGTTACAAACAAAAAAGCGATTCAGGAATATTTACCAACAAAATTGATCATCAGAAATTCCGTTTAGCTTTTTAAATTGAAACAGGATACAACAAAGATTTTTTTTGATTACAAAACAGCATAGTTCAGCATAGTAAATAAAAACCAAACAGGAAACACATAAATTACAAACAGTATGAAAACAGGAAGATTACAAGGTGAAAATCCCAAAATCGGAATTCGCCCAACCATTGATGCCCGTCAGGGTGGTGTACGTGAATCGCTCGAAGTACAAACCATGAACCTGGCTCAAAGTGTGGCCGATTTAATCAGTTCAACATTAAAATACAGCGATGGAACTCCGGTTCAATGCGTGATAGCCGACACAACGATCGGGCGTGTAGATGAAGCAGCGGCTTGTGCCGAAAAATTCAAATTATCGGGTGTTGGAGCCACAATTACCGTGACACCTGCCTGGTGTTATGGAAGTGAAACCATTGATATGGACCCATATATGCCAAAAGCCATTTGGGGTTTCAATGGAACCGAACGTCCCGGAGCTGTCTATCTGGCAGCGGCTTTGGCAGGGCACAATCAAAAGGGCTTGCCGGCTTTTGGAATCTATGGTCGTGATGTACAGGATGGTGGTGACAAGGTTATTCCTGCAGATGTAAAAGAAAAAATCCTTCGTTTTGCAAAAGGTGGAATTGCAGTGGCAACACTTCGGGGAAAATCATATTTATCGATTGGTTCAGTTTCTATGGGAATTGCAGGTTCTATTGTAAACACCGATTTCTTTCAGGAATATTTGGGTATGAGAAATGAATCGGTAGATATGAGCGAAATCAGCCGGCGGGTGCAGTTAGGAATCTTCGATCCGGAAGAATTCAAAAAAGCCATGGATTGGACGGTAAAAAACTGCAAACCAAACGAGGGATTCAATTTCAATGACGAAGACAAGAAAAAATCACGCGAAGTACTCGATACGGAATGGGAATTTGTGGTGAAAATGACCATGATCATGCGTGACTTAATGATTGGAAATCCAAAACTTGCCGGATTGGGATTTGGTGAAGAAGCATTGGGTCACAATGCGATTGCTTCCGGTTTTCAGGGTCAACGTCAATGGACTGATTTTATGCCAAACGGTGATTTTGCGGAAGCAATTTTAAACACTTCGTTTGACTGGAACGGAATTCGTGAAGCATTTGTGGTTGCAACTGAAAACGATTCGTTGAATGGTGTAGCCATGTTATTTGGAAAATTATTAACCAATACGGCTCAGGTCTTTGCCGATGTCCGCACCTACTGGAGTCCGGAGGCCGTAAAACGTGTAACAGGTTACAAGCTCGAAGGACAAGCTGCGAACGGTCTAATTCATTTGATAAATTCAGGTTCTGCGGCTCTGGATGGAAGCGGTCAACAAACGATAGATGGGCAGCCGGCTATGAAACCGTTCTGGGATATAACCGACGAAGAAGTGAAGAAAACACTTGATATAACAACATGGTATCCTGCCGATTGTGGCTATTTCCGTGGTGGTGGATTTTCATCCCACTTTGTTTCCAAAGGAGGAATGCCGGTAACAATGGCAAGGATAAACCTGATTAAAGGTCTTGGACCGGTGTTACAATTAGCTGAAGGCTGGACAGTGGAAATTCCGTTGGAAGTACACAAGGTATTGGACGAACGCACCAATAAAACATGGCCGACAACCTGGTTTGCTCCCCGTTTGACAGGAGAAGGAAATTTTAAGGATGTGTATTCGGTAATGAATAACTGGGGTGCCAACCACGGAGCTTTCAGTTTCGGACACATCGGAGCCGATTTGATTACGCTGGCTTCGATGTTGCGTATTCCTGTTTGTATGCACAATGTTTCGGATGATAAAATCTTCCGTCCAAGTGCATGGGCAGCTTTTGGAATGGATAAAGAAGGTTCGGATTACCGTGCCTGCCAAACGTACGGAGCGTTGTATAAATAATTTCGTCAATAAAAAGATTCATTTTTATCATCAAAAAACAGTCTTTAGAATCGTGAATAATGTTTTAGTCTGAAATATATTAATAAGCCAGAACAGATATTGCACTAAACTTATTGTTGAGTAAAAAACCGGATTAAATGGTTTTGACCTAATTAATGAACTTCAATAAAATCAAAAATTGAACGATAATCTATTTTATTGAACAATTGTGGAGTATTGAGTGCTGTAGAATTATATACTTTTGTATGTAATTTTACGGTACTCAATACTTCTCTGTAAAAGAGATGCTTAACTAAGTGGATAATCATTTTCCATTTTGGAATATCCTACTGAATTTTTAAGTGTTATATTTACCTTAATTATCAAAAAATAAAGTTTTAAGGTCAAAACGGACAACATATAATGATAAAAATATAAATATCTTTGTGCCAACTTGAAATAACATGAAAAATAAATCATTCTTAGCTTTCGATATTGGAGCCACCAGCGGTCGATCGATTTTAGGAACACTGGATAATGGCAGGCTTCAAATGAAAGAACTGACTCGTTTCCCTAATCAAATGCTGCAAATTGGGAAACATTTCCATTGGAATATTTATTCTCTCTATGAGCACTTTAAATCAGCTTTAGCCGCAGCAAAAAATGAAGGTGTGGAAATTTCATCAATTGGGATTGATACCTGGGGGGTTGATTTTGCATTAATTGCCAAAGATGGAACCTTGCTAGGAGCTCCGTACGCATATCGCGATCCACATACTGAAGGTGCTCCGGAAAAATTTTTCGAGTTGGTTCCCCGGGAAAAAGTATATGATCTTACCGGAATACAGGTTATGAATTTCAATAGTTTATATCAGTTATTTGCATTAAAACAAGCAGATAATTCGCTGCTTGAAGCTACTTCCGAAATTTTGTTTATGCCTGATGCTTTATCTTATTTACTCACCGGCAATAAAGTTGTAGAATATACAATAGCTTCGACATCACAAATTTTGAATCCCAGGACAAAAAAATTCGAGTCACAATTGCTCCTAAAAGCCGGAGTTTCTCCATCCATTTTAGGTGACATCGTAATGCCCGGTCATGTTATTGGCACCTTAACTGATGCACTTGCAGAAGAAAGCGAATTAGGAAAAATACCGGTAATTGCTGTTGCCGGTCATGACACCGCATCGGCTGTAGCCGCCGTGCCGGCAGAAAATGAGCGGTTTGCCTATCTTAGCTCAGGTACCTGGTCGTTGATGGGAATTGAAGTTAAAGATGCCATCATAAACGATGAAACATACACACTGAATTTTACAAACGAAGGTGGAATTGAAGGAACTACCCGTTTTCTAAAAAATATTACCGGTATGTGGTTGTTGGAGCAATGTTTGAAGGAATGGAAAAAAGAAGGAATTACCTATGCATACGAAAAATTGGTTCATATGGCCGAATCGGCACCAGCGTTTGCGTCATTAATCGATCCCGATCATGCTTCTTTTGCCAATCCGGTTTGTATGACTAAAGCAATAACTGACTATTGCATATCAACCGGTCAGAAATCGCCCGAAAGCCATGCAGAATTTGTTCGTTGTATTTTTGAAAGCCTTTCGCTAAAATATAAATACTTTCTGGGAAAACTGATTAAACTGGCTCCCTTTCCAATTGAAAAATTACATGTTATCGGTGGCGGCTCCAAGAATCCGCTTCTGAATCAATGGACTGCCAATGCTATTGGAATTCCGGTTATTGCAGGACCATCCGAAGCAACAGCCATAGGAAACATCATGATTCAGGCAAAGGCCGCTAATTGTGTTGAATCGCTTCAGGAAATGCGCCAAATAATTCGTGAATCAATTCCCCTGGATGATTTTTTCCCTAAAAATAAAAGCGAATGGGAAAAAGCATATACAAAATTTTTAAAAATAGTAAATAACGAATATAGCTTAGAAAGAATAGATGAACAAACAAAATTAGTTCATCAATAACATAAAAAGATAATTAACTAAAACATGAAAGACAATCAAATTAATCAGGCATTTGAATATGCAAAAGCAAGATATGCTGACTTAGGAATCGATGTAGAAAAGGCAATAAACCAATTGGATAAAATTTCCATATCGCTGCATTGCTGGCAAGCAGACGATGTGAAAGGTTTTGAAACCATTGATGGTGACCTGACAGGTGGAATACAAGCAACAGGAAATTATCCCGGAAGTTCCAGCACGATAGAAGAGTTACGGGCTGATATTGAAAAAGTACTTACATTACTCCCTGGAAGACACCGCTTGAATTTACATGCCATTTATGGTGATTTTGGCGGTAAATTTGTAGACCGTGACCAAATTGAACCTAAGCATTTCCAAAGTTGGATTGATTGGGCAAACAAAGTTGGTGTTAAACTGGATTTCAACTCGACTTTCTTTTCACATCCTAAATCTGAATCTGGTTTCACATTAAGCAATCCGGATAAAGGTATTCAATCATTTTGGATGGAACACTTACGTCGATGCAGAAAAATTGCTGCCGAGATTGGTCGTCAACAAGGATCTCCATGTATTCACAATATCTGGGTTCCTGATGGAAGTAAAGATCGTACGGTTAATCGTCTGGCTTATCGTACAAATTTGAAATATGCATTGGATACCGTTTTAGCCGAAAAAATTGATTCAAAATATCTGGTGGATTGCATCGAATCAAAATTATTTGGTCTTGGACTCGAAAGTTATACCGTTGGTTCTCACGAGTTTTACTTGGGTTACGGGGCGAAAAACAACATGGTTGTTACACTTGATGCCGGTCATTTCCATCCTACCGAGGTTATATCGGACAAAATTTCATCTCTTTTACTTTTTGTTCCTGAAATCATGTTGCATGTAAGCCGTCCTGTACGTTGGGATAGCGACCACGTGGTGATTTTGGATGATGAATTACAACACTTAACCCAGGAAATTGTACGTGCTAACGCCCTGGATCGCGTTCATATCGGATTGGACTATTTTGATGCCTCCATCAACCGTATCGGAGCCTATGTTGTCGGCGTTCGTGCAACACAAAAAGCATTGTTGCAAGCCTTATTGGAACCAATTGCTAAATTAAGAGAGTATGAAGCCAACGGACAAAATTTTGAACGTATGGCCTTGTTAGAAGAAGCCAAATCGTTGCCATGGGCTGCAGTATATGATTATTATTGTGCCAAAAACGGGGTTACCGCCGGGGTGGATTATATCTCTGAGATTCAACAATACGAAAAAGAAGTTACAATAAAACGATAAATAAGAAAACGCAACAGATACAGTAAATATATTTGTTGTAAATGTGACCATAAATCAAAATTAGTTAAAATCACTTTTTTACAATTGTAAATCATTCAATTGTAATTTGTAAATCTAAAACACATGAATGCACTCTTAGGAATTTTGTTTCACTCCATCGGTGGATTTGCCTCCGGTAGTTTTTATATGCCTTTCAATAAGGTCAAAGGTTGGGCTTGGGAAAGTTTTTGGATAGTTGGGGGACTTTTTTCGTGGCTTATTGTGCCACCACTTGCTGCGTGGCTTACCATTCCTCATTTTACCGAAATTATTGCCAGCGCTTCTACACAAATTCTATATATCGTTTTTATACTCGGATTACTTTGGGGAATAGGTGGATTAACCTACGGTCTCGGCGTTCGATATTTGGGCATGTCGTTAGGCAACTCAGTGACACTTGGTTTTTGTGCTGCTTTTGGGTCTACAGTTCCGGCAATTTATTATTCATTCTTTCCAAGTATAGGAAAAGTTTCTTTTACTGATATGCTTGCCAATCATGGGGGACAATTGGTTTTATTGGGAGTATTGGTTTGTATTATTGGTATCGCTATTTCAGGCAAAGCCGGAATAATGAAGGAAAAAGAACTTACTAAAGAACAACAAAAAGCCAGTGTGGCAGAGTTCAGTATGGTGAAAGGTTTAATTATTGCTGTTATATCAGGTATATTAAGTGCTTTCTTTAATTTCGGTCTTGAAGCAGGAAAGCCAATAGCTGAGGTAGCTATGAAATCCCCAGATATGTTGTTTGAAGGATCAAGTCGTTTGTTTCAAAATAATGTTACTTATGTTGTTTTGCTTTGGGGTGGTCTTACAACCAACTTTATCTGGACGACAATTTTAAGTCTGAAAAACAAATCGTATCGAAATTTTACAGATAAAAAAACACCGATTTCAAAAAATCTTATTTTCTCGGCAATGGCTGGTACTATTTGGTTTTTACAATTCTTCTTCTATGGTATGGGTGAAAGTAAATTAGGAAACGGTGCCAGTTCATGGATATTACATATGTCAACCATTATCCTTACCGCCAACATGTGGGGTATTGTTCGTAAAGAGTGGACAGGGGTTTCTCCAAAAACAAAATGGACGATCACTACCGGAATTGCGGTAATTATTTTTTCGGTATTTTTAGTGGGTATTGGTAATTCTATTATGTAAAAAATCGATTGAGGATTCGAAACTTCAATCGTAAAAAAATAATGAATACTTGTTGTTTCAATTTCTATTGAAATAACAAGTATTTGAAATGTATAACTTGTCCTGTTTTAGCAGGTCAAATAAAATTGTAAAATCATGGCTGTAGTTGTTATTCTGCCCAAACAAGGGCAATCGGTTGAAAGTTGTATCATTACTGAAATCAAAAAGAAAAAAGGTGATGCAGTAAAAAAAGGAGATATATTATTTACCTACGAAACTGATAAAGCAACATTCGAAGAAGAATCTCCTGCTGATGGCGTTGTACTTGAATCTTTTTACAAGGATGGTGACGAAGTTCCTGTCTTGTTGAACATGATGATAATAGGTCAACCCGGAGAAGATTATACAAGTTTGTCAGGAGGAGAAGTAAGTGGTAAGGAGCAAGAGGTAAGTATCTCTAAAACAGAAGAACCGATAAAAGAGGAAACAGTTCCGGTAGCTGTAGTTCCAACTCAACACTCAGGACTCAATACTCAGAACTCTTCTTTCATTTCTCCCCGTGCCAAAAGTCTTGCAGCAAAAAAAGCAATAGATGTGAATCAAATAACCGGTTCGGGGCCTAAAGGACGTGTGATCGAAAAAGATATTCAGGCAGCGTTGGAAAGCCGTCCGAAAATGACTCCGCTTGCAAAGCAAATTGCAACACAAGATAATATCCAACCTCAGGGTGCCGGCTCGGGATTAGCCGGAACAGCTAAATCTACAGACTTACTTACTCCTGCCAATGCAGTTTACGGTGTGGATTACGAAGATAAAAAATTGTCGAATATGCGGAAACTCATCGCGAAAGCGATGCATTCTTCGCTTCAGAATTCGGCACAGCTTACTCACCATCTGGGTGCCGATGCACGTCAGATATTGGCACTTCGTAAAAAAGTAAAAGCTGCAATGGATGCCGGTACGCTGACAACCAATATCACACTAAACGACATGGTTTGTTTTGCCGTAGTTAAAGCGTTGAAAAAATATCCAAATGCCAATTCACATTTTCTGGGTGAATCGATGCGTTTGTTCAACAAGGTTCATTTGGGACTGGCAGTCGATACTGATCGTGGATTGATGGTTCCGGCTGTGCGTAATGCCGATGATTTATCAATCTTTGGTTTGGCAAATCAATTGAAAGAAGTAGCCAACAGCTGTAAAAAAGGAGCTATTTCTCCTGAATTACTGGCTGCCGAAGCGGCAACGTTTACCGTTTCAAACCTTGGAGCCTACGGTGTAGAAATGTTTACTCCGGTTATCAATCTACCACAATCGGCAATTCTGGGTGTAAACACCATTGTTCCGCGTCCGAAAGATTTGGGTGATGGTGTTTATGCATTTGTCCCTTATATCGGATTAAGTTTGACTTACGATCACCGTGCATTGGATGGTGGCGAAGCAACACGCTTTTTGAAACAAATTGCGGTGGAGATTGAAACATTAGAACTGGATATTTTTTAGACAAAACAACCCCTAACCCCTAAAGGGGAACAAAGTTACTTTTGTCTGCAAATAACACAAGTTGCTTTTATTAAATTGGGTTGAGGAAATTATTGTAACTTTGCAATAGTTTATTCAATTGGACGATATTATCGTATGGCTGAATAAATTAATTTTAGAGATAGATTTTAAATAATTAATCAAAACGAAGTAATCCAGTTCCCCTTTAGGGGTTAGGGGTCGTTTTTAATATGTTTATCAATGTTTGACTTAATTATAATCGGTGGTGGACCTGCCGGATACGTTGCTGCTGAAAGAGCAGGGCATAAAGGACTTTCAGTAGTTCTGTTTGAAAAGAAAGCCATGGGTGGTGTTTGTCTTAACGAAGGTTGTATCCCGACCAAAACCATGCTTTACAGTGCAAAAACTTACGAAAATGCGTTGCACGGTGATAAATACGGTATTTATGGCGACAACATCCGTTTTGATTACGGTAAAATTGTTGCCCGCAAAAATAAAGTGGTTAAAAAACTGGTTGCCGGTGTGGAAAGCAAAATGAAATTGCACCATGTAACCGTGATCAAAGGCGAAGCCATGATTCAGGGACGCAGTCCGAAAGGCGTGGAAATAACTTGTGAAGGTGAGACTTACCTTGGAACAAATTTATTGATTTGTACCGGTTCGGAAGCTTTTGTTCCTCCTATTCCCGGATTGGCCGAAGCAGGCGATATCATTCTGACCAACCGCGAGATTCTAGAGCTTAAAGAACAACCCAAATCGTTGGTCGTTATTGGTGGCGGTGTGATTGGGATGGAATTTGCCAGTTTCTACAACAGCCTTGGAACGAAAGTAACCATCGTGGAAATGTTACCTGAGATTTTGGGCAATAACGATTTTGAAATCTCGGCCATGTTACGTGATATTTACAGCAAAAAAGGTATTGACTATAATCTGAATGCCAAAGTGGTAAAAATTGAGGGTAACAAAGTGATTTTCGAAAAAGACGGACAAACAGAAACCATCGAAGGCGAAAAGATCTTGGTAAGCGTTGGACGTCGTCCAATCACCACAGGCTTTGGTCTGGAGAATCTGAACGTGGAATTATTCAAAGGAGGCATTAAAACCGACGAAAAAATGCGTACCAATGTGCCGAATGTATTTGCGGCAGGTGATGTTACCGGATTCTCATTATTGGCACATACTGCCAGCAGAGAAGGGGAAGTAGTGGTAAATAACCTTACCGGAAGAAGTGACGTAATGCGTTATAATGCCATTCCGGGTGTTGTTTATACTAACCCCGAAGTGGCAGGAGTTGGTGAAACAGAAGAATCGGCCAAAGCAAAAGGGATTGCCTATAAAATGGCAAAATTACCCATGGCATATGCCGGACGTTTTATTGCCGAAAACGAAGGTGGAAGCGGACTTTGTAAAGTGCTGATCGGAGAAAAATATGGCGAAGTAATAGGCGTTCACATGTTGGGAAATCCTTCAAGCGAAATGATCTACGGAGCCTGTATAGCTATCGAACAGGAAATGACATTGTCAGAAATGCAGGAAGTGGTATTCCCGCATCCAACCGTTAGCGAGATATTTAAAGAAACGATATTTTCGTTTTAAAACAGTTATTTGCCCTTCGGGTGTTATTCACTTCGTGTTATTTGTTTCACGTTATTCAACAATGAACAAATAACGACGAAGTCAAATAACGAACAATAACGACGAAGTCAAATAACAATTGAATAACAAACAAATAAACCAAAATAACAATGCCAAAAGTACAATTCATTGATCCGGCTGATGTGCGCAAACCGGGTTTTGTGGAATTTCAACCGATTCCAGTAAATCAATATCAAAAAACCGTCAAGGACGAAAAAGGAAACTTTACGAACGTGGAATTCAAAGAAATCTATCATGATATGGTGTTGATTCGCGAGTTCGAAACCATGATTAACCTCATCAAAACCAAAGGTGAATACAACGGAACTCCGTACAATCACCCCGGCCCAGCCCACTTGTCCATCGGACAGGAATCGGCAGCAGTTGGTATGGCGTGGACTTTGACCGTTGACGATTACATTTTCGGTAGCCACCGTTCGCATGGTGAAATCCTCGCCAAAGGGATGTCGGCAATTCACAAACTGGACGACAAGCAATTGACAGGCATTATGGAATCGTTCTTCGAAGGTGCTGTATTGAACGTGGTAAAAAAAGATTTTATAGGGACAACCAAAGAACTGGCCCGACGCTTCCTCGTTTACGGAACATTGGCTGAAATATTTGCCCGTTCAACCGGTTTCAACCGTGGTTTGGGTGGATCGATGCATGCTTTCTTCACACCATTTGGTGTTTACCCCAACAATGCCCTGGTAGGTGGTTCGGGTGATATAGCCGTGGGTGCAGCTTTGTACAAAAAGGTAAACCGTCAGAAAGGACTGGTTGTTGCCAATATCGGGGACGCTTCTATGGCTTGCGGACCGGTTTGGGAAGGAATGAATTTTGCTTCTATGGATCAGTTCCACCAACTTTGGGAAGGCGATATGAAAGGTGGCTTACCCATTATTATCAATATTATGAACAACCAGTATGGTATGGGCGGACAAACTGCCGGCGAAACCATGGGTTACGATATTGCAGCCCGTATAGGGGCCGGTGTGAATCCGGAACAAATGCATGCCGAGCGTGTTGACGGATACAATCCGTTGGCTGTAATTGACGCTTACAAACGTAAACGCGTAATACTTGAAGAAAAACGCGGTCCGGTTCTACTGGACGTTTTGACTTACCGTTACAGCGGACACAGCCCATCGGATGCATCTTCGTATCGTTCCAAAGAAGAAGTGGAAGCCTGGGAAGCACAGGATTGTATCGCTTCTTACGGAAATCAATTGATAGAAGCTGGTGAAGCTACTCAGACCGATTTGGATGCTACCTGGGCTGATGTAAAAACATTGGTATATGATATGTTTCTGAAATCGATTGACGATGCCGTTTCTCCACGTATGACCAATGCACAAATTATTGGTGATATGATGTTCTCGAACGGTTCGGTGGATTCTTTCTCAACGGCCAAACCGGATGTTTTGATGTCATTGGAAGAAAACTCACGTGTTAAGAAAATTGCCAGCAAAGAACGTTTTGCTTTCGATGCCGATGGAAAACCATTCAGCAAGATGAAACAATTCCAGTTGCGCGACGGTATTTTCGAAGCCATGATGCACCGTTTTTATCAGGATGCGTCATTGATAGCTTACGGTGAAGAAAACCGTGACTGGGGTGGAGCCTTTGCCGTTTATGGCGGTATGACCGAAGCTTTACCTTATCACCGTTTGTTCAATTCGCCGATTGCCGAAGCGTCTATCGTGGGTACTGCCATTGGTTACGCCATGTGCGGAGGCCGTGTGGTTCCTGAAATTATGTATTGCGACTTTCTGGGTCGTTGCGGCGACGAGGTATTCAACCAAATGCCTAAATGGCAATCGATGAGTGGTAATGTATTGAAAATGCCTATCACATTGCGTGTTTCGGTAGGTTCAAAATACGGTGCGCAACACTCACAGGACTGGACTTCGTTGGTAACTCAGATTCCGGGATTAAAAGTTTGTTTCCCGGTAACTCCTTACGATGCCAAAGGCTTGATGAACTCGGCTTTGCAGGGAACCGATCCGGTTGTTTACTTTGAAAGCCAGCGTATCTACGAAATTGGAGAACAATTCCACACAGGCGGCGTACCCGAAGGTTACTACGAAATTCCATTTGGTGAACCGGATGTAAAAAAAGAAGGAAAAGACATTACCTTCCTAACCGTTGGTCACACCTTATATCCCGCTTTGAAAGCAGCGCAGGAACTGGAAGAAAAATACGGCATGAGTGCAGAGGTAATTGATGCACGCTCGCTGGTTCCATTCAACTACGAAAAAGTGATTGAATCGGTAAAGAAAACAGGTAAAATCATTGTGGCAGGCGACGCTTGTACTCGCGGTTCGTTCCTCACCGACTTTGCAGCCAACATTAGCACCCTTTGCTTCGACTACCTTGATGCTCCGGTTTGTGTGCTTGGTTCACGTAACTGGATTACACCGGCCTACGAACTGGAAGAATCCTTCTTTCCCCAAGTTAGCTGGTTCCTCGATATGGTTCATGAACGTATTCAACCTTTGGCCGGTTATGTTTCGGGTCAGAATTTTACCGATGCCGAGTTTATCCGGAGATCGAAATTGGGAGTATAATTTAATATTTAACCACTAAGGCACTGAGACCACTTAGATTCACAATCCTTTTTTAGTGTTTCTTTGTGTCCTTAGTGCCTTGGTGGTTGATTTTATAAGAAATCTTTATGCAAAGACCCAATAATAAACCGTTGAAGCTTCTACAACTTGTAGAAGTACAAAAAGAGTTCCCGTGGAGGTTCTACAGATTGTAGATTAACCAACGGAACACTTGAGAAGGTTCTACAAATTGTAGTTGGATGAAAACAGTACCGTTGGTACTTCTACAGATTGTAGATTAACGAATGAGAGTCTGTTGGACATTCTACAAATTGTAGACGAATAAATAGTATTCAAATTAATCTTAAATACAATTGAAATCATGAAAAAATCAATCTTTCTATTACTGTTAAGCGTGTGTTTCTTTTTGACTGGATTTGCTCAAACAACCAAACAAGAGTCTATCAAAGAACTAATTCATATCATGAGAAATGACTCCATGATGAATAAGACTATAGATTCAATGATCCCTGTAATGGTTAATCAAATGCAATCGCAAATGAAAGACTCAACAGCCAAGGCCAGGTCTATGGAAATTGCCACGATGGCTATGGAATCGGCAAAAGAAATGATGCCAAAAATGATGGATGAAATGGCTACGAGCTATGATAAATACTTTACGGAACAAGAAATTAAGGACTTTATTACTTTTTATAATACACCTGCCGGTCAGAAATATATCAGTGTTATGCCCGAAATGATGAAAGATTTGATGGGAAATATGATGAAAAATTACATTCCGGAGATGAAAAAATCAATGGATGCGAAAATGGAAGCACTAAAGAAAAAAGAAAAAAAATAACTTATATATAACTTTAAACTCCCGATGTTCCCCTTTAGGGGCAAGCGGTTATATTTATCATGAAAATAACAAAAGTAAACGCACACCTCCACACACCTTACTCGTTCAGCGCGTTTAAGGATGTAAATCAAGCACTCGACATGGCTGTAGCCGAAGGTGTAAAAGTGATGGGGATAAATGATTTTTATACCACTGCCGGCTACGAAGCCTGGGCAACCGGTTGCAAGGCACGCGGCTTGTATCCGTTGTTCAATATAGAGTTTATCAGTCTGAACGAAGCCGATCAAAAAGCAGGTTTGCGGGTGAACGATCCCGGAAATCCCGGTCGTACCTATCTGAGCGGCAAAGGACTTTCGTATCCTTTCCAGTTGGCTGAGCCTTTTGCTACTCAGTTGGCGGAAGTCACAGCCGAAGCTAATGCACAGGTGGAAGCAATGTGTGGCAAAGTAAATGAAATCCTTGCTGCAAACAATGCCGGTTTCACGCTCGACTTCGAATGGATTAAAAAAGACCTCACCAAAGGTTCTATCCGCGAACGTCATTTAGCCAAAGCATTGCGCATGAAAGTATATGAGGCTTGCGGAAACGATGAAATAAAAATCAAAGAACTCTTTGAAAAACTTTTTGCCGGAAAAGAATTGAAATCGGGTATCAACGATATTGCCGGAGTGGAAAACGAAATACGTGGAAACCTCCTCAAAGCGGGTGGGGGCGCATTTGTTCCCGAAGATCCGAAAGCATTCTTGCCTATGCAAACCGTTTGCGATATTATCGTGGCGGGCGGCGGCATACCAACCTATCCGTTCCTGGCCGATGATGCCAAAGGGGGTTATACCGATTTTGAAGGTGATCTGGAAAAAGTGGCCAGGCAATTGACCGAACGTGGTTTCCATTCTGTGGAATTTATCACTACCCGAAATAGTGTGGAACTGCTGGAGAAATACGCCAGTTATTTGCACGACCAGGGTTTTGTGGTAACATTCGGTAGCGAACACAACACGCCCGCCATGGAACCCATTGAGCTTTTTGCACGTAACAGCACGCCCCTCACCGACCGTTTAATGCAAATCAACTACGAAGGTGTTTGCGTGGTGGCTGCCCATCAACATTTGGTGGCACAGGGACTGCGAGGTTATGTCGATGCAAAAGGACAAGCGGACAGAAGCAAAAGGGCGGAGTTTATAAAACTGGGAGATGAACTAATAACAGCCCCCTAAATCAAGTCCCACCAAGTCTCCCCGAAGGGGAGGCTTAAAGACAAGTTCTCTAAATTGAAGAATACTAACATTAAATAAATACGCTCTTCAAAGTCCCCCTTCGGGGGATTTAGGGGGCTGGAGTTATATGATACAAGACTTAATTACAATATCGCAATTCTACGGCCGTGACAGCCGTTTCGTGATTGCAGGTGGTGGAAACACCTCGTACAAAAATGAAGAAAAAATCTGGGTGAAAGCCAGCGGTTCTTCACTGGCAACCATTACCGAAGACGGATTTGCCGTACTGGACAGGGCCAAACTGAACCTTATGTCCGACAAAACATACAGCAGCAATGCAGCCGAACGTGAAGAAGAGGTGAAAAACGATTTGGCAGTTGCCACCATTTCCAAAGGTAAACGTCCTTCGGTGGAAACATCCATGCATAACGTGATTGACTTTGCTTTTGTGGTGCATTTACACCCAACCACTGTAAACGGTTTGATGTGTGCCGTTAATGCAGAAAGTGATTTGAAAAAATTGTTCGGAGCAAAGGCATTGTATATTGAATATACCGATCCGGGTTATGTATTGTTCAAAAAAGTGGAAGATTCTATCAAAGCTTTTCGCGCCGAAGATGGTGCTGAACCTGCCGTTATCTGGTTGCAAAACCATGGTATTTTTGTGGGTGCAAACAGCATTGAAGAAATAAAAGTGCTTTATTCCAAAATTCTGGATACCCTTGATAAAGCTGTTACTATTGGTAGCACGACTTCAAGTCGTACTACCAATATATTCAACGAACCAAGGGCTACCTGCAGTTGCACAGAACAAATTGTTCCGGGAATCCGCATGATGCTTTCCGGGGATGGTTTGAAAACATTGAAAGTCCGCAAAAACGAACTGATAAAATACTTCTACGACAGCGAAGAAAATCAGGCAAAGATTGCCAAACCATTTACGCCTGATGCTATTGTCTATTGTAAATCGAATTATATTTTCCTCAACGACGAAAAACCGGAAGCGGTGTTGGCTGAAGCAGCGAAACAAATTCCTGCATTTACCACTAAGTTCGGTTATCAACCAAAGATTTTCCTGATAAAAGGTATCGGCCTGGTTGCTGCAGGTGATAATGCAGCCCAATGTGATATTCTGCTGGATGTTTTTGAAGATGCCATGAAGATAGCCTATCTGTCCGAATCGTTTGGTGGTCCACATCCAATGACAGAGCCACAAATCGACTTTATTGACAACTGGGAAGTGGAAAACTACCGTCGCAGTGTGGCAACCGGAGCTTCAAAAGGTCGTGCCGAAAATAAAACCATCATCGTAACCGGAGCTGCACAGGGATTTGGCGAAGGAATTGCCCGCTGCTTATTGCAGGAAGGTGCCAATATCGTGGTGGCAGATATGAACGAAACTGTCGGTGTGGCAACGGTGGAACATTTCAATACACTGACGAAAAGTAATCGTGCAATCTTTGTGAAAACCAACGTAAGCGAAATTCCGAGTATTGAGAACCTGGTACACGAAACCATTTGCAATTTTGGAGCTATTGATACCTTTATCAGCAATGCCGGCGTACTTCGTGCTGGTGGACTGGAAGACATGACACCGGAGGATTTTGACTTCGTAACGAAAATAAATTATAACGCTTATTTCTATTGTACCAAAGTAGTCAGCCGTGTAATGAAATTGCAAACCAAATACGCACCGGAATATTATGCCGACATCATTCAGATTAATTCCAAATCGGGATTACGTGGCAGTAAGGCGAATTTTGCCTATGCCGGAGGGAAATTCGGAGGAGTGGGTCTGACCCAATCCTTTGCATTGGAATTGGCACCATTCCGTATCAAGGTAAACTCTATTTGTCCCGGAAACTTTTATGAAGGTCCGCTGTGGAGCGATCCGGATAACGGACTCTTTGTACAATATTTAAATGCAGGAAAAGTCCCGGGTGCTAAAACTATAGACGACGTGAAAGCGTTTTATCTGGCACAGGTTCCCCTGCAAAAAGGATGTTCACCCGAAGATGTTACCAAAGGAGCTTTGTATCTGATGGAACAATGCGGCGAAACCGGACAGGCGTTGCCTATTACCGGTGGGCAGGTGATGCTATCTTAAGAAGAAAGTAAGGAGTAAGAGGCAAGAAAGTAAGAAATTTGTTCATATCTTAATACTCCATATTTTAATAACAGGTATCTAAATAAATTAATATTGACAAAATGAGGTTCGAAGCCTGAGGTTTTTCTTACCTCTTGCCTCTTACTTCTTACTCCTGAATTACATGAAAACAAAAGCAATCCGTTTATATGGCAAAAAAGATCTTCGTTTGGAAGAGTTCGAATTGCCACAGATTAAAGACAATGAAATATTAGCCAAAGTAGTTTCCGACTCGTTGTGTATGTCGTCATACAAAGCTTCTACACAGGGAACCGATCACAAACGAATTCCAAATGATGTGGCTGAGAATCCAATCATTATTGGTCATGAGTTTGCCGGTGAATTGGTGGAAGTGGGAGCAAAGTGGGCGCATCAGTTCAAAGTAGGTGATAAATTTTCTATTCAACCTGCGTTGAACTTCGAAAGCGGTCCTGTAGGCATTTTAAGTGCACCTGGATATAGCTATCAATACATTGGTGGCGATGCAACCTATGTGATTATTCCGAACGAAGTCATGGAAAAAGACTGTTTGTTGGCTTATCATGGCGAAGGCTTTTATCCTGCCTCGCTGGCTGAACCGCTTTCGTGTGTGATTGGTGCTATGCATGCCAATTATCATCTTTCTCCGGGAAGTTATGTTCACAAAATGGAAATCGTTGACAGAGGTAAAATGGCGATTCTGGCCGGAGTTGGCCCTATGGGGTTGGCTGCTATCAATTATGTGTTGCATCGCGAAGACCGTCGTCCGGCACTTTGCGTGGTTACCGATGTGGATCAAACCCGTCTCGACCGTGCAGCATCGCTTTATACCGTTGAATTTGCAGCTTCACGAGGTATCGAATTATTATATGTCAACACAGCCGCCATGCAGAATCCGGTGGATGAACTGAAAGCCATAACTTATGGAGAAGGTTTCAATGATGTGTTTGTGTTTGCACCCGTAAAACCGGTGGTGGAACAGGCTGATGCTATTCTGGGATTTGATGGTTGTCTGAACTTCTTTGCAGGCCCCGGTGATCCAAACTTTAGTGCAACATTCAACTTCTACAATGTACATTATGGTTATACCCACGTTGCCGGAACCAGTGGCGGGAATAATGATGATATGGTTGAAGCACTCAAGATGATGAGCAAAGGCCTTGATCCTGCAGGTTTGGTAACACATATCGGCGGTTTGAACTCGGTGATTGAAGCCACTAACCATCTTCCGGAAATTCTGGGTGGTAAAAAACTTATTTATACGCATATTACTTTGCCGTTGACTCCAATTTCCGAATTCGGGAAATTAGGTGAAACAAATCCGGTTTTCAAACATCTGGCAACAATTTGCGATAAAAATAAAGGACTTTGGAGCGTGGAAGCAGAAAGCTATTTGCTTGCTAACGCTGATAAATTGTAAAAAAACATATTTTAAAATGAGTTTTGGAATTTGATATTAAGTCTAATATCTTGGATCTTGGCTCTTTAATCTAAAATAAAATGAAACAGTTAGATGTTAACTTGATGCATCCGGTAGAACAGATTCATGTGATAATCGGACGTATTTACCACAGTGGAATGACAACCACTTCGGGTGGAAACATTTCCATTAAAGATGGAAACGGTGATATTTGGATAACCCCTTCGGCGGTTGATAAAGGCTCATTGACAGTAAAAGACATTGTATGTGTAAAGAAAGACGGTACAATCGTCGGGTTACACAAACCTTCATCCGAATATCCATTTCATAAAGCAATCTATGAAACCCGCCCCGAGTTGACTGCTATTATTCATGCCCACCCACCCGGATTGGTAGCTTTTAGCATTGCCCGTCAGGTACCTGATACCAGCATTGTTCCTCAGGCACGGAAAATCTGTGGTGAAATTGGTTTTGCTCCCTATGGTTGTCCCGGAAGTGAAGAACTTGGAGGGAAAATAGCCAATGAGTTTAAGAACCGGAAATTCAAAGCTGTGATTATGGAAAATCACGGTGTAGTGTTAGGTGGAACCGATATGATGGATGCTTATCAACGTTTTGAGACGCTTGAATTTTGTTGTCGTACCATTGTAAATGCCGGACGTATCGGGAAAATAAATACGCTGACTGATGAACAAATTTCAAAATATATCAACCATTTCCCCAAAAATATTACTCCGTTTATGGATGTTGATCATCCGTCAGAAGAGCGTGAAATTCGTTCGGATATGGTCAGTATTATTCGTCGTGCCTGCGATCAGGGATTGATGATTTCTACTTACGGAACGGTATCGGTACGCTGGAAAGAGAATGACTTTCTGATAACACCACGCGACGTGGCCCGTTGGGATATTTTGCCCAAGAATATCGTACAAGTGAAAAATGGGATGACCGAAGCCGGGAAAGAACCCAGTCGTTCGGTAGCCCTTCACCACCGTATTTACCAGTTGAATCCGCATATCAATTCTATTATTACCACTCAGCCTACAAATCTGATGGCACATGCAGTAAGTCATCAAAAGTTTGACGTACGCACCATTCCGGAAAGCTGGATTTTCCTTCAGGACGTTCCTTCCATTCCGTTCGAGAGTTTGTACTCCGATACTGAAGATATTGCTAAAATGTTCAATACAAACCGGGTAATCATAGTTGAAAATGACTGTGTGATTGTTACCGGGAACAAATTAATCAATACGTTCGATTATCTGGAGGTGGCAGAATTCTCTGCAAATTCGTTAGTTATGGCTTCTTCCATCGGATCGCTACATCCAATGGGTGATAAGGAAATTGGTGAGTTAAGAGTGGCGTTTAATGTGAAATAAATGACCCTAACCTCCTAAAGGGGGCTTAAGAAATAGAATCCTAAGGAGAATTATGGAAGTTTAATTTCATAATTCCCCTTTTTTTATTTAAAACGAAAGTAGCCTTATTCCCCTTTAGGGGCTAGGGGTTGTATTCATATGCAAATCATCCAATCCACCTCCACTTCAGTAACTTTCAATCTGGCAACAGAGGAATATTTATTTTCTGAGAGCCTGGAAGAAATTTTGTTTTTCTATTTGAATGAACCGAGTGTAATAATCGGTTGCAACCAGGCCATCCAAAACGAAGTAAATTTGGATTATTGCAGAGAAAACAATATTCAGATTGTCAGGCGTATGTCAGGTGGTGGCACTGTTTATCACGATTTTGGAAATTTAAATTTTTGCTTTATTTCCAATAAAACGAACGAAAGATTTTCCTTAAATCCGGATTTTCTAAAACCCATTGTTGAGGTTTTGAAGGTTTTTGGAATTGAAGTTGAAGTTGGCAAACGAAAAGACCTTTGGTTACCCGGTGGTTTTAAAATTTCAGGTACAGCATCACATATAGGGAAAAAGCGGGAACTTCATCATGGGACATTGCTATACGATGCCGATATGAATAGGCTAGAAAAAACTCTATCTCCGTTACAAAGTACATCTATATCAAAAGCAATACCATCGGTTCCCAGCCCCGTAAAGAATATCCGAAATTATCTGCGAGAACAAAATCTTCATGCAACTGATATTAATGACTTTATTGTTAATTTTACAGAAGTAATTCTAAGGTTATACAAGCTGGAAACTGTTACTTTTCTATCAGAAGCTGAGTTAGAAAAAATCCAATTTATACAGCATAACAAATATAAATTGAGTGATTGGGTTTTTAAAAAATAAGATATAGAACTTGATGAATGTCATTTAAACTTATAAAAAATTCCGACATTCAATGAACACCGGAATTTAAAATCTGCTTTGAGATCAAATAGGGAAATAAGCACCAATAGAATACATTAAAATCACTGGAGATTTTGTAGCATTTGCTGGCCATGCCGGTCCATATCCGAGAACATAACCCAAACCAATTTGTGCCGTAAACCATTTTTTTCCACGAAAAACATAGGTTGGTCCTACCAGACTTTGAGTGTAACTGGTTCCAAAACCCTGATGCCAGTATTGCAAACTTATAAATGAACTGCGGATGGAAGGTTTGAAATGATAGTTTATTCCAGCGCCATACCCAACAAAACCCGCTCCAATTTGAATTCCCATTTGTTTTGATAAAAGAGCTTCAAAATCAGCTCCAACCAATGAGCCACCTCCCTGAAGGATTCCAATAGTAATACTGTTGTTTTTTTCATTGACCAGAGGTTCTTCAATTTGAGCTGAAATAGCTAACGAAACTCCCAGTAAAAGCGTGACAAAAAAGATTTTATTCATACAATCAATCTCCATTTATTAGTAACTATTTTATAAATAACATTTAATTTCAGATGCAAAGATAACCAATAGAAATTAAATATTAACGGAAATATTTAAAAATGTTTCGGTTAATTTGTACTTTCTTTAGGATGTATATTATCAAGCTGGATATTGTTCTATATTCGCCTGATAAGGTAAAAATTGATCTACTTAATGACATTAATCAATGGAGGCGGGTAATTCTTTAATCGTATTTATTCGGTTGGAAGTATGATGCAATTTGTCAAGAAATTCATTTAATTTGTCCACATAATCAATCCGGTAATCAGGATGAAGTTTTTTTGTAACCAGCGTAATAAGTTTTTTGAGCAACAACCCAACTTTGTAATCGTAACCTGAAACACGGGCTCCAAAGACTCTGGAAGGATTCGCAAATTGTATTTCCAACACGTACAAAACCAAATCAGCTTCCAGCTTTTTACTTTTCGTTTCCACGGTAAATTCACGAATTCGTTTGGTGCAGGCATTTAGTTTTTTAGCCAGTTGATGTTGGATGGTTCGCCCTTTATATTCTTTCGCACAGAGTTGGTCAATATCTTCAACGGTTTCTTCGAACAAAGTTTGCTCACCTCCATCTTTATCCAGAAAATTCACCAACAAATACTCATAGTTAAAGCGTTTTACCGATAATTTCAACACCATATCCACCAGCTCTTTTTTAGAAAGGTCAGCGAGTTGTTCTTTTAATATTGCTTTGTCTCGTGGCATGTGAATGGACTTGATTTTATTCGGCAAAGATACTAAAAAAAGCCATCAGGTACCTGACAGCTTTTCATTAATTCAGAAATAACCAATTCTTTATTTTGTATCAAGAATTACCGGAGTACTGTTTTTTCCACCCCCCATAATAATTAATTTTGCATTGGGCGAAGTAGCAATAGCTTTAATCATTTCGTACTGCAACTGTTTATCACTTAATCCTGTGCTTAATATTTTTTGATAGTCGGCGATTCCTTGTGCCTCAACCCGTTTTCTTTCTGCTTCTTGCTTTTCTTTTTGTAGAACGAAAGTCATCTTTTGTGCATCTTGTTCAGCGTTAATTTTCGATTCTATAGTAGCTTTTACCGAGGCCGGAAGAGTAATGTTTCGAACCAACAATTGTTCAAGTAACAATCCACGGCTTTTAAAATCTTTCTCAATGGTTGAAAAAATGCGTGCCTGAAACTCATCACGTTTCGTTGAATACAAGGCAACTGCATCATAATAAACGGCATTGTCCCTTATTTTTGTCCGGCAAATTGGGCGAACAATGGTATTTATATAATCTGTCCCTATTTGTTGTAAAATACGAGGAGCCTCAGCTGGAACAATTTTGTAAAGTACTGTTAAATCAATGATTACTTCAAGTCCATCGGCCGATAATACACGTATGGCATCATCTCCCGATTTTGAGCCTTCGTCCTGCACTCCCGACATGGTATAATTTTGAGTTCGCGTATCAAATGTAACTACCTCTACCAAAGGATTAACAACATTCAAACCGCTGTTCAGAATCGTGTTGTTTACCTTTCCGAAAAGCTTTTGTACACCAATTTCGCCCGGATTTATCTGTACAACTGAGGACATAATAGCACCAACCAAAATGATAGCCACACCGACAATTTTAATAATACTACTGTAAGGAGTGGCTGGTGAATTTGATTTTTTTGCACTAAAACCAACAACAATGACAACAATGCCAATAATAATTAAAGTTAACATAGTTTATAAATATTAGTTGTGTAAATATATAAAATATCATGTTTTGCAAAAGTAACTAAAAATATCGAAAATATTCTATCACAAAAGAAATATCTGAGATATTGCCCCTGGTACTGGAAGTATTTATTCAAATAACAAACACTTAACTACTTGTTTTAGTGCAATCAGTTTACTAAATTACTTCATTTATCTGTTTCTCCTGTTAGACCTTGTCCTGTTGTAAATTGTATCCCGGCTAAATATGTTTTAAGATTGATTTCCATTCAAAAAACCCTGAATTTTAATTTTTTGTCCGTATCTTTGCACTCCGGTTTTGGGTATAGGGAATTGGTTAACTCGTTGATTAGTTCATTAGTTGTAAATAACACTTAACCAATAATCCGAATAAACGATGACCCAATTAACCAATTAACATAACAATGACTAACTTCAAACGTACTACTGTAACATCAGCTTTGCCTTATGCCAATGGACCGGTTCATATCGGACACCTTGCCGGTGTTTATGTTCCCGCCGATATTTACGTGCGCTACCTCCGCCTGAAAGGAGAGGAAGTGCTCTTTATAGGCGGATCTGACGAACACGGTGTGCCCATTACCATTAAAGCAAAAAAGGAAGGTGTTACACCTCAGGATATAGTTGACCGATACCACGGTATTATTAAAAAATCGTTTGAGGATTTTGGTATTACCTTCGATATTTATTCGCGCACCACTTCCAGAACACATCGCGAACTGGCTTCAGAAATTTTTAAAACCATTGAGAGTAAAGGAGGTTTTATTGAAAAAACCAATGAACAGTATTACGATGAAGCTGCTCAACAATTCCTTGCCGATCGTTATATTACAGGAAAATGTCCACATTGTGGCAACGAAAATGCCTATGGTGACCAATGCGAATCGTGCGGAGCTTCACTCAATCCTACCGATTTAATCAATCCAAAATCAGCAATCAGTGGAAATGTTCCGGTTATGCGCGAGACCAAACATTGGTATTTGCCGCTCGACCAGCATGAGGCATGGTTGCGCAAATGGATTTTGGAAGACCATAAAGAATGGAAACCGAATGTGTACGGACAATGCAAAAGCTGGCTCGACATGGGATTGCAACCGCGTGCTGTGAGTCGCGATCTGGATTGGGGGATTCCCGTTCCGGTTCCAAATGCTGAAGGAAAAGTACTTTACGTTTGGTTCGATGCACCAATCGGATATATTTCCAATACAAAAGAACTTTGTGATAGTCAACCGGAAAAATACGGAAAATGGGAGAAATGGTGGAAAGATGAAGATACACGCTTACTGCATTTCATAGGAAAAGATAATATTGTTTTTCACTGCATTGTATTTCCATCGGTATTGAAAGCCGAAGGTTCGTATATTTTACCCGATAATGTCCCTGCCAATGAGTTTCTGAACCTTGAAGGAGATAAAATATCCACTTCGCGCAATTGGGCGGTATGGTTACACGAATATCTGGAAGATTTTCCTGGGAAACAAGATGTATTACGCTATGTTTTGACTGCCAATGCACCCGAAACAAAAGACAATGACTTTACCTGGAAGGATTTTCAGGCACGTAATAATAATGAATTGGTGGCTATTTTTGGCAATTTTATTAACCGTGCATTGGTTTTGACTCAAAAATATTACGATGGAAAAGTACCTGCATTAGGTGAACTGACCGATTATGATAAACAAACACTAGAGGAATTTGTAAATGTAAAGGCAGAGGTTGAGAAGTTGCTGAATAATTTCCGCTTTCGCGATGCACAAAAAGAAGCCATGACTCTGGCACGAATCGGAAATAAATACCTGGCCGATACCGAGCCCTGGAAAGTAGCTAAAACGGATATGGATCGTGTGGCAACCATTATGCACCTAAGCTTACAGATTGCAGCTAACCTGGCAATTGCTTTCGAACCATTTTTACCTTTTACTTCCGAAAAACTACGCACTATGTTGGGAATGAAAGCATTTAACTGGGCTGATTTGGGAAAAATAGATTTACTCACGCAAGGATCTCAACTTGGTACCCCTGAGTTGCTTTTCGAAAAAATTGAGGATGAAGCAATAGAAGCACAGGTTCAAAAGCTTTTGAATACAAAGATTGCCAACGAAACAGCCAGCTACAAAGCAACTCCGGTAAAAGAAAAGGTGGCTTTCGACGATTTCATGAAAATGGATATACGCGTAGGAACCGTACTCGATTGCCAGAAAGTGCCCAAAGCTGATAAATTGCTTCAATTCCGCCTTGCCGATGGCCTGGAAGAACGTACTATTCTTTCCGGAATTGCAGCCTATTATTCCAATCCTGAAGAGCTGATAGGAACACAGGTTTGCTTTATAGCCAACTTCGAACCCCGTAAACTGCGTGGTGTGATGAGTGAAGGTATGATTCTTTCGGCTGAAGATGCCGATGGGAAACTGGTACTTATCAAACCAAGCGTAAAGGTAACGAATGGTGTGGAAGTGAAATAAAACTACAAGCCCATAGCTTAAATGCAAATAATCAAACAGGCATTAAACAGTTTATTCTGTTTAATGCCTGTTTTTTCATCAAAATTTAGAAGAGTCAGGGAATTATCTACTGAGTATATTTTTCCAAAACGGTCTGCGAGGAATGATATACTGAGTAGATTTCTCCAAAACAGTTGTCGGGGACTTAAATACTCAGTATATTTAATGCCGCTTAACATCGCTGATTTATCTACTGAGTATATTTCATGCTTATTAACTAATTGAATTAATATACTGAATATATTTAATTCTCCGTACTGTCGGGGACAAATCTACTACAATATATGACAACATTCTCTTGACAGAGTCGGAACTCTATCATCCATGTAGAGCAAAAAAAAGCCCCGCATAACTAAATATGCGGGGCTTTTAAAAAACGGCGGCTATCTACTCTCCCACCTTGCGGCAGTACCATCGACGTGGACAGGCTTAACTTCTCTGTTCGGAATGGGAAGAGGTGGAACCCTGTCGCTATAACCACCTAAGTGATTCAGTTGACCCCTAAATCCTCTAAAGGGGACTTTGGAAACCTACTGTATAGATTGACATTGAAAAAAGAGAGAAATGCTGTTCATAAAAAAAGCTATACCATACTATAAGGTCTAAAAAAAGCGTTCGGGCAATTAGTATTACTTGGCTCTACATTTCTGTTATAC
>DIZI01000044.1 GCA_002427885.1 Paludibacter sp. UBA6032
CGATACTGATCCCGGGTTTGATATTGTCTCCCAGTGTTGCCACTAAAGTGTCGGATTCAATTATGGTTTTAATTGTTCCGTACAGGCTGTAACGCAGTTTCGATTTATCGTATACAAATGTTAGTCCGATTGGTTTGATTTCCAGTGATTTTAATTTGAAATCAGTTGTAATTCCGATATTTATGTGTTCTATAACACCCTGTGAAATACTGATGCCCTGATCAGATGCATTACCCAAAGATGCATCTATTGTGTCGTTTTCCAGATTGATTTTTAATGATCCATAGAATTTATACGCATGCCCGGTAGTATCGTAATTGAAAGTCAGTTTGTCCGGAATAAATTCTACGGATTTTAATTTAAACCGTGATGTTACTCCGATATTAATATGTTCTATCTTACCATTGATAATTTTGATTCCCGGTTGGATGCTGTCTCCCAATGTTGCCTTTTCAATCGAGTCGGTATCAATTTTCACTTTTAAAGTTCCATATATACCATAATAGTTTTCTACTCTGTTCCACACGATCCCTAATCCCATAGGCGTAATTGTTATGCCTTTCAGATCAAAAGAGCTGGTAATATTGGCATTTACAGCATTCAGGGTATCACCTTTAATTATCAAGCCGGGAAGCAGGCTGTCGCCAAATGAAACGAATATTTCTTCTTCCTTTAAATGAATTTTTGCAGTTCCGTAGAGACTGAATATTTGATTGGTTGCATCCCATTTAAGGTGCAAATTGCCGGGATTAACCTCCATGCTGTGGAGGTAGAATTTTTCAGTAAGAGGCTGTGAATAGTCGGATACTTTTTTTGTAAAGGAAAGACTATCAATTCCCGGGATTGAGATTTGAGCTTTTATTAGTAAGGGTTGAAAAAAAAGGAAGATATAAAATAAGAATTGAAAAATGAAATGAAATCGCTTTTGGGGAAATCTGTTTTTCATGTTGATTTATATTTAAAACTTCATTATGTTTTTAGAACTTTCTTATATATTGGAATGAAATAATATTCTATTGTTCTGTTTGTTAAATAATATAATCGAATGAATAAGATTTCTGAATGTCAACAGAGAAGTATCTTACTGTCATCTATCCACACCTGACTCAATTTGTACGGGTGAATGGTATTTTGTATATATCTGCTTTATACAGCACTTTGAAATTTATATTGTGTTGTAAAATAGTTATCATCAAAACCTGCATACTATTGAAATCCCACTTTGTGTTTTCAACTTTATTTTTATTTATTTTTATTTAAAATTTCGATTCAAAGATAATTACATTTATTTTATAAACCTAACAAACATTCAATTTAATGTGAATTAAATAACAGAATTATACACAGAAAGCCTGTAAATAAGCTAAAGATATTATTGACCTGAATTACTAAGAGGGAAAATTGTTCCGATTAGATTTTATAGAAAAAAGAATGACGTACTCTGTTTAAGAGCACGTCATTAATAATGTGGAAAATGAATTTATCTGCAAGGAAAATGAGTTTTACAACCCTATTTTTCCCTGTTTGCTAAAATCGAGACTCAGCACAATGCGTATGCGGTTCTGAATGGTACCGCTGATAGATTGAATATTATTTGTAACCAACAAGGGTATATGAATTTCAAAGAGATTCCAGAGCCCAAACTTAATTCCGGCTTCCCCAAAGAACGGAGAAACATTGGCCGGATTAAGTCCGTGATCGTTTACCAGCATATTGACAAAGGGTTTAATCCCGATACGCCCCAGTTTTCCCGGTAAATTGCTTGACAGAGAAAGCGAAACCAACCACTTGCTATAACCGAGTTGTTCGTTTACTGGTGATACCAGACCGCCTTCCGAAATTGTCATTTGTCTGGAAAAAAAACTGGTCGGGTAAACTCCGAAACGATCGGGATACATGCCTTCGTACAGGTATTGTTCGCGTCCGCTTCTGGCACCCGGAGCCAGTGCATAATAAGGTTGTGAGGAAGTATTAGTCAGCATGGTTCCTGCAAATAACCGCATTTCCAACCCGTTATCCCTGCCCGTGTAACTTAATTTATAATTCATTTCCAGGGTTGCTTTTTGAAAAGCTTTTCCCGATTCAACTGAAACCGTCAGGTCATAGGGATTGATTAATCCTGTATTTTGCAAGTTGTAACCCAACTGAAAGTACGAATTCATTGTTGCTTTCTCCGGAACTTCAATCTGATAAAGATCGGAAGCCAGAATATACCTTCCATACATGTTTTGACGGATTGGACTGGTCATTTCAGTGGGTCTGAAATGAATATCAACGCCTGCCTGTATTTTTTGATAGTCCTGATTGCCGGGAGCACCAAACCGGGTTCCTTCGAGCGTAATTTTTGCCAACCGGATGAAATTATTGTACGGTGTTACAGCATACGATATTTTGGCATAACCGGCTAACCGCGATGTATTAAACGTGTAGAAAGGCATAAAAAGATATTCCAACGGTTTGGGTATGATAAAACCATTATGCAGGACCATTCCAAGCATAAAGCCGTTTTCATGATTCCAGTTGACTGCCGGAATAAACATAAGTGAATGCTTTTCGGTATCTTCCAGACTGAATAAAAGCTGTGGTTGTACCGGACTCGCTTTCGGAAAAATACCACTTGTACGGATATTATTGTTCAACCTGTAAAGTTCGGGCATTACATGCTTCGGATCAATCTGAAAGCCGGTAAAATTATCTGCCGGAACATTAATCCATTTTTCTCCTTTAAAACCATCCACCCATTTTTCAAAACAAACGGAATCACCTTTCATTCCTGCTATAAGTACAGGCGATACCAATTCACCCACGTTCCGGATCAACAGGCGTTGGTTTTTTAAAAGAACCATTTTATAATCGAGTCGTTTCGTTGTACCCAAAAGATCATCAAAAAACCAGTTTAAGTCTTTACCGGCATCCGATTCAAATACCCGGCGAAGATCCCCGGGTTGTGGATGCTTAAATTTCCACTGATGATAATAATCGTGCAGGATGGCGTCGTACATTGAATCGCCGAGATAAGCCCGCAGGTAATTGAAACTGATGGCCGCTTTGTTATAAGGAATAAGCGTATAATTCGTGGCATTATAATCGGTGGATGTCAGATTTACCGGTTGTTCGAGGTTGACACGTGCCACAGTGAGCCATTCGAGTTCCATCTTTCTTTCCATGGGTATTTTATCCATATGAAAGAACCGGGCCTGTTTTAGTTTGGGAAAATAATCTTCCCATAGCTTTTTATCGGGATATCGTTTGGCAAGATAACGTATTTCATACGAAGTTGTCATGCCTTCATCCATAAACGGGAACCGGCGTTCGTTGGAACCCAACGCTCCGTAAAACCAGTTGTGACAAGCTTCGTGTGCAATTACTTTATCCAGGGAATAAGCATCTTTTGTGAGCCCTATTACTGTAATGGTAGGATATTCCATTCCCAGACCTGCATTTAATGCACTTTGTACAGCCGTGAAACTGCTGTAAGGATAATCACCAATCCATTCGGAAAAATCAAGTATCGCGTGATTGATATAGGGAATGGCCTCTTTCCAGAGTGCCGACTGCTGATTGGTAAACATCAACCGGGTGGTTACTTTCTTACCAGAACGGGGAAGAGTGACCTGACTTTTCAATACGTGAAACCGTTTATCGGCAAACCAGGCAAAGTCATGAATATTCTTCTGGGTATATCGCAATGTTTTAGTACGGGTAGAGGAAACCGGGAAGTTTACCCGTCCGTATTTGGCGTTTTTTACCCAGCTTGTATCTGCAGCAAGCGAATCAAGCCATTCCTCTTCCTTTTTGTTTTGTAATTCACCGGTTGCTCCAACGATATAATTTTCGGGTAAAGTAATGCGTACATCAAAACTTCCGAATTCGGAATAGAACTCGCCCTGATCGAGATAAGGCATTTGATGCCAGCCGGTATTGTCATAAACAGCCGGCTTGGGATACCATTGCGAAATTTGATAGGACTGGCCGATATGACCCAATCGGGAAGTAACTCCTTTGGGAATTTTGACATGAAAAGGAGTGGAGATATGAATTGTTTTACCGGGAGAGAGCGGTTGATTCAACATAAGCAGGCAAATATCCGGTTGGTTGGGCAGCAAGTGCCATTGAACGGATTGATGATCGACTTTAAAGTTCAATGAATCCATGTCACCTTTCAACACAGGGTCATTAAACAAACGTTCTTTCCCTTTTGTCGTGAATAGTTGTTTTGCCAGATCGGTACGATTCTCCGAATAGGCATTGGGCCAAAGATGAAAATAGATAAATTGCAGCGTGTCCGGGGAATTGTTGGTATATTCCAGTTGCTCGAAAGCGGTCAGTTCGTGAGTTACATCATTGAGTGTTACATCAATGCTGTAATTTACTTTTTGCTGAAAATAGGTGCGTGAATAAACTTTCGGAAATATTCCAATTGTCATTATGACAAGCAGAAACAAAAATTTTTGCATAGTTGATTGCTGATAGTTTCTTAATTAAAGTGAGTCCGATATAAGCAAATCATAGTATAGTCAAGAGATAATAAGATTTAGAATCCTGAAAGGATTCAATTTAAATAACCACGGGGTATACCCGTGGTTATTTAAATAAGAGTCCACCGGACTTATAATATATTTGTTGCTAAACCTACCTTCTGTTTCCTGAATTATCCTTATCTTTTTTAGTATCGGATTCTTTCTTGTCATTCGTTTGCTTCCTTTCCTCTTTTGGGGATTGGGTTGTCTTTCGTTGGTTGTCTTGTGTTTTTACCTGACGGGCCGGTTGTTGTTCTTGCTGTCCCGGTTGAGCTACCTGACGTGCCGGTTGTTGATTTCCCTGTTGACGTTGTACCGGTTGTTGTTGTTGTTGTTGTTGTTGTTGTTGTTGTTGTTGTTGTTGTTGTTGTTGTCGTTGGACCGGTTGTCCGGGTTCTGTTACCTGACGAACCGGTTGTTGTACTTCCTGTCGTTTAACAGGTTGTTGCTGTTGTCCCGGTTGGGATACCTGACGAACCGGTTGTTGATTTTCCTGTTGACGTTGAACCGGTTGCTGACGTTCTACAGGATTTTGTTGTTGAACCGGTTGCCGTTGATTATTTACTCCACGATCCGGGTTTTGTTGCGGTTGAATTCTGACATCTCTTTGTTGAATAGGCAACCTTCCATCACTGTTATTATATTGATCTGGGGTTCTGTTGTTTCCCGGAACAGATAAAACTTTGTCTTTTGTTGGTTTTACGTCCCTTATATTTGTTACTCTGTCTGGAGTCGCGGTACGGCTCGCTCCGTTATTCTTTCTTATTTCAGGTCTGTATATCCGTAAATCGGTTTTTGTCAGACTTTGTCCGGGTTTATCATTACTCCTGATGCTAACATTAATAATCCTTCTGTCTGTATGTCGTTGTACTTCATCGCGACGTGGTCCTGAAATATAAGTGCTGTTACGGCTTTTATCGATATAGGTATTATTAATAACGGTTGAGTTAATAATAATCATCTTATTCACACTTCTGTCCACGTAATACCGATCCATGTCGGGACGACCGAAATCTCTGTCCGGTACAAAATTCCAACGGTCAATATCACTGTATCCATTACTGAAACTTACATTTACATCCATTCCCGGTCTCATGGGTGTCCAGCCATAATAACCTTCGGATTGTCTCCAGATAACCCAGGATGGTCCCCATTCATTCCCCGGAACCCAAAACCAACCGTATGAATCATCAAAATCCCATCGGCCATAATGAAATGCTGCCCAACCCCAATTGTAATCGGAAGACCATGTCCAACCATAATTGGTCATGACCCAATATCCATCCGTATAATAGGGAGCAAAATCTGCACTTACATCCGGAATCCAGACATAACCGAAACGTTGAAAATCGACCCATTGACCATAGGGACTTAACTCATCATAAAAAACCTGAAAACTAATGGCTTCTTCTTGGGCCGAGACTGTTCTAAGGCTGGTACAGGAAACCATCAACATAACGAATAATAATGACAGTACTTTAAAATAAGTTTTCATATAGGGCGATTTAATTTGTTTTGGAGAGCTGTTTCAGTAATTCAGATGTAGAAAATAGAATCCTGTAAAAAATACAGGATTCTGTTTTATCTCGATAATTTTATAAATATAAATTTGAATTGATGAATCCTAATGATCAGTATAGTCAAATAGTCCATTCAGCCTATCCGTTATTATAAATCCAAAATTATTTTGAAAAAAAATGATTAAAGGATAAGCAACAAAATGATAATAATCAAAAGTGTACTTCCACCAATATAAATGAAAGTTCCATCTCTGTGCATAGTTGCTTTAATGTCTTTCAGTTCACTCTTCAGTTCACTTTTTTCGCTTGCCGACATGTCCGATTTATCCATTTTACGGATTTCTTCAACACGTGCCCGGTAGTTACTTATTTCTTCTGCTGACAGTTTAGTCGTAGCTTCGGTTGCATTGGTTGAACTTGTAGCTGCAAATGCAGGTGCTGCACTTAACGAGAATATCGCTAATAATGCAATAAAAATAGTTTTTTTCATCTTTTTTTTTATTAGTTGTTTAATTATTAAATATAAATCATCTGTCATTGTATGACAAGTGTTTTGTTGTTGGGTTGATTATTTGTTTATCAATCATCATCATCTTCGTCGTGTTGATGCCTGTCATTGTTATTTGAACGAATAATAAGTACAGGGCCTCTGTTATCGCGATGGTCATCATGTCTGTAAAACAAACCTCTGTGTCTTCCTTCTTCTGTATGTCGTGTAATTTCACAGGATGTCATACCTCCTAACATCAGGGAAAGGACTATCATTGTTACTGCGGTTCTAAGCTTTTTCATATCATTTATTTTATAGTACAAAGTTCGCACTATTAATAACTGACTATGTTACATAATTTCAGGAATATGTTATATGATTCACACATCCCGCAACGTTGTTCTTTTGTGTTTATGAAAAATCCTTCCCGGTAGAACATTATACTTTTATTCAGTATTGAGGAAGTTAAATGCTAAAATCGTGGCCGGTATACAAATACCAGTGAAACCCGAATAAATAAAGTTTATTTGGGTTATTGGAAAAAAAGGACTTGAAATTATTGAACCATTTCTGAATCAATATAATTTTGGTTTTAAAAACTACGAAAAATCTTGAATTTGATAAACTGAGAATTGAGAAAGCACGATAGGAATTCAGAAACAAGAACTTCCCCAAAAGCCTGGAATTATACAAGTCAATTGATTATAAAGAATGAATGAACGCCCTTGATGAAAAATTAATAGAATACTGCCTGCGACAATTTTGACAATACAAGAAAACAACTACTTTCTACAAGTGTGGTTGTCCGCCCTTTAAAATTTACTTAGTCTGCTGCTTAACAGGAACCTGCACTTTTGCAATTTCGGTTGGTGGCACTTTCCCTGAAAACATGTTAGCATAAGCATGTGTAAATTCAGCTCCGTAAAATACGATCATAGAAGAGTATGAAACCCAAAGCAGAATCAGAATGATAGATCCTGCCGCGCCATAACCTGTTCCGGGATTTGCATTCCCAAAATATAATCCCAATACAAATTTCCCTATTTCAAAAAGAAATGCTGTGACAAAAGAGCCAATCCATACATGTTTCCATTTAATTTTTGCATCCGGCAAAATCTTAAACATAAGTGCGAACAAAACGGCTAAAATAGAAAATGACAGCCCGTAATTAAGCACTGTTAGCATCAATATAAACGAATCGCTGAAATGACTGCTTAACCAGCTACCGAATGCTGCAATAAGGGTTGAAACCAACAGCGATACTATCAGTAAAAATGCTATGGAAATGATTAGACCAAACGAAAAAAGCCGGACTCTGATGACTTGCCAAATGCCGGATTTCGTTGTGTCCAGTTTCACTTCCCATATGGTATTCAGGCTTTTCTGAAATTCGGCAAATACACCTGTTGCACCGATTAAAATGGTAATGATTCCTATAATAGTGGCAAGTAATGAATTCCTCAACCGGCTGGCCTGAATAATTATGTCCTGAATTTGTTTGGCTGTTTCGGTTCCCATGGTGGAATTAAGCTGGGCTGCCACCTGATTATTCACAGCTTCATGTCCAAAAAAGTATCCGGCAAGAGTCATAATAATAACCAGTAAACCTGGTAAGGCAAAAATTGCATAATAGGCAATTACTGCACTTTCGTGAAAAGGATCTTTTTCAAACCATTTGTTGAAAGCTGTTTTTAGCACAGTAAAGACTTTTTGAATATGTGTTCTCATGCGTGTGATTGTTGCGTTTTTTCTATGCTTTGTCTGATTATTTCATTGGTCTTAAGGCTATCGAAAATGAATATCATTATTTCGGGTTTTTATAAATTATAATTTAATTATCCCGCAGAAAACGCAGATCCTTTAGAAATCTGCGTTATCTGCGGGAATTATCCAATGTAGACTTATGAATAGTAATTATTTATTTAATTGTCATTGGATCACTAAACTAACTATAAACTACTAACTATAAACTATTTACTATAAACTACTTAGTATCGTACTTTCAATGCAATTTCGCCCAATGATTTAAGTTCATCCTGCGTGGTGAATATGGCACGACCTTTTTTTGAAATTACATCCCAGGCAATTTCGCTTGTAATGTCATCAATAACACCTTTTAAAGTGACATCAGTAACTAAATCCAACGAGAATTCATCCGTTACCCTGACGGCCTGGTGAAAATCGTCACTCACAATTAATAAATCTCCACGGCCTTCTTTGGCAGCACGATAAATCTCTGACAATTCTGTAATAACATTTCCTTTTCCTACAGCCTCCTGCATTTCTTTTATGTCTTCAGCACGGGATTTTTCCTGCCGGACTTTGACTATTTGCCAGGCATCACTGGCTATTGATTGATTTGCTGTCGTGTTATTATGGTTTATATTGGTCCAGCCGATATAAGCAGCCGGTTTATCGGCAACTTTCATCAAGCGCTTATAATTGTCATTTGTGCTTATCACTACACATTTCATAGCGGTTGAATTATTCATTCTCACGACTGCCTTATCAATCTTATTGAAAAACTCACGTGTCTGATTTTCGGTTTGTTTTGCATCGCTGTTGGTTTCGGTATCGTCCGGTTCATCAGCATCGTTTACGAATGGGAAATCATCATTTGTTATTTCACCTTCCACAGCATCATTGACAGCCATAAGCAATCGGACTTCCGATTGCGTAAGCATTAGGATCAGGTATTCTTCCGTCCGGTTAAACAACTTGACCAGTGGCTTGATCGCAAAATTCTCCGATACATGAACGATGTTACGAATAGTTGGCCAGGTCGATCGTACTATTTCTTTTGTGGAATTGGAAAGAAAAATATGTAAACTATCCAGATTGTAGTTCACATCAATTTCCGATTCAAGTTGATTTATTTTTTCAATTAATTCAATCACCGGACGTTTACCGAATTCTTTGATAACGCGTTCTTTCGCTTCATTCAGAAGAGTTTTAAGTACAAGAATGTCTTTCTGATTTGCAGGGTAGGTTCTGTTTGTATTCATCGAAATGGTTACACAAGGGTAATTCTTCTCAGTGGCAAGTTTTTCTAATTTTTCTTTTTTCATTTTTCTCTTTTTAAATGTTTAATACCCGGCGAAATTGATGTATTCTTATTTATCCTGCTTTTTTGTCGGAACAATGAACAAGGGAATGGTTGATTTTCTCAATACTTCTTCTGTAACACTTCCCATTAATATATTTTCCAACCATTTCTGGCTATGTGAACCCATCACAATACAATCAGCTTTGATTTCGCCGGCGGTTTCTAAAATCACTTGAGCAAAATCACCTTCTTTCTGCAGGGTTTTAATTGATTTAGCCCCTAAATATTTTTTAGTTTTTTCAAGAAAATTACGCGATCCGGTTTTTAATGTATCGATGGTCTCAAGAATATTGGCTGAATCAATTTGCCACACCCCCATATTGTCGTATGCATTGGAATATAGGACTGGATCGACAGTTATATGTAATAATGTTACTTCAGCTCCCATTGATTTAGCCATTATGAATCCATCTTCAGCTACCTTTTTTGCTGTTGGATCATAATCCAGCGCAATCAATACTTTTTTAATTTTGTTCGTTTTCATATTTGATTATTTATTATGATTTTAGTACTGAATATGTTTTTTAACGATATGGATATCTGATTCTTTATGTTCTAACCGTCATCACCTGCATAAAAGACAAAGGTCAGAACTTTTATGCTTATTACTGTTGCAGAATTTTTGAAAATAGTTGTATGATTCACACATTTCTTACTCTCCCTTGTTGGTAATGACAAAAAATCATTCGTGTCAGGTACATTATTTAACAAAAAGTTCTTTACAGAACCTAAATAGAGAATAATCACAAAAAATGATTATTTTATTAAATATGTTATTTATCTTTGGAGACCAATACTTCCTGACTGTTAAACAGATTCAAATAGTAAACCCATTTTGCAATAGAATATAGTATAAAGCAGATTTATATGCATTGGCGTATCTATTTGTGTTAGTTGCAAGTTGATAAAAAACGAGTTTCGAAAAGTAAACTTACCAATTCACTTTAAATGTTAATCGTATGAAAACAAAATTGATTATTCTATTTGCATTGTCAACGTTATCAATGATGACATTTGCACAAACAAAAGACACAGCACAGATTCAAAACGCCAAAAATTACATGTATAAATGGAAGCTGGGAATTGATTTTAAATTACCTGCTTTAAGTCCGGAGGCGATTCAAATAGCATTGGTGGATTTTGACCCTACTGAAAAGTTTATGCAAAAGTTCAATATGATCTATTTAACAGAAAAATTGAAAAAGGCAAAAGATGATGAGGAAAGAACGTTTCAAATTATTATCGGTATTACGGTATACTGGAACAATTTATTCGATGTTGTCAAAGGAAGTGAATTGTATTTATTGACACCAAATCCATTTATACTCAGTTCTGTGGCAAATTATTCGAAGCCAATAACCAAAAAATGGTTAGTCTCAAAATCATTTTTATTAGACAACAAACCTTATTGTTATATCATTCCGATAGAATTAGAAAATGGAACCAATCTGGATATTACACTAGATACAACGAATCTTATTTCGCTGACTGATATTTATAATAAGATAAAAAAATAAACTGCTGACAATATATGGAAAATTTTCAGAACCCTGGTGGAGCTTTCGGGATGTGTGGGAGTGGTGGAAAATTAAAATGAGTAAAGTTTGAAGATACAATATAAATATTATCAATATGAATGCAATTGGAGTTCAGAACCGAAAAATGATTGTGATTATTCTTACTATCATTTTCTTTCAACCTTTTTTATGTTTTATACATTCACAACAAAACAGACAGGTAGCTATTAACCCTGTTATGAAAGTCAACAATCTGAGAAATAGTACAGAAAACCCGATGAGGCTGGATAATCTCAGCGTTGACATCAAGATTATCGGACAAATAGCAGTTACCACCCTGGATATGACTTTCTATAACCCTAACTCACGGGTGATGGAAGGAGAATTTAATTTCCCGTTGGGCGAAGGACAAACGGTTTCACGTTTTGCATTAGATATAAATGGAAACATGCGCGAAGGTGTTGTTGTTGAGAAAGAACAGGGACGTAAAACGTTTGAAACCATTGTTCGAAGGGGAGTGGATCCGGGATTGCTCGAAAAAACGGAAGGAAATAACTTTCGTATGCGTGTATATCCTTTGCCTGCAAAAGGAACAAGAAGAGTTGTGCTTGCATTCGAACAAGAATTAACGGATAAAGGAAACTATGATTTGTATATTCTACCTTTAAAAATCAATGAATCAATAGAAAGATTCTCCGTTCATGCTGAAGTAATTAAAAACATTGTAAAATTAGATTTAGAAAATAATGAACTTGTTAATCTGGCATTCAATAAATGGAATGATTCATATGTTGCTAATTTTGAGCAAAACAACTTTGTTCCCGATAAACAGATTGCGCTTGCATTTCCCCATACAGGTAATGCCGAAAAAGTCTTTACTGCCGCAAAAAACGAACATTCCGACTCATCCTATTTTTATGTGACTTTCAGACCGAAACCTTCCATTCAAGTTAAAACATTACCGAAACGAATAACTCTGTTATGGGATAATTCGAACTCAGCTCAGGATCGAAACTTAGAAATAGAATTAGCTATATTGGCTAACTATATTCAAAAAACAGGAAATCTGTCTATTGAACTCGTACCCTTCAATATTAAAACCGGTAAAGCTGAAACATTTGAAATTATAAACGGGAACTGGGATAAACTAAAATCGACATTAATGGCTACAGTTTATGATGGAGGTACTTCATTGGGCTGCCTTGATTTTACAAAGTTTAAGAGTGATGAAATCCTTCTTTTTTCGGACGGAATGACAACCTTTGGTAGTATGGAACCAAAGTTTTCGAACACACCGGTGTTCACTTTGAATTCGAATGTTACTGCCAATCCATTGTTTCTTACCTACCTGGCTCAACGCAGCGGAGTGTATATTGATTTAAATAAGTTTAGCAGCGATGAAGTTGTGGCAAAACTAACGAACAATAATTATCATTTTATTTCGGCACAAATTAAGGATGGGCAGGTTTCAACTGTTTACCCATCCATGCCTTGCCAATTTAACAATACGTTTAGCCTTGCCGGAACACTACCTGGAAAATCAGCAACACTTGTATTGAACTTTGGCTTTGGTTCAACAATAACCTACTCTAAATTAATTTCTATAAATGTGGATAATTCTACCGATCAGGCAATTCTGAGCCGGATATGGGCTGACAAAAAAATTGCTGAGTTGAGTCTTAATGAAGAAAAAAATAAAAATGAAATCACCCAAACCGGAAAGCAATTCGGAATAGTAACACCCAATACTTCATTAATCGTTCTCGAAAATATTAACGATTATCTGGATAACGATATAGTGCCACCAACAGAAATGCAGGAGAAGTATTTTACACTTAAGGCGACTCGTGAAAAAGAAGGGGCAGAAAAAATAAAATCACATATCGAATCTGTTGTAAGCCTTTCGGATGAACAAAGTAAATGGTGGAACAAAAACTTTATCTATACTCCTGACAAATCAACTAAAGCTAAACAGTCTGGTGGTGTTCATTCCACTGCTCCGGTTATTGCAAGAGATGAAGAAGTAAGATCTCAGGAAGAATTGAATGTAACCGGAGCGGTTATGTCTATTGCCGAGGTAAGGGGGAATGATGAAATAAATGGTCGTGATATAGCAGATATAAAAGAGAATGTGACACAGTCTCCCGGAGCTGAGCCAATATCTGTCAGAAATCCAGAAAGTAACTCAACAATTGAGTTGAATGCCTGGGATCCGCAAACCCCTTACTTAAAAGTTTTACAATATGCGGCGGCAGGATCAGAGTATCCTACTTACCTGAAACTCAAAAAGGAATACGGTACAACCCCTTCATTTTATATTGATGCAGCCGATTTCTTTTCAAAATCAGGTAAAAAGGATACGGCTGTTACGGTTCTTTCAAACATCGCCGAGCTCAGACTTGAATCACCGCAATTATTACGTGTTCTCGGGAATAAACTTCTTGACTTTAAATGTTTTGCCGAAGCAGTGATGGTTTTCGAAAAGGTTCTGAAATTGAAAGGAGAAGAACCCCAGTCGTATCGTGATTTAGGACTTGCTTACGATGCTAATGGAAATTATCAACAAGCAATCAGCACGCTTTATGAAGTAGTGAAAAAAAACTGGGATAATCGATTCCCCGGGATAGAGTTAATCGTTATGAATGAAATCAATAATATTCTTGCCCTCCATCCGACGCTTGATTCTGGTTTTATCGATCATCGTTTGATAAAGAAAGAGCCTGTAAGTATTCGGGTTTGTTTGACCTGGGATACTGATAATTGCGATATGGATCTTTGGGTTACAGATCCTGTCGGTGAAAAATGTTTCTATGAACATAATCTCACCCGCATTGGAGGTAAAATTTCAACTGACTTTATCAATGGTTATGGTCCTGAAGAATTCATGATCAGGAAAGCGATAAATGGCAAATATTTAGTGCAGGCTAATTATTATGGCACACACTCGCAATCGATACTGGCACCTGTGAATTTGCATTTGGTTTTTATCACAAATTTCGGGAAACCCAATCAAAAGAAACAAGAATTGACTATACGGCTCGAGAATAAGCAAGATGTCATTAATGTGGGTAAATTTAGTTTTATGACCAATTAATTTCAATACTGGTATTTAAAAACAATCACTTTCCCTCTCCCGATAACTATCAGGAGAGGGTATAATGGTTAAACGTTTTTATCACAGCACCTGCGCGATTGTCCGCAAAGGTACTTTTACGATTATCAGTTTGAAAATTATTTCAGAAAATATTTATTTCTTAATCACAACACCACTTCCCGGCGTACTGGAATTCACTGTTCCCGGGTTTCCATAGTAATAAATATTTCCCGAACCGGTAATTTTGGCTTTTAGTTCATTCGTTACGTTTACATCAATATTTCCACTACCCGTTATTGTACAATCGGCGCTGAATGCTATCAAATCAGATAAATGAATATCTCCACTGCCGGAAATTAATGCTTTTACACTCTTAGCATTCCCTGTTGCAGAAATATTTCCACTTCCAAGAACAGTTACTTCAACATCTTTAATATCCAGACGCTGAGTAGCATCAATATTTCCACTTCCGGTTATGATCATTCGTTCGATATCTTTGAATGCTGAATTTATTTTCATATCACCACTTCCGGTGATACTTAATGATTTCAAGGTATCCGGCATTGTAATCATTACTTTTGCCTTGCTGTTATTCAAAATTGTAGTAGATGGTTCAACAGAGATTGTCAACTTGTGATCCACGATTTTCAGCGAAAGATATTGAATTATATTTTCATAATCAGATACTTCCACGCTGTATGTATCGCCTTTGACAATTTCAGCATCGGCCGACGAAACTATTTCAACTGAATTAAAATCAGTGACAGTTCTACTCTCTGAAAGGATGTTACCGGAACCGGTTATTCCAAACCAGTTAGTGCAAGAGCCCAATAAAAATGGGAAAAGCAAAAATGCTGCAGTTCTTACTAAATGTTTCTTTACCATACGTTTTAATTTTTAAAAATTGAGTTACTATTATTTTCTTTAGTTGGTATCCTGAATTAAATGAATCTCAATCCTGCTTCCACACCCGCTTAACTTTTCAGACTATATCCGTTATTGTAGTCCTTATTTTCAATAGATTAAGGGTTTTTAAAGCATTTATTTATACATTTTCAATTAAGGGCACAAATCATTTTTAAAAACAAGGTTTTTATTGAAACCCTTAGTAGCAAACAGTAAACCCCATCAAGTCTCACCCTTATTTTATTTTGTATATATGATTACCAATGTGTTAAGTTTATTCTTATCTCGAACTCACGTTAATTAAGTATTTCAGGTTACACCCTTTGCTCAGATTTATGCAATACAGAATCTGACTTCTGAATCTCAAAATATACAAATATATAAATTTTTAAGTTGAAACTGAACTATTCCAACGAAACTTCACTTATATATTGTATTAATTAAAAATTCACTGACATGAAAAAAGTCCTTATTACTATCGCTATAACACTCGTTGTTCTGGTCGTCGGCGCTTTTATTTATATTTCATCCGGAGCTTACGACATTAGCCAACTTTCACATCACAATAAGCTTACACTCTCAATTATTAAAATGACAACGCACAGGTCGGTAGACAGAAGGATGTCTGAAAACCCGGTACCTGACAACCTGAAAGATTCGACTGTACTGGTGACCGGTTTTCAACATTACAACCAAATGTGTGTAAGTTGTCACGGTGCGCCCGGCATTCAACCCAACGAAATGGTGGAAGGTTTGTATCCGAAACCTCCACTCATGTACAAACACGGCGAAGAAGATGCAGCCCAGGAATTCTTCTGGGTTATCAAAAACGGAATTAAGATGACAAGTATGCCGGCATTCAAGCCAACTCACACAGATGCACAAATATGGGCAATGGCAGCATTTGTTACACAAAAACTGGCTAAAATGTCACCCGATGAATACAAGGCATGGATGAAGAAATATGGCGAAACAGACAACGAATCAGAAACCCCAGTAACTATGCCATAAATAGCCTCAAACTGGTCTTTGTTACAAACGATGAGTAGAGTGCTAAATTCAGCCGAACGGTGAATACTCTACACGACTGTAGTCAGTACATGTTATTTGTAGAATCAATCTCTTGCCCAATCGTGATAATTGGAAAATTAAAACGGCCGGGCAAAACGTTAACCTTATAAATTAAATCAACACTCATTATGAAACTAATAGCTAAAGCAACAATACAGATTCAAAAACCGATAACAGAAGTTTTTGAAGGAATTGTAAATCCTGAAAAGATGACGAACTATTTCATTTCCGAAAGTAGTGGACGAATGGAAACAGGAAAAAACCTAATTTGGAAATTTCCTGAATTTAATGATAAATGTCAGGTAAAAGAAATTAAAATTGTTGCCAATCAGTCCGTTTCATTTGTTTGGGACAAAGAAACCCTTGTAAAAATTGAACTGGAATCACAACCTGATAAAAGTACATTAGTAAAAGTGACCGAAGACGGAAAAACTTACAACGAAGATAATCTGAAGTGGCTGATAGGGAATACGGAAGGTTGGGCCAATTTTCTGGCTTGCATGAAGGCTTATCTTGAATATGGGATACAACTTCGCAAGGGAGCATTTGATTTTATGAGAATAAAATGAAAACCACTAATACATTTTACCCGCATCAAGAACCCATGTTCTAAAGGATATGTTTCTTAAATAAGTAAGGAAAGGCAATGTTGGCGACTAAAGTGCAATTGTCAGGATCAGAATTTTCAGAATTTTTAAATAACCAGAATGAAGATATGCTCTGTTCAAATTTATATTTTGTAGATTATTCCCCTTTGGTCAGTGACTATTGGTTCTGATGCTGACAGTTTAGTCGGTTGTGATTTCTCCCGCATTTATTATGTACTTTTGTACGAACAGCCGGTTGATTGATTTATAACAATTAAGTAAAGCATATTTCGACCATTCTTTATACCTGTTCATCATTTCAAACAGATAGCAAAATAATTTTAGTAACATATATTACACAACCAAAAATGACTTTAGAAGAAATAATAAATTTCAGACGTTCTGTAAGACACTACAAGGATCTTCCCATTGATTCTGAAAAAGTAAAACATTGTATAGAACTGGCAACGTTGGCTCCCAACAGTTCCAATATGCAACTATGGGAGTTTTATCACATAACAAATCCGGAAATTCTAAAGGAACTCTCAGTTGCCTGTTTAAATCAAAAAGCGGCGACAACAGCCCAACAAATGGTAGTTTTCGTAACCAGACAGGATTTGTACCGGAAAAGAGCAAAAAAAATGATGGACCTGGAAACTCAGAATGTACTGAAAAATAGCCCAAAAGAGAAACAGCAGAAAAGAATCAAAACCTGGAAATTGTATTATGGAAATGTAATGCCATTTTTGTATTCCCGCTTTTTGGGGATTTTCGGGATTGTGCGAAAAATCCTGGTCAATATTATTGGGATTTTCAGAACAATCACTTATCAGGTATCTGAAAACGACGTGAGAGTCGTCGTTCATAAAACCTGTGCTTTGGCGGCGCAAACGTTTATGTTAGTAATGGCCGGTGAAAGTTATGACACCTGTCCGATGGAAGGTTTTGATGGTCGGAAAGTGAAAAGCATCCTGAAATTGCCTTTGGGGGCAGAAATCAATATGATTATTTCCTGTGGAATCAGAGAAGAACACGGAGTTTGGGGAGACAGAATGAGAATTCCTTTCGACGAAGTTTATCAACGGATTTGAAAAACAACAAAACTCACTCTTCCTCGTTACTATAGCTGTCGTGAGTAGCTGAGTATCGAAATTAATCATAAAGTAAGTAACGGATTTATCTCTTTTAAATAATTAGAAATATGGAACTTCCAAAAATATTGCTTTTAAAAAAAATCCTGAAATATTTTTTGATTTTCCTGTCTTCCATACTGCTTTTATGCGTGTTGTTGTTTTTTTTAGTGTATTCGGGGATATTTGGATCCTTACCCGATAAGCAAGCGCTGAAAGCAATCAATAATGAAGAAGCTTCGCTGGTAATATCTTCCGACAGCGTAATCATCGGGAAGTTTTTTGCCGAGAATCGAACCAATATCTCCAACACTGAAATTCCCGTTCATCTTAAAAATGCATTGATTGCCACTGAAGACAAGCGCTTTTTTACCCATGGCGGTTACGATCTTCAGAGTTATTTTCGTGTTTTTTTTAAAAGTATCCTTTGGGGCGAAAGCCAGGGCGGTGGTGGAAGTACGCTGACACAACAATTGGTAAAAAACTTGTATGGCCGCCGGAATTATGGGTTCCTGAGTCTGCCAGTGAACAAGATAAGGGAAATTATTATTGCTGCACGTATGGAGGAAGTGTACAACAAAGAGGAACTCTTGGTGCTTTACCTGAATTCCGTCCCTTTTGGCGAAGATGTTTACGGGGTGGAAGCTGCCTCACACCGGTATTTCAATAAACCTGCCCGCAAGCTGAAAGTGGAAGAATCGGCTGTATTAGTGGGATTACTGAAAGCGAATACCTATTTTAATCCACGTCTTAATCCCAAAAATTCGCTGGAGCGCAGAAACATGGTACTGACTTTAATGGAAAAACAAAAGTATCTGACAAAGGCTAAGTTGGATAGTTTGCGGAAAATCCCGTTAAGACTGAACTATGAAAACATGAATACTGAAGCTCCGGCTGGCTATTTTGTCTATCAGGTAAAGAAAAAAACGGAGAAAATTCTGGAAGATATTCAACGGAAAGAGGGTAAGGAATATGACCTGAATAAAGATGGGCTCAAAATATACACGACCCTGAATATGAAGATTCAGCAAGCAACTACCGAAGGCATACACAACCATTTGTACAGTATGCAAAAGTTGCTGGATAATGAGCTTCAAAATCACAATATAAAAAAACAATGGTATAGTAAACAGTTCAACCTGCATGGTGCAGATAATTCAGGCAAAAAAAACATCGAGGTATTTGACTGGAAAGGTATCGTTAGCAGAAAAATGAATAAGACAGACAGTTTGTGGTATTACTACAAAATGCTGAATGCTTCGGTACTTATTACTAACCCGAAAAATGGAGCGGTCATTACCTGGATTGGTGGTAACGACTTCAGTAGACTTCCTTTTGATATGGTGCTGTCGCACCGTCAGATTGCTTCAACCTTTAAGCCATTTTTATATGCTACGGCGCTGGAGAACAATTTTACTCCCTGTACCTACCTTAAAAATATTCAAAAAGTATATCCTGAATACGAAAACTGGGAACCGCAAAATTTTGATCATACATTTACAAAAGACAGCACGGTTGCTCTTTGGTATGCCCTGGCTCACTCCATGAACCTGCCTACACTGGATTTGTACTTTCAAACAGGGCGCGATAAACTTATTACTACCTGTAACAGGCTGCATTTTCCAACTACAAATGATGACTCGCCATCCATTGCTCTGGGAACACTTGATTTATCCCTCTATGAGGTTGTTCGTGCCTACGGTGCTTTTGCCAATAAGGGTGAAATGACAGAGCCGGTGATGATTAATAAAATCACCGATGCCAAAGGAAAAGTCCTGTTCGAAAGAAAGGATGCCGGTGTTGAAAAAGTTTTCAACAAAGAAACCACTGAAAGGATTACGGCCATATTACAAAAAGCCATCAACGAGGGAACAGGAACACGCATTAGGAACCAGTTTGCTATTCGTGCCGACCTTGCCGGTAAAACCGGTACGGCCGAAAACTATACAAATGCATGGTTTATTGCTTATACGCCCGATTTGGTGGTGGGAACCTGGGTTGGTGCAAGTTCGCCTGAAGTTCATTTTTACAGTGGAAACGGTTCGGGCTCTTCATTGGCATTGCCCATAGTTGGTCATGTACTTCGTGCAATTGAGAATAATGCCGGTTGGAGAAAACAATTTCTTACTCCTTTTATAATTCCCGATTCTGTTTCTAATGAATTAAATTGCGATCCCTACAAAGAAACCGGAATAACTGGATTTTTTAATCGTTTATTTCATCGGGAAAATAAATAATAATATCCCGGCTCTCTCCCTCGTTAGTTCCCGATAATTATTGGGAGAGGGGTTAATGGTTTGGCTTTTATAGCGCTCCCTGTTTGGCGTAGTCTCTTGACTAAGTTGTGATAAAAGGAAAGCTCAGCTTTCCAAATTTAAAGAACTTCCCCGCTCCCCAACCCGGCTGCATTTGCAGAATAAATCTGTCAGAAATCAATACGAATTCAACATTGTTCCGGTAGTTTCCATAGGTGTTTCGGGCATTTTAATTCCTCCGATAATCACATTTTCGAAAGATAAATTCTCTACATTCTTCATAATATAGGGAGTTTTGCAGCTTCGCAACTGAATGTTTTTCAAACGGACATCCTTTATCGGATATTTTTCAATTCCAACAGCATATATGCCACATTCACCCGAACGATCGCCTGTTACATTTTCAATCAGGAAGTTTTGAAACCGAGGAGGATAGAACCCACCCCGGCTGCCGTGATAATTAGTCTCAAACCTGACTAATGCGGAGCGTACACTATCGCATTCGATATTCCGAATCCATACATTCCGGATAAAGCCACCCCTGTCGGGATTCGATTTGAAATACACACCGCTCAACGAGTTTTTTATCCTTACGTTTTCCATAAAAACATTTTGTACCCCCGCAGACATCTCGCTTCCAATACAAAGTCCGTTGCATTTTGAATTGAATGTACAATTCCTGATCACAATATTTTCTGTTGGTTGTCCGATTCTCCAACCATCCTGATCCCTGCCTGCTTTTATGGCTATGGCATCATCGCCCACATTAAACGTGCTGTTTTCGATTAATACATTGCGTGTATATTCCGGATCGCAGCCATCATTATTCAGGTTATTGCTATTTATTTCCACTCCACGAACCGTTACATTGTTGCAAAACACCGGATGAATCACCCAATACGGTGCATCCGCAATATGTATATCCTGAATCAAAACATTAGAACATCCGAAGAATTCAATCATACTTGGTGGCAAATAGGAATCCAAACCAAAATTACGATTATCCACCGGAATCTGGTCAATTCCCATTTGACGGATTAAATCCTGCATTCTTGAACCTTGTGGCCGCCACGTTGCAAATACGATTGCAGCACTGCCATTCAATGTCCCTTTTCCTGTAATTGCAACATTCGATACATGATAGGCATAAACCAGGGGTGAATAATTAAACATTTCTGTTCCTTCCCAAACAGTAAGAACAAAAGGAGAATAGTCCTGAGGTTTTGAACTGAAAATAATTTCAGCACCTTCCTCCAAATGAAGGTTTACGTTACTTTTCAGAATGATAGAACCTGCCACATAATACTTCCCCGAAGGTACAATGACAGTTCCGCCATTTTGGTTGCTGCAAACAGTAATTGCTTTATTAATGCTGTTGCGCGAATCGGTAGCTCCATTATTCATTGCACCAAAGTCAGTAACAGTATAACTTCGATTCGGAAATGAGGGAGCAACAATGTTTTTTAAAATACTTTTAACGTTGACCAATTGTGCTTTCATGGGTGAAAAGATAAACAAACCTGTAATTGAAACAATAAATATTAAACCTTTTCTATTCATTTTGTTGTGTATTCTATTTATGATTACAAATATACTGTTTATTTGTTTTAATCGCATAAAAAAGAAGTTCCATAGTAACGTGGACAGCGGCCGTGAGAGTATATCCGAAAGAGTAGGGGATATGCATATTCGATATGAACTTTCCCGGAAGGAAAGCTGCTTTATTTTGAAAGAATTAATAAACAGCATTATGTCTTTTACAGTAGCCATCTTACGGGCAGGAAAATTAATAAATGCCTAAGAGTATTATGCCTGCAAGCCACCCGTAAAGCAAAAAAAAATGATATGACCCAAACTGCCTTATCATCATTTAGTCAGCGGATTCTCCCAACCGGCATTAAAAAAGAATGCCCTTTATTCTCCGGCCCGAGGATGAAATGAAATGGTTGGATTCCGCGCTGACTACGGAACAAATCAAAGAACTGATAAAACCTTTCCCTGAAGAAAAAATGACGGCATACACCATTTCCAAAAATGCCAACAATGCCCTTACTCAAAGGGATTATCCCGAAATACTGAAGCCTGTTCTTTATCCCGAATTACAGGAAGAAGAAAACCTGTTGTTTTAAGATGGCCTGATAATGTTTTAGGTATATAAACTGCTCTGTTCGGCTAATTGTTTGTATTGTTTGGCATTATCTTCAAAATAAGTCAGAATTGAAGCAGGGTGATACCATGCAAATCATTTTGAAATAAAATAATATATTCGATAAATTTCATGTTGAATACCTTATATCTTCATCCCTTGCACAATGGTGGGACCATGGAACAGATGCAGCATAACAACTAAATCCAAAATCTGTATCAGAGAATGCAGAATTGCTGTCTGAAAAGTTTTCAATAGATAATTTTTCGTTATTATCTCCTGGCTTTATTTTCAAAATTGATAATCACTTGTTCCGGATCAATTTCTTCCTCTTTTTTTCCCTGGTTGTATATATCTTCTCTATTGGGATAGATTGGGTATCCGGGTAGAATGATTTTCTTATTGTTACCCTCTTGTCTCACAAGCTGGTAATCGTTGTAGATTCGTTTTTTCATTGTTGTTTATATATTTTATTCAAAGTACGTACATTTCAGGTTCTGTTATGTTACATAATTTACTGAATATGTTATAAGATTCACAGATAAGGATATAAAAGCCGAATGGGCGGGATTTTGCTTTAATGGAATGAATAAAGGAATTGACGGAAAACATTAAGAGGATAAATGACTTAAACCGTCCTGATAGTAATCGGAAGCAAAGAGGGTTTCTTCATGCTATAAATTTTAAAATCACTTGTAGTCTTTGCTAAAATATATTTTCATATATGTCGTAATGTAATGATAGAAAAGCTGGAAATAACCATCTTTTTTAAACCTTCGGGCTGAACTTTTAATTTTCAAATCCATATCGAATAAAACCGTCCCAACTTTTCTGGAGATAAGCATGGCAGTTGCGGCATCGTCTCCCCAGAATTTGATTGGTGGAAGTCCGCCAATTTCTTCAAATACATAAGCATAGCCGGCAAAGTTGCCCCCTATAAGCACACCTGCTTTTCTACGGAAAACAAAATACAATAATTGGGGAACAAACTTTGAAACCATTCTGTCATTCAATTCACTCATCGATTTTTGAAGTCCTTTAAATCCATAATCATAAGGTCCGGAAACTGCAGCTACCCCTTCAATACTTAAATCTTTTTCTATGATGATTAGCCAGTCGGGACACACTTCAGAGTCACTATCCAAAAAAGCGATAATCTCTCCACTTGCTTCACGTCTTCCTCTTTCACGGGCAAAGTTTGTCCCTCTGATTAGTTCAACCACTACCTTGTCTGCACCGGCTGATTTTGCCTTTTCGGAAGTCTGATCACTCGAATCGTTATCAACAACAATAATTTCAAAATTCTCCCGATTATAATTTAATCCGAGCAAACTTTTTATTGCATTTTCAATATTTTCTTCTTCGTTTAATGCCGGTATTATTATAGAGAATTTAATTTTGTGCATCTTTTTGTTTTTTGATTTTGTTCAATTGCTTAAAGAGGTGTATACCGAAAAAGAGAACAAATAAAACGGCTATGATTATATAAATCAACGTACCGGATCCTGAAAATTTCGACGCCACAATATTCCAGGACTTGTATGATAGTTTACCAACGAATACATATCCCCCGCTCCAGATAATGGCAGATAAAGCAACCATGATCAGAAAAATCCGGGGCTTTAATTGCAGTATTCCTGCAGCAACCGAGGCATATCCCCGTACATAAGGTATTAATCTGGCTAAAAACATCCCCCATTTATTTTTTTCGGTAATAATTCGTCCAAGTTTTTCAATTTTCTCTTTATTAATTGGAATCCAGCGGGGTTTCTTTTCTAAGATCTTTTTTCCAAAGTAATAAAAAACAAAAAATAATAAGGTTGTTCCTAAAAAATCGCCTAAAATGGCGGCGGTAAAAACCAGGGGCAGACTCAACGTTCCATTAACGGTTAAATACCCGGAGAATAATAAAACCAATTCATTGGGAACTATGGTCGGAATTCCTATCTCCTGGAGAAATACTAATACAAAAATAGCCATATAGCCATATTGAGTTATAAAATTTACTAATTCGTGCGGCATATCATGCAATTATTTTTTTTATACTTTAAATAGCTTAGTAAAGAAGACTCTAAATCCATGACAGATATAAGTAATGAGAACGATAGACATTATATCTTTCCTGTCACTGAATTCGTCTTGACTTTTTAATGATAAAATAATCGCTCCTACGGAGCTTAAAAAAACTATATAATCATATATTACTACCATAATATTGCTCCTAATGGAGCATTTTTAAGAGCTTCGGAGAAGTGATTCCCGATAGCTATCGGGAGGTAGAATATTTATTTCAATGAACAAAAAGCTCCGTAGGAGCGACTCCCGATAGCTATCGGGAAAAAAGTCAAGACGACTTCACTTATAAATATTAATTGATTTTTGATTTGAAGATGTAAAAGTAGTAATTTAAAATATAAGATCATCTTACTCCGGGAGATCAACTGTAATGATCATGCGGAATGCCGGAAAACTTTATGTTGGCAAATTGAAAGTGAAGGCTTTTAATTATCCGATGAAATTATCGTATTTGTTTTATCGTGTGTTCTGGTTGGTATAATCAGAATTGGAATTTCTGTTTGTTGTAAATCATCATTTGTAACTCTTCCAATTACAATTTCTTCCAGCCATTCCGAATTGTGTGAACCCATTACAATTAAATCGATTCCCATTTCTTTGGCTGTATCTAATATCGATTTGGCAAAATAGCCCTGTTTTACAATGGTATGAATGGTATCATCCGCGGGATCATGCTTTAATTTTTTACTCAAATCAAGGACTGCATGTTCAAATTTATCTAAATTGTTGGGTTTTATTGCATCCATTTTCTTATACGTCAGTGAATAGTTAATCAGTTCAATCTTTACAAGTAATAAAACAACAGTTGCTTTCATATCTTTGGCCAGGGAATAGCCGGTTTCTATAATTTTTTTTTCTGAAGGATGGAGATCCAATACAATCAGTATCTTTTTCATGTTGTAAGGTTTAAATGTTATTTGTTTATAGGTTATTTTTCAACGTTCTGTTCCAAATTATGCCGATCATCTTCATTCAGGCTATATGTTGCAGGATAAACACAAGATCGCATGATAAATTTGACTTATCCCGTGAACCTGACAGCGTCCGGAGGACCTGTCAGCGTTCCATGTGCTCAAACCCATAACTCAACTTATTAATTCTCATGATTATCGCCACCCAGACTGTAGAGGTTATTTTCCTCATCTTCATCCCCTGTTTCTTCTTCAGCATCATCCAGTTCGGAGCCGGGCACATCTAAATCGGAGCCCGAAAAGTCTTCATCAAAATCTTTTTCATTGTTTTCGCCTGGCACTTCATTTTCTTTATTCCTGCTTACTTGTTCCGGGTCAATTTCTTCCTCTTCTTTCCCCTGTCTGTAAATGTCTTCGCTATCAGGATAAGTTGGATATCCGGGTAAAATAATTTTCTTTTCGTTACTCTCTTGTCTTACAAGCGGGTATTTATTGTCGGTTAGTTTTTCCACGATTGTTTTTATTACTGTTAGTTGTTATCTTGTATTCATTATTCATCTTGTAGCCTTCGCTCTGATTTCATCAAAAAACGGTGTGCTTTTTAATTCAACACATTTTGCAGCATAGAGATAAAGTGCTGCACTCCAGGTTTGCCAGTCTTGTCCCATTGGTTTTCCATCCTGCGCTTTTATCCATTCATTAAATCCAAAATCAACCGTATTTGTACTTGATGTTTTGACAAAATGAGTGAGTATGTTCAGTTTTTCTTCGGCCAGACTGTACTTCTTAGCTGCCACCAGCGCTGCAATATATATTCCGCTGATAAAAGGCCAGATACCTCCGTTATGATAATCGCCCGGATTATTGTATTTTGCATATCGCTCATTCCATTCAGGATCAACCTGTTTTACAAATGGAAAGAAATTAGGTGGTAAGTCAACTGCCAGGTCGCCTTTTGCACGCATGGCAGCACATTCTTCTTCAATCCACGCAATCATTTCATTGGCGCGGGTGGGGGATGCAATTCCTGATAATATAGCCAGGCTGTTTCCCAGCAAGTCGAACCGCTCGCTACTCAGAATTTTATATGACCACATGGCGTAGTAAGGTTTATGTTTTACCACCAGGCCTTCGTGCACATGATTATGAATTGTTCCACCGGTGATGATAAACTTACTCATCTCTTTTTGAACCTGATCGGCTCTTTCATTCAATCCCAGTATTCGCAAATAGCTGTAAACAATTGTATTTACAAACAATCCGTAACCCAAAACCCATTGTTCGTCGCGCCAGTCGCTGGTAGGTTGTTGAGCCACCATATACCTGTCGGACGGACTTTGGTATTCCATCCATACAAGTGCCTTATCGACTGCTTCGTGTAGAAACTCCGGTTCTCCGGTCAGTTTTCTAAAGATACCGGCACCCAGTAAAAACAAAGGAGTGGTATCGCTCGAACCACGGTCTTCGCTATCATGAACCAAAGACGGAATATGACCATGCTCACTTTGATTCTTAGCAAGGGTCTTTAATACTTTCCGAATACTTTCCAGTAGCGTTTTATTTCCACTGACCGCAATTCCGAAAATAGAAAACATTAAGTCACGTGTGTAAGGTTCGGGATATCCCCAGCCTGCTGTTCGCGGAAGGCCCATAAATGGTCCATGGGCATTGTGTAACAACACTTCCAGCGCTGCTTTCTTTGCGTCTTCAATGTTCTGATTATATATTGTTTTCATTAGCGTTTAAATAAGTTATTCTTTTTTGACCCCAAAAGATCCCATCCCGATTGCCATTGTGGGGGAAGAGTGGTACTTAAAAATGAAAATTATTAAAGAAAATATAAGTTGTAATACAGATAATTTTAAAAGTATCAGTTGTTAGAATAATTTACTGATATATTTATTTCAGGACTTAAAATATCAGAAAATGGTCTTATTTCTTTTTCTTCTTTTCCGCCATGTCGAAAGCTATCGCTATGGCCTGCTTCTGTGCTTTTTCGTTCGACTCAGGAGTTGATGTTCCTATTGTTCCCGTTTCGTGATAACTGTGCATTATTTCTTCAATGTTTTCAGAAATCACCTTTTTTGATTTTCCTTTTTTTAGTGGCATAGTTTTGTAATTTGAAAATTTGAAAATGAATGAATTTGTATAAATCTTCCTGAAAGATCAGACATTATATAAGTTGAAATCCAGATAATTTCGAAATCAAAAATAATAATAGTTTTTTCCGACATTTTTTTAGTTATGACCCCCAAACCCCCATCCCGTTAGCTATCGTGGAGTGGGTTTTAAGACGAAGTATCTGATATTTCAATTAATGTCAAAAACGTTTTTTTTTGAACTACTCTTAAGCCCCCATTTGGGGGTTTGGGGGTCTAAACTATAAACTATTGACTATAAACTATATTCAATAATCTATTTCAACCTTAACCATTGTTCCTTTACCCAACCGACTTGTAATATCCAAATTGCCACCTAATAATTTTACCCGTTCTTTCATGCCAATCAAACCATAGGAGTCCGGTCTGCCTTTGTGATTAATGTCAAACCCAACTCCATTATCACTAATTACCATCACTAATTTTTCGGCTACATTTGTAAGTTGAACTTTGACCCTTGAAGCCGTGGCATGTTTTATAATATTATTGAGCGATTCCTGTAGTATACGAAATAATGCCATTGCTTGATCGGGAAGAATTTTGAGATCCAAAACTGTATTTTTAAAACTACAATTTATGTGGTGCGTTTGCTCAAAGTTGGAAAGATGAACTTCAGCCGCCTCCACAAAACCAAGCACTTCAAGTTGTTCGGGTCTTAAACCATTCATTATACTTCGCGCCGATTTATTGGCATTATCTACCTGTATCATCAGTTGTTCTATCTCGCTTATAACATCTTCCAAATTGACAGCTACATTTGCTTTGGATATTTTTTTCTTATACATACCCATGTCCATATTTAAAGCAACTAAAAATTGTGCAAGACTATCGTGTATTTCGCGGGCCAGATTTGCTCTTTCTTCTTCACGTACAATTTGAAGGTTAGAAGCAAAGTTACTCAATTGCTCTTTTGATTCATTTAATTCAACTTCTGCCTGTTTAATAATAGTAATATCTTTATCTATCTCTTTGTTTTGATAGACAAGTTCGTTGTTGGCAATGACTAACTTGGCAGCAAGTTTTTCTTTTTCCCCGTTTTGAAATGCAAGTTTATTATTGGCAATAACCAACTCAGCGGCACGTTTTTCTTTTTCCTTGTTTTGAAATATAAGTTCTTTATTGGCAATAACCAACTCGGCTGCCCGTTTTTCTTTTTCTTCGTTTTGAAATGCCAATTCGTTGTTGGCAATAACTAACTCATCTGCCCGTTTTTCTTTTTCCTTGTTTTGAAATACCAGTTCGTTGTTGGCAATGACTAACTCGGCTGTACGTTTTTCTTTTTCGTTGTTTTGAAATACCAATTCGTTGTTGGCAATGGCTAACTCGGCGGCACGTTTTTCTTTTTCCTTGTTTTGATATAGCAGTTCGTTGTTGGCAATAACCAATTCGGCTGTACGTTTTTCTTTTTCTTTGTTTTGAAATACCAGTTCGTTGTTGACAAAGGCTAACTCGGCTGCAAATCTTATTTTTGAAGCATTTAATAAATTATTTTCGTGTCGTAATTGATGTAACTCTTTAATGAGTTGATCGTTGTTTTTGTCATGAATGTACATAGTATTCTGTTTATAAGATGATGAGATATAGTATCAATCAGTCTTCTTTTTTTTTGATGTGGCTAAACAAAAAAAAATCAGCTTATCCCCAGACTGTCATTTATAATCTGCACAAACTTCTTAGCAACTACCCTGTAGTCAAAATTTGCAACAACCCTTTCGCGTCCGGCTTTTCCCATCTTTTCCCGTAAGGGTGCATCGTTCATCAATGTCAGCATATAGTTGGCAATGTCCGGCACATCGGCACGATAATCAACAATTCGCGGAGTATCAAATACCACTTTATGACCTTCTTCAAATCCGGAGGCAGCACCAAGTATCACTTCGTTCACCACTATTTTCTGCGCCACGCCGGCCAATAAAGCTGTTTCACCATGCACCAGGGTGTCCAGCATTCCCATGGCATTTATGCTCAGAACCGGTTTTCCACAGGCTCCGGCTTCCACTTGCGGCATTCCGAAACCTTCGAGTCGCGATGGAGCTGCGTAAATATCGCAGGCAGCAATCAGGTAAGGCATAAAGCTTCGTGAGATCGTGTTGACAGCATAAATAACCTTTTTCTCAATGCCAAGGCTCTCAGCCAATTCCTCGTCGGATGCATCCTGAATGCTGGTGCGTTGTTGTGGCCACACTTTACACACATATTTCCATTTCGGAACTTTATTATCGATAGTAGCCAGTGCCTGCATCACTTCACGACCACCTTTCGAAGCTGCATCACCACCAACTGTAAGAATCATTAATTCATCCGGAGCAATACCCAATGCTTCACGCACGGCAATGATTTTCGGATCATTTTTGCTGTAAGGCTTAAACGTGTCGGTATCACAGCCTACAGGCAGAACTACTATGTTATCACCCTTAATTCCATCACGTACATACATTTCCTTTACCCAATTTGAAGTTACCAAAATAAGGGGAAGTTTATTCAGTACATCCTGATAATTGGCAATATATCCATCAGAAACCAACCAGGGAACGGGAAGTGCACCAAATTTTTGAGGATTAAGAATTAAATGTGGCGTATATCCCCAATAACCTATTCCAACCACCACATCAGGCTTAAACCAACGATAATACCATTCTTTTTCCTGATCCGATTCGAAATGTGCTGCATGTACATCAACACCCAGTTCCAACAAACCTTTATATAGTAAATCTCCCTGTGTTGCCAGTCCTCCCGGGGTCGGGGGATATTCATACAATACCAGTACTTTCATATTATGATTTTAATGTTTCAATATTTAGTGTTTTGAAAATTCTTTATTATTATTTTGTTTTTAAAATTCATTTCTTAATGTGTTTCGGGCTTTTAAACTGCCAGAATGCTTCTGATTTTGGTGTTGTCTCTGCCTCCCAACTTGTTTTTTGAAAACCATAGGTTTCCGTAATGATTTTGTATTTTTTCTCCCAAATTTCTTCCGGTAATAATTCAATGGCATCAGCCTTTTTAATTGCAAGAGGGAAATGAGCATTCTTTCCGTCATCGTAAGCAAAGGTCCAAAGCTCGTTAGCCGTTATTTTTTCATCATGCCAAAGAATCAGCACTGCTTTATTGACTTCTTCGTGTCGCAGATGCCGGGTATATTCACCGGCAGCATCGTGCGTCAGAATTAAATCGAAATGAGTACCTGGTAATAAGCTCAATATCTCATCTTCCACTTCCTTTTCATCCAATGGATGTTGATCAGGTCCATCATCCAGATCGCCCATGATGCCTTTGGCGTTTAATATTGTCAGTGCATTATTAAACCGTTCAGCCCGCTCTTTATCGCTGGCCCGGCAAAGGCACACGATAAACCAATCGTTCATCGGATGTTGCAGTATTATTCCACCCGCCCATAATGTTTCATCATCGGGGTGAGCTACAATGACAGCAATTGATTTTCTGATCTTACTGTTCATTTTTATATTTCTCCATGGTTAAACGTGCCATCAGGTAACTCACTGTCGACTCAGCTCCCTGATTCAGGTTCACATGTGTTTCTTCCAATCCGTCGTAACACCCTCCGGTACAGGGGTTATAAATAATCTGATGTAAACGGTTATTACCCAAAAACCAGTCGAATGCTATTACCATTTTTTGATGATATTCTTCATCCATAAACACATCGTAAAATTTACTCAGGGTCATAATGGTGTAGGCTACATCGATAGGTTGTTCACCAAACTGTCCGGTTTCCTGCCCTTTATGTAACCAGCCTTTATTGGAAATCACTTCAATTCCATTTTTATTGAATGTCAACGACAACAGAAAATTAAATGATGTACGGGCAATGTCTTTATATATATTTTCACCCGTCATGAGCCAGGCATAAAGCATGGCTTCGGGCAAAATACTGTTAGCATAGGTCATATAACTTTCATACCATTCCCATACCATGTTCGATTCATGTTTATACATTTCAAGTAACCGATTGGCAAACACTCTTACAGTGTCCTGATGATCAATTGATTTTTTCCCCTTTCTAAAATAAAATAATCCTTTCATAACGAATGACATGGCACGGGGCGATTTTACCAGTTGCATATCAAACATGGCTTTTTCAAAAATACTTATGGCATCGGCAATGATGGCTTTTGGTAACATTTCTTTTAATGAAACCACATAGCCCAACGCCCAGATAGCTCTTCCGTTGGAATCTTCCAGATTGACTTCCCCGTTTTGATCCGTAAAATTATGTTCGCTGTCCACATAGTTTAAAAAGTTGCCGGTTGGTTGCTGGCAGAACTTTATAAAATCAAGATATTTGCGAATAGCATTCAGGCTCTCCTTTTCGTGAAATAATTTGAAAGACATGCAGGTAGCCACCAATGCCCTTGCATTATCATCGAGGGTATAACCCGATTTAAGATTAGGTTGATTGATTTTTGAAAACTGAATCATAGCAAATTCCGTAGTCATTGCCTTGAAGTGGCTTAAATTTACTTCCGGTAAATTATATTGTAGTTGAATTTTATTGCCGGATATATCCTGAAATAACCGGGCATGATCCACCGCTGAATTTTCCCAGGCAGTAGAAACTATTTTCTGCAAGGTATTTACAATTAGATTTTTCCGCAAAGGATAATCATTTAAAAGTAAGTTAACACTTTCGGCTAATTGTTTCGAATTCCGAAAATCAAAGATTATTCCGGTTTCTTTAGTCAGGACTTCTTTGGCGTGAGGGATAGGTGTGGAAATAATCGGACAGCCACAACTCATGGCATAAGCAAAGGTCCCACTCACAGCCTGATTCGGATCGTTGGTTGTAAACAGGTAAATATCGGTTAGTTGTAAGTATTCAAGCAACTCCTCCAATGCGAGGTATTTGTTGATAAACCGCACATGATTCTGAATTCCGAGATCTTTAACTTTTTGAATCAGACTTTCCCTGTAAACTTCTCCGTCGTTTTTCACTACTTCGGGATGTGTTTTCCCTATAATCAGAAAAATTGTTTCGGGACAATTTTTTATTATGGCAGGTAAAGCATCCAGTGTCGTTTCGATACTTTTACCGGCGCTGAGCAATCCAAAAGTAGTAAGTACTTTACGACCGCTTAAATTGTATTTTTCTTTCAGGGATTTCTCATTCAAATGTTGAACCAGGTGTGTTCCGTGAGCTATCACATTGATTTTTTGCTTCGAAATGCCGTAATCATTCATGAGTATTTCAGCCGAAGTATTCGTCATAACAATGATTGACTTACTGGCAGCAACTATATTCTTTACTTCCAGTCGTAACCGCTCATCGGGATTGGGAAGTACGGTATGAAAAACGACTATTATCGGTTTAATCAGTTCATACATTAATTGCAGAAAAGATTGTTTCTGATCTATATAAAAACCAAACTCGTGCTGGATGAGAACAAGTTGAATTTGACTATCGTTATTCACTTTTTCGATCAGATCAAGATAGGTTGACGTGCGGGAGGTATCCAGCGTAAATTTTACTTCTTCAGGATAATCGTAATTGGCTTTGCCGTTTTCCAATGCACAAATTTTAATGGACAATGACTTGTTGAACTTTTTATTCAAAGCGGTAATCAGGTCTTGTGAATAAGTTGCAATACCACATTCACGTGGCGGATACGATGTTATAAATAATATCTCCGCCTGTTTATTTATCAGGGCTATCCGGGCATGATGCCTGTTCTTTCTTATAGTATTGGGTGAAAAAGTGGTGCTGTCATAATTAAATATAGCTTCCTGACTAATAAGCCTGTCTATCCTTCCGGGAATATTTTCATTTTTCATTTTTTTTGGTTTTTGAAATTTTCTTTGTTTCTGGAATTTTCTTTGTTTCAGGAATTTTCTTTGCTTTACGAATTTCCTTTGTTTGAGGAAGTAATGTTGATTTTATTTCATTGATTGTGACAATACTGTTCTCTTTAACCTTAATACAATCTAATAATTCTTTTACTAAATCTGATAACCTTAACGATGCACAGGCAATATGCGAATCGGCTGCACCGTAATAAATAAATAAGGTGTCACCAAATAAAGCTGTACCGGTTGGAAAAACCACATTGTTCACATCACCTTCTTTTTCCCATTCGAATTCAGGTGAGAACAAAGGATATGACAACCGTGCAATTTCCTTCCGGGGATCATCTAAATCCAGTAATGCGGCAGCACATGCAGAATATATCAGACCTTCATTTGTATCCTGCACACCATGATAAATCAATATCCAACCATGTTCTGTTTCGATTGGGGGACAACCACTTCCAATATAGTCTGACTCATGTCCATAAATAGGATCCATGACTATATGATCCTGAAAATTGCGGAAATAATCTTTCCAGAATTCAGGAGTCAGATCTTTAATCTCCTTAACGGATACCAGTTGAATGCCGGGTCTGATACGGTGAAAAAAAACAAGATTTCCATTAATCCGACGTGGAAAAAAGACTACATTTTTGTCCCACAACAGGATTTTTTCATCCGGATCAGCTTCCTGATAATAAAACTTATGATTGTGGTAGTAATTTTCATTTACTTTTCCTGCCGCTTCAACCAGATAAACAAAATGGGCATATGAAATTGGTGGAACTATCACTCCCTGCTTCTCAAAATGAATTAAATCTTTTGATGTAGCCAAGGCTCCACGGGCATTAATTCCATCATATCCGGTATATGACATATAGTATGTATCATCAATCTTAACGATGCGTGGATCTTCAACACCCTGCGATTCATAGTCAAATTCAGATACTATAAATGGCTTTTCCCATCGTTCGGCAATGGTCAATGGTCCATCCAACCGGCAATAACCAATGGTTGATTGATTCCAAAGTTGAACCGCCCGATAGAAAATATAGACACTATCCCCAACGCGAATGACTGCAGGGTTTAACACTGCTTCATTTTCAAATTCCAACTCTGTCTTTGACAGTATTATGCCTTCTTTTTTTAATTTTATCATGATTGTTTTGTTTTTAGTTTAATATCTATAGATGCCCTTTTGTAAGACCCGGCCTGATAACCTCAATACTCAATACTCGTATTTACTACTTACTATTTACTACTTTCTTCTTTTTAAAAGCAGGTATTTTTAGAATTATTTTTGGCATCGTATCTCCTAATAAATATCCCCATGGATTCATTGATTCAATATGATCGAAAAATACTTTGACAATGGCCAATAAGGGAAGAGAAAGAAACATACCCGGAATTCCCCAGAGTGCATTACCTATCAGTACTACCAATATCGAAAACAGGGCATTTATTTTTACTTTCGATGCTACTATTTTGGGTACAATATAGTTGTTGTCAATAATTTGAATGAAAATATGAACTCCAAATACATAAACTGCAAACCATGCCGATGATTTAGTTACCAGGGCAACTATCATAAACAAGGCAACCGCTATAATTCCACCAATGTATGGGATTACATTCAGTAAAGCTCCGATTACGCCCAGCAATATGGCATATTGAATTCCCAAAATCATAAGCCCTATTGTATTGAGTACCCCGACTATTACTGCTTCTATCAGTAGCCCAACCAGATAATGCTGCACAACCGATTTGGTTTGGGTAACTATTTCTCTCACCTGTGTTTGATGTGTTTCTGCAAATAATCGACGGATAAATTCAATTAATAAGGGTTGATAATAAAGGATTACAAAAACATAAACAGGAATTAAAAAAATAGCCGCAAGACCACTTCCGACCGAAACAATAGTTTGTCCGATTAATGTGCCATCAATCGTAAGAAGTTCATGCTGCGTTTTAGTCATCCAGGCCTGAACGATCCATGTTTTTAAATGTAAAAATTGAGCAATGGATTGTATGCTTTGATTTAGAATATCCGTAAACTTTTTGATAAATATCGGCCAGGATTCACTAAAGTTTACAGCCTGAGTATAAATAAGCATTATGAAAGCTCCAATTAAAATAACTGTAAGAAGCAATGTGAAAATAATGGCAATGATTCTGTTTATTTTGAGTCTTATAAAAAAACGAACTATTGGGCTAAGCAAAATGGAAATAATGAATGCGAAAACTAATGGCACAATAATGCTTTGCGCGATGTATAATATGGCTAACAGGGCTGATAACCCAATAAGAAAGACACCGGCTTGGGCATAGAAAGGCATTATCAATTTTTTATCAACCATGACATGCAGTATTATTTTTCTTTTCTATGAAAGATCTGTTCCATAATAAATTGACCGAACGATTTAAAAATTTCGGGATGTTGAGCTACTATATTGGTAACACCAAATTGTAAAACGGATCCCATAAACTTTTTAAATGGATTATTAGATGACCCGACGGCAATTATTTTTGAAAAATAACCGGTAATCAGGCCCATAGCTGATCCAATCATATTATCGATCAGAAAGGGAGAGGAGGAAATATCATTGATTGCCCCTTTGATAAGGTTGACGGGTGTCAGACTTTCAACTGTGATTATGAATTGTTCTTTTAATAATTGTCCCTGTATGGTTTGTTCCAGTTCCATTTGCCTGATAGCAATTTTAAGTTCTGCTGCGGAGTTAATTGTTTCCATGTTTTGTATAGAATTAAAAATTCAGTTCTTATTCTCGGGTATTTATATTTTGTCGGTCTGTTTGCTAAATAATCGAACGATATAATCATTTAATTTTCGCTTAAGCCATTTATGCATAAAGAAATGCATGATAAAAGCAATAACTGCATAGAAAGCAGCTACTATAAAAAATCCATAAAACATTTCACCTAATATTTTACCTATCCAGATGGCTGCACCCAGATTTAAAAAAAGGGTAAAAGACGTAAGAATGACTATGACAATTGAATGAGATAAAAATGAAGAAACTTCGTCCGATGTTTTGTCCAGTACTTTGAGTTTTACCAGTTCAAAACTTACTTTTCCATAATCGGCTGTTCTTTCAAGTAGGGTTTCAATAGTTTTAATATTATCTTCCATGATGTAGAGGTATATAAAATGTGTAAAAAAAAAGTATATTGTCGGCTTTTAAATTTGTGTGGTTTTATTCGCAATGGTTAGCAGAAATGCAGAGTCTTCCGTGGTTGTCAGGCTGTATTTAATTTTTTCATTTAGTGTCAGATGTTGACCCTTATTCAACAACACGGAGTTTCTCCGGGTACGTAACCTGAGTTTTCCCTCGAGTATCTGAAACGTTACCGAATCGGCCGACTGAAATGATTCTATTTCAGTTCCACGGTGTGCAACAGTAAGAATAACATTTTTAGTCTGCGATTTCAATAAAATTCTCGAATTAAGATCCTCATCTGAACCTAAATAATAATGCTTCATGTTCTCGATGATTGAAGGCATATTTATATTAACTAAAGAATCATCAGAAGAACCTGGGTTTTTCAGGAATGAAGATTTCGTATTTGTTGTTTGTTTTAGCATGATCTGAATGTTTCGCAATGTGAATAATATAGTTTGTGTTACTTTTAATGACAATTTGATCTGTCTTAAATATCTGTGAATTAATATAGAATTGAGTCCAACCCGAAAATCCCTGACAGGATTAAATATCAAAAATTATTATTACGGAATGGACTCAATTTCAAAACGGCCTTTTCAATTACTTTTTGGCAGTCTTCATTTCTTTTTCAACTTTGACTTCGGCATCATCGATGAGGTCGTTGACATCTTCCTGTACCTTTTCAAACTTCTCGGTGATGGAATCAATAAAGTCGTTGAATTTATCTTTTAATAAATCCACTTCCCGTTCTCCTTTTCTGTAAATACTTCTGCGAAGAACTGTTCCTTTTGAAGGTGCAAATAAAACTCCTACCAATGCTCCGACGGCTGCACCAACTACTACTCCTAATACTACTTTTGCTGTACTCATAATGTTGTTGTTTTTAATCTGATTTATACTAATATTTTATAGTACAAATGTAGGGCATACCGGAAGGGTCAGTGTTACAATATTCTGAGTATAAGTTGTAAAATTCACACCTTAGAATAATTAACAATTAACAATTAATAATTCATAATTGATATTTCGAAACTCAAAACTCAAAACTCAAAACTCATATGACAAGAGTACCCTTCCTCCGTGTCTGTCGACACAAAAGAAGGGCACTCAATTCCGGAACATCTTAGCACGATGCGGGAATAGAAATTAATTTTATCTTATAATCTGAATCCAACGGAGACCTGGGCCCATACGTTTTTGTAACGTGGGGTGGTTGATGTACCATCTCCATTGTTATTAAACATATCAGCTCCGATTCTTGCTCCAAGAACAATACTTGAAAGGTTAACATCGACACCACCAACTAAACACAAGATGTTCCGGCGGATGTTATCATTATTAAAATCTTCCTGTACAACGATATCTTGTATCGGGTTCGCAAATACATCTTTTTGACTCATCAAAAAAGAATATTGCGGTCCCACGAGTAAAGTCAACATATCATTTGGTTTAATGGCTAAGAATATCGGCACATCTAAAAAGGTGGAAGTCCGTGTGAAACTGATATCACTTCCCAATACGGTACCTGTTGCCTGAAATCCTTTTTGAGAGAACATCAGTTCAGGTTGAATACCCAAAAGCGGAGTGATGGGAATGCTGACAAATGCACCACCGGCAAAACCTATTTTGCCATCGGCCGTATATTCCTGTCCCTGCGAATCGTATACGTTAGAATAATTTAAACCGGCCTTTACCCCGATGTGAATCTGATCACTTTGCGCATAAACCTTATTATTACTAGCCATCATTAAAATAGCAGTAATCATAAAAATATTAGCTTTCATAAAAATACTTGCTTTCATATTCGTTTTTCTTATTAGTGAATGTTGTTATTAATGAATGGCAATTCCTATCGTAGAAACGGCGGTTGAGAGATCGAGGAATATACCCAAATTACGTGATAAATGATATTCAGTACCTAAATGGAAATCGAGATACAACGGACCGGCTTCATGATAGTATGTTCTGTCACCCGGATAGTTAGCATCCCAGGTAGTAGTTACCAATGAAAATCCTAACGAACCTGCCGTGTAAAAATCCCAATTAGAACCTGCTCTCAATAATTGATCAAGATAAATAGTCCCTTTTACTCCAATAGGAATTACAGTCTCACGATAATTTGCATCGGCATAGGAATAGATTGTGGCAAAAGGAGCCAGTGTGAAATTTCGTGCCACGCCGAATTCGTAGTTGACATTAAAAACCGGTGAAGTATGATAATAATAATCGTATCCACCAATACCCACACCTAAATTCAAGGTTCCACCATGTCTTTCATAGAAAATGCCTTCCTGAGCTGATAAATTTACGCTCAACATTGCGATAAGGATTGTAATAATAAATGCTTTTGTTTTCATTTTTTTTGTTTTGAATTATATTATTTAATATTTTGTTTCAAAAATAAATTGTCTAAAACAGCTTGTCTTAACTATATTTTTTTTGCTGAAATTTTATGTCAAACTTTAACTGATTGAACAATGATAATTATTTACGGTCTTTCTTATTATTTCCCCTATCATTATGATCATCATTTCCCCGACCATTTTGATTCCCGTTTCCACGATTATCCTTTCTTTCAATAACTTTTTGTGGGTAGTTATTTGAGTGATTGTTCTGTCGGTACGATTGATGTTCGTTTCTTCCTTCCGGTCTGCGCCCGATATTCCGTTGTTCGTGTCCCCGGTAACCTCTGGCATATTTAACTCTGTACTGTTTATGGTATTGGTAAGGCGTATTACCATGATAATCTGTCATCACTACTTTATAACCGTTGTACAAATCGTAATCTCTGTATCGGGCAGGCAGATAAGTTCTGTGAACCCATGTTCTTCCATCAAGATAAATAAACCGTGAAGTTTGTACATCATAATATGCCTCAACATCGGGCAAATAATAATAACGGGCTCCGGAATAACCTTCGGGTCCCCATTGTGGAGGTGTGCCTAAATGAACGCTGAAGGATATTTGTGCCTGAGTTGCACTTGCTAAAAACAGAGCAATACCAAAAGCAATTAATTTTAATGTTTTCATTTTATGTTAGTTTTAATTATGACATAATTATCACGGCACAAAGGTGAGGCTATTAATTGCCCAAAGCCTTACACAATTTTTAAAAAGAGTTACAAGATTCACACTTTTTGATTTTTAGTAAGAACTTGATGCAATTTGATTGGTAAAAAAAATAGTGGGAGAACGACATTAAGTCGTACTCCCACTAGATCGGGTAGGTAGAAATTTAAATTCGAAAAACGGAACCGGACACCTGATTCGCGTTTTTCAATTATGCATTATGAATTGTGCATTATGAATTATTTATCGTATTGACTAACCAAAGCATCCACTTCATCCAATATCATTTTGGCAAAGTCAGCCACTTTCATAGTGCCTTTGTCACCTTCACCCTGTCGGCGTACGGAAACTTCATCATTTTCGGCTTCTTTTTCACCAACGATCAGCATATACGGAATTCGTTTTAATTCGTTATCACGGATTTTCCGACCAATTTTTTCGTTGCGGTCATCCACGGTTACACGAATATCCTGAGCATTCATTTCTTTGGCAATCTGGAACGCGTAATCGTTGAACTTTTCACTGATGGGCAGAATAACCACCTGATCGGGAGTTAACCACAATGGGAATTTTCCGGCTGTATGCTCAATCAATACGGCCACGAAGCGCTCCATGGAACCGAACGGTGCCCGGTGAATCATTACTGGACGGTGTTTAGCATTATCTTCACCCGTGTATTCCAGTCCAAAACGTTCGGGCAGGTTATAATCTACCTGAATGGTTCCCAACTGCCATTTGCGGCCAATGGCATCGCGTACCATAAAGTCCAGTTTTGGTCCGTAGAAAGCTGCTTCGCCCAGTTCCACTTTTGCTTTCAGTCCTTTTTCCTTACAAACTTCTACGATGGCATTTTCTGCTTTTTCCCAGTTTTCATCCGTACCAATGTATTTTTCCTTGTTATTCGGATCGCGTAATGAAATCTGTGCTTCAAAGTTTTCAAATTCCAGTGCCTTGAAAATAATAAAGATAATGTCCATTACTTTCAGAAATTCGTCTTTCACCTGGTCGGGACGACAGAAAATATGTGCATCGTCCTGTGTAAAGCTACGTACACGCGTCAATCCGTGCAACTCACCGCTTTGTTCGTAACGATAAACTGTGCCGAATTCAGCAAAGCGAAGTGGAAGATCTTTATACGAACGTGGTTTAAATTTATAAATCTCGCAGTGATGCGGGCAATTCATGGGTTTCAACAAGTATTCTTCACCTTCTTCGGGTGTATGGATCGGTTGGAATGAATCTTTTCCGTATTTGGCGTAGTGACCCGAGGTAACGTACAATTGCTTGTTTCCGATATGAGGAGTCATTACCTGTTGATAATCGAAACGACGTTGTATTTTCTTTAGAAAATCTTCCAAACGCAGACGCAAGGCCGTTCCACGTGGTAACCACATGGGAAGTCCTTTTCCTACCATTTCGGAGAACATAAACAATTCCAGTTCTTTACCTATTTTACGGTGGTCACGTTTTTTGGCTTCTTCCAATAATACTAAATACTCGTCGAGCATTTTCTTTTTAGGGAAAGTGATACCATAAATACGTGTCAGTTGTTTACGCTTTTCGTCACCCCGCCAGTAAGCTCCGGCAACACTCAACAGCTTGATAGCTTTAATTTCGCCGGTGTCAGGCAAATGTGGTCCACGGCAGAGGTCGGTAAAGTTACCCTGCGAATATAATGTTATAGTTCCATCAGCCAGATCGGTGATCAATTCTACTTTGTACTCGTCGCCTTTTTCTTCGAATTTTTTAAGTGCTTCGGCTTTGCTGATATCTGTCCGAACAATGGCTTCTTTAAGTCTGGTTAATTCCACCATTTTTGCTTCAATGGTTGGCAAATCACCTTCTTTAATGACTGTGGTCCCCGGATCTACATCGTAGTAGAAACCGTTTTCAATAGCCGGCCCGATACCGAATTTAATTCCGGGATACAACTCCTGAAGGGCTTCGGCCATTAAGTGAGCCGATGAATGCCAGTAGGCATGTTTGGCTTCTTCATCGTCCCATTTATGCAACTTAATGGCTGCATCGGTTTCGATAGGGCGGGTGAGATCCCATATTTGGTCGTTTACTGTGATGGCAAGCACCTCTTGTGCCAGTCGTGTGCTGATACTTTCAGCTAATTGAAGTCCGGTAATGCCTTTGGCAAATTCTCTTACCGAACCATCGGGAAATGTTACTTTAATCATGTTGTTTGAACCTTACAAATGGTTTTTAAATTTTGAACGACAAAGATAAGAAAAAATGAAAAGTTTCCCGCAGATTTCGTCTATTCAATAAATCTTTTATTAAAAATATCAGCGCAAACCAATTACAAAACCATTATTTTTGCGTCTTATTGTTGCAAACTGAATGATAATAACAATGCAAAAACGATTTTCGGGTGTGGTGGTTCCCATGATAACTCCACTGAATAAAGATTTTACAGTTGATGTAGAAGCTGTTGAACGCATCATGCGTTTATTTGACAAGCACGGTATTCATCCACTTGTACTTGGCACAACCGGTGAATCGAGTTCCGTAAGTGAAGCCGAAAGTTACCGGTTCCTAGAAGCTGCCGTTCGGTCAAAAGGTAAAAATCAATGTGTTTATGCAGGCCTAGTTGGCAATCAGGTACAACAACTTATTGAACGTGGAAACAACTATATCCAACTCGGAGCTGATTGTGTAGTTGCCACATTACCATCTTATTATAAACTGACTTCTCAGCAAATGACTGCCTTTTATACACAATTAGCTGACAATATTCAGGGTCCGGTAATGATGTATAATATTAAAGCAACCACGCAAATGACCATTCCACTGGAAGTTATTGAGCAATTGTCGCTTCATCCCAATATATTCGGTTTAAAAGATTCCGAACGTGATTTTGATCGAATGAAGTCCTGCATTGAAACTTACAATAACCGGGAAGATTTCTCGTATTTTTGCGGTTGGGGAGCACAAAGTGCCGGAAGTCTGGAACTGGGTGCTGATGGAATTGTACCGAGTACCGGCAATATTGTTTCGGAAATGTATGGAAAACTCTATACGGCAGCATTGAATAAGGATTGGAATGAATGTGCTAAATGGCAGGAAGTGACCGACAAAGTAGCCGTTATTTATCAAAAAGACAAAACGCTGGGCGAATCTTTGGCAGCTTTGAAAATTTTGATGAATTCTAAAGGAATTTGCAGTACAACCATGATGCCTCCTTTGACGGAATTTGGAAAAGAAGAAAACGAATTAATAATCAGTAGATTCAACGATTTGAAATTGTAATATACCTTAAGAATAATACGAATACTAAATAAAATCACCTTTATAACTCATGGCCAACATTCATTGGATTGACCTCGCAATCATCATTTCATCATTAGTTTTTACTGTTGGATCCGGCTTCTATTTTGCTCGCCGACAAAAAAGTTCCGACCGTTATTTCGTTGGAAGTAAGAAAATCCCTGCCTGGGCGATCGGAGTTTCGATATTTGCCACATTAATCAGCAGTGTAACTTTTCTGGCTTATCCTGCAGCAGCCTACAAATCGAACTGGATCTTACTGGTTCAGGGTTTAATGGTGCCAATTGTTTTAATTGGTATTATCTGGGTAATTGTTCCGCTGTTCCGAAAGGTTATCCGACTCAGTACTTACGAATATTTCGAACATCGTTTTGGCGTTTTTGCCCGTATGTACAGCTCCGTTGCGTTTATCCTCACTCATTTTTCAAAAATGGGAACCGTGCTTTATTTGTTAAGTCTGGCCTTGAGTAGTTTAACCGGAATGTCGGTTACAGCTTACATTGTGGTATTAACCATTGCAATTATTGTGGTAACGCTCTTTGGCGGAATTGAAGCGGTCATCTGGATGGATGTGATTCAGGGATTTATGTTGATCGGCGGTGGTTTGCTTTGTCTCGGTATTCTGCTATTTGGAGGAACCAGTGGTCCGATGGTAATGCTGACAGATGCAATAACCATGAAAAAAATCAGTTTCGGTCCATATAATTTTAGTTTTGCCGAACTCACTTTCTGGGTTATGGTAGTTAACGGAATTTTTTATGCCTTGCAAAAATATACTACCGACCAAACCATTGTTCAACGCTATTTAACGGCTAAGACTGATAAAGATGCCCAAAAAGCTGCTTATATAGGTATTCTGACAAGTGTTCCGGTTTGGGGCATGTTTATGTTAATCGGTTCATTGCTTTACGTTTTTTATCACAATGGTTCAGCCACTTTACCGGCGGGAATGACTGCAGATCAGGTTTTTCCTTATTTTATAGGTACAAGATTACCGGTAGGAGTTGTAGGTTTGGTACTTTCAGGTTTGATTGCGGCTGCCATTTCAACGCTCGATTCGGATATTAACTGTCTGGCTGCCGTTGGCGTTGCGGATTTTTATCAACGGATCAAACCAAATTGTACCGATAAACAACGCCTGAGAATGGGGAAAACACTTGTTTTTGTAGCAGGTGTTGCCATGATGGGTGTTGCCCTTCTGTACGAAGCCTGGAATGGCGAAGGAGTTTTAGGTGTTGTTTTTGAACTATATGCTATTTTCTCGGCCGGTCTTGTCGGAATTTTCCTGCTGGGACTTTTATCACGAAGAGCAAACTGGCAGGGATTGTATATTGGAATTGCCGTTTGTGTTTTATTTACGGCTTATGCAGTGTTGACAACTACCAAAATAAATGATAACCTATTGCTTGACCTTGGAAAATTTAATTTTCCTCAACATAAATATATGTTGGGAGTGTACAGCCATTTAATTGTATTAGTTGTCGGTTATGTGGCCAGCCTTTTCTTTAAAACCGAACCGGTCGATGAACATTTGACCATTTACGGGTATTTGCATGATAGACATCAGGAAGCGGAAGTTAAAACTCAGAATTAAAAACAATATGTTTTTATTATCTTTGAATTTTTATTATTAAAATGAACCGAAGGTCAGCGACCCAGGGAAGTAAATTATAATCTATTAAAATGAATCTCATTATATTACAACAACCCGGAAAAATAGTTATCGGTGAAAATTGTATTAATCAACTGGCTGAAGATAATTTAATTACATTATCGGATAAAATTTTATTTTTAGTTGCTACTCCTTTATTGAAAACCATTCAACCGATTGGTGATGGTATCTTTTTATCCGGAAAAAAGGTGGTTATTATTGAATATGATTTTGCCGGCGAACCTACTTTCAATCAGTTTGACAGTTTGTTGAATAAATCGGAATACTTTCAACCGGATTGTATTGTAGGAGTGGGAGGGGGCAGTGTGCTGGATTGTGCCAAACTACTTGCTGCAATGACCGGAAACGAACAGCAATATCCTGATGTGATCGGAGTCGGGCTTTTGAGGAAACGAATGAAAAAGCTCATTTGTATTTCCACAACTTCCGGAACCGGGAGTGAAGTTTCACCCATCGCTATTCTGCTAAACGAAGAAACTGAATCAAAAAGTGGGATAGTAAGTCCTGCTTTATTAGCCGATGCGGCCTATATTGATCCTGCATTAACCATTGGTTTACCACCTAAAATTACAGCCGAAACGGGAATGGATGCTTTGTGTCATTGTATTGAAGCTTATACCAATAAGTTTGCACATCCATTGGTTGATGTTTATGCTTTAAATGGAATAAAATTAATTGTTGAAAATTTGGAGAAAGCATACAACGATGGTGGTGATATGGAAGCACGTTCAGCTTTATCGTTGGGTTCAATGTATGGTGGTTTGTGTCTGGGACCTGTAAATACACATGGTGTTCATTGTTTGTCCTATGGGTTGGGAGGAAAATATCATATTTCGCACGGACTGGCAAATGCCATTTTATTGCCCGGAGTACTTCGTTTTAATTTGGATGCTTCTCCCGAAAGACATGCTGAAGTCGCAATAGCCATGGGAATTAAAAGAAGAGAAAATGATAGTGAAACAGCTTTAGCAGGTATTGAGTTTATTGAGTATTTATTAAAAAAATGTGGCATACCGGGCAGTTTATCTGTTTTGGGAATTACAGAAAACGACTTATCAGGATTAGCAGATATAGCCATGAATGTAACACGTCTTCTAAAGAATAATCCGAAAGTACTTACCAGGGAAGATGCCATTGAGATTTATAAGAAATTGCTATAGAATTACAATTTAATCATTTACAATTGGTCTTATAATAAAACTAATTAACTAATTAACCAATTAACTAATTAACCAATTAACTAATTAACCAATTCCCAATTAACTAAGCAAAATGAAACCGAAAATAGGAATAACCATGGGCGATCCGGCAGGGATAGGACCCGAAATTTGTATAAAAGTTTTATCACAACAAGATGTATATGACCGCTGCAATCCAATAGTTGTCGGCGATGCGGAAGTTATGAAAAATGCAGTTGCGTTACTGAAATCGAATCTGAAAATAAATCCGATTCAACGAGTAGCTGATGCGAAGTTTGATTTCGGAACTGTTGATGTTTTTGATATGAAAAATGTTGTAGCTGCAGAATTACAGCCCGGGGTAGTTTCGGCGATGGCGGGAAATGCCGCTTTTGAAGCAGTAAAGAAAGTGATTGACCTGGCTTTGGCGGAAGAAATTGATGCAACCGTAACAGCACCGATCAACAAAGAATCGATTCACAAAGCCGGACATAAGTATTCAGGACATACCGAAATATACGCTCATTTTACCAATACGGCAAAATTTGCCATGTTGCTGGCGGACGAAAATCTGCGGGTAATTCATGTCACCACGCATGTTTCGCTTCGTAAAGCTTGCGACTTATGTAAAAAAGATCGAATATTGGAAGTAATTTCACTCTTAAACGATGCTTGCATTCAGTTTGGAATTGAAAAGCCACGAATTGCCGTTGCCGGATTGAACCCACATGCCGGTGAAAACGGCTTGTTTGGTGACGAAGAAATAAACGAAATCATTCCTGCTATTGTTGAAGCCAATCATTTGGGATTTCAGGTTGAAGGACCGGTTCCTCCGGATACCATGTTTGTAAAAGCCGTTCAGGGAAAATACGACGGTTGCGTGGCTATGTATCACGATCAGGGACATATTCCGTTCAAACTGGAAGGTTTTCAATGGGATAATGAAAAGCAAACCATGAAAAGCGTGAAAGGTGTAAACATCACGCTTGGATTACCAATAATACGTACATCGGTAGATCATGGAACTGCTTTCGAAATTGCAGGAAAAGGAATTGCTTCACCTGATGCTATGTTGGTGGCTATTGATTATGCCATTTTAATGGCAAAACACAGAAAGAAATGATTAGCGTTATTGCCGACGACATAACCGGTGCTGCCGAAATTGCCGGCGTTTGTTTACGCTACGGTTTAAAAGTAGCATTTGGAATCAATTCGATTCCTGTTGATTTGGCGGATGTGCGTGTCATTGCTACCGATAGCCGCTCAGTAACTGAAATTGAAGCTTATAACATACACCTTAAATTAGCGGCAGAAATCTTTGCCGGTTCAGATTCACTCGTTTTTAAAAAGTGCGATTCGGCGTTGAGGGGTTATGTTTTAACTGAATTGTCAGCCATGTTTCATGTCAGTAAATTTCATAAAATTTTACTTCAACCGGCAAATCCGGTTAGCGGACGTTGTATCCGGAACGGAATTTATTCTATTGATAATGAACGAATAGAAAAAACCGGTTTTGCAACAGATCCCGATTTTCCTGCAGGCAATTCACAGGTTCAGAATTTGCTATTGCTACGGTCAACCAAGCACGAAAATATCACCGAGCTTCACACCGGTAAAATTACACAACTTAAAGGAAAAGGGGTATTTGTTCCCGATTGTGAATCGATTGAAGAACTTCAAGAATCTTGTGAACTGTTGAATGAACATACGCTGTTGTGTGGAAGTGCGGCTTTTTTTGAACAGATTCTGATTTATACTAAAACAGGAATACAAAAAGAAACTCATAGTCAGTTTAATATCAGATCAAATTTCATTATGATTTGCGGAAGCTCGCATCCTCAAAGCCGACAATACATTGAAGAATTAAGCTTAACGGGTTTTCCGGTACATGGTTTTCCTGATTTATTATTGAAAGAGAATGTCAGTGCAGAGAGTCTTGCACGTAGGACTCAGGAATTAGTTACCATCTGGAAAACAAACAGAAAACTGGTTTTGTATGTTTCATTTGAAAAGATAATGTTTCCGGATAGTTCGAAAATATTAAAATCGAGAATGGATCAAATTGTTTTAGGGGTTCTGAGAAACTGTAAAATAAATGAAGTATTTATTGAAGGAGGTGCAACAGTTTACGGAATTCTGAATTTGCTAAACTGGAAAATACTTAACCCGGTTCAAGAACTTGCTCCCGGTGTTTTACGGTTGCAGGTGGCATCCAACCCTTCAGTTCATATAACCATTAAACCCGGTAGCTATAAGTGGCCCGATAAATTAATTGTTCCGGAGTAATTCAACATTGTTTTGATGGTCGTTAAACTGCTAAATTAAAACAATTTATATATAATACGTTTGTATTTCTTCATTGAAATGCAAACGTATTTTGTTTCTGATCATTCCGGATGAAAACTATATTTTATTCGTTTTTTGAAATAGTTTTTTTTACTACCTGAAGTTATTTTGTTAAATATAAATAAAAGGAATAATTACATTCGCTAAATAGTTATACTTTTGTAACCATTTTCAAAATGAATATAAATTACGAAATAAAATGAAAGAAAAAAACAAAATTTCAATTGATTCGGCCATTGAAAATTTGATTTCAATACAACCTTTGTTATCCAAGACTTTTACTCGTTCTCTTCGTGCCAAAACAAATTTGAATCCCGGTTCTCTTTATGTATTAGGTGTATTGATCCGTCATGAAACCTTGTCCATGTCTGAAATCGGATGCAAGTTATCCATGCCTAAACCGCATGTAACGAGTTTAGTGGATAAATTAATTGCCGAAGAAATGGTAGAACGTCTTTACGATCCGAACGACCGCCGGATTGTAAATGTACGTATTACTGAAAAAGGACTGACCGATTTTAATGCTATAAAATTTGATATCAGTCAGGAATTACGCCATGATCTTGAATCGCTGGGTAATGAGGAGATTGAAATTCTTTCACTAGCCTCGAAACAGGTAAAAGATATATTATTGAAAATAATTGTAGAAAAATCAACTTGTATCAACTCAAATTGTTGCAAGGAGGAATAATAATTATTTTATTCTAATTTAAAATCAAAGCATTATATAATTAAAAAAGAGATAAATAAAAATAAAAATGGATTTATGAAAAAAGAAAAAAAAGACTGGAAAATTTATATTCCATTAGGTTTGGTTATTTTGTTGGTAATCGTTGGAAGTTTTTATTGGTACAAGGATTATTCGAGTTACATTAAAACAGATGATGCGGTACTTGCTTCGGATATTGTTTCGGTAAGCCCTAAAATGATGGGAAGAGTAAGCAAAGTATACGCAGAAGAAGGTGATTCGGTTAAGAAAGGACAATTGTTAGTTGAGTTGGACAGTGTTGATTTACTGGCACAAAAACAACAGGTTTTGGCTGCAAAGGCGCAAACCGTTGCTAACAAGGCGCAAACCGAAGCTAATTATCAACTGGCAGAAAAAAATATTATTGTATTACAAATAGGACTGGACAAGTCAAAAGATGATTTTGACCGGGCAAAACTTCAGTACAACGGAGGTGTTATCACCAAAGAGCAATTCGATCATTTAAAGAAAGCATTGGAAATATCAGAGGCTCAGTTAAATGCTGCAAAAGCTCAGGTGGCAGTATCAAAATCTTTGATCAAAAGTGCTGAATCAGCCATTAATAGCTCTGTTGCTCAAATTGGTGTAATTACTTCTCAGTTGAATAACACAAGATTATACGCACCGATTGATGGTGTTGTTGCCAAACGTTGGCTGCTTCCGGGAGATATTGCCCAACCCGGACAATCAATTTATACCATGAATGAAAATACCCGGTTTTGGGTTCAGGTTTTTCTTGAAGAAACCAAATTGGACAAATTACAAATTGGTGAAAAAGCAATTTTTACACTCGACACTTATCCGGATGTGATTTTTACCGGGAAAATATTTACCATGGGATCAACTACTGCCTCTCAATTTTCATTGATTCCTCCAAGTAATGCTTCAGGGAATTTTACGAAAGTAACACAACGTGTTGCATTGAAAATATCAATTGATGGGACAGAAGATGGACAAAAATTATCAACGTTTAAATTCCTGACAGGAATGTCAGCTGTTGTAAAAATTATTAAGGAATAATGCGTAAAGTTTCAAATACACACAGACTACGACGCAAACTTCGGAACAACGATTCGGTCTATCATCCGAAAAGTCCATTATATAAATGGTTTGTGTTAGCGAATGTCATGCTGGGCACTTTCATGGCTGTCCTCGACAGTACTATTGTTAATGTGAGTTTGCCAAAGATTATGTCATCGTTTGGCGTCGGACTCTCAACTATTCAATGGGTGATTACTGCCTACATGCTCGCAATGGCTGCCATGTTGCCAACTTCAGGCTGGCTGGCCGATAAATTCGGTTATAAAAAAGTATATTTTTGGGGATTATTTCTTTTTACCTTTGGATCGTTGTTATGTGGTATGTCGAATGATGAAACAACGTTGATTATGTCACGTGTTCTTCAGGGATTAGGGGCAGGTATGATTCAACCCCTTGGTATGGCAATTATTACAAGAGAATTTCCGCCACAACAACGAGGAATCGCTCTCGGATTCTGGTCGATTGCTGCAGCTGCATCAATTTCATTTGGTCCACTGATTGGCGGTTATCTGGTTGACAATTTCTCCTGGCAATTAATATTTGATGTAAATGTTCCGGTTGGAATTTTGGCAATGGTATTTACTGTTATCATTCAACGGGAGTTTATAAATAAAAATGTTCAGAAATTCGATTATATCGGATTTATTTCGGTTGTTATTTTCTTACCGGTATTGCTTTACGCATTATCAGAAGGAAATGCTCAAACCAATTCGGCTGGTTGGTCAGCACCTTATATTTTGGTTTGTTTTGCTGTTTCAGCAGTGGCTTTTGTCGTTTTTCTGACGCAGGAGCTTACTACTAAAAATCCGTTAATTGACTTGAGATTGTTGGGAAATTACAATTTTGGAATGACTAATATCGTCATGCTGGTATTTAGTATGGGGATGTTCGGTAGTACTTTTTTATTGCCGCTTTATCTCCAAAACTCCATGGGTTACACAGCCTTACAATCAGGTGCGGTATTTTTGCCGGTTGGAATAATTCAGGGCGCTATTGCTCCGGTTTCAGGGTGGTTTTCTGATAAAGTCAGTGCCAAAGTACCTATCATTGCAGGTGTTGGATTGATGGTAATAAGTTTTTACCTGAATTCCCAATTGTCATTTTTAACCGAACGTCCATTTGTAATGACTTCATTGTATTTACGAGGATTAGGCATGGGGTTGATGTTTACACCTTTAACAACATTAGGACTCTTAACCATATCTCGCGAAAAAATGGCACAGGCTTCCGGTATTTCCAATACCATTCGTCAAATTGGCGGTAGTCTTGGCGTCGCCGTTTTAAGCACTGTATTGACCTCAAGAGTGAACTTCCATTCTCAAATGTTTGGCGGTGCTGTTCAATCCGGATCACAGGTTTTTCAGCAGGTAACTCATAATATGGCATTTTTCATTCAACAACATGCGGGTGGCTCATTATCGACTGCTTTGAAACAAAGTCAAAGTTTGATTATGTCGAATGTCGGCACACAGGCTTTTATACAGGGCGTTGATGATGATTTCCTTTTAGCTGCCGGAATTACACTGATTGGTTTTATTCCGATAATTCTGATGCGATCTAAGAAAAATAAAGTAAAACAATTGGAAAAGCCTGTTGAAGAAGCATTTATAATAGAATAATATTTAATCAAAAAATTTTCTTTTATAAAAAGAAGATGAATTAATTTAACAAATAAATGAAATCAATTAATAAACTTATTATTGTTCTGCTTTTTACACCTATTGTGACAATGAGCGGACAGAATTCTGTCATGCATCAGCCGACAGATTCAATGAATCTTTCTTCTGTATTGAATGAAGTTATCAAAAATTACCCTTCAATTCTGAAGGCGGAAAAAGAACTGGATGCTTCCGATGCAAAAATTGGTCTTGCAAATTCGGCCTATTTCCCGGATATTAATATAACATCATCTTATGCTCACCTGGGACCGGTTTCATCAATCACTATCCCAAACATGGGAACATTTCAACTGTTTCCGGGTGACAATTATTCGGCAGCATTAAATATCAATCAATCCATTTACGACTTTGGTAAAACGGCAAAAAATGTTGCTTTCGAAAAGCAAAGTAAAGATCTGACAAAGCTTGCAGTGGAACAAATTAAACAAGGTTTGTCGCAACGGGTTGTGGGAGTGTATTATTCCATTGTTTTTTTACAGGATGCGATAAAAATTAAAGACGATGAATTGGCTACACTGAATGAACATCTCCGGTATGTTCAGAAAAAAGCTGAGACCGGTTCGGCAACACAATATGAAATTCTGACAACAAAAGTTCGTATTTCAAGTATTGAAAATCAAAAAACGGACATTCTGACCTCCTTACAAGTTCTGCAAAGCCAAATGAATTCTCTGATAGGTAAACCTCAGGACAATAAAGTACTGGTAAAAAAAGATCTGAATGTTTCAGAGATCATCGCCCCTGCCGATTCGCTTTTTGCCTATGCTTTTGACCATCGTGACGAGATGAAAATGGCTCGTCAGAAAACCGAGATGGCTAAAACCCGATATCAAATGGTCGGCACGCAAAACAATCCGGCATTGAATTTCTTTGCAAATGGAGGATTAAAAAATGGTTATCTGCCCGATTTAAGTGCTTTGACGCCAAACTATACCGTTGGCGTTGGTCTTAAAATACCAATTTTTGATGCAAACCGTACCAAATACAACAAATTGCAGGTTAAAGCCAATATGGAAGGTAACGATCAGGATACCGAACTGGCAAAAAGAACCATTGTGAACGAAGTAGTTGAAAGTCGTGCAAATGCGTTGGCAGCTTTGAAAAAAGTATCTCAATCGGAATTACAGTTACAACAATCTCAGGATGCCTATTCGCTTGCAGAAACTAATTTTGAAGCAGGCGCCATTACCAATCTCGATTTGTTGGAGAGTTACACAGCTGTTGCTGAAACTAAACTGGAATTATTAAAAACAAAAATCGACTATACGGTGAGTATTCTTAAACTCAAAATAGCAGTTGGAGAACAAATCTATTGATTTTGTTTGTTCTATGAAAACAAAAAAAGAGGCTGTCTATTTTTTTAGACAGCCTCTTTTAGTAAATTATTCTTTCAATTTAAATTTTGATTTTCAAGGCATCATTCGTACCGGCTACCCTAACTATGTAAAAACCTTTTTGAAAATTTGTTGTAGATAATGATTTTGTAGAATTGGCAATTCTTTTTCCTAATACACTATATACTTCAATAGACAAACCTTTGTTGTTTAAAATTTCAGTTCCGTTAAATGATACTCCTTTATCGGAAAGAACTTTATTAACTGAAGTTACAACCACGTTTGTTGCAGATACGTAATAGTAGTTTATACCACTTGATTTTGAATATAAATAAAGAGTTGCAGCCGGACCGCTATAATTATATGTGTAAGTGGCAGCAGCTGAACCGAGAACATTTGGAATAGAATCGTTAAATGTATCACTTCCGTTTGCTATAATTAATGTTCTGTTAGCACTTGAGCTGGAAGAAATCATACCAATATTAATAGTACATGCACCTGAAACATTAATTTTCAAATAACGTGTTACAGGTATAAATGAAGGAGAAACAGGAGAACCACCTCCCCCTGTTTGAAGTCGATAGGTGTATGTAATACCATCTATTGTTTTACTATTTGTAGTTAAACCAGTCCACAAAGTTGTACCATCTGTTCCGATTGTAAGTCCATCAGTGGTTTGGTAGTTTGCTGCAAAAGAAATTGGCGCTGATCCTCCGGCAGCTCCAGCAACACCAAACGGGGCGTTACTAAAATTCCAAACTGTTTGTGCATTTACTGCAACAATTGCCACAAAAGCTATTGCTAATGAAAGTAATGTTTTTTTCATAATGATTTTGTTTTTAAAATTAATGATAAGAATTGATTTTAATTATGCTGCAAATATATACTAATTCTATTCATTTGGTGTGGATATATTAATTAAATCTGTGCAATTTTTGACTGTCTAATGAAGAATAGCTGAATTTTATGTAGTTTTGTGCAGTTAAACATTTATTTTATTTGATTTAACGGTAACGTTAAAAGCAAAAGAAGAAACGGTTTAATGTTCGACTAACCTTCAATAATGGAAATACAAATTAGTAATTGTTTGTTGCTAATTTTAAATAGAATCATGAAAAAAATCATACAACTTGTCACCTTTTTCATATTTACACTTTCTACCAGTGCACAATATCACTTTTCATTTTCTCATTATACTTCCGATAACGGTTTATCGCAAAACAGTATCACAGCAATGATGAAAGACAAAAAGGGGTATTTGTGGTTTGGAACCCGGGATGGATTAAATAAGTTCGATGGTTATAAATTCACTATTTATAATTCAAAGCTGGATCAGAATTTATCGGTTTTGAGCAACCGGATTATCGCTTTAAAGGAAGATCGATGGGGATATATTTGGGTAAAAACGTATGATGATATCGTATACCGGTTAAATCCTTCGACCGAAGATATAATGCTGATAGGAAGTCCGAAAGGTGGTTTCGTTAACGATAAAATTGTTGAAGAATATATTTTACCATCGGGTGCTATATGGCTGACTACTGCAAATAATGGTTGTTATCAGGTGCTTACAGATGAAAAAACACATGATCTTTCAGTTACGCTTTTTGAACAAGCCAAAGGAACACTTCCAAATAATACGGTGAACAGAGTTTTTGAAGACAAGCAAAAAAATACCTGGTTACTAACTAATTCAGGAATATGCTGTATTGATAATGCAGGAAATTCAAAGTTCTATTTTGAAAAACAACCGTTTTATTCTTTTGTTGAAACTGAAAAACGAATTATGTTTGGAAGTTATGGTAAAATTTTACAATTCGGAAAAAGAAACAAAACATTTAAAACGATTGATTTACCTTATCAGGTAGCCGTTTCAACTATGGCTGCATTTTCAACCAACAACTATCTGTTTGCCACTCAAAGTAAAGGTTTTTTTACCTATGATATTTTGCATAATGAGCTTATGCAATTCTCATTAGAAAAATATCCTGAAATGAAAAAAAATGAAATTGATCAAATCTATATTGACAGAGCCGGTGAAGCATGGTTGGGAATAAAGTCATCGGGAATTCTTCACTATAATCCACAAACAAACCGGATTGCCTATATTCAGTCAAAAATTAACGCCGGGCAAATTACGAATCCGAATTATCTTATTTTTGAAGATGATAAGGATATTCTTTGGATTCAACCTTACTTTGGATCATTTTCCTGGTACGACAGAGTTAATAATCGTTTAGTACCATTTTATAGTGCTTACAATGAGGATATTAATACGTTATTCACATACGGTGTAAATCATGCCTTGTCCGATTCACAGGGAGTCTTTTGGATAAGTACAAATCGGGGTAATGGCTTTTTCAAATGTACTTTTTTGCCGGATTATTTCAATCTTTACTTATTCGAAGATCATTCTGTTTACAGTATCAAGAACGAGACCAGAGCCATTTTTGAAGATAGTGAAAAACGTCTTTGGGTAGGCTGTAAAGATGGAACTGTTCATGTTTTTGATGAAAATAAAAAGAAACTGGGCACTTTAAATATTGATGGAAGGATCGTTTCCGGAGGTAAACTGGATGTTTTAGTATATAATTTCTTTCAGGATAAATCCGGTAATATATGGTTAGCCACAAAACGGCAGGGTTTATTCAGATTAAAGCCTAAAGGTGGGAAAAATGTTTTCCGGATTGAAAATTTTGTACACAAGCCCAATGATCCTTATTCTCTAGCCAATAATGATATGTATTCCATAACACAGGATAAAAATGGTCGTTTGTGGGCAGGTAGTTATGGCGGTGGGTTGCAGTTACTGGATGAACAGAACGGGAAAATGAGGTTTCTTCATGCCGGAAATGAATTGAAATCATACCCCATGGCTAATTGTTCTAAAGTCCGGCAAGTTTATGTAGATTCGGATCATCATATTTGGGTTGCTACTACCGAAGGAGTAGTTGTTTTCGATGCCGATTTTAAAAGTCCGAAAGATATAAAATTCAGTTATTATCATAAGGAAGACAATACGCCGAATAGCCTGGGTGCTAATGATGTACATTGTGTTTTTGAGGACGCGGAAAAAAGGATGTGGATTGGTACTTTTGGTGGGGGACTAAATAAACTGGAAACAAAATTTTCAGGTCAAAGTAAACTTAAATTTAAGATTTACAGCCGTGCGAATGGTATGCCCAATAATGTTGTATATACTATTATTGATGACAAACAAGGAAATTTGTGGCTGACAACAGAAAATTCTATCGTTAAATTCAATAAAGATAATGAGGAAATTGAAGCCTTTGGTAAGGGCAACGAACTGGAAAATGTTGAATTTTCAGAGGCCGCAGCGTTTCTTTTAAGATCAGGAGAAATATGCGTGGGATCAAAATCGGGCTTTTATTCATTTAATCCCGAAGAAGTAAAACGCAGTGTGATTAATGCTCCGCTTGTATTTACCGGATTGATGCTTTTTAATAAAGAGGTTGAAATCGGAGTAGAGGGTTCAATTCTTAAAACCCAAATTGATAAAACTTCACTTATTGAATTTAATCACAAGCAGAATGTGTTTACGATTGAATTTGCCACCCTGGATATGCGTGCACCTGAGAAGATTCAATATGCATATAAACTGGCCGGTTTTGATCAGGAATGGAATTATGTTAATACAAAACACTTTGCCACATACACCGCATTACCACCCGGAGAATACACTTTTCATGTAAAATCGACCGATAGTGAAGGAATCTGGCTGAATAATGAACGAAAGATAGATATTAAAATTCTTCCTTCTTTCTGGCAATCTACCTTTGCCAAGTTTCTGTATGCTATCATGATCATCCTTTTGTTTTTTATCACCTTGTATATTTTTCTTACATTCTACAAATTGAAAAATAATGTGAGACTCGAACAACAAATGACAGATATGAAACTCCGCTTTTTTACAGATATTTCTCATGAATTACGTACTCCTTTAACTTTAATTTCTCTCCCTGTCGATAGTCTTTTGGAAAGTGATATTGATCCATCTGCAAAAGAAGAGCTTACGCTAATTCGTAGAAACCTGGACCGGGTTCTTATTTTAATTAATCAGATTCTTGATTTCCGGAAATTGCAGAATAATAAAATGCATATTACTGTAGAAGAGATCAATTTTGCAGAATTCGTCCGAAACAGCAGCAGCAATTTTCTGGAAATGGCACATGCTAAAAATGTAGGCTTTCATATTGTTGATGAATCAGATAACATAAAAATATGGGTGGATCCTGAAAAACTTGATTCAATCATTTACAACCTGCTTTCCAATGCACTTAAATTTACACCTTCGGGGAAAAATATAACCGTAAAAACATCTGTTCAACAAAATCTGGCTGTACTTGCGGTTATCGATGAGGGTGTCGGAATTGCCCAGGAGAAAATAAATTTCATTTTTGACCGTTTTTTCACTGTTTCTACACTCCGGAATATAGCTCAGAAAAGTACCGGAATCGGGCTCGATTTAGTCAAGAAACTGGTTGATTTGCATCGTGCCAACATTCATGTTGAAAGTCAGCTGGGAAAAGGTTCCACCTTCAAAATCGAATTTAAGCCAGGGGTATCTCATTTTGGAAGTGATGTAGATATAATTGTTTCCGATCAGGTAATTACATCTGAAGAACCGGAAGCTGAAAGATCAACTGAATTAATTAAAAATAATCATTTCAATCCATTAATTTTGATTGTGGAAGATAATGATGAACTTCGTCATTTTTTGAAAAACAGTTTGAAGAACATCTATCGGGTAGCTGAAGCTGAAAATGGATTGAAAGGCTGGAAAAAAACGGAACAACTTATGCCTGATTTAGTAATTGCGGATTTGCGCATGCCAGGAATGGATGGTTTGGAGTTGACCGTTAAGATTAGAGAGGATAGAAGAACCTCACATATTCCGGTCATTCTGCTGACAGCCGTAACCGATCTTGAAAGTAAAGTTGCAGGAATGAAGGCAGGTGCTGATGATTATATTACAAAGCCTTTCAGTTCGGCATTTCTGCAGGCGCGTATTGAAAATTTAATGAACCAGCGCAAACAATTACAAGAGTTTTATCGATCACAAATAATAACTTCGAAAACAGATTATGCGCTTCCGCCATTGGAAATCAGATCGCAGGAAGAAGTATTTATGCAACATTTAATTCAGATATTGAATGTGAATTTGGAAAATTATGACTTGAATATCGATTTGCTTGCCAATGAATTAGGAATGAGCCGTACTGTTTTCTTTAATAAAATAAAGAGCTTAACGGGATTTTCACCCATTGAGTTTGTGCGTGAAGTCCGGTTTGAACGTGCCGCCGAGTATATGCGTGATACCCAGTTATCGGTTTCTGAAATTTCTTATAAAGTTGGAATTGAAGACCCACGCTATTTTAGCCGTTGCTTTAAGCAAAAATTCGGAAGTACTCCATCAGAGTACAGACAGCAACATTCTGGTGATTTAAATTATGAAATACAATCAAATAAATAAAAAATTAGTATTATGAAAACAGTAAAATTAAAAGTATTGTGGTTATTTTTTCTCAGTTGTTCGATGTTATCATCGGGCTTTGCTCAAAAAAAAGTGCTGTTGGACAATTTTTATAACAATGAGATAAATGCCAAAACCGGAAAATCATTTCATTATATTTGGGAAGACACTGCTTTAAGTGGATTTTCGGAGCTTGGAACTCTTTTTCAAAGCAAAGGAGCAGTTTTGGCTACACTGAAAGCAAAGCCTACTGAAGAAAACCTTAAAGGTGCTGGAATTTACATCATTGTAGACCCCGACACAAAACTTGAAACGGCCACTCCAAACTATATGGATAAAGAGGCTGCAAATGCAATATCCAAATGGGTCAAAGCAGGAGGTGTCCTGGTTATGTTAACTAATGATGGAAAGAATTGCGAGTTGGACAGTTTTAATATGTTGGCGGCTAAGTTTGGGCTGAAGTTTAATAATGTTTTGTTACACCCAGAGTTAAAGGCTGAACCGGGAATGCCCAGGAATTATAATAGCTGTGCTTCCACCAATTTACCGGATCATCCTTTGTTTAAAGGTGTTAATAAAATTTTTCTGAAAGAAGTATCCTCCATCACCTGTACAAAACCGGCCAAACCGGTATTGGAAGAAAACGGGCAAGCTCTTATGGCTCAGGCTAAGTATGGTAAAGGTTTTATTTTTGCAGTTGGTGATCCATGGCTCTACAATGAATATATAGATCATGCTCATCTACCGGTTGATTTTGAAAATTTGAAAGCAGCTAAAAATCTAGTCGACTGGTTATTAAGTGAGACAAAATAGAATTTTAATCAGTAGAAGTTATAAAACAATATTTGAATATAAATAAGAGATAGTTTTACTGTCTCTTATTTTTTTTCATTTTATAAGACCTGCATTTTAGCAAAATGTTTTTTTTAGTCAAATTCCAAAATTAATTTGATTTATTATTATAATGACAATTTGTATAATATATTGATAAATAGTGCTATATAGTGATTTGTAAATTCTCCGTTAACGCCCGTGTCCGCACACGAAAGCAAAAATAGTTTTGTATCTTCAAAATATATATTACTTTTGTACAAAATAATGACTGTGTACGAACACGGGATTATAAAATTGCGATAAATATGAAAGAAATTAACCCAAAAATACGTATAAAAGACATTGCAATTATGGCAGGTGTATCGGAGGGTACAGTTGACAGAGTATTACACGAAAGAGGAGATGTTTCCGCTAAAAGCTTAGAGGCTGTGAATAAAGTTTTGGATGAAATTGACTATACTCCAAATCTTTTGGCACGTTCACTGGCTTCCAAAAAACAGTACCGTTTTGTTTGTCTGTTTCCGGCACATCAAAACGCAGATTACTGGCACAGTGTTGACAACGGCTTTACTCAGGCAGCCAGAGAATTTACGCATTACAATGTACATATTGAAAAAAGATATTTCAACCAGTATGATGTCCTTTCTTTTGTTGAAGCTTCTAATGCTGTTTTTGAACAAAAACCCGATGCCGTATTTATAGCTCCGATTTTTAGAAAAGAGACATTAGATCTCTGCGAAAAACTGACTCTTGAGGAAATACCATTTTCATTTATCGATTCATTAATTGAAGAAGTGAATTTCCTGACATATTACGGTCAAAATTCTTTTCAAAGCGGTTATATTGCAGCTAAATTATCGCTCGGTTCACTTCCCAATCATGCACAGGTTTTAATTGTCAGAACTCAGCGAAAGGGAGCAGTTTCCAATCAGACATTGAACCGATATAACGGATTTATGCAATTTATAAAGGACAATCAACTTGCCGGTCATCTTGAATTGATTTCAGTGGAAATAAAAGATAATGATGAACTTGCCAATAAGGAATCAATCCGGAATATTTTTGAATCAAACAACAATATTAAAACGGTTATTACCTTTAATTCCAGGGTTCATCAACTGGCTAAACATTTGGAAGAATTGAATCTGACCGATGCTAATCTGATTGGTTATGATTTATTGGAACAGAATGTTGCCTATCTGAAAAAAGGTTCTATTTCGTTTTTAATAGCTCAACGACCTGATAAACAGTCGTATTTTACAGTAAGAGATATGTGCCGTGAACTTATCTTCAGGCAAGAGATACGCAAAATTAATTATGTTCCGATTGATATTTTATTAAAAGAGAACATTGAAGATTATATGCATTTTGTAGAATAAAATTAATCATTAAATATTAAACCATAAAAAGTTTTTATCATGAAATTAGGAAAATACAGTATCGGTACAGGTGACCGTTTTTCGCATCAGGGTCAGGCTCAGTTGAGAGCCATAATGCACGCAAATAAATCCGGTTTGGACATTAGTCCCGTTTGGAATAAATCCAACCGTGAACATACATACGTTCATACTGTGCCACAAGATACACGCAATGAAGCGGATGCAGCAGTTGCTGCACTTGGATTTAAAGGCAAGTACTTTGTAGACGCAGATCATATCAATTTAAGTAATGTGGCAGCCTTTGTAGATTCATCTGACTTTTTTACCCTTGATGTAGCATCATTTATCGGAAAACCAAGTTCTGAAAGTGAAGTAAAAGCTTTTGTAAACTCTTGCCATAAATACATAGGTAAACTAATTATTCCGGGAGTTAAAGTTCCGTTATTAGTTACAATTGAATTAATTGAAAAAGTCGCCGGAAAATTTCTGGCTGCCACACAACAAGCAGCTGATATTTACAACTTTCTGAAAAAAGCAAAAGGAGAAGGTAATTTTATTACTGAAGTCTCGATGGACGAAGTTGAAACTCCACAAACTCCGATTGAATTGTTGTTTATTTTGAAAATGTTGGCAGATAAAGGAGTTCCGGCTCAGACCATTGCACCTAAATTTACAGGTCGCTTTAATAAAGGTGTTGATTATAAGGGTGATGTAGATCAATTTGCTAAAGAATTTGAAGAAGATGTTTTAGTTATTGATTTTGCAGTGAAAGAATTTGGTTTACCTGCTGAATTGAAATTAAGTATTCACTCCGGTAGTGATAAATTCTCCATTTATCCTGTAATGGCTGCTGTTATCAAAAAATATGACAAAGGCTTACATTTGAAAACAGCTGGAACAACCTGGTTGGAAGAAGTTATTGGTCTGGCAGTTGCCGGTGGAGATGGTTTAGAAGCTGCAAAATATATTTATGCAGATTCTTTAAACCGTAGTGAAGAATTATGTGGTCCTTATGCCGATGTAATTGAAATTGATACAACAAAACTTCCTACTATCGAAGAAGTTAACTCATGGTCGGGTGAAAAATACGCCAACACTTTGCGTCATATTCCGGGAAATCCTGATTATAATGCGAATTTCCGTCAGTTGATTCATGTAGCCTACAAAGTAGCTTACGAAATGGGCGACAAATATATCAAAATGATTGAGAAACATGCTGATGTTGTTGGACAATGTGTGGAAGAAAATATCTACGATCGCCATTTGAAACGCTTGTTTAATTTATAAAAAGAAAGGCCCCATCCCGATAGTTATCGGGACCCTGAAGGGGTTTAAAGGCCAAGTATTTAAAAAATAAATAATTAAAACTAACATCTCTTACTCCCCTTTAGGGGATGGAGATTAAATTAAAAAAAAATGAAAAACTTATTCGATGTAAAGGGTAAAGTGATTGTTATCACCGGTGGTGCCGGTATTCTTGGTAAGGGAATGGCTGAATATATGGCTGAACAGGGTTGTAAAGTTGTTATTTTAGACAGAGCTGACGCTGGAGTTGCGTTGGCTGAAGAAATCAAGTCAAAAGGAGGTGAAGCATTGTATTTAAATACGAATGTTCTTGAGAAAGAAGCGTTGGAACAAAATGCAAAAGACATTGTTGCTGCTTTTGGTCGAATTGACATTTTAGTAAATGCCGCCGGTGGAAACATGGCCGGTGCAACCATTGGACCGGACCAGACTATTTTCGATCTTCAAATTGATGCGTTCGAGAAAGTGGTTGATTTGAACTTGTTTGGAACCGTATTACCTTGTATGGTATTCGGAAAAATTATGGTCGATCAAAAAGAAGGAAGTATTATTAATATATCTTCCGAATCGGCTATTCGTCCGTTAACCCGTGTAGTTGGTTATGGTGCTTCTAAAGCAGCGGTCACAAACTTTACAAAATTCCTGGCAACTGAAATGGCCAGTAAATTCAGCGAAAAAATCCGTGTAAATGCTATGGCTCCCGGTTTCTTCTTAACCGAACAAAACCGCGCGTTAATGACTAATCCCGATGGAACACCAACGCCAAGAGGACAATCTATCGTCGCTCACACACCATTCGGACGTTTGGGAGAACCTGATGAATTATTCGGAACCCTTCATTGGTTAGCCAGCGATGCTTCAAAATTCGTTACAGGAACATTAACTGTTATTGATGGTGGGTTTGATGTGTTCTGTATTTAATCAGAGTAAAGTACAAAGATTCAAGAACCAGGACTCAAGATGAAAGAATTGAGAGTCTTGGGTTCTTAATACTAGAGATTTTAGAATTAAATTAAGCATTATCATTTTTTGTAGGTGTTAAAATGGTACTCCCGATAGCTATCGGGAGTAAATTTTTAAAATAGTAAATAAGATTATGTATTTATGTAAACAATCTTGGAGATGGTATGGGCCCAACGATCCCGTATCATTATGGGACATTCGTCAAGCCGGTGCAACAGATATTGTAACCGCATTACACCAAATTCCCAATGGTGAAGTATGGCCTGTAGAAGCAATCAGATACCGCAAAAATATGATTGCAGAAGCGGGTTTAATCTGGTCAGTTGTGGAAAGTGTTCCGGTTCACGAAGATATAAAAAAACGAACCGGAAATTATAAGCAGTATATCGAAAATTACAAACAAACTATTCGGAATTTAGCTGAATGTGACATTAAAATTGTAACTTACAATTTTATGCCGATTTTGGACTGGACCCGTACAGATCTGGCTTATGAAATGCCGGACCGTTCAAAAGCTTTACGCTTTGAAATGGCTGCTTTTGTTGCTTTCGATTTGTATATTTTGAAACGTCCGAATGCTGAAAAAGATTATACTGTTGAACAGATTTCCAAAGCAAAAAAACGTTTTGATGAAATGAGTGATAAAGAGAAGGAGACACTAACCAAAAATATGATTGCCGGACTTCCGGGAGCAGAAGAAAGTTTCTCTTTAGAACAATTTCAGGCAGCATTGGATACTTACAAAGGTATTGATGAAGACCAGTTGCGTAATAACCTGATATTTTTTATGAATGAAATTACGTTCGTTGCCGATGAGGTCGGAGTTCAGATGGCTATTCATCCCGATGATCCACCTCGTTCAATTTTGGGATTGCCACGAATTTTAAGTAATGCCGATGATGTTCGTAAACTTTTTGCAGCTGTTCCAAGTTTATCTAATGGAATTTGTCTTTGTACAGGTTCTTTCGGAGTTTCTTCGACCAACGACCTGACTGCCATGTTACGTGAATTTGGCGAACGATTGTATTATGTACATTTCCGTAGTACACATCGAAATGGCGAAGGTGATTTTTACGAAGATAATCATCTAGAAGGTGACGTTGACATGTATGAAGCCATGAAAGCTTTATTAGTTGTTGAATATACCTATAAACGTAATATACCTATGCGTCCTGATCATGGTCATCAAATGCTGGACGATTTACATAAAAAAACAAATCCCGGATACTCAGGTATCGGTATGTTGAGAGGTATGGCTGAACTTCGCGGACTGGAATTCGGAATATCAAGAACCTTGTTCTAATTTACTATTTATTCATTTACCATTTTTCCAATCAACAAATCAACGAATCAACGAATTATCGAATTATCGAATCAACTAATTATCGAATTAACTAATAGACTAATCATGAGCATTGAATTAAGAAAAGATTGCAAATATGCCCTTATGGTGGCAACCAGTATGGGTGTTCGTATTACGCCGGTGAATGGTCAACCGGTTCACAGCAGTAAATTATTTCAAATGGAAGTTTCAAGTGCTGAAACGAATGTTGCCAGTATATCTTCTTACCTTGGATTGCCCGTGAAAGTGCTTACCACTTTTGTAAAGGATAGTCCGATAGCACAAATGATTAAATCCGATTTGCGTAGTCGCAATATGGATTATGAAGGTGTTGAAGTGCCTCAGGGCGATCCCTGGGGTTACCGTCATCAGTTTAATATTGCCGATAGTGGTTTTGGAACGCGTGGTCCACGTGTTTTAAACGATCGTGCAGGTGAAGTGGGACGTACCTTGAATGTGAAAGATTTTGATCTGGAACGTATCTTTGTAAAAGAAGGTGTTCAGATTTTACATTTATCCGGATTAATTGGCGCCTTGTCGGTTGAAACAAGTGAGTTTTGTTTACAATTGGCCCGTTATGCCAAGAAAACGGGAACACGCATTTCATTCGATTTAAACTACCGTGCTTCATTCTGGAAAGGTCGTGATAAAGAACTACGTGAGATATTTACTGAAATAGCATCTGTTTCCGATATTCTGATTGGAAATGAAGAAGATTTTCAACTTTGTCTGGGCATTGAAGGTCCTGAAGCAGGTGGAAAAGGAATTGATGCACAAATCGACGGATTTAAAGGCATGATTGGTCGTGTAAAAGCAGCATTCCCCAATGCATCGGTTTATGCAACCACTTTACGTCAGGTGATCAGTACCAATGAACATCTTTGGGGCGCCATTATGCTCGATGGAGAAACATGGAATGTGATAGAGCCCCGTAAAATCAATGTCCTCGACCGTATTGGTGGTGGTGATGGTTTTGTCGGCGGTATGTTATATGCCATTCTGAAAGGTTGGGAATCTGAAAAATGGGCTCAGTTCGGATGGGCGTCGGGAGCGTTGGCAACAACTTTCTTAACCGATTATGCACAACCGGCCGATGAGGAAATGGTTTGGAGTATCTGGGGTGGAAATGCACGGGTGAAAAGATAAAATTATTTACTCCCGATAGCTATCGGGAGTATTCATTTACTATTTACCATTTATAGGATATGAATTCAGAGGATTTAAAAAAACGATTGAAAGTTTTTGCTTTGAGAATTATAAAGCTTTCAGAAAATTTACCCAACAATATTACAGGAAAAACGTTGGGTAATCAGATAATTCGATCAGGAACGTCTCCCGGTGCAAACTATCGATCTGCTTGTTTAGGCAAATCGGATAAAGATTTTCTTAATAAGTTGAAAATGGTTGAAGAAGAATTGGATGAAACTCTTTATTGGCAGGAATTAATCATTGAATCAGGTTTGGTAAAAGCTAATTTGCTCGATGATTTAATGAAAGAAAATCACGAATTGTTGAAAATTATTGTTAGTTCAATAACTACAATGAAGAAGAAACTGAATTCAAATTGCAAATAAGGATTGTCTTAAATAGTAAATGGTAAATGATAAAATAGTAAATATATGATGTACTACGAAATAGGTTCAACTGAACTCGAACTGAATGCTGAAGACCTGAAAAAAGGTCTTTTCGAAGCGTTGGAAAAAATGGGAAAGAAGCACAAAGTGCTGGCTATTCCTCCCGATTATACCCGACTACCAAGTCGTGCCGGTGAACTCACCGAATTTACCTGGCAGTATTATGGTGACGCATTGACTGATGTTTTGCCTGCGTTGGGAACTCATACGGCCATGACCGACCATCAGATCGCTCATATGTTCGGAACTATGCCTGCTTCACTGATACGTGAACATGACTGGCGCAATGATGTGGTGACGGTTGGTACCGTTCCTGCTGAATTTGTGAAAGAAGTTTCGGAAGGTGCGGTGGAATTTCCCTGGCCTGCTCAGGTAAATAAACTTCTGATTGAAGGAAACTTTGATCTGATTCTTTCCATTGGTCAGGTTGTTCCTCACGAAGTGGTTGGAATGGCGAACTACAACAAAAACATTTTTGTCGGAACGGGTGGGGTTGAAGGTATCAACAAAAGCCATTTCGTGGGTGCAGCCTACGGTATGGAACGCATGATGGGTCATGCCGATACGCCGGTTCGTCGTATTTTCAATTATGCTTCGGATCATTTCACCAATCATATGCCCATCGTGTATGTGCAGACGGTGGTTGGTCTGGATAAAACCGATGGCAAGATTAAAACACGTGGACTTTATATTGGCGATGATTTTGAAGTATTCGACAAAGCAGCCAAACTGGCTTTGCTGGTGAACTTTGAAATGTTGGACAAACCCTTGAAAAAAGTAGTGGTGTATCTCGATCCCACCGAATTCAAGAGTACCTGGCTCGGCAATAAATCCATTTACCGTACCCGTATGGCTATTGATGATGAAGGTGAACTCATTGTTTTGGCTCCGGCTCTGAAAGAGTTTGGCGAAGACAAGGAAATCGACCGGCTGATTCGCAAATACGGTTATTTTGGAACGCCCACCACCTTGAAAAATTGTGATGAAAATGAAGAACTGCGAAATAATCTGAGTGCAGCAGCCCATCTCATTCACGGTTCTTCCGAAGGACGTTTCAGCATCACCTATTGTCCCGGAAAAGGAACAGAGAACTTAACGCAGGCTGAGATTGAAAGCGTCGGATTCAACTATGCCGATATTGATGAAATAACAGCTAAATATGATCCGAAAAAGCTGCGCGACGGTTATAACACAATGGCGGATGGAGAAGATATTTTCTATATTTCCAATCCGGCCTTAGGTTTGTGGGCGTTTAAAGACAGGTTTGAATACTAATTTCATTTACCATTTATTCATTTACTATTTACCATTTACTCATTTACCATTTACTATTCCTGGATATGACAACTGAGGAATTAAAAAAGAGATTAAAGGTATTTGCATTGAGAATTATTAAACTCTCAGAAAGTTTGCCAAACAATATTACGGGTAAAACACTTGGTAGTCAGATAATACGATCAGGAACTTCACCAGGTGCAAATTATCGTTCAGCTTGTCTTGGTAAATCTGACAAAGATTTTCTGAATAAATTAAAAATGGTGGAAGAAGAATTGGATGAAACATTGTATTGGTTGGAATTAATAGTAGAATCAGGCTTAATCAAAGAAGATTTGCTTAAAGATTTAATGATAGAAAATCATGAATTATTGAAGATTATTGTAAGTTCAATAACAACAATGAAGAAGAAACTAAATTCAGATAAATCAAATCAATAAATAGTAATCCCGATAGCTATCGGGAGTAAATGAGAAAATAGTAAATGAATTGATGAAGATTATTATAGACGATAAAATCCCGTATATTCGTGGAGCATTTGAAGATGTGGCCGAGGTGGTTTATTTGCCCGGTTCCAAAACAACACCCGAAATTGTAAAGGAGGCTGATGCCATTGTAACCCGCACACGTACTGCCTGCAATGAACACCTGTTGAAAGATTCTTCGGTGAAATTTATTGCCACGGCTACGATTGGTTTCGATCATATCGATACGGATTATTGCGATGCTGCCGGTATCAAATGGACGAATGCACCGGGTTGCAATTCCAAATCGGTGGAACAATATATTGCCTCAACATTAATGGTTTTGGCAGAACGAAAAGGCTGGAAGCTGAATGAAAAGACGATCGCTGTAGTGGGAGTGGGGAACGTGGGAAGTAAAGTGGCACGGGTTTGTGAACTCTTTGGCATGAAAGTCCTGTTAAATGACCCGCCACGGCAACGTGCCGAAGGTTCGGCGGCTTTTGTAAGTTTACAGGAAGCTATGGAGCAGGCTGATATTATTACCTTACATGTTCCGTTGAATATGAAGGGCGAAGATACCACTTTTCATCTGGCGGATACTGCATTTCTGGCTTCATTAAAGAAGAAACCCGTGCTGATTAACTCATGCCGGGGCGAGGTGACTGAAACCCTTGCCGTAAAAAATGCACTGAAAAGCGGACAACTCTCGGAATTTGTTTGTGACTGTTGGGAAAATGAACCAGACATAGATTTGGAATTGCTATCTTTGACTGCCCTTGCAACTCCGCATATTGCAGGATATTCCAAAGATGGCAAAGCCACCGGAACACGGATGAGTGTACAGGCCATCAGCCGTTTCTTCGGACTCGGACTAAACAATTGGGAGCCTTCAGGGGTTGAATTACCGGCTCATCCGGTTATTGAACTGGATGGATGGGGGCTGAGTGAACAGGAAATTATTTCCAAAGCCATTCTGGCTAGCTATGATATCCGGAATGATGACAGCACATTCAGGGAAAATACGTCCCGCTTTGAACAATTAAGGGGCGATTATCCTGTCCGGCGTGAGTTTCCGGCCTATACGATACAGGCAACGAATGTTGAACCGGAAACATTGAGTAAATTAAAACAATTGGGATTTAAAGCCCCTTAATCCCGATAGTTATCTCGGGACCCCAAAGGGGGACTTTAAAGAGTCACTTTTGAAAAGAAATCAAATTTATATTAATAACTAAGCTAGCTATGTAAGTCCCCCTTCGGGGGATTTAGGGGGCTGGAAATAAATTCTTATCATGAAACAAAAAGCAGATATCGGATTGATCGGGTTGGCCGTAATGGGCGAAAACCTGGTATTAAACATGGAAAGTAAAGGATTTACAGTTGGTGTTTTTAACCGCACTGTAGCACGTGTCGACGAGTTTATGGCCGGACGTGGAGCGGGAAAAAACTTTATCGGAGCACATTCTATCAAAGAACTTTGCGACTCACTGGCAAAACCACGTAAAGTAATGATGCTTGTAAAAGCAGGAAAACCGGTCGACGATTTTATCGAACTGATTATTCCACATTTGGAAGCAGGCGATATTATTATCGATGGGGGAAACTCACATTATCCTGATACCATTCGCCGTACCAAATACGTCGAAAGTAAAGGTTTGTTGTTTATCGGTACCGGCGTTTCCGGTGGCGAAGAAGGTGCCCTGTTAGGACCATCGATGATGCCCGGAGGTTCACCGGCTGCCTGGCCTGCCGTGAAAGAAATTTTTCAGGCAATTGCGGCAAAGGTTGAAGATGGAACACCTTGTTGCGACTGGGTGGGCGAAGGCGGTGCCGGTCATTTTGTAAAAATGGTGCACAACGGTATCGAGTATGGTGATATGCAAATTATCAACGAAGCTTATCAGGTGATGAAAGATTTACTGGGATTAAGTGCCGACGAAATGCATGACGTATTTAAAAAATGGAACGAAGGTGATTTGGATTCCTATCTGATTGAAATTACCCGTGATATCCTTGCCGTGAAAGATGAAGATGGTTCACCATTGGTTGAGAAAATTCTGGATACGGCCGGACAAAAAGGTACAGGGAAATGGACTGCCGTTACGGCGCTCGATATGGGTATTCCGTTGACTTTGATCGGCGAATCGGTTTTTGCCCGTTGTTTATCGGCACAAAAAGATATGCGCGTGTTGGCTTCCAAAGCCATTCACGGACCGGAAGCGAAATTTGTTGGTGATAAAAAACAATTAATTGATGACCTGAAAGACGCCTTGTTTGGGGCTAAAATTATATCCTACGCCCAGGGCTATAACCTGATGATGGAAGCAGCAAAAGAATATGGCTGGAAACTGAATCTGGGTGGTATTGCCCTGATGTGGCGTGGCGGCTGTATTATTCGTTCCGTATTTTTGGGCGATATCAAAAAAGCATTTGATGTGAATCCCGGATTAGAAAACTTATTGCTCGATCCGCACTTCAAGGAAATCGTTGAAAAAGCACAGGCCGGATGGCGTCGTGTATGTGCGTCGGCTTTGACTTATGGTATTCCTGTTCCTGCCTTGACCTCGGCGCTTTGCTATTTCGACGGGTTGAGAACCGAACGTTTACCGGCCAACCTGTTGCAGGCACAACGTGACTATTTTGGAGCTCATACCTACGAACGTGTCGATAAACCACGCGGGGAGTTCTTCCATACCAACTGGACGGGTCGTGGAGGTGATACAGCTTCGACAACCTATGTAGTTTAGGTTGATCAGCCTTATTTAATTAATAGAGAATGCTCGGGTGATAAATTAATTCATCTGAGCATTTTTTTGTGAAATATTATTTTTTCTTGCTTTCCAAATTGAAAGAACAAGCCCGGGGGATATGGCCTCTTTCCTTACAGGGTTTGAAAGCAGGTAATTCTATAAATGAATTATTTGCTTGTATTTTTTTAATTAGAATCGTTTTTTATCAACTGTTTATTTATCACATGAGCTAAAAAAAAACATTTCCATGCCGACCAGTCAGCATGGAAATGAATAAAACGATTTATTTTTGTCTTTTAAAACCGCTAACGGGTTTTTGTACCGGTCGGAACTATGAACCCATTATTTTGTACTTCCAAAAAATTTATATGAAATTCCCAGTTTTATCACAGGATACATACCACTCCAGCTAAAACCTTTCAACATTTTATTTAGTTGTGTAATCGACTCATTGTCGCTGTTTCCGGCAAAAAGGTTGGTTCCGGATGTTTCAACAACATACGATCCCATATTATACGCACCTATTTCAAAATTCATCGAAAACCTGTGATTGCGTGGAATATTGGTTCCAAAACCTAAACCAACATAAGGTGCAAGCTTATTCTGAGGTTTGATGGCAAGATCCAGTTCTCCCATATCGTTGGGAGTGTAAGTAATAGCTCCTATGGTCATTGGGTTAGCCGACATAATTTTAAATGACGGGTTAAAGCTGGTAAGGTAGGCTCCTCCGGCAACATATAATCCTCCCAGTAAATTGATATCAGCAATGGCCGACCAACCTCCGGTACGGATGGTTGGTGTGAGCGTAAAGTCCTGACCCGATAAGGATAAATTCATTGGACTCATGGACATTTCCAATTTTTCGTACCCGACACGTACATCCAGCCATTTTAAAAGCGATACGGCGATATCACCACCTAAACCATTGGTTGTAGCATTGGCACCAACGGCAATGCCAAAATAGTTCCGGCTACCACCTGATTCGCCTGATGAAGTTTGTGCCATTGATATTACAGGAATAAGCAACGCAAATACTAAATATTTAATTTTTTTCATACTATGCTAATTTTCTTTTTATTAATATGTTGGATTAAATTTATTTATTTACCTGGATGGGTCTGCCTACTTTCTGGAATGAACTAAAGGTACTGGCAGGTACTGTTACATTGTATGTGAATTCTATTGAACTTCCGTCTGCAGGTCTATCTATCGGGTCAGAAGTAATATTATTAACTGTACTGGAAAAATCACTAAAAACAAACTGTAATTGGCCATTTCCAATATCATTTAATCTAAATGTTCCAAAAACCCATTTACCACCAAATATGCCTAACATACTATAATTTGTTCCCGGAAGAAGTTTTACACTTACTAATCCATTTTTCATATTTGCAGGAATCCAACTTAGAGGAGTAGACTGACTATAATTAATAAAAGTTGACGGCATAATAATCGTTTTATCCGTTGGATCATCAGAATGTATTTTTACTGTAATATCGGCAGTATACAATGTTGGATCATAAGTTGCAGTTACTTTAACATTATAATTTTGTGGAGATAAATCAGTAAATGGAATGGAATCCGGACTGAAAGTTAAATGCCGTCCGGCAACCGGTGCACGATCTGTTATTTTGAGATAACCCGAAACATTCATGGGTGTAGAATGAAAATCTGACGTTGAATTGTTATAAATTGCTTCATATTGTGTACCGTAATTAACTCCGGATTTATTTAAATGTGCCTCAATATTCACCTGACCTGATTTGAAATTGACTAAATTCCATGTAATTACCGGTCCATCATCATAATAATTGTTCGTGTCAGACACCCAATCCCAGTTCCAATAACTCAAATGGTTTACTATATCTTCCAGATAAAATCCATCGGCATCTTTTTTAACCACAGAATTTTTTTCAAATTTCCAGGTTCCACTGTTTTCTTCTTTACTCCACATGGGTATTATATCACCTTCCTGTATTGTGTTGCCTGTTTTGGGATTAACTAAATCATCCGGAACACGTGTTTTCAGCTTCAAACCTTCTCCGTTCAGGGTTTTTACCGTTTCACTTCCAACCTTTAATTCTGCAGTATACATACCTGCCGAGACGAGTTTTGAATCCACAGTACTATTATTCTCTAATTGTATTGGGCCAGTCAATGCACCGGCCAACATATTTTGTGCTACAGGATCGGTTGGGTTATAGAAAACAACCTGAGAGCTGATATTACCTTTCAAAACCTGACCACTTGCATTTTTAAGGGTGGTATTCGGTTGAACTTCGATGGTTGTATTCATTCCGTCAATTTGCTGAAGAACTGAATTGCTGGTTTGGTCACCACTATAAGCAGGACTCAGGTTTGCCTGTGAAACACTTACACCACTTGGTTGTTGTCCGGATAGGTTAATCATGCTAACCTCTACGATTTTAAACTTTTCATTTGACACCTTGACTGTTTGCTGTACACCGACATATCCGTCAGCAACAGGTGTTATATTAAAACTAACCGGGTTTGCAGCAAGGCTGGCGCTGTCAATCCTTGGGTCCAACACCAAATCGAGTATTCCCATCACTGCTGTAAAGGTGGAATCGGCTGGTTGTTCACCCAGGTTATTGTAAACCTTACGGGCACCGGCACCTGAAAGTTTAATTTTCACATTTGAAGTAATATATCCCTGGGTAGCAGCATCTCTTACTTCAAAGTGGATGGTGTGAGAGAATTCCGGGGTACCAAGTACAATTTTTAAACTATCGGTTGCAAACGACGATAATTTAGCCAGATCATCCTGTATAGTACATCTTGTAAAAAACATGATGACGAATAACGAGAAACCAAAAATTAAAACTTTTTTCATATTACGAGTATTTTATATATAATTGTATTAAATCCAATTTTACAGCAGTTTCATTTATAAATATATTTTATAATACAAATCTGTATTAAATTGTTTTGCTAGAATTTAAAATATTTTGAATTTATTTATTTTATTGTTTTTAATTGACATTTGAAATCATTTCATTACTCATAGGATGACTTTAAGTCATCCTATGAGTTGTAGCATTGCCATCAGGAATAAAGCGGGAGTGTAGGTCGATTGTTTTATCACAATAAAGTAAAGCCCGGTTCAACCGTATCTCTTTACTTCTTACCCTGTTGAGCGTAGCCTGAGGTCTTAAGTTCGTCCAGGCGTCTTCGACCACGAGTGGGAGTACGACTGAAAGACGTGCCCCCACTAAAAAAAAAGAATAAATACTTACCAGGCAAATCCTTGTTTTTAGCACAACCTAATCAAGTAACTCTGCCAAACAGAGTGGGAGTACGACTGAAAGTCGTGCCCCCACTAAAAAAATCAATAAGAATAAATACCTATCCGACAAATCCTTGTTTTTAGCACAACCTAATCAAGAGACTCTGCCGAACAGCGTGAGAGTACGACAGAAAGTCGTGCCCCCACTAAAAAATGAAAATTCATATTTTGCGGGCAAATAATTCTATCAATGAATTATTTACTTGTTTTTTTAAATTAATTTGTTTGGTTGTAAAAAGTATTTTCTTAACTTTGTATTGCGAATCTTTTAACCTAAATAAAAACAGTCTGTTGTTTTCGAAGACATAGAGCTAAACGGCTATGCAAAATCGAATCTGTTACTTACTGAACCGTCCGTTTCCCTTATTCCTGTCGTACCGCAAGGGACGGATTTACTTTATATGGATGATTTCCATACTGGTTCTACTTGCCAATATCCTTCAACCCTTTGGACTGATCGATAATCACGAATTCCATAAACCCTTGTTAGTATCTGTTTATATACTTGTGTTTTTCGGTACTTACGCGTGGCTCTATCTGATTCTTTCGTACTTCTTTCCGCAGTATTATCAACGCGAAACCTGGACGGTTAAAAAGGAACTCCTTGTACTGTTGTTATTTATACCCCTTGCCGCCTGCAGTACGTATATGTATGCCTTCTTTTTTGTTTCTGATTTTAAACCCGGTTTGTCCTCTTTTATCGAATATCAATTCTACAACAGCGTGCTGAGTATGGTATCCATTCCTCTCTTTGTCCTTTTTGTGGATAACCGGCTCAATCCACTGAAGATTGCCCGACGCAAGAGGCTTAAAGAATCCCACTTAAAGCTTAACGAAAAGCAATGCCGGGAAATCCTGCAAAAGCTGCACGAACTGATTGAAACCCAAAAACCCTATTTATCAGATACATGCAACATACATAAGCTTGCCAACACTTCCGGCATTCCGTTACATCATATTTCCTATGCTATCAATCACTTTAACGGTTGTAATTTCAATGATTTTATCAATCAGTACCGGGTGGAAAAGGTTTGTAGCATCTTAAAAAGCGGACCCAACAAGAAATTGAAACTGGAAGGCATTGGTACCGAATGCGGCTTTGGAAGCAAAGTCAGCTTTTACGCGGCCTTTAAGAAGTTTACCGGCAAAACCCCGGGCAAATACCTGGCCGGCCTGAAAAGTCAGCAGAAACCCCATAAATAAAGATATTTTTTAGTTTACTGGAAAATAATCGCAAAAACAATCTTCTTGTTAAACATGTTATTTATCTTCAGAAACAAAAAATAAATATTTACTGCATATATTCCTAATATAAGGCTGATATATGCAATATCAAACAGAACTATATGAGAAAAATAATATCATTTATGCACATATCGCTTGACGGTTTTGTAGCAGGACTAAACGGAGAAATGGACTGGATTAAAGTTGATGAAGAAATTTTTGATTATGGCTATGAGCGGATAAGCGAAGGCGACACGGCATTATATGGACGGGCAACTTATCAGATGATGGAAGATTACTGGCCTACCGCAGGAGACATGCCGACAGCATCCAAACACGACATTGAACATTCAAAGTGGTATATGAAAGTTTACAAAGTTGTTTTATCAAAAACAATGAATGGTGCAGATTTGACTAACACACAAATCATTAGCGACAACCTTTCGGACAGAATAAATGAAATAAAACAACAGGCAGGTGGAGATATTTTGCTTTTTGGCAGCCCGACAGCAACACATTCTCTTATGCAACAGAACTTAATTGACGGTTACTGGCTATTTGTTAACCCTATTATTCTTGGACAAGGTATTCCATTATTTGTAGACATCAAAGACAAAATAAATCTAAAACTATTGACTACCCGACAATTTACCTGCGGGGTAACTGAACTGAATTACATAGTAGACAGACAATAGCAACGAACCGCTGACACACAGCTCCCGCGCGATTATATCGCGTGGGCAGAGATCAGTGTAATTTAATACCACACGAATTCGTACGGTAGCGGGGTTTGTGGCGGAAGAGACATCCCACATGAATCAAAATAACAAAATATGAGAAAAGTAATTGCTGCAATCAATATGACACTTGACGGGTATTGCGACCATACAGCAATAATTCCGGATGAAGAAATACATCAACATTATACGGAACTATTAAGTGAGGGAGATGCAATTCTATACGGTAGAATAACTTATCAACTTATGGAATTTTGGCGACCTCTGCTAAAAAACCCTTCAGATGAAAAAACAATGGACGATTTTGCCGTGGCGATAGACAAGATTCCCAAAATAGTTTTTTCCCGCACGCTGAAAAATGTAGACCCGATAGCTATCGGGTGGGAAAGTGCAAAGTTAGCAACCCGGGATCTTGAAGAAGAAGTTTTAGAACTCAAACAACAATCGGGCAAAAACATTTTTATCGGTAGTCGGAGTTTAATTATACAGCTAATGAAACTTAATTTAATTGATGAATACCAATTTTGTGTTCACCCTGTTATAGTAGGAAATGGATTGCCATTATTTGAAAACATAAACAATAGGACATTTCTCAAACTTATAAAGACTAAAACCTTTCGTGGGGGTGCAGTAATCCTTTACTTCGAACCGAAAAACGAAAAAACAACGAACCGCTAACACGACTATGCACATTGGCTGACTGACCCCACATTCACTTTGTACTCTTGTCTGAACCACGATTAAACAGATGAAGCAGATTAATCAGAAAAAAAAATTACCTGCTTAATCTGCTAAATCCTTAAA
>DIZI01000020.1 GCA_002427885.1 Paludibacter sp. UBA6032
TCAGCATGCTCCGTTTTATCCAGTAAATCCAAAAGGATTTATCAAACGTTTTGAAAGTAACTTTTTCTTTTGATTTCATTTGATTTAAAATCTAATTAATTTACTCCTACTGTAGAAGATTTAATTGTGCCAAATATGTTTAATTATGTATTGACCTGGAAAACTTAACGCGTATAGCTGGGAAATTTCACACCTTCAAAAAACCCAATTCATACACCATCGGTTGCAACTTTTCGGTAAGCGCTTTGTAGGCTGTTTCGAAATGTTTGAAGCTTACAGGTGGAAAATCACCGCTGGCATTGCGGGCTTGCAGGGCCTTGCGTACCTGATACCAACCTGCATCGGGGCGGTTGAGTTTTAGTTCGTCACGAACGGTACGTACATCGGTATCAGCAAAGTAAGCTTGCCAAAGGGTTTTACCGGCTTCGAGAACGGCGGTGGCTTCGGGTGAAAGCTTCTCTGCTTTAGTGAGAGCGTCACTTGGAGTGACACTCTCACTTAGAGTCTGTAAATACTGCACCATAAAATCACTTTCAAACCTACCGGATGCACCGACTTCATCTTCAGTAAATGGAATAAAATGATTGACAATACTCCACTTCCGCCCGTTCCACTCCAGGTCATCGGCACCGGCGGTGAGGTTACTGCCATTAAACAGCATCCATATTAAACAATCGGACTTAAATTCTTCGGTTAGTTCGCCGGTAGGTTGCAGAAATTGGTCACGGTCGTTAAGCCAGGTTTTCTTTGTAATAAGTCTAACTGTAAACATTATTGCAACTTGCCATAGATTTTCTCTATTTACATAGAAAGCACCTGGACTACTATAACCTGAAGAAAGTAAAGCAGTCAAATTTGCATTTTGCATATCACTTGCATGGGCATATAAGCTGCCAATTGCATTATCAGACCAATATAGCCCTCGTATATCTCTTGTTTTAGTTGCTGGAACTATTGCATTTTTTAATGGCAATGCTTCTGTTTTATTTGGTTTAGGTCTGTTTACCCATTTTGTCAATAAATTGTCTGTAGGTAAATTATAGAAACATTTTTCTCCTATAGGTTCAGCTTTTTTATTTAAAACATCGGTAATAATTTCACTAATAGAATAGTTTATATTAGATTCATTTACTGTTTTCCAAACTAAAAAACCTATTGGAAAGCTTCCTTTTAAGCCATCGAACGATTTACTATCTACAACAAAACCACCGAGAAACTTTGCATTCCATTTCTCTCTAAATTCATCAAAATTTGGTGCTGTAACATATTTAAGTTTACTAAAGAGAGCAACAGTTGCATTTGGAATTTCACGATAAATCCTCACAATAAATTGAGCAAATAATTCACGTTTTGCAAAACCAAAATCATCCATAACAGATGACATTTTAGTTGTTGCAACTCCTTCTTTGTTACCACTATCAACACCAGTACCTGCTTCCGCATACGGCGGATTAATCAGCACCAATATCTTTTTACCATCGGCAATGGCTTTTCGGAGGCTTTCGGGTACTTTGTTGGTAAGTGAGTAATCAATCTGTCCTGAATCGGTAATATCATCATTCAGGTAATCGTACTGAAACCGTTGTGCAGCCACGCATGTTTTGGTGGCAAGCATTACATCCACGTCGGCTTCGTCGAGCGTGCTCATGTAAATGTTGCGGTGGTTGCTGTGTTTCACTTCTAAGTTACCTACGCCGCAGCACATATCCCATACAATGTATTCGCGTTGCCAGTTGTTGCCGAGTGTTTCGGCTAGTTTGTCGTAGGCTTTATCCACCACAGCCAATGGTGTGTAATATGCCCCTTTGAAACTTCGTTCGTCAAGCGGAATCAAGCTGTCGCGGCGTTCGAGCAGGTAGTTGCGGTATTGGGCTTCAGGCGGACGATGGTAAATAGCCCAAAACTGGCGATAACCTTCACGATTGCCAAGTTCGTAAATATGTCCACCGAGACTAAAAACAGGTGCATTGTTTTTGTGCAGCAGTTCAGCCGGCAGATTGTCGTGAGTAGAAACCGTACCATCGTTCATTATGTCGGCAAAAAACAACAAGGCGTAATCATCCTGGGTTACACCTTTAATTTCCTGCCCTACCATTTTCACCCATTTATCAAATACCTGTTTCAGGTTGTCGGGTGTAATCTGTGTGCGGATAATATCGCCGTTTCGGATGGCGTTTTTAATGGTAGAGATAAATTCTTCTTCGTGGGTTTCGATTCGGAACGAAACAAAGTGCGTACCGATGTGCGCCGAAATGGCTTCCAAGGCTTCCTGCGAGTAACTGCTGGCAGATCTGCCCCACTTAATTGTTTTTTTTGCAAGGAAAGGAATCACATCCTCACTTTTCATAAGGGCTGCTTTCTGGGTATCAATCACACACAGAAAAGGAGGGATATAATGACCTTTGTTCAACGCTTCCTGCACATAATGCATCAGCTGTGTAAACATGGCGTAAGTAGAATTTTTGCCTCCGTCCTTGGCTTCGAACCATATTTCTTTGGTCTGTATGTCAATCAGGTTCTTTGAATATCCCTTCAAACCCAGTGCCTTGATATAAATATCTTTTACATCTTCTTCGCTTCGGGCTTGTTTCAGTTTTTCGTAAAGGGTCATGTGTGAGTAGATTAGTTTTGCTCTTTTTGCCTCCAAAGATAAAGAACATATTTAACAAAATGTTTGTTTTTTATAATTATTTTTCCAGTAAACTAAAAAGTATCTGTATTTATTTAGGGTTTTGACTGTTTGTCTGAACCACGATTAAAGGGATTAAAGGATTTAGCAGATTAAGAG